>JAHBXO010000055.1 GCA_019636445.1 Gemmataceae bacterium | reverse complement strand
TACGGGGCGATCTTCATCCGCATACCGTGTTCGCCCATCGCGAACCCCTGATCGGCGGTGTAGATGACGATGGTGTTGTCGAGTTGACCGCTCTCCTTGAGTGCCTTCATGAGTTCGCCGACGCCCTCGTCGATGGCCGGCACGCACTCGTTCATCTGTCGCACCCAGGCGGCGTACTCAACCCCCTTCTTGCCCTCGCCCACGTCGCCGAATTTCTCTCCGCTCGGCCCGGCGTGGATCGAACCGTCCGGTTCCTTCCTCCACGCCAAGGTGTCGTTCAGATAGTTCGGCTTGCCCGGCCACGGTCCGAGGATGTCTGCCGGCGGCGTCACCTTCGCGTCCTTGTAAGTGCCCTTGTGGCGGGAGGCGGGGATGGACGGCCCGTGGATGCTGCCGTGGCACAACCAGAGGAACCATGGCTTGTTCTTGTCCCGCGTTTCGCCCTTGATGTAGTCCACCGCCCACCTGGTGTAATTGTCAGCCGGGTAGCCGTCCCGCCACTCCTCCTTGCCATTCACCTGGAGCCGTTGCTTCGTGTAATACGCCCCGGCGTTGTCCGGGTACTGCGGGCGGTTCCAAACGATCTGGTGATCCCAGTCGCGGCCGAAGCCGGGGTCGGTGCCGGTGTGCCACTTGCCGATTTGCGCGGTGGAATAGCCGTTCGCCCGGAAGGTGGCCGGCCAGAACGGGCAGCGCTTCGGGTCGTAGGTGCTGGCCGGGTACTTGCCTTCCATCCGCAAGGATTGGACGCCGTGCGGGAAGCGGCCGGTGAGCAGCGACGCCCGCGACGGCATGCACCACGCCCCGAGGTAGGCACCGGTGAACCGCACGCCGGACTTCGCAAGAGCGTCAATGTGCGGCGTCTTTACCCACTCCCACGACTCCGGGTAGCAGCCGACAGTCCGGCACGACTGGTCGTCGGCGTAGATGAGCAGGATGTTCGGCTTCGTGGCCGGCTTGGCGGCGTGAACAATCGGCGCGAGGGCGATCAACGCCGCCAAGGGGAGCAAGCGGGGCATGGGTGGCCTCCACGGGTGCGGGGAGTTCCCGGACAATATACTGTCACGTGTTATCGCAAGAACGGACATGCGCCGCGGGGTGGCGGCGCGTTGACTCTTGGAAAAATCCAGTGACTGAACCAAACGACTGCGATCCGATCCTACCACCCAACCGCCGCGAGTTCGCCTGGGGGGTGATCGCGACCGCCGCTGCCACCGCCCTCGCCACCGCCGCCGAACCGGAACCGGTCAAGCCGTTCGGCGACGAGTTCCCGAACCTCGACTCCCTCGCCGTCGGCGAGTGGTGGACGAAGAAGCTTGGGCCGAAAGTGCAGAACCCGCCCCCGCCGATGGACGTGCCCCGAGAACAGGTGGTCGCGTTCGCCCTCTATACGGTCGACCACGCGGTGCTGAAACTGACTGCCCAGCTTTACCCTCTTAAACCGGGCGAACCGCGCGAGGCTCGATTGGAAGTCGAGCGGGACGGCAAGTGGGTCGAATTAATCAAAGCCCCGGTGCTTTACCCCGGCTGGAGTGCCCACTTCCGCGTCGAAAAGTGGGATCAGACGAAGAGCGTGAACTACCGAGTGCGGCACGGGGAGAAGGCGACGTTCGAGGGCACGATTCGCCGCGACCCGGCCGACAAGGACGTGATCGTGGTGGCGAACATGTCGTGCAACTCCAGTCGCACCACTGGCGGGCGGCCGGAGATCGTCCAGCACCTGCTCGCCCACGACCCCGACCTGCTCTTCTTCGCCGGCGACCAGACCTACCGACACACCGAGCACACCGCGGGGTGGATCGAGTTCGGGTTGCAATTCCGGGATCTCATCAAGGACCGGCCGACCGTCACCATCCCCGACGACCACGACGTCGGCCACCCGAACCTGTGGGGGGAGAACGGCAAGCGGTGCAAGCGGCAGGACGGGGCCGACGGCGGCTACTTCTACCCGGCCACCTATGTGAACATGGTGCAACGGCAGCAGACGTGGCACCTGCCCGACGCGGTCGACCCGAAGCCGGTGGAGCAGGACATCACGGTGTACTTCACGCGGATGCGGGTCGGCGGGGTCGACTTCGCCATCCTCGAAGACCGCAAGTTCAAGACCGGCCCCGAAGGGAAGATCCCGAAGATGGGCCCGCGGCCGGACCACATCAACGACCCGAAGTACGACCCGAAGGTGATCGACCTGAAAGGGCTGGAGTTACTCGGCGAACGGCAGATGAAGTTTCTGGCCGACTGGGCCGACGACTGGACAGGGGCGACCGTGAAGGCGGTCTTGTCGCAAACGGCGTTCTGCGGAGCCGTCCACATGCACGGCAAGAGCACCGACCGCCTGCTCGCCGACCTGGATTGCAACGGCTGGCCGCAGACCGGCCGGAACGTGGCGCTCGCCGCCATCCGCCGAGTGCGGGCCGTTCACCTGTGCGGCGACCAACACCTGGCCGTGGTGGTGAAGCACGGCATCAACGAACAGAACGACGGCCCCTATGCCTTTACCAGCCCGGCGCTGGTGAACACCATCTACGGCCGTTGGTGGCACCCCCTGGATGAAAAGGCTGGGCCGAACCCGGTGCCGAACAGTCCGCTGCCGTGGACCGGCGAGTTCAAGGACGGATTGGGGAACATGATCCGCGTGCTGGCCTACGCCAACCCGGAAAACGTGAACGACGAGAAGAAACGGGCCGACGGGTACGGGTTGGCCAAGTTCGACAAAAAGGCCCGCACGGTGACGTTCGAGTGCTGGCCGCGGTTCTCGGACGCTGCCGCTGGTGACAAGGCCCAGTTTCCCGGCTGGCCGATCACCGTCGGCTGGGACGAAAACGACGGCCGGAAGCCGACCGCCTGGCTGCCTACGTTGGAGTTTGAAAAGGGGGTCGACCCGGTGGTCAAAGTGACCGACGCGAAGACGGGCGAAGTGGTGTACTCGATCCGCGTGACCGGGCCGACGTTCCAACCGCCGGTGTTCGCCGCCGGTAAGTACACCATCGCCATCGGCCGCGACCGCCCGGACGGAATCAAACTGGAGAGCCTGGAGGCGACGACCGACAAGTCTGCGGCCGGCTCCCGCAAGGTCAAAGTGTGACGTTGGTGGCCCGGAACATGGGACGTGCAGACCACTCGACCGTGCCTGATCAGACCACCGATCCGTTTTGCCACCGTAACAGAGCGGGATGAGCCTCAATCGAACGACGTGGTTCATCCTGCTCATTGGGAACAGACATTCAGTCCGTGATGCCGAGAGATTTGATCCGAGACGCCAGGGTGGTCGGTTTCATTCCGAGCAGTTCCGCCGCCCCGCCCGCGCCGGACACCTTCCCCTTCGTCTGCGTCAGTGCCGCCCGGATGTTGTCCGCCTCCAACTGCCGCAACTCGGCGTCGGTCAAGATCCGGCTCGTCGCGGGGGCCGGCGTTGGGGGGGCTCGGCCGGCCGGGGGCGATGCGGTGGGCAACTCGATGGCCAGGCGTCCGCCCTCGGCCGTGATAACCGCCCGTTCGATCACGTGCTGTAGTTCCCGCACGTTTCCCGGCCAGGAGTACTTCTGAAGGGTTTGCACGGTCGCCAGCGTCAGGCGTGGCTTCGACCGCCCGAGTTTCCGGCACAGCAGTGCCAGGAAGTGCTCGGCCAGCAGGGGGATGTCCTCGGGCCGCTTCCGCAGCGGCGGCAGTTCGACCGGGAACACGCTTAGGCGGTAGTACAGGTCCTGCCGGAACCGCCCCGCCTCGGCCTCCGCTTTCAGATCGCGGTTGGTTGCCGCCACGACCCGCACATCGACTTTACGAGTCCTCTCCTCGCCGATGCGCTCGAGTTCCCCCTCTTGCAGCACCCGGAGCAGCTTCGCTTGCAGGTCGAGCGGGATCTCCCCGATCTCGTCGAGGAACAGCGTACCGCCGTCGGCCAACTCGAACCGCCCGACGCGGTCCCGCGTCGCCCCGGTGAACGACCCCTTCAGGTGGCCGAAGAACTCGCTCTCGTACAGCTCGCGGGGGATCGCCGCGCAGTTCACCTTGATGAGCGGCTTGCCCGCCCGCCGACTGCGGCGATGGAGTTCGCGGGCGACCAGTTCTTTCCCCGTCCCACTTTCGCCCAGGACGAGGACGGCCGAGTCGGTCGGGGCCACCAGGTCGATCTGCCGGGACACCGCTTCCAACGCCGGACTCTGGCCGACCAGTTCGCCGAACGCGCCGCTCCGGGTGACCTCCTCCCGCAGGTACTCGTTCTCCAACTCCAGCCGCTTCTTCAACCCCTCGATCTCCTCGAACGCCCGCGCCGTGGCGATGGCGGCGGCCGTGTGGTCGGCGATCGTCCGCAGCCAGTCCATGCAGTCGGGGCCGATGGGGCCGCGGGCGAACACCGCCAGGACGCCGAGCGTCTCGCCGCGGTGGACGAGCGGCTGCCCGCCGAACCCGCTGATCCCCTCGGCCCGGAGCCACTCCGGTCGGGCGATCCAGTCCGGGGTGCCGGCCGAAAGGTCGGGCGCCTCGATGGATTTCCCGCTCGCCCCGATCCGCCCGACCTTGCGAACCCCGAGCGGGAACCGGCGGAACGCGCCATCCAGCCGGGTCCACTCCTCGGCCGGTGCAGCCGTCGAACGGCCCGCGCTCGCCACCAGGTGTAGGCAGCGGTCGCGGTTCGGGCACTCGCTTTTCATCGGGCAGGTGTCGCAGATGTCGCCCGGCCGAACGAGCCAGACCCGCGCCAGCGCTACTCGCGGCGAGTCGGCCAGCCGGTCGACCAGCAGTCGCAGGAGTTCGGGCAGGTGGTGCTCTTTCGCCAGATCCAGAAGCAACCGCTTCGGGTTGGTGAAGAGGGACGAAGGGATTGGCAGTTTCACGAGGCTGAATTACGAAAAATCGTGCATTTGATACGAAATTTCGCTGATTCACGAAAAATCGTGTGTGTCACAATCCAGTGTCAATTCGTGTAAAACACGGCAAATCAATGCTTTACGACTTCAATTCCGGTTTGGCACGGAAGCTGAACTGTCATGGTTCCAATCGCCCGGAAATCCCTGGGCGATCCGCCACCCGACCTCGAAAGGACCACGACCATGTCCCGCCTGACCCAGATCGCCCCCGAGTCCGCCACCGGCAAGGCCAAGGAACTGCTCGACGCCGTGAAGGGCAAACTCGGCCTCGTCCCGAACATGACGCGGTCGATGGCCAACGCCCCGGCCGCCCTCAACGGCTACCTGCAACTGAGCGGCGCGCTCGCCCAGGGGGTGTTGCCGGCCAAGACCCGCGAGCAGATCGCCCTCGCCGTCGCCCAGGCGAACGGGTGCGACTACTGTCTGGCCGCCCACACTGCGATCGGGAAGATGGCCGGCCTGACCGCCGACCAGATCCGCGACAGCCGCCGCGGCACCGCGGTGGACCCGAAGGCCGACGCGCTAGTCCGCTTCGCCCGCACGGTCGTGGATACGAAAGGTCGGGTGTCTGGTGCCGACCTGCAGGCGGTCCGCGAGGCCGGGTACGACGACGGGGCCGTCGCCGAGGTCGTCGCCCACGTCGCGCTGAACGTGTTCACCAACTACTTCAACCACGTCGCCGACACCGACATCGACTTCCCCAAGGCCGAGCCGCTCGTCGACCACCACGACGCCTGCGCCACCATCCCCGGCTGCGACCCGACGCGGTAATCGCTTCGCCGAGCGGAGGAGCGATCCTTCTCCGCTCCTCCCGTTCACCCCTGAGGGTCCCATGAACGACATGATCACAAACCCGACCGTCCTCGCCCCGCCGTTCACCCTCGAAACCGCCACCCGCAAAGTGCGGCTCGCCGAGGACGCCTGGAACTCCCGCGACCCGAACCGGGTGGCGCTCGCCTACTCCGAGGACTCGGTGTGGCGGAACCGCGACCGCTTCCTCGTCGGCCGCGACGAGATCCGGGCGTTCCTCGCCGGCAAGTGGGACCGCGAACTCGACTACCGGCTGGTGAAGGCGCTGTGGGCGTTCACCGCCGACCGCATCGCGGTGCGGTTCCGGTACGAGTGGCACGACGCGGCGGGGAACTGGTTCCGCAGCTACGGCAACGAGCTGTGGGAGTTCGACGACCGCGGGCTGATGCGCCGCCGCGAGGCGAGCATCAACGACGTGGCGATCCGCGCGGGCGAGCGGACGTTCTTCTGGCCCGCCCCCGGCCCGCGACCGGCGGACCACCCCGGCATCCCCGACCTGAAGTAACTCCCAACCCAATCCCGACCACCCATTCGGAGTACGAGTCATGTTTCGCACCGCGCTGCTCCTGGCCGCCTTGGCCGTCACACTCTCCCCGGTCGACGCGGCCGAGCCGCCGAAGAACCACCACAAGACGGTAAAGGTCGGCGACCTCGACATCTTCTACCGCGAGGCCGGCCCGAAGGACGCCCCCGTCGTGCTGCTCCTGCACGGCTTCCCGACCAGCTCGCAGATGTTTCGCCACCTGATGCCGCAACTGGCCGATAAGTACCGCGTGATCGCCCCCGACTACCCCGGCTACGGGCACAGTTCGATGCCGCCGCGGAACAAGTTCGCGTACACCTTCGACCACCTGGCCGAGGTCGTCGAGCAGTTCACCGAGAAGCTGGACCTGAAGAAGTACGCCCTGTACGTGCAGGACTACGGTGCGCCCGTCGGTTACCGACTCGCCGTGAAGCACCCCGAACGAGTCACGGCCATCGTGGTGCAGAACGGCAACGCCTACGACGAGGGACTGGACAACGACTTCTGGAAGCCGATCAAGGCGTACTGGAAGGAGCCGACGAGCAAGGAGAAGCGGGAAGCGCTGCGGGGCTTCACGAAACTCGAAGCGACGAAGTGGCAGTACACGCACGGGGTCAAGAACGCCGAGCTGGTGTCGCCCGACGCCTGGACGACGGACCAATATCTGCTCGACCGCGAGGGCAACGCCGATATCCAGCTCGACCTGTTCCTGAGCTACGGCAGCAACCCGCCGCTGTATCCCAAGTGGCAGGAGTACTTCCGTAAACACCAGCCGCCCGTGCTCATCGCCTGGGGCCAGCACGACCAGATCTTCCCCGCCGCCGGGGCCGAGCCGTACAAGAAGGACCTGAAGACGCTCGAGTTCCACCTGCTCGACGCCGGGCACTTCGCCCTGGAAACCAACGGCGACGAGATCGCCAAGCTGATGCGGGAGTTCCTCGGCAAGCACGTCAAGTAACACTCTCGAACCGCCGTCGGCATCGCCCGACGGCGGACCCCTTCCACACCGCGCCCAGATGCACCCCACCGAGGCCAACCGATGAGCCACGTCCCCAGCGACATCGCTTTCACCCCCGCCGTGAAAGCGATCCAGTCCCGGAAGGGTTCCCGGAACAGCTACGCCCGCATGGAGCAGTCCGGCGGGTGGCAAACGACCGTCACTTCCGACCTATCCGAGTTCTTGGCCGACCTGGACATGTTCTACCTGGGCACGGCGAACGCCGACGGGCAACCGTACATCCAGTACCGCGGCGGCCCGCCCGGATTCTTGAAAGTGATCGACGACCGCACCCTGGCGTTCGCCGACTTCGGCGGCAACCGGCAGTACATCTCGGTGGGCAACTTGTCCGAGAACCCGAAGGCGTTCCTGTTCCTGATGGACTACGCCAACAGCCGGCGGGTGAAGGTGTGGGGCACAGCGACGGTGGTGGAGGACGATCCCGAACTGCTGTCGAAACTGAGCAACCCGGCGTATCCGGGTCGAGTCGAGCGGGCGGTCGTGTTCACCGTCGAGGCGTGGGACGTGAACTGCCCCCAGCACATCCACAAGCGGTTCTCTCAGCGGCAAGTTGCCCCAGTGATCGAACAGTTGCAGGCTCGGATCGCGGCACTGGAAGCCCAACTCGCGGCCCGAACGGACTGATCGCCTCGACGGTCTGACAACCCGGCCGATCGTCCCGCGCGGATCGAACAGCCGATCGGTGTCGCACGTGCGTCCACACTCTGTCACTCCCTCGATCTCCCGGCTGACGGCGAGGTAGGCGTCCACCGCCTTCTCCGACAAGAGCACCGGCGGCACGGGAGAGAACGAACCGACGCTGATGGTGATCGACTACGGCAAGGCCGCGTGTTCCACACGATCATGGGGCATGACGTCAAGCAGACGAACGGCGTCGGCTTCGCCGTGACTTACCAGCGCGGCACCGAATGGGCCGCGACCGGCAAGGTCACGCAGGAAGTGCCCGGCCAGTTCTCCCACGCCCGACAAGGTTCTTCCCGTCAAGTAACATAAAATCAATCGCGACCGGGCGAGTGATGACCCCCCAGGTCCACCCAACGGAGACTCTCATGAACCTTTCTCGTCGTGATTTCCTGGCCGCCTCCGCGACGGCCGTCGCCCTGGGGACGCAAGCCGTCGCCGCGGAGCCGAAAGCGAAGAAGCTCGTCCTCATGGCCGGCACACCGAGCCACGGACCCGGCATGCACGAGCACAACGCCGGCGTGCAACTGTTCCACCAGTGCCTCAAAGGAATCAAGGGGCTGGACGTTTCGTTCCTGCTGAACGGATACCCGAAAGATGATTCGATCCTCGATACCGCCGACGCGATCCTCTGTTACTCCGACGGCGGCAAAGGCCACCCGCTGATTCAGGGCGAGCGAGTGATGCGACTTGGAAAGCTGTTGGAGAAGGGCGTCGGCCTGTTCTGTCTGCACTTCGGCGTCGAGGTGCCGAAAGGCCCGGCGGGCGACACCTTCCGCGACTGGATCGGCGGCTGCTACGAGCACGAGTACTCGTGTAACCCGATGTGGAAGGCGGACTTCACCGTGTTGCCCAAGCACGCGATCACCAGCGGGGTGAAGCCGTTCGCCATCCATGATGAGTGGTACTTCAACATGCGGTTCCGCCCCGAGATGAAGGACGTGACCCCGATCCTGACCGCCACCCCGACCGACGCCACCCGCGATGGACCCTACGTCTACCCCAAGGGGCCGTACAAGCACATTCAAGCAGCCAAAGGTCGTCCGGAACATTTGATGTGGGCCACGGACCGCAAGGACGGCGGACGCGGCGTCGGCTTTACCGGCGGGCACTTCCACAAGAACTGGGCCGACGACAACTTCCGCAAGCTGGTGCTCAACGCGCTTCTGTGGATCAGCAAAGTGGATGTCCCCGCCGACGGCGTCGTCTCGACCGTGACGGACGAAGACATGAAGAAAAACCTCGATCCCAAGGGAAAGAAGTAATGGCCGAGGTTCCCGGCGACATCGGCTGGCAGTTCGACAACACCTACACGCGGCTGCCCAACGAACTCTTCGTCCGGGTCAAGCCCGCCCCAGTGCGGGAGCCACGGGTCGTTGTCCTGAATCATGCACTGTCTGCCGAGTTGGGTTTGGATCTGCGGTATCTTCCCGCGGAAGAAGCCGCTCGGCTTTTTGCGGGGCAAGCGCTGCCGCCGGGCGCCGAACCGATCGCCCAGGCCTACGCTGGGCATCAGTTCGGCGGCTTCACCATGCTCGGCGACGGGCGGGCCATTCTCCTCGGCGAACACCGGACACCGTCTGGCCGACTCGTCGATATCCAGTTCAAAGGCTCGGGCCCAACCGCCTTCTCACGTGGCGGCGACGGATTGGCCGCCCTCGGGCCGATGCTCCGCGAGTACATCATCAGCGAGGCGATGCACAGCCTCGGTATCCCGACGACCCGAAGTCTGGCGGTCGTCGGGACCGGCGGAACAGTGCGTCGGGAAACGAAACTTCCCGGCGCGATCTTGACTCGAGTCGCCGAGAGCCACATCCGCGTGGGGACGTTTCAGTACACGATGGCTCGTGGCGACCATGGCACCTTGCGGAGCCTCGCCGACTACACGATCGTCCGGCACTTTCCGGAACTCATCGGACACCCGGAGCGTTATCTTGCATTCCTGAACGAGGTCATTCGCCGTCAAGCGGCTCTCATCGCCCGCTGGCAACTCGTGGGCTTCGTTCATGGGGTGATGAACACCGACAACATGGCCGTTTCCGGCGAGACGATCGACTACGGTCCGTGCGCTTTCATGGACGCCTACCACGCGGACACCGTGTTCAGTTCGATCGACCACGGGGGCCGCTACGCTTACGGCAACCAGCCGACGATCGCGCAGTGGAACCTGGCACGATTCGCGGAAACTCTTTTGCCGCTCCTGCATGCCGACGCGAACCGGGCCGTGGCCATCGCCACGGAAGCGATCCATGAATTCCCCGGTCTGTACGAGGAGTTCTGGACTGCCGGCATGCGGCAGAAACTGGGACTCTGCACTGCGGAAGCGGAGGACCGTGAATTGGCGGACGTGCTTCTGAAGGCCATGCAAGAGGCGAAGGCCGACTTCACGAACACCTTTCGCGATTTGTCCACCGAGCGCTTGCCGACCACCGACTTCTTCGGCACGTCGGCATTTCGGGCCTGGAACGACCGCTGGCAGGCTCGCCGGGATCGCGAAGGGCAACCGCGTGCCGTTTCAGTCGCGCGGATGCGATCAGCCAACCCAGAGGTTATCCCGCGGAACCATCTTGTCGAAGAAGCCCTGGCAGCCGCGTCGGACGACGGAGATTTTTCCGTGATGCACGCGCTGCTGGTAGTCGTCACTTCGCCTTACCAGCGGCTTTCAGGAACATCGAAGTACACCGAACCGCCACCAGCCGCCGCCCGGAGGTACCGGACCTTCTGCGGAACGTGACGGCTCACTCTTGCAACCGGGTCGGGTTCGGGGCGTCGCCGTTCACAAGCCTTCGGGTCGAAAGTCTTCTCGCTCTCCACGAACTGCATGGGCTGACCGTCAAACCGTCAGCACCTCACTCGACCAGACACACCAACAAGACGCTCCCCAACGGGATGAACTCGCACCTGACGGTCCGGCCGGTGCCGCCGATCGGGCGCCGGATCCAGAGGCTATCCCGCATCTTTCACTGAGATTTCACTTGCAGTCGGTGCGGGATCGTTGACCGGTTTGCGGCCTTCGATTCCGCGGAACGGCGTGCCGTCCGGACCGCCCCCTTTCCCCCAGGGTTGACCGGGGCACTCCCACTCGATCTCGCGGCCCGCTACGAACTCCCGACGAAGCGAGGTCCCGATAGCCGACGGGCCACCGACGCGAACAGATCGGCCCACGGATAACCGCCCGACATCCGCACCACCCAGCGACGCACCGATCTCTGCACCCACGCCCCACCTTGAACAGCTTCAACCGGATCGTCTGCACCGTCGCCGTCGCATGATCGGTGCCCGCCAGGCCGACCCGACGCAGGTGCGACACCAACACGTACGCCGCCGCCGCCAGCAAGACCCGGAACTGGTTCGCCACGAACCTGTGGCAACTCGTCCGGTCGGCGAAGAGCATCAACTGCTGCTCCTTGATCCGGTTCTCGGCCTCGCCCGCTGGCAGTAGACGTCCTCGTAAAGGTGCCGCGCGTCGCCGGCGAGATTGGTGACGACGTAGCGCGGGTTGGCCTTGCCCTCGTCGCCGCCGGGCAGGTGCTCGGCCTTGCCGATGACACGACGGACGCGGTCCCAACTCTTGGTCTTGTACTCGAACTCGGCGAAGACGCGATGGGCCTGGCGGTCCGCGAGGAACGCCTCCTTCGCGTGCCGCTGGGCCGACGCCAACTGCTCTTCGAGCCTGGAATTCCGGGCCAATCCGACGATGTAGCTCACGTCGTGACGATCGCACCAGCGGAGCATCCGTCAGCGACAGAAGCCGCTGTCGGCCCGCACCACGATCCGCACGTTCGGCCACCGTTCGCGCACCCGACCGCGTTCGAGATCGATGAGGATCGTGCCGTACGTGTGGCCTTTGCGAATCGCGAAGTCATCGACGCCGACGAAGCGATACCGTGGTTCGGGTTGCTGCGTCGCCACGAGCACGCGACGGAGGAGCGTATCGTCGCTGGTGGGAATGCTCAGCGTGCGAGCGAGTCGTGCCCCGGCTTGTCCGCCGAGTGCCAGTCCGAGTGTGCGATGGAGTTCGGACAAGGCGCATGTGGTGCGAGCGTGCGGCTTCGCCAGTGGCAGTCGTTCGCAGAAGATGTGTCACCCGCAGAGGGGGTTGACGCAGACGAACTTGCGAGCCGCGACGCGGAGGAGGAGTTGACGCCGATGCACGGAGCCGTCGGCGAGCGTGCGAGAGTATCGGCTGTGGATCCTCGTGGTGGGCTGATGGCAGACGGGACAAAATGCGGAAGCCGAGGAGGGCCGCAATCCGAGTCCGATGATCTCGGTGGCCACGGTGACGGCGGTGAGGTCGAAGTCGGGAAAGTCGGGAAGGCGCGACGCGATCGTGCCCGCCATGACGGCCATCCTGCCGAGCGAGAATCGGGCGTACGTTATTCTAATCGACGTTCATCAACAACTCTGCGGAAGAACCAGTTCTCGATCGGTGTTTACAGCAGTATCACTCTGCGGAAGAACCACTTCTTGATCGGCGTTTACGGAAGTGCCTGTGGCCATTGAATCGCTGGTCTCCTCCGATCAGCCTCAGGTACGCCTCGTGGACCAGAGCGGTAGCGTTCAGTGTTTGCCCCGGCCGCTCCTCGGCCTTCCACACGGCCGCGAGCTTCCGCAGCTCGTCGTACACGAGCGGGAGCAGCTCAGCGGCGGCCTGCCGGTCGCCACGGGACGCCTTCTCCAACAGTCGCGTCACGGGGTCACTTGACTGGCCTCGGCGGCGGGGCAGGTTCCAGAGGACGCGGCGAGTGCTTTGCTTCCAGTTCGCCCACGAGGCGCTTGAAGTCGTCCCGGTCGTGGAGAGAGAGCAGGTCTTCGTCGGCCTTCAGGTGATCGACGTCTTCCCAGCCGAGTGCGACAGATTGTTTGAGCAGGGTGATGGCCCGGTCGGCCAAGCGAGCCTGGGCCGCGGGATCGGCCTTCGCATCCTGCCCTGCGAGCGCGAAGACGCACGCGGCGTTGTACGCCAAGTCGCGGCTCAGCGGTTCGTTCGCCACGCACTCAGTTGCCACCTTGATGGCATCGCCGTGCTTCCCTTCCCCGGCGAGCCGCATCGCCCGATAGATGAGGCATTCTCGGAGTGACACGTCGCTGTCCCGCGTCACTGCTTCGAGTTGGAGCGACGGCACCGGCACACCCAGTTTGGCGGCCGTGTCGGCCATGGACCGCTGCAGAGATTCCGGAGTGAGGTCGTTCCGGGTCGTCAAGCGTTTGTACTTGGGCAGTTTTTCCCGCAGTGCCATCTCCTTGAGAACCCGCGAGACACCTTCGTAGAACCGGGCTTGGGCGTCTCGAGGACGACCCGCATCGTGGTTGGCGACCGCGAGTTGAAAGCAGATCGCGAACCCCTGGTCCTTGTTCGGCCAGAAGGCGTCGTACATCCGCAACAACTGCTCCAGCACTGGCACGGCCTCATCCGCCCGACCCGCTTTCAGGAGAGCCTCGCCGTAGAGACGGACCGTCTCCGAATCCACCGGGTAGGCATCGCAAGCCTGCTTCGCCAACACGACGGCGCGGGCCGGGTCGAAGTCGGCCCGACTCTCGTCCAAACAATTCCGAGCATCCGAAAGCGTCTCGCCAAGCGGGCGTGTGGGCTTCCAGATCTCGACAGCCCCCCTGTTGCCTTCGGAGAGGGCCGCAGACACGATGCCGCGGATCACGTCTGTGGACCAACCAGACGGTCTCGACGCGTTGGGCAACATGCCGTCCGTCAGTCGCACGAGCGGCCGACCCGTCTCAGCGTTCCACACGGTGTCGCCGCACCCCACCCGAGTCCCCGCCCGGTCGAGCGCGTACGGGCGGATTGCCAGCGCCTCGGCTGGCGGGTTGAACGCACACACCTTCTTCCGGCCCGGAACGTCCCACACCGAGACCGACAGGGGCCGGCGACTCTGAGGGCGGTTGCCGTTGGTTCCGACGAATTCACCATCGAACAGGATCAGTCGACGACCGTCCGGGCTGAAGACACCGTGCGTCTCCTCGTGCCGGTGGTCCGCACCTGAGATGGTCCACAACACTTCGTGTCGCTCAAGATCCCACACCTCGGCGTCTGTCCCGTGAGGTCCACCTTGCGCGATGAACACGCCGGACTTCGCTCCCGGTCCGAATTCGAATACACGATTCGCTTGCGGGGGAAACTGGAATGGAGGTCGGCCCGACCCGAGGTCTTCCAGCTGCCAGTAACCCTTCTGCTGCTGCGGTCTCACCACCGGGTCTTCGGCGACGAATGAGGCCACCAACACTGCCCCGGTGTGGCTGACGGCAAGCCGAGGCCTGTTGGACGATGTACTCACGAATGGGGCCGAGAACGGCTTGCCCTTCACCAGTTCCTTGCCTGTCGTCAGATCCCAAATGATGGGCGTGTACTCGGGTGCGGTATAGACCCGCAACTTCGGATTCTGATCGACCGTCTTCACCATGAACGCGATGAGCCGATCTTTCGCGTCGAATTGGAGGGAGTCGCAGTAGCTGGCGTCATACCGCGGCGTGGACAAGACGACCGCGTCCGTCGCTCGGTCGCGGACCTCGAGTTGAATCGTGTTCTCGCCAAAGTTTCCAGTGCCTCCGAATGTTGTTGTTACGACGGCGACGTACCGGCGGCTGAAGAGCTTCGCGGTGCGCGTGCGTTCCTTCTCGGCGCCAGGATCTATTGGGGGGAGCTTCGAAAAATCCTGGTGAAAGAGGTCGGGCGAGAAGCCGAACGCAGGCCGAACGTCTCCCAGCCGCCACAACTTGATCTCCCCTTCGACGTCGGCCGAAGTGACGAAGCTGCCGTCGTGAGCGATGACACGATTCCAGTTGCGACCACCGACGAACGGCTGATGCCCCGGCAGGTACGCGAGACGCTTGTCGGGGATGAAGCCGATCTCGCCGCCACGGACGGTGTCCACGATTACCGTCTTCTTTTCGCGGTCCCGGCCGATGGCCAGGATGCGGCCGTCGCGACTCAAGTTCCAAGACCACGGCGGAGTGCCATTGCCCTGGATGATGTCGTTCGAGCCCTCCTTGGTCGGAATGCTCAGACGGTGGCGAGTGACCACATCGCCGGGAGCCGATAGATTGACTGGGGTGACGATCCCTCTGCCGTCCTGCATGAGGACGACGGACGATCGTCCATTTTGTCGAAAACCAAGCGGCTGTTCGTTCTCCGGAAGCGAGACCCTCTTCCCAGACTCCAGGTCGACGACCGTACTCGACATCCAGGTCGGGAGGATGGCGAATTTGCCATCCTGCGATACGCCCAGCGTCGGGTCGAAGCCGACGAAATGTTCGAGGGGGACGTGGGCGAGATCCCCGCGGGTGCGCGGCGTCCCGGTTTCGAGATCCCAGACGAACCACTCGTCCCGTTCCTTGATGCTCGCGTCAAGTTTCCACATGGCGGGCGTGCCCAGTGGCAGCGGGGTCTTCAGATCACGACCGGCGGAAATCAATGACCGGCCGTCCGGGGTGAACGCCAGCGGCAGGGCGGCGGCCTTTGTGTGACCCTTCAACACCACCCCCGGTGTGCCATCAGTCGCCCAGAACCGGATGGTCTGGTCCGACCCGCCGGTCACCACCTGCCGGGAGTCGTCGCTGAAGATGACGTGGTACACCCAGCTCGTGTGGCCGCGGAGTTCGCCGACCCGGTCGCCCGTCTGCAAGTCGTAGATGCGCACGGCGCGAGCCGTCGACGGCACCTGCTTTGGCACCATCGGGCTGAGCGACCGTTCGTCCCGGTTGCGGAAGAAGTTGGTCGGCGGCTCCCACACGGCCACGAGCCGACGGTCCGGGCTGACCGTGTACCACGGCCGCTCCTGGACGCCTCGCGGGATGATCAGCAGTTTCTCGGATGTCTTCTTCCCGGTCGAGGTGTCCCAGTACTGAGTGTGCAATCCGAGCGGGTGCTGGGTGAGTACGAGTAACTGCTTGCTGTCGGGTGTCAGGTAGGTGGCGTCGCGGCCAACCCGGGTCGGCCCGAACGACGGACGAATCGTGACCGCGTTCCGGTCGAACTGCCGGGTCAAGTAGTTCCATTCCCAGCCCCGCAACTCCTCCGGGCAAGACTTCAGCAACTCGGCGGCGCGGGGTTGGTCGCTGTCTTCCAGAGCCTTCTGGACCTGAGCGATCGTGAGGTCATAGGCCGTCTGACGCTCCGCCGCGAGCGACACCCGGAGTCGCTCCTTCGCCGCGGTCTCTTCCTCCCGTGCATGCTGCTCCGCGTCGAGTGCCTTGACCTTCTCGTCCCGCTCGGCAACCGCCTTTTCTTCCTCCGCAACGGCACGGGCGGTGGCGCGATTCGCGGCCAGCATTCCGAGCGACGTGCCGACCACTCCCGCAACGAGCAGCAGGGCCGCCGCCACAGCCGCAGTCACCTGACCCTTGTTCCGGCGGACGAACTTCCGCAGCCGGTACCACTGCGACGGCGGCCCGGCGGTCACCGGCTCGTGGGTCAGGAACCGCCCGACGTCCGCCGCCAGAGCCGTCGCACTCTCGTACCGCCGGTCACGTTCCTTCGACAGCGCCTTCATCACGATCCAGTCGAGTTCACCCTTCACGAAGCGGCCCAGCTTCGCCGGCTCAGACTGCCGCACCGCCGCCACGCTCGGGGTCGCGGCCGCCGACGTGCTGATCCGGCTCGACGGCGGTGGCGGTTCCTGCTCACGGATCACCCGGAGCATCTCGTCCAGCGCCGCCTTCTTGAGCGTCTCCCTGAGGATCGGCGTGCTGCCCGAGAGCAGTTCGTACAGGATGACGCCGAGAGCGTAGATGTCGGCCCGGCTGTCCACATCGACGGCGTTGAACGTGGCCTGCTCCGGGGCCATGTACAACGGGGTGCCGGCGACGGTCCCAAACGCCGTGAACAGCGTGTGCTCAGTCAGTTGCAGCCCGGTCGTCGCCTTCGCCAGCCCGAAGTCGATCACCTTCGGCACCGGCTTGCCGTCGTGGCTCTCCACCAAGACATTCGTCGGCTTCAGGTCGCGGTGGATCACCCCCTTCTGGTGCGCGTGGTGGACCGCTGAGCAGATCTGGCGGAACAGGTCCAGGCGATCCGGAACGCTCAGCTTGTGGGTGTCGCAGAACTCGGTGAGCGGGACGCCCTTGACCAGTTCCATGACGAAGTACGGTGCCCCGTCGTCGGTCGTGCCGGCGTCGAGCAGCTTGGCGATGTTCGGGTGATTCATCAGGGCGATGGCCTGCCGCTCCGCCTCGAACCGCGTCAGAATGGTCTTGGACGCCCCGCGCTCGACACGGATGAGCTTGACCGCGACCCGCCGCTTGACCGGTTCGGTCTGGTCGGCCATCCACACGGTTCCCATCCCGCCCTCGCCAATCTGTTGGAGCAACTTGTACCGCCCCACGATGATTGCGCCCTCCTGGCCGACCGGGGGCTGGTGCGAGCGTGTTGCTTGGGAATCGGTTCCGGGTGCCGAGACGGTAGCGACTCCTGGGACCGGAGAGGCGTTCAAAAAACTCCCGGCTCCGCCGTGCGCCCGGAGCAGATCTTCGACCTCTGCACGCAGGGCCGGGTGGCCGGCGCACGCGGCGTCGAGATACGCGGGGCGTTCGGCGGCGGGCAGTTCGATCGCGCGGCCGAAGACGGACTTCCGGTCGGGGGTAGGATCGGGCATGGGTCGCTCCCGTGGGGGTGTCGCACTCCCATGCGCAGACCCCGGCCGGTTACTGCCAGAATTGTTCCGGAAATCTTACCCGCCCCCACCGAGCCGGCGGAAGAGCCAGGCGCGGGCGAACTGCCAGTTGCGGTACGCCGTCCGCGGGGCCATGCCCAGGGCTGCGGCCGCGTCGTCGATGGTCAGCCCGCCGAAAAAGTGCAACTTGACCAATTCGGCGACCTGCGGCTCCTCGGCGGCGAGTTGTTCGAGCACCTCGTCCAGGGCGAGGATGTCGGAATCGGTTCGGGCGGCGGGGAGGTGTTCGGGGAGATCGACCCGAACGCGATTACCACCCCGCTTTTCCGCCGCCTTGCGGCGGGCGTTCTCGACGAGGATGCGGCGCATGGCCTCGGCCGCGGCCGCGAAGAAGTGCCCGCGACCGTCGAACTGCTGGTCGCCGACGAGCCGCAGGTATGCCTCGTGGACCAGCGCGGTGGCGTTCAGTGTTTGCCCCGGCCGCTCCTCGGCCATCCGCACGGCCGCGAGCTTTCGCAGTTCGTCGTACACGAGCGGGAGTAGCTCCGCGGCAGCCTGACGGTCGCCGCGGGTCGCCGCCTCCAGGAGTCGTGTCACGTCACTCACTTCTTGGGCTCCGGCCGCGGGGTCGCGTCCCACATGTACTCGCCGCCCTCGTGATAGAGCGTCAGCCGGTGGCCGCCATCGGCTTCGAGCACCGGCGTCTGCCCGACCTTGGCCCACGACCGTTTGACCAGCGGGTTGAGAAACAGGCCCGTCTCGTCGATCAACACGAGGTGAGCCTTCGTGTCCGCCGCTATTTTTGAATGCGCGGCCAGTCGTTCGCGACCCACTGGTCGATGACCGGTTGTTTCTTCTGCTTCGCCCGGCGACGGGGCTTCTGCGGGCTGCAGCCCCGCTGCCGCAACCAGGCCCGCAGGTGATCCGGGTGATAGTCCACGCGGAATCGCCGGCGGATGAGATCGGCCACGCGGCGCGCCGTCCAGAGGTCGGTGCGAAATCCGTGGGCCATGGGCTTTTCCGCCAACCACCCCAGAACCCGCTGCTCTTGATCCGGCGTCAAGAACCGAGGCCGTCCCGGCGTCGGCTTCGCCGCCAAAGCGGCATCGCCCTCCTGCCGGTGCCGAGCCATCCACTTGGTGACAGTCACGGGATGGACGGCCAGAAAATCGGCGATCGAGACCTGGGTCCAGCCCTCTTGGAACTTCTCGACCGCGATCCGTCGCCGCGTTTCCAGTTCGGAAGCAGTTCCTTTGCTTCGCATGCAAAAATCAATTACCACAAAGCGCACCGTCTTGAATAGCTTTGTTTACCTCCGAAGCAGTAGGTAGATTTCCACTTTAGCGACAATAAGAATTTCACTCCATTCATTGGCTCGTTGTCGGTTCCGGCAAAAGATATCGACGATTCCATTCGTCGGTTGGGTCGTGCGATCGGCGTTGACAAGGAGGAATTAACGCGGGCCGTACCATGACGTCCGCGTCGTGAGAAATCGCCTGAGGACGAATTCGGTATTGTTGTCCCCGTGTTGCCGCGCGCCTACGATGGCTTTCCGACCCTCCATCCCTGTGATACGGAACCGAATTGATGTCCGTCGACACCCTCGAATTCAAGGCCGAACTCAAGCAACTCCTTCACCTCATCACGCACTCGCTCTACTCCGAGCGCGAAATCTTTCTGCGCGAACTGGTCAGCAACGCCAGCGACGCAATCCACAAGATCCGCCACGGTTCCATCGACAAGGACGAACTGCTCGAAGGCGACCGTGACTGGAAGATCAAGATCGTCCCCGACGCCGACGCAAAGACGCTGACGATCTCCGACAACGGCGTCGGCATGTCCCGCGATGACGTCGTCGACCAACTCGGCACCATCGCCAAGTCCGGCACCAAGGCCTTCCTCGCCGCGATCCGCGTAACGAAGCAGGCGGACACGCCGGGCCTCATCGGCCAGTTCGGCGTCGGCTTCTATTCCGCCTTCATGGTCGCCGACACCGTGACCGTCCGCACGCGCCCGGCCGGAGGTCCGCACCTCGGCACCACTTGGAAGTCCGATGGCCAGGGCACCTTCACCGTCGAGGACGCGCCCAAAGCGACCCGCGGCACCGACGTCGTCCTGCACCTCAAGGAGGACGCCCGCGAATTCCTCGACCCGTATCGCCTCCAGCAACTCGTCCGCAAGTTCTCGGACTTCGTCGAGCACCCGATCGTCATGGACGAGACGGAGGAGAAGGACGGCGTCAAGACGACGAAGGAAGTCACGATCAACAACCGCAAGGCGGTCTGGCTGCGGTCGAAGTCCGAAGTGACGCAAGAGGAGTACGCGGAGTTCTACAAGTCGATTTCGCACGACACCGAACCGCCGGCGAAGACGCTGCACTTCGCGGTCGAGGGGAAGACCGAATTCAAGGCGCTCGTCTTCATCCCGGCGCACCGGCCGTTCACGATGGACTGGGAGGAGCCGAAGGGTGGCCTGAAATTGTACGCCCAGCGCGTGCTCATCATGGATCGTTGCGAGGAGGTGCTGCCGCCGTACCTGCGGTTCGTGACCGGCGTGGTGGACGCAGCCGATTTGCCGTTGAACGTCTCGCGCGAACTGCTCCAGAGGAACCCGCTGCTCGAGACGATCCGCAAGAACGTGATTCGCAACATCCTCTCCGGCCTGGAGGCGATGAAGAACACGGAGTACGAGAAGTACGTGGCATTCCACAAGGGGCTCGGCTCGGTGCTGAAGGAAGGGCTGGCCCGCGACTGGTCGAACCGCGACAAGATCGCCGACCTGCTGCTGTTCGAGTCGGCGAACACGGAGCCGGGAACGTACATCACGCTGGCCGACTACGTGGCGAAGATGCCGGAGGGTCAATCGCAGATCCACTACCTCACCGGCGAGACGGCGGCGCAGCTGCGGAACTCCCCGTACCTGGAGGCATTCAAGGCCAAAGGCCAGGACGTGCTGCTGCTGACCGATCCGATCGACGAGTTCGCGATTCCGCAGTACGGGGAGTACAAGGGGAAGCCGCTGCAAGCCGCCGATCGGGGCGATCTGAAAGAAGTGGGCGGCGAGATTCCGCAAGAGACAACGGACCGGTTCGCGGCGTTGCTGACCGCACTGAAGGCGACGTTGCCGGAAGTGGCCGACGTGCGGCTGACGAAGCGGTTGGTGGACAGCGCTGCATGTCTGGTAGCCGATGCGGGCGGTATGACGGCCAACCTCGAACGGCTGATGAAGAAGTTCGGCGAAGCGGCGGCCGATTCGAAGCGCGTGCTGGAATTGAATCCCGACCACGCGACCGTGGCGGCGCTGCGCGAACTCTTCGAATCGAATCCGAGCGATCCACGGATCGAGAGCGGTGCCCGGTTGCTGCTCGACCAGGCCGTCATCGCGGAAGGTTCGAAGATCGCGGACCCGGCCGGCTTCGCGAAGCGCATCAACGAACTTCTGGCCGCGAGCCTGCGCTGACGTGTTTCCGATTGGTTGATAGCTGGATCCTTTCGGATTCGATGAGGATTCAACCCACGAGAACGCCGCCCATGTAGCTGGGCGGGAACGCCAAAAAGCCGGGGTGATGAACTGACGGAATCGGCGCTGGCGGGTTCATTCCGTACCGGAGACAAACAGGCGATCCCATCTCGGTCCATCGATTCCTCGTTGCTCGCCCGTTTCCGCGAGGGTTCGGACCGGCCATTGTGATCGGCTTGGCCGGGGACGCGACTGTACCGATCGGCGAATCGGTCAATCGCTCCGCCACGGGATGACCGCGTTGCGGGTCCAGCGATGGCGCAGCTTGGCGGTCGCCACGTCCCGATCGAATCCCTCGGGGTCGAACGGCGGTTCGTCGGACCGCGGCACGACCGGCCGTCGTCCCGCCGAGTCGCCGCGCGGCGACGGTTCCCCGCGTACGGCCGCCCGGTAGTCCGCGAGATCGCTCATGACGGATTCGTCCGGATTGTAAACGCCGATCGAGAAGTGGTTCTTCCGCGAAGTTGATGCAGGACGGACGAAATAATGTTTCGCCGCCCTGGATCGTTCTCGAAGGAAGCACCATCATGTTGGATCAGGATCAGATCCCGCCCCGTGTGGGACTGGCAGTCACGTCGCGCTTCGTCGATTCGGGACGGACCGTCATCGCTGCCAAAACGACCAGCATCGTCCACAAGCGGCCGAGGCAGACGACGTTCGAATTGCAGACGTGGCGGTGGGTCGTCGAGCGGACGTTCGTCTGGTTTGGTCGATACCGGCGGCTATCGAAGGATTAATAGACAAGCCCCCCGAGCAGCGAGGCATGGATCTACATCACCATGATGTACCGGATGTCCCAGTTCGACCTGCCCGACAAGGACGCGGATAACGACCAACTACATCGGCCGCAAAGACGCCATCAATCATGATTTCTAGACGGTCTGTAAGGGGCACGAAACACTGGTCGGCCGGCATTCTCGTTGTCCCGCCTGACGGCTTGAAGTAAGATCGGCTTACCCACCGGATCTATGGATATCGTCGGTCACCCCGTTCACGTTGCTCGTCTCGAGACTGCACATGAAGCACCCGTTATTCCTTGGCCTCGTGGTGTCGTGCCTCCTCGCCCCGGTCGGCCGGAGTGCGGACAACGATGGCAAGCACTTCTTCGAGACCAAAATTCGGCCCGTCCTCGTGGACAAGTGTTATAGCTGCCACTCGGTGAAGGCGCGCGATGCGAAGAAGCTCAAGGGGCAACTGTACCTCGACTCGGCCGCCGGCATCGCGGCGGGCGGCGAATCGGGGGCGGTGCTGGTGAAGGGGAAGTCGAAGGAGAGCCTGCTGATGAAGGCCCTCCGGTTCGACGGGATGGAAATGCCGCCGAGCGGGAAGCTGCCGGAAACGGTGATCGACGACTTCGCGAAGTGGATCGACATGGGCGCACCCGACCCGCGGACCGGCGACGCGGTCGAGAAGCCGAAACGCGAGATCAGCATCGACGAAGGGAAAAAGTGGTGGGCGTTTCAGCCGCTACGGCCCGTGCCGCCGGCGTATACGAAGACGATCGACCAGTACATTCACGAGGCCCAGAAGGCGAAAGGCCTGACGGCCAACAAGCCCGCGGGCCGCGAGAAGCTGATCCGCCGCGTGTACTTCGATCTCATCGGCCTGCCGCCGAGCGAAGAACAGGTGGCCGCGTTCGTAAGGGACCCGTCGCCGACCGCATTCGAAAAAGTCGTCGACGAACTTCTCGCGAGTCCCGGCTACGGCGAGCGGTGGGGCCGCCATTGGCTCGACGTCGCTCGCTTCGCCGAAAGTGGCGGGTACGAGTTCGACGGCTTCCGCCCCGGCGCGTACCACTACCGCGACTGGGTGATTCGTGCCCTGAACGCGGACATGCCGTACACGCAGTTCGTGCGGATGCAACTGGCCGGCGACGTGCTGGAACCGGACGACATCGAGGGGGCCGCGGCCACTGGGTTCCTCGTCGCCGGCCCGTACCCGGGGCAGATCACCGCGAAGACGGTCGAGCGCATCCGCTACGACCAGCTCGACGACATGCTCATGACTATCGGCGGCTCGATGCTCGGCCTCACGCTCGGCTGCGTCCGCTGTCACGAACACAAGTACGACCCCATTCCGCAACAGGATTACTACGCCCTCGCCGCGGCTCTGGCGAAAACGGTCCACGGGCCGCGGACGCTCGATCTCGACCCGACGGTCACCCGGCAAGCCCTCACGAAGCACGCGGCCGACCACGCTCCGCTCGTGGCGACGCTCAAGGCCTTCGCGGCGAAGGACCTGCCGGCCCGGTTCGATGCGTGGCGCAAGACCGAACTGGCGAAGCAGCCCGACACACCGCGGTGGCAGTCGCTCGAACCGGTCACGTTCGTCGCCGACCGCGCGTTCCTGAAGGAACTGCCCACCGGTATCCTCGCGTTCGACGGCACGACCAGCCCGGCACAGCGGCGGCAGCGCGGCCAGCGTCCGGTGGGAACGGACGAACACTACCGCCTCACGTTCCACACGCACCAGAAGAATCTCACGTCCCTTCGCCTGGACACGCTCACAGAGAAGTCGCTCCCACAGCGCGGCCCCGGCCTGAACCCGGACGGCGGCTTCCAACTCGCGGAAGTAATCGTCACAGCCCGGCCGCTGCACCCGCAGGCGAACGAGGCCGCGATGGTGGTGAAGCTCAAGCCCGTGTCGGCCGCGTTCGCGGACGAGGGGCAACCGCTGGCGAACGCCGTCGACGGCAAGCCCGGCACGGTGTGGATGGTGCGGGCGACCGCGAAGAAGGACAACGCCGCGATCTTCGATTTCGAGCGACCGATCCTGGGCTTCGCGAACGGTACGGAATTGTTCGTCGAGTTGAAGTTCCGCGAGATGGGCCTCGGCCGGCTGCGGGTTTCGGTGAGTACCGAACCCGCCCCGGCGACCTGGGCCGGCGACACAGCACCGCAGCACGTCGCGGAACTGCGGGCGATTGCCGCCGCGCATGGTGCGAAGATGCCGTCAAACGTATTAGAATCGTTGGCCCGTTGGTTGGCACCGTTCGACGCCGAGACGGCGACGGTGTTCCACGCCGTGCGCGACCACGCGGCCGCGGCACCGCGGCCCAAACTGGTCGAGGTCTACACCACGATCAACGGCGGACAGGATGTGTTCTTCCTCCGCCGCGGGGAGGTGGACGCCAAGAACGGGAAGGCCGAGCCGGGGATCGTACAGGTGCTGCACCGTGGGCCGCCTAAGAAACTCGACGTGGCGACCGATGCGAGGGTGGCCCTTGCCGACTGGATGACGGACGTGGACTACGGGGCTGGACCGTTGCTCGCTCGGGTGATCGCCAACCGCATATGGCAGCACCATTTCGGCGACGGCCTCGTTGGCACGCCCAACGACTTCGGCGTGCAAGGCGAGAAGCCGACGCACCCGGAATTGCTCGAACACCTCGCGGCCGAACTCGTCCGCGGCGGCTGGAAACTGAAGGCCCTGCACAAGACGATCCTGCTCAGTGCCGCGTACCGGCAGTCGCACGAGATCACCGAGGCGAATCGGAAACTCGACCCGGACAACCTCTACCTCTGGCACTTCAAGCCGCGGCGGCTGGAAGCCGAGACGATTCGCGACTCGCTGCTCGCCATCGGCGGCAACCTCGACGCGAAGCTCTACGGCCCGAGTGTCCTCGACAATAGCACCCGGCGGAGCGTGTACCTGCGCGTCAAGCGCAGCGAACTGATCCCGATCATGACCCTGTTCGACGCCCCGGAACCGACCCAGAGCATCGGCGAGCGCGTCGTGACCACCGTACCGACGCAGGCCCTCGCGCTGATGAACTCGCCGTTCGTCCGCCAGCAAGCCGAGAAGTTCGCTGCGCGCATCAATCCGACGAAGAGCGTGGACGTAGACGCCGCCATCGACCGCGGCTACCGGGCCGCGTACGGCCGGGCGCCGACCGAGGGCGAGAGGACGAAGATGCGGACGTTCATCGACCAACAGCGGACGGCAACAGGCGGCGCGACGCCGGCCGCGACGCATGCCGCGATCGTCGAGTTCTGTCACGTTCTGTTCTGCCTCAACGAGTTCGTGTACGTCGATTAACCCCTTGGGCCTGCCATGTTCAACTACAATTCCGCCGGCGGTCTCGCGCTGCCGCACCGCCGTCGGTTCTTGCAAGAGGCCGGCCTCGGCTTCGGCTCGGTCGCACTCGCCAGCCTGCTGCACGGCGACACCGCCGCGGCCGCGCCGGTGGACCAACTCGCGCAGAAGCCGCCGCACTTCCCCGGCAAGGTGAAGTCGATCATCTGGCTGTTCATGACCGGCGGTCCGTCGCAGGTGGACACCTGGGATTACAAGCCGGAATTGCAGAAGCGCGACGGCCAGCCGCTCGCCGGGTCCGACCCGAAGACCGGCTTCTTCACCACCAGCGGCAAGTGCCTGAAGTCGCCGTTCAAGTGGCAGCAGCACGGCCAATCGGGGTCGTGGGTCCCGGAGATTTTCCCGCACCTGTCGAAGCACGTGGACAAGATGTGCTTCCTGCACTCGATGTACCTGAAGCAAAACAACCACGCGCCGGCGGCCATCGAACTGATGTGCGGCACGAACCGCCCCGGCCTGCCCGCCCTCGGCTCGTGGATGGTCTACGGCCTCGGCACGCAGAACCAGAACCTGCCCGCGTACGTCGTGCTGCACGACACCCGGCCGCGGGGCGACGACCAAATTTGGTCGTCCGGCTTCCTGCCCAAGAGTTACCAGGCCCTCGCCCTCGACGCCCGCCGCAAGGAGGCGATCGACAACCTGGCCCGCGACGGCAAACACACCGACGCCCAGCAGCGATCGCAGCTCGATTTGATCCGCCAGTTGAACCAGGAACACGCCGACGTACGGCCCACGCAGGCGGACCTCGCGGCGCGGATTAACTCTTACGAACTCGCGTACAGGATGCAGATGGCCGCGCCGGAAGCACTCGACTTGACCCGCGAATCGAAGAAGACACACGAACTCTACGGCCTCAACACCCTCGCGTGTTCCACGTTCGCCCGGCAGTGCCTGCTCGCCCGGCGGTTGGTCGAACGCGGCGTGCGGTTCGTGCAAATCTTCGCCGGCAAAGGGACGAGCACCGACGGCAGCGTGAACGACGTGCCGTGGGACTGTCACACCGAGCTGGACACGAACCACCGCTCATGCGGCTTGCACACGGACCAGCCCGCCGCAGCGCTGCTGGCGGACCTGCAGAACCGCGGCCTGCTCGATTCCACGCTCGTCATTTGGGGCGGCGAGTTCGGCCGCACGTCCGACTCGCAAGGAGCGAAGGGCCGCGACCACAATCCGAACGGCTTCACCATCTGGTTGGCCGGCGCGGGCGTGAAGGGCGGCCTGCACTACGGCGCGACCGACGATTTCGGCTACAAGGCCACGCAGAACAAGGTCCACGTGAACGACCTGCACGCGACGCTGTTGCACCTGCTCGGTCTCGACCACACGAAGTTGACGGCCCGCTTCAACGGCCGCGATTTCCGCCTCACCGACGTCGGTGGCGAAGTTCTGAAACCGATTTTGAGTTAGAGATGTGCGAAAAAGCGAGAATACGACCATGAACCGATCACTGATTTGCTTACTCGTGCTCCAGTTCGCCGGACCAATGGCCGCGGGCCAAGAACCGGCAGCAACCACGAAAGAGCAACTCGACTTCTTCGAGTCGAAGATTCGGCCCGTACTCGTCGAGCATTGTTACAAGTGCCACGCTCCCGAGGCCAAGATCATCAAGGGCGGGCTGCGTCTGGATCATCGTGAAGGGCTGCTCAAGGGAGGTGACACCGGGGCGGCGATCGTGCCCGGACAACCAGCCAAGAGCCTGCTGGTGAAAGCGATGAAGTACGATGGCCTGGAGATGCCGCCGAAGGGGAAACTCGCGGAGTCGGTCATCAAGGATTTTGAAACCTGGATCACGATGGGTGCTCCGGATCCACGCAAGTCGGACGATGTTCCCAAAGCACGAACGATTGATATCGAAGCCGGCCGGAAGTTCTGGGCGTTTCAACCAGTCGCCGATCCGACGCCGCCGAAGGTGAAGTACACCGAGTGGCCACGCGATTCGATCGACCGCTTTGTGCTCTCCCGGCTCGAAGAAAAGGGCCTCAAGCCGGTGACCGATGCGAATCGCTATACCTGGCTGCGTCGCGTCACCTTCGATCTCACCGGTCTGCCGCCGAGTACGAGGGAGATCGATGACTATATCCGTGACACTTCGCCGCGGGCACGTGAAAAGGTCGTTGACCGGCTGCTGGCATCACGAGCCTACGGCGAACGCTGGGCACGCCACTGGCTTGACCTCACCGGTTACGCGGACATGATGGGCACATCGAACAACGTCTACGCGGAGTTCGCCTGGCGGTATCGCGACTACTTGATTGACGCGTTTCACAAAGACAAGCCGTTCGACCGCTTCATCCGCGAGCAGATCGCGGGCGACCTGATGAAAGCAGACACGATTCCCGAACGTGCGGAGAACATCACTGCGACGGGCTTCCTCATGGTCGGCGATGTCGAGATCGTCGAGCCAGACAAGGCGAAGCTGGAAGCGGACCACATCGATACGCAGGTCAGCAAGATCGGCACAGCCTTCCTCGGCATGACACTCGGCTGCGTGCGGTGCCACGACCACAAGTTCGATCCGATCGCCTTGACTGACTACTACGGCATTGCCGGGATGCTGCGAAGCTCCCCCTCGACGCACAAGATTCCGTTCGGTGTCTGGAGCCTGCTCAATTCAACCGATTTGCCCGAGACGCCCGAACAACGAGAAGCACGCCTGAAGATCGAAGCCGATTACGAAAAGAAGATCACGGCTTTGAAGGCCGAGCAGAGCCAACTCGCAATGGAGAAGAAAACCGTCGAGGCGGAACTTGCGAAAGTGATGAAGGACGATGCGAAGAAAACAGAGTTGACGAAACGGCGAGATGAACTGGCCGGGAAACTCAACCCACTCGTCGGACTCATTCAGCACGCGGAGTTCTTTCGTTCGAAAGCGCCCCGAGCCTTCGCCATGCACGACGGCGACAAGCCTGCCGACATGCCGATCTACATTCGTGGCAATCCGTATGCCCCGGGCGCTGTGGTTCCGCGCGGCGTCGTCCAGGTTGCATCGTGGGGAAAATTGCCGGAGATTCCCAAGGGGCAAAGCGGCCGCCTGCAATTGGCCGACTGGCTCGCCGACAGACGCAACCCGCTCACCGCGCGAGTGACCGTCAATCGTGTTTGGCAGAAGCTCTTCGGGGAAGGCCTGGTTCGCAGCGTCGATTACTTCGGAGCACGCGGCGAAATGCCATCGCATCCGGAATTGCTCGATCACCTGGCCACACGATTCATGAACCACGGCTGGTCGCAGAAGAAATTAATTCGCGCGATCGTACTCAGTCGCGTCTACGGCCTGTCGGGACTCAATGACGAATCGGCGATGAAGCTTGACCCCGATAATCGGCTGCTCTGGCGGATGAACCGTCAACGGCTCGAAGCAGAGGCGATTCGCGATAGCTTGCTGGCCGTGAGTGGCGAATTGCAGCCAAGTGAAGGAGGACCCGGTCTGGTGCTTGAAGAGCCAGCAAACTGTGGCGACCTCGCGTTGAAAGGCGTGAACCCGCCCAACTACACTCATCGCAAGCCGCGGGCCAGCCAGGAATACCAGCGGACGATCTACCTGCCCGTAATGCGGACGAACACGACAGATACCGACCGCATCCGCAACTATTTCGACTTTGTCAATCCGGCTCAGATTGCTGGCCAGCGCTCGCAGACCGTCGTGCCTACGCAATCGCTGTTCCTCATGAACAACGACTTGTTCCGCAAACGAGCGCGGGTCGTCACGGACAAACTCATCAGCCAACATGCCCAACCGGAAGAACGACTGAAACAGTTGTGGCTCACGATCTACAACCGTCCGATGACGAATGAGGAACGCGACCGCGCGTTGAAGTTCCTCGCCGAACTGAGCCCGCTCGTCCAGGCCAACGAATCGCTTCTCTGGCTGGAACTCTGCCACGCTCTGTTAGCATCTAACGAATTCGTGTTTCGAATCTGACGAGGATAAGATTCCACCTATTGGAGACGCGAAAAATGGGTTAGGCTATCTGCTTGTCGCGATGCGACTGATGCTTGAGATTTGAAGCTGATTCTTACCCCACCCGATGCTCTGCATATCCAGAGCGGTTCAACCGAAACCAGGCGACGATGTTGAACCTGGCTGCAGACGAAAAAGCGAACCCATGAAGCCATTCAAGGTCACTCTTCTGCTTGCACTCGGCATCGTCTCCGCGGTTGCCGTGGCTGATGGTCGGGAGTCGTTGGAAGCGGCCAAAGAGCAAGGGCGGAACAAGTCCCGATACTTGAAAGAAACCAAAGCTGCGGCCGATACCAGCGATGCGATCCCGAAGGCCAACGTCGCAGATTTTCAGAAGTCAGTGGCTTCGATTCTGACCAAGAACTGCGTGGCATGTCATGGCCCCAAAAAAGCCAAGGGCAGACTACGGATCGATCAACTGAATCCTGATCTGCTGACTGGTCCCGATGTTGAAAAATGGCGTGAGGTTTACAACGCGCTGAGCAAATCGGAAATGCCTCCAGCCGACGAGTCGGATTATGCGATCTCCGACACCCATCGTGCGATCGTTGTGGATTGGCTCAGCCTGGAACTGAACAAGGCGTCTCTTGTCCGACGCAGCAACAAGGAGCATTCCTCATTTCGTCGGCTGACGAAGTACGAATATGACTATGCCCTGCAGGATTTGCTGGGCCTGCCTTATCCGTTGGCGAACAAACTACCGCCGGAATCGACCACAGTCGACGGGTTCAAGAATAGTTCGGAATTGCTACAGATATCGGCCATGCAGTTCGAGACCTACCGAGAGATCGCGCTAAAGGCTCTCAAGCGTGCGACGGTGAGCGGTCCACGTCCTCAACCTGTCACTTACATCATCTCGATGCAGCACGAGATGGATCATGCTGGCAAGAAAACCAAATCGTTGGAGACGAGCGGTTCAAACAAGGGGAAGTACAAAAATCAACATCATCTCTTGAATCGCGAGACCGGCACGGCAATTCAATTCTCCCCTGGAACAGCGAAGCCTCAGGCCGGGGCGGCGGCTGGACCGACTCCTCCTGTTTCCCCCGTTGTGCTCGTGCTTCCCGGAGAGAGCGAACTGAAGCTGAATCTGGAACGCTTTCTTCCCGACGATGGCATCATGCGAGTTCGGATTCGAGCCGGGCGCTCGTCAACTAACCCGGACGAGTACGCCAGCCTGCGGTTGATGCTCAGTGCCCACACCAGCAACGATGCCAATTTCACGCAGGTCATCAGTCAGCGAGACATCCTGGTGACGGCGACGGGCGACAAGCCGGAATTCATTCACTTCGATATTCCATTGAGCGATATTCAACGCAACCCGTTTCGGAAGCTGACAACGACCTTTCCAAGACGGGACGAGTTCCTGCATATTCGCAATGTGTCCAACGCAACCGGAGGGGAAGAGCGTCTCAAAGTGCTGATCGACTACATCGAAATCAGTGCTCCGTTCTACGAGCAATGGCCGCCCAAAACGCACACCGACATTTTTTTTGAGAGTAAGAGCAAGAGCGACGAAAGCATCTATGGTCGCGAGGTGCTGAATCGATTCCTCTGACGAGCCTGGCGACGCCCGGCCACCTCGCAGGAAGTTGACACGTTCATGGCCCTGTTTGCGAAGTATCGGCCGGAGTTCTCCACTTTCGAAGATGCCATGGTGGAAGTGCTCGCGACCGCCTTGACGACGCCCGACTTTCTCTACCTGACACAACGAACTACGACCGAAGATAAGAAATCAGCAACCAAGATCAGTGAATTCGAGTTGGCCAGCCGAATCTCCATATTCTTGTGGTCGAGCATCCCGGATGACGAACTGCTGAAGCTCGCGGAGCAGGGGAAACTCCGGAAGCCCGAGGTTCTCGCGGGACAAGTGAGACGAATGCTGGCAGATCCGCGTTCGAGACGCTTCTCTCAGAACTTCGTCGAGCAATGGTTGGGTTTGGATGGCCTGAACAGCGTGACGCATATTCCGGCCGGACCATTGAAAGATGCGATCCAGGAAGAGCCAATCGCCTTTTTCGGGGAAGTCCTCAAGCACAACCGCAGCATTATGGACTTCATCCATTCGGACTATGCCGTGGTCAACGAACGGCTGGCGGCACACTATGGGATTCCGAAGGTGTTCGGCCCGCACTTCCGCAAGGTGCCCATCACGCCTCAAATGAATCGGGGCGGCCTGTTGACGGGGGCAGCCATCCTCGCCATGAACTCCGATGGCATGGACTCGCATCCGCTGAAACGGGGCGTCTGGATGTTGAAACGCATCCTCCACGATCCGCCACTGCCACCCCCGCCGGATGTCCCGGAAGTCGACCTGACGAACCCGGAGATTCTCAAGCTGACTCTGAAAGAACGCATCGCCGATCATCGGAACAAGGTGGCCTGTGCATCGTGTCACTCTCGGATCGACCCGTGGGGAATCGCGTTTGAAAACTACGACGCCCTCGGACTGTTCCGGACGCAGATCAAGAACAAGCCCGTCGATGCGACGTCCGAACTGTTCAATCGGCAGACCCTGGCCGGGATGGATGGGTTGAAGCGATACCTACTGACGGAGCGACAAGATCAATTGGCCCTGGCGATGGTGCACAAGTTGACGTCCTACGGCCTTGGTAGACCTCTCACACTTGGCGACCGTGCTGAAATCGAGAACTTGACCGCGCAGTTCCGACGACGCGGTGACGGCCTTCGCGACCTGATCGACCTGATCGTGAACAGCAACCTCTTTAACTCGAAATAAGTGTCAGGAGCAAGCGATGAATAGCAAACTCGAATTGCTGAGCCGGCGAACGTTTCTTCGTGGAACTGGGCTCGCACTGGCACTGCCGTGGTTCGAAACCTTTTC
>JAHBXO010000054.1 GCA_019636445.1 Gemmataceae bacterium | reverse complement strand
TCGATCTGAATCGAATCGCACTCCATCCGGCGCCGGAATCGCTCCCGCCGCTCGATCCGCCTTTGCCCGGGGACGAGTCTTTCGTTCGCCGCCATATTTGGGCATCGCCACCGGTGGCCTCCGCATCGCGTGACGAAGCTCGCCTGCTTTTGAAATTGGTGGAATCCGAAGGTGTGTCGGCACCGATCCGGCACCTGCAAGCCTGGGAAACGTCACAGGCCGTCGGCCTGATCGGTGGCGTCAACCCGGCGATCGGCCATCTGATCACCGCAGCGGCCCTTCGCGGTCATCTGTTTCGCCCCGCGCTGCCCGACGACGACCCCTTCGCGAAGGCGGGGCCACCGGCGTTCTCGCGTCTTGTATTCGCGATGCATCAGCGCTTTGCGGCCGATCGCGGTCACGTAACGCCTGGCCGAGTTTACGCGGCGATCCAAGCCGCCCGGAGTGCGGTAGCCGAATCGCCGAACGATTCGCTCGCCCACCTGCTGCTGGCGCGGGCCTATCAAGCGTTGCCGCAACACACCATGGAGCAACGTTGGGCCGCACGCCTGCCGCGCATCGCCCGACTGCGGAACGTCCAGGCCAGCGCCGCCTACAACCGGGCCGTGCTGCTCAATCCCGACCTCGCGGAAGCCCACTACGAACTCGGCCAGCTATATCAGGGTGCCGGCTGTTTCGACCTAGCGGTCAACCACCTGAAATCGTGGCGCGAACTGGAAATCCTCCGTCTCCGCCTTGGAGGCGACCGCTCCCGGCTGGAAAAGATCGAGCCGATCCTGGAGCGCATGGAACGCGAGGTGGCCCGTCAACTCGAGGCCTTCAAGAAGGAATCCGCACGGATTTCGGTCGGCGATCGCGCCGCCGACGCCGTGCGACGCGGCCTCGGCGGCACCGCTCGCGATCTGCTTCTCAAATCCGACGTGTCGGCCTTCGGGCGCATCGGTACGGAAATCGAAGTGGATTTCCTCTTGCGAACCGGACGGCCCCGCGACGTCCTCGAATGGCTGGATCCGGACGTTCAGGGAACGCTTGGCGCATTCCCCTACCGTTGGTCCCGTGCGCAGGCGCGTGCGGCATTGGGGCAGTACGCCCCCGCCCGCGAGGAACTGGCCGCGGCCCTCGGCGACGCGGGGGATCTCCCCACGCCCGAAAGCGTCCGCCGGCGGGCGGGCGAGTTGCTCGGCGTCGCCCTCATGGACGAGCACGCCAACCGTGGCCAGCTTCCGCAATGGCTGCTCCACGCCCTCCGACATTCCGACTTCTTCAACCATATGCTGGATATCGAAACCACCCTCGGTCGCGAGTGCGAAATGGCCGTCCTCGACGGGCTTATCGCCTTCGAGAGCGGCCGGATGGACGACGCCCGCTCCCGATTCGAATCGGTCGTCGCGTTCGCGCCCCGGCGCGGCGCGTCGGGCCAGTTGAATGCTCCTGCCGTCGAGATCGCCCGCGAGGCGCTCCAACTGCTTGACCCGTTTCAGGGGAAGTGACCAACCGTTCCTCGTACGATGGTGCCTAATCCAAAGGACTCCAATGAGCCACGCCGCCACCGAATACCGCTACGAGAAGCTCACCTGGCCGGAGATCAACGACGCAGTCGATCTGAAGAAGATCTGCATCGTCCCCTGCGGCGCCGTCGAGCAGCACGGCCACCATCTCCCGCTGGACGTCGACCTCGTCTGCCCCGTCGGCATCGCCACCGGCGCCGGGAAAACGATCCCCGACAAACTCCTCGTCCTTCCCGTCGTGGCCTACGGCTACACCGGCCACGTCATGGACTTCCCGGGCACCATCAACACCGACTTCGAACACTTCCAGCACGGCGTGCTCGACATCACCAAAAGTCTGGCGTACCACGGCTTCAAGAAGATCATCCTGCTGAACGGCCACGGCTCGAACATGCCGAACCTCGACCTCGTCGCCCGCCGGACGAACCTCGAGACGGACGCCGAGTGCTGCGTCGTCGCCTGGTGGAATCTCCTGACCGTGGACAAGACCTTCCTGCCAAGCTGGCGCGAGAGCAAGTTCCCCGGCGGCTGCTCCCATGCCTGCGAACTGGAGACGAGCCTGTACCTGTACCTCGACGGCGACAACGTGCGGAAGGACAAGATCGAGAGCGGCACGATCAGCTTCAACGACGAGGACAGCCCGTTCAACTGGGTCGACCTGTTCGGCGCCGGCCCGGCCACGCCGGTGTCGTGGACCAGCAGCTACTCGGCGACCGGCACGCTCGGCGACGCCGAGAAGGCGACCGCCGAGAAGGGGAAGCGGGCCTACGAAGAGGCGGTGAAGCAACTGGTGCGATACGTCACCTGGTGGCAGCCGCGGCCGAAGGACGTGCGCCGCGACCTGCACCGCACGCCGCCGACGATGCCGATCCCGTGGGGGCAACGGCCACTGGAGGATTCGAAATGACCATCGCCGAATTGCGTCTCACCGGCCTCGCGGGCGGCACCGTCGAAGGCGGCTGGGCGAAGGAACTCGCGCCGGAAGACGACGTCCACACCATCGTCGAGGTCGTCGCCAGCGATGGCCGCGTCGGCGTCGGCAGCGTCTTCACCAGCAGCGCCCTCGTCGGCGCGGCGGCGAAGCTCCTACGGCCGTTCCTCATCGGCGAACGCGCCGACGAACCGGCCCGCGTATCCGAGAAGCTCCGGCAGCACACCTTCTGGCAGGGTCGCGGTGGATCGGTCGAACACGCCATCAGCGGCATCGACATCGCGCTGTGGGACCTCTTCGGCAAGATCGTCAACCAGCCCGTCGCCCGGCTGCTCGGCGGCTGCTACCGGAACAAGATTAAGCCCTACGGCTCCCTGCTCTTCGACGAACTCGATCCGCTTTGCGAAAAGCTGAAGGCGGCCACGGCTCGGGGATTCCGCGCCATCAAACTCGGCTGGAAGCCGTTCGGCCGGCGGGACTCGAAATTCGACGAACTCCTCGTTCGCACCGCCCGCGAGACGGTCGGCCCCGATGTCGAGCTGATGGTCGACGCCGGCGGTAGCGAGGCGTTCTGGCCCCACGGCTACAAGTGGGCGTTGCGGACCTCCCAGATGCTCGCGGACTACGACATCACCTGGTTCGAGGAAGCCCTCCCGCCCGACGACTTTGCCGGGTTCGCGGAGCTACGCCGGCACTCGCCCGTGCCGATCGCCACGGGCGAATGCCTGACGCGCCGGCAGGGCTTCCGCCCGCTCTTCGAGGGGCAATGCGTCGACGTCGTTCAACCCGACTGTACGAAGTGCGGCGGCCTGACGGAGGCGTGGCGGATCGCGTGGGAGGCCTACGAGCACAACGTGCTCTGGGTGCCGCACGGCTGGAATACGGCCGTCGGGCTGGCGGCCGATATCCAACTCGCCTGTGCGATGCCAGTGGCTAAGTACGTCGAGTTCCTGACGCCGTCGCCGTACGTCGATGACTTAATTTTGAATCCGTTCCGGCCGGACGCCGACGGGATGCTGACACTACCGGACAAACCCGGGATGGGGATCGAACTCAATCCGGAGGCTATGAAACGGTTTGGCGTGAATTCATAATCGGATCAATGCAAAACGAAAAATGCAAAATGACGGAGACCGACCGTTTTGCATTTTTCATTTCTCGTTTTGAATTGATCCGTTCATTGTCTTTCATCGACTGAGTTATTCATTGACAACGGCCGATACCGGTAACACCACCACGCAATTCCACCGAGCACCAGCACGACGACGTACACGTCGAAGAGCGGGTCCCAAGCGTCGCGTCCTTTGAAGCCCAATCCTTCCCGCCAGTCGGCGAACGCGCCAACGAAGCCCTGCGATGCCATCGCGCCGAGGACGCCCATGCCGTTCATGAGGCCGAAGAGCGCCCCGACGTGGGTGCCACACTGCGGGATCGCGACCGACCACCAGTTGGGGAGCGTGACGTGCATGGCACAGAATGACGCACCCCAGAACGCGGCGAGGGCGTAGGCGTCGTCGCACTGGATGCCGAGGAAGAGGAACGCCGCCGCGGCGAAATAACAACCGACGCCGAGCCAGCGACGAGCGTTGATGGCGTTCGAGCAGTGTCGGGGAATCCAGTCCGCGATCCAGCCGCCGAAGAGCACGCCGAGGGCGGAGCCGGCGAGCACGAACGAAGTGAACCAGCCGGCAGTGCGGTTGTCAAGGCCGCGAGCAGTTTGGAGATACTTCCCGAACCAGGAGTAGAAGAAGTAGGTGTAGAAGGCCCCGCAGATCATGATGGCGCAGAGCGCGAGGATGCCGCGATTCGTGAGCGCCGCTTTCCACGGGATCGGCGCGTGTTCGTCCTCGGTCAGTGTTCCGCCGGCGCGGATCGTTGCCAGTTCCTGAGTGTTCACGCTGGGGTGTTGGGCGGGATCGTCGCGGAACCAGAGCCAGAAGCCGACGGCCCAGATGATGCCAACGGCTCCGAACGTGACGAACGCCCAGCGCCAGCCGACGTGGTGGATGAGTTGCCCGGTGGCCGTCGGCGCGAGGACGGCGCCGAACTGCGACGCGGCGATCATCAACCCCTGTACGCGGCCGCGTTCCACGACGGGGAACCAGCGGGCGATGACGCGCGCCGCGTTCGGGTACGCCCCCGCTTCCCCGGCCCCGAACAGGAACCGCACAATGATGAGCGTCAGCAATCCCGAACAAGCGCCGGTGAGGCCCGTGAAGATCGACCACCAGACCACGATGCGGGTCAGTACGTTCCGCGAGCCGTGCTTGTCGCCGAGCCGGCCGGTCGGAATCTCGAAGAGACCGTAGGCGAGCGTGAACGCCATGAGCACGTAGCTCATCTCGCTGTTCGTCAGCCCGAATTCGTCCTGGATCGGCTTGACCGCCTGGGACATGCAGAGGCGGTCGAGATACAGCACCGCGGACAGGCCGCAGAGCCACGCGGCGACGGCGAAGCGGGCGCGGGTCGGAGGTTCCGCTTCGAGATGATTCGTCATGTGGGCGAGGCGGGACTCGAACCCGCACACCATTGCTGGTAGGGGATTTTAAGTCCCCGGCGTCTGCCATTCCGCCACTCGCCCCTCGGCACCTCCATCATCCGGTTCGGACTCCGGACCGGCAAGTGACGCAAAGTATCAGAATCGGTTCGACTCGCCGGATCAGGCCGTGCGGCCGTTCGGATCGGAGTGGCGCAATCGCAGGCGATCGGGAGTCAGTACCGAGAATGCTCCGGTCAGATCATCGGTGTTATCGCGAATTGCTTGAGAAACGATTTCGGGTTTCGTCGGATTATCCAAGCCCTCCAACCGAATCAAAAGTATCCCCGCATGTGCCGATCCACGACGATAAACCAGTTCGCCGAAGTCTTTGTCTTCCGTCACAAGTATGGCATTGTTTTGATTCGCGATCGACAGGACCAGATCGTCCGAAACACCGGATGATGATTCCGCGATGGAGATGACAACATGACCGTCTGTTCGCAAACGCTCGACAATGGCGCGGTCGATGTTCTCATCGGCGATCAGATTCATGCCGACTGTCTCGCCAGCGGCCGAACGGATTCGGACCCCAAAGTCCCAGCGGCAAAACGAATCGCGGCCAGTATCCCCTCCCGAGTCAGACGCGGGTGGGAATCCAGAATCTGCTCAATGCTTTCTCCGGCTCCGAGCTTGCGGAGAATCATCTCCACCGTGATTCGTGTCCCGGCGACGACCGGCTTACCCAGCATGACGGCCAGGTCGGAAGTAATCATGTCCGAGTCCATGCGACACCTCTTTACGGATCGTACAACGCCGCGAGATCATCAGCAAGTTCGTTGACCCATGCCACGGCTCCGCATACCTTCCCTTCCAGACACTCTCCCGCCGTCGAGGTTCCCTTCCATGTCCACGCGCCGCCAGTTCCTCGCCACCTCCGCCGCCCTCGCCCTTGGCTCCACCGCGGCCTCCGCCGCGACCGATCCAACGCGCATCCTCACGGACAGTGAAGACTCGAAGGACGCCCGGCTGAACCCGATGAAAACCTTGAACGATTACTTTCCGTTCCAGGTGCCCGCGACGCTCGCCGAGTGGGAAGCCCGCAAGAAGGTCGTCCGCGAGCAGATCCAGGTCGCGCTCGGTCTGTGGCCGATGCCGATCCCCACGCCGCTCAATCCCGTGATCCACAGCCCCATCGAACGCGACGGCTACACCGTCGAAAAGGTCCAGTTCGCCAGCATGCCCGGGCACTACGTCACCGGCAACCTGTACCGACCGACCGGCAAGACCGACGGTCCGCGGCCGGCGATCCTCTCACCGCACGGCCACTGGAACAACGGTCGTTTCCACACCGCCAACGACAAGGAGATTCAGGCCCAACTCGACAGCAAGGCCGAGAAGACCCGCGAAGGCGCCAAGCACCCTCTGCAAGCCCGTTGCGCCGGCCTCGCCAAGCTCGGCTTCGTCGTCTTCCACTACGACATGGTCGGCTACGCCGACAGCACCGCCCTCGAACACCGCACCGGATTCGCCGATGTCGACGCCGAACTCCGCGCCCACAACATGATGGGTCTGCAAACCTGGAATTCCATCCGTGCGCTTGATTTCCTCGAAAGCCTGCCGGGAGTCGACCGCAAGCGCATCGGGGTCACCGGCGCCTCCGGCGGCGGCACGCAGACGTTCATCCTCTGCGCCCTCGACGACCGCCCCGCCTGCGCCTTCCCCGCCGTCATGGTGTCGGCCCAGATGCAGGGCGGCTGCACCTGCGAGAACTGCTCCGGCCTGCGCGTGAACACCGGGAACGTCGAGATCGCCGCGATCTTCGCCCCCAAGCCGCTGGCCATGTCCTGCGCCGACGACTGGACCAAGAAGTTCCTCCAGGACGGCTACGGCCTGCCGGAGCTGAAGAAGCTCTACGGCCTCTACGGCAAGGCCGAGAACGTCGAGGCGAAGGCCTGGCTCCAGTACGGACACAACTACAATCTGCACGCCCGCGAATACATGTACGCCTTCTTCGCCAAGCAGCTTTTGGGCAAGGACGGACCGGTCGAAGAGCCGGCTTATGTGCCGGTGCCGCCGAAAGACCTCGCCGTCTTCGACGAGCAGCACCCGCGACCGGCCGACGAAAAGAAGATCGCTGAACTCCGTTTGGCCCTCCGCGACCGGGACGGGGAATGGATCAAGTCCCTCCGTTCCGGGAAGGACGCCAAGGCGGTCGAATCCTTCCGCGCCGTGGTCGGCCCCGCCCTGCGGGCGATGGTGAACAGCGAACTGCCGAAGGAGATCGCCGTACGCACAGGACCGATCCAGACGAAGCACGACGGCTTCATCATGCACCGGGCGATCCTCGGCCGAACGAACGAGGCGGATGCGGTACCCTGCGCCGGTGTCTTCGATCCGAAGACCGTCGGCCCGCGACTGGTCGTGTGGGCGCACCCGGCCGGCAAGAGTTCCCTGCTGGTGGACGGCAAGCTCGCTCCGGCCGTGAAGTCGCTCACCGACGCCGGGTATGCGGTGGTCGCACCGGACGTGCTGCGCATCGGCGAGAACAACACGAGCAAGACGCCGTACAAGGTCGATGCCGGGTTCGCGGGCTACACATTCGGCTACAACCGCACGCTGCTGGCTAACCGCGTCCACGACCTGCTGACGGTCATCGCGTTCGGGAAGACGATCACTAAGGCGCAAACGATCCATCTCGTGGGCTGGGGCGAGGCCGGCCCGTGGGCGGTGCTGGCGAAGGCGATCGCGGGCGACGCGGTGACGAAGACGGCGGCGGATCTGAACAAGTTCACGTTCAGCGCGATCAAGTCGACGAGCGATCCGATGCTGCTGCCGGGCGCGGTGAAGTACGGCGGCATCCTCTCGTTCCAAGCCCTGTGCGCACCCGGTGCGCTGCTCGCGCACAACGAAGCCTCCGCCGATGAATTCCTTCCCGTGGCGTATGCCGCGGCCCCCGGCAAGCTGACGCGATCCGCCGACAAGTGGAGCGAGGAGAAGGTAGTCGAGTGGCTGGTGGCGAAATCCTGATCGTTTAGCGGCGAGGCGGAGTCTTCGGAGCCGAGCGCGTTACCTCCGCGCTCGGCTCCGAAGACTCCGCCTCGCCGCTAAACATTGTTGCATTTTGATCGTCGACACGACATACTGGATCGTCCCACCCAATCGGTTCCCGCCGATGACCCTTGCGCATCCCTCCTTCAACCGCCGTACCGCCATTCATGCCGGCACCGTCGGCTTGATGGGTCTTGGCCTGGAACACCTGGCTCCACTGCGGGCGGACACCCGGCATTCTGCAAAGTCGGTGATTTATGTCTTCCTCTCCGGTGGTCTGGCGCAGCAGGATAGCTTCGACCTGAAACCGGACGCGCCGGAGCTTTTCCGGGGCGAGTTCAAACCAATCGCGACGAAGACGACGGGAATCCAGATTTGCGAACACCTGCCGATGCTTGCGGCGCGATCCGAAAAGTGGTCGCTGGTGCGGTCGCTGACGCACCCGTCGAACGACCATTCGCTCGGCCACCACATCATGTTGACGGGGCAGAGCAAGGCACCGGTGGGGTTCGACCCGAGCAAGCCGAAGCCGTCGGATCATCCAAGCCTGGCGGCGATCGCGGGGGCGGTGCTGCCGCCGCGGAACAACCTGCCGCCGGCGATCGTGCTGCCGGACCGGATCGTGCACAATTCCGGCCGCGTGATCCCCGGCCAGTTCGCGGGCGTCATGGGACGGCATCGCGATCCGTGGTTCCTCGAAGCGTCGGCGTTCGAACCGAGAGCGTACGGCGCGTTTCCCGAATACGAGTTCGACCACCAGCAGCGAACGCTGCCAAAGAAGCGGCAGACCTTCACGCTGCCGAATCTGAGCCTGCCCGAAGGCGTCGACGGCATGCGGTTCGATGCGCGTCTCGACATTCTGAAACACATCGACGAACAGCGCCGTCAAATCGATTCGACATCGTCATCGGATGACGGCATCGTCGCCTCTCGCGCCAATGCCGTTTCACTGCTCACGAACCAGCGCGTCCGCTCCGCGTTCGACTTGAACCGTGCGAACCCGAAGGACCTCGACCGCTACGGCCGCAACGCCTTCGGTTGGAGCCTGCTGATGGCGGCGCGCCTCGTCGAGGCGGGTGTGAGCCTCGTGCAGGTCAACCTCGGCAACAACGAGACCTGGGACACCCACGGCAACGCCTTCCCGCACCTGAAGGACAAGCTCTTCCCACCCACGGACAAGTCCCTCAGCGCCCTGCTCGACGACCTGAGCGAGCGTGGCCTGCTCGACTCCACGCTCATCGTGATGGCCGGCGAATTCGGCCGCACGCCGAAGATCTCGACGCTGCCGGCCCACTACAAGCTGCCGGGCCGCGACCACTGGGGCGCCGTGCAATCGCTCTGGCTCGCCGGCGGCGGCGTGAAGGGCGGCCGTGTCGTCGGTTCCTCCGATGCCAAGGGCGGCTACCCCGCCACCGACCCGCAAACTCCCGAAAACTTCGCCGCGACGATCTACCATGCGCTCGGCCTGCCCAAGACCGCCGCCTGGACCGACGCCGAGAACCGCCCCCACTTCCTGTACCACGGCGACCCGATCCGCGGATTGAGCTGAACCGGTACCCCTTGAGTCGCTCAGCCCCGCGAATACTCTGACCCCAAGATTCACTCATCGTCCCGGGGTTCTCTCCATGTCCAAGGTCGTGAAAGTCGCCGTCACCGGCGCTGGCGGCAACGTTTCCTATGCCATGCTCGCACGACTCGCGTCGGGCGAAGTCTTCGGCGACGATACCAAGGTCATCCTGCACCTGCTCGAAATCCCGAAGAAGGACGGCTGGACGCCGCCGACGCCGACCGCGCGCCAGCCCCTCGACATCGCCGAGGGGAACGCGATGGAACTGCTCGACTGCGGCTTCTCGACGCTCCTCGACGTGGTGGTGACGGATGACGCGAACAAGGCGTTCGCCGGCGTGAACTGGGCGCTGCTCGTCGGCGCGGCCCCGCGCGGCCCCGGCATGGAACGCAAGGATCTGCTCGGCCTGAACGGCCGCATCTTCGTCGGCCAGGGGAAGGCGCTCGCCAAGAACGCCGCCTCGGACGTGCGCATTCTGATCGTCGGCAACCCGTGCAACACGAACTGCCTCGTGGCCTACTCGAACGGCCGCGAGATCCCGGCCGATCGCTGGCACGCCATGACACGCCTGGACCACAATCGCGCCGTGTCGGCCCTCGCGGTGAAGGCCGGCGTCAAAAACGAAGTGGTCACGAATGTGACGATCTGGGGCAACCACAGCAACACGCAATGGGTGGACTTCACGAACGCGAAAATCAACGGCAAGCCGGCGACGAGCGTCATCACCGATCGCGCATGGCTGGAAACAAGCTTCCTGCCGAATTGCCAGAACCGCGGTGCGGCGATCATCAAGGCGCGCGGCCTTTCCAGCGCTCTCTCCGCCGCCAACGGCGCCATCGATCACGTCAAGAGTTGCGTCCGCGGCACCCCCGCCGGCGACTGGACCAGCGCCGCCATCGTCTCCAACGGGGAGTACGGCGTGCCGAAGGGGCTGGTCTTCGGCTATCCTGTCACGGCCGATGGCAAAGGGAATTTCAAGATCGTCGAGGGTCTCAGCCACGATGCCTTCGGTCAGACGGCGTTCCAGAAGACGCTCAATGAACTCCTGGAAGAGAAAGACGCGGTCAAGGATTTGCTCCCCGGCTAAGATGACACGACACCGAGGGGACACCAATATGCCGACCGCAAAAAATGTTTTGGGGGGACCGCTGCAAAGCTGTTCGACCAAACCCTTGACCGGCTTCTACCGCAACGGTTGTTGCGACACCGGCGCCGAGGACATCGGCCTGCATCTCGTCTGCACGCAGGTGACGGCCGAATTCCTCGCACACCAGCGTTCCATTGGCAACGATCTGAGCACGCCGTACCCGGCCTATGGCTTCCCCGGCCTGCGCCCGGGCGACCGCTGGTGCGTCTGCGTCCAGCGCTGGAAGCAGTCGCTAGAGGCCGGCATGGCCGCGCCCGTCGTCCTCGAAGCCACGCACATCTCCACGCTCGAATACGTCGACCTGGAAGACCTCCAACGCCTCGCGGTCACGCAAGCCGTCTAAGGGGAGCTGCATCATGGATTGGGAAGGCAAGGCGGAAAGCTCGAACGTCGAGGACCGCCGCGGGAACGCCGGCCCGGCCGTCGCCGCCGGCGGCGGGCTTGTCACGATCATCGCCGTGGCGCTCGCCTATTTCATGGGGATCGACCCGAACAAGGCGAAGCAGATCGCCGGCGGGATCGCGAATCAAGTGGGCGGAGCTGGCCAGCGACAGAACGCGCCGCCGACGAACGACGTCCATTTGCGCTTCTCGAAAGCCATCCTCGGCATGACGGAAACCGTTTGGAGCAACATCTTCCAGCAGGAATATCGCAAACCCTACGAAAAGCCGGGCATGGTGCTGTTCGCGAACCAGGTGGACAGCGAAGGCTGCGGCATCGCACCGTCGGCGGTGGGACCGTTCTACTGCCCGGCCAGTCGAAAGGTCTTCCTCGACCCGGACTTCTTCAACGAATTGGAAGCGAAGCTCGGCGGCGACAGCGGCGATGCCTCGCGCGCCTACGTCATCGCCCACGAAGTCGGCCACCACATCCAAAACCTGCTCGGCTACAACGCGATGGTGGAGTCGTTCCGCAAGCGAGAGGGCGAGAACGGCGGCATCCGTCTGGAACTCCAGGCCGATTACCTCGCCGGCGTCTGGGCGCACCACGCCGAACAGCGGTTCGGCACCATCTTCGATCGCGGCGACTTGCAGTCGATCATCAAGACCGCGCAGTCGATCGGCGACGATCGCATCCAGAAAAAGATGAAAGGCAAAGCCTGGCCCGAATCGTTCAATCACGGCAAGGCCGAGCAACGACTCAAATACTTCCTCGAAGGCATGAAGACCGGCGACGCCCGCAAGCAATCGCTCGATCGCTTTTTCAATCAGAATGTCGCTCCGCTGGACCTGTAACCTCCACTTCGCCTGCAACGGATTCGTAACGCACTTCGGCCGGCATCGCCCGGCCGTCGTCGTTATTGTGTACGATACCCGCACCAGGAGCGAACCATGACATTTGACCGCCGCCATTTCCTCCGTTCCACCGCCGCCCTTGCCGGGGGTGCCGCCGTGCCTTTGAACCTCTTCGCCAAGCGCCGACCCGATGACCTCGGTGCCCAGACCGGCATCAATCCGTTCGCCTTCGACCTCCACGCGAAGTTGGGGTCGACGAAGGGGAATATCTTCGTCTCGCCCTTCAGCATCAGCACGGCCCTCGCGATGACCGCCGGCGGCGCGGAGGGGACCACGCTCGCTCAGATCGCGAAGACGTTGCGTTGCCCCGGTTCGACGGCCGATCCGATTGGTCACGCGCTCTTCGGCGAACTGATGCTCCAGCTCGCCGGCCCGCAAAAACGACTCCGCGCGTTCCAGCTCCATGTCGCCAACGGCCTTTTTGCACAAAAGGGCTACCCCTGGAAGAAGGAGTTCCTGGAACGCGCGACCGGCCAGTACTTCGCCGAGATCCGCGACGTGAACTTCGCCAAGGAGAGCGAGGCGGCGCGGAAGGCGATCAACGACTGGACCGAAATGCAAACGATGAAGAAGATCAAGGATCTCTTCGCCGAAGGGACGATCGACGCCCTCACGCGGCTGGTGCTGGTGAACGCGATCTACTACAAGGCGAACTGGGACAAGCCGTTCCCGAAAGCCGCGACGAAGCCGTTGCCGTTCCTTCTGGCGGACGGCACGAAGCCGGAGGTGCCGACGATGTTCGCGAAGGTGCGGGCACGGCTGGCCGAGACGGACGACGTGCAGTTCCTCGAACTGCCCTACAGCTCGTCACAGACATCGATGTCGATTGTCCTGCCGCGAAAGGCCGACGGATTGGCGGACATCGAAAAGGGGTTCGACGCGGCGAAGTGGACGGCACTCGTCGCAGCGTTGAAGCCGGCGGCCGACGTGGAAGTCTACCTGCCGAAATTCAAGGTCGAAACAAAATACAACCTCAACGATACCCTCAAGGACATGGGGATGACCGATGCGTTCGATTTCAGGAAGGCGAATTTCGACGGCATGGTGACGACCAAGCCGGAAGGTCCGATGGCGATCACGAAAGTGGTCCACAAAGCCTATTGTGAAGTCGATGAACAAGGCACCGAAGCCGCCGCCGCGACCGGCGTCGCCGTGGGTGTGCGCAGCGCTCCGGCCCCGACCCAGCGGAAAATCTTCCGGGCCGACCATCCGTTCCTCTTTGCGATCCGCCACCATCCGAGCAACGCGATTCTTTTCCTCGGGCGCCTGTCGAATCCGAAAGCCTGAATCGCGGCGAAACCATCCAACCGCCCGCGTCATGACGCGGGCGGTTCGCGTTTTCCGCTTCCCCCATAGAACGAACGCAACCGATTCCCCTTACGCACCGGTGACGCGATGCGAACCCGCGCGACAATGGCCCTGCTGGTCCTGGGAGCCGCGACGATGACTGCTCAGTCGGACGAGGGCATGTGGCTGCTGAACGATCCGCCCCGCGAACAACTGAAAACCAAATACGGCTTTGAACTCACAGACGCTTGGCTCGAACGCGCCATGAAGGCCAGCGTTCGTTTCAACAGTGGCGGATCGGGCGGGTTCGTCTCGGCCGAGGGGCTGATCGTCACGAACCACCACATCGCCGCCGACGCGATCCAGAAACTGAGCAAACCTGGTCTGGACCTGTACCGCGATGGTTTCCTGGCGAAGACACGCGCCGACGAACTGCCCTGCCCCGACCTCGAACTGAACGTGCTGCAGTCGATCGAAGACGTGACAGCCCGGGTGAACGCGGTGGTGAGGCCGGAGCAGTCGCCAGCCGAGGCCGCGGCGGCCCGCCGCGCCGTGATGGGCGAAATCGAAAAGGAATCGCTGGCCAAGACCGGCCTGCGGTCGGACGTCGTCACGCTCTATCAAGGCGGCGCGTACCACCTGTACCGCTACAAGAAGTACACCGATGTGCGGCTCGCATTCGCGCCGGAGGCTTCGGCGGCCGGGTTCGGAGGGGATGTCGACAACTTCGAGTACCCCCGCCACGGACTCGACGTCGCCTTCTTCCGCGCCTACGAGAACGGCACACCCGCGAAGCCTTCGCACTACTTCCGCTGGTCGAAGACCGGCCCGGCCGAGAACGACCTCGTCTTTGTCACCGGCCATCCCGGCACGACGAACCGTTTGGAATCGCTCGCGAAACTCCTCCACCGGCGCGATGTTACGTTGCCCTACACGTTAAGCCGCCTGCGGTCCCTTGAAGCCGCCATCAGCCAGTACGCCGAGCGCGGCCCGGAGGAGCGCCGCCAGGCCGCCACCGACCTGCACCGCGTCGCGAACGCCCGCAAGGCGTTTTCCGGCCAGTTGCAGGGGCTTCTCGATCCCTCGATCATCGCGGCGAAGGACCTTCAGGAACGAAAGTTACGCGATACGACGATGGTGGAACTCGACGTATTCCCGACCGCACCGCGGCCCCGCAATCACTGGAGCACCATCGAAGCCATCCAAACGACCTACCGCGGATTCGAACGCGAGCACGCTCTGCTCGAAACCGGCCACGCCTTCTTCAGTGAACTCTTCACGCTCGCCCGACACAGCGTTCGCCTCGCCGAGGAACTGCCCAAGCCGTCCGCCCAACGACTGCGCGAATACCGCGATTCGAACCTCGAATCCCTCAAGCTCCAACTCTATTCACCGGCCCCGCTCGCCCCGGCGCTCGAACGGGTGAAACTCCAGACCTCGCTGACGTTTCTGGCCGAGACGCTCGGCGGCGGACACCCGATCGTCGTGAAAGTTCTCGCGGGAAAGAATCCGGCGGCGCGGGCGCAAGAGTTGATCGCCGGTACGACGCTTTTCGAAGTGGCCGAGCGGAAGAGGCTCGTGGAGGGCGGGAAGACGGCCGTGGACGCTTCGAGGGACACGATGGTGCTGCTGGCGAAGGCGATCGACGCCGAGGCCCGCGAGCTGAGGAAGCGATTCGAGGAGCAGGTGGAGGAACCGGAGCGCCAGGCGTACGCCGAGATTGCGAAGATCCGCTTCAAGGCGTTCGGCCGGTCGGTCGCGCCGGATGCCACCTTTACGCTCCGGCTCGCGTGCGGCACCGTCCGCGGCTACGAAGTCGACGGGACGAAGCTTCCGTTCCACACCACGCTCGGCGGCGCGTTTGAAAAGAGCGAAGCCATGGCGAACCGCGAGCCGTTCGACCTGCCGAAACGCTGGCGCGACGGGAAGACAAAGCTCGACCTCGCGACGCCCTACAATTTCGCGAGCACGGCCGACACCATCGGCGGCAACAGCGGCAGCCCGGTGCTGAACCGAGCCGGCGAACTCGTCGGCATCAATTTCGACCGCAATCGGCACGGCCTCGTGCGGAACTTTGTCTACACCGAGGTGCAGGCGCGGCACGTGTCGGTCCATTCTCGGGCCGTGCTGGAAACGCTGGCAAAACTTTACGACTCCGACTCTATCGTGAAGGAATTGATCGGGGATTAGTTTATGTAGGTCGGGCCGAGGCTTGGGGAGGCCCGACACGCTCGACAAAGGTAACCGCGTCGGGGATCAGTAACCGCGTCAGGCCTCGAAGACTCGGCCCGACCTACAAAACCACGACGCCGACGCGATCGTGAAGGAATTGGTAGGGGATTAAGCGATCAACGTGCGGATCGGCGTACCGGTATTCAACTGGTACGGCTTGTCGAACGGATCGCGCAGCTCCGTCCCGGGGTCGATGCCAAGCAGGGAATAAACGGTCGCGGCCACGTCCTCCGGCGAAACTGGCAACTCTCGCGGATAAGCCGCGATCCTGTCGCTCGACCCGTGGATCGCACCGCCCGGCACGCCGCCGCCGGCGAAGAGCACGGTGTAGCAGTGCGGCCAGTGGTCGCGGCCATCATCCTTGTTCGCCCCCGCTCCGGACGTGATCTGACCGATCTTCGGCGTGCGCCCAAACTCCCCCATCACCACCAGCAGCGTCTCGTCCAGCATGCCGCGATCGTGCAGGTCCGCGACGAGCGTCGCGAGCGCGGCGTCGAACGGTGGGCACAACGACCGTCGCATCAGGCCGAAGTGATCGCGGTGCGTATCCCACGCCTGGTCGATCCGCCGACCGGTAATGACCGTGACGAGTTTCACGCCAGCCTCGACGAGCCTTCGTGCCAGCAGGAAGCACTGGCCGAGGTGCGGCAGCCCGCCGAACTTCCGCGCCTCCAGTCCGCGATCGGTGCCGGGGTCCATCCCGTAGCGCTCGCGGAGTTTCCTCGGTTCTTTCGTCAGGTCGAATGCGTCCCGCGTCTTGGGTGACGTGATGATTTCGAGTGCTCGCCGGCGCATCGCGTCGAGGCGGTCGGTCGCGGGATCGTCGCCCCGCGAACCGATGGCGCGGTCGAGTTTCCGTTGCAGGTCGCCCCGCTCGCCAAGCCGATCCAGCGGAAGTTCCGGCAGCGGATTCAACCCGGGCACGGAATGGCCGGCCAGGCTGGGGTCGCCGCCGACCAGCGGATCGAAGCTGGGGCCAAGGAAGCCTGCCTTCTGCCCGCCGATATCCACGCCGTTGTTCCATTGGTATTCCGGCAGCAGGACATATTGCGGCAGCGAGATGCGATTCGGCGCGAGTTTCGCCACGGCGCTGCCGATGCACGGGAACGACTTCGCGGAATCGGTCTGGATGAACTTGCCGCCGTCGACGGGTGAATGCCCCGTGAGCATGTAGTACGCGCCGGCGTTGTGGTCGTTCACGGAGTGATGGACCGAGCGCACCTGGGCGAAATAGTGCATCTGACTGGCGAGTTTCGGGAGCAGTTCGCAGACCGGCGCGCCGGGTACGCTCGACGGGATCGGTCGGAATTCCCCGCGCACTTCGAGCGGCGCGTTGGGCTTCACGTCGAAGGTTTCGAGGTGACTTGGTCCACCGTCCATGAAGATCAGGATGCAGGACTTGGCGCGACGGTTCGGCGCGGCCGCCAGCATCGCAGGCAAGAATAATCCGCCAAGCGCGAGACCGCCGACTCGCAGGAATTCCCGACGGGATCGGCTGCGGCAAAGATTCGGTACGGATCGCCCGGCGAGGGAGAACATCGGGGCACCCGACGGGTCGGCGTTACTTCTTCGGAGGCGGCGGCACCGGCGCGGCGGCCGGTTTCTTGCCTTGAATGATATCGATCGCGGCCGTTGCCATCGCCTTGATGGTCTCGTCCTTGGTCGAAGCCTTCAACTTCTCCAGGTCCGGGATCGCGGGCCGCGCGTGCATGTCCAGCGCCGCGAGAGCATTGACCGCCTCGATCACCGTCACCGGATCCTCGTTCTTGAGTGCGTCCTGCATGACGGGCAGGAACGATTTGGCCTTCTCATCCAGCAGGCCAAGCGCCCGCAGCGCCGCCACCCGCGCGTTCGCGTCCGCCCCCGGCACATGGTCCGCGATCTTCTTGATCGTCGTCTCCGTGAACTGCGAACCATCGTAGAGCATCAACAGGACCGTCAGCCAGACCTGGATCGATTTGTCCTTCTCATCCTTGAGTTGCTCGGTGATGACCTTGTAGTACGGCTCGATGACTTTGGCGTAATCGGCCGGGTTCGCCGGCACGGCGGGCGGGCCCATCGACACCATCGCCTGGACCAGTTCAAGACGGACCGGGGCCGATTTTTCGGTGCGGATCTTTTTCGAGACCGAGTTGAGCGCCTGGGTATGCGGGGACTTCCGTTTTTCGTTGGGCCGACCCACGACCCCTAGAACTTGCGCGACGGTTCGGCGCGTCTCCCACGAAGCATCTTCGAGGGCCATAGCCAGTTCGGGGATCGCTTCGGACGCGAACTCGGCACAGTTGCCGAGGCCGCGAGCGGCGTGCAACCGATATGGGCTGCCGGAACTGGATGTGGAAACGATGATCTTCAGAGGGTCGACGACCTTTTTGCCCTCCTCCGGAGTCCGTGGGCCGATACTGCCGATGACGATGAGCAGATTTACCTTCACGCCCGGATCGGTCTCCCGACGAAGGGCAATCAGGAGTGGCGTGAGGGCTTCGTCGCGCGCCGGCGGACCGAACATCGGGATCGCCTTGACCGCGGCCTCGCGCTGGGCGGCGTCGGGAGAGTCCTTCAACTCCGCGATCCAACCCTTGAGATCCTTGCCCGCGATTTCCTTGGGCCATTCCTGCTTGGGCTCCATCGGCTGCGCACCTGGCACGGCTGCGGGTGGAGTCTGGGCCGCCGCGATGGCGAAAGTGAACAGGCCGACGAACACGGCCCCGACGTACGACGGAAAACGGTGCATGGAGGGATCCTCTCGCATACCGTCGAGATTACCAGAGAGTTGGCATCAGGGAAAACGCCAAACAGCCGGTCACTTGCGCGCGATCCGATTCAGTACCTCAATACCTCGGTCGAGCGTCTCGTCTTTCGCGGCATAGCTGATGCGGAAGTGGGTGTCCCGTTTGCTGAAGACGCCGCCGGGAATGATCAGCAGCGATTGTCGGATCGCCTCGGTGACGAACTCGGTGCCGGTGCCCCACGGCGCCTTCGCGAAGAGATAGAACGCCCCGCCGGGCACCTCGAACTCGAAGCGATCGCGCAGGCCGGCACACAATCGATCCCGTTTCCGCTTGTAGTCTGCGACGATTCCGGTGACGTCGAAATCCATTGCCGCCATGCCGGCATGTTGCACGACGCTCGGGGCGCAGACATAGGTGAATTGCTGGAGCTTCATCATCTCGTCGACGATCGCCTTCGGTCCGTGGGCGTAGCCCAGGCGCCAGCCGGTCATGCCGTAGGTCTTGCCGAAACCTTCGATGACGAGCGTGTCCGGGTCGTCCTCGGCCGGGCTGCTGGCGGGAACGTCGTAGTGGAAGGCGTTGTAAATCTCATCGCTCAGCAGCAGGACGTTTCGCCGGCGCGCAATCTCGGCCAGTCGACGTTTGACTTCTCGCGAGGCAACCGTGCCCGTCGGGTTCGCCGGCGAGCAAAGCAGGATCACCTTTGTTCGCGGCGTGATGGCGGCTTCGACCTTCGCCGGGTCAAGTTGGAAATCCGGATAGGTGTCCACGTAAACCGTCGTGCCGCCCGCGAGGGTGACGAGGTGCGGGTAGGCCACGAAGTATGGATCCGGCACGATCACCTCGTCGCCGGGGTTCACCACCGCGAGCAGCGCGAGCAGCAGGCCACCGCTGGTACCGCTCGTGATGATGACTTCACGATCCTGCCCCGGCAGCCGCTTCGAGAGGTCCGCCTTGATCTTCTCGCGGAACTCGGCGAGGCCCTGCGTCACGGTGTAGCCGTTGTGCCCCGCGTCGATGGCGGCCTTGGCCGCGTCGCGGATCGGCTCCGGCACCGCGAAATGCGGCTGCCCGATGCTCAGGTTGATCGGGTCCTTCAGCGACTTGCCGAGGTCGAACACCTTGCGGATGCCGGAGACTTCGATCTGCCGCGTGCGGTCGGCGAGGAGAGTTTTCGGGTTCATGATGCTTCAGGAGAGAATGGGTTACTGCAACGGCAGGTGGTCCTTGCCGGGCAACTGCACCGGGGCGATGCTGCCCTTCCCGCCGTGAACAAGCTTGAACAAGTCGTCGCCGCCCACCGGCGTCGGCAGCGTGAACAACTCGCCATAAAGGAATCCGCAACGGCTGCCGATGAAGCCGTTCGCGCTCGACAGGTAGTGTTTCACCTTGTCGAAGCGGTTGTCGTCGAACTGCGAGCGGTATGCCTGTACGGATTCGAGTTTCTGGTCCATCGTCTCGGTGATGTCGATGACGAACGTGCCCGGCCACGTGCGCGTCTCGGCGTCCGATGGGAACGGAACGTAGACCAGGTGTGGAACGCGATACGGATGCGTGCCGTCGAAGCGGTCGTCCCACTTGGTGAGCTGGGAGTAGAATCGCGCCGCCTCGGCGATGAGACCACCTTGATAGTGATCAGGCGAGCCGGCGGGCGTGCGGCCGAACGCGGCGATCACGATCTTCGGCTGCAATCGGCGGAACGCCGTGCCGAGCGCGAAGCGGTTGTCGGGGTGGTCCATGAGTACTCGGTTCGGCAGGTCGAGGTTGATGCGAACCTGCACGCCGAGGATTTCCCGTGCCGCTTCGGCCTCCTGCTTGCGCGTCTCGAGGCTGCCGCGCGGCGTCGGTTCCCCGCTCGTCAAGTCGACGATCGCCACGCGATAGCCTTGCCGGACCAGTTTCGCGAGGGTCCCGCCGCAAAGGATTTCCAGATCGTCCGGATGCGGGGCGACGGCCACCACGTCCACCTTTTCCAAATCAGCCACGGCGGCTCCTCGTTGATCGTGTCCGGAAAGAATACCGAAGGGAACGGCGCGAGCAATCGCGATCCGCTTTTGGTACTCTATTCCTCGGTCGGTCCCCGCCTTACACCCTTTCCCGGAGCCTGCCATGCGCCGAATTGGTCTCTTGTGTGCATTCGCCATCCTGTCCACGGCCGTCGTGCTGGCTCAGACGCCGACGAAGGCACATACCGCCCTCGTCCATTGCGTCGCGCTCTCGGCCGACGGCAAGCTGCTCGCGACCGCCGGCTTCGACAACTCCATCAAGATTTGGGACGTGGGCGGCGGCGCAATCAAGGAAAAAGCCGTGCTCGCCGGCCACACCGGCCCCGTCTACGCCGTGGCGTTCGCGACCGACGGCAAGACGCTCGTGTCCGCGAGTCTCGACAAGACCGCCCGCGTCTGGAACCTCGCCGACAAGAAGACCACCGCCGAGATCAAGGGGCACACCGATATCGTCGACACCGTAGCGATCCTGCCCGACGCCAAGCAGATCGCCACCGGCAGCGCCGACAAGTCCGTGAAACTCTGGAACCCAGCCGATGGCAAAGAGGCGAAGGCACTCGGCGTCCACACCGCCTCCGTCTACTCCGTCGCCATTTCGCCCGACGGCAAGCTCCTCGCCTCCGGCGGCGGCGACAACATCATCAAGGTCTGGGACGTCGCCGCAGGCAAGGAATCGAAGCAACTCAAGGGCCACGAACAGGCGATCACCGGCCTCGTCTTCACCGACAACACGACGCTCGCCTCGATCAGCCTCGACCGCACCGTGCGCCTCTGGAACGCCGCCGAAGGGAAGGAAACCAAGAAACTCGGCCCGACCACGGACGACCCGTACGGCATCGCCTGGTCCGCCAAGGCCAAGCGCCTCGCCACCTGCGGCTACTCCGGCTTGTTGAACATCTGGGACGTGGACGCCGGCAAGGCCGTCTTCACCAGCAAAGTGAATTCCCCCGGCTACACCGTGGCCATCGACGCCGACGCGAAGACGCTCTTCAGCGGCCACGACAACGGCACCGTCGTCGTGACCGTGGTGAAATAAGAATGGAACCACAGAGGACACAACGCGCACAAAGAAATTCTTTTCGATTTCATTGTGCTCTTTGTGTCCTTGGTGGTTAATTCGCTTCGGATCAAGTAAACTCGTCGCATGAATCCCACATCGCTCCCGCGCATCATCGGGCCGTGGATGGCCGGTGCCGTCGTCGTCGGCACGGTCATCGGCTCCGGCGTCTTCAAGAAGGGCCGCAACGTCGCCGAACAATGCCCGGAGTTCGCGCTCGCGATCTCCGTTTGGGTCGTCGTTGGGTTGCTCTCGCTGATGGGCGCGCTCGCCATCGCCGAGGTGGCCGTGCGACTCCCGAAGGCCGGCGGCAACTACGCCTTCCTCCGCGACAGCTACGGCCGCTGGGCCGGCTTCCTCTGGGGTTGGGTCGATTTCGGCATCATCCGCACCTCGTCCATCGGGGTGCTTGCCGTCATGTTCGTTGAATCGCTCAGCGACGTGTTGGTCCTCGTGAACGGGCAGGGCCTCGACCGCTGGGTCCGTGTGATCGGTGCAATATCCGTCATCGCCGGCCTGACGGTCGTCAACATCCGCGGCACCCGCATCGGCGGCGGCCTTCAGATGTTCCTCACTCTCTTGAAGGTCGGCTCGATCCTTGCGCTGATGGTCCTGCCGTTTGCAGTATTCCTGTTCCCGCCCGCGACGGAACATCGGCCCTCCTTCTCCAATTATCCCCCAATCTGGCCGGATATCACGGCCATCGACTGGTCCAAATACGGCGTCGCCGTCGTCGGCGTCCTCTGGGCCTACCACGGCTGGCTGAACATCACACCGATCGCCGAGGAAGTGAAGGACCCGCAGCGGAACATCCCGCGCGCCCTGCTCGGCGGCATGTTCGTGCTGATCTTCCTCTACGTCGGGGCGAACGTCGCCTATTACTCGGCCGTGTCCGGCGCCGAAATGGCCGACAAATCGTCTGGAACGCTCTCGTCCACACCGCTCTCGACCGAGTTCTGCGCCCGATTGCTCGGCTCCGCCGGCGTCCTCGTCGCCTCGCTCATCCTCATGACCTCCGTCTTCGGCTCGCTCAACGGCAACATCCTCGTCGCCCCACGACTCCTCTACGCCATGAGCGACGACGGCCTTTCACCCAAGACGCTACGCGAAGTGCATGCGAACTACCTGACGCCCGCAAAGGCGATGCTCGTCTTCTCCGGTTGGGCCATGCTGCTCGTCGTCGTCGCCGAAGTAGCCAAGGAACTGAACATCATCGACGCCAAAAAATCGGTCTTCGACATCCTCACCGACTACTGCGTGGTCGGCGGCATCATGTTCGAGACGCTCGGCGTCGCGGCGATCTTCGTTCTCCGCCGCATCCACCGCGATCAAACCGCATCCCTGCCCTACCGCTGCCCCGGATACCCCGTGGTGCCGGCGATCTACGTGCTCTTCATGGCCGCCGTCCTCGCGAACATGTTCCTCGGCACGAGCCAGCGCACGGAGGCGATCGTCGGCTCGTGCTACGCCGCGCTCGGCGCACTCGTCTACTTCCTGTTCCTGCGACGAAAAGGATGAGCCTCGAACACGATGCGATCGGTTTCCGTGATTCGAGTTCAGTCAAGTTGGCCACGAAAAGGCACAACGAGACACAAATAGTAAGAGAAGAGTTGTCTTCCTTTTTGTGTCTCGTCGTGCCTTTTCGTGGCTATCGTGCCGTTGATTACTTACGATTCCGCTTCATCGGGATCGTCGGCGGCGACGCGGAGGCCGAGGCCGCCGAAACCGTTGTCGGCGACGGGCCGATGGAATAACCGAGTTGCTTGAGCGACGGCATGAGGCGATCGGCCTGCTCGATCGCCTCGAGCGAGTCGACCTTGGCCAGCCCGATGGCGAGGTACCACATCTTCTCGCGGTCGCGCGGGGCGATTGTGTCGGGGTCGGCTCCGAGTTCGGCGACGAGGTCTTTGTCGAACTTCGCAGCCTTCAATTCGGTCGCCAGTTGCCGCCAGGTGAGGCCGGCCGAGACGACGGTGCCATCGGCCTTAGTTATCCGACGACCAATCAGGATATGGAGCAGGCCGCGCAAATGACTTTTCAAGAATGGTTTCCCATCGAGGGCTTCCAGCAACGCGCGAACATCGTCCATTCCCTGACTCCCGTGAATCGTCCAGTTTCCGGGCCTGTTCCTATAGCCCCATTTTGCCCATATTCCGCAGTATTGCCTAGCCCATTTTTCCGACACCGGCCTCACGGGCACCGACTCGATAGGAAAGACCGGACAACCCCGAGAGATTATCGGCATGGACCGCACCCCGCATTCCGTCGAGACGCTCGCGGCGCTCGGCCGCTTCGATTCGCCCACGATCTGCAACGTGTTGGAATTGTTCGACGCCATCCCGCGGACGTCGGGCTACCTCGATAGCCGCATCCGCGCCTGCTTCCCGCAGTTGCCGCCGATGGTCGGGTACGCGGTGACGGCGACCTTCCGCGCCGGGGCGAAGCCGAAGGCCGGCGACGTCTACGCCGGCCTCGAGAAGCAGGTGCGCCACCTCGAGGCGATTCCGGGGCCGAAGGTGATCGTCTTCCAGGATCTCGACGACCCGAGCGTCGCCGCGACCTTCGGCGAGGTGATGTGTTCGAGCTACCAGGCCTTCGGCTGCGTCGGCCTCGTCACGAGCGGCACCGGTCGCGACCTCGACCAGGTGGAGGCGCTGAGGTTCCCCTGCTTCACGAACGGCACCGTCGCCTCGCATGGCTACTGCCAGATCGTAGAGCTCGGCGGGCCGGTCCGCGTCGGCGGCGTTTGGATCAATCCCGGCGACCTGCTCCACGGCGACCGCAACGGCGTGGCCGTCGTGCCGCACGAACTGGCCGAGGGAATCGCGAAGGGCTGCCCGAAGCTCGCTGAGGCGGAAGCGGTGGTGCTGGACTATTTGAAGGGACCGAGCCCGACCGCCGACGGTTTCGCGGCGGCTCGGAAGGAATGCCATCGCCGGATCGGTGAGCTGGCGAAGGAGTTGAAAGGCATGGCCCGCTGATGACGCGGACTTTCGGACGCTGATGAAGATGATGAAAACAGAATTCGCTTTCCGCCTCGAATCATCTTCAATCTGCGTCTTCCGATCTGCGTCATCTGCGGGCCAATCTTACTTCCCACCGACCACGGCGACGCGGGCCGGTGAGTTGGCCACGTCGACGAGTTCAACTCGCAAATCGGTCTTCCGTTTCGAGCGATCGACCACGACCGTCACTGTCGTCGGGCCGGGCTTCACCTCGAATGCGGTTTCGCCCTTCGCCTCGACGGAGGTTTCGCCGACGTAGATTGAGAGGCCCTCGACGCCGTTGAGCTTGATTGCGGCCGGACCGCCGACGGTTGCGTTCAACTGGAAGCGCACGACGGAGAGCGGGTCGGAGCCGTTCCAGACGACGAAGCGCGGGATCTCGGCGAGCGGCAAGTCGCCTGACACTTTCGCGTAGCTAGCGATCCAGGGGAAATCGTTCGGTTTCTCGACGGCGCTCGTCACGCGGTTGCGGCGGAAGAGGTTCGTTGCGGCCGGCGTCGGGTCGAGGTATTGCCAGCGTCGGACGAGGCGCGCCGTGCTGGGGGCGTACGGGCCGACCTTGCCGAGTTCCGAGAGGAAGCGCGCGAGGTCGACGAACTCCTGCCGGGTGAGCGGGTCGGTCAGGCCGTCGGGCATGATGGAACGCGTCTGCTTCCGCGTGTCGATGTCGTCGATCGGAATGGCGATCTCCTTGTCCTCGGCATTGCGGATCACCAGTTCCTTCGGCGATTCGCGGAGCTTGATCCCGCTGACGACCTGCCCGGAGAGGCGGTTCACCTCGATGGCGTGGTAGCCCTCCTTCACGGCCTTGTTGGGGATCAGCAGCGACTCGACGAGGTAGTCCGGTTGGGCGCTCGCGCCGATGCTGGTCATATCCGGGCCGACCTGCCCGCCGCTACCGGCGATGGCGTGGCAGTTCAGGCACTGGAGTTCCTTGCGTCGGTAGATCGCCTCGCCGCGAGCCGGGTCGCCGGACTTGAGCACGTCGGCGACGTACTGCTTCACTTCGTCGGCGGTCGGTTCCTTGCGGGCGGCGCCGAGGTTCCCGGCCTTCGTGATCGCCGCGACGAGGTCCGGAAGGTTCTGGGACGAGGAGCGGATCGAGCGAAGGCCGACCTTGGCGACGTCGGCGGAGAGCTTCGCGTCCTTGAACGCCTTGGCGAGCGCGGCCGGGCCGCCCTTGCGGGCGATGAACGCCATGTAGAGGTCGGTCGGGTCGTCCTTGCCGTCGGACGCGGCAAGGATATCCGCAGAGGCCTTCGCCGCCGCGGCGAGGTCGACGCCCGCGAGCGACTGTGCCGCCAGCCGGCGAGTGAGCACGGGTTGCTCCTTCGCCGACATTTTGGCCAGGAACTCGTTCGTCTTCGCTCCGCCGAGAGACACGATCCCGTCGAACGCGGCGGCGCGCTCGGCCGGGGCGACCTTCGCGTCTCCGGCGCGAACCTGCAGATCCTTGCGGAACAGCTCGAACTTCACAAGGCCCATCAGCCGCAGCGCCGCGGCGCGGATGCCGGGGCTCGGGTCGTCGATGTATTTGGCGAGGTCCTCCCAGCCGTCGAGCTTGGCCGGCGCGACCTTCCGCGTTCGGATCGACGACTCTACGATCGCAAGCAGTTCCTCGCGCACCTCGTCGGACGCCAACGGAAGACCGCGCTGGAACACGGCCGTCATTTCGTTCGGTCCGCCGATCTGCGCGAGCAACCGCCACATCGCGAGGCGTTGCTCCTTTGTCGCCTCATTGTTGTCGGCGAGGCGGACGATGGACTTGACGGCTTCGGGGTTGCCGCTGGCGTTGAGGGCGAACGCGACGGCGCGGGCGTCGCCTCCAAGTGTAATGTGGCCGTCTTTGAATGCGGGCAGCCAGTAGGGTTCGAGTTCGCGTACCGTTAGCCAGAGGGCGTAGTCGAGGACCGGGTCCATCGGCAGCTTCAGCACGCCGAGGGCGTGCTCGACGGCCGTCGGCAGCTTCCACCCAGCGACGGCCCGCACGGCCTCGAGGCGCACCTGCGGATGCTCGTCCTTCAAAGCCGACTCGCTCCAGGCGCCGGATTTGTTCAGGTTCATCCACGAATCCGAAACAATGCGCACGGCGGCGGAGCGCACGTGCGGGTCTTTCGCGTTCAACAGCGGTTCGAGCGTGGCCATCGTCGAAAGGCCGAACGACTGCCGCACCCACTCGGCTTCGAGCCGGGCATGCTCCGCGTCGGCCGGGAGCGCCTTCAGCCAGGCGTCGAGTGCCGGCAGCACGGCGTCGGCGCCGCGTTCCTTCAGCACGCGCTTCGCCGCTTGTCGCGTCCAGCCTTCCGGACTCTTCAATTGCTCCAGTAGTTCCGGCACCGTCGCGTCCACGAGCTTCGGCTTCGGCACGAGCGGCCGGCCCTTCGCCGTGATCCGCCAGATGCGCCCGTGCGTCTTGTCCCGGCGCGGGTCGCGGAAGTCCACCTCGCCGTGCTGGATGATCGGGTTGTACCAGTCGGCGACGTAGATCGCTCCGTCCGGCCCCATCTTCACGTCGATCGGGCGGAAGGCGGGGTGGTTCGTCTTGATGATCTCCGTCATCTCGCGGGACTCGTAGGTGCTGGCGGCGTCGCGGAGGACGAAGCGGCAGACGCGGTGGCCGCGGAAGTCGTTGGTGATGACGTTCCCCTGCCAGTCGTCGGGCAGGTGCCGGCCGCTGACGACTTCGAGGCCGCAGTGCTTCGGGCTGCCGGGGTTCATCCCGGAAAGGATGCGCGATGCGCCGACGGCGGTGACGTAATACGCGCCGGGGATGCCGTGGTTCACGCCTTCCCCATAAGCGCCGTCGGTGATGAGCGATTGTCCGTACTTGTCGAAGTGGTGGCCCCAGGTGTTCACGAAGCCGCGGACGAAGACATCGAGTTGCTCCGTCTCGGGTCGGTAGCGCCAGATGCCGCCGCCGTTGAGGCGCTTGACGCCGTGGGGGGTTTCGAGGTGGCTGTGGATGTAGATCGATTGATTGAAGTAGAGCGACTGGTCCGGCCCCCAGCGGAAGGTGTGGATGATGTGGTGGGTGTCCTCGGTGCCGAAGCCGGAGAGGAGGACGCGCGCGCGATCTGCCTTACCGCCGGGCTTGCTCGCGCTGAGGTGGACGAGTTCGGTGCTGTTGGCGACGTACGCACCGCCGTCGCCGGGTTCGACGCCGGTGGGGATCAGCAGGCCGTCGGCGAAGACTGTCGTCTTGTCGGCCTTGCCGTCACCGTCGGTGTCTTCGAGGATCAGGATCTTGTCGTTGGCCTTCTCGCCCGGCTTGATCTGCGGGTAGACCTCGCTGGACGAGACCCAGAGCCGCCCGGCCGGGTCGAAGTTGATCTGCAGCGGCTTGGCGAGCAGCGGATCGCCGGCGAACAGGTTCACCTCGAACCCGGGCGCGACGATGAACGACTTGCGTTCGATCTCCGGGTCCGGGTCCGGCACGATAGCGTTCGCCTGGGCGAAGGCGAGACTTGGAAGGAAAAGAATGGCAACGAAGGAGAGGGTGCGCATGATTCGTAATTGCTTGTGGAATTAGCTCGGAATGGTAGAGGATTGTCCTATGGCGGCCGAAGGAATCGAACCAACGCCCATCGGGAGTTTCGAGGACGGAACTCGACGCGGTTCGAGCGAAAGCACGATTCGATCGCCGCTTGCATCCTTCTCCCGAAGTTCGGCGACCATCGCGTGCGGATCGAAACCATGCTTCACGGCAAACGCCTCGCGTATCGCTCGAATCTCGAGAATGATGTCTTCATCCGCCATCGTTCAACTCCTCGGGCGTGCAGATCAGCGGGGGCTCGTACCCGGCGTCGCGGCAAACGGATTCGATCCGCGGTCGCAAAGTGACATTGGCGATATGGGTACAGTTCCACGTCAGAAGGTATTGTATTCCATGTACCGCGGCGGTCGCGATGTGTAGCGAGTCTGAGATCGCCTTTGGCGGCAACGGCACGCTCCGAACCAATGCTTCCGCGAGGTCGGCGACCGCATCGGATTGCTGGAGTAAAGGGATGTCCGCGATTGCGGCCAGTCGTTCGGCCGCCGCAGTCGGATCACCCGCCTCACATTCTTGGAGTACGAGTCGAGAGGTGTAGAGTTCGTACTTCTCCCGTTCGACCCACCATGCCTTGGTCAATTTCTGATGCGCCGCCCGGACGAGATCGGTGCTGGCCCAGGCCGTCAAATAACTGGGAATCGTCGTCTCGATGAAGACGCGAGGTTTCATTGGTCGCCACGCCGCGAGAGTAAACTACTTTGCCAATTGCACCTTCAACTCTTCCTCCGCCTTTGCGATCAGCGGGTCGAACTCGACGATCTCCTTCGCGTTCTTGCCCTGTTCGTGCTTGCGGAAGCCGAACAGGTACGTCTCGTTCTGCGGCCGCCAGCGGTGGAAGAACAGTTCGTTCTTCTTTCGCACCGCCGCCCGCACGGCCTCGAACTTCTTCGGCTCCTCGCCGCTCCACGTCAGGCCGAGCGCCGAGAGGAATTCCGGAATCGTCGCTTCGTAGCCGGCGTCGGTCAGGTGCATGCCGTTGTCGGTGAAGCGCTGTTCGGCATTCTTCTGGTGGTCGAGGCCGGCAAAGAACAAGTCGGCGTATCGGTGGCCGCGATTGTCGGCGACTTCGCGGATCGCCTGCACGTAGAGCTGCAGCGTCTTGTTCCGTTCCGTCGGATCGGGAAGCGCCCGCGACTTCTCGAACGGCCGCGGCGAGAAGAGGACCACCCGCGCCTTCGACGGAGCGAGCGAATCGAGCAACTTCTCCAGCCCCTTCTGGAACTTCGCCACGCCCGCTGGCCCGTCGAACGATTCGTTCAAGCCGTAGCTGACGAAGATCATCGTCGGTTTCAGTTCGAGCGTCAGGCTCACGAGCCGTTCATAGCCCTTCTTGGCGTCCTCGAAGCCGGCGCGGGCGTCTCCATAGACCGTATCGCCGGACCAGCCGAGGTTGCGGACGGTCAGGTTGCGTTCAGGGAATTTGCAGTGGAGGGCGGTCTCCCAGTGCCCGTAGCGCTGCTCGCGCTCGGCGAGGGCATTGCCGATCCAGACGATCCGATCGCCGTCCTTGAGCGCCACGGCCGGCGGCGCGGAGGGCGTGAGGGCGAGTATCGAAAGAGCGAGGAACATATTGTTGAACTCCACAATCGCCCGCCGATGACGCTGACTTCGACGCAGATGAAGATGATAAAACCTGAGCACACTTCTGATCAGGTTTTCATCGGCGCTCCCATCCGCGTCATCTGCGGGCCATGTTTTACAATGTGATTTCTCGACCTTCGCGGGCCGACTTCGCCAGCGCGTCCATCACGCGCCCCAACTTAACCGCCTCGTCCGGGTTTGGGACCGGCTCGCGCTTCTCCCGCACCGCCGCGGCGAAGTCGTCCAGCATGTGCACCATCTGGTTCTCGCCCGGCGTCGCGATCTCCTCGATCTCCGTGTCGAAGTCCCCCCTCTGCCGGAACACCTGGAACACGGCCTTGTCGTCCGGAATCCACATGTTCGGCACGCGGACGACGGCTTCGCTGCCGACGATCTCCACCCACGTGCGCAGGGGATGCGTGAAGCCGCAGTCGAAGTTCGCCGTGCGGCCGTCGGCGAAGGTCATCACGCCGCTCATCGCGACATCCACGTTGTTGACGTAGGTCGCGGTCGCCCAGACCTTCACCGGCTCGGCGCCCATCCACCAGCGGATCGCGTAGGTGGTGTAACAGCCGACGTCGAGCAGTCCGCCGCCGCCGGCTTCGGGCTGCATCCGGATGTTGCTGGTCGGCAGGCCGGCGAGGTTGAACGTGAAGGCGGTGTTCACCTTCTTGATGGCGCCGATGACGCCGCTGTCCAGGAACTTGCGGATCTTGTGGGTGCGCGGGTGGTGCGGCCACATGAAGCCGTCCATGAGCCGTACACCCTTCGATCGCGTGTAGGCCACGAGCTTCTCGGCTTCCGGCGCGGTCACGGTCAGCGGCTTCTCGCAAAGGATATGCTTGCCGTGGTCGGCCGCTTTGCGCGTCCATTCGTCGTGCATGTGGTTCGGCAGCGGGATGTAGACCGCGTCGACGTTCGGATCTTTCAAGAGATCCAGGTAGCTGCCGTGCGCGACCGGGATGCCGTCGCGGACACTCGCGGCCCGCGCCTTCTCCAGCGATCGGCTGGCGATGGCGCGCAGGTCGGCCGTTTTGGACGCCCGGAAGGCGGGGAGCAGGCGTTGGTTGATCGCGGCATCGCCGAGGATGCCCCAGCGGAGTTTCGGTGGGTTCATGGAGAGGGTCCGGTGCGGCGGGTGCTGCTAGGGTACGGCGGAAGCCGCGGGGCCGCAACCCTTCACGCGGACGGACACCGACCTAACATCTGGTTATGCTTCGCGAACTGGCCGTGCAGAACCTCGCCGTCATCGAGGACGTGCGTGTCGAACTCGACTCCGGCTTCGGCGCCTGGACCGGCGAAACCGGCGCGGGAAAGTCGCTCCTGCTCGGCGCGCTCGGCCTGCTGCTCGGCGATCGCGGCTCCGCGGACCTGATCCGCGCCGGGGCCGAGGAACTCCGCGTGTCGGGTCGTTTCGAATTCGCCCGACCGGAGCAGAAGGCCGCCGTCGAAGCGATCCTCAACGATGCGATCGCGGACGCCGAACTCGTCATCGCCCGGAAACTCAACCGGACCGGGCGCAGCGGCGCCTGGATCAACGAGCAGCCCGTCTCCATCGCCACGCTCAAGAAGCTCGGCGAGCTCCTCGTGGACATCCACGGCCAGCGCGAGAGCTATTCCCTGCTGCAGCCGGCGTACCAGTTGGAAGTGCTCGATTCGTTCGGCAAGCTCACGGACCTTCGCAAGCAGTACGCCGCGGCGGCCGATCGGCTCCGCGAATCGCGCCGACGGCACAAAACCCTCTCCGACGCGAGACAGGCGCGGCACCGCGAACTCGCGCTCGTCCGCTTCGAACGGGAGGAACTCGACGCCGCGCAGCTCCAGCCGAACGAGGCGGCCGAACTGCCGAAAGAAAGGGAAAAACTGATCCACGCGCAATCGCTCGCGGCGTTCGCCGCCGGCGCGGCCGCGCGACTCAACGACGACGACGGTTCCGTGCTCGAATCGCTCGGCCGCATCCACAAGGACGCGCTCCACTGGTCGAAATACGATGCGGACTTGATCGAAACTGCACGGCGGCTCGAGGCCGTGAAGGTGGAAGTGCGCGACCTTGCCGACTTCTGCCGCGACCGGAGCGAGACGTACGCCGCCGACCCGGAGCGGCTCGATGCCATCGAGCGTCGGTTGCAGGCGATCAAGAAACTGGAGGCGAAGTATCAGAAACCCGCGGGCGAATTGATCGCGTATCGCGCGACGCTGGACGAACGCGAGGCGACGCTCCGCAAGGAAGAGAACGACCTCGCCGGCGTCGAGCGCGAGTTGCATTCGATCTTCGCGGAAGTGAAGTCGATCGCGGGGGCGCTTTCGAAGAAGCGGTCGGCGATCGCGAGGAAGCTCGCGGCCGAGGCGCAGGAGCACCTCGCCGATCTTCAGATGGGCCGGGCGAAGCTGGACGTTTCCCTCGTGACGAAAACCATTGGCGAGGACCCGCTCCTGGTCGAGATTCCGTCCGACGGTTTCGACGAACTGGAGATCCTGCTGACGGCGAACCCCGGCGAACCGGCGCGGCCGCTGCGCAAGGTGGCCTCCGGAGGCGAACTCTCCCGCACCATGCTCGCGCTCAAAACCGTGCTGGCGGCGCACGATCCGGTCCGCACGCTCGTGGTCTTCGACGAGATCGACGCCAATGTCGGCGGCCGCCTCGGCGACGTGCTGGGGCGAAAGCTGGCGGCGCTCGGCAGAACGCATCAGGTGCTCTGCGTGACCCACCTGCCGCAGGTGGCGAGCTACGCCGCGGCGCACTGGTCGATCCGGAAGCGATCGGGCCAGAAACGGACGACCACGACAATCGAGGAATTGACGACCGAAGCGGACCGGATCGAGGAGATCGCCCTCATGCTCCGGGGCGAATCGCGCTCCGAGACGACGCGGAAAGAAGCGGCCGAAATGCTGAAGGCGGCCCGCGCCTTCGTCCGAAAGAAGGCCGTCGGTTCGAGTATTGAATAATAAAGTAT
>JAHBXO010000053.1 GCA_019636445.1 Gemmataceae bacterium | reverse complement strand
ACGGGTTAGCCCGACGCGCCAGCGAGGGATTTCCACCTAGGCGGTTCCCGAATGAGTGTAGCGGATACGGGTTAGCCCGACGCGTCAGCGAGGGATTTCCACCAAGGCGGTTTCCGAATGAGTGTAGCGGACACGGGTTAGCCCGACGCGTCAGCGAGGGATGAGCCCTCGCTGACGCGCTATCTCTTACCCACAATCTGAGACTTTGCTATAGACGGGCCATCTCGGAGGGTGTGGCCATGCAACACGATGCCGGAACGTGGGCGGAATCGGAGTTTCGGGGAACGCCGGGCCTGAATGCCCGCTTCCAAACGCGGTTGGTTCAAACGGCGGCGGCGTTGGCGACGCGGCCCCAGGGGACCCTGCCCCACCGCTTCACCTGGGCCGAACTCAAAGGGGCCTACCGACTCGTCCACGCGGTGGCGGACCCCGACTCCCTCCAAGACGTCCACCGCCAACGGACCCGCGAACGCATGGCCGCGATCCGCACGCCGATCCTCCTCATCCACGACACCACCCAACTCGACTTCCGCTCGCACCCGGCCGTGGCCGACCAACTCGGTCCCATCGGCGACGGGGCCGACGGCGCCCGCGGCTTCCTCCAACACAACAGCCTGGCGGTCGATCCGGCCGGGTCGCAGTTGCTGGGGTTGATTCACCAGCAGACCTTCTTGCGGACACCGCGTCCGGAGGGCGAAACGCGGGCGGCCCGCTACCGGCGAGCGGACCGGGAGTCGGCGGTGTGGACGCGGGGCATCGCGGCGGTCGGCCGGCCGGCGGCGGGAACCGCGTGGGTCCACGTCGGCGATCGCGGAGCCGATTTCTTCGGGGCGATGGCGACGGCCCGTGCGACGGGGACGCACTTCCTGTTCCGCCTGGCCCACAACCGCAAACTGCAACCGACGCCCGACACGCCCGATGGGGACGATCCGGAAACGCATCTTTTGGATGCGGCCCGTCGGGTGGCCGCCGCCACGACGGCCACGGTCGAGGTGACCGGCCGCGGCGGCCGGCCGGGCCGCACGGCCACGGTGAAGCTCGGCGCGACGCGGTTGACCATCCGGGCGACGCGGGCCGATCCGCTCTGGCGGTCCGAACCGGCGATCGCGCTCACCGTCGTCCGGATCTGGGAGGAGAACCCGCCGCCGGATGTCGAACCGCTCGAATGGATTCTCGGGACCGACTTGGCGGAGGCTTCGCCCGAGGCGTTGGTGCGGTACCAGTCGTGGTACGAGTGGCGGTGGCGGACGATGGAGGAATACCACAAGGTTCAGAAGACCGGGTGTCGGATCGAGGACGTGCGGTTCGAGACGAAGGAGCGGCTCCGGGCGGCGATCGCGTTGATCAGCGTCGTCGCCGTGCGGATGCTGAACCTGCGTTGGGCGCGGGAGTCGTGTCCGGACGCGTCGGCGTCGGCCATCGCGAGCGTCGAGGAGATCGAGGCGGTGGAGTTGGCGCGGCCGGGGAAGCCGATCGTCACGGTGAAGCAGTTCGTGGACCGGGTCGCCGGCCTGGGCGGCTTCCTCGGCCGCAAGTGCGACGGCCGACCCGGCTGGCAGGCCTTGTGGCGTGGCTACCAACGCCTCGCGGACATCCTGCTCGGGTTCCAACTCGCCAGATCGCCACAACCCGCCAGACAAACAGATTGTGGGTAAGAGATAGGCTGACGCGTCGGGCTAACAACACCGATGAATACCCGCCTCATCCACTCTGGAACCGATCTAACATTCGCGACGCTCACCCCGCTCAATAGTTCAACTGGAACTGCGCCCGGATCACGCTGCCGTCGAAGTTCCGGTATGGCGTCATCCCCGGCGAGTTGATCGCGGTCAGGTTCACTCCGTCCACGAAGCTGTACTCGAGAACGAGTTCCATCTCGCGGAAGATCTGCCATTCGACGCCAAGGTCGAGCTGGTCGTGCCGGCCATAAGGGGCGTTCGCGACGGAGCGGTAACCGCCCTCGTAGTGCTGGAACCGCGCATAAGGTGTGACGATGCCGTGGCGCTGCGTGTCGATCTTGAACATCCCCATCGCGTAGCCCCCGTTGAGCGTGCGCGGCACGACGGCGGTCTGCGAGTCGTTCAGCCCCGGACCGGTGCCCCAGTTCCATTCCGCCTGGAAGCCGAACGGCTGCGGGTAGTAGACGAACGTGGCGCCGATGCGGCGATCGACCTGCCCCCGGCGGTCCCCGCTCGTGCGCGTGCCCGCCGGGACGATCGCCGGACCCATCCCCAGCGCGCGAATGCTCGCGCCCTCCACGAGGTACTCGCCGGTATAGCCCTGGAGGCTCGCTTCCACGACCTGCCCGTTGGCGAGTTGCATCGGCCAGGTGAAACGGGCGACGGTGTGCAGGTTCAGGTTCTGTTCGAAGAGCTGGCCGCCCTGCCCGTTGTAGAAGCCGAGGGCGAGGATGCCGTAGTTGCCCGAGCCTTTCAACCCGCCGTCGACGAGGTTGCGCAGGAGTTCCTGCTTTTCCTTCGGTGTCCAGTAGTAGAAGACGCCGAGGTCGCGCTCGTTGGGGCTGACGCCGGTGTTGATGCCGTCGGTTCGATCCAGCGGGACGCGGTTCTGGCTGGACTGCATGTTCTCGAAGCCGAAGGGCACCTTGGACAGGCCGACGCGGAAGCGGTGGACGCGGTCGGTGTCGAGGTGAATGTCGCCGTAGAGATCGCGGAGCTGGGCGAAGAAGATGCTGGTGTTGACGCCCGGGATGACGGCGGCGAAGTCGGGCTGGATGTAGATGGACAGGTGGTCGCTGACGTCGCCGAAGAGGATGATCCGGTTCCGGCGAATGGAGAAGTTCTCGGCCGTGCCGTTGACGGAGCGGTCGGCGAGGAGGTTCGGTTCCGCGCCGAGGAGGTCTTGTTCGAGGGTGCGGGCGAAGCGGAACTGGCTGTAGCCGCGGAGCGAGAGCTTCTCGTACCACTTCTTGCCGGACTTCGTGGCCGGGTGGAGGGAATCGAAGAGCGACTTGAAGCCGTAGTCGTCGTTCTGGTGGAGCGAGTCGGCGAGCGGATTTGCGGGCGGCGCGGTCGTCGCGATCGTCGCAGCGGGTTTCGGGTCCGCCGGTACCTCGACCGGTTTGGGGTCCGCCGGCGCGACCGCGGCCACCGGCTCCGGCGGGACCGGGATCTCCGGTTCCTGGGCGACGACGGCGCGCGCGAGCGCGACGAACAGGACGAGGGCGAGTCCGATCCGCACGGCGATATCCCCGAGGTGGTTCCCCGGCGGGCGGATAGCCAATTATGAGGATGCAATCAAGAGGAGATGAAGGCGAGTCTTCGACCTCTCGGTACACGCCAAGGGCAAGAGAAGAATCGTAGGTCGGGCCGAGTCTTCGAGGCCCGACGCGGCTAGTAAGGCAAACAATCGGTCCGAGACGGGAAGGCAAGTAATACGGTCCCGAAGTATTATTCGCCGTTGTGCCATGCCCACGGCTTTGCGTGGGCATGGTGTACGAGAGGGAAATGTCGGCATGCCCACCCAAAGCGGTGGGCATGGCACCCGGTCGTTAATTGCTGGGAATCGTATGAGTGGTCCGCACACAGTCCGAAGGCTTGATCGGTTCGCTCTTCAGGCCGAAGGCCTGGGATTGCTTAGCCCAGGGCGAGGAGGCTTTGCGACGACGCCCTGGGTTGGCGAACCTCATTCCTGTTTTGATCCAGCCCGAAGGGCTGGGACATCGCGTTGTGTCGCAGTCCTTCGGACTGCTCATACCGAATCGGCCCAACCCAGGGCGGCGTCGCTGCGCTCCTGGCCCTGGGCTATGCACTCCCAGGCCTTCGGCCTGAAGAGCGAACCGATCAAGCCTTCGGCCTGAAGAGCGAACCGATCAAGCCTTCGGCCTGAAGAGCGAACCGATCAAGCCTTCGGCCTGAAGAGCGAACCGATCAAGCCTTCGGCCTGAAGACCTCGATCGGCGAACTGGCGGCGTCAGCCACCAGTTTCTGAATTCGCATGCAAGAAACCGGAGGCTGGCCAAAATCCCAGGACTTCGGTCTGAAGACATATCGCAACGGGCCTTCGGCCTGACGAGGGTATTATGGCCGTTGCAGGCCGCCGGCGGGGAGGATGCCCTGGATGCGGGCGCGGGGTTTCGTCAGGTCCACGAGCACCGGGTTCGGCGTCGTCACTTCGCTCTTGTTCCCGGCCGCGTCCCATGCGGTCATGCGCAAGTACACCTTCGCCGGTACACGCTCCGGCAGCTTCCATGCGAAGCTCCCCGTATCCGCGAGCCGCACCGGTGCGTCCGAACCGGCACCGGCGACGATCGCGCCGCCCGTCTCCGAGCCGATCGACTTCCACGGCCCGGCGGGCGTCTCGCTCCACGCCACGGCGACGCCGTCCTTCGCCGGGTTCTTGTCCTCGATCTTCCACTTCAGCATCAGCGTACCGGGCTGCGCGGCGTCGGCGTCCGGGGCATACATCTTGATCGACGGCGGCGTGAGGTCGACGAGGACGCGGAAGTCGGGCGCGGCCCCCTCGGCCGGCGGGTGCTCGCTGATGCCCGCGCCGCTGATCGGCACGAGCCGCAAGCCGTACACGCCCTCCGGCTGCACGTTCCCGCGCGCATCGAGCGCCACGCGCAAGGGGCGCTGCTCGCCGTCGTGCACGCTCCACTTGTTCCAGCTCTTGCCGTCGTCCCGCGTCACGTAGAGTTCAATCTTGCTGATGCCCGACGGGCCGGCTTCGAGCTGGTACGGCAGGTCGAATTTCAGGTAGTTCACCGCCGTGACAGCGGGCAGTTCGGCCGACGCGATCGGCGCGGGCGGCGAGGTCGATGCGATCGTGTTGGACAGGGCGGAAGCCGCGGGAGGAATCGCCGACAGCGCCGGTGGCGTGATCGAGGGCAGCGCGAAGGGCTTGGCGGCGTCCTTCGTCAGGTCGAGAACCGGCGCGGGCGGGCCGGCGGTCTTCGGCAGCGCCGGCGCGGGAGCGAGCGTCGGCAGCACGATGCCCGCCTCGCCCGTCGGCAGTTTCATCTCGGGAGCCGGCAGCACCGATGCCGGCGCGAACGAGGTCGACGTCGTGCCGGCGATGTCCTTCGTCTGTGTCGCGGTGTTCCCGGCGAGATCCTCGACGGTCACGCGCACCGTGAGGCCGGTCGATGCACTCGCGGCGAACGTCGCCGACCGCCGGTCCGGGTTCGCGATCGGCACGGTCTTCCATGCGGAGTCGAGATCGCCGAGCGGCTTCCATTCCAGCTTCGTCTTGGCGTCGGCGGGGTTGCGGTCGTCCACGCTCCACGCCACGCGCACGTCGTCGCCGGTCTTCTCGGCGGTCTTGATTGTCAGCACCGGCGCGGTCGCGTCCACGAGCAGCTTCTGAAGCGGGGCGGTCTTCGTCACGTCGGCCGGGTCGCGCACGCCGCTCTTGTAGACGATGACCATGTTCACGAGGTAGAGGCCGTCCTCCTTTGCCACGTACGGGATCGACTTGGCGTCCGGCGTCGCGGTCGCGCCCAGTTCCCACACGCCGCCGTTCTCACGGCTGACGTAGAGTTCGATGGAATGGATCGTGTTCTTCTGCTCGGCGTCGACGTTGAGGTCGAAGGCGAGGTTGCGGGATTTCATCGTCTGGTGGTCGGTGCCGCCGGGCTGCCCGACGGCGGCGCGAGGCAGCGCGAGCCATGCCACGGCCGCGACGACGAGCAACCCCGCGAGTCCGTTTCGTGCCGTGCCGCGCATGACCTGTCCCCGCCCGAGATTCCGGTTCCTCCGTCCGTATCGGCGATTCCGACCCGAAACTTGAAAGAAATGCAATTTCGTCTCAAGTTTGACGCCGCGGATCAACGCAGATGAACGCGGATGAAGAATCTCTAAATTGTCTCCATCTATGTTCTCCGTGTTCATCTGTGGCTGTACTGGATTCCGACTTATGCGCATTCTTGTGACGGGCGGGGCGGGGTATATCGGGTCCCATACGGTGAAGCTGCTGCTCGCGCGCGGGCACGAGGTCACGGTCTATGACAACCTCTCGGCGGGGCACCGCGCGGCCGTGCCGAAGGAGTCGCTCGTCGTCGGCGACCTGAAGGACATCGACCACCTCGACCACCTGCTGCTCGTCAATCGCATCGAAGCGGTGATCCATTTCGCCGCGAGCGCGTCCGTTGGCGAATCGACGACGAACCCGAGCAAGTACTACCAGAACAACCTGCTGAACAGCCTGAACCTGCTGGAGCGGGTTCGCCGGCTGGGCATCGGGCGATTTGTGTTCTCCAGCACCTGCGCGACCTATGGCGTGCCGGCGACGGTGCCGATCGCCGAGACGGAACCGCAGAAGCCGATCAACCCGTATGGGAATACGAAGCTCGCGTTCGAGCGGATGCTGGCCGACTACGCCACCGCGTACCCGATCGGCACCGCGGCGCTGCGCTACTTCAACGCCGCCGGCGCCGCGCCCGACGGAACCCTCGGCGAAGTCCACGACCCCGAAACGCACCTGATTCCGTTGGTCATTCAAGCCGCGCTGGGGAAACGCCCGCACGTCGAGATCTTCGGCACCGACTACCCGACGCCCGACGGCACGTGCATCCGCGATTACATCCACGTCGAGGACCTCGCCGAGGCGCACCTGCTGGCGCTCGAGGCGATCCGACCGGGCCAGAGCCTCGCCTACAACGTGGGCCTCGGTGCGGGATCGAGCGTGCGCGAGGTCATCCGCGCCGTCGAAGCGGTGTCGGGCAAAAAGGTGCCGGTGCAGGAAGCGGCGCGCCGCGCCGGCGATCCGCCGGTCCTCGTGGCCGCGTCCGCCGCGATCCGCCGCGAGCTGGGCTGGTCGCCGAAGTACACGACTTTGAACGCCATCGTGGAGACCGCGTGGCGCTGGCATCGGGCGCACCCGAACGGGTACAAGACTTCGTCGACTTAGAGCTGCCCGTCCACGCCGAGCTGGTGGAAGTAGTGCTGGACATCCTTCTGGTTCTTCAAGAGCCAGTCGATCGTCGGTTCGCCCTTCATCGCCTTGCGGATGACTTTCACGGTCGCCTCGCGGTGGACGTTGAAGAGGGCTTCGTGGTCCACCTTGTCCGCGTTCAGTACGGCCGGGTCGAGCCAGACGCTGTAGATGATGCCGAGGTCGTTCGCGAGCTTCTTGGGGATGATCTTCTCGCGGACGCTGTCAAGCACGCCGTGGGCGATGGCGGCCTGCACCGTGCCCATCAGAATGTTCGTGTAGCGGTTGTCCTTTACCGTCACCTTGCTCACCATCAGCGTCGCCGGCTTCACTTGCACATCGCTATTGAGGATTGCGAAGACCTTGGTGTGCCCCTTCGTCTGGTCGCCGAGCAGCGTGGCGAGGGCGGTGCCGACCGGCCCGGCGAGGCTGCCGATCACGATTTCGGGTTCGGCGCAGAGGTAGTCGATGGGGCCTTCGACGAGGGCTTCGGCGGTGCGGTAGATCAGCTTGGCGGCCATGGGGCGCTCCGGTGGGGATACCCGACATTGTGGGAGCGGCGCGGCGGACCGTCCAACGGCTTCACTCACTCTTCGTAGAGGAGCACTTTCGCCCGTCGTTCCCTGTACTGCGCGAGGTCGGGCTGCCACGCGTTCTCCAACTCGGCGACCGACTTGCCGGCCAGCACGCCGTCGAACGTCGCCTTGTGGATGAGCAGCGTGTCGAACCGTTTCGGGTCCCATTCCTTCGCGTACGTCTTGCGCAACACGGTCGCGATCGTCAGGCCGACGTGGACGGGGCGCAACGCGTTCCAGTCGTCGACGATGATGTCCACGCCGCCGCAGTCCTTGTCCTTGTGGACGGACGAGATCGGCGTGCGATTCACGGGAACGAAACGCAGGCCAGGGATACGTTGGGCGTTCAACGCCTGCGCCAGCTTGCGCGAATCGACCCACGGCGCGCCGATCCACTCGAAGGGTCGCTCGGTGCCGCGGCCGACGCTGATGTTCGTCGTCTCCAAGAGTCCGATGCCGGGATAGAGCGTCGCGGCCGTGAGATGGCGCATGTTCGGCGAGGGGTTCCGCCACGGCAGGCCGGTGCGGTCGAGCGTGTCGCCGCGGCGCCAGTTCTCGCACTTTACCACTTCAAGGTTGGCCCCAATGTTCCGCTCGACATTGAACAGCGTCGCCAGCTCGCCGATGGTGAGGCCGTGGCGAAGGGGAAGTTCATGGAAGCCGACGAACGAGCCGCGACCGGGATCGCGGACCGGGCCTTCGACGAGCACGCCACCGATCGGGTTCGGCCGGTCCAGTACAACGACCTTGATTCCTTGCCCCTTCGCAGCTTCAAGGCAGAGACCTAGCGTGCTCGGGTAGGTGTAGAAGCGGCAGCCGATGTCCTGGATGTCGTAGACGAGCATGTCGATGCCCTTGAGCTGATCGGCCGTCGGTTTGCGGCGTTCGCCGTAGAGGCTGAACACCGGCAGGCCGGTCTTCTCGTCCTTCCCGTCGCCGACCTTTTCGTCCTTCTCGCCGCGGATCCCGTGCTCGGGGCTGAAGAGCGCGATGAGTTTCACGCCCTCGGCCTTGGCGAGGAGGTCGATGAGCGGCGTGCCGTCGGACGCGCGGCCGGTGTGGTTCGTCACGAGGCCGACGGACTTGCCCTTGAGGAGGGCGAACTTGTCGCGGGTGAGCACGTCCGTTCCGGTCAGCACCGGTTTCGAGAGTGTCGTGCGTTCGGTGTAGACGCGCTCGCCGTCCTTCGTGACCGCGCTCGCCACGAGGGTGGCGATCTGCCGGCGAAGTTCGGTGACGTTTCCTTTCTTCTCATCCGGGTGGAGGCGGTTCGTGAGGATGACGATGGCGGTCTTCGTCGGCGGATCGATCCAGAGCGAGGTGCCGGTGAAGCCGGTGTGGCCGAAGCCGGTGGTGCGTGGGAAGAGTTCGCCGCGCGGGGCGGAGTAGCTGGTGTCGACGTCCCAGCCGTAGCTGCGCAGGCCGCCGGGGACGGCGTGCGGTTCGGTGAAGCGCTTCACGGTGGCCGGGGCGAGGATGCGAACGCCGTCGAGTTCGCCGCCGTTGAGCAGCATCCGGGCGTAGCGGGCGAGGTCGTCGGCGGTGCCGAAGAGGCCGGCGTGCCCGGCGACGCCGCCGAGGGCGTACGCGCGCGGATCGTGGACGATGCCGGCGATCACCTTGCCATCGCGAATGCCCGTGACGGCGAAGGGGCCGTTCGTGGGCTTGTAGCCGGTGCCCGTTAGCTTCAGGGGTTTGAAGACATTCTCAGCCGCGAACTCGTCGACGGGCATACCGGAGATTCGCTTGACGAGCTCGCCGAGGACGATGAAGCCGACATCGCTGTACTGGAAGCGCGTGCCGAGCGGTGCGTTCAGTTTGAGCGCGGCGATGCGGGCGAGCATCTCCTCGCGCGTGCCGACGTAATCCTTGATGGAATTGTCCGGGATCAGGCCGCTCGTGTGGAGCAGGCAATGCTCGACCGTCACGGCCTCCTTTCCGTTCGCGGCGAATTCGGGCCAGTGCTTCGCGATCGGATCGGCGAGCTTGAGCTGGCCGCGTTCGATCAGGAGCGCAATCGACGTCCCCGTCGCGATCGGCTTCGTGAGCGACGCGAGGTCGAAGACCGTCTCGAAGGTCATCGGCTCCTTAACTGGTACGAGTTGCCGGTGGCCGAAAGCCTTGCGATAGACCACGGCGTCGCCGTGGACGACCACCACGACCGCGCCGGGGCAGTTCGCCTTCTGGATCGCCGCTTCGACTGCGTTGTCGATCCGCGCAAGCCGGGTCGCGTCGATGTCGGCGAACACGGGCAGAGCCAGTCCCAGCGAGACGAGGAACGCGAGCGATTTCATGAAGAAGGCCCCTGCGATTCGATGAGGGCATGGTACGAGAGCGGTCGACATTTTCGGAACAATGCAAAATGGGAAATGAAAAATGCAAAATGGTCGGCGCGTTGGTATCCTCTCCTTCGACCCCATTGCATACACCGGGAGCCGACCATGCCGTCCCTCACCACGCGACCGGCCTATCTCGCGTTGAAGGCGCACGCCGACACGATCCGCAACCAGCACCTGCGCGACCTTTTCGCCGCCGACGCGAAGCGCGGGGAGACGCTGACGCTCGAAGCCGCGGGCGTCTTCCTCGACTACTCCAAGAACCGCGTCACCGCCGAGACGATGAAGCTGCTCGTGAACCTTGCGAACGAATGCGACCTGAAGGGCCGCATCGAGGCGATGTTCACCGGCGAGAAGATCAACAAGACCGAGAACCGCGCCGTGCTGCACACGGCCCTGCGGGCGCCGAAGGGGACGACCGTCAACTGCGACGGCAAGAACGTCGTGCCCGACGTTCACGAGACGCTCGACCGCATGAGCGCGTTCTGCGACCGCGTGCGGTCCGGCGATTGGAAAGGCCATACCGGCAAGCGGATCAAGACCGTCGTCAACATCGGCATCGGCGGCTCGGACCTCGGCCCCGTCATGGCGTACGAAGCCCTGCGGAAGTACTCCGTCCGCGACATGCAATTCCGCTTCGTCTCCAACATCGACGGCACCGACGTCGCCGAGGCGACACTCGACCTCGACCCGGCCGAGACGCTGTTCATCGTGGCGTCCAAGACGTTCACGACGCAGGAGACGATCACGAACGCCACCACGGCCCGCGACTGGCTGCTGGCGAAGCTGAAGGACCCGGCGGCCGTGGCGAAACACTTCGTCGCGCTCAGCACGAACGCCGAGGTGGTGAAGAAGTTCGGCATCGACACCGCCAACATGTTCGGCTTCTGGGACTGGGTCGGCGGCCGCTACAGCATGGATTCCGCCATCGGCCTGTCGACCATGCTCGCCGTCGGACCGCAGGGCTTTCGCGACATGCTCGCCGGATTCCGCGCCATGGACGAACACTTCCGCACTGCGCCGTTCGAGAAGAACCTGCCCGTGCTGATGGGCTTGCTGTCCGTCTGGTACGTCAACTTTTTCGGCGCCGAGACGGTGGCGATCCTGCCTTACGACCAGTACCTGAAGCGCTTCCCGGCCTACTTGCAACAACTCACGATGGAGAGCAACGGCAAGAGCGTGACGCTGGAGAACACGGCCGTCGACTACGCCACCGGGTCGATCTACTGGGGCGAACCGGGCACGAACGGGCAGCACTCCTTCTATCAGCTCATCCACCAGGGGACGCGCCTCATCCCGTGCGATTTCATCGGCTTCCTGAAGTCGCTGAACCCGCTGGGCAGCCACCACGACATCCTGATGGCGAACCTGTTCGCGCAGTCCGAGGCGCTCGCGTTCGGCAAGACGGCGGAGCAGGTGAAGGCGGAGGGGCACCCGGACTGGCTCGTGCCGCACCGGACCTTCGCGGGGAACCGGCCGTCGAACACGGTGCTGTTGGAGAAGCTGGACGCCGGGGCGCTCGGCAAGCTGGTGGCGCTCTACGAGCACATCGTCTTCACGCAGGGGGCGATCTGGAACATCGGCTCGTTCGACCAGTGGGGCGTCGAGTTGGGCAAGGTGCTGGCGTCGAAGATCCTGCCGGAACTGCAGTCCGCGAGCGAGCTGAAGCACGACAGTTCGACGAACGCGCTGATCAAGAAGTACCGCGCGGCGCGATAGAGGCATGAAGAAGCCCGCGGACGAACGTCCGCGGGCGGGAGAATCGCGGTATCGGTCACTTCAAGTCGATCGTGAAATCGTTACTGTCGCCTTCCTTGACTTCCATCAGGATGTCGGTCGTATTCACGTTGTTGTACTTGGTCGGGATTGGCGATTTGAAGCCACCCGGCGGTTCGGGAGCGAGCACGCCCGGTTCGATTTCCTTGGCGAGATTGACCGAGATCAGCACCTTGTACTTGCCAACCGGCGCGCCGTCGTCCTTGTTGTAGGTGGTGAGGATGAAGCTGCCGACGCCGTCGGTGGTGCCGCGAGCGGACACGGTCTTGTTGTCGAGCGGCAGGAAGGTGACTGCGGCATCCTTCACGGGATTGCCCTGGTACTTGACGATACCGCGGGCGGGCACGGTCTTCTTGACTTCCAGCGGCTTGTTGTCGCCTTTCTCTCCCCCCCCGCAGCCCAGGGCGACGATCGCGAGCAGGGCGGCGCAAGCGAGTGAGGATTTCCGAGAACGCATGGGGAAGACTCCTTGAGAGGATGGTTCCAACTGGGTCTACGCAGGAAACGCAGATAGAGGTCGGGAATGAGAGAAAAACCCACCGGGGTAGCCCCGGTGGGTTCGGGATCTGTCAGTAGACGGCGGGAATCAGTTGTCGACGACGGTTTCGCCGCCAGCGCGGGTGCCCAACGCACCGAGAATTCCATACGGGCTGATGGTCGTGAGGTTGATACCGGAGGCGTTGGGGTCGCCGGCGTTGATGCTTTCACGGATGAACCGGACCGATCCGTCGCCCATGAGCGCGACGCAACCGCCGCTGTGATTGCTGCTCATCGGGTAGAGGCCCGGTTGTGCGTCGTGGGCGTTCCAGGCGCAGGAGACGCTGTTCGGCGGAGCGTTCGTGGTCAGGCCGCCGAAGCCCATGCCGCCATCCGGCCAGCGGACGCCAGCCCAGGCGCTGGGGGTGGACGCCGTCCAGGTCCGCGTTGCGTTGTTGAACAAGGAGAGGCATTGGTTGGGCGTGGTGAACCAGTTCCCGCCTTGTTGCAGGGTCATGGTCTTCTGGATGGTGCTTTGACCGCGCAGACGTTCGGACATCGCGATGGTGTTCGACAGACCGTCGTTGACGTCCGCGAACCGGAAGCCGCGCAACTGGTAAATCGTCACGCCGCCGGAATTGTTGGCCTGCTCCAGACCGAACATGCCCCGGCTACGGCCGCGAGTCGTGTGCAGGTCGATCGAGTCGCCGCTCGAGAACATGTAGCTGGTGTGTTTGATCCCGGCGGACAGACCGTCGATATCCGAGGGGCAGAGGAAGGTGGGAGTCGGGGATTGCCAGGGTGTGTAGCTGCCGTTCCACGGTTCCGGACCGGTGGCCGCGTAGGTCGTGGTCCCGATAGTCAGGGGATTGTTGATCTGGTTGAAGAGGGCGTTCTGTTCGATGAACGGCAGAAGAGCGATCAGACCGCTCTTGCGCCCTTGATAACTCGCGGCCGGATTCGTGAAGTGGCCTTCGCGGGCGGGCATGTAGCCGACGGAGTCGTGGTGCGCGTGCACCGCGATGCCGAGCTGCTTCAGGTTGTTCGTGCACTTCGCGCGGGCCGCGGCTTCGCGAACCTTCTGGACGGCGGGGAGCAGCAGGCCGATCAGGATCGCGATGATCGCGATCACCACCAGCAGCTCGATCAACGTAAACCCGGCTCGCGAACGCGTTTCGCGTCGGAGAGTGAGAGAGGACATCAAAAACTCCATGAGAATGATGGAATGAAAATAATCGAACCATCAACTCCAAGTATAGCCGCCCAGTTCATTCGCAAGCAAGCGCGAATGATAAAAAACCACAATTCCGGGCACGGAGATCGGAACTTCTCATTTTCTGACGTGTTGTTCGCCTCCGGCGCGAGCCGTTCCACGTCAGGCCAGAATCGCGGGGATGACGTGTCCGTGAACGTCGGTCAGCCGGCGGTCGATGCCGAGCAGGTGCAACACCCTCGTGTGGATGTCGTACACGATCGCATCGTCCGGACTGGTGTTGCGCTCTTGGATCAACTGAACTTCGCCACGTCGATCACCAAGTCTTCGCCCTCCTTCACTTCCACTTCGATTTTGGATTTGTCCCGCTTGTATTTGCCCTTGAAATGATCATTTCCCCCCACGGGAGCCATGATGATCTCAACCCGGTATTTGCCCGGCGGAATCCCCTTGGCGTCCGCGCCGATCAACTCGAACGAGCCTTCCGCGGCATCGATGATCTGGGCTTCAATTTCCTCGCCGGCGTCGGCGGTGCCCACTTTGATGAAAGTCACCGTCATCCCGGGATCGCCGGGCGGCAGATTCTTGGCTTTGATTTGGATCGGCAAGCCGTTTTCGAGAATCCGACCTTTGGGTTTGCTTCGGCCTTCGGCGGTCTGCCGACCGGACGAACCGCATCCGGTGACGAGTATTCCCGTCATCAAAGCGAGAAGGATCGTCGCATTGCTGCATAATCGCGTTTGGTTCCAGTTCATGGCGAATGCTTTCGGAGAATTGGGAATCGAGAGGAATGAAAGCCAGCCCGGCGAGTGACCGGGCCGACGGACGACATCGAGGATCAAAGAAATTCAATAATCACCGAGAACGCCACCGTCCGACTTGTGCCCGAGCCGGAAGAACGTGGACCCGGAACCACAACAGGAGACTCCGAAACTGATGAATCGCACGGACCCGTCTCCCAGAAGTCCCATGAAGCCGTTGGGGTGAGCGCCGCCGAATCGGCCACCGCCATCGTTGTTGTCATCCGGGAGTGGGGCAATGTGCGTCTGTCGAAGGACGTCATGATCCCATCCTGAAGAGTAACCTTCGTTGTCGTCGGTCCGAAAACCGTTCGCCGTTTTGTGTCGCTTTTTGTCTCCGACCATCAGGGTGTTGGAAAGCCCGTCCTGGACTTCCGCCAGGCGTAACGGTTGCCGTCGGGGTGTGCCGGGAACGTCCTGGCCTCCGTTGAACGTGCGGACGATGATGCCGTTGTCGTTGCTGTTATTGGCGATCGACCCGGCATAGTCGGTCTGCCCGTGCGTTCCGCAGCCCGGGTATCCGGTGGTGGGAAGGTACCACGACGAGCCTTGGGTGTGCGCGGTCGGTCCCCGGCGAGACGGACAGAAATAGGTTTTGATGACGGCGGCCCGCGCCTGCGCCATTTGCGCGCCGATGGTCGCGGCGTTCCCGCCTTTGTAGACGTTGTCCTGCTCGATGTACGGCAGGATCTGGAATCCCCATCCGGCCCGTTGTTCGCGCACGTCCTGCGGGGTGCCAGCCGCGGCGGCGGGGTTGGGTGCGGTCCCGACGACGGGCGTACCGTATGTCGGTCCTGCGCCCCAGTGTTGGCCACCGGACGGCAGATAGCCCGTGGTGTCGTTGTGGTTGTGGAACGCCAGTCCGATTTGCTTCAGATTGTTCGTGCACTGTGCGCGTGCAGCCGCCTCGCGGACCTTTTGAACAGCCGGCAGAAGCAGACCGATGAGAATCGCGATGATCGCGATGACCACCAGCAACTCGATGAGCGTAAACGCCGATCGAATGCGCGCCGAAGGACGAAGAGAGCGTCGGTTCATGAATGAACCCCCGAGATGAAAAGTGACGGGCGACGGAAATGAGTGAAAAACTCATTAAACCTTAATTCATTAAAACGCTCACAAATTAAGCGAGGTGGGAGCTGGCATGCAAGCAAAAAATGAAAAAAATTCTCATTTACGGAACCTTGGCGACCCATGCGGGTTGCATTTCGCCAAGTCGCCGATTTGAAAACGAACTGTTTGGCCTTCGAATTCCAAGCGGTTCCGACACAAATGAACCGCGGTCGATCTCGTCTTCCGGATTTGTTTTCAAGCCAGTAAATCACGAATGACGTGTCCGTGCACGTCGGTCAGCCGGCGGTCGATGCCGTTGTGGCGCACGGTCAGCTTGGTGTGGTCGATGCCGAGCAGGTGCAGAATCGTCGCGTGGATGTCGTACACCTCGGTCGGCTTCTTCCGGTCGGCCGGCTTATAGCCGAAGTCGTCGCTGGGGCCGAACGCGATCCCGCCCTTGATGCCGCCGCCGCAGAGCCAGTTGGTGAAGCAGTACGGGTTGTGGTCCCGGCCTTTGCCGCCCTGCGAGCTGGGCATGCGGCCGAACTCCGTGGTCCAGAGCACGATCGTGTCGTTCAATAGGCCGGTTCGTTTCAAATCCTGAATGAGCGCCGCCGCGCCGCGCGCCATGCCGTGCGCCAGCGGGCCGTGGTCGCGCTTCACGTCCTCATGGCTGTCCCAGTTGCGGCGGGGGAAGCCGTTGTCGTTGCCGCTCCAGATCTGCACGAACCGGACGCCGCGTTCGAGCAATCGCCGGGCGACCAGGCACTTCCGACCGAAGTAGTCCGTCTCCTCGATCGGGTTGATCTCCTTGTCGAACGTCCCCTTCCCGTGGTCGAGGCCGTAGAGCGCGAGGGTTTCCTTCGTTTCCTTCGAGAGGTCGAGCGCCTCCGGCGCGGCAAGCTGCATCTTCGCCGCGAGTTCGTAGCTTTTGATCCGTGCCTCCAGCCGATCATCGCCGGCGCGGCTCGCTGCGTGCTCCCGGTTCAGCTTCGTCATCAGATCGTGCCCGGCCGCGTCGCCGGCCTTCGTGATGAACCCGGCGCGCTCGTCGGCGAAGAGGTCCTCGATCGGCGTCTTCGATCCGGGATAGATCGCCGTGCCGGCGAAGCGCGACGAGAGGAACGCGGAGTCCCAGTTCTTGGTTCCATTGGACGCGAGGCCGCGATGGTCGGGCAGGACGACGAAGGTCGGAAGGTTCTCGTTGAGCGAGCCGAGTCCGTAGCCGACCCAGCAGCCCATGCCGGGGAAGCCGGGACGGTTGAAGCCGGTGGATTGCAGCAGCGTGCCCTGGCTGTGGACGCCGGTCTTGCCGACCATGTTGTGGACGAACGCCATCTCGTCGACGACGGCGCCGAGCGGCGTGACCGGTTCGCCGAGCATTCGTCCCGACTGGCCGTAGGCTTTGAAATCCCAGACGGGGCGAAGCCACGGGCCGAGGCCGTTCTGGAACGCCTCGACATGTTCGCCGAAGTTCGCCTCCTGGCCGTGGCGCTTCACGAGTTCCGGCTTGTAGTCGAAGAGATCGACGTGGCTCGCGCCGCCGGCCATGAACAGCTGGACGACGCGCTTGGCCTTCGCGGGGTGGTGCGTCGCCGCCGAGCCGATCATCGACGCGAGTGCAATGCCGCCGAGGCCGCCGCCGGACTGGAAGAGGAACTCGCGTCGGTTCATGGTCAATTCTCTCGTGGAGCGCGGTCGCTCCGGTGCCGGGCGATGGCGGATCGCGAGCGTCGGACCATTTTGCGGCGTCCGATCCGACCCGCGCGGTTCGACGGACCGATCAGCCGCGCACGATCGCCTTCACGACTTTCCCATAAACGTCGGTGAGGCGGTAGTCGCGGCCGGCGTGGCGGTAGGTCAGCTTCTCGTGGTCGAAGCCCATCAGGTGCAGCACGGTCGCGTGCAGGTCGTGGACGTGGACCTTGTCGTGGACGGCCTTGAAGCCGAAGTCGTCGGTCGCGCCGTGGGCCGTGCCGCCCTTCGCGCCGCCGCCGGCGAGCCACATCGTGAAGCCGTGGTGGTTGTGGTCGCGGCCGTCGCCGCCTTCGGTGGTGGGCGTGCGGCCGAACTCGCCGCCCCACATCACGAGCGTATCGTCGAGCAATCCACGATTCTTCAAATCCGTTAGTAGCGCCCCGGCGGCGCGGTCCATGTCGGCGGCGAGTTTGCGCGTCGCGGCGTTGTGGTTGCCGTGCGTGTCCCACGGTTGGCCGTCGCCGTAGTAGATCTGCGTGACGCGGACGCCGCGCTCGGCGAGCCTTCGCGCCAGGAGGCAGGCGTTGCCGAAGTGGCTGCGGCCGTACATCTCGCGCACCTTCACCGGCTCGCGGTTCAGGTCGAACGCGTCGGACGCTTCGGTCTGCATGCGGAAGGCGGTCTCCATCGTTTGGATGCGAGCTTCGAGCGCCGGGTCGCTGCCGCGTGCGGAGGCGTGGTCGCGGTTCAGTTCGCCGAGGAGATCGAGTTGCTTGCGTTGCTCCGCGGAGGTCGTGTTCGGGTTGTGGAGGTTCGGCACCATCTTGCGCGGGTCGAGGTTTGAATGGTTGATGTACGTTCCCTGGAATTCGGACGGCAGGAACGACGCGGACCAGAGTTCGGCGAAGCGCACCGGCCGGCCGGGGCAGAGCACCACGAAGGCGGGCAGGTCGGCGTTCTCGGTGCCGAGTCCGTAGGTGAGCCACGCGCCGAGGCTGGGCCGGTTCGGCGTGAGGACGCCGCTGTTCATCATGAAGAGGGCCGGGCCGTGGTTCGGGTTGTCGCCGTGGACGGCGCGGAGCACACAGAGGTCGTCGGCATGCCGGGCGATGTTCGGCATCAACTCGCTGACTTCGAGTCCGCTCTGCCCGTGCTTCGCGAACTTGAAAGGAACATTGAGCAGTCCCGACGTGGGGCGTTCGGTGCGGAGGTCCACTTCCTTCGGTCGCTGGCCGGCGAACTTGTTGATGGCCGGCTTCGGATCGAGGAAGTCCGGCCCGAACGCGCCGCCGTTCATGAAGAGATGAATGATCCGCTTGGCCTTCGGTTGGAAGTGCGCGCCGGTCGGTGCGCCGGTCGCGTTCGGCGCGAGCAGGGCCGCGAGGCCGAGCGTGCCCATGCCGCCGCCGAAGCGCTGGAGCACTTCACGTCTCGAAAATGCGGAATTCGGAATGCGGAATTCGGAATGAAAAGGCATTGGAAACCCCGCAGGCTCATGGTTAGGTTTTGAATTCCGCATTCCGCATTCCGCATTCCGCAAAGGAATCAATCCACGAACAGGAACTCGTTGCTGCCCAGCAGTACATGGGCGTACTTGCTCCAGGCGTCCGGTTTACCATCGACGTATTTCAACGCGAGCGCCAATTCTCTTTCGGTCGGCGTGCGGTTAAACAGTAGCGAATAGGCTCGCTTCACGCGGTCCGCGCCGCCCGCCGGCACATCCGTATCGAGCCGCTTCGCGAGCGCCGTCGCCTCCTGGCGGAGCAGGGGGCCGTTGAGGGCGAAGAGCTGCTGGAGCGGCGTCGTGGTCGGGATGCGATTCGCGCTGTGCGTGAGCGGGTCGGGGAAGTCGTGCAGGCGGAGCAGGTCGGTCAAGTCCCGCCGGCGGACTTGGCCATAGAGCGTCCGTCGGCGGTTGTTCGCATCCGTCAGATCCTGGGCCGGCCCGCCCAACTCCTTGCGGAGCGTGCCGTTCACGGCGAGCATCGCGTCGCGCCACGATTCGACGTCGAGCCGGCGGCGGTTCATCCGCCAGAGCCAGCGATTGTCGGGGTCGATGGCCTGCTTCGCCGCGTCGGGGGCGCTCGCCTGCTGATACGCCGCCGAGAGCATGATCTCCCGGTGCAACCACTTCAACGACCAACCGTTGGAGACGAACCTCGCCGCCAGATCGTCGAGCAGTTCCGGGTGCGACGGCCGCTCGCCCTGCCGGCCGAAGTCGCTGGGAGTATCGACGAGGGCGCGGCCGAAGTGGTGCTTCCAGACGCGGTTGACGATTACGCGGGCTGCCAATGGAGCACCGTCGGTCACGATGGCCTGCGCGAGTTCGAGGCGTCCGCTGCCCTTCGAGAACGGCCGCGCCTTCTCGTTGGACAGCACCGCGAGGAACCGCCGCGGCACGACGGGGCCGGGCCGGTTCGCGTTGCCGCGAGCGTGCATGGCGATGTCGTGGCCGACGCCTTCCTCGTATTCGAGCCGTGTCTTGTTCGGCCCGCGCGATACGACCGAGACGTGCCCGTCCACGACGCCACGCACGGGTACATCCTTGTAGCCGGGCGTCGCTTCGAGTTTCTGGATGCGCGCCGTCAGCTCGTCCAGCTTGGCCTTCAGGTCGGCCGGTGGCGGTTTCATGGCCTTCAACGCTTTCATCTGCTCCTGCAAGACTTGAATATCATCCACCGCCCTCCGCACGGCTGCGGCTTCCGCATCCGGCAGTAGCGGCAGGTCGACCATGCGAGTCCCCGCGATCACGCCGGCCAGCGCGTAATAGTCCTTCGTGCTGATCGGGTCGAACTTGTGGTCGTGGCAGCGGGCGCACGCCACCGTGAGGCCGAGAAAGGTGCTGCTCACCGCGTCGATCTTCTCCTCCCATTCGTCCGCGACGATCGACCTGATGACGTCCACGTCGAGCTGCAGTTCCTTCCAGTAGTCCGGGCTGCCGCCGAGGAATCCGAGCGCGGCCCGTTCCTTCGGATCGAGGCCCGGCACGAGGTCGGCGGCCAACTGGCGAATCACGAACTGGTCGTAGGGGAGATCCTCGTTCAACGCCTTGACGACCCAGTCGCGGTACGGCCAGGATTGCCCGCGCGGCTTCATCCACGATTCCGGCACGTCGCAATAGCGGGCGAGGTCAAGCCAGTAGCGCGCCCAGCGCTCGCCGTACTGCGGGGAGGCGAGCAGCCATTCGACGAGGCGGGCATACGCATCCGGTCGCTTGTCTTGGATGAACGCATCCACTTCCACCGGCGTCGGCGGCAGGCCGGTCAGGTCGAAGGTCGCGCGGCGGATGAGAACGCGGCGGTCCGCCTGTGCGGAGGGGGCGAGTTTGCGTTGCTCCATCGCCGCCAGAACGAATGAGTCGATCGGTCGCTGCGGCCACTTCGAGTCCCGAACCGCGGGAGGGGTGATTGGTCGTAGTGGCTGGAACGACCAGAACTGCCGCGCTTCCGCCGAGGAGGGATCCAACGATGCCGCGGCTTTCGCGCCCTCGGGGTAGACGGCGCCGTCCCGCACCCACTTTTCCAACACCTCGATCTGTTTCGCGCCAAGTTTTCCCTTCGGGGGCATCTGCAACTCGGCCTTCGTCGCGTGGACGGCCGCGATGAGCAAACTCTGCTCCGGCTTGCCGGGCACGACGGCCGGGCCGGTCTCGCCGCCCGCCAGGATCGCCTCGCGGCTGTCGAGCGCGAGGCCGCCGCGCGACTTCTTGGACTTGGTCGAATGGCACCCGTGGCAATGCTCGATCAGCAGCGGGCGCACCTGCTTCTCGAAGTACGCCACCGCCGCGGCGTCCGGCTCCGCGGCTACGCTGGGTACTACGCTCAGCAACAGCAAGACGACGAACGGGATCGAATGGCGCATTCGCGGGACCAGCTCATCGGAAGCGGAAGAATCCACCCGGCAGAGTATCATTGTAACGCCCCCCGGCACGCGACCCAAGCGATTCCGCCGCAATCGTGCCCGCCACTCGTTTCGAGACGAACATGAACTTCATTTCCCGAAACCGTCGCGAATTCCTGACCACCAGCGCGCTGGCCCTCGCGGGCGGCATCGGCCCGACCACAACGGCCCGCGCGGCCGACGGGCCGCCCCTCGCCAAGGTCGAACCGGTGCTCGCTCCCAAGCCGCGCGTGGTCGACCAACTCCGGGCGCTGAAGCCCAATCAGGCGGTCCTGCTGGGCAAGGCCGATGTCGTCGGCGAGTTCAACGAGACCGCGAAGAAGTACGACCTGCACAAAACCGGACCGAAGGGGCGCGACTTCACCATCAAGATGTGCTGGGCGCCGGAGCGAAGCCGGGCACTGTTCTGCGGCGCCAACCACGGCGTCCCGCATCGACTCAACGACGTCTGGGAGTTCGACCTGCCATCACTGACGTGGGCGATGCTCTACGCCCCGGACCTGCCCCGCGGGTATGGCGACCTCGGCAAGGACACGTCGGACGTCGAATTCAAGGACGGCATCCTGATCACGAAACGCGGCGGCCCGGCGGTCATCGCGCACACCTGGTGGGGGTTGACCTACGACCCGCGCAAGAAAGCACTGCTCTTCATGAACACTTGGGTCACGGATCGCAAGGCGGCGGTGACCGCGCTCGGCGGCGATCCGGCGGATCTCGACAATAGTCCGCCGTTGTGGGCGTTCTTCCCCGCCGAGAAGAAGTGGAAGGCGTTCCGGTCGCCGAAGCCGTACCCGGTCGCGATCTTTGGCGGAATGCTGGAGTACATTCCCGAACTCGGCGGCAGCATCTGGCACGCCAACAACTGGCAGATGCATGGCACGTGGCTCCACGACTACGAGAAGGGTACCTGGAGGGATCTGAAGGCCAACGGCGGCGGGAAGCCGTTCGAGAAGGAGGCCCCCGAACCCGAACAGATCGGCTACTACGATCCGGTGCGCAAGATCGTCGTCGTGCAGCGCCACCACGACACTCACCACTATGATCCGAAGTCGAACGCGTGGAAGAAGGTGCTCGCGGGCAACAAGGACGACGGGAAGACACCCTACGGGCACGACGCCCGCGCCGTCCTTCACCACGACGCGGCAAGCGGGCACGGGCTGCTGGCGCAGTTCCAGACCAACACGCTCTGGGCGTACGACCCGGACAAGACGAACTGGACGAAGCTCGCTCCGGACGGCGATCCGATGCCCACCGGCGGCAAGCGCCTCGCGTATTGCGATCCGTCGTCGAACGCGCTGGTTGTGATCGACGGCACCACGGTCTGGGCGTACCGATATCGGGCCGGATGACCGGTGGTTTACGGCAGCGGGCCGGGGTCGAGGCCGAGGAAGACGAATTCCCGGCGAAGGGCGTCCAGTTGCCACTGGCGCGCGGCGCGTTCGCCGTCGATCAGCAGGGTGAGCCGGCACCCATCGTCGCTCAGGGCGAGCTGACGGACGCCGCCGCCGACGCGGAGCGTCAGGACCGGGTTGAAGTCGGCGTCCCACACTTTCACGGTCCGGTCGGCGGATCCGGTGACGATGAGTCCGCCGGGTCCGACGGCCACGCCGCGGACCGCGTCGCGATGGGCGTTCCGCAGCCGGATCAGCCCGTCACGCCGAGCGACCCAAACGCCGCCATTTTCGCCGCCGACCACGGCGACGCGCTCGTCGGCGCTTTGGGCCAGAGCGGTGACGGGCTGACCGATCGACCACTCCCGCACCGGTCGGCCGTTCGCCGGGTCCAGCGCGAACAGCCGTCCGTCCCGTCGGCCGGCGAGGACGCGCCCCGCGCCGGCCACGATCGCCCGAAAGCTCATCCCCTGACTTTGAATGTCGGCGTCGTTTTCAAACACGCGAGCCGCTTCCCAGCGCGGAGGCGCGAACACCGTGACATGATCTTCGTCCACCGCCCAGGCCCGGCCGTCGGGCGCGAATTTCAGATCGACCAGGTTGGGAATGTGAACTTCGTGGGTGTCGTTGAAGCGCAGCAGGTCTAGTCGGGCATTGGCTCCGGAGTGGTTCATCGCTCGTACGCCGTTCGGCCCCCACGCGAGGAGGGAACCCCACCCACGCCCACGGAGCCGTTGGGTACAGGTCCACGCGCCATCGGCCACGGTCCACTCGGTCCGTTCCGATTCGGACTCGGTGCTGTCGCCGATCAATGCCATGCGGGTTCCATCCGCGGACGCGGCGAAGACGCGCGCGACGGCATAAGGACCGACGCCGATCGTATCCACCAGTCCGCCCGTCACGCGGTACAGCGCGACACGGTCGACCTCGGCGACGGCGAGGAGTCGGCTGTCCGGGCTGAACGCCAGTCGAAGGCTTCCGGCCGTATGGGTGCGGTCGAGAATTCGGAGTCCGGCGACGGGATCCCAGAGGCGGACATGGTGATCGTGTTCGCCGCTGGTCGCGACGAACCGACCGTCGGGTGAGAACCGGAGATCGGTCACTTGGGGATTTTCGAGAGCCGCCCGACCGGGGGAGGCGAAGGGCATCCGGAAACCGCGCGGATCGAGGGTGGAGAGAACGGCCCGGGGAGTGAAGCCGATACCCAGGTGGAAGATCGACTGACCATCGGGTGCGAGGGCGAAATTGCCGCTGATCCCTTGTGTCGTGGGGCGTATGGCGCCGGTGCGTGGTTGGAAGGCATGGAGCCGCCACTCGCTGCCGTTGGGATCGGTGTGATACACGGCCAGGGCGGCTTCGGCCGGTAGGGAGGTGACGGACGGCAGAAGGGTTTGCGGCTTGTGAAGGCATCCGGTCCACGTGCCGACATCCCAGCCGCGGACCACCTCCCGACTGGCGGAATAGAGGCGGCGGGAATCGTCGCTGAAAGCCAGTCGTCCGATCCGAAGGTCGCGTGGGTTGGCTTCGTCGGTCGTGTGTGCGTCCCAGACCGCGGGCGGTTGGTCCGGTCGGGTGAGGTCCCAAACGGCCAGTTGACCGCCGCGCGAGCCGGCCGCCAACCAACGACCGTCCGGGCTGACGGCGACGGCGCGCAGTCCGTCCGGCTTCTCTTCGCGGGTCGCCCAGTCGGCGCTCAACCGCGCGGTGAAGGTCCGTTCCTTTTTTCCATCGTGGACCCGGTACAGCCCGACCCGGCAATCATTCTCGATGGTTTGCCATTCGGCAATGGCCAATCGTTGGCCGTCCGGAGTGAACGCGACCGCGTAGGGCTTTCCGCCTTCGGACAGGTCCCGCACGCGGTGGAGGTCGGTGGCGGCCAGGGCGGCGGCGGCTTCGGACCTCAGTTCCGGCCAGGACGTTGCGGCGTCGGGATGGGCCGCCAGTTCCTTCAATGCCGTCAGGTTCTCGTCGGCCCATCCCGCCGTGGCGTCGGCGCGGTGCTGACGGACCCGTTCCAGGGCGGCGTGAAATTCGCTCACGCGGGCGCGTTCACCGGCCAGCGCCGCTTGCGCTTCGGCGGCGCGGCGGTCGGCGGCTTCGATCGCCAGCCGGTCCGCCGAGTCGATGACCAGCGCGGGCACCAGCGCCCAGGCGATCAGGGCGAGGGCGACGGTGCCGGCAAGCACGGGTTTGCGAATCGCCCAGCGCGCGACGGCGGTGAGCGGGCCGACGGGTCGCGCACGGGTGGGAACGCCGGTCAGGAAGCGTTCGAGGTCGTCGGCGAGGGCGAGGGCAGAGGGGTACCGATCGGCCGGATTCTTGGCGAGGGCGGTCAGGCAGATGGCGTCCAGATCGGCCGGCACTCCCGCGCGCCGCAGCGAGGCGGGCGCTTCGTGCAGGACGCGCTGCAGCACCGTCTCGCCCGACGGATTCGCGAACGGCGGGCGCCCCGCGAGCAGTTCGTAGAGGATCACGCCGAGCGCATACACGTCGGTGCGGGCGGTGAGGTTGCGGCGGTCGCCGCGGGCCTGCTCCGGGCTCATGTAGAGCGGCGTGCCGGCCGGGCGATAGGTGGCGGTGTGGTTCGGATCGTCGGTGAGGATGCGGGCGATCCCGAAGTCGGTCACGACGGGGACCGGCTCGGCGTCCGGCGACGGGCGCATCAAGACGTTCGCCGGCTTGAGATCGCAATGCAGGATCCCGCGCTCGTGGGCGTGGTGGACGGCGCGGGCGAGATCGCGAACGAGCCGGGCGGCTTCGCGCGGCGGCCGGGGCGAACCGTGGCGCGCCAGCCAGCCGCCGAGGGTTGGCCCGTCCACGAATCCGGAGGCGAGGTAAGGCAGTCCGTCGATTTCGCCCGCTTCGTGAACCACGCTGATGCCGGTATGCGTGAGCACGCCGGCGGCGCGGGCCTCGCGCACGAACCGATCTCGGGTGGCCGGATCGCTCAGCACCACCGGCCGCGGCACCTTCACCGCGACTTCCCGACCGCCGATGCGCGGGTCGGCGGCAAGCAACACGATTCCGTACGATCCTTCGCCGGCGCGGGCGAGCAGCCGGAACCGGCCGAACGGCTGACCGGGATCGGCGCGGTCGGGCAGTGCGGGCAGCGTGAGAATGCTGTCGAGACGTTCCAGACCCGTAAGGAGTCCGGTCAAGCCGAGCAACCCGCCGCGCGCGAGGGTCGGTTGGTCTTCGGAAGAATGGAGCAACGTCTCGCGGTCGGACATGGGGTCGATCAGGCCATGACGGTCGTGTTGAGACCGCGTTTTCGCACGGGTCGGGGGTATTCCAGCGGCCTCCAAGGCGAAGCGGACAGAGCGGGAAGGTGAACCCTAAATGATTCTTCGCATCCTGCTCGACTCGGTTCGTCCGAAGGGGGCGGTGTCGCGCATCCGTACGCAGCTCTACTGGCATATGATACCACCCAATACTACCACCGATGCCAGCCGGGTACAAGATTCGACGGAGTTCCCTCCCCGGTGTTCCGGGTCGGCGTTGCCGCTGTGTGCGGAACAAGTGTCGGCTTGGCCGGTGCTCCGTGCCATCCATGACGACGATGCGCGGCCATGTCGCCATCGGCAAAGCTATCGTGATTCGTCGAGCCGTTGCCGAGTCGGTGTAGCGAATTCTGGTTAGCCCGACGCGCCAGCGAGGGCGAGTCTCGAGCCGTTGCCGAGTCGGTGTAGCGAATTCTGGTTAGCCCGACGCGCCAGCGAGGGCGAGTCCGCTCTCCGTACGTTCTCCCTCGCTGGCGCGTCGGGCTAACACAGAGTAGTCGGATCGCGAGGACCGTCCTCCGCCCGTCGCATCCGGGCTAAGATGTCCGTCGGCGACGGCCGCGTTCGGGCGGTCCGAACAGTTCCACTGACAGGAAACCGGCATGCGATTGGCAACGGTCCTCACGCCCCTCTCGGACGAGAACCTGCAACTGGCCGCCCAGTGCGGGGTCACGGACGTCGTCCATCGCTACCCCGGCGAAGACCCCGCGACCCTGCGGGCGGCGAAGCGACGGATCGCGGACTTCGGATTGAGCGTGACCGTTGTCGAAGGCTATCTGCCCATCGAGAACATCAAGCTCGGCATCGACGAGGGGCGGGAAATCGCCTTGTTGAAAGCGCTCGTCCGCCAGATGGCCGAGTTGGATATCCGCCTGCTCTGCTACAACTTCATGTCGGGCACCGATTGGGTCCGCACGCGGCTGGACGCGCCGGAGCGCGGCGGCGCGAAGGTGACGACGTTCGATCTCGCGGAAGCGGACGCGGCCGTGCGGCTCGGTTACAAGCCGGCCAACAGCCGGACCGACGAGCTGGCGCGAGCGCTGACGCCCGCGAAGCTCTGGGACAACCTCGAACGCTTTCTGAACGAACTGCTGCCCGTCGCCGAATCCTGCGGCGTGACGTTGGCGATGCACCCGGACGACCCGCCGCTGCCGGCGTTACTCGGCAAGACGCGCATCATGCATTCCGTCGAAGGCTTCGAGCGGCTGGTGCAGATGGCGCCGAGTCCGTCGAACGCCATCTGCTTCTGTCAGGGCACCTTCGCGGCGATGGGTGTCGATATCTCCGCGACGATTCGCCGGCTGGGGCCGCACATCCAATACGTCCACTTCCGCGATGTCCGCGGCACGGCCGAATCGTTCGCCGAGACCTTCCACGACAACGGCCCGACCGATATGGCCGTCGCGATGCGCGCCTATCGCGAGATCGGCTTCGACGGCCCGATGCGCCCGGATCACGTCCCGCAGCTGGTCGGCGAAGACGACGGCGAACCGGGCTACACGATGCTCGGCCGGCTGTTCGCGTACGGCTACATCCGCGGCCTGATGCACGCCACCTGTTAGCCCGACGCGCGAGCGAGGATAACAATCTCGCTCGCGCTATGGGTAAACAGATAGATGGAATCACGCGATGCCCGAAGTGCTGCCAGACCGCGATCACGGCCGACTTCCGGACTGGCAGACAGGTGTGCTGCCAGAGCCGTTGCCCCTCTCGGGTCGGAACATCCTGCGCACCATCGGACCCGGTGCGATCCTGCTCGCCGGCTCCATCGGCGGCGGCGAGTGGATCGTTGGTCCGCTCATGGCGGTTCGATACGGTACGGAAATCCTCTGGATCGCGACGCTCGCCATCTTCCTCCAAATGATCTTCAATCTGGAAGCGATCCGCTACACGCTCGCCTCGGGCGAGCCGATCCTGACGGGCATCTTGCGGCTGAACCCGGGGCCGAAGTTCTGGGCCCCGGTCTTCGTCCTCGCCGGCATCGCGCAGCTCGCGACGCCCGGCCTGGCGCTCGGCTGTGCGAACGTGCTCTTCGCCGCCGCGGCCGGTCGGGAAGCGATTGCCGGCGATGCGGGATCGTTGATGGGGATTTCCTACGCGGTGTTCGCCGTCGCGGTGGTGATGCTTCTGTCCGGCAAGTCCGTCGAGCGCACGCTCGAGCGCCTGTCGTGGGCGATGGTCGTGTTCATCTTCACGTTCCTATTGGTTGCGAACGTCCTGTTCGTTCCACTTGATGTCTGGAGTCGAACTGCGACCGGCTTCCTGCTGCCACGGCAGATCCCCGCCAACATGGACATCCTGCTCCTGGGCGTCTTCGCCGCGACCGCCGGCTCGGGTGGCCTCGGCAACCTTGTCGTCTCGAACTGGGTTCGCGACAAGGGCTGGGGGATGGCGGCGTCCGTCGGCTCCATTGGCGGGGCGTTCTCCGGCGAGAAGACGGCCCTCGCCCCGGTGGGTAGCGTCTTCCCGCCGACGACGGAAAATCTGAGGAAGTGGAAGGTCTGGTGGAAGTATTGCTTGCTCGACCAGACCGCGCTCTGGGCCGGCGGCTGCGTGGTCGGGATGTTCCTGAACGTGAACCTCGCGCTTGCGATCGTGCCGGAGAACACGCAGATCTCCGGCTACTCGGTCGGGGCGTTCCAGGCCCGCTACATGGCCGAGCAACTCTGGATCGGCTTCTGGGCGTTGTGTCTGCTCAACGGTTTCTGGATTCTCTTCTCGACGCAACTGGCGAACATGGATTGCCTCGCGCGTGCCGTGACGGACATCGGCTGGGCGAGCTGGCCCGGCATGCGGCGCTGGCCTGCGAGCCGGCTGTATGCCGGGTTGTTGCTGCTCTTCACGTCGTGGGGCGTCGCGTCGCTGACGCTCGGCGAATCGGCGCTCGGCCTGTTCAAAGTGCTGGGAGTTGTGGCGTGTCCCGTGCTGGCGATCGGGGCTTTCCTGATCCTGCGGGTGAACACGCGCTTCCTGCCAACGGCGATCCGACCGCCGCTCTGGCGGCGGATCGCTCTGTTCCTTTGCGGAGTCGTCTACTCGGCGCTGGCGCTCGCGTCGCTGGTCAGCTTGTTCGAATCAACCCAGTAAGGGACATTTCAAGTTTTCGGGCCAAAGGCTTGAAAGTCTGATGTTTTTCAGGCCGAAGGCCTGGGAGTGCTTAGCCCAGGGCGAGCCGCTTCGGCGACGCCCTGGGTACGGAACGCGCCACATCTTTTGATCCAGCCCAACGGGCTGGGACAACGTGGACTGTCGCAGTCCTTCGGACTGCATCGGGTCATAGTCAACCCAGGGCGGCGTCGCTTCGCTCCTTGCCCAGGGCTATGAACTGCCAGGCCTTCGGCCTGAAGAATTTCAGACACCCAGGCCTTCGGCCTGAAGACACCGGGACAGGAAGGACTTTCGAACAACTTCCGAACACGCTCTCCATCGAACGGATTCATGGTCATTCGCCTTCCGACGAAATGTTGTTGAGGTCATTGGTCGATTTGTCGATAGGTAATCTTTCACCCAAATCCGCCGATGGATCCGAATGTTCGATTTCTACCCGCTCTACGAAGAACACTTCGCCCAGGTGCAGCTGTGCCTGTTCATGATGGGCATGGGGGCGACGCTGACGGTCGGCGACTTCGCCAAGGTGCTGCGGCGGCCGCGGGCGCTGGGGGTCGTCCTCGCCTATCAGATTCTCGTCTCCCCGTTCATTGCCCTGGCCGTCATTCAGCTCTTCGGATTCACTGGCGGCATCGCCGTGGGCCTCATTCTCACCGCCGCGATGCCGGGCGGGGCGACGGCCAAGGCGTTCGTCGTGCTCGGGCGGGGCAGCGCGCCGCTCGCGATTTCCCTCACGGTCGTCTCGACGCTGGCCGCGATCGTGACCGTGCCGATCACCCTCCAGTTTTTGGCGCGCGACTTCATCCCCGCCACCTTCGAGATGCCCACGGCTCGCATCGTGCGCGATGTGGCCTGCTTCGTGCTCGCCCCGCTCGCGGTCGGGATGGCGCTCGGCGCGCGCGTCCCGTTGCGGCGCCTCGTCCTCAGCCGCTGGTTGATCCGCGTCGGCTTTCTGGTCGTGTTCGTGATGATTGTCTGCGCCCTGGGGAGCCAGCGCATCAAGCCCGGCGATCGCGGGATGATCGTGCCGATCGCGATCGTCGTCTTCGCGGTGCTCTGCCAGCAGATCGTCATGCTGCCGTTCCGCATTCTCGGCTGGCCGCGTGCCGAGACCGTGACCGCCGGCATGGAGATCACAATGCGGAACATGAACCTCGCCCTGCTCCTGAAGGCCAGCTTGTTCCCCGATCGCGGCCCCGACGAGTTGGCCGTGATCGGCACGGAAGTGATGTTCGTGGTGCTCTTCTACGCCGGCGCGGCGTTCTTCATCGGCTTGCCGCTCGCGCTCAATTTCCTGCGCATGGCCCGCCGGGACGAACGCCGCGCGCTCCCGCCGTCGTGACTTGTCGCGGTTCCGTCAATCGACGAAGACGAACTCGTTCAAATTCAGAATCGCCCGGCAGGCGTTCGCGAGGCCATGCTCCTTGGCGTAGGCCGCGAGCGAGTCGGTTTCCGTCGCCGTTGGATCGCGGCCGAGCGCCAGCCGGAACGCGGCCGACACCTGCCCGCCCGTGTCGTTCGCCAGCTTCTCCACGCGCGCGGCGAAGTGCTTCGCCATCGCCAGCGACAACCGGTTGTTCATGAGCGCCAGCGCCTGCTGCGGCGAGAGCGATTCGTTCCGTTTCTCAACATTGAGCGACGGATCGGCGCAGTCGAACGAGGCCATGAACGGCTGGAGTTTCGAACGCACCGTGAAGCGGTACACGGCCCGGCGATGCGCCTTCGCATCCTCGGGGTCATGGAGGTGATACTGGTAGTGCGGCGAGTGCTCCGGCTTCTCGACCACGAAGTCCTGGAAGCTCGGCCCGCCCATGGTCCGGTCCAGCTTGCCGGCCACCACGAGGATCGAATCGCGCACGGCCTCGGCCTCGAGCTTGCGCCGGTTCTGCCGCCAGAGATACTGATTGTTCGCATCCAGCTTCGCGAACGACGGATTATCCGTCGAAACTTGCCGATAGGTGGCGGACATCACGATCAGCTTGTGGAGTTTCTTGAGGCTTCCGCCGCCGTTGCGGAATTCGACGGCGAGCCAGTCGAGCAGTTCGGGGTGCGTCGGCAATTGGCCCATCCGGCCGAAGTCGTTCGGCGTATCGACAAGCCCCCGGCCGAAGTGGTACTGCCACACGCGATTGACGATGCTGCGCCAGGCGAGCGGGTTGTCCGGGTGCGTCAACCACTTCGCGAGCGCGGCCCGGCGCTCGCCCTCCGCCGCGTTCGGCTTCAACTCGAACGGCACGCCGAGCGCCGCGAGTGCGCCGGGGGCCACCGCCTTGCCGGGCTTCGTGATGTCCCCCCGGGGAAGCAGTCGAATCTCTCGCGGCGTCCCACCCGTGCCGGCGAAGTTGCCCGATCCCCGGAACGCCGTGCCGATGTACGCGACCTGACGCGCGGTCATCGTCTTCAATTCGCCGTCCGCCGAGTCCAATTCACCCCGCAGCGCCGCCAGCGTCTTCGCGTCGTCGCCGAGCGCCTTCATCAGCCATTCGTCCCGTTGCTTCGACAGCTTCGCGATCTCGCCGGCGACGAGCTTCGGCCCCGGCGCGGCGATGCCGTCGGTGAGGTTCGCCTTCCGCCAGCGGACAGGGGCCTCGATCGAATCGAGCGCCGTCACGGCCTTGCCGCGGGCGACGTTCGTGCCGGCGGCATCGTAGGCTTCGAGTTCGGCGAGAGCGAAGATGTAATCGTTCTGGCGCGGGGCGAGTTTCGTCGCGGTCACGCGGAGGTATCGTCCGGCTTTGCCGTCGATGGCGATACTCACTGGGGCCGTGAGGGGATTCGCATGATCCTTGGACGTATGATCGACGACGACGATCGACCGATTGAAGTCCGCGTCGTCGGAGAGTTCGACCTTGAACCGGACGGGGAAGCCGAAGCCGGCGCCGATCTTGTTGAAGTCGTCGTCGCAGCCGCGCAGGACGACGCGGTCGAGCTTCACGTTCGCGCCGAGATCGACCTGCACCCACTTTGTGCGGTCCTGCTTCGCCTCGATGGCGGAATGGTAGCCATACTCAGGCGTCTTCCCGCTGCCGACCTTTGCGCCGTCGGCGATGCGCCGTTCCAACTCCGCGAACTCGGCCCCGGCCTTCGTGCGGGCCTGCGCTTCCAGCGCCGCGATCCGGTCGCCGGCCGACTTCCGCTTCGTCTCCAGTTCGGCCCGTCGCGCCGCCACCTTCGGATCGGCATCGTACGCGCGATCGGTGCGGTCGATCGCGGCGAAGACCGCCTGCAGTGCGTAGTACTCCTCCTGCGAGATCGGGTCGAACTTGTGGTTGTGGCATTGGGCGCAGTGAACCGTTAGGCTCGCGAAGGTACCCATCGTGTTGGAGACAAAGTCGTCGCGATCCAGGTGGCGGGCGATCTTGCCGTCGATCTTCGATTCGGGCAGTTCGGCGTGGCCGATGAAGTCCCACGGCCCCGCGGCGAGGAATCCGAGCGCCTCGATGCCGTCGACCGTGCCGGGGAACAGGACATCGCCGGCGATCTGCTCCTGGACGAATCGCGCGTAGGGTTTGTCCGCATTGAAAGCGCGAATCACGTAGTCGCGATACGGCCAGGCGTTCGGCCGCGGCTTGTCCTTGTCGTAGCCGTGCGTTTCACCGAAGTGGACCACGTCCAGCCAGTGGCGCGCCCAGCGCTCGCCGTGATGCGGCGAGACGAGCAGGCGATCGACCAGCTTCTCGTAGGCATTCGGCGAGGCGTCCTTCACGAACGCGTCGATCTCCTCCGGCGTTGGCGGCAAGCCGATCAGGTCGAACGACAATCGTCGGATCAAAGTCCGCCGGTCCGCCTCTGGCGAGGGCTGCAAACTCTTCTCCTTCAGCTTCGCGAGAATGAACTCGTCGATCGACCTCCCCGACGACTTCAGCGGCTTGAGCGACCACCAGTCTCGCGGATCCTTCGCCTGCGAGCCATCGTCGGGCCACGTGGCGCCCGCGTCGATCCACGCGCGCAGGGTCGCGATCTCCTGCGCCGTCAGCCGTTCGCCCTTTGGCGGCATGACGACATCGGGATCGGCGCTGCTCACCCGCTGCAGGAGCGGGCTGTCCTTTGCCTTCCGCGGCAGGATGGCGGCGCCGCTGTCGCCGCCTTGCAGGGCGTCGGCCTTGCGGTCGAGGCGCAGGCCGCCCTTCTGTTTCGTGTCCCCGTGGCACGACACGCACGCCTTCGCGAAGATCGGCTTCACATCCTTCGCGAAGTCGGCTGCGTCAGACCGCGCCGCGAACATCAGGAATGGAACAAGCATCCATCGGATCGGCATGAAGGGCCTCGTCGAACGGAGGGCGCGGCGGGAACAGTCATTGTCGCATCCCGCACCGGTGCGAGGCAACCGTTTCCGGGGAATCCCGACTTCCGAAGTCCGGCTTCGACTTCGGAAGTCGATGTTTGACGAGAGGCAATTTCTTGCGATCATTTGCCGATTCTCGACCAGAAACGCTGCTGCGCCACCGGGGACTTCCGAAGTCGAAACCGGACTTCGGAAGTCTGATCCGGCAACCGTTTCCCGACCGGTTCGCAAATCGTAGGTTGGGGAGCAAT
>JAHBXO010000052.1 GCA_019636445.1 Gemmataceae bacterium | reverse complement strand
CAATTACTTCCGCAGTTGTGGCTATCCCGCTACATCAGAGTTGGAACCGCTCTAAACCATTTATCAAGGTCATGCCATGCCCGTCGATCGCACGCCTTTCGACCCCAGTCTTCCGCTGGAGCTGGCCCGCACGATTCCGAATAGCTGGTATTTCGACACCGCCGTCCTCGAACGCGAACGCCGATCCGTCTTTGGTGGGACGTGGCAGTGCGTCGGCCGCGTCGAAAAGGTGGCGAACGCCGGCGACTACCTCACGGCCGACATCGCCGGCGAACCGGTCCTCGTTGTTCGCGGCGACGACGGCGTCCTCCGCGCGTTCTTCAACGTCTGCCGGCACCGCGCCGCGCCGTTGCTTACCGAACCCTGTGGTACCGCCACGAAACTCCGCTGCCGCTACCATGGCTGGACGTACGATCTCGCCGGCCGGCTCCGCGGCACGCCGGAATTCGAAGGCGTGCAGGAATTCGAGAAAGACGACCACGGCCTCGTCGGTATGACCGTGAGTACGTGGGGGCCGTTCGTCTGGGTGTGTGCCGGCGAGCCGCGCGAACCCCTCGCCGACTTCCTCTCTCCGTTCCCCGAGTGGGCCGACCGCCGCAACGCCTTCGCGAACTTCGAGTGGCATGCGCGCCGCGAATACAATCTCGCATGCAATTGGAAGGTGTACGTCGACAACTATCTCGACGGCGGCTACCACGTGAACACGGTCCACCCCGGTCTCGCCGGCGTGCTGGACTATCGCGAATACACGACGACGGCGCACGGCCACACGGCGCTCCAATGCAGCCCGCTCGTGCCGGCCGAGGGCGAAGCCGGCCGTACCCGCGTCGGCGACCTCGCCGCCTACTGGTGGGTCTTCCCGAACTGGATGGCAAACCTGTACGGCAACGCGATGGACACGAACCTCGTGATGCCGCTCGGTACGGACCGCTGTCGCGTCGTCTTCGACTTCTATTTTGCGGCGGACACGCCCCAGGAGTTCAAGAACGAGTCGGTTCGTGTGGCGGAGCAGGTGCAGGTGGAGGACGTTGGCATCTGCGAGGAAGTGCAGCGGGGATTGCGCAGCTCGGCGTTCGTGAGCGGCCGCTTCAGCGCGAAGCGGGAAAACGCCGGCTACCACTTCCACAAACTGCTGGCGAAGCATTTAACGAACTGATCGAAACCCCGGGAGACGACCGTGAGCGACGAGGATGCGAGTACACGAACCGGATTCCTGCTCGGCACGTTCGCGTACTTCTGGTGGGGGATGGTGCCGCTCTACTTCTCGGCGCTGAAAAGCCATGCCGTACCCGCCGTCGAAATCCTCGCCCACCGAATCGTCTGGTCGTTGCCGATCATGCTGCTCATCACGGCCATCGCCGGCACGTGGAAACCGCTGGGCGCCGTCTTCCGCTCCCGCAAGCTGCTGCTGCTCATGCTGCTTTCCTCGGCGTTGCTCGCCGTCAACTGGCTGCTCTACATCTACGCCACCGTTGTCGGCAAAGTCGTGGAGGGGAGCCTCGGCTACTACATGCTGCCGCTGGTGAACGCGTTCCTCGGCACGGTCTTCCTTGGCGAAAAGTTGCGGCCGGCGCACTACCCGGCGCTCGGCATCATCGCCATCGGCTTGGCGTTCCCGTTCGTCGTCGCCGGGCAATTCACCTGGCTCGCGCTCACGCTGCCCATCACCTTCGGCCTCTACGGCTTCGTCCGCAAGGCGATCCCCGTCGATTCGCTCAGCGGGCTGACGGTCGAATCGCTGATGATGCTGCCGTTCGCGCTCGGTGGGCTGGCGTGGCTCGGAGTGAAGGGCGAAGGGCACTTCGGGCCGAGCTGGGGGTTGAACGCGCTGCTCGCCTTCAGCGGCATCGTCACGGTCGCGCCGCTCCTGACGTACATCATGTCGATCCGGCGGCTGCCGCTCGTCGCGATGAGCTTCCTGCAGTTCATCTCGCCGACGACCCAAATGCTGATCGCGCTCGTCTTCCTGGGCGAATCGCCGCCATGGTATGTCTGGGTGGCGTGCTCGTGCGTGTGGGTGTCGGTGGCGATCTTCCTCGGCGACGCAGCGTGGCAGTACGCGGGCACGCGGAAACGGATACCGGTCCCGCGCTCCGCTCCGCCGGGCCTGCGCGTCGCCGCTAAACTTTGATCGTGTCGATGGATGTCTGCAACGCGCCGCCCGTGACGTGGACTGTCCCCTTCGCGTCGATGTAGACGTTGATCTCGCTGCGCACGCCGAATTCGGGCAGGTAGATGCCAGGCTCGATGCTGAAGCAGGTCCGCTTGAGGATCTTGCGGTCTTCCTTCGTTTCAAGTCCGTCGATGTGCGCCCCGTTGCCGTGGACCTCCTGCCCGATGTTGTGGCCGGTGCGGTGGGTGAAGTATTTCCCGTAGCCGGCCGCCTCGATCACGTCGCGGCACGCATTGTCCACCGTCGCGCCGACGATCGTTTCGCCCTTGGCAAAGGCGTCCTTGACCCGCTGGATCGCCGCATCCCGCGCGGAGGCGACGATTGCGAAGATCTTCGAATACTTTTCCGGCACCGTCTCGCCGATGTACACCGTGCGCGTCAGGTCGCTGTAGACCGCGCGCGGCTTGTCCAGCTTCGCCCAGAGGTCGATCAGCACGAAGTCCCCTTTGGCGATCGGCGCGTCGGTGGCCGGCGACGTATCGAAGTGCGGGTCGCCGCTGTGCGGGCCAACGCCGACGATCGGCGGCGAATACGTCGTGCAGCCGTTGTCGGCGAAGTGCTTCATGATGCGTGCCTGCACGGCCACTTCGGTCGTCTTTCCCTTGACGCGAATCTCGTCGGCGATGAAGCGGTACGCCACGCCATAGGCTTCCGACGTCACCTTTTCGGCCGCGAAGTGCATCTTCTCCTGCTCGTCGTCCCAGGTCGCCTCGAAGAGTTGAATCAGGTCCCCGGACGAAACGACTTCCACTCCGAAGGAGCGGACCAGTTCGATCGTGCCGGCGTCGACGCGGCTGATGTACGGGTTGCCGTTACGCGGCGTGTATTCCATCGCGATGGTCTTCGCGCCGGCGAGCAGCGCGCCGACACCGGCTTCGAATTCCTGCCAGCGGCGGTATGCCGTCTTGCTCGAACCGGGTAAGGAATCGAGCGACGCCGGTTCGATGGCGTGGACAAGCTTCTTCGGCTCACCGGTCGCGGGCACGTAGTAGGCCCAGCGACGCGAGAGGAACTTCTTTTCGGGCAGCCCGAGCACGCGCAGGGCGAGGACGTTCAGGCCGCGGAAATCGTAGAGCAGCCAGCCGTCAAGCTTGGCATCGCGGATCGCGGACTGGACTGCGGCGAGGTCGAACATGGAGCACCCGGTGCGTGGATCGAGATCATCACCGGGAATGCTAATGGTAATGTCGAAACGGGCAAGCGAGGAATCACGCCGCCCGTCGTGTCTCGAACATCACGCGCAGGTGCGCGATCTGGCGCAGGCGGACGTCGTCCGTCGCGTCGGCCTGGAAATCGAGCGTTTGCCCCGTCACTTGCTCCAACAGGCGGAACGCGAGGTGGCGGGCGTTCGGTTCGCGGCGCTCGAGCGATTCCAACAGCGCCGGGATCGCGTCGGTGCCTTTCGCCGCCAGCTCGTGCCAACCGGTTTGCCAGTCGTCGGTGGCGAGTTGGTCGGCGAAGCGGCGAAGCTTTTCCAGTTCGAGGAGCTGACGTGTAGGCTGGCTGAACGCGCCGGGGCCGGTCGAGCCGAAGAGCGGCGCGGCATTGGACGCGGGGCGCATCGGGGGCATCACGGGCGGCCCTAGCGCCGGTTGCGGCGGCGGTGCCGGCTGGAGTATCAACGGTGCTTCGTCCCGAATCGTCGCGGTCGGCGGCTTCGCGGTCACGAGCACCGGCGCCACCGGGATCGGCGCGGGCTTCGTCGTCGGTCGCGGACCGTTCGGTTCGGTCGGCGGAGGCGGGTCGTCGTCCGGCCGTTGGCTCGCGTTCGCAGGCAAATACGGATCGAGAATCACCGTTGGCGGGACCGTGTGCGGGGCTGGCGCCGGAGGCACCAGCCGTGTCGTCGCGGAGACCGGGATTTGCGGCGGTGTCGGCACGAGCGGCACGTAGCCCTCGTCCGCGAAGGTGTTGCCGAGATACTCGCGGATTGCCACCGGGTTTCGCTTGATTTCCTCCGGCGTGCCGTGAACCACCACCGTGCCGTCCTTGATGAGATAGCTGCGGTCGGTGATCTTCAGCACTTCGCGGACGTTGTGGTCGGTCAGCAGCACGCCGATCCCTTCGCGGGCCAGGTCCCGGATGTTGTGCCGGATGTCCTCGGTCGTCAGCGGGTCGACGGCGGCGAACGGTTCGTCCAGCAGGATGAGCAGCGGTTCGCAGACCAGACAGCGGGCGATCTCGAGCCGGCGCTTTTCGCCGCCGGAACAGCGGGCTGACGGATTCTTGCGTACGTGCTGGAGATTGAACCGTGTTAGTGCCTGATCCGTGCGGTCCCATCGCTCGGTGCGCGTGAGGGCCCGGCCCAGGGACCGGCTTTTCGGCAGTGCTTCGAGGATCGCAAGGATATTCTGCTCGACCGTGAGCTTCTTGAAGATGCTTTGTTCCTGGGAGAGGTAACCCATGCCGAGGCGGGCGCGGCGGAACATCGGCAGGTTGGTGACGTCGTGCCCGGCGAAGAGGACGGTGCCGCTGTTCGGCGTGATTTGCCCGGTGGCCATGCGGAAGCTGGTGGTCTTGCCGGCACCGTTGGGGCCAAGGAGACCGACGACCTCGCCGGCGTTCACGTCGAACGACACGCCGTTGACGACGGTCCGCGAGCCGAAGCGTTTCACCAACCCGCGAACGTCCAGCAAGGCCATGGTCGATTCCCCGGCGCGCACTGCCACCCAATTCGAGGACCGGGTTTTACCGTGTTGCGGTGAACGGAACAAGCCGAGCTGAAATGGAATCGGCCGACCCGATGGGTCGGCCGAATGGTAAGCACGAAGAGGTTCGTGACTTAACTGGTGATGCGGCGACGGGCAGCGGCGAGGCCGGCGAGGCCGAGCGCGAGCAGCAAGGCGCCGGCGGGAGCGGGCACTTGCTGGACGGCGAGGTCCTGCACGATGTCCTCACCGAAATCGCCAACGAGCGTGGCCTGGCCGGTGGCAAGATCAATCGTGTACAGGCCACTCCCGCTGCCGTTACCCGTTGTGAGCACGGCGTAGGCGGTGCCGTCGTTGCCGGAAATGTCGAAACCGGCGTTGGAGAAATCGACGCCGAGCGAGCCGATGGTGGTGATGGCACCGCCGTTGGGGGAGGGCGGTCCGTTGAGTCCGCCCTGGCGGACGAGCGAGCCGGTTTCGGCGTTCAAATTGTAAAGCGTGGTGACGGTGGTACCGGCGAAATTGTTGCTGTAGGCTGCCGCGACGATACCAGTCTCAGAGAGCGTCGTGTCGTTAAACACGGTGCCAGTGCCACCGGCGGTGATGCGAAGGTTCTGCCCGGCATCGCTGACGATCCGGAGGGCATTAGGGACGGGGTTGAAGTCGACGCCGAAGGAATTGCCGGTGAGCGTGAAGCCGCTGGTGTTGATGGCGGTGGCGACGCCGGTGGCGACGTCGATGCTGTAGACGTACCCGCTACCGCCGAGGTTGCCGACGCCGACGAGCGTGTTTGGGGTGGCCGGGCGGAAATCAATGCCGATGATGGTTTCGTCGGAACGCAGGCCGGTAATGGCGACCGGCGCGGTGAGCGTGCCGGGGGTCGCGATGTCAAAGGTGACGAGTTGGCTGCCGCCAACAAGGCCGACGACGAAGTCAGCCTTGACATCGCCACACGCGAGCACGGCGAGGCCGATCACGAGAATCCATTTTCGCAGGGCGAGCATGTCGAAAGACTCCACTGGAGCAATGAAATTCGCCTCACAGCAAAGTCAGTCTTAATAAAAACTCTGAGGCAGTAGAATCAGGAAAATCGTTGAAATTGTTAAATTCGGAACCGGTTTGAAGGAGATTCCGACAGTGTTTCAGTCGAGACGCGAATGTTCAGATTTCAAGAAGGCTGCAAAGGGACCGCCACGCGACAAACTTCGATAACCCCGGCTTTCCCCGGCATCGGCATATCGTTACAGTGCCGGCATCCCGAACCGAGAGCGAGACGATGGCCGACGAACAGAATTTCTACGCGTATCGCATCAATAATCCGCCGAACATGGGCCTCATTAAAGCGCCCATCGAGCGAGACTGGATGGACGCCACGTCGCAGCGCTTCGCGTACCGCTGTCTACCGCTCAATATCGCGAACCAGAACGGCTGGTTCCTGACCTGCCCCTGTACATTCGAGCTGTACTGGTACGGTGGAAATGACAAGTCCGACATCCAGTTGCGGTACCTCGACCAGGTCGATCCGTCCGTCACCACGCACTTCGGCTTCGGCGTGCTCACCTTCTCGTTGCCCTATCTGTTTCGCACGCCGCCGGGTGTCAACCTGTGGGTGAAGGGGCCGAGCAACATGCCGAAGGACGGCATCCAGGCGCTCGAAGGCGTCATCGAGACTGACTGGGCGTTCAGCACCTTCACGATGAATTGGAAAGTGACGCGGCCGGGGGAGTGGATCCGTTTTTCGGCCGGCGAGCCCGTGTGTATGGTTGTGCCGGTGCCGCGGGGATTTGCGGAGCACTTGAACCCGATCACGACGCCGTTGACGAAGAATGAAGAACTGAACGCGAAGTACCGGGCGTGGGAGGCGAGTCGATCGAGTTTCCTCACGGGGCTGAACACAAAGGACCCGGAAGCGGTGAAGCGAGGCTGGCAGAAGGACTACTTCCAGGGGAAGCAGTCCGAGGGCGGCACGTTCGACGGGCATCAGACGAAGCTGGAAATCCAGGACTTCCAAGTCGAAGAGTAACATGGCCCTCGAAACGATGATCGACTTTCCCTGTCGGCCGAAGCGAGACCTCGGCGGCGGGGACCTGCGCGGCGGGACGGAATCGCTCATAGACTTGCTGGCGGTCCAACGGCGTGTGCAGCAGGTTCGGTCCAGCACGCGGCCAGACCAACTGACGGTTGATCTCGACGTGCGCGTGATGCGAATGGTGGACGGCGACGCGGTGGAGCGCGTCTCGACTCTCGGCCGGTTGGAACTGGAGTTGACGGCGCTCGAGCCGCACGTGCCGATCTGCACGAACTGCCCGGCGAACGCGACGCGCGGCCCCTTTGGGTGTTCGGTCCCGATCCGTTTTCCCATCCGGAAAAGCGCGGAGCGTTGGCTGCTCGACCACGTGTTACCGCCCGATACGCTTGGCGGGGCGCTATGTCTCGAGACGCTGGCCGAAGAGACGATCGACGGCGAGCGCACCCGGGACTTCCGCACGCGTGGCTGGGTGGAGGCGTTCCCCGGTTTGAGCCGCACTCTGCCGAAGAACGCCTACGGAAAGTCCGAGTTGACCGGCGACGAATTGCTGCAGCCTCTGCTGCTGGCGAAGGGTCGCCTCGCACCGTGGCAAAGCCTGAACGTCTTGTTCTGGTTCGGGACGGTGAAGGTGGACGACGTCGTTCCAAAATCCCTCGACGAGATGGCGAAGGTGACGCGGCTCGAACCGACCGACCGCGCCAAGCGGGCCAGACTCGCACTGGGGCCTGTTGAGTCGGACGAAGGCGTTCTCGACGTGCAATTGTTTCTGAAGGTGCTATTCGTGGCGTGGGTGCGGGACGTGGATGTCTTCGTGGATGCTGGCGATTGATCATTCCACATCGACAATGACAATCGTACCGGACTCGCCGCCGGCCGCGAGGCGAAGTCCGTCCGGCGCAAACACGAGGCAAGTCACACGGCCGATGCCCCAGTCGAACGTCGCGCGGGGCGTTCCGTGATCGAGGTCCCAATAGCGGACGGTTTGATCCCAACTTGCCGAGGCCATTCTCCGACCATCGGGGCTGAAGGCGACGGCGGTCACGCGGCCCGTATGGCCTTTCAAAGTCCGCATGTTGTCGAGTGTACGCGGGTCGAAGATCGCGATGGACCATTCCTGGGCAACGGCGAGGCGCTCGCCATCGGGGTGGAAGGCGAGGGCCGGCACCGCATGCGCGAGGCCGAGGGTGCGCGGCTCGAGCATTTGGGTCGGCCAAACGCTCAGGCGTTTGCCGGCGCTGGTCCAGGCGACGGTGCGGGACGCGGGATGCGTCGCGAGGGAACGCACGCCGGTCGGCTCGCGGAAATGCGGCTCGAGTCGGCGGCTGGAAGTCACGTTCCGCAGTTCGAGCAGACCCGGCATCGGCTTCATCCGATCGCCGATGCCGATGGCGAGTACGTCGTCGTCAAGGAACGCCAGCGACGTTGCCGGTACGGATTCCTTGGGCACCTGAAAATTCCACTGGCCATCGGCGCGCCGTTCGCAGCCGAACCACCCGCCGGGGCCGGCGAGGTAGACGCGGGTGCCGCCCGGATCGAACGCGAGGGCTAGGATCGGCGTGTTCGCCAACTCGCCGATCGGGATTCCTTCGACTTCATGAAGAACGACCGAACCATCGCGACCGCCAATCGCCAGGGTAGTGCCATCCGGCGAGAATGCGAGTGCCGAGACGGCAGCCGAATGTTTCAGAAACTGCATCGCGGTCGTCCTTGAACGGCATCAACGGTATGTTGATTGTAATGAGCGTGGAAGTGCAATGGACCGAGACCGATCCCGACACGGGCGAGCGCCGATTCGTCGCGGCCGAAAAGTTCGCGCGGCGGTGGCGGTTCAAGGCGCGGACGAAGCGGCGCGAAGATTGGTCGCTCGACGTGTCGCCGACGCGTGCGATGTGGGAAACGCTGCTTGAAGCCCTCGAACGACGTTACCAGCGCCGCGAAGGGGTTAAGGAAGCTGACCTCGCCGATGTACGAAAGATCCTGGCCGAGTGGACCGATCCGCCGACGATCGAGGACCTGCGCTGATGCCGTACACGCCGATCCTGGCCACACTGGGTTACGTTTTCTCGCCGGACCGCCGAAAGGTCTTGTTGGTCCATCGGAACGCTCGCGCCGGCGACGCGCACTTGGGCAAATACAACGGTCTGGGCGGCAAGCTGGAACCGAACGAAGACATCGTGACGGGTATCCGCCGCGAGATTCGGGAGGAGGCCGGGATTGAGTGCGGTGACGTCCAACTTGCGGGTACGGTCTCCTGGCCGGGATTCGGCAAAAACGGGGAGGACTGGTTCGGCTTTCTCTTCCGCATCTTCGATTTCACCGGCACCCCCGCCAAAAGTAATTCCGAAGGCACTCTCGACTGGTTCGAACTCGAAAGGGTGCCTGAACTCCCGCTTTGGGACGGCGATCGCTGGTTTCTGCCGATCGTTTTCGACTTCACTGCACCGCCCTTCCACGGGTTAATGCCCTATCACAAAGGGTCGCCCGTTGGTTGGACCGTACAATCGGCCCGTTGACCGCACTTTTCGCGCCTTTTCGCAGGTCTTTTCCTCCGGTCGGAAATCGTGTTCTAGGTTATCGGCAGATTCGACCGCCACGGGTCTCGCGGAAACGTACGCTCATGCAGGGTCGGAGAAGTTCTCATCGAATGAAGGTGCCGACGCCGCCGGAACGATTCGTTCCGGAAGCGGGTGTCGAGGCATTTCCGGGATATAAGCTCATTCGATTACGGGGCCGCGGGGCGTTTGCCACCGTTTGGGAGTCGACCAGCCCGAGCGGGGAGCTCGTTGCGCTGAAATTCATGTCGAGTGCGAATTCCAACTCGACCGCGCGGGAAATCCGATCGCTACAGGGAATCCAAAAGCTCGAACATCCCTATCTGTTGGGGATCAAGCGGGTCTGGTCGATGCCCGGTTACATCATCATCGTGATGGAACTGGCAGACGCGAGTTTGCTGGACCTGTTTCTGCTGTATGCCGAGGAGTTCAGCAAGCCGATCGAGCCGGAGAAGATCCTGCTTTATTTGGGGCAGGCGGCGAGCGCGTTGGACTTCCTCAACGCCAAGCGGCACCCGTTCGACGGACGGATCGTCGGTTTTCAGCACAGCGATATCAAGCCGAACAACATTCTGCTCGTCGGCAATGAAGCGAAACTGGCCGACTATGGCCTTGCAACACCGATGCTGGGAAGCACCACGCCCTGCTTTCGACAGGGAACGCTCGACTACGCCGCTCCCGAGGTCTTCCAAGGCTCGATGAGCGATAGCAGCGACCAGTTCTCCCTCGCGGTGACCTACCATCTGCTGCGGACCGGTGCGTTCCCGTTTCCATCGCCACCGCATTCCCCAGGGAAAAGTTTCCACCGCCCGCCGCCAAACCTCTCGGTGCCGGGAGTGGAGGAGCAGCAGATCGTACTCCGTGCGCTCTCGCCCAGCCCGCAGAACCGCTTTCCGAGTTGTTCGGCCTTTATCGATGCCCTTGCGCAAACGCTCGGGATCGAATTGAACCGCGACCACCGGCAAGTCGTGACGGCTCGTCCCCGGTCGAACGGCTCCTCGGTGATCAAGTCCCCAGTTCGCATCCCCGCGTTCGCCCCGCCGATCTCCTGACATGCTCGCGCCGTTCTTCACCATCGCGATGCGGGCACCCGGACGGCAGCTCGCCTTCCGACGCCTCGCCACGATCCACCTGTTCCTGTCGTCGGTCCTCGTCCTCGCCGCGCTTCGCCAGCCGAGCACCGATTTCCTCGGCATCATCGCGCAACTTTTCCTCGTGCTCGGCATCGTGGAAGGTGCCGCCGCCATCGGTTGGCGTCTCACGCAACTCCCCAAGAGCATTGCCCTCGAATTCCTGCTTGCTTCTCCCGTACAACCCCGCCGTCTCTATCTCGCGGAAGCCCTCGTCGGCGTCGGACGCTTCGCCCTCGTCAGCCTTGCCGGCACGCCCGTCCTCGCCTGGCTCGGCTTCGCCGGCGTCCTTGACTGGTCCGACGTTGCGGTGCTGCTCATCATGCCATTCGCCTGGGGCCTTGTCGCCGGATTGGGCCTGACCGCATGGGTCTACGAGCCGCGTGGTGTGAAGCGAATCGGCGAGATCCTCGGCCTCGTCGGCGTCCTCATCTACCTCGTCATCGGCGTCATGGCCGGCGAACATCTCCGACTCTGGCTGCAACAACTCCCGACCTGGCTCGGCCGCCTCGTCTTTGACACGGTGATGTTCCTCCACACCATGAACCCGTTCGGAGTCCTTCGCTACTGGTTCGAGGCGGGTCGGGTCGGCGGGATCGCATGGGAACGGATGGCCAACCTGCACCTGTTCGCCGTCGGGTTGCTCGGCGTACTGGCCCTGCGCGGCGCGTACCGGCTCCGCGGGCACTTCCAGGATCGCCATTATCGACCGCTCACGACCGATCGCACGGCGGAAACCGAACGCATCGGCGAGCGCCCGCTGTCGTGGTGGGCCGTGCGCCGCGTCATGGAATACAGCGGCCGTATCAACCTCTGGTTGGCCGTGGGCTTCGCGGCGATCTACTCCGCGTACATCGTTGCGGGCGACGCCTGGCCGCCGTGGATGGGCAAGCTCGTCTTCGCACTCTTCGACGGATGGGGCGGCCCGCCGATGATGGCGACGGCGCTGGCCGTGCTCGCGGCGGTGCCGGCGGTCTATCAGTTCGGCTTGTGGGACGCGACCTCGACGGCACGCTGCCATCGCCTCGAATTGCTGTTGCTCACCGAGTTGTCCGGCCGGGACTACGCCCACGCCGCGTTCTCCGCCGCGTGGAAGCGTGGCCGGGGCTACCTTGTCGGCGTGGCATTGCTGGCGACCGCGATGGCGGCCGCCGGTCGGATCGCCTGGTGGGACGCCGCCGCCGCGATGTTCGGTGCCACAAGCCTGTGGCTGTTCGCGTTCGCGGTCGGCTTCCGCGGGTTCGCCTCGGGCAACCAGACCAACGGTATCGCGTCGCTCGTCACGCTCGGCCTGCCGCTCGCGCTCGTGGGCCTCTGGCACCTCGGCCAGCACGGCCTCGCCGCCATGCTCCCCACCGCCGCCGTCTTCGTACCGCTCAAAACCGGTATCACGCCGATGGGGGCCGTCGGATGGGCTATGACAACGCTGGCGAGCCTCACCCTGCTGCGGTGTGGCTTGGCGAATTGCGATCGCGACCTGCGTGCCTGGTATGAGATCAACCAGGGCCGGAAGTCGGAATAGTTTTGAGAGTTTCCCTTACGGTCCGATGCCGTCGCGTAGCGGGGGCAAATCCTTGTACTCGGCCGGGCGCACGCCGTCCGAGGAATCGGTCTTGCGATAGTGCAGCCGGTATTCCGTCTGGTTGCGGGTCGCGCTTGTACTCGTCGTCGTGGCTTCGTCGTTCCAGCGCCACGGGATGAGCCAGCCGAGGGCGGGTCGCTTCGTGAAATTCGTTTCGCTTGTGGTCACGGGGCCGATCACGTATTCCTCCTCCCGCACGATTTCAAAGTTCTTGCCGACGTGCTCCCGGATCACCTTTTCCGCCTGCGAACGGTTGTAGTCCGGGAAGCGGTCGGAGTTGTCGGGGATGGCGACGACGCCGCCGTCGCGTTCACGCAGGATCGGCCGTGCCGTCGTGCTGGCGCAGCCGGTGGCAAGAATCAGAAGCAGGAATGGAATCGGCTTCATGTCCGCAGGTCATACCGGGATGTCAGGATCGTGTCGAGGGAATTTCAGTATTCGAACCCGCAGGTGAGGCCGAGGACGGGCACGGGCCAGACGTTGCTGCCGGCGAAGGCGACGCCGAACCCGGCCTTCAGGCCGAGATGTCCGTGGAAGCGTTCGGACCACGCACGACTCCACGAGAGATCATTCTCGAACGTGACGGCGACGACGTTGCGGAACCGCTTGTGGAAGAAGTTGCCGGAACCGCGGACCGGGCTGAAGTAGAAATCGAAGCCAGGCTGGGAGAACCAGGTATTCCACTGTCCTTCGTAAATGCGGCCGTCGAATCGAACGCCGGCAAAGATGCTGGGCAGGAGGCCGTAGAGCGCGACGCCCCCTTCACCCCAGGCGTTGGACGTTCCGATCCGGTGTTGGGCGCGGATCGCCGTCGGAATGCCGAACACGATGTCGGTCCGCCAGTCGCCGAGGTCGATGATTTCGTGGGGTTTATCGTTTTCGAGCAGACCATCGGCGACGTAGGCCGTCCGCGCCGGCACGGGCGTTTCCGCGAAGCGGTCTTGTGCCGACGTAGGAACCGCTGCGATCCAGCATCCAACGACCGCCGCCATCCATCTCGGCATGGTCCCACCTCGCGGAGCGATCCACGGGAGATAGCCGGAGAATTCACTCAAGGGAATGCCAGTTAACCGTCCCCTCGCAAAGAGTCGGGCACTCGCGGAGCGAGTGCCCGACAATGTCGTCCGCCTTCCCCAGACAATCTGTCTTGCCCGAAAATGCTCCTGCGGCTATGCCCCTGTTGGGGGATCGTTCGATCGCGCTGGGGGGCCGCGCGTTGCGTCGCCGGGGGTTGCTATTCCTGCTCTGCGCCGTCGGGTGCAGCCGGTCGCACTACCGGCAGGCCGCCGACCGGGAGACGTACCCCATCATCGGCGAGCGCGTGGTGAAGCCCGAATACAGTATCGGTCGCACGAACATCGTTCCGCCGCCCGACTCGCGGCTCGCCGATCCGACGAACACCGATTGCCCGCCGAAGCCGCCCGACGACCCCGCTGCCGCGATCTTCATGGCGAACCCCGGTGGCATCACGGGCTACCGCGGCTGGGAAAAGAACGGCGTCGCACCGTCCATCGAACCGATTGGCTGGGAAGAGGCGCTTGGCCTCGACGAATCGGGAACATTGAAGCTCGACGGCGACCGCGCCACCGAGATCGCCCTCGCCAATAGCCGCCAATTCCAATCCCAACTCGAGAACGTCTACATCCAGGCGCTCGCGCTCACGCTCAACCGGTTCGAGTTCGACCTGCAATATTTTCTGCGCCGGAACACGACCTTCCAGCACGTCGGTACGAGCAGCCTGCCGGGCGAATCGAACACGCTCGCGACCACGACGAACTTCGGCGCCGCACGCAACCTCGCCGCCGGCGGGCAACTCCTCGCCGACTTCGCGAACAGTTTCGTTTGGGAATTCACCGGCCGCACGCACACCGCCAGCAGTTCGATCGGCGCGACGCTCGTGCAGCCGCTCCTGCGCGGCTTCGGGCGCAACGTCCGGCTTGAATCGCTGACGCAAGCGGAACGCGACACGCTCTACGCCGTTCGCGACTACGCCCGCTTCCGCAAGCAGTTCTGGGCGTCGATCAACGTCGACGGCGGCGGCTACCTGCAACTGCTCCGGCAGGTGCAGGGGGTGCGGAACGCCCGCGCAAACCTCCGCAGCCAGGAGGAGAACTACGCACTTTACCAGAAGCTTTTCCAGGGCGGCCGCACGCAGGTGGCGAACGTCGACCAGGTTTATCAAGCCCTGCTGAGCGCGCGGCGCGATCTCATTTCGAGCGAGATCGAACTCCAGAATTCGCTCGACCGCTATAAGCTCCTGCTCGGCGTGCCGCCGCGGTTGAAGATCGAACTGGACGATTCGCCGTTGAACCGGTTCGTCCTCGTGGATGCGTCGGTGGACAAGCTGCGCGAAGAGTTGGACCAGTTCGAGCGGGCGCGGAAGGCGGAACTGGACGCCGCGCCATCGGTGGCGAGCCTGACCGAGTCGCTGACGGCGCTCGGCGGGTTCACGAAGCGGAGCGAGGCGATGATCGCCGGCGCGGAGGCGGCGTTGAAGGCTTGGGAGGCGGACCTCGCGCGGCCGTCGCCGCCGGAGGAGGCGGAGCAGGCGGCCCGGGCGAAGGACGCCTACGACCAGCAGAAAGCGAAGCCCGCGGAGCTGCGGGAGCAGTTGGCGGCGATCGCGAAGGAGATCGGGCGCCAGCGCGGCGCGCTGACGGAGGCGAACCGCGAGGCCGCGTGGCAAGCGATCGTCGCGGTCACGCGCGACCTCGCCGGGGTTGTCGACGCCGCCATCGCGGCCGAATCCCAGGCGCGCATCTACACGCTCCGCCTGCCCGATCAGCCGGAAACCGAGGAGGCCCTGCTCCCGTTCGCGAAAGAGAACCGGCTGGACCTGCAGAACACGCAGGCCCAGGTGACGGACGCGTGGCGAAAGGTGTCCGTCGCGGCGAATGCCCTGCAATCGGACCTGACCGTGCGGTTGGACGGCCGACTCGTCACCGAGCCGGGCGGGAAGAATCCATTCGCCTTCGGCGCGGCGGGCAGCACCCTCGGCGCGGCCGTCCAGTTCGACGGACCGCTCAACCGCCAGGCGGAGCGGAACCTGTACCGCCTCAGCCTCATCAATTATCAACGGTCCCGTAGGGACTTCATGCAACTCTCCGATTCGATCGAGTTGGACGTGCGCACCGGCCTGCGCGAGCTGCGCCGCCAGCGCATCAACTTCGAGATCGCCAAGCAGCAACTCCTTGTCGCCGTGCGGCAGCTCGCCATCGAACGCCGGCTGCTCACCGCACCGGTGCAGGATCGCCGCGGCGACGACGGCGCCGCCACGCTCCGCATCCTCAGCGCCCAGCAGTCGCTGCTCGTGGCGCGCAACGGCCTCGCCGACAGCTTCTTCAATTACGAGCAACAACGCATCCGGCTTCTGATAAACTCGGAGAAGATGCAGCTCGACGAACGGGGAGTCCCCATCGATGAATATCGCGCCGCTCCCGCCCGCGCCGCCACCGCGCCCGGCGAACCGTAGCCGACCGTTCCACGCTTGGATCCGCCGCGCCGTGCTGCTCGCCGCGCTCGGCGGCGCGGGCTACACCGGCTGGAAGTACGGACTGCCGCTCCTCAACGGAGCAAACCAATTCGACCGGCCCGTCACCGCCGTCGTCGGGCGCGGCGAACTCAAGATCACCATCACCGACCGCGGGGAACTCGAAAGCATCGACGCCGTGCAGGTCATGTGCGACCTCAAGGGCGGCGGCAAGCTCGTCTCGATCATCGAGGAAGGCAAGCGCGTCCGCAAAGGCGACGAGGTTGCCAAGCTCGACACCGACCAGCTCGCCCGCCAGATGAGCGAACAGGAGGTGAAGTGGCAGACGGCCGAGGGGAAGGTGAAGGCGTGCCGCAGCAAGCTCGCGCAGGCGAAGAACAAGGCCGAGAGCGAAATCGCCAAGGCCGACCTCGCGCTCACCCTCGCGAAGATCGACCTCGAAGCCTACGACGATCCGCAGGGGGAGTACAAGAAGGACCTCGACAAACTCAAGGGCGTGCTGGAGTTGAACCGCAAGCAGCTCAAGGAGGCCGAGGACGACATCGCCTTCACGAAATCGCTCGTGAAGGACGGCTACGCGCAGCTCGAACAACTCCGCGCGAAGGAACTGTCCGTGCAGCAGCGAAAGTTCGAGGTGACGAGCGCCGAGTCGGAGGTGCTGGTGCTGGAGAAGTTCACCCGCAAGAAGAAGATCACGGAGCTGAAGGCGAAGGCCGAAGAGGCTGAGCGCGAGCTGAAGCGCACGAAGGAGACACAGCAGGCGCTCGTGGACGAGGCCGACAGCGACCTCAAGGCCGCCGAAAGCAACGCGACGGTCGAGAAGAAGCAACTCGAATACGCCGCCGAGCAGGTCGAGCGCTGCACGATCAAGGCCCCGGCCGACGGCATCCTCGTGTATTCCAGCTCGCGCTACTTGGACGAATCCGCCCGCATCCGGCCCGGCGCGCAGCTCTATTACCGCCAGGAGATCTTCAGCCTGCCCGACCTCTCGAAGATGCGCGTGAAGATGAAGATCCACGAATCGGTCATCAAGAAAGTCAAGGTCGGCATGGCGGCGACGTTCCAGATTGACGCCCTCGGCAGCAAGGTCCTCAACGGCAAGGTGACGAAGATCGCGACGATCGCGCAGGCCGACGGCTGGCGCGGCCAGGGCGTGAAGCAGTACGAGACGGAGCTGAGCATCGACGACATGCCCTCCGACGCCGGGCTGAAGCCGGGCATGACGGCCGAAGTCAAGATCCTCGTCGGCGCCGTGCCGAATGCGCTGAGCGTGCCGGTGACGGGGATCACGGAGTACGAGGGGGAGAAGGTGGTGTACGTCGTGGGTTCGTCGGGGATCGATCGGCGGACCGTGACGGTCGGCGAGAGCAACGAGCAGTTCGTGGAAGTGACTGACGGCCTGGCGAGCGGCGAGGAAGTGGCGCTGGATGCCCGCACGCGCGCCGCGGCTGATCTGAAGGCGACGGGGAAAAAGGACGAGAAGAAAGCGGAGGCGAAGAAATAGCTCAGGGCAGGATTTCATCGACGGCAATCATGCCGACGGTCGTCCCGTCGAGCACGAACGGCACGGACGAACCTTCCGGATAGTCGGTCTGCGTGGCATAGCTTGGCGGATCGGCGGCCGGCTGCGGGTCGGTGTAAACCTCGACGCGACGATCGGGAATGTTGACGATCCAGTATCGGACCACGCCGTCGCGGGCGTACAAGCATAGTTTGTCCGTTTGGTCAACTTCCAACGATGAATCTGCAACCTCCACGAGGAGGCCAATTTGGTCAGGTCCGGGATGTCGAGTCTTGTAATCCTCATCGGTTCCACGAACGATCGCAATGTCGGGTTCCGGTTCGCTTTGACTGAGAGTCACGGCATCCTGGATTCTCGTATTCCATCCCGGCGGCAGCAGTTTTTCCAATAATTTGCGCGTCCGATTCAGCGCGACGGAGTGTGGCGGATTGCGGCTCATCTTGTGTACCAGATAGCCATCGATCAATTCCAGGTTGTCGTCCGAAGTCAGAATTCCCGACTCGATGAGTTGGTGATATTCGGAGACCGTGAAACGACGGAACCCGGCGTGTTTGCTTCGGAGTGGCGTCTGCGGTGTCGCGAAGGCGTTCATCGTGTAGCTCCATTCGTCGAGATCGGCGTCCCGCGTTCCGCTCCGAAGTCTCCGCGTCGCTGCTAATCGGGTCAGATGAAATACATCCCCGCCTCGGCTTCCGTCGTCGCGGGGGCCTTGCTTCCTTTCACGCGCAGCTTCGGCTTTTCCAGCACGACGGTCGTGTCGGCGGGCACGCTCTCGGTGATCCACGTGTTCGAGCCGATCACGGCCCGCTCGCCGACCGTCGTCGCGCCGCCGAGGATCGTCGCGTTCGCGTAGACCACGACGTGGTCCTTGAGCGTCGGGTGGCGCTTGTACGAGCCGTGGACGAGTTCGCCGTTGTCGTTGCGCTCGAAGGAGAGGGCTCCGAGCGTCACGCCCTGGTAGAGCTTGACGTGCTCGCCGATGTCGCAGGTCTCGCCGATGACGACGCCGGTGCCATGGTCGATGAAGAAGCCGGGGCCGATGCGGGCGCCGGGGTGGATGTCGATGCCGGTCTTGGAGTGGGCGTGTTCGGTCATCATGCGCGGGATGTATGGCACGCCGAGGCGAGAAAGCTCATGCGCCACGCGGTAGACGGTGATCGCCTCGAGGCCGGGGTAGCAGAAGATGATCTCGTGACTGCTCTTGGCGGCCGGGTCGCCGCGGAAGGCGGCCTCGACGTCGCGCTCGAGCGTGAGGCGCACGTTTGGGAGCCGGCGGAGGAGTTCGATTGCCTTCACCTGTGCGAGGGCCTGGAAGTCGATGTGCGGCGAGTCGGCTTTGAGATCGTGGCGGAGCGCGCGGGCGATCTGCTCTGTGAGGCGGTCGTGCAGGGAATCGACGAGACTGCCGACGTAGAAGCCGATGTTGCCGATATGCAGGTTCTGGCGCTTGCCGTAGCCGGGGTAGAGGACTTCCTGGAGATCGGACGTAATCTCGGCGACCGCCTCGCGGTTGGGGAGCGGTTCGTGGCCGAGGTGGTTCAGCCGACTGCAGCTCGTGTACGTATCGACGAGCCGCTCGGTGATCGATTGGAGTTCAGTTTCCTTGAGCGTGATGTCGGTGGCCATCGTCGGTTCCGGTGAAGACGTTCGTAGGGGAATCGTAGGCTGGGGGATCTGCGGGGACAACGATCCCTTTTCTTTCCTTCGGCCGGAGGAGCGTGAGAGGATGAGGAATAGTCCCTTCTCGCATCGGTGTGGGGCGGATGAACGCGGTTGCGGCACGGGATGCGACACGGCCGGGCAGAATCGGGTTCGTCGCGCGGGAGAGCTTCGAGGAGTCGAGAGAATTTGAATCGAGAAATTCTCTGGAATTGCAGGCGATTTCGCGGGGGATCCGGATTTTTTCGGAAGTCGGATCGCGATTGGCGCGCGGGGTGCAACTCCTTCTCTCGCACGGGTAAGCGGGCCGGTGGTTGGCGGAGGGGAGAGGCCGCCAATCAGTATCCTGCCTTACTCAAGCAACAACAGACCGGGCTTCGCGAACGGAGGGGAGAGGCCGTTCGCGAACCCGGTCGGTTTGTTTTCACCACGTCTTCAGCCGTTCCAAAGCGATCTGGTGAAGTTGAAAACTCGTCGAATCAAACGATCCATCGGCCCAGCGCGAAGAGGATCGCCGCGAGCAGCGCCGTACTCGGCAGCGTCAGGCACCAGGCGAGGATGATCTTGCGCACGGTCGAGGTCTGCACGCCGGAGCCGTTGGCGACCATCGTGCCGGCGACGCCGCTGCTGAGGATCTGCGTCGTGCTCACCGGTGCGTTCGCCACGTCGGCGCCGAGGATCGTGGCCGCAGCCACAAGCTCCGCGACGGCCCCCTGGGCGTAGGTGAGGTGAGTCTTGCCGATGCGCTCCGCGACTGTCACGACGATGCGCTTGTAGCCGACCATCGTACCGATGCCGAGCGCGAGGGCCGTGCCGAACTTCACCCAGAAAGGCACGTACTCGATGGCCGCACTGAAGGTGGCTTTCATCGTCTGACCATCGGCGTCCTTCGGCAGCGTCTTCACGATGCGATGGATCGCCTGGCGGATCTCCCAGCGGCGCTCGACGGGAATCTGTTCGAACGATTCGATGTCGGCCAGCTCCGTCTCCAACAACGCGAAGTCCTTCTCGAGCTGCGAGTTCATTTTCTCAGTCGGGATCGCACCGCGTGCGGCCGGGATGGCGGCATACACGGCGTGCGCGTGATGCGCCGCTGTCGTGTTCAGGGCGTAGTGGAACGGCAGAAAGCCGATGAGGACGAGAACAAGCAGCCCCATTCCCTTCTGGCCGTCGTTGGAGCCGTGGGCAAAGCTGACGCCGCCGCAAGTGGTGATGAGTGCCGCGCGGATCCAACCCGGCGGCCGGTCGTCGCCTTGCGGCGGTTCGTAGAGCCGCTTTTCCTTCACCGTCTTCTTGAGTGCGAGGAGCAGCAGCAGGGCACAGGTGAAACCGACCATGGGGGAGATGAGCAGGAACAGGCCGGTTTGCCCGGCCTTGCTCCAGTTGACACCGTTGAGGCCGTGGCCCTCCAGCAGACTATTCGCGATGCCGACGCCGAGGATGCTGCCGATGAGCGTGTGCGAACTGCTGACGGGCAGGCCGAGGTACCAGGTGCCGAGGTTCCAGCTGACGCCAGCGAGCAGCAATGCAAGGACCATGACAAGCGCCGCCGACGACCCGGCGCGGTCGACGAGCAGGTCAACGGGCAGCAGATTGACGACGCCATAGGCGACACCGACCCCGGCGGTGATGACGCCAAGGAAGTTCATAATGCCGGAATACACCACCGCGGGTGTTGGCTTCATCGTCCGCGTGTAGATGACGGTCGTGACGGCGTTGGCCGTGTCGTGGAAGCCGTTGATGAACTCGAAGCCGAACGCGATGACGAGCGCGATGAAGAAGAACAGAGCCGCGCTGGCGGGTAAGGTGAGGACCGCGTCCCAAAACCACATGAGGCAACCCCGAAGTCGGACGGGCGGCTCCGCCGGAGAGAGGTGTTAGTGTCCGAACCGAACCGGGATTCTCCAGTGGCGAAACCGCCCTTCTCGTTTTTCTTCAAGAAATCTTCACATTGCAATCGGACGCGATTTTCCGGTTCCTCGGTTCCATTCGCGGCCGAACGGATGGAGGGGATTGATCTTGCGTCGTGGCGGCGGAATTCGCGATCCTGTTCGCTCCAACGAGGATGGGAATCATGCCTGCCGCGGCGCTCGCTCCGATCCGTTATCTGCTCCGTCGTGCGGTGATTGTCCAGCGGCCGGCGGACGAACCGCCCACGCGTATGGCGTGGAACGGGATCGAACCGCTCGCCGTCGGCGCGTACCTGCTCCTGCTCGTCGCCGCGATCGTGTACTCGACTTCCATCCGCCTCTATTGGTTCGACGAATACTTTACGATGCACCTGGCACGCGATCCCGCGGCGCTCGCGTCGCATCTCATGGCCGGCGCCGACCAGAACCCGCCACTCGGCTACCTGCTCACCTCCGTTTGTGTCGCCGTCTTCGGCGAAGTCGAATGGGCCGTGCGGCTGCCGTCGCTCGGCGGCGCGGTTATGGCCGCGCTGGGCCTGTACCAGTTCGTGCGCCATCGGCGCGGGCCATGGGAAGCGTTCCTCGCGATGACGGTTGTCTTCGGCAGCGCTCCGGTCTGGGTCTACTTCCTGGAAGCCCGGCCCTATGGCCTCGTGATCGGCTGCGCGGCGATGGCGCTCGCGCTCTGGCAGCGCCGCCGGCCGATCGCGTTCGGCGCGTGTCTCGTCGTCGGCTTGGCGTCGCACTACTACTTCGCCGTGCCGATCGCCGCGTTCGCCCTCGCTGAGGCCGCCGTCTGGTATGGTGAGCGGCGAATCGACCGGCGCTTCGCGATCGCGTTCGTCGCGTCCGGTATCCTGCTCCTCGCGATGCAGCCGTTCTGGGGGAACACGTCGAAGCAATACTCCGCCCACTTCTGGTCGAAGGCGAAGTTCAATGCCGGCGCCGTCGAGAACGCTTATGCCGAGCTGGTGCGAAAGGACGTTACCATCCCGTTCGCCGTGGCGCTCATCGCGGGTCTGGTCTTCGCGCGTCGCCGAGAACTCGAGACCTATCCGCTGCCGGAGACGATCGCCGTCGCCGCTCTCGCAGCCGGGCCGGTCCTCGGCGTCTGGCTCGGCGCGAAAGTTGTCGGCATGTACCACTTCCGCTACACGCTGCCGGCGATCCTGGGACTCGCGATCGCGTTCGCCTTCGCCATCGGCCGCATGAGTGGAGGCCACCGCGGCGCGCTCGCCCTCGCGGCCATCGTGTTCGCGTCCTTTGGCCTCATCGGCAATCTCCGCCCCGCCCGCGGCCACTACGCGATGGAGGCGAAGCTCTTCCACGAAACCGCCGACCTGCTGAAACGGGAATCGACGGGACCGGTTCTGATCGAAGCGCCCTTCGAGTTCGTCCGACTATGGCACTACCGCAAGGAGATTCCCGTCGAGAGCCTCGCCGATCTGAACCTGGCGCTCGCGCACACAAAGTCCGACACGGTCGATCGCGGCCTGCTGGCGCTGGCGAAGGTGACGCCCGTGCCGCTGACGACGCCCGACGCGATCGCGGATCGCTTGAAAGCCGGCGAAGCGATCCACTACTTCGGCATGCGCGCCGGCTGGCACCACGTCGAACTTGAACGCCGCGGCGTCCAGTTCGAGTCGCTCGCGACGCGCTTCAACGGCTCGCTGTATCGACTCACGATGAAGCCGTGACGGTTTTGTCTCATCACTCACAACTCATCACTCACAACTAATTTTTGAAAAGAGTTCTCAGTTCTGAGTTATGAGTTTTGAGTCAAGAGTTCCCTCTGCCGGGGAGATCGGTTAAACTCATGGCATGCTTACTCCCTCTACTCGTCGACACTTTCTGACCCAAGCCGGCGGCGGCATCGCTCTCAACTGGATGCTCGCGAACGCCGTCGCCTCCGAACCTCAGAAGGCCGGGAACCCGCTCGCGGCGAAGAAGCCGCACTTCCCCGCCAAGGCCAAGCGCGTCGTCTTCCTCTTCATGGTCGGCGGCCCGTCGCAGATGGACCTCTTCGACCCGAAGCCGGAACTTATCAAACGCCACGGACAGCAGCTCCCCGAGAACACCGGCCGCCCGAAGAGCCAGTTCACCAAGGGCGACGAAACGATCCTTGGCTCCACCCGGAAGTTCAAGCAACACGGCAAGACCGGCGCCTGGATCTCGGACCTGATGCCGCACCTCGCCACCGTCGCCGACGACATCTGCTTTCTGAAATCGTGCTGGTGCACCAATACGATCCACGCTCCGGCCATGTACGAGCTGCACTCCGGCCGCATCACGATGGGCCACCCGTCGCTCGGCTCGTGGGTCGTTTACGGCCTCGGTTCGGAGAGCGAGAACCTGCCGGCGTACTGCGTGATGCCGCAGCCGGAAGGCGTGCTCGAAGGCGGCGCGCCGTGCTGGGGCGCCGGCTACCTCCCGGCTGTCAACCAGGGCACACTCCTCCGCAAGGGTGCCAGCCCGGTCCTGAATCTGAAACCCCAGCCCGGCGTGACGGCCGAGCAGAACCGGCGCACCTTCGAACTCACGAAGAAGCTCAACGAGCTGAACCTGACGAAGGGCGACACCGACCTCGAAGCCCGCATCGCCAGCTACGAACTCGCGTTCCGGATGCAGACGCACGCGCCGGAAGCGGTCGACCTTACTCAGGAAACGAAGGAGACCAAAACCCTCTACGGCCTCGACGACGCGAAGACCGTCGAGTTCGGCACGCGCCTGCTCCTCACCCGCCGGCTGCTCGAACGTGGCGTCCGCTTCCTCAGCGTCTACAGCGGCGGCGGCCCGGTCAACATGCAGTGGGACGCCCACGACGACCTGAACGGCAATCACGAGAAGATGTGCGGCCTCGTGGACAAGCCGATCGCGGCGCTGCTCAAGGACCTGAAGCGCCTCGGCATGCTGGACGACACGCTGGTGGTCTGGTGCAGCGAGTTCGGCCGCACGCCGAACAGCCAGGGCAGCCGCGGCCGCGACCACAACCCATTGGGCTACACGATGTGGCTGGCCGGCGGTGGCGCGAAGCCCGGTTCCGTCGGCACGACCGACGAGTTCGGCCTGAAGGCGGTGGAGCGGCCGATTTCAGTGAACGACTTCCACGCGACGATCCTGCACCTGCTGGGTTTGAACCACGAGAAGCTGACGATCCGCCACAACGGCCGCGACGAGCGCCTGACGGACGTGGCCGGCGATGTCGTGACGGCGGCGATCGGCTAATGATTGTATTGACTGTTTTGCATCGATATCGAGTTCGAACATCCCGCCTAACGCAACACGCATTGAGAATCCGAGTCGGCAGTTACGCCGATGGACAACACCGATTGATTCCCGAAGTCATCCTGCGCCCAAGCCGATCGCAGCGGCATCCCCGAGGTGTTTAACCGCATCGGGATCGCGTTTGATTACTTTGTAGGTTGCGGAGTCGAATCGGTTAAAATAACAGGGTTGCAAAGGGCGATTCATCACCGGAGACGTCGTAATGGGTTTGATTAAGCTCGCTCTCGGAAACGTCTACGGCGTCATCGTCTTCGCGCTTTTCATCGCCATCCTCGGCGGAGTCGCGCTCGTCTCCATCCCCGTGGATATCCTGCCGCAGTTCAAAACGCCTGCGGTTCAAGTGCTGACGTACTACAACGGCATGCCGGCGCGCTCCATGGAACGCACCATTACCGACCGCGTCGAGCGCTGGGTGAACCAGGCCCCCGGCGTCGCCAACGTCGAGTCGCGCTCCGTCTCCGGCGTCTCCGTCGTCAAGCTCTACTTCCAGGACGACATCGACCCGAGTACCGCCCTGACGCAGACGAACTCGCTCACCGGCGCGGCCATGCCGTACCTGCCGACGAATACCTTGCCGCCGGTGTCCCTCCCATTCGATCCGACCGGCACAATCCCACTCGGCGTGCTCACGGTCAGCAATCCGAACATGGCCGAGCAGCAGGTGAAGGACCTCGCACGCGTCGAAGTGCGGAATCGCCTCGGCGGCGTGCGCGGCTGCGTCGCCCCGGTCGTCGTCGGCGGCAAGGACCGCCGGATCATGGTCTACCTCGACCACCAGAAATTGGAGGCGCGCAACCTGTCACCCGTCGATGTCGTGAAGGCACTCGACCAGGGGAACATGATGGTCTCCCCCGGCACGGCGTACATCGGCGACAACCAGATCGCCCTCGATACGAACGCGATGGCGCGAACGGTCGAAGACATCGGCGACCTGCCGATCGTCTTCGAACCGGACCGGCACATCCTCTTGCGCGATGTGTCGACGACGCTCGACGACGCCGTGATTCAGAAGTCCCGCGTTCGGGTGAACGGCCGGCAGCAGGTGTTCGTGCCGATCTACCGCCAACAAGGCGCAAGCAGCCTGAAGGTGGCCGAAGGTGTGAAATCCGCGATCCCGGAAATGGAAGCCGAACTGCCGGAAGGAAGCAAACTCGAGTTCGTCATCGACCAGACCGAATACGTCCGCAAGGCGATCGATAGCCTCGTCCACGAAGGGATCATCGGTGCGATTCTCGTGTCGATCATGATTCTCGTCTTCCTCGGCAACTGGAAGATGACGGTTATCGCGACGCTCGCACTGCCGCTATCGATCCTCGGTGCCATCATCGGTTTGAAGGCGTCCGGCAACACGATCAACGTGATGACGCTCGGCGGCCTCTTCCTCGCGATCGGGCCGCTCGTGGATAACGCCATCGTCGTCCTCGAGAACATCCACCGCCACATGGGCATGGGCAAGTCCGCTTTCCAGGCGTCGCTGGACGCGACGAGCGAATTGACGTTGCCCGTCGTCGTCGCCACGCTCGCGCTCATCATCGTGCTCTGCCCGGTGGCACTGACGCCCGGCGTCGGCGGCTTCCTCTTCAAGCCGCTCACGCTCGCCGTCGCCTTCGCCATGCTCTTCTCGTTCGCCCTGAGCTGGACCTTCGTACCGGCGCTCTGCTCGAAGATGCTGCGCGGCCACGGCCAGCACGGCCATGGACATGCGGACGAACACCGGCGCGAACACCACCGCGAACCCGAACCGCTCGGCTTCTTCGGAGCCCTCTACGCAAAGATCGATGGCTTCCTGACCTTCGTGACGAAGACGTACTCTAACCTGTTGGCCTGGGCGCTCGGCCGGCGGTTCCTCGTGCTCGGAATGATCGCCCTGACGTTCGCGGGCTCGTTGCTCCTCCTTAAGTTCATCGGCCAGGAATTCTTCCCCGCCGTGGACGCGGGACAGATCACGGTGCAGGTCCGCGCCCCGTCAAACCTGCGGCTGGATGCCACGGAACGACGGATCGTCGATGTCGAGAAGGCGATCGCCGAGGCGATCCCGCCGCACGAACTGCAGATGGTCGTCTCGGAAATCGGCCTGAACAACGACTGGAGCGCGGCCTATTCCCAGAACGCCGGGCAGCAGGACACGGTCATCCGCATCCAACTCACGCCGGAGCGGTCGCTGTCGGCGCAGGAATACGCCGTTGTGCTGCGGAAGGCGTTCGCGGACAACCCCGACTTTGCGGACCTCGAATTCAGCTTCGACACCGGCGGCATGGTCTCGGCCGCACTGAACTTCGGCGCGTCGTCCCCGATCGACATCCAAATCACCGGCGGCACGCCGGAGCAAAAGCTCGAACTCGCCAAGCAGGTGAAGGCGGCCGCGACCGGCGTGCCCGGCGCCGCGGACGTCCGCGTGCTGCAGCGGAACGACGCCCCGTACCTCGTCATCGAGATCAACCGCGAGGACGCCGCCGCTATCGGCCTGACGGCGCGCGACGTCGTCATGCAGGTCGTCACGGCCATGAATTCGAGCATCGCCCTCACTCGCAACTTCTGGATCGATCCGAAGAGCGGTAACCAGTACTTCATCGCCGTGCAGTACCCGGACGACCCGTCGTTCCGCATCAACGACCTGAAGAACATGTTCGCCACGGGAACGAACCAGAAGACCCCGGTGCGGCTCAGCTCGCTCGTCACCGTGCGGGAATCGACGCAGCCGGTCGAGTTCAATCACGTCGGGCTCAAGCGGATCGTGGACGTGCTGGTGAACACCGAAAACCGCGACATCGGCAGCGTGGCGGCGGACCTCGAGAAGAATCTCGCGGGGATCCAAGTGCCGAAGGGGATGAAGATCGAGATGAAGGGCGAGTACGCCCGGATGACCGAATCGTTCGAGAGCCTCGGAATCGGGCTGGCGCTCGCGTCGGTCCTCGTTTACCTGCTGATGGTCCCGCTGATGCGGTCGTTCGTGATGCCGACGATCATCATGGCGGCCGTGCCGCTCGGCCTCATCGGCGTGCTGTCGATCCTCTGGGCGACGAAGACGACGCTTAACGTTCAGTCCGAGATGGGCGTGATCTTCCTCGTCGGCATCATCGTCTCGCAGGGCGTGCTGCTACTCGACTTCGCGAACCAGCTCCGCAAGCAGGGGAAGTCGGTTCACGAGGCGATCACCGAGGCGGCCAGCACGCGGTTCCGGCCGATCCTGATGACGTTCCTCGCGACCTTCCTGGACCTGCTGCCGATGGCGCTCGGCCTCGGCCGCGGCAGCGAGTCGCTCACGCCGCTGGCGCGCGCCGTCGTCGGCGGCCTGATCACGAGCACGGCGCTGACGCTGTTCGTGGTCCCGATCCTGTTCACACTCCTGATTCGCGAGAAGAATCGGCTGATCGCCCACGCCCACCACGACGATTCGCAATCGACGGATACCCAAACGGAGTCCGCTTCATGACGAACGACAACGCCCACGAACCGAACTCCGGGGCGAACTCGCCCTCGCCCTCGTCTCATTCGTCCGGCCAGCATCCGTTGAATACCCGGCGCACGATGCGGCGGCGCAGCGGCGCACTCGTCGCGGGACTCTTTGTCCTCGGCGGAACCGGCGTCGCGGCCGGGGTCGTCGGCGGCATTCTGCCGAACCCGTTCTCGCCGGGAATGCCGAAGGCGGCCGCATCTTCCGCCAAGGAATCGGTTCCGACCGTCAAGGTCGTCCGCCCGAAGCGCGAGGCTTCCGTGCCGATCACGGTCGATCAGATCGCCACCGTCGAGCCATACTATCGCGCCGACCTGCGGGCGCGGGCGTCGGGTATCGTCCGATCCGTGAACGCCGACATCGGCGACAAAGTGAAAACGGGCGACGTGCTCGTGATCATCGACGTGCCGGAATCGGATCAGGACGTGGCCAAGTGCGAGGCGATGATCCTGCAGCGCCAGCAGGAGCTGAAAGTTTCGGTCGCGAAGCTGAAGGACGCGAAGGCCGCGCGGGATGTCTCCGCGGCGACGATCAAACAGCGCGAGGCCGACGTTCAGGGTGCCGTGGCCACGAGGGACTTGAAAAAGCGGAAGTTTGCCCGGTTCCAGGAACTGGCGGCGAAAGGTTCGGTAGTGGGTAGCGTGGTCGAGGAGGAAGAACGCGATTACCTCTCTAGCGAGGCGGCCGTGACCTCGGCGAAGGCGAACGTGGAGCGCGCCCGTGCCGATTATGCCGAGTCGGAGTCAAAGATCGAGGCCGCCGCGGCCGATATAGAACTCAAGAGCGCGCAGATTGAAGTGGCGCGGAAGGACCTCGAACGGGCCAAGGCCATCGCGGACTATGCCCGGATTACGGCCCCGTTCGATGGTGTCGTCGTCCGACGGACGATCGATCCGGGATCGTTCGTCCAGAACGCCACGACGGGCACGAGCGAAGCGTTGATTTCGATCGCCAAGGTGGATCTCGTGACGGTCTCCGCGAAATTCCCGGACTCCGTCGCGCCCTCGGTCGCTGACAAAACGCCGGCGCTCGTGACCGTCGACGACCTGCCTGGCGTCTCGATCGCCGCGACCGTAACGCGGTTCGCGCCGTCCGTTCAGAACGCGGACCGAACAATGCGCGTCGAGGTCGATCTGTTCAATGGCGACGAGGACGATTATCGCCGACTCGTCGATGTCATGAGGCAGAAGGAGCCGGGCCGGCACGGCAAAGGACAGAACGACGCGATCCCCGTGCGGGCCTTCCCGACCTCGGCGGCGAATTCCCCGCGGTTGATCCCCGGCATGACCGGGAATATCCGGTTGACCATCGGCGGCTTCGGCGATTCGTTCGTGTTGCCGAACACGGCGGTCTATTCGCGGAGCGGGACGAGCTACATTCTGGTGGTGAAAGATGGCCGGACGAAACAAGTGCCGGTACGCGTGCAGCTGACGGATGGAAAAACGGTTCGACTGGCCGTGATCGACAAACGGAAAGGTGCCGATGGCGGGAGTCGGGATGTTCTCGCCGAACTGACGGGACAGGAAGAAATCGTCGTAGCGCGACAGCTGGAGATCGGTGACGGGGCCAGCGTGAAAACGGGCCTGAGCGAGTGGTAATGCCAACCGGGCAGGAGGCCCTCATGACGATCGGGAACAAGCGAGCCATTCCGTTTGGATTTGCTCTGAGCATCCTCGGCTCCGGCTGCGCGACGACGCAGCCGATTCCCATTCACGACGCGACACCGGCTCCGAAGTCCGTTTTTTCCGCGAAGCCGTCCTCACTGACGGCTTCAACAAGCGAGATCCTCCAGGCCGCGGCCAATCAACCCAAGACCGACGCTCCGACGGAATCCCCCCGCGTTCGACCCGCGTATGCACAACTCGAGACGTTGCCCATCGACCTGCCGACGGTCATTCGGCTCGTCGATGAGAAAAGCCCGGCAATCGGTTTCGCCCAGGCCCGCGTCCGCGAAGCCCAGGCGCGCCTCGCGAACGCCGAGGTTCAATGGCTGCCCAATCTCTCCGTCGGTTTGGCCTACAACCGCTTCGATGGCCAAACCCAGAACCAGCGCGGCGAAGTCTTCGGAACGTCCCGCGCCAATCTTTTCGCCGGCGGCGGTACGGCCCTCACGGTCGATATCGCGGAGGCCCTCTACCGCCCGCTCATCGAACGCCGACAGACGACGGGCGAACAGTTCCGCGAGCGGGCCGCCCTTCTCGCCTCCGAACTGGATGCGGTCGGTGCCTATCTCGATCTCGTCCAGGTCCAGGCCCTGTTGGAGATCAACGCCGAGACGCTGAAGAAGGCCGAGGACATGCTCGTCGCCGCCAGGAACGCGCGCGACGCCAAGCTCGATCGCGCCGCCGGCGACGTGAACCGGGCGATGACGGAAGTGCTCTTCCGCAAGACCGAACGGATCGAATTGGAAGGCCGCGCCGGAGCGGCGAGCGCCCGACTCGGCAGACTCCTTCTGCTGCCGCCGAACGTGAAACTGGTGCCGGCCGATGTCGCCGTCGCACCGGTCATGCTCATTGATCCCGCCTGTTCGCTCGACGACCTGATCGCGACCGCCCTCGCCAATCGCCCCGATCTCGCCGCGAACCGGGAGGCCATCGCCGCCGCCTGGGCGCGTGTCCGCCGACAGGAACGCGGCCCCCTCTTCCCAAAGCTAACCATTGCGAACCAAACCGGTGCCTTTGGCGGCGGCCTCAACGACGACCTTCAGAACTTCGAGGCCCGCAACGCGCTGGGCGTTCAACTCTACTGGGAAGTGCGGAATCTCGGCTTTGGCAACCGCGCCGACGCCGCCGAGCGGAAAGCCCAACTCGAACAGGTCCAATTCCAGGCGATCGAGATGCAAGCCCGAGCGTCCGCGGAGATCGTCGAAGCCGCCCAACTCGCCGCCGCCAAATATGAATCGCTCGATCTCGCCGAACGAGCCGTGAAGGAAGCGACGGAACTGTACCGCATCAGCAAGGAAGGCACGACGAACGTCGTCGACGCCAAGAACCTGTTCGACGCGCTGCGCCCGTTGCAGGCGATCCAGACCCTCAACCAGGCCCGTCAAGCCTACCTCTCGGCCGTTCTTGATTTCAACCGTGCCCAGTATCGGCTCTACACACAGATCGGAAACCCTGCGAGATCGGCACCTCCTTCGACGCCTGCGGACAGCTCCAGATAATCCCGCTTCATATCACTCGACGCGTTCCATTCGCCGAAGGGAACGCGCTACAACGACTCTTCGTGCGAATTCCCGATCCGAATTCGTCCGTTGGAATTCGACCGTATCCCGCTTGCGATCGATGGCGATGGAAAACGGCCGCCGCCACTGGACAAATACCCCATCAGGGTATAGACTTCTCGTATACCCCGCATGGGTATTACGGCTAGCCGGAGCGCGGGATGAACGCTGATGAAAAGAAAAGACTCCAGGTTCGTGTGCGGCGCATTGCGGGGCAGATCGGCGGTGTGCAGAAAATGGTCGACGAGGACCGCTATTGCGTCGACATCCTGAACCAGATCGCTGCCGTCCGCTCGGCCTTGGACTCGCTCGGGATCGAGCTTGTCACGAGGCATATGGAGTCGTGCATCATCGGGCACGGCACCGGCAGCGAGCACCCTTGCGCCAAGCCTATGACGAAGGATCAGTTGCTTATCGAGATCCAGACCGCCCTCTCGCGATTTTTGAAATGAGTCCCCTCGACTTTTGATGGAGAACGCCATGATAATCCAGACCACATTGAACACCCACGGCATCAAGTGCGAAGGTTGCGCCGCGGCGGCCCGGATCGCCGTCGAGAAACTGCCCGGCGTCGAGACGATCCAATTCGATCTGCCGGGGAAAACCGTCACGGTCACGCATGATGACACGGTGGTGCGCACTGACGTCGCCCGTGCGTTGTCCCAGGCCGGATATCCCTCGGAGTGACGACCCCTCCGCGGGCCGGAGAAACACATGACAACCACAGGCCATCGCGCCGACAGCCACCCGAAACCGGATGCCGGCTTAGTTCTCGACGTGCCGGTGATGGGGATGAGTTGCGCTGCGTGCGCGAGCCGGATCGAGGGCGCGCTGCGCGACGCCCCCGGGGTCGACGCGGCGAGCGTCAATTTCGCCACGGCCCGGGCAACGGTGACGTATCACCCGGCCGCCACGAGTCCCGAGTCGCTGCGCGACGCCGTCCGCGACCAGGGATACGACATGCTCCTGCCGGCCGCCGACGCGGGCGCAGAGGACGTGGAAGATACGGCCACGAAGGCCCAGGAGGACGAGTATCGTCGGGTGCGAACGCGATTCGGTGTCGCCGCGGCGCTCACCGCGCCTGTAGTGTTCCTTGCCATGGCCGGCCATGCCGTGCCGTCCCTCGAAGCGGCCTTGTCGTTCCCGGCGCGGCCCTGGGTGGAGTTGGCGCTGACGGCGCCGGTCCTGTTCTGGGCGGGGCGGGACTTCTTCACCGGCGCGTGGGCCGCCGCCCGCCACCGTGCGGCCGACATGAACACGCTCGTCGCGATTGGCACGTTCGCGGCATTCGCCTACAGCGCGGTCGCCACCGTATTCCCAGGTTGGTTCTCGTTCGCCGCCGGGATGCACGCCGGACACGCCTCGGCCACTCCAGCCGTCTACTACGAGGCGGCCGCTTCGATCATTACCCTCATCCTGCTCGGCAACATGCTTCAGTCGCGGGCGACCACCCGCACCCGCGGCGCGATCAAGGCACTTCTGGGGTTAAGTCCGAAGACGGCGCGCGTCGAGCGCGGCGGGACGGAACTCGACGTGCCGTTGTCGGATGTGCGCGTGGGCGACGTGGTCCTCGTCCGGCCGGGGGAAAAGGTCCCCGTCGACGGCACGGTGGTGGATGGTGGTTCGAACGTGGACGAGAGCATGCTTACCGGCGAACCGTTGCCGGTGGCCAAGGCGAAGGGTGACCCCGTCGTTGGCGGGACTCTCAACGGTACCGGTTCGTTCCGCTACAGCGCCACCAGGGTGGGGGCCGACACGGTGCTCCAGCAGATCGTCCGGATGGTGCGCGCAGCGCAAGGATCGAAGGCCCCGATCCAGAGTCTGGCCGACCGCATCTCCGGCGTGTTCGTACCGGTGGTCGTGTGCATCGCGATCGTTACCTTCGTCGCATGGTTCGTGGCCGCGCCGGTCGAGACCCGTCTCGCGCAGGCGGTGCTGGCCTCGGTGTCGGTACTGATCATCGCCTGCCCGTGCGCGCTGGGGCTTGCGACGCCGACGGCCGTGATGGCTGGCAGCGGACGCGGGGCCGAGCTCGGCCTGCTGATCAAGGGCCCCGAGGTGCTCGAGCAGACCCGCAAGGTCGACACCATCGTCGTGGACAAGACCGGGACCGTCACCACCGGCGAGATGGCCCTGGCCGAGACTCGCGTCGCCGAAGGCGAGGATCCCGCCGCAGTGCTCCTGCTAGCCGGCGCACTGGAGGATGCCTCCGAGCACCCCATCGCACGAGCCATCGCCGATGCCGCCCGGCAGGAGGGTGAGCTCGGCCAGGTGGAGGACTTCGCCAACGTGCCCGGCCTGGGTGTGCAGGGCATCGTCGATGGCCACGCCGTCCTGGTCGGCCGACCGCAGCTGCTCGCCGAGTGGTCCCAGCACCTGGCTCCCGGTCTCCAGCAGGAGTTCGACCAGGCGCAGGACCGCGGCCTGACCGCGGTCGCCGTCGGCTGGGACGGACAGGCACGAGGAGTGCTCGTGGTTGCGGATCGGGTCAAGGACACCTCGGCTGCCGCGATAGCCGAGCTCCGTGAGCTCGGGCTGCGCCCGCTCCTGCTCACCGGCGACAACAGCCGGGTCGCCCGCACTGTCGCCGCGCAGGTCGGCATCGACCCCGACGACGTCTTCGCCGAGGTCGTG
>JAHBXO010000051.1 GCA_019636445.1 Gemmataceae bacterium | reverse complement strand
AGCTCGCGGACGCGCGTCCAGACGGCGGCGTAGGCGGCTTTGAACTTCGTACTCGTCGTCGAGTCGAACTCGGTTTTGAATCTGGCGGCCGAGATGCCATCGCGCAGTTCGTCGACCGTCGGCACGTAGTCCTTCACCGCGAACGATTTGGCGAACGATGCCAGCGCGTCCGGCTTCGCCTTCACGAGTTTGGCGAACTCGATGCCGGCGAAATCGGCGGCGAGGTCGGCGAAGCTGAAACCGCTCGCCTTCGTCATGTCGAGTTGTTCCTTGAGAAGCCCGGCGCTTTCGGCGAGTTCCGGACCGGCCATCTCGGCGAGGGTCGCGGACACGGCGAAGTGCTGGCAGAGGTCCCGACGGTTCCGCACGGTCGGGTTGCCGAGCGAAGCGATCCGGACCTTGCGCTCCGCGTCGTCCTCGACGGCCTTGCAGAAGGACGCGGTCAGCGGGTTGTCGCGCAGGACGTTCGAGTCGTCGAGCGCGAGGCCGAGCGCGAGCAGGAACGCCGACTCGCGATGCTCCTTCTCCAGCCCGAGCGCCGCCGTCGCCGCCGCACGCACGTATGCGGCCGTCAGGTCGTCGCCTTTCAACTTCGACCCAGCGCCGTTGGGGAGCTTCGTGTTCTCCTCGGCCCTCGCCGCCACGGCGCGGATGATGGTCCGCACCGCCTCCTCCTTCGCGTTCCGCGTCCGCCCCGCCGCCGGTGCCTTGGGCGCGACGGCCACCGTGCCGGTCGCGGGCACCACGCCCTCGGGCGGCTTGATGCCGGCGCGGTCCAGCAGCGCCAGATAAATCTCCGGCATCGGTTCATCCGGCAGCGCCTGCCGCGCCGTACCGTAGATGCGCCCGAGCCGCGTTTGCGTCGCCGACGAAAGGTCCGCAAGGCGGTTCGCTTTCCCGCCTCGCAGTTCGTCCGCGACGAGACTCATCGCGAGGACGTTCAGCGGATCGAAGCCGATGCGAAACTTCGCGGAGACGGCCTGCCCGTCGCCAAGCCGCGGCCGCATCGCCGACGCCCGATCCGGCACCGTCGTCGCGCCGAGGTGCCGGCCCAGTTGCTGCACCAGCACCTCCACTCGCTCCGCTTCCGATCGCGGCTCGCGCTCGCGAACCAGTATGTGCGATTGCAACGCCACCACCGGCGCCGCGAACGGGACCGCCTTCGGCATCTCGCCCGGCAACGCGTCGAACTTCCGGCTCGTGTAGCCGAGCGCCAGCGAACCCGGCTTCACCTTCACCACCTTCGCGAAGTCGGCCGCGAGCGCCGGGAATTCCACCGCCTTCGGGTCCGCGTCCCAGGTGCCCACGTCGACGAGTTCGAACCGGACACGGGTGTGGGCTTCCAGAATCTCGGCCGCCCGGGCGAATCGCTTCTTCAGCACCGGCTCCCACGCCGCCCGCGTGCGCCGCTCGGAATCGTCCACGAGCAGCGTCACGGGGATGGTCCAGGTCTTCGCGGAGGTCGCGGCCGTCGGCAGCGTGCCCGCGGGTGGTGCCTGGCCCTCCAGCTGGATGCCCGTCAGCTCCGGCTTGCCGTTGCGGTTCGAGAAGACGTACGCCGTGTAGGCATCGAGTGTGAACGCCTTCTCGCCGCCGATTGCGATCGCCGCGGTCCTGTCGCACGGGAACGGCCGCGCTTCCCCCGGTTCGAGCGTGTGCGCGACCGGCTTCCCGCCGTCCGCCGCAAGCGTGAACGCCAGCGGTTCGTTCGAACCGTTGCCAACGACGACGACCGCCGCGGAGGCGGACCCGGCGAGCGCGAAGACCAACAGAAGCGATGCGAACTTCATGCGAGCCACCTGGAACATCGACGATCGGCGCGCAGCCCGGCCGATGCACGGATCGTAGCAGCGACCGGACCGTAATCAAGTTTCCGAACGATTCAGGATCGGATTGCGTCCGGCGCGAAGCTTTCGCGCCGTGTGGTTCTTCGAGGCAATCCGTCTACAATTCCGCCAGCGAATCCTCACCCACGCGCGGAGTCTGCCGATGAAGGCCGGGATGAACCTCCTCCTCTGGACCGGTCACGTGACCGCCGAACACTTCCCCCTGCTCGGCAAGATCAAGGCCGCCGGCTTCGATGGCGTGGAAATCCCGCTCTTCGAGGGCGACCCGGCCCACTACAAGACGATCAAGGCCGAACTCGACAAGCAGGGCCTCAAGTGCACGACGGTTACGGTCGTCGGCCCGGAAGCGAACCCGATCAGCCCCGATGCCGCGATCCGCGCCGCCGCCCACGAACGGCACAAGTGGGCCATCGATTGCAGCGCCGCCCTCGGCGCCGAGACGATGCTCGGGCCGTTCCATTCCCCGCTCGGCGTCTTCAGCGGCGACGGACCGACAGCGGACGAGAAGAAGTGGGGCGCCGACACGCTCCGCAAAGCAGCCGAGTACGCCAAGCAAGCGAAGCTGATGCTCGCGATCGAGTACCTGAACCGCTTCGAGTGCTACTTCCTGACGACCGCCGTCGACGCGGCCGCGCTGGTGAAGGCGGTGGACCATCCGAACTTCCGCACGATGTACGACACCTTCCACGCGAACATCGAAGAGGTCCGCCCGAGCACGGCGATCAAGGCGGTCGCGCCGGTTCTCGCGCACGTCCACATCAGCGAGAACAACCGCGGCACGCCGGGCACGGGCCAGGTGAACTGGTTCGAGAGCTTCCGCACGCTCCGCGAAGTTGGCTACGACGGCTGGCTGGTGATCGAAGCCTTCGGCCGCGCCCTGCCCGCCCTCGCCGCCGCGACACGCGTCTGGCGCGACTTCTTCCCGTCGCCGGAGCACGTGTATACGGAAGGCTACAAGTTCATGAAGTCGATGTGGGACCTGGCGAAGGTGTGAAGGCCGTAATTGGTAGCGTGGGCACCGAATAGGCCAGAATGACCGGGTCGATCGTGACGATCGTCAATCTCCCTTGCAACGCTTGGGCGATCAGGATTCGGTCGAACGGGTCGCGGTGCAACGGCGGTAATGTTGCGAGTTGAGCCATCGCCGCCTCGTCGATCGGCAGCGCGGCGATGCCGTGGGCGGCGCGCTGTCGGGTTAGGTACTCGGCCGGCGAAGACGGCAGCGGCAATTTTCCCAAACCGTGTTTGATGACGGCTTCCCAGACCGATGCCGCGCTCAGGTAGACTTCGTTCGTCGCATCGCGAATGGCCGCAAGGTGGACCGCCGGAAGTTTGGCGTCGGCCGAGATGTACCAGAGAAAGGCGTGCGTGTCGAGAAGCAGCCTCATCGACCCTCGAACTCCGGCAGAATATCGTCGGGCAGCCCAGCGTCAAAGTCATCGGGGACGACGAACGATCCCGCGGCCAGACCGTAAGGGCGCGGAGCGGGGACGGGGGCCGTCGCCAGCGGGCGCAACTCGGCCACGGGGCGGTTGTCGCGAGAGACCACGATGTGCTCCCCCGCTTCCACCCGATCGAGGTATGTGGGATTCCGAGCGAGTTCCTGAAGGCTGACGACGTTCATGATGGAATTGTAACCAATATGCCTCGCTATGGGTCGTAGGATTCTCGATTCGAACGATATCTTGTTCTTCGCTGAGCGGCGACGCGGAGTCTTCGGAGCGGAGCGCGGAGTGAAAACCGTCACCCGTTGAGCGGCGACGCGGAGTCTTCGGAGCGGAGCGCGTCACCTCAACGGGAGACGGCTTCCGCTTCTTCGCGGCGGGAGGCGGAAAACGGGACGAGCGCAATATGGGCCGCAACGGCATTCGGGACGCAACTGACTTCAATCGCGTATCCGAACGGTTTTGTGTTGACCGACAACCACGCCAGCGGGTTGAATGGAGACATCCGTCGCCGGTCGTCGCTGTCCGATTCGGGCGGCACGCTCGAAAGCGACGATGACCTGGGGTTGGCACCGTGGTCCGCCGCAGCCATCCGCAACCCGATTTCACCTTCCTCGGCACCGGTCCGGGCACCCGGCGAGCCGCGGGAAACTCCGCTGACAGGCTCGCCACCCTTTCCGCAGGGGACCAGTACTTCGGCCTCGACAGCTTCGGCCGCGTGATCGACCACCACTGGAAGACGACGGGCGGCACGACCGATCGCTTCGCCTACACCTACGACCGCAACTCGAACCGGCTGACGAAGGACAACGCCGTCAATTCGGACTTCAACGAAGCCTACACCTACGACAACCTGAACCAGCTCACGGGCTTCGACCGCAACTCCGGCGACCGGACGCAGGCGTGGGACTTCGACGCGCTCGGCAACTGGGATTCGCTCACGACCGACGGCGGCAGTCCGCAGACGCGGACGCACAACAAGCAGAACGAGATCACGGCCGTGTCCGGGGCGACGACGCCGACGTTCGATGCGAACGGGAACATGACGACCGACGAGACGGGCAAGCAGTACGTCTACGACGCCTGGAACCGGCTGAAGGTGGTGAAGAACTCCGGCGGGACGACGCTGAAGACGTACGTCTACGACGCACTGAACCGCCGGGTCGCGGAGTCGGCAGGCGGGGCGACGACCGACTTCTACTATTCGGCGAGCTGGCAGGTGCTGGAGGAGCGGGACACGGCCCGGACGAACGACACGAAGGCGCGGTACGTGTGGAGTCCGGTCTACGTGGACGCGATGATCCTGCGAGATCGTGACACGGCGGACGACGGCACCCTCGACGAACGGCTGTGGGTCCAGCAGGACGCGAACTTCAACGTGACGGCGCTGGTGGACGATAACGGCGACGTGGTGGAGCGGTACGTGTACGACCCATACGGCGTGGCCACGGTGCTGGACGAGACGTGGAGCGCAATCGGAAGCAGCGCGTACGGCTGGGTGCACCTGCACCAAGGCGGTCGGTTGGACGCGACGAGCGGGCTGTACCACTTCCGGATGCGTGATTACTCGCCAACGCTTGGACGGTGGGTTACAATGGACCCTAAACGATACGGCACCGGAGATAATTCTTTCTATCGTTATGTTGGTAATGTTCCAGTTGCATTTACAGACGCGATCGGTCTCGAGAGAAGCCGAGAAACCCAGAGACTCTTGCAAGATATTTGGTCTATTTTTCGTGATACTGAGAAAATATTGAAGGACGAGCCGTGGGTACTTGATCAAATCGAACTGATTCGCGACTCCATTAGAAGCCTCAGAAAGTGCATGTCAAATAATCCTGACGCGACGCAAGGATTCAGAGAAAGTGTATATTCGTTCTCTAAGCTATTGGATGGACTAGAGGGAGATTTCGAATCTATTTTCGATTACGCCAAAAGTATGCACTCGTTGCCTTTGACTCCAAATCTAAGTACAAATGGCTTGCGCGGGAACCCGCCATACAGCCTTGGCGACTGGCTTGGAAGCCTAGAGCCGAGCGATGGCGAAAGCGACTCACAATGGCGTTCTAGAATTTATCCACAGGTAGCCCATGGCGCCATGCAGTACTTTGAATACGTGAAAATGCTCGGGGATCTGGTACGTCTTAAAGACGACGCGAGGTCGCTGATCAAAGAATACCAGAAGATGACAAACGAGTGTTGCGTGATTGCTGAAGAAATAATTGGTATTCGGAAAATATCATGAAAATGCCAAGCCTCCGATTTGCTCTGAGAAATCGATTATTGATCGTGTTGATACTTACCATTGTAAGCATATTAATCTATATTTATTGTCGCCAATCTGTTGGCAAGCTACCGTCTTCAATGCCAGAGGCTGCCAGCTTACCTGTATTTGAGCCACCCACGTTGAGGCGAGTATTAGTTTATCATTTCCTTGAATGGCTTTCTATTCATATTATTCGGCTGCTTGATGATTCGGCATATTATGACGGTGATATATTAAGGGGCCATGGCGCGGACCCTCAATCAAAAGTAATGGCTGCTACGCGAATTGAGATGAGACACAGGTATTATCGTTGGCTTAGCAGGCTTGAATAATCAAACCTATCAAGCGTTTTCGTAGTTTGTTCTCCGCGAAGCGCGGGCTGGATGGAGTCCTTTCGGCCGCCGCAAACAGAGCCCGGCGTCATACAACCTTTTTCACCCACGCTTGCCACCCCTTCCGCACGACTTCGCACCGCCCGCGCATCGTTGCCAGGAACGCATCGATCGCCAGCTTCGGGCTTCGCTCCGGAGCCGCGTCGATCCACCACTCGTAGTCGTCGAAGCAGACCAGCCAGCCCGGCTTCACCAGCGGCCAGCTCAGCACTGCGTCCGACAGCACGTCCGCCGCCTCGTGCGAGCCGTCGATCGATACGAAATCGTACCGACCCAGCGGCAACTCCCGCAGCATAGCCTCGCTTCGGCCCTTCCGCACCACCAGCTTCGCCGCGTGCGCCGCCGTGTTCGCCCGGAAGCGCGCCTCCAGGTCCGTCAGGTCCGTGGCCGCGTGCTCCGCTCCGCCGACGAAGGTGTCCACGACCGTGAGCGTCGACGCCGGATGCGTGAGGATGTTCTCCAGCAGCCAGACCGAGCTGCGGCCCTCGAAGACGCCGACCTCCAGCGCGTGGCACTCCCGGCCTTTCAGGTGCCCGAGTAGTTCCGACCAGACCGGCACGTGCCGCGAGAACCCGTCCTCCGAGGACCCCTGCCGCGGGCGGGATTCGACGTAAATCCTTGCGGGGCTATGGTGGTTCCGAAATTTTATGTGATTCCACGGAGGGGTGGCGCAGTCGCGGTGGAATCACACGGACGCGCGAGTCTCCCGTGGCAAGGAGCGGGAGGCTGGCGCGAATTCCCCGCCCTCTCCGGTTTGCCCGAATTGACAACGGCCCCCTCGCCAAGCTATACTCTGGTTGCGAATCAAAGCGACGACCCATCGGCCCGCCGTCACGGAGGCCGCGAGCGATGGATTCCTTACTCATTTTCCCGTCCGAATCGTCGTCGCCTGCGTCGTCTCCTGGCCCTGTCCCGTAGCCGTGGTGCGATCGGAATGCACACGCCGACGAATCGCGATCCGAACCAGCCGGGCGACGGCTCCAGTGCCCGTACGGCTTCACACGCGCCGATCTTCGGCGGCGATCCGGCGCGCGGCAGCTCGCTCGTCCGCCTCACCCCCGCCCCCGCGACCGATCTGCTCGCCGATTCGCCCGCCACCGGCGACGACGCGCCGACCGTCATCACGAGCACGCCGAAGGAGCCACCTTCGCCGGCGCTCGCGCCCGGCACCCGGCTCGGCAGCTACGAGCTGATGGAAGCGATTGGCACCGGCGGCATGGCGACGGTGATCAAGGCGCGGGACGTCGACCTCGGCCGCATCGTCGCGCTGAAGATCCTGCCGCCGTCGACGGCGCGGGATTCCGAGGCGGTGGCTCGCTTCAAGCTGGAGGCCCGTGCGGCCGCCAAGCTCGACCACGACAACATCGCGCGAGTCTACTTCTGCGGCGAGGACGCCGGGCTGCACTTCATCGCGTTCGAATTCGTCGAAGGGGAGAACCTGCGGCAGGTGATCGACCGCGTCGGCCGGCTCGCTCCGAACCTGGCGGTGAAGTACATGCTGCAACTGGCCGCGGGGTTGTCGCACGCGGCCGAGCGTGGCGTCGTCCACCGCGACGTGAAACCGTCGAACATTCTCATCACGCCCGACGGCCGCGCGAAGATCGTGGACATGGGCCTGGCGCGCCATCTCGAAGGGCAGAGCGTCAACGGCGGCGTCACGCAGTCGGGCGTCACGCTGGGCACGTTCGACTACATCTCGCCGGAACAGGCTCTCGACCCGCGCCGGGCGGACATCCGCAGCGACATTTATTCGCTCGGCTGCGCATTCTACCACGCGCTCACCGGCCGGCCGCCGGTGCCGGAGGGCACGGCCGCGAAGAAGCTGCAGGCGCACCAGCACGACCAGCCGACCGACCCGCGGGACCTGAATCCGGCGGTCGGCGACGCGTTGGCGATGGTGCTGGCGCGGATGATGGCGAAGAAGCCGGAGCAGCGGTATCAGACGCCGGCGGAGTTGGCGGCCGACCTGTTCCTGCTGATGGCTCCCGCGAGCGGCTCGACCGCGTCGCTGCCGACGGCGCCAGCCCGCGTGCCCGGCCCGCCGCCGCTGTCGCTGGCGTGGACGGCGGGGGTCGCGCTGCTGGTCGTGGCGGCTGCGATCTTCTGGAACCGGACCGGCGAACCCGCGAATGTCTCGGCACCGTGGACGGAGCCGACGAAGCGTGTGGAGGACGGGGCCGTGGCACCGGCCGTGCGCCCGTCGGTGCCGGCCGTGGCGCGCTCGACCCGGATTGCGGACGCGCGCGGGATCGTCGAGGCGCTCGACCGCGCCGGCGATCAGGCCACCATCGCTCTCCGGCCCGGCGCCGTTTACGACCTCACCACGCTCGCCGCGGGCATCGTGTTCGCGGGCAAGGAGATCGTGTTCGAGCCGGAAGCCGATCGACCCGACGCGGCGCGCCCGATCCTCCGAATGACCGCCGCTCCGCCCGACGACGAGCCTCCCGCGCCCGGCACGCTCGCGATCCGCAATACGGAACGCGCGAGCTTTCGCGGTATTGAAATCCAGATCGTGGACCGCGCCGCCGGGGAATTCGACGACGACCCCGTGGGCCTCGCGTTTCGCAACGTTGGCCGCGTCGAAATCGAAAACTGTCTCGTCCGCTGGTCGCCGGAATCGCGGCGGGGTCGGATCGTCGGCATCGCCGCCGGGCGCGACGCGCGGGCGAAGCCCGGCCATTTCACGCTCCGCCGATCGCTGGTCGATTTGGGGATCCAGTCGGTCGGCGTGCGCCTCGTGGAGCGGACCGAGGCCGAACTGACCGACGTCGGGTTTGGCGTGCATCAGGCCGCGCTTCTCTGGGCCGACGGCCCCGAAGACGCGGCGTCGGAAGGGGACCCGCGACCGACGCTGTCGATCGCATCTTCGACGTTCGTGTTCGACCGGCTCGGAACGGCACTCGCGGTCGGCGCGCGGGCGTCGGGCGGCGCAACGCTCTCGGGTTGCGTCTTCGCGGAAGCGACCACGCCGGACGACCGCACCGCGATGCCCGGCATGGATCCGCGTCCGAGTCCGCCGACGGTCGTGCGGTACGACGATGCGGCGGATGCGACACGCTTCGCCGTGTTGGAGGGTTCGACGGTCAATGCGGTATATCGCGTGACTCCACCCGCCAGTGCGACGCGGTTCGTGACTTTGAACGCGTCGCCATGGAATGGCCCGGACCCGCGCCCGCTGCTGGCGCTGGCGCAGCCGTGGAACGCGCTGCAATTGAATCTCAACGAAAAGCGTCTGCGCGTGGCCGGGGCGCCGCACCTGTTGGGCGTGACGACGATCGAACAACTGGACCGCAATGTGCGCCCGCTCTACGAGGGCGCATGGCCGCCGCCGCGCCCGCAGTTGCCGGTGCTGGCCAAGACGGGCCAGCGCGTCGTCCACCCAGACGCCGGCCCCGAAGATGCAGCGTACCGGCTGTACCCGACTGTCGCCAAGGCGTTCGAGGACCTTAAGGCCGGCGAGACGTTGCTCGTGGCCCAGAACGGCCCAGTGCCGGTCTCGGTGTTGCCGGAGCGAAGTCTGCGGGCCACGATCGCGGCGTTCGATGGCTACTTTCCCCTCCTCGAACCGACGGACGAAACCGTCCGCCGTCCCGATGCCAGCCTGTTCCCGCTTGTGGATGGCGAACTGACCTTCCAGGGTCTGCAGATCCATCTGAAAGGCCGCCCCGCCGTCGTCACCATGGCGGGGGGCACGATCTGTACGTTCCGCAACTGTGCGATACTTCTGGACGAGAAAGACGATGAATCGATCGCGGCCGTTCTACTCACCGAGCCGACCCGCGAAATGAAGATGACGACCTCCGGCGATCCGGGCATGCCGCGAATCCGCTTCGAGAATGTTGTGGTGCATGGGCGCGGTCGCGCGGTCGCCCTGCGATCGCCGCGCGCTTTCGAGTGGACGATCGACAACACCGCCTTCGCGCTCGACGGCCCGCTACTGTTCGCCGACGCCGCCACGCGCGATGGCCCGCCGGCCCGCGCCGTCTTACGCTGGAAAGCCGTCACCGCGGTCACGCTCGGCACCGCGATCGAATTGCGAGGCAGCGCCGCCCGTAGCCTCGGACTCGACGCCAGTCTCGATCGCTGCCTTCTCTCACCCGGCCAGCGCCGCTCGCCGCCCGCCATGATCCAACTCGGCAACGGGGAAGGCGCCGTCGATCCCGCGATCAGCCTGACCTGGCGCAGCGATGGACCCGCCGTCTACGGACAGTACGAACCCGTCGTCGAACTCCGCGGCGACGGCGTCGACCGCTCCGCCGATTGGGACGCCGCCCGTTGGCTCCGTGCCACCGGCGACCTCGGCCGCGTCGCCCCGGTCCGGTTCGCCGGATCGCTTTCCGCCGCCAAAGTCCGCCGGATCAAACTCGACGACCTCAAAGCCGAAGTCGAATCGACCGACACCGGCCTCTGGCGACCCGCCGACGTTGGTGCCGATGCCGCCAAGCTGCCCAGACCCGTCGAAGACAAGTCTCGCTGATCGGCTTGTCCGTTCGGGGATGCCGCCCCTCCGCTCCCGTTCTACATTCTCCCGGTCCGACCATCACGAGGATCGCAATGCGGACGCTCATCACCGGCGGCGCCGGCTTCATCGGATCGCACCTCTGCGACCGGTTCATCCAGGAAGGCCACGACGTCATTTGCCTCGACAACTTCATCACCGGCAACCGGGACAACGTCGCCCATCTGCTCGACCATCCGAAGTTCCGCGTCATCGTCCACGACATCTCGAACCCGATCGAGATTCCGGACCTGATCGACAACGTCCTGCACTTCGCCAGCCCCGCCAGCCCGGTGGACTACCTCGAACACCCGATCCCTACGATGAAGGTGGGCGCGCTCGGCACGCACGTCTCGCTCGGCCTCGCCAAGCGCCACAAGGCCCGCTACTTCCTCGCCAGCACCAGCGAAATCTACGGCGACCCGCTCGTCCACCCGCAGACGGAGAGCTACTGGGGCAACGTCAACACCATCGGCCCGCGCAGCGTCTACGACGAAGCCAAGCGCTTCGCCGAAGCGATGACGATGGCCTACCACCGCCAGCACAAGGTCGACACGCACATCATCCGCATCTTCAACACCTACGGCCCGCGGATGCAGTTGAACGACGGCCGCGTGGTGCCGAACTTCATGTACCAGGCGCTCCGCGGCGAACCGATGACCATCTTCGGCGACGGCTCGCAGACCCGCAGCTTCTGCTACGTCTCGGATCTCGTCGAGGGGATTTATCGCTTGCTATTCAAGGACTATCACGAGCCGGTGAACCTCGGCAACCCGAGCGAGGTGACGATCCGGGAGTTCGCGGAGGAGATCAAGGCGCTGGCGGGTTCGAAGAGCGAGATCGTCTATCGGCCCTTGCCGCAGGACGATCCGAAGCAGCGCAAGCCGGACATTTCCCGCGCGCGGCAGGTGCTGGGCTGGGAACCGGTGGTCGGCCGCGCCGAGGGATTGAAGAAGACGATGGCGTACTTCCACGAACGCATGACGCGCACGGGGAAGTTGTAAACCGTCTCAATTAACCGATCGCTATCAATCACGACGTCTTTCATCACTGTGGCGGCCAGTTAAAAATCCTCGCGGCCGGCCCTTCGAATCCCTGATCGAGACGCCGTTCCATGATGAACACCCTGCGCTGCCGGGCCTGCGGCTGCGAGTTCACCGTCGAGCGGACGCTCACGAAGGAGGAGCAGGATCACCCGCTTTGCGAGCGGTGCGAGTCCGAGATGCTCCGCCGCGCCACGCCAGCGGACACTCCCGACCCGCCGACGGGTACGGTCGTGCAGCAATCCCCGCCGTGGTCCGCCAGCACGAAATCGACCACGCAGGTTTTCTCGGGCGACGACGCGCTGATCACGCCGCCGAGCGTTCCGCTCCCGATCATCCCCGGCTATCGCGTGCTGGGCGTGCTCGGCAAGGGCGGCATGGGCATCGTGTTCCGTGCCGAACAGGAAAAGGCGAACAACCGGCTCGTCGCGATCAAGATGATCCTCGCGCACCGGGGCTTCGACGGCGAGCAGGACCGGCGCTTCGAAACGGAGGTGAACGCCGTCAGTTCCCTCGAACACCCGAACATCGTGCGAGTTTACGAGGTCGGCGAGACGAACGGGCAGCGGTACTTCACAATGGAGTACTGCCCCGGCGGCACGCTGTACGACCGGTTGAAGGACCGGCTGATGCCGGCACGGGAGGCGGCGGAAACGATCGCGGTGCTCGCGCGGGCGATCGCGGCGGTGCACGCGAAGAACATCATCCACCGCGACCTGAAGCCGTTGAACGTGCTGTACGACGCGCATGGCATGGCGAAGATCACCGACTTCGGCCTCGCCAAGAACATCGAGGGGGACGACGGCGGTACGGCGACCGGCTCGGTGATGGGCACGCTGGGGTACATGTCTCCGGAACAGGCGAGCGGCAAGGGGAACAAGGCCACGCCCGAGACGGACGTTTATGCGCTGGGAGCGATCCTGTACTCGTGTCTGACGGGTCGCGTGCCGCTGGCGGGGTCCACGGTGCCGGACACGTTGAACCAGATTCAGAACATTGATCCGGTGCCGGTGAGGCGGCTCGTGCCGAACGCCCCGCGCGACCTGGAGACGATCTGCGAGAAGTGCCTCCAGAAAGATCCGACGCGGCGCTACCGGACAGCGGCGGAACTGGCGGACGACTTGCAGCGTTACCTTGAGGGTCGGCCGATCGCGGCGCGGCCGGTGTCCCGCGCCGAGAAGCTTTGGAAGGCGGCGAAGCGCCGGCCGGCGGCGGCGGCGCTCGTCGCGACGGTCATCGCCAGCGGGATCGGCGTCGCCGTCGCGGCCGTGTTGCTCTACTTCGCCAGCGAGCGCGAGCGCGGCCTGCGCCTCCTCGCCGACGACAACGCCCGCCGCGCCGAGGTCGCCGCCCACCAAGCCCAGCGATTCTCCGGATACATCCTCGCCAGCCTCGGCGAAGCCGACTTCTGGTCCCGCTATATACCGCTTTACGTCGTTGAAGAAGGCAAGACCGCCGGCGGCGCCGACGGTATCCACGTTTCGCCGGACTACCTCCGCAAGCTGACGGCGCTCGCCGCGACCGAATTGGCGGATCAGCCCCACGAGCGAGCCAAGGTATTCCTGACGCTCGCGAGCGCCTTCCGGACGCAGGCCCAGTTCACCGACTCCGCCCGGGCGCTCGACGAAGCGGAGAAGGCATTCGCGGCGGCCCCGGAAACGTCGGCCGAGGACCGCGAACGCCTGCGATTCGCCCGCGCCTGCCACTTGCACGAGGTCGGGGAATTCGAACCGGCCTACCGCCTGTTCGTCGAACTGCTGGATGGACCACGCTCCACCTTCAGCGAAACCGAAGTCGCCGACACGCGCCTGCGTCTCGCCTGGCTGTGCGCGCACCGGCGCGCCATCCGCCGGCACATCGACGACGCGACCGGCCGGGCCATCGCCGCCCGCGCCCGCGACGAACTCCAGAAGTCGCTCGACTTCTACAAGCGGGACAAAACGCCCCTCGCGAAGGTGAAGCGATTCATCGCCGAGATTCTCCTCGTGCTCGAGAGTGGCCAGGTCGACTCGAAGACGGGTACGGACCTGTTGATGAAGGCGACGAATCTACCAAACGCCGACCTGTTGATTACGGCGGCGGCGCTCTATCTCGAGGCCGAGCGATTGCGGAGGGAAGGAAAGTTTGCGGAGTCGATCGCCAAGTTCCGCGAGTTGGAGCAGCTCACGCTGCAAAAGTTCGGCCGCGACGGGTTCTTCCACATTGTCGCGCTGGCGGCGCTCGCCGGCGGGGAGAACACGGCGTTCGAGCGCTCGCCCGACGCCGCCCTGCGCGCGAAAAGCCTGACGGACGCCGTGGAGCATACCCGCGAGTGCATCCGCTACGCCGAACTCCTCGCGCCGCGGCATCCGTTCCTCGCCGAGGGGTACTTCAACCTCGCGCAGCTCCTCCAGGCCCGAAAGGACGCGACCGGCGCGCGGGAATCGCTGCGGAAGGCGCGGGCCATCGCCTGGTTTCACCCCGTCGACCTTAAACCCCTCGTTGAACGGATCGACGCGCTGGACGCCCAACTTCCCAAGGAATGACGCCTTTCGATTGCGTCCGAGCGTACGGCACCGCATAATCACCAATCCGATGGACCGCACGCCCGCGAGCCTGATCGAACAACTCCGCCAGCGCCCGACCGGCGCGGAATGGGCGCAGTTCGTTCAACTCTATTCCCCCGTGCTCCTCGGTTGGACCCGTCGGCTCGGCGTGCCCGACGCCGACCGTGCCGACCTCATCCAGGATACCTTTGTCTCGCTTCTTCGCGCCCTGCCCGCCTCCCGCTACGATCCAACCCGCCGCTTCCGCAACTGGCTCTACGCCATCCTCGCCAACCACTGGAAGGACCGCCTGCGCCGCCGGTCCCCCGGCCCGCTGACGATCGACGTGCCGGACGCGGCGGACGATTCCGATGAAACGGAGTATCGCGAGGTGCTGCTGCGCCGCGCGCTCGAGATCGTCCGGCCGGAATTCTCCGAACGGGATTGGAAGTCGTTTGTCGACAGCGCCCTGCACGGCCGCTCGATCGCCGAAGTCGCGGTCGAACTCAACGTATCGCCGAACGTGGTCTACCTGGCGCGTTCCCGCGTGCTCCGGCGGTTGCGCACCGTCCTCGGCGAATTGTTCGAGTAAATTTCCATTTCCCGACAGACGGAACGAATCCGTCCGTAATGTTGGCACCTCGATTCCGCGGTGCCGCCATGACGCAATCCCCGCCCGACGCCGAAACCCTCCGCAAATTCGCCCTGGGCGACCTGCCGCCGGCCGAGTGGGACCGCGTGGCCCGCTATCTAGAGGCGAATCCGCAAAGCCCGGAAACGCTTGTGGAGCCGGCGGCGGAGGATACGTTCGTGTCGGCCCTGCGCGCCGCGCCGGCAGATGCGCCCGCCGACTCGCCGGAATTGCAGTCGATCATCGACGCGGCGGCGAAGCTCGTGCCGGACGCCGCCACGGCCGTATTCGACCAGTCCGTTTCGATCCCGTTCGAACCGACGGCCGAATACGCGGTTCCCCCGAAACCGGGCGAACGCCTCGGTCGCTTCCGTATCGAGCGCGTGCTCGGCCGGGGCGGTATGGGCGTCGTCTACGCCGCCGCCGACGAACAGCTCGATCGCCGGATCGCCCTGAAAGTCATGGCTCCGCAACTGGCCGCCAATCCCGTGGCCAAGGATCGCTTCCTGCGCGAGGCGCGTGCCGCAGCGCGGGTCGAGCACGATAACATCGTGCCGATTCTGGAGGTCGGCGAGGACCGCGGCATACCGTTCATGGCCATGCCGCTCCTGCGCGGCCGCACGCTGGACGAACGATTGGGCGAGGGAACGCCAAATCTCGACGAGGCCCTCGCCATCGCCCGCGGCACCGTCGACGGGCTTGCCGCCGCGCACGATCGCGGACTCATCCACCGCGACATCAAGCCCTCGAACCTCTGGTTGGAAACCAACGACGACGGCTCCTTCCGCCGCGTGCGCCTTCTCGATTTCGGCCTGGCCCGCCAGGAGGCCGACGCCGACCGCGTCACCAAAAGCGGCACCATCCTCGGCACGCCCGCGTACATGGCCCCGGAGCAGGCGCGCGGCGAAGCCGTCGATGCCCGCGCCGACCTTTTCAGCCTCGGCTGCGTCCTCTATCGCATGGTGACCGGGCAGAACGCCTTCCGGGGCAGCGACACCTACTCTTTGCTAACTTCGCTCGCGATAGATCGGCCGAAGGCGCCGTGCGAACTGAACGCTGACATCCCTCACTCGTTGTCCCATCTGATCATGGATCTGCTGGAGAAGGACGCGAAGCGCCGACCGGCGAGCGCCCGCGTCGTGCGGGACCGGCTGGCCGAAGTGGCATCCGCCGCGCCCGCGTCCGCGCCCCGGCGCGGGCATGCGATGCCGATCACGGCGATCGCCCTCTCCTTGATCGGCCTCGTTGGCGTGTTGTTCGGCGGTACGATCGTCCGCATCGCCACCAACAAGGGCGAGCTGGTGGTCGAGGTGAACGACGACAACGTCGAGATCGTGGTGAAGCAGGATGGCGCGGTCGTGGTGGACAAGACGAAGGACCGGCGCTTCGTGCTGACGGCGACGGACGGCGAGATCGAGTTCCTCGACCCGGACACCGGCGTGACGACGCAGACGAAGACGTTCCGCCTGACGCGCGGCGGCGTGGACCGCGTGGTGGCGACAATGAGATCCATGGAGAATTCTCAAAAATCAACCACCTCTATCCCAAGCAATGATTATCCTTCCAAGCCGATAATCAAGGGAAAGTGGACTGTGGAAGAACGAAAATCCATCGAATCGGTATTAGACTCGGGCGGGAGTTTGGGTTACGTTATCGCCGGCAAAGATGTCACAATCAACAAAGGCGATCCCATTCCAAACTTCACACACGAAATTCAAAGCATTACACTAAAGAATATTGAACGAGAAAGATCTACCGTTCAGAATTTAAAGAACCTGCCTGTGGTGGCCTATGGACTCTATATCGACGATGAGCAAATATCCGAAGAGAATTTGAAGTCCATCCTGAGTAGTCCCGGCATCCGGGGTATCAAGTATCTCAACTTGAACTACCCGAAAACCGGCGACGGTGCAATTTCAGCGATCGCCCGATTGCCGCACTTGCATACGCTATCTATCTGGAATCGCGGGTTCTCCATCAATGGAATCCAGCAAGTCGTTAAAATGTCGAATCTGACCACCCTATTCTTCACAAAAGTACAACTGACTTCGCCTGAGCTCAAACTGATTTCATCGATGGGTCAGTTGAAACGCTTGCACTTCGATGCCACGTATTTAGGCGACGGTGATCTCGCCAATTTTATTCTAATGAATAATATCGAGGATCTATATATACGAAACTCGCCATTTTCACTCGAGGCACTCGCATCGCTCGCCCAGAGCAAATCTTTAATCCGGTTGCGTATCGAGGGCTCGAATCTCACGAACGAACACTTTCAACGACTCGCGACGGCGTTGCCTCGATGTCAAATCACCTGGCCCGGCGGCGTCATCGAACCGACCGCGACCCTGTCACCCGCTCCGCTGACGGCGGAACAGCGGAAGAACCTGGAAGCGATCCTCGCGCGCGGCGGTAACATGTCCTTCCCCCGCGTCGGCCTGCCGCCGCACTACATCCAAAAAGGACAAGCTTTGCCGGCTGGTGCCGGCGCGCCGGAGTCAATCAGCATCGCCATGCTCGATACCGACACGCCGGCCACGATTCTCGGCATCCTCGAACAAGTGCCGCCGGGACTGAAATCTCTCAACATGCACTACATGCCCTTCACGGGAGCCGACCTCGAAAAGCTCGTCGCGATGCCGAACCTTGAGAAACTGGAATCCCTTTCCATTCTCAGCTGGAACCTCCGTGATGATGACCTCCGTCACCTGCGCAAGCTCACGAAACTGAAATCCGTCTCAGTGAACTTTACCCCGACGATTACCGCGGCCGGCATTGCCCACCTCAAAGGCCTGCCACTCGAAGTTCTTTCGTTCCAGGAATGCCCCGTGGACGATTCCGCGATCGATACCATCCTAAGCTTTCGCGACTTGCAACAACTCGGCATCTTGAACACGAAGATTACCGCGAAGGGACTGGCCCGTCTCCCGGAACTGACAAAACTGTATAATGTCGCCGTGGGCGGCCCAAGCGCCACCGAAGCCGCTCTACAGGAACTAGCCCGGTGCCAGAACATCGGCGAGTTCAGTCTGATCAACTTTCCCAACGCCGCGCTTCCCATTCTCGTGAAGTTCCCGAAGTTGCAGGTCCTCTCGCTGAACTGGAATACGCCCCCGACGCACGACGCGCTGGCCGCGATCGCAAAATGCCCGCGGCTGCGCAAGGTCACCTTCTACGGGAAGCCCGTTACGGCCGAACACGCCCGGCAACTGGCGACACTCTTGCCGAACGCGAAAATCACGTGGGATGGTGGCACGATCCTGCCGAAGCCCGCGGCCGAGGCCGAGCAAGCCGTGGCACTCTGGGTTCTCGCACGCGGCGATCGCGTCGCGCTCGCCGTCGGTGAAAACATCGTCCACCCGAAGACCGCCGCCGAACTGCCGAAGGACGGCTACTCCATCGCGGAGGTCTATCTGGCGAACGCCGGCGATGCCGACCTCGCCGCGCTCGCGCCGCTCTGGCGTGCCCTGCCGCCCGGCCGGGAGCGAACGCTGCAAATCGCCGGACCGATCACGAACACCGGTCTCGGATCACTGCGTGGCTGCGCCATCCATCAACTCGGTTTGAATCGCGTTACCGTCTCGGACGACGGGTTGCCCGCCCTCGCCGAGATCAAAGGGTTAATGCGGTTGCAACTCGACGCAACGCAGGTCACCGATCGCGGCCTCGCCGCGCTCGCGAAGTGTCCTTCGCTCGTCCACGTGGACCTGCTGAACACGCCTATCGGCGACGCCGGCCTGCGAACGCTCGCCGAACTGCCGCACCTGCATTCCCTCACGCTCACGAACACCACCGCGACCGCCGCCGGCCTCGCCGCGCTCGCCAGGCGCGCGAAGCTTCAACAACTCACCCTGTCCGGCACCGTCGGCAAGGACGCGAAGAATCTCGGCACGCCCCTCGGCCGCATGGCCACGCTGCGAACACTGAATGTCGTCACCAACGGGTTCACCGACGACGACCTGAAGGCCATGACCGCAGCCCCGATCACGCTGCTTCGCCTCGGATCGACACGCCTGACCGACAAGGCCCTCGACCACCTTGCCGCCATGAAGTCGCTGGAGACGCTGCACCTGGAGGCGAATGCGCAACTGGGCGCCCCGGCCATCCAAAAGCTCGCCGCCGCGCTGCCGGCGTGCCGCATCCACTGGTCCGGCGGCGTGATCGAGCCAAAACCGACCGGCGACGCCGAGCGTGCCGCGGCATTGGCGGTACTCGCGAAGGGCGGAAAGGTGCGCGTCAATGGCGAGGCGCTCGACATTGCCGACGCGAGGGATCTGCCCGCGAAGCCGTTCCAATTATCGCGCATCGACCTGTCGTATCGAACGGAGCTGAAAGACGCCGATTTCATCGTATTCGACGGATGCCGGCATCTGCGCGAGCTGGACCTGCGCAGCACGAAGCCGACACCGGCGTGGTTCGCCCACTTCCGCCAGTGCGCCGAACTGGAAGTGCTGAACCTCGATTACACCGGCATCGGCGACGCGGGGTTGGAGAACTTCAAGAACTGCAAGAAGCTCAAGGTGTTGAGACTGGCCAGGACAAAGGTGACGGCGGCGGGACTAGCGCACTTCGGCGGTTGCTCCGACCTGACGGAATTGGCACTCGAGGGCGAGGCGATCATCGATGCGGCCGTCGCGCCGTTCAAGGATTGCCGGAAGTTGAAGACGTTGTTCCTGAGCCACGCGGCGATCACGGATTCCGGGTTGGCGAACTTCGCCGGGTGCGTGGAATTGGCGTCGCTGAATTTGAACCACGTTAAAGGGGTCGGGGACGCCGGAATTCGCGCGATCTCGACCGCGAAGCTCATGGACGCGGAACTCTCGGGAACGGGCATCACCGATGCGAGCCTGACCAGACTTGCTGGCAACACGATTCTGCATTCTCTCAAGCTCTCGGATACCAAAGTGACGAACGCCGGGCTGGCGGCACTCAAAGACCTCCCTGCACTCGATGATCTCGCCTTGATCCATCTTCCCATCACCGATGAGGGGCTTGCGGCGCTACAAGGCAAGAACTTCCGCGTCTTGCAACTGGGCCACACCAAGATCACCGATGCCGGCATCGTGCACCTCAAGGCTTCGACGCGATTGAGCAACCTCGAATTGCCGGGTACAAAGGTCACGGACAAGGGCCTCTCGAACCTTCGCGATTTGAAGGAACTCGCCGTGATCGAGTTGTCCGGTTGCGATGTTTCGGGTTCGAGTTTGAAGGACCTGAACTTGAACCAACTCGAAAGCCTCAGCATGGCGCGTACGGCGTTCGACGACGATGGCCTGGCGTCGCTCGCGAAACTCCCGAAACTGCGACGCGTCCATTGCGAAGGGTCGAAAGTCACGCGCGCGGGCATTGAGAAATTCCACGATGCCGCCCCGAAATGCACGATCGTTTGGGACCGCGGCACCGTTGAACCCAAGTGAGCAGCGCGGTACGATCCCAACAGCCCCCAAGGGGGAACCTCTCCATGGTCGCCCATCGCCGTAGCGGTTTCACGCTCATCGAGTTGCTCGTCGTGATCGCGATCATCGCGATCCTGATCGGGCTGTTGCTCGCCGCCGTGCAGAACGTCCGCGCCGCGGCGGCCCGGCTCAAGTGCCAGAACAACCTGAAGCAGATCGCCCTCGCCCTGCACAACCATCACGACGTCCACGGCCGCTTCCCGGCGAGCGACGCCTCGCCGGGCTACGATCACATCACCTCCGTCCGCGAACCGGGACCAGGAAAGCGCGGCAACTGGATGATCTATCTCTTGCCGTTCATCGAGCGCGAGAACGAATTCCGACGTTTCGACCGGACCAATGGCGACGTGAATGAACTCACGCCCACCGGGCCGGCTTCGGCAAAGATTCCACTTTACTTCTGCCCCTCGGATTCGTCGGACGAATCGCTTGAGCTGGACGGGACGTATTTTTATTCACGGAGCAGCTACGTTGGTTGCTTCGGGCGAGGCGATTTTTCGCAGACCTACTACATGGACACGATGGACGGCCTGTTTCGAATTAATCTGGGTCGACGGGTCGCCGACATTCGTGATGGCACGAGTCAGACGCTTGCCGTCGGTGAGTTTACGGCAGTCGATCGGGTCTACGAGCGACAGCGCCACAACTGGGCCGAGCCGGCACTCTGGAATGCGGCATTTGTCCATGTCTCGTGCAAATACACTTTCAAGCCGCTCAATTATCGCATACCACTCGTTTACCTCACCATGGATCCATCCGATCCGGACTTCATCAGTGATTTCTTCGACCGCTCCGACGCCTTCGGTAGCGAGCATTCCGGCGGCGCCAACTTCGCGTTCGCGGACGGTTCCGTGCGCTTCCTCCGCGAATCAATCACACTCACTACGTTCCAGGCCCTCGGCTCCATCGCCGGCGGCGAGGTGGTGTCACTCGACTGACAGGTCCCAGCGTACCAGTTCGCGGCCCATCGCCTCCAGCGCCGCGTTCACCTGCGAGAACGGGCGGCTGCCGAAGAAGCCCTTCGACGCCGACAGCGGCGAGGGATGGGCCGACTCGATCACGGCGTGCCGCGGATCGATCAAGGCCTTCTTCTTCTGCGCATGGGCGCCCCAGAGCACGAACGCGGCCGGCTCCGGCCGCGCGTTCACGGCCGCCAGCACCGCGTCGGTGAAGGTCTCCCAGCCCTTCTTCCCGTGCGATCCCGGCTCGCCGCTGCGCACCGTCAACACCGCGTTCAGCATGAGGATGCCTTGCCGTGCCCACGATGCGAGGCAGCCGTGCTTCGCGGGCGGAATGCCGAGGTCGGCGTGCAGTTCCTTGTAGATGTTCCGCAACGACGCCGGGATCGCGACGCCGGGTTTCACGGAGAAGCAAAGGCCGTGCGCGTGGCCGGGCGTCGGGTAGGGGTCCTGGCCCAGCAGGACGACTTTCACGGTATTGAATGGCGTGAAGGCGAAGGCGTTGTAGACGTCGGCTTCGGCGGGGAAGATGTCGTGCGATTGGCGCTCGGCCGCGACGAAGGCTTGCAGTTCGGCGAAGTAGGGCTTCGCGAATTCCTCGGCGAGGACGGCGGACCAATCGGCGGGGAAGCCGGGGGGAAGTGGATTGGCGTCGAAGAGGGAGCGTTGTTGGGACATCCGGTCATTGAATGACATTGCCCGGCGACGGTCGCCGCCGGGCTTCGCCCGATATGCGATTACAGCAGTTCCTTGATTGGCGCGCCGTCGGGCAGCATCGGCATTGGGCGGCCGGTGCCGTCGGGGAAGCTCGTGTTTTCCCAGTCGATCTTGAGGTGATGGAAGACCGTCGCCCACAGGTCTTCCACGACCAGGGGGCGATCCTTCGGTACTTCGGCCTTGCTCGTCGTGCTGCCGATCGTCTGGCCCATCCGCATTCCGCCACCGCTGACGAGTATCGACATCGCCTGCGGCCAGTGGTCGCGGCCCGGCTGCGTCACCTTCGTCTGCGTCCCCTTCTGGTATTCGACGCGCGGCGTCCGGCCGAACTCTCCCGTCACCACCAGCAGCACGCGCCGGTCGAGGCCGCGCAGGTAGAGGTCTTCGATCAGCGCCGAAATCGCCTGGTCGAGGAAGCCGAGCTTGTACTTCGTGTCGTTGAAGATGTGGCAGTTGACCGCGTGGCTGTCCCAGTTGTAGCAGTGGTCCTGCTGCATCTGCTCGCCGGGGGGCGTGGCGTTTTCGAGCACCATCGTCACCCAACTCGCACCGTGTTCGACGAGCCGACGCGCGAGCAGCGCCCGCTGGCCGTAGCGGTGGCGACCGTAGCGGTCGCGGAGCTTTTCGGGTTCCTTCGACAGGTCGAAGGCGCCGCGGGCGGAGTCCTTGGTTACGAGTTCGAGGGCACGCTCGCGGTGGATGTCCTGCGCCGCCGCGTTCCCGGTACGATCGCTGATAAGCGGCTTGTTGATCTTGTCCAGCAACGCGAGGCGGTCGGCGATCTTCTCCTCCGTGCCCGGCAGGAGCGAGAGGTTCTTGATTTCAAACTTCTTGTCGGACGGATCGCCGACGACCATGAACGGGTAGGTGTTCGGCCCGAGGTAGCTGGCACCGAAGCTGAAGACGTCGATCCCCTGGCGGCCGCCGTCGACGCCGCAGATGTAGTTCGGCACGCCGGCGTGCTTGTGGGCGAGCATCTTCGCCGCCATCGAGCCGACCATCGGGTAGTCGTTCACGAAGCCGACGGGCTGGAGCGGGTCGCGGCCGGTGAGGAACTTCTTGTGTCCGCCGCCGTGGTCGGCGAACTTGTGCGAGACGCTGCGGATGAGGGCGTACTTGTCGGCCTGCGTCGCGAGCTTCGGCATGTGCTCGCAGATGTCGATACCGGGTACGTTCGTGTGGATCGGCTTGTACGCGCCGCGGAACTCCTCCGGGGCGTCAGGTTTCATGTCGAAGGTGTCCTGGTGCGGCGGACCGCCGGGCAGCCAGACGAATATCACCGCCGGATCGTTCGAGGAGGTGCTGGCCTCGGCGCGGAACGGCGCGAGGCCGCTCAGACCGGCACCGGCGAACGCGACGGAGCCGAAGCGGAGGAAATCGCGGCGGTTCGGGCCTGGGCAGTGTTGGACCGACATTCGAACGCTCCGGGGAGATGCGGGAGCCGTGGGGTGGGATGCTTAAAGGATAATCGGTCTCAGGCCGCGCGTCAAATGAGAGATGAATTTCGATGAGTCTCCATTATGCACTTTTCATTTCGCATTTTGCATTGATCCGGACAGATTCGAATCAATGCAAAATGCGAAATGAAAAGTGCAAAATGGATCGGATCATCACTTCCGGGTCAGCAGCCAGCCCAGCAGGCAGATCACGCCGACGACGATCGCCAGCACGCCGAGGAGGATCGGGAAGGCGTAGCCCTCCGCGGCGAGCGTGTTCGGCGAGGTGTCCACGGGGCCGTCGACGTATTCGTACTCATAGACCGGCACGACGATGGGCGGGCGCTCAACGTTCGACTGATCGGAGGCCAGCTTGAAGTAGACTTCGTCGGTGCCGGGGCGCGGGAACGACTTGTCTTCGAACTCCGTCAGGTGCCATTTCTTGGCGCCGTCGGCCGCGGCAGTCTTCGGTTCGAGTCCGAGATTGGAGAAGACCGTGGTCGCGGTCTGTTCGGGTGTCGCGTTGGCCCACGCGGTGCGGCCCGGCCATTCGCCCTTCTCGCCGAGCGTGCCCTCGTAGCGTTTGTCGGCGAGGAAGAAGACCTTGAGCATTCGTTGTCCGGATCCGGGGTTCGCCTTGCGCATGTCGGCCGGTTCGCGGTACGGATAGAACGGCTTCTCGGTCTTGAAGGTCATCCGCACCGTCCGGCCTTGGACCTGGTTGCCGAGGCTGCCATCCTTCGAGAGCTTGAACGCGGTGATGATCCATTGGTGGTCGGTGTACAATTGGAACCACTCGACGAGTTCCTTGCGGGCGTCGTAGCCGTTCTTGTCCAGCCACTCGCGCAGGGCCTTCGGGTCGTTGGCCTTCAGCACGGCGGCGTCGAACCCGGCGACCTTTTTTTGTTCGAGGACCTGCACGCGCGGGGCATCGGGGGCGGCCGACTTCGGGGCTGCCGCGCCCACCGCGATCCGAGTGTTCCCGTGAATCCGCTGCTTCACCTTCTGATAGATCACCCGCGGCTTGGTCGCATCCGCGAGGGCCGTGAAAATCGCATCGTTGGCCTCCGCCAATTCCGGCTGCGTCGGCGTCGGCACGAGGAAGCCGAAGTCCTTCGCGGTCGTCTGGAAGTTTGCCCGGCGGATGAAGTGCTCGGTCTTGGTCGCTTCGTCCCAGACGATGAGCGCATCTTCGGAGGCGACGTTCACGGATTCGCCGTGCCGCCAGGGGATCGCGCAGCCGTCGGCGGGTCGTGAGGGAATCATCGCCACGGCCACGAGGCCGAGCACGAAGAGGGTGGATCTCATGGAAAGGCTCCGAGAGAGAGGATGTCTCAAGGATACCCGATCGAGGCCGTTATTCCCGTTCGGCGTGTAACGGCGGCGCAACGGCGGGTTCGGTGTCGATGTCGTCGCCGTGGCAACCGTGGGAGATGATCAGCACAAAGGTGGCGATGAAAACGAAGAAGGCGAAGCGCGCGGTGGTTGGCGTTCCACCCTCTTTTCCCCTCCCCCCTGGAAGGGGGAGGGAGAAAAACCTCCAAGCGGCCGGCGGCTTGGCGAGGCTCGCGGTCATCGCTTCCCCTTCAAGTTCGTTTCGAGGAACTTCGTGACGAGGCCCATTGTCTTCACGGCGACGGCACCCGTCCAGCCGTGGCCTTCGCCGGGAAGGGTCGTCAGTTCGCTCTTCGCGCCGGCATCCACGAGTTTCTTGTGGAAGCGCTCCGAATGGATGATCGGCACGAGGATGTCGGCCGTGCCGTGAAGGATCAGGAACGGCGGGGCGTCCTTCGTCACGTGTTCGATCGGCGAGGCCTTCCGGTAGATTTCCGGGTTTTCGCGGTAGCGGGCGCCGAGCAGGGGCTTGAAGATGGCGGCTTCAACCCCCTCGGCTTCGGTATAGAGCGTGAGGTCCGTCGGGCCGAAGAAATCCACGACGCAATTCACGCGGCTCGATTGCTCGCGGTAGAGCGTGCCTTCGAATCCGGCTTCGGTGGTCGTGGTGCCGACGAGTGCGGCGATGTGCCCGCCGGCCGAATAGCCGATGGTGCCGATGCGGTCCGGGTCGAGGTCGAAGCGGGCTGCGTTCGCGCGGAGAAACCGGATCGCGGTCTTGGCGTCCTCGACGGGGGCGGGGAACTTGTGTTTGGGCATCAGCCGATAGCCGACCGATACCGCCACGTAGCCTTCGCCGGCCAGCCATTCGACCAGGCTTTTCTTGCCGGTTCCGAACTCGACATCGAGGTAGCGGGAGGTCTTGGAGAGATGGTCTTTCTTGCCGAACTTCCAGGCTCCGCCATGCAGGCAGACGACGGCGGGGTGCGGCCCCGGAGTCGTGGGTCGGGCGATGTCCAGCAGCATTTTTTCGCCGTCGTGGACGGCGTACTGGATATCGCGCTGGATCGCGACCGGTTCGGCAGCGAAGGCCGGGGAAACGAACAGCGCGAGGAAGAGAAACGACGAGCGGGCCATGGGAACCTCCGCGGCGACAGTCCATTCTAGGCGCACGAACCGCGCTCAGCAGAACTGTAGGTCGGGCCGAGGCATTGGGAGGCCCGAAACCCTGGCCAATGTCGTATGTGTCGGGCCTCGAAGACTCGGCCCGACCTACAAAATGCTCGCTCAGCGATTGGCGAGCCGGTCGCGGAGGATCCGTTCAAGGCGGCTCGATTCCTTCGGGTGGCCTTCCCAGAGGGTGCGCCCCGTCCCGTCGACGAGGACGAGCGACGGATAACCTTCAACGTGGTACGCGGTCTGGATCTCGCCCGCCTTGGCTTCGACGGCGACATCGTAGGCGAGTTTGTGTTTCGACCGGTAGCGTTCGGCGGCGCGGAGCCGTTCGTTGGTGCTGCCTTCGTCGCAGAGCACGGTGAGGACTTCGAGGCCGCGGTAGTCGTCGTGCAGGCGCGCGAGGGTCGGGATCGCCTTCACACAGTGGACGCAGTTGGTGGAGGAGAAGTTGAGGAGAACGAGGTCGTCGCGTCGTCCGGAGGGGATGGCGCGGTCGCGACCGTCGCGGTCCAGGAGCCGGAGGTCGGAGCGGCGATCGGGTGACTTGGAGGTGGAACCGCCGGCGGGGGGCGGTTGAATCGGCGGCACGGAGGGTCCGGGGATGGCGGCCGGCGGGGCGATCGAGCGGAAGCCGGGCTGCGGGCCGGGCGCGATCAGGTCGGGGCGTGCCGGGGTGATGGGCGTGAAGTTGCCATCGTTGGCGTTCGGGTACGGCAGCACCTCGCCGCGGGGCGTATCGAACAGGGGCGGAGCCGTGACGTTGCCCGGTGGAGGAATCGAGGGCGTGCCGGGGAGGTCGCCGGCGGAGCCGGCTCCTTGGGGCGGAACGGCGAAGTCGTCGCGGAGCACGATGCGCACGCGCTGGTTCGGCACCGTGACGTACTGCTTGCCGACCCAGCCGCGGACGCTGGCGGTGAGCAGGTAAGTGTCGCCGGATTTCAATCCCTGGATGAGGAAGGTGCCGTTACGATCGGTCTGCACGCCGACCTGCGCGCCCGGCGCATTCTTGGTCGGATCGGCGTGTTCGAGGGCGACGAAGGCGTTTTCGACGACCTGTCCATCCGGCGTCTCGACGCGGCCCGCGAGGATCCGCTCCGCCGCGCCGCGCACGTCGAAGTTCTTCGAGGCGGGGTCCGCCCACGTGCCAGCCGAGGGAGTGCGCACACTCGACGACGGCACGTTCGGCGGGTCCAGCAGGTTGCCCGGTTCACGCTTGGGCGCACGGTCGCGCGGCAGTTCGTAGGGGGAATCGGAGTTGCGGTTCCGGTCCCGGAGCCAGTCGGGGTCCTTCGGCCGCGAGGCCGGATTCGCCGACGGACGATCGCGCTCCCGCTGCCACTTCTCGAAGACGCGGCAGCCGGTCGATGCGAATACGAGCGCGCCCAGCAACGGGAACCAGCGGGCCTTCATGGATCGGCCTCGGAGCAAAGTTCAATCGTGCATCATTCCGAGAGCGGGCGAATCGGTCAAGTCCGGCCGGGACGAACCGCGCGGACGGCGCGCGGGGCACCTTGCGCGATCCCCTTCATCGCGTACAGATTGCCCCAATCGCGCAATCGGTCGGGGTTGTAGGACGGCGCACGCGGAGATATAGCGATGGATAGAATGGCCGGGTTGGTTTCGTCGTTCGAGGTCTGCCGATGCAAGCGGCTTCCCGCTCCTACCGCTGGATCTACGTCTCGTTGGCCGTGCTCGGCCTCGCGCTGGACCTCGGAACCAAGTACGGCATGTTCCGCTGGCTCCACAACGGCGGCGAACCGGGCGAACGCGGTGCCTTCCGCGCCTTCTCCAACGGTGCCACCGTCGTCCATGGCGAATACGACCTGATCCCCGGCTGGTTCAAGTTCACCGCCGAATTCGACCCCGGCACGCCGCCCTGCGATTGCGAAATCCGAAACCCGCTCCAGACCTGGAGCGCGCCCGTGATGCCGCACGTGAACCACGGCGCGCTCTTCGGATTCGGCAAGCAACATAAAGGCGTGGCGAACGGGATCTTCGCTGGCGTCTGCGCCCTCGCCGCCCTCGGCATCGCGGTCTGGGTCCTCCGCGGCGCCGCCCGCCACGACCGCTGGCTGTGTGTCGCGCTCGGGTTGATCACCGCCGGCACCCTCGGCAACTTCTACGACCGCATCGTCTTCGGCGGAGTCCGTGATTTCCTGCACTTCTACTGGTTCGAATTCCCCGTCTTCAACGTGGCCGACTGTGGACTCGTCGTCGGCGCCGGGGTGTTGCTGCTCCACGCGATGCTGACCCCCGACGAGAAGAAGGATTCGACCGCCGCTACCCCGCAAGGATCGCTCGATGTCGCCGACCGATGACCTGGCCTGGGCCAACCCGGAACTGCGGGAACTGATCCGCCGCGATCCCGTCGCGGTGCTGAAGGATCGCGGCCTGAACGTGCCCGAACAACTCCCGACGAACATCCTCCAGGAATTCGTCCGCGTCTGCTGGCTGCTCTGGGTCGACGGCAAGATCGTGCCGATCGATCGCTTCCAGATCGATCCGCTCGACGCCGGCCTGCTCTTCGGACGCGGCGTCTGGGAATCGACGAAGACCATCAACGGCACCCCGTGGCTCTGGGCGTTCCACCTCGACCGGATCAAGAAATCCGCCGACATCCTGGGCATCGACCTCGCACCGGAGCGACTCCCCGACGAGAAGACCGTGCGCGACTACGTCCGCTCACTGACGTCGCAGGACGTGATCGTGCGGCTGAACGCGACCGCCGGCCGACCGGGTCGGACAGGCTTGGTGTGGATGAGCGCGGCCGTGCAACCGGTCGCGCCGGAGTCGCTGCGGCTGCAATCGTTCCGCAACCCGGTGACGAAGGGGCAGGCGACGCTGACCCTCAAGACCTTCCAGTACGCGACGCGGTTGCAGATCGGCCAGCTCGCGTATCAGTCGGGCTTCGACACGGCGCTCCTGCTGGACGAAGCGGGCAACGTCCAGGAGTCGTCGCACGCCAACATCTTCGTCCGCCTCGCCGATGGCTGGTTCACGCCGACCGCCGACGGGGGATTGCTGCCGGGGACGGTACGCCAGTTTCTCTTGAACCAGTCCCCGCTGCCGATGCGCGAGCGTGTGATTCCGTACGATGCGTTGAAGGAAGCCAGCGAAGTGTTCCTGACCAACAGCAACGTCGGCATCGTACCGGTCACGCAGATCGACGGGACGCCATTCGCGATCGGCGACGAGACGAAACGGCTGATGGCATGGATCAGCCCGCAGATCGTCTCGGGGACGCAGTACCGTTTCCGGGAGCAGCGGACGCCGCCACGACAGGCGGATCGAGGGTGAATTTCAATTTCGGATATTGACATCCAATTTTCGGAGGTTACACTACCCCCGTTCCCATTTTCCTCTCCCTTCGGGTGAACCATGACCATTCTGCGACGCATCGCGCTCGGCCTCGCCGGCACGGCCGCCCTCGCGGCCACCGTGACCCTGCACACGACGGCGCCCATGACGGCGGCGGACAAGAAAGCACCGGACAAGGCGGCCGTCGAACGGACGCGCGAGCAGATCACAATGCTGGACGACCTTTACAAGACTGCCGTCGTCGGCATCACGCAGCTCTATGTGAACCAGCAGGCGGACAAGCCCGCGGCGCTCGCGGCCAAGGCGGTCTTCGACGCGATGAAGAAGAAGGGCTGGCACAACGCCCGCCTCGTGGACGCCAGTGGCGACCCGAAGAACGACGAGAACGTGGCGAAGACCGACTTCGAGAAGAAGGCGGTGAAGGCGATGAAGGACGGGAAGAAGACGCTGGAGGAGATCGGCGAGGTCGACGGCAAGCCGGTGCTGCGCACCGCGACCCTGGTGCCGGCCGTGCTGAAGAGCTGCGCGAAGTGCCACGGCGTGGAGGAAGGCGCGGTCCTGGGCACGATCGTGTACGAGTTGCCCATCAAGTAATGAGTAGGACGGTTTGTCACGGGCCGATGAGCATCGCATCGGCCCAGTTCACGTCGGCCTGGATATCGCCCCGGGGTCCGAAGTCCACGACGAGCGTCAACTCGTTCGCCTTCGCGACCTCGACCCGCACCGCCACCGATTCGTTCCCCGCCGCAAGCGTCGACAGTTCCGGGATCGGTTGAAGTTTGCCATCCACGAAAATCGAGACGGCGGCCTGTCCGCGGCGGCCCGTGGCGGCGTCCAGCCCCACGGTCGCCGTGAAGGTGCGGTACTTGCCGTTGAGCGCGTAGGTCAACGTCGTCTTCGGATGCGTGCCGAGGCCGCGGTCGAACGTGGAAACCCCGAGCTTGTTTTGCAGTTGGATCGGTCGGTGCTTAACCGTCCGGTTCGCCTGCCACGGCCACGCGAGGTCGTTGAAGGGTTCCACCCGTTCCACCTTGGGCTTCAAGTCCGCGAGCGGCGTAGCCTTCCCCTGGAGCACGTCCAAAGACACGAGGTCGTTGACTGGAACTTCGACGGCCGTGCCGAAGAGGGCCGCACCTTTCACGGTCGTCGCATCCGCGGTCGGGTTGACCACGGTGAGTCGTGTCCCGTCGGCGAGCACGAGGTGCGCGATCGGTCCCTTCACCTTGCGCACCGCGCCGAGCGCGGGATTGAACGCGACGGCGGCCATCGCGCCCGGTTCCAACGTGGCCGTGGATCCGTCGGACGTCTTCTTGATTCGCAGTTGACCGTTCGATGTGAACTCCACGATGTCGCCCGCGACGGTGTCGCCGTTGCGCAGGAGCACCACGTCGGTTTTGCGGTCGGCCTCCAGCCAGGCGTAGCGGTCGGGGAACTCGGGCGCGGTCGCCGGCGGGGCCGCGATCCAGAGGACGCGGATCGCCGGCAGCGGCACGCGCAGACCCTTCGGGTTCCATTTCGACTGGAGGAAGACGGCGGTATCGTCGCCGAGGAGGAACTCGCCGGGGATGCGGTCGCCGTTGACGAGGATCGCGCCTGCCGTGCGCGGCCACGCGGGGAGGGGGCCGGCGCGGCGGATCGACACGAGGTTCGCGAGCGCTGCCTTGTCCAGCGGTCGCCACGGGCCGGATTTCGACTCGGTCGCGGTGACGGTGGTGAACGCGGGTGCCGCCGGAGGCTGGGCGAGAATCAACGCGATTAGGGAAACGAACATCGAAAGCTCCGGGCGAAGCCCGCGGACGAACGTCCGCGGGCACTCCACGAACATTACAGCCTCGGCGCCTTCGGCACGATCGGCGGCGCGAACGTGTTCGCGCCCTTCGCCTTCACCTTCCGCGCGTACACCTTCTCGCCGCAGGTCGCGTACAGGATATCGAAGTCCTTTCCGCCGAAGGCGATGTTCGCGCATTTGCCGTTCGGAGTCGGGATGATTCCGTTCACGCGCCCGGCCTGATCGCAGAACTGCACGCCCATCCGCGTGGCCACGTACAACGTGCCGTTCCGGTCGCACTTCAAGCCGTCGGCGCTGGCCTCGTCGGCCGTGTCCGGCACGTGCAGGTGGAAGTACTTCTGCTTGTGCTTCAGGCTCCCGTCCGGCTGAATCTGGAAGCTGTAGACCCAGTGCGTGCGGCTCTCGGCGACGTAGAGCAGCGACTGGTCCGGCGACACCGTGATCCCGTTCGGGTAACGGATGCCGGTGTCGACCACCTGCGTGTCGCCCTTCAAAGTGACGAGCAGGAGCTTGCTCTGCGGCAGGTTCGCGCCGTTCGGTGCGGTGGCGTAGAACCGGCCGTTGTGGAGCGCGACGAAGTCGTTGCCGAAGACGTTCTCGGCGATGGTGGTGCGTTTGTCGCCGTCGTACTTCACCATCGGGTTCAGGCCGACGCCGACGGCGAAGAGCGTGCCGTCGGGGCCGAACGCGAGGCCGCTCGCCTTGCCGTTGTCGGCGTTCGCCAACTCCACCTTGCCGTCGAGGCCGACCTTGTACGTCTTCCCCTGCGGCACGTCGGTGAAGAACAGTTCGCCTTTCGCGTTCGCGATCGGCCCTTCCGTGAACTGGTATTTCCCGCCGATGTCCTTCCAGCCTTCCCCCTCGATGAGCAGGTTCTGCATCTGGGGCGATCCCTTGCCGGCCTTGACCGGTTCCGGATAGCCCTTCCACAGCCATTCCATCGCCTGCGGAAAGATCTTCGTGGCGGCCTGCGCGTTGTGCCCGCCCTTGCCCCACTCGTGCGCCACTTCGTACCCCGCGAACGTCAAAGCACGCTCCATCTCCTGATTCGCCATCCACCAGTCGCCGCCCCAGGCGTTGTTGTCATTCTCGCCGTCTTCGAGGAAGACGCGAATCGGCTTTGGTTCGGTCTTGCGGATGAGCGTGGGGTAGTTGTGGCCGCCGCGCAGGCCAACGTAGGTGCCGATGGCGCTGAAGACACGGGTGAAGGCGTCCGGCCGTTCCCACGCGGCGGTGAAGGCGCAGATCGCGCCGCTGCTCGCGCCGCCGATGGCGCGGTCGTTGCCGCGCTTCGAGAGGACGAGTTTCCGGCCGTCGGGCGCGGTCTTCTTTTCCACGTCCGGCAGCAGTTCGTCCAACAGGAAGCGGGCGTAGGCGTCGCCCAGGCCGTCGTATTCGAAGCTGCGGTTGAACCGGTCAAGCGCCGCGTCGGGGTTCGTCGCCTTCACCTTCCCGTGCATGACGAATACGCCGATCGTCACCGGCATCTTCTTCTCGTGGATGAGCTTGTCGAAGACCGCCGGCGCGTTGTACTGCACGCCGTCCTGGTTCACGTAAACGCACGCCGGCGTCTTTCCGTCATACTGCTTCGGCACGTACACCCAGTAGTCGCGATAGGTGCCGGGGAAGATCTTGCTGGCTTCGAACGAGTATTTCGTAACGTCGCCCTTGGGCGGGGCGTCCTGGGCCGGTGCCGTGGCGGCGAGACCGAGGATCGCGAGCAGGGAGAGGAGGCGCATGCGAACGGTCCTGCGGGGTGGGAGGTCGTGGGGCGATTGTAGCCCCGCATCGAAAGCCGGACACCGCGCGGCCGGGAACGAATAGAACAATCCTCCCCCTCGGAGCGAACCATGAATACCCGGACCTTCGGCGGCGATCCAACGCGCGTCTCGGAGATCGGCCTCGGCTGCTGGCAGATCGGCGGCGACCAGTGGGGCAGCGTCTCCGATGCCGACGCCCTCGCCACCCTTCAGGCCGCCGCCGACGCCGGCGTCACCTTCTTCGACACCGCCGACATCTATGGACTTGGCCGCAGCGAATCGCTCGTCGCCAAGTTCGTGAAGGACGCACGACCCAAGAACGTCTTCATCGCCACCAAACTCGGCCGCTGGCCCCAGCCCGGCCTGCCCGACAACTGCCGGCCCGAACACCTCCGCCGCTTCACCGAGGAATCGCTCAAACGCCTCGGCGTCGACGCCCTCGACCTCACGCAACTCCACTGCGTCCCCCTCGCCGAACTCGAACGCGGCGAAGTCTTCGAAACCCTCCGACAACTGAAAGACGAGGGGAAGATCAAGCGGTTCGGCGCCAGCGTCGAATCAACGGCGGAGGCGAAGGCGTGCCTCGCCCAACCCGGCCTCGCCAGCCTCCAGATCATCTTCAACGTCTTTCGGCAGACGCCCATCACCGCGATCTTCGACGAAGCCCAGAAGAAGGGCGTCGCCATCATCGTGCGCCTCCCGCTCGCGTCGGGGTTGCTCACGGGCACCTATTCGCATTCCACGAAGTTCGCACCGACGGACCACCGCAGCTACAACCGCAACGGCGAGAAGTTCAACGTCGGCGAGACGTTCGCGGGTCTGGGCTGGGAGAACGGCCTGGAGATCGTGGACAAACTGCGGTCGCTGGTGCCGGAAGGCTACATCATGCCCCAACTGGCTCTGCGCTGGATCCTGGATTTCCCCGCCGTGACGACCGTGATCCCCGGCGCGCGGAACGCGAAGCAGGCCCAGGCGAACGCGATGCCGAGCACGATGCGCCCGCTCAGCGAGCAGACGCACGAAAAGCTCCGCCGCTTCTGGCAGGAGCAGGTCGTGCCGCTGGTCCGCGGGCCGGATTGAGACTGGGCCTACGGAAGGCGAACCCCTTCGAACGAAACGATCCGCGTGATCGGCTTTCCTTCTCGGATCAAGTGAAACGTGCCGGCTTCCCGGACGAAGGCCGTACGCGTCGCCCTACGGAGCCGATCAAGAGAGTCGATAGTGGTGTCATCGACCTTGGTGACGATATCCCCCACGCGAAGGCCATAGAGCCGATAAGGCGAGAGAAGTCCCAGGGACGTTATTTCCGCTCCCCGCGCGTGGACCTTGGCGCTCACGCCGACATCGGCGAGTTCGAAGAACTTGAACCCGAGCGGCTCGGCTCTGAGATTGGGTCGGAGCGGCGTGCGGTACAAGTCTTTGTAGATGTCGGTCTTTGGACCCTTGATCGCACCACCGCTGGCGAACGAGCTATTGGTGTAGAATTTGTCGGGAAGATCGATCCCCTCCCGAGCCCAGATGTAGCTGCCGCCGATCGAGACGCGATTATCCTTGCTGGCGGCCAGTCGACCGTTGACAATGACGATCGAATTGACGATGCTGAAATCGTGCACGCCGAGTTCGATGGAACCATCAATGACGATGAGACAGTTATGGATCATTCCCCACCTCACATTCTGGACCGGCTCGTTTGCGAAGAGGGCCGTTCTGAACCACTCCGCCGTAGTGGGAGCGGAGTCCAAGATCGACTTTCGGGCGGAAATCAACGAGTAAGTTCTGAGGAGTTTTGAAAAACGGATTTCATCGGCGAGAACGATCTGGTAATCGTTGTTATGGACGTAATTATTGATTGGACCGAAATCCGCACCTCGAAATCGGGATGGTGCATTCAATCCGCCCGGTGCAAAACTGTGCACGAGCGATTTGCTATCGTAACCGTGGAGCCGCTCGACCGCGCGCGCCGATTCCGGGACTGCGGTCATGATTTCAAGAAGTGCCTGGACCACGGTTCGGGAATCGCGATCCGTCAAGCCGAAACCGGTCAACTCCACGATCGTGTCGACGCGCGAAGACCGAGTCCACTCGGCGACCGATGGGCGTCGTGCGAGCTGCAGATTGCGATCGCGTTGAGATTGAATCGACGCAAGGGCTGCGGAACCGACCTCCTTTCGCAATCCCGGATTCTGCCGAAGGTATTCATAATCGAGTGGGCTGCCGGCAATCGTCTTGACGGCCTCCTCGGCATCTCGACCTGCCCTCGAATTCAACAACTTTCGCACTGCGGCGAATTCTTGCCGCTCGATCAAGGGGTCATATTCTACGACCGGTAACGATGCGACTACGGATATCAACACAGCGAATGTCGCGCAAGTAAACATATTGTCACCCCCAATCCGGTAGTGAAATTCACATAAATTAATTAGAAGGTAACGTCGTTCGCGAGATTGCCTTGAAGCGTACAGTTACTCATGAATAGCCATACTGAAACATTCTGAATGCCAGAGTTCGCAATGCAATGCCCTGATTTGGCGGCGGAATTGCCGGTGAATTTGCAAGTGTCGAGGTGAAATTCGCCGTTCACGTTGCGGATTGCGCCGCCGTCTATGCCGGCGATGTTGCTATTAAAATTCGTTTCGTTGATTACGACAAATCCCAATGTGCAATAAATGGCTCCGCCGAGCTCACTCGCCGTATTGCTAGTGAACTGCGAACCCAGGGCCTCAAGTTCGCCGCTCGACATGTATACGGCGCCGCCAGTCACCGAATAGTTATCTTGAAATGTACAGTATTCGATGTGCGTATCGGCTCCATTCGACGCGAGTGCCCCGCCTTTGACACTCCAATTGTTGTAGAAAGACGAGTAGTAGATATTGATCGTTGCATCCGTTGCCGTCGAGATTGCGCCGCCTTCATTGCTAGTGTGATTAGATGAGAAAGAGCATTCGCCAATCGTCATGAATGAATCGCCGGCATTGTAGATCGCGCCGCCTTTGCCGGACTGATTATTGACGAAAGTACAGTTATATATTCCTAAGTTTCCGGAATTATATACTGCGCCACCGAAATCTTCTCCCGCGTCGGCATCGTGCATATATAGATTATTG
>JAHBXO010000050.1 GCA_019636445.1 Gemmataceae bacterium | reverse complement strand
TCGTAGAACTGCGTCACCTGCATGTTTCCGGTGCGGTTCGGGGAAGGCAGCCGCGTGAAGCCGAGGTTCCCGACAAGAGTGTCGAGGCCGTCACCGAAGTCGACGCCCGAACCGATCGCTTGGTCGCCGAGGTAGATCAGCCGGTTCTTGCGTGTCACCGGATCGATGTAGGAGATGATCTGGTGGATGTCGGCAGTGCCAGCGAGCGGGTTGAAGAATGAGCGATATTTGACGTCCGCGCCGTCGTTGACGAAGTTGCGTGTGCTGTTGATGAAGAGGCTCGAGTCGGTCTGGAAGGGGTTCGCGGGGTCACGCGTGAGATTGAAGAATTCGCCGCTCAGCCCGCCGAAACTGACAAGCCCGGTGGTCACGCCGCCGCCCGAGAATGGCACGGCGCCGCCCGTCTTGGAAAGTGCCTGGGTGACGCCGCCGCCCGCATCGCTGGAATCACCGTACCGCAATGCGTGGGCGTCCGAAAGCGTATGCAGGTCAACGCGGATACTACCCAATCGGGTGGGACCTTGAGTACCTAAACCTGCAAGGTAGACTATGTAAGGATCAAGTGGGTTGACCGTAATCGAGATGTCATAAGTTCCTTGCCCACCTCCAGTCGGAAGTAAAGAGAATGGATCCACCTGCGTTCGGGTTTCGTTATTGGTTCCGAAGCCTTGCTTATTCCCCGGCAGACCCGGCTGGAACATCGGCAGGTTCACGCGTGTCCAGTTCCGCCCGAAGTCCTTTGTCATGTAAAAGCCTTCGAGCGTACCGGAGGCGTTGGAGACGAACGCGTAAAGCCAGCCCTGATAAAACGAGTTCTCCAAATCCGTATCTTCGAACGCCGGTACCGCCAGCGCGATCCGCCCACCCGCGCCGCCATTCGGTGACGAGCTGCCGTTGACCAATACTTCCAGTTCAACACCATTATCAACGGTCCGTCGGTTTTGATTCCCCTGATTCCCGCCCAGTGGCGTCATGCTTCCCGCCGCAGGTGCCGACGACGTGAACACGACGCCCTGACCGGGGATGCCGGCATACAGGACTTCCGCGTTCTTGCTTGCCCCGCCACGCGGAATGCTGCCGAGCGCGAGCGCCACGTCCGTCGCGTTGCCGGCCTGGATCCGCGTCCAACTCCGACCCGTATTGATGCTGCGGTACACGCCCGGCGCCGAACCGCCGCTGATCGCCATGTAGACCAGCACTTCGCCCGTCGGCGACAGGTTCGGGTCGACGATGATCTTGAAGCCCGTCGCACCCACGAAGGCGCGGTTGCGGCCCGGATAGTCGATCGGCAGGATCACGCCGTTCGCATCGGCGTTGTTCGTGCTGTCCAGCACCTTCCAAGAGCGCCCGCCGTCCATCGAGCGCAGCACGCCCACGCCGCCGGATCCGACGTTCCCTTCACCGGTGAGGGCGAACACGATCGTCTGGTTAGGGTCGTTGTTGCGCGGGAAGACGGCGATGCTGCCAATGTTCAAGGACGTCGTCGGGCCGAAGTCGGTCAGCGGGATCCAGTTCGGGCCGACCGCATCGAGCGTCAGGAAGTTCGTGGTCTTGTACACGCCGCCACTGGCGCTGCCGACGTACACCGTGTTGCCCGACGGGTCGGAGGGATCGACGACGACGGCGCTGGTGCGGCCTTCGTGACCACTCAGCGCATCTCCAATTATCGCGGGGCCGACGGGGGTCCACTGCGTCTGCGTGGCTTTGTTCGTCGGGTCTTGCGTGAAGAGGCGGAAGCCGACCTGGAAGCGGTCGCCGACCGGCTCCTGCAGGCCGCTGCCGGTGACGGCGAACGGGAGCGTGAGCGAGAAGTTGTTGATGCTGCCGGTCACCAGACCGTTGTTGGTGACTTCCAGCCGCCAGGTGCCCTGCGAGGGGCGGTTGACCAGCGCGCCCAGCGGGAGCTGCGGGATGTAGGTGCCGACGTCGAACGGCGCGGCGCCGAGCTGGATGTTCGTGAGGCCGTTGTCCTGGAAGATCGTGTTGTTGAAGTTCGCACGGGGCGGTTGGCCGACGGTGCCGACGCCCGTGAACAGCCGCACCCGCGTGCCGTCCGGCGCGACGAGATCGGCCTGCAGGTCGGGCACGTTGCCGTGGGTGATGTTGATCCGCGTCGAGATCCGCAGGTTCGAGATCGCCGGGTTCTGGAAGATCTGGAACAGGTCCGGGACGTTGAGGTCCATCGCGACGGTGGAATTCGCCGGAATCGTGATGGCGCCGGGGTTGCTGTTGTAGCTGGCGCTGGCGACGGTGGTAGCGAGCGGATCGCTGCCGAGCGTGAGGCTCTGGGCGGCGTTCTTGCTCTGGTCGAGACCGAATCCCGAGACGGACGTAATCGTGGGCGCGAATTCGATGCTGTAGGGGCCGTCGACGATCTGCGCCGGGAAGCCGACGCGGAAGGTGCGCGGTCCGGTCGGCGTGACGGTGAAGGGGCCGTTGACCGGGCCGTACGGGCCGGTCATGCGCAGGATGCTGGCGGGCGTGAAGCTCGCGGGGTTGATGTCGCGGTCGAAGCGGACGTCGATGGCGTTGGCGCCGCTGTTGAGGTAGAGCGAGTCGCCTTGGCCGTGCGGGGCGGAGCCGGCCGGCGAGCCGGGGACGTTCGCGGCGACGAAGAACGGACCGGGGAGGATGATCGGCGCGGTGGCGATGGAAACGCCGTTGAGCCGCGGCGACGCGAAGCCGTCGGCGAGTTCGCCAGCGATGGCGTTAGCGTTCTGGTCGAGTGCGTTGCCGACGACCGTGGTGCCGGTGATGGTGCCGGGCGTGATGTCAAGCGACCAGTTGAAGAGGGTGCCGAAGTCTTGGCCGGCGTTGTCGGTGATCTCAAGCACCCAGTTGCCGAGCGTGTTCTGGGCGCGGAAGGCGGACAGACCCTGTTCGGGGCGGAAGCTGCCTGTGAACGGAGCGATGCCGGTGGTGATGGAGTTGATGGCCTGATCGTCGAACACGGTGGCGATGAAATCGTCGTCGCCGCCGCCGCGCTGGTCGAAGAGTGTGACACGGGTGCCGTTCGGCGAGACGAGCACGATCGTGAGATCACCGACGAAGGTGTGCTGGATGTTCAGCGTCACGTTCAGGTCGGCGATCACCTGGCCGATCGGCAGGGCCGGCAAGGCGAGCGTGGACGTCGTGGTGGTCGGCACGTTGTTGAGGATGTCGAAGTCCGGCAGCGCCAACGGCGTATCGGTGGAGTTAAAGGTCGGCAGCGGGGCGAGCGGGGTAATAACCGCGGAGGCCTGCACGACGAAATCGGCAATCCCGGATCCGATGACGATGCTGTAAGAGCCGACTTGCGTGGTCGGTGTCGCGAGCGGGATCAGGAACGTCGTGTTGTTCGTATCGGTGGCCAGCGGCGCGCCGGCGGGCACGATGCTCTTCGATCCGTTCGGCGCGTTGTAGGTGATGACCACGTCCGAGGCCGTGAAGGTCGTCGGATTGACGGGGCGGTCGAACACGACGCGGATGTGCGAGAGGATGGGCGAACCGTCCGCGGCGAGTCCGTTGTAGGACTTCGAGCCGGAGATGGACGCCCCGGTGACGGTGCCCTGGTCGATGTCGACGATGCGCGGGCCGGCGGCGACCGTGGCCGTCGCGCGCAGGGCGGTGGAGCCAGTCGCGTTCAGGTTGCCGGTCCAGTATGACCAGATGCGACCGGCGTCGAAGAAAAGATTCTGCCGTGTGCCGAATCCCTGTGGCGCCGTGGCAGCGGCCATGTTGTTCGGCAGCGGTTCGACGGTGAACGCATCCAGTGTGATCGCGTCTAGCGCGAATCGCGGTTGATTTAGGAACGGCTGCTGGTCGACCCGGCCCGATTGCGATTTTTCCTCGTTGACGTAGCGGGTGGTTTGGGAACTGAAGGTCTGGCCCCCGTCGATGCTCGTGACGAGGTAGTTCGCGAGGCGCGCCTTCGAGGCGTCGAGCCGGCCGTCAAACCAAGTGACGGCAAGAGTGCCGGTCTTATTGTCTACCGCGACGGTAGGCAGAAACTGGGTACGATCACCTTCCGTGTAATGATCGGTCTTCGAGTCGTCGTTGACACGGATGCCGGGGGTAAATGTCGTGCTTCCGGGTGCGAGTCGAGAAAGTTTGATATCGGTGCCGCTGGTGTAGGCGAGATAGATGGATCCGCTGGGATTATTGAATAGGGGCGTGCCGGTTCCGTCTTGGGCCACGGGCGTGGTATCGACGGCGACGGAATAACCTCCGATGCCGATGGTCGAGGTACCGTCGGCAGGTGTAAAGACATCGGCGAATCCGCGGGTTGTTGAATTAGTGACAACCGCCTTATTTGCTCCCATCCCGTCCGATAGGCCGAGCGTGAATTGGAGTTCGAAGGTAATCAGGTTCTGTGTGACAGGATTGGTATCGCCTCGAGAGTCGAAAATCTCGAGAGTCCAATTACCGGTCAATGTTGCCAAGGATTCGTTATTCAACAGGCTGGCAAGAGTGTTGATGGTGCCGGTGCGTTCGGGACGGAAAAAGCCGATGTACGGCGCATCGGATTGATTGTCATTGGCACCTCGAACGGCTTCGTCGTCGAACGTCGCAGCCCCTTGGATTCCGTTTTGTATGCCGACGTTCGCTCCAGCGGGTAGCCCCTGTCCGAGTCCGTTGCCGTAGTTAGGAGCCGTGGTTCCATCGGGCAACGTCCGCAGGCCGATCAACGTGATCTGATCGTTGGAAGGGCTTGTCAGACGGACTCGCATTTGATCGACGTTCGGGTGCGCGATCACAAGGCGAACATTGAGATCCGTCACCTTATCATTCGGGTCCAAGTTGGCAGGGAATGTTACGTTTGCCGTGAAATTGGTGGTGGCAGTCTTGTCGGCAGCCGATCCGTTGGAGATTGGGCCTTTATTGCCGGTCACAGTCAAGCCGTAATATGGCAGCAGCGTGGGGCCGCCAACAAGAGTCGGTGTGGTTTCATCACGCAAGATGTTAGCGCCGTTGGCCTGTGCATAGAAGATGTTCAAATTCGACGGGCGGGAAACGCCTGCGTTCTCAATCGGCGGCTGGGCGAAGACAATCTGCGGGGCTGCCCCACGAACACCACCAGAATCGTAGGAATCCGAAACCCGGATCGGGGTTGTGAACGAACCGGTAGTCGCGGGGACACCTGTAATGGCGGCTTTGTCGTTGGGAGTTACATATCCGGAAACGAAAACCACGTTTGGATTAGATCCGGATCCGGATTCCTGTCCGGCGGCTCCATTCGTGTTCCAAGCAACATAGACGGAGTGCCCGGACGTGATGTCGCTCCGGATCAAACCACTGAAAGGATCGGTGAAACCGACGTTGTTGTTGACGGCGACAACGGGATTGAATGCCGCATCATCGTTCGGGCCCCAACGGTACAAGATCCGGCTGGATTCGAAGGCGATCGGCGTCGGACCGTTGAACGAAAAGGCGTCGAACAGAACAACGCCGGATCCCACACCAGTGCCGTTGACAGCCGCTGAACTCGCTCGCTGAATATGGGTAAGGTAAACATTGCCTGCGCGATCGAACGCCACTGATGGCGAAACCGCGTCCAATCGGGTACCTTCAACCGCCCCGGGCGGGGAGGGTTCAGCCACGTTCGGATCACGGAAGCGGCTTCCGGGAGACGTCGTGTTAAAGAATCGATTCCATGTGGATCCACCATCGGTCGTGCTAAAGCCGACCAATCCAAAATCGCTTACCCCAAAAGCTACTTGACGCTGCGCGTTGGTTGGATCGACAGCAACTTGCAGCGAATGGCTGATCGGCGTGTCAGTACCAGCGATCACATTCAGTGCCGTTCCGGGACTGGTGATGATCGGCTGGGGCAGCACCGCGGGCGCGAGCCGCTGCTCCGCTTCTTCCAACCGGAGGTGGACCGTATTGCGTTTGGACGCCGTCCGAGCCTTCCCGGGGCGACGGACCCGATGAACCCAGTTGCGAAACACACGGGAGAGATCTTGGGACGGCATAACGGGTAATCCCAATGTTGTCTGGGCGGTGATTGAATGGGACCGCGCGACGAATGAACGAAGGCCGATGCACCGCCCGGTGCGTACCGGCTCCAGACATTCGACGAACCGACCGGCGCGAAAGTTTGGCGCTTTGGCGGCAATTGCCCCAATTCACTAAGATTACAGGCGCAAAGTGAATGTGAGCAAGCCGAAAAGACCGGCGAATGCAGGCGAAATCGCACGATTGGGCCGTGCGTGCGCACTGGGCTTGCGCTCCGGGTTGTTTCGATTGCTCCCAACCCGAATCTGTACCGGTTCTCCCGATTGTGCCGCGCGGCAATGAGGCGATTCATGGATGTGACCGTTTGCCTTCTCACGCGGAATCATGCTGCCTCCGTTGGCCGCGCCGTCGCCTCCGCGCGGCCGCTCGCCGGTCGAGTCCTCCTCGCCGACACCGGTTCCACCGACGACACCGTCGCCCTGGCCCGCGCCGCCGGGGCCGATATTCTCGTGACTCCCTGGTCCGACGACTTCGGCGCCGCCTGCAATGCCGTGCTCGACCGCGTTGAAACCCCGTGGGTGCTCTGGCTCAATCCCGACGAGGAACTCGAATCCTTCGATGGTTGGACCGCCGCCCTCGGCGATGAATCCGCATTCGCCTACCGGCTGACCGTCCGCCAGAAGCTCCGGCCCGACGACGACGGCGCGGGCACCTCGGGGTTCGAGGAGCGTCTCTTCCGCCGGGTGCCGGAAGTTCGCTATTCGGGTCGTGTTCATCCGCAATTCACCACTCCGCTCGGTCGACTGGCCGCCGAATTCGGGCAACAGGTGAAAACCCTCCCGACCACGATCGTCCGGCACGCGTACCTGTCCACGCCGACGCCGGACAAGCTGCGCTGGGTCGTGCGCCTCCTCGAAGCCGAGTTGCGCGATCGACCCGACCGGTTGGCGGTGAAGATCGAGTTGGGGCGGAACCTGCTCTGGTTGAACGATCCGCGCGGCCATGCCGTCCTCGCGGAGGCGGCGCAGGCCGTCGTGCCGTTCCTGGAGCAGCCCGCCGCGCCGGACCCCGCCGTCGGGCAGCTCTTCGAGTACCTCCTGAATGCCGATCCGTCGAAGGTGAACACATCATTGCCTTTGGATCGCGTGCGGGCGCTGGTGCCGGTCTGGTTCGCGCGCACGCCGCCGGTCCTCTGGGCCGCCGCGCAGGAACGCTATCGCGCCGGCGACTTCACGAAAGCCATCGCCCACCTGGACGCGCTGCTCGAAATCGGCCGCACCGGCTGGTACGATTCCCCCGGCTTCGATCCCGACATCATCGGCGTCTCGGCCGGGATGGCCCTCGGCGCCTGCCATGTCCAGCAGCAGAACTGGCTGCTCGCCCGCGCCTGCTTCGAGCATTACCGGAACCATCCGAAGCACGGCGAGTTGGCGCGCCGGGGCTTCGCCGAAGCCGACGCGAAGTGGCGGGCCGAACTCGCACAACGGAAATCGTAGACTGAAGGATTCACCCGCGAGGATGCGCACTCCATGTCCGCCAAACGCCTGCCGCACCGCTCCGAAGTCGCCGTCGCCGACACCTGGGACCTCGGCTCCCTCTTCCCGCACGACGACGCCTGGGAAACCGCCTTCGCCTCGTGGGAAAAGCTCATCCCCGGCTACGACGCCTTCCGCGGCAAGCTCGGCGAGTCGGTCGACGTCGTCGCCGATTGCCTCCGCTTCGATCTCGAACTCGAACGGCTTGGCGATAAGCTCGGCACCTACGCGTTCCTGAAAGAAACGGAAGACGTCGCCAACTCGAAGTATCAGGGGATGAAGGCCCGGTACATCGGCATCGCCAGCCGGGCCGCCGAGGCCGGCAGTTTCTTCCGGCCGGAGCTGCTGGCCCTGCCCGACGACACGCTGAAGGCCTACCTCGCGTCGCCGAAACTCGCCGATTTCAAGCTTCTGCTCGAACGCCTCGTCCGCTACAAGCCGCACACGCTGACGACGGCCGAAGAACGCCTACTCGCGATGCAGATGGAAGTGAACGGCACGCCGCGCAACGTCTTCGACCAGCTCACCGACGCCGACCTGAACTTCGGCACCATCGAAATCGCTCCCGGTGAGACGATCGAACTCAGCCACAGCTCGTTCATGGTCTGCCTGGAGAACCCGAAGCGCGAGGTGCGGAAGACGGCGTTCCACCAGTTCTACGCCCAGTTCGCCGCCCACGCGAACACGTTGACGGCCACGCTGTCGGGGAGCGTCAAGCAGGACGTCTATCAGGCGCGCGTGCGCAACTACGCATCCGCTCGCGAGGCGGCGCTCTTCCCGGATAAGGTGCCGGTGAGCGTCTACGACAATCTGTTATCCGCCGTGCGGGCGAACCTCCCAGCTGTCCACAAGTATTACGCTGTCCGCCAGCGCGCGATGAAGCTGCCGGACATCCACTTCTACGACGTCTACATTCCGATCTTCAGCGACCTCCAGACGCGCACGGAGTGGAACGACGCCGTCGAACTCGTCATCGATTCGCTCAAGCCGCTCGGCGCCGACTACGGGAACGCCCTGGCGAAGGGCCTCCGCAACCGGTGGTGCGACCGCTTCGAGAACAAGGGCAAGCACAGCGGCGCGTTCTCCAGCGGCTGCTACGACAGCGATCCGTACATCCTGATGAACTACCAGCCGGACGTGCTGGACCACGTCTTCACGCTCGCGCACGAAGCCGGGCACAGCATGCACAGCTTCCTGAGCAAGAAGCAGCCGTACCAGTACGCGAACTACACGATCTTCGTCGCGGAGGTGGCGAGTACCTTCAACGAGCAACTCCTCGGCGAAGCCATGCGGAAGCGCGCGAAGACCGACCGCGAACGGGCCTATTTCATCAACCGCGAGATCGACGACATCCGCCGCACGATCATCCGGCAGACGATGTTCGCGGAGTTCGAGAAGGTGACTCACGCGTTGGTCGAGAAGAACGAACCGCTCACGCTGGAGACAATCAAGGCCGAGTATCGCAAACTGCTGGAAGCCTACTTCGGTCCGGCGTTCGTGCTCGACGACGAGCTGTCGCTGGAATGCCTGCGCATCCCGCACTTCTACCGGGCCTTCTACGTCTACAAGTACGCCACGGGTCTCTCGGCCGCGATCGCGCTCGCCGAGCGCGTGACGAAGGGCGGGAAGGCCGAACTGGACGCGTATCTCCGCTTCCTCAGCGGAGGTTGCTCGAAGGATCCGCTGGACCTGCTACGGGATGCCGGTGTGGACATGGAGACTCCCGAGCCGGTGGACGCCGCGCTGCGGAAGTTCGGAAAGTTGGTGGACGAGCTGGATTCGCTGGTGTGAGTCGAAAGTGTCGGGCACTCGCTCCGCGAGTGCCCCGTAGACCCACGAACACCACGGGTGACCATCCGATCGTCAGTCGCCCATGGGGCACTCGCGGAGCGAGTGCCCGACTCTTTTAGCGGAACGTGGTGAAGCCGAACGAGACCGCCGGCCGGCCGTAGTAGGACCAGCCGTAGGACGGGGCGTAGAAGCCGCGGGAGTAGCCGAAGCTGAAGCCGGGCGTGGTGTAGTAACTGTTGAAGCTGTTGAAACCGTAGCCGTAGGTGGGCAGCGCGTAGACGGGCGCGACCGGGACCACGGGTCGGTAGACGGGCACGGGGCGATAGACGACAGGGCCGCGGCGCCAGTGGTCGGCCTGGGCCGTATTCCCGGCGAGTGCGAAGAGTCCGACGGCGACGAGCGCGCCGAGAATGGACTTGCGTAGCATGGTGCGTCCTCCACGGTGGTGGGAAGCCGACGCGGCCCCCATGAGTTAAACCGCGCAGACCGGGCAACCTTGCGCAGAAAATCGCGCGATCCTGACGATCGCGTCGAGTTCGCTTACGGCCCGAAGAGCTTCGCGAGGCGTCCGCCCTTCTCGGCACCAAGCTCGCGGAACAACACCCCCTCGCGCCGGAACTGCCACACCGCCAGCGCGAGTGCCAGGGCCACCGACACCGCCAGCGAAGCGAACACGAGCGCGACCGATGCCGCCGACACCGGGTCATCGGCCACCGCCAGCAGCTTCTGCTGGAGCATGATCGCCCCCATCACCGGCACCAGTGCGTTCCCCGGCGTCAGTTCCTGACCCGGCATCAGGCTGCCGAATGCCAGGGGCATCAGGATCAGGATCAGCGGCATCAGGTAGTACTGCCCCTCCTTCGTGCTCCGGGCGAAAACGCCCAGTGCCAGGCAGATCGCGCTGAAGAGCATCGCCATCGGAAACCCGAGCGCGACGCAGCCGATCAAGCCCGCCTTGTTGACGATCGGGTAGCCGATGGCCGCCTCGCCGGCAGCGCAGGCGATTCCGAGCCAGATGGCATTCCAGGCCATCGCCGCGAACGCGTACACCGTCACGGCGGCGAATTTCCCAGCCACGATCTCCGACCGCTCCGCGGGGCTGATCAGCAGCGTTTCCATGGTGCCGCGTTCCTTCTCGCCGGCGGTCAGGTCGACTGCCGGCTGGATCGCGCCGGTGGCAAGCCACATCATCAGGATGAACGGCAGCACGCGCGAGAGCATGTCGCGCACTTCGTCGGCCGCCAGCTTTTCCTTGGGCTTCGACGTGGTCGGATCGACCAGCTCGAACACCTGGTCGAAATCCTTCGGCAGCTTCGCGCGAAGGAATCGCTCCTCGCGCAACTGGGCTTCCCAGGCCCGCAGGATCGCCCGCAGCCGGCGCGACGCCGTCTTGGATTTCTCGTCTCCCTCGCGGAAGTCGATGGTCAGTTGGGGTTTCGCAGTCTTCGCGATCGCCTCGGCGAATCCCGCCGGCACCGTCAGCACGGCATCGACGCGTTTTTCCTTCAGCGCGATGGCCGGATCCCCGTCCAGCGCGCGCGAGAGCATCGGCCCGAACGCGCCCTCCGGGTCGTCGTCGATCCAATCCTCGGCGAACGCGCCGCCGGTCAGGAGCGCAGGCTCCACTGGCAGGTGGTTCGCGCCGACGATCCCGACCACCGTGCGCTGCGCCGCCGTCGCGGTCGCGAACAACACGCCCGCCAACCCGAAGAATGGATACAGCACCAGCGGCATCAGCGCGATGAGCAGCACGGACCGCCGGTCCCGCAGCAGGTCGCGGAGTTCGCGGGCGGCGATGAGGCGCACGACAGGCAATCGCATGGGGGTCGACTCGCTTTCGTTCCTTCGTTGTATCGAACGCCCCGCTCGCCGATGGCCGCGCCGCGCATAGGCTTCCCGGAACCTCAACGCATTGCGAGGTCCCCATGCGCGTTCTGTTCCTCCTGGCGATCCTGACCATGACCGTGTCCGCCGACGCCGCCGAGAAGCCGCGGCCGATGACCCTCGACGATCTCTTCAAACTCAAGCGCGTCGCCGATCCGCAGATCTCGCCCGACGGCCGGCAGGTCGTCTTCCAGGTCACGGAGATCACCGACGTCGCCGCCAACAAGAAGCACACGCACCTCTGGCTCGCCGATACCAATGGCAAGACGCCGCCCCGCGAAATCACCAGCTCCGGCAAGGCCGACACGCACCCGCGCTGGAGCCCCGACGGCACCAGGATCCTCTTCGAATCCAACCGCTCCGGCACCGGCCAGCTCTACGTCCTCGACCTCAAGAACGGCGGCGAAGCGAAGCAACTCACCACCATCAGCACCGGTGCCGGCACCGCCATCTGGAGCCGCGACGGATCGCACATCGCCTTCCTGAGCAGCGTCTACCCCGAGTTCAGCGAACTCCCTTTCGCCGACAGCGACGCCAAGAACAAGGAGAAGGACGAGGCCATCGAAAAGAACCCGGTGAAGGCGAAGACCTTCACCAAACTCTTCTACCGCCACTGGGACAGCTACGTCGGCGACAAGCGGAACCACTTGTTCGTCATCGATGCCGACGGCAAGGGCTGCCACGACGCGACCCCCGGCGACCGGGATGCGTACCCGACCAGCACGACCTTCAGCATCGGCGACGACTTCACCTTCTCCCCGGACGGCAAGCACCTGCTCTTCACGGCCGTGCCGGCGAAGGGGGAAGCCTGGAGTACGAACCACGACATCTGCCGCGTTCGCATCACGAACAACGACGGCGGACCGAGCAGCGGGCGGAAGCCGACCGACTGGGAAAGCCTGACGGAAAAGAACCTGGCCGCGGACACGTATCCGCAGTTCTCCCCCGATGGCAAGAAGGTTGCGTGGCGGAGCCAGAAGAAAGCCGGCTATGAGGCCGACAAGTGGGACATCCTCGTCTGCGACGTCGATCCGAACGGCCAGTTGAAGGGGACGCCGGTCAACGTCACCGCCCACCGCGACCTGTCCGTCGGCGAGTTCACCTGGAAGACGTCCACCGAACTCGCCTTCATCGCCGAGGACAACGCTCGTAGCTTCATCTTTTCCTGTCCGCCGACTGCCAACGGCACCATTGCCAAGGAACACCTTGCTTTCGGTTCCGCCAGCAGCCTGACCTACTCCGCCGACGGCAAGCGCTCGGCCTTCGTCCACGTCTCCATGATCGCTCCCGCCGACGTCTGGACCACCGACCACACCGTCGCCGACAAACCGAGCGAAGCGAAGATCACCAAGTTCAACGAGAAGCTCCTCGGCGAACTCGACCGCGCCAAACCCGAGAGCGTGCAGGTCAAGGTCGAGGACGGCGAGATGCAGATGTGGATCCTCAAGCCGCCGGGCTTCGACGCCGGGAAGAAGTATCCGGTCGTATACCTCGTCCACGGCGGCCCGCAGGGGGCGTGGGAGGACGGCTGGAGCTACCGCTGGAACCCGACGCTCTGGGCGGCGCAGGGCTACCTCGTGGCGCTGCCGAACCCGCGCGGGTCCACCGGCTTCGGCCAGAAATTCGTCGACCAGATCTCCGGCGACTGGGGCGGCAAGTGCTATCGCGACCTCGTCGCAGGGTTGGAGTTCGTCAAGAATCTGCCCTACGCCGACAAGGACCGCATGGGTTCCGCCGGGGCGAGCTTCGGCGGGTACATGCAGAACTGGTTCGCCGTCAACGACATCGCCAAGGAGTTCCAGTGCCTCATCACGCACTGCTCCGTCTACAACTTCGAGAGCATGTGGGGCACGACGGAGGAACTCTGGTTCGACGAGTACGAGCACGGCGGCCTGCCGTGGGAGATTCCGGGCAAGTACCGGGAGTTCTCGCCGCACACCAAGGCCGGCAACCTCGGCAAGCACAAGACGCCGATGCTGATCATTCACAACGATCTGGATTTCCGCTGCCCGATCGGGCAGGGGCACGAGTTGTTCACGGCCCTGCAGCGGCAGGGCGTGCCGAGCCGGTTCGTGAACTTCCCCGACGAGGGCCACTGGGTGCTGAAGCCGGCGAACAGCTTGCACTGGCACAAGGAGGTGTTCGCCTGGCTGGCGAAATACGTGCCGCCGGGCGGGAAGTGAACCCTTGCAGTTTGCCGGCAGCGTGGCCATGATGGGCAAATCGAACGGGGCCGTCGACGAATGGCTTCTCGGGAGGTCCGTCATGAGCCAGTTGCACGACCCGAACCACGAACAACTCCGGGATACGCTCCGCATCGTCGGCCCGCTGGTCGTCGGCGTCGGCGTGATCTTTGCCGCCATCGGCATCGGCAACTTCTTCAGTTCGTTTGGCAGCTTCGAACCGCCGCGCTACTTCTGGTGCGCGTTCATCGGTCTGCCGATGATCGGCGTCGGCGGAATGATCTGCCAGTTCGCCTATCTTGGCAAGATCGCTCGCTACACCGCCGGCGAGGTCGCGCCCGTCGGCAAGGACGTGGCCAACTACATGGTGCACGGCACGAAGGACGCGATGCGCGAAATGGCCGGCGCCATCGGCGAGGGCCTTCGCGGCGAGACGGTGGCGATCGTCTGCGGCGCCTGCCGCACCGAGAACGACGCCGGCTCGAACTTCTGCAAGGGCTGCGGCGCGGCGATTGCCGCGAAGGACTGCTCCGGCTGCGGCAAATCGAACGACGCCGACGCCAAGTTCTGCTCCGAGTGTGGAAAGACGATGGCGGCGGAGTGACGTCGATTATTCCTTCGTCCTTGGCAATTCCGGGGCGTTCTTCGCCGGTAGCAGTTTCTTCATCGACGCCTTCGCGTCGGCGAATTTCGGATCGTTCGCCAGGTTCTTCCATTCGTACTCGTCCGCGTCGTGGTCGTACAACTCCTCGCCGCCGTCGGCGTAGCGGATGTAGCGAAAGCGTTCCGTGCGAATCGAATGGTTGTTCAGGTGGTACGTCGTGATCGCCGGCGTCTCCCATTTCGCCTTCGGGTCGGCGAGCAGCGGTTTCAGGTCCGCGCCCTCCACATGTGCCGGCTTCGCAATCCCAGCGAGGGAGAGCAGCGTTGGGTACACGCTCATCAGGTCCACGGTGCGTTCGCAGACGCCGCCGGGCTTCGTGAAGCCGGGGGCGATCCAGATGAACGGCATGCGCGTCGACTCTTCCCACAGGGCGAACTTCCGCCAGTGCTCCTTCTCGCCCAAGTGCCAGCCATGGTCGCCCCAGAAGACGACGACCGTGTTGTCCTTCTCCGGCGACTTCTCGTAGGCGTCCAGCAGCCGGCCGATCTGGGCGTCACAGTAGGCGATGGTCGCGAGGTAGGCCTGAACGGCTTCCTTCCAACGGCCGGATGCGAGCATCGTCGCGTGGTCGCCCTTCGGCTTCGCGAACTTCAAACCGCCGGCCGGCACGTCCGTCAGGTCGTCCTTCGTGATCGGCGGCAGTTCGATGCTCTCGAGCGGGAAGAGATCGTAGTACTTCTTCGGCACGTTCCAGGGCATGTGCGGCTTGTGCAGCCCGACGGCGAGGAAGAACGGCTTCTCGTGTTTCATGCCGAGGTGCTTGATGCCGTAGTTCACGATCGCTTCGTCGCTGAGCTTCGAGTCGTCGGTGAGTGGCTGGAACTTGATGCCGCCGACGCCGTCGTTCTTGGCGGTCGGGTGCGGCGTGGCTTTCTCCTTCGAGCCGACGAAATAGTCGGTCCATTCGCCGGGCCGGTGGGCGTTCGCGTGGTAGATCTTGCCGCTGCCGAAGACCTCGTACCCGGCATTCAGGAACTGCGTCGTCAGCGTCTTGTCCTTGCCGACGACCGGCTTCCAGTCCTGGCCGTTGTCGTAGACGCCGGTGGTGCCGGGCCGCATGCCGGACATGAGGGCGGCCCGCGACGGATTGCAGACCGGGGCGGCGCAATAGGCGCGGGTGAACGTGACGCCGAGTTTGGCGAGCCGGTCGATGTTTGGCGTCTTCGCCTGCTTGTTCCGGCCGAGGTGCCCGACCCAGTGGTTCAGGTCGTCCACGGCGATGAAGAGCACGTTCGGCTTCTTCTCGGCGGCGGAGAGATGGCCACAAAACGGCACAAGAAGACACGAAAAGAAGAGGAAGAGATTTCTTCTATTCGTGCTTTTTTGTGCCTCTTTGTGGCGATTTATTGCGATCATCATTCAACCTCGTGCGAAACATTCCCGTCACGTTCGGTTACCGTCTGCATACGCGAGGCAAATCGAGTTGCGGCCACGCCACCGATCAGGGCCACGATCGGAAAGCCGAGGAAAATTCCGCAGCACATATACATTTGCAACTCGTTCGGTAGTCCGCCGGGACCACCGGGGTATCTCCGGCCATCGATTTTGTGGGCAATGTACGAAGACACAATAAGCCATGTCACGGCCGAGAGTGCTCCCCCTGCGATCCCGAGGATCAACACCAAGATCCCACGAAACAAAGGCTTCATTCGGCACCTCGCTATTGTCCGATCTCCTTTAGCCAGACGGGTGCGTCGAACTGCGGCAGCGCCGCGCCGGAGTGGCGGAACATGTCGATGACCTGCGCCTTTGCGATGGAAGTTTGTGACACATTCTTGAGCGGCCACGGCTTCCCGTATCGTCCGCCAAGTCAAAATCCCATCAAACACGGCTTACCTTTTCTGTTCTAACTCCCCAAGAGCAGCACCGCCGGCTTTTCGAGGTGGCGCTTCACGGCGTTGCCGAAGACGGCACCGATCGCGCCGTCCACGATGCGGTGGTCGAACGAGAAGGACAGGTAGCCGATATCCATCGGCTTGAGGGCGCCGTGCTCGTCGTAGACGGGGCGCTTCACGACCTTGCCGACGCCGAGGATGCCGACTTCGGGGTGGTTGATGATCGGCGTGGAGATCAGGCCGCCGATGCTGCCGATGGAGGTGATGGTGAAGGTGCCGCCGCGGAGGTCGTCGATCTTGGGGCGGCCGGCGCGGGCGTCGTCGCTGAGGCGTTCGATCTCGCGGGCGATGTTGGCGAGGTCGCGGCGGTCGGCGTCCTTGATGACCGGCACGAGTAAGCCCTGCGGGGCGGCGACGGCGATGCCGACGTGATAGCGGTCGTGCAGCGTCACTTCGCTGGTCGTCTCGTCGAAGGTCCCGTTCACGATCGGCACTTCCTTGAGCGCCCGCGTGACGGCTTTCACGATGAACGCCAGATACGTCAGTTTCAGGTTCGCGCGATAGAAGTGATCGCTGAGTTGCTGGCGAAGTTGGACGACGCCAGTGAAGTCGCACTCGTCGATGTAGCTGTAGTGGGGGATGTGGCGCTTCGAGGCCAGCATCTTCTCGGCGATCTTCTTGCGTGTTCCGGCGAGGGGGACGCGCGTGCCGGCGCGCCCGAAGTCGAACTGGAAGTGTTCGGTGGGCTTCGGTTGGCCGTTGGGCTTCGGCGGCTTGAGGAGCGGGGCGAGGTCGTCGAGGAGGATGCGCCCGCCGGGGCCGCTGCCGCGGACGCGGGCGAGGTCGATGTTGAACTTGCGGGCGATCTGCCGGACCGACGGCGCGGCGACGGCGGCCGTCGACGCGGGCATCGGGGAGGGTACGGCGACGCGGTCCGCGACGGCGGGTTCGGCAGCGACCGCCGCCGTGGCGACGGGAGGCTCCGTGCCTGCGCCCGACGCGTCGTATTTCAGCACCACCTCGCCGACCTTGATCTTGCTGCCCGCCTTCGCCACCGTGTCCGTGATGGTGCCGGCGAAGGGCGACGGCACTTCCATCGTGGCCTTGTCCGAGAGGACTTCCATGAGCGATTGTCCGCGCGCCACGGCGTCGCCGGGCCGCACCATCCAGCGCACGAGTTCGACCTCGTACAACCCCTCGCCCATCGGCGGCAACGGAAAGTCGGTCATACCCGTTCCTCCGATGGGTCCCCAACGGAGCGAGGCTGGCGTCCGTCCGGTGAATCGCGTAGCGGATCGAATGCTGCCCCGAAGGGGCAACCGGAAATAGCCAGGGGTGGAGCGAAGCGCAACCCCTGGACCGGAGGGTCAAACGTCTTGTAGCCCCAACGGGGCGACCCGGCGTGCCAAGGTCGCCCCGTTGGGGCTGCGGAATCGATCGACCGAATTTCCAGGGGTTGCGCTTCGCTCCACCCCTGGCTATTGTCGGTCGCCCCGTTGGGGCGAAAAACACCGATCGATTCATCGGACAGTGACGGCCCAGTCCGCCATTCGATTCGCGGATCCGTCGGCGATGAAATCCGGGGATGGAATTGCATGCTCATACCCGTTCCTCCGCCAGTTCGCGCAGCGCGTCCCGAATGCCGGGGAGCTGCGGTACGGTGTTCTGTTCGTAGACCTGGTTCAAGCCAATGCCCGGCACATGCTTGCCCATCAGGAGCCGCGGCTTGGCGAGCAGATCATAGAAGTGCTCGTCCACGATCCGTCTCAGGAGGTGTTCGCCAAAGTTGGTCACTTCCGTGTCCTCGTTGACGATCAGCACGCGGCCGGTTTTGGCGACGCTTCGGGCGACCATCGGCCAGTCATAGGGAAAGATGCTGCGCAGGTCGATGACATCGAAGGTGAAGCCGAAATCGCGGCCGAGTTCGTCGGCGGCCTGGACGCAGAGGGGGAGCGTGCGGCCATAGCTGACGACGGTGGCGGCGGAGCCTTCGCGCACGAGTTTCGCGCTGCCGAGCGGGACGAAGTATTCCCTCACGTCGGGCCATTGCGGTTCCCAGAGGGAGCGGTCGCCGACGGGGGCGTCGATCATGCGGGCGAGTTCGTCCGGGTCGTCCGGCTCGCCGGGGATGAGTTCGTCCCCCTTCACTCGCAGGAGCGCCTTGGGGAGGAGAACCATTACGGGGTTCGGATCGACGATGGCGGAGAGCATGAGGCCGTACGCGTCGAGGGCGTTCGAGGGCATGACGATCTTCCAGCCGGCGAGGCGCGAAGCCCAGCTCTCGAAGCTGTGGGAGTGGTAGAGGCTGCCGCGGATGCCGGAGCCGGAGGGGGTCATGAGGACGATGGGCATGTCGAAGTTGCCGGCGGAGGCCCAGCGCTGGTTGCCGGCGATCTTGAGCAGGTCGAGGGTGTTGAAGGCGTAGTCGCAGAACTGGATTTCGCAGACGGGGCGTCCGCCGGCATAGGCGATGCCCATGGCGGTGCCGACAATGCCGCGTTCGTCGAGCGGGGAGTTCCAGGCGGTCTTGAGTCCCTGGGTGGCGGTGAAGACGCCACCGAGGGGCGGGCCGACGTCCTCGCCGAAGATGTCGGTGACACCCAAATGTTGCTCGCCGTAGTGGAGGGCGAGGCGGACGGCTTGGACGAGGGTCGCCATGTTTGGACCAATTCAAAACCATGAAACGAAAAATGCAAAACTAAGACAGTGAACGGTACGTGTTTGCGGTGATCGCTCCGAGGATTTTCATGATCTCGGTCGATTCTTGCAACAGTGGGGCGAGCCGATTCTCCGGTATGACATTCGCTTCCAGTAGAAGTCGGAGCCAATAATTGGCCTGTCGGGCTTCTTTGAGGGCATGACTCATCTTGTGGGCGAATTCGGGCTTGTCTTGCGCGGCGTGGGCTTCTTCGAGTATCGCGCCGACCGCGGTGCCGGACTTGAGGAGTTGGTATCCGATCGTCTTGGAAACGCCGCTGGACTCGATCAGTTGCGTGCACAACTTCACGATTCGGAGCGCAAACTGAAACGCGCGGTGATCGATATCCACGACTCGGTCATTTTGCATTTTTCATTTCGCGTTTTGAGTTGGCAAACCGGTGTAATCGCTGGGGTAGACCGCATCCACCTTGCTCGCGCAATAGGTGAACCGCTCCACATCCTGCAACGTCGGCTTCGCCTCGGAGGTCGCTTGCACCACGGCCGCCTCGGCCTCTTCCTTCGCCTCGGCCTTCATCGCCCGCACCTGGTCCGCGTCGATGGCGTTCGCATCGATCAGTTTCTGCTCGAAGAGCGCGACGCAATCGGTCTCGCTCCAGTTGCGCTGCGCGCCGCTGCTGGACGAGTGACCATGCAGCCGGCTGACCATCGCTTCCAGCAGGAACGGCTTGCGCTCGGCGCGGACGTACTTCATGGCGCGGTCGATGGCGTGCCAGCTCGCGATCGGGTCGTTGCCGTCGACGGTCTCGGCTTTCATGTCGTAGGCGAGGGCGCGATCAGCGATGCGGCGGTCGCCGAACTGGGTCTTCGCGGGGGTGCTGATGCCGTACTGGTTGTTGGTGACGATCATCAGGACGGGGAGTTCGTGGCCGGGTCGGTTGCTCCAGAGCAGGCAGCTTTCGAAGTCGCCCTCGGCCGTGCCGGCGTCGCCGCCGTTGACGACGGTGAGGCCGTCGCCGCCCGCGCGTTTCTGGATGAGCGCCGTACCGGGGGCCATGAGATATTGGACTTCGATGACGCTGGTGACGGGCACGACGTTCCACGCCGGGATGGCGTAGTGCCCGACGAAGTTCCGCCCGCGGCTGAATGGATCGGTCGCGGTCATGGCGAGTTGGCGGACGTGGTCGACCATCGGCAGGCCCATGGCGAGCAGGATGCCGAGGCTGCGGTAGTGCAGGTGGAGATAGTCGTGCGCGGGGCCGGCGCCCTTGTGGACTTGCAGGCCGAGGCAGACGTTGAACGCTTCTTCGCCGGGGCCGCCGATCCAGAAGTACGCCTCGCCGGACTTGGACATCTTGATGGCGCGCTCTTCGAGGGCGCGCGTCCGCACCATGTGGCGGAAGAGCGTGAGCGCCAGTTCGACGGAAAGGGTTTCGCGACCCGATCGCACGGCGAGGGATGCGGCGGTGAGCTTGGACCGACGCGGCCGCGAGGATTCGTCCAGAGACTCCGACATAAGGCACCTCGGCGAAGGAGGCGGGTGGACGGGAGCGCGTCCGACGGGGTTGCCCCATTATACCCTTCGCGCGGGGCGATGTTACAACACTATTCGTCTTCTTCGGAAGAGCATTTCCGGGTGGTGTTCGTTCGGTTCCCCGGAGTATGATCATCACTATCGACCATCGGAGGGGACGCTCATGCGGCTTGCGATCGCGTTGGGATTGATTCTTCCGTTGACGGTTTCGGCCGCGCCGATCCCCAAGGGGGCCGCGAAACCGACGTGGGTCGGCAAGCCGGCGTTCGTGAAGGGACCGAACGTCACCCTCACGCTGACGCTCGCCAACGGAGCGACTCGCACGGTCAAGCCAGGCAACGGTATCGTCTCGTACATCGTGAAGGAAGTGAAGGACGACACGGTCGAAGTGCTCTACGGCGTGGCGAACCCGTTCGCGGGCGCGGTCGGCGTACCGGTGCCCCGCGTGATGCCGGCGGCCGGCCCGGCACCAACGAAAGCGCACTTCCGCAAGGATGATGTGTTGAAAGCGTCCGAAGCGATCGACCACTACACCGGCATGCTCAAGGACAACCCGAAGGACGCGTACTACCTGCTCGCCCGCGCGGAAGCGAACACCGTCGAGGAGAAGTTCGACGCCGCGGACGCGGACCACACGAAGCTCGTCGAGCTTTCACCGAACGATGCGAACGTCCTGTACCGCCGCGCCAACTTCCGCCTCGCGGCGAAGAAGTACGCCGGGGCGATCGAAGACTACGAAGCCTACGAGAAGCTCGTGCCCGGCAGCCAGTGGAGCGTGCTGCAATGGAAGGCGAACGCGAAGGCCGGGATGAAGAAGTTCGACGAGGCGATCGCCGACCTGACGAAGCTGGTGGAGGAAGGGCCGAACCGCACGAGCGCGCTGCTGACGCGCGGGCTGATGTACTCCCGGTGCAATAAGCCGGAAAAGGCGATCGCCGACTACGACGAGATACTGACGACGAACCCCGACTATGCCGTGGCGGTGAACAACAAGGCGTGGACGCTGTGCACGGCGAACGTGGAGAAGGTGCGCGACGGGAAAAAGGCCGTGGAACTGGCAACGAAGGCGTGCGAACTGACACAATGGCAGAACGCCGGATACATCGATACGCTGGCGGCGGCCTACGCGGAAGCGGGCGACTTCGAGAAGGCCGTGAAGTATCAGACGCAGGTGATGGAGGATGCGGAACTGGTAAAGCGAGAAGGGACGGAGCTGAAGGATCGGTTGGAACTGTACAAGGCGAAGAAGAAGTATCGCCTGCCGGACGAGACGAAGCTGGAGGCGAAGCCGAAGTGAGGGAACTCGTCTAGCGGGCCGCGCCCGCGATCGTTTACCGTGGCGGTCCGCATCCGGCTGGACTGCACATGGATTGGCTCGCCATCATACTGCTTGTGCCCGCCACGTCGGCGGCGCTGTACTACGCGATCCTCACGTCCCTGGGGCGGCGGCCACGCCCATTAGCCGCGATCGAGCCACGACACCGTTTCGCGGTGGTCGTACCTGCCCATAACGAAGAGATTTCCCTTCCCGCGACGCTTCGCTCGCTCCACGGTGCGGATTATCCCGCGGAACTCGTCTCGGTCGTCGTTGTCGCGGACAACTGTGCGGACGACACGGCACGCGTCGCAACTGCCGCGGGCGCGACGGTTCTCGTGCGGCACAGCGCGACGGAGCGCGGCAAGGGCTACGCGCTGCGCTTCGGCCTCGACGCGATCCTGCCGCAACGGCCCGACGCCGTGGTGATCCTGGACGCCGATTGCCAGGTCGATCCGCGGTTCTTCCGCGCCTTGAACGCGTGGCTCGCCGACGCGCAGGCGGTGCAGGTCGCGGTGGAGACACGCAACGCCGACGACGGACCGACCGGCTATGTGGGTGCGATCGGCAACGCCTTCGACAACGCCCTGTCGGCCGGCAAGGATCGCCTCGGTTTGGCCGTTCCCTTGAGAGGGTCGGGCATGGCGTTCCGTCGCGAAGTTCTCGAACGATTCCCATGGACCGAATACGGCCTCGTCGAGGACGCGGACTACGCGGCCCGGCTGCGCGCCGGCGGCGTGCGCGTACGATTCGTACCGGAACCACTCGTGAAGTCCGAATCGCCGGCGCGGAAGGCGGATCTCGTGCAGCAGCGCCGTCGCTGGCGTGCAGCTGTCTTCGGCGGATCGGGAGTCATCTGGAATTGGGTCGAGAGCAAACCATTGGTCCTGCTGCAACTCGCTTTGGCCGGCGGCGCCGCCGCGCTCGCGGGATCGGGTTGGCTCGTCGCGTGGTTCGCCGCGCTGGTCGCGCTCACGGGATTCGTCTACGCTCGGATGGCGCGGGACGTGGGCCTGTCGCGGCGTCGGTTGAAGTCGCTCGCGGCGGCGCCGGCGATTGTCGTACGGCTGGCGCTCGTCACGCTCGGCGGGTTGGGCCGGCATGACCTCGCGTGGCAACGCACCCGCCGCGCCGCCGAGCCGGCGCGAAATTAACCGTTTTCCCCGACATTCACCGCTCGGCCTCCCTTACAATTCCACCCGTCGCTTTGTCCCATCGGTCTTCGTCGGCGGACCCGCGCATGATGTGTTTTGTGGAATATCGCTCGGCCGGATTCTGGTGCAAGGCCGAGATGCTCCGCGACTGGATCGCGGAAGCCGTCGCCGCCGCGAAGAAAATCCCCAACCCGCCCGCCTGGCTCGCACCCGCCGCCGCGTATTGGGAAGCGATCCGTTCGTCGGCGCGGTACGGCCGCACCGATCTGCGCTTCGATACGCATGTCACCACGCCCGAGCGGCGGACGGAATGCGAGCGGTTCCTGGAAGCGCTCGCGGCGCGCGGCCTCGATTACGGCGCGGACCTCATCAACACCGCCGCGCTCGCACTGGTGCGCGGAGAGCGCGACGGCCAACCCGCGGAAATTCTCGACTGAACCGGTTGAGCGAGTGCCACGCGAAGCAGCACGAACGTCGCCGCCAGCCCGGCACCATGGCTCCGCAGCGAGGCGGCCCACGGCGTGTCGAACAACGGGATGGTCGTCAACAATCCCCACGTCGCGAGTGCGGCGAACACCAATCCGCTCGGAAACACGCGCCCCGGCGCCTGGTGCAATCCCTTGAGCCACACGCCACAGACGAGCGGCAGTGCGTACGCGTAGTAGTGCATGTGGCTGACGGGGGAGAGGTGCAGCATCACGGCACCGAGCGCGCCAAGCCGGATCAGGTCGTCGACCGGATTGGATGGGAGTCTGCGAATCGCGAGGAGGATCGCGGCCGTGACGAGTCCGCCGAGGAGCCAGTGTCCGGACCGGGCAATCGGATCGGCGGCCGCGGGTCGCGTCGCCGCGATCGGGTGCATCCAGTTGTGGATCGCGGCTTGAAACGATTGGCTGTCGGTCGCGGTCGCGTTGGTCAGTTCCCGGCCTCGCGTGGAATCCCCGGTCCCCGTCGCGCCGGGTTGCAGGACCGAGTGCAGGAATCGCGAGTTCAATTCGACGGCTTCGCGGGGTCCCCAGACGATCGTCGGGACGACGACGAGGCCGATTGCCAGCGAGGCGGCGACGCCGACGAGGCCGCGCACGTCCCGCTTCGCGAGGAAGTAGAGGACGAGAAAGCCGGGGATGGCCTTGAGAGCGGCGGCCGCACCGATCCAGAGTCCGGCGGCGAAGGATCGCCGTTCGACGAGGGCACGGAACGCGGCGGCGACGCAGGCGACGACGAGCAAGTTGACCTGCCCGCGTGCCAGCGTGTGGCCGACGGCTCCGATCGCGACGAGGAACGGACCGGTACGGGCGTACCACCAGCGCCGACTGAACGCTGGTTCGTCCGGCAGCGCGAGTCGGGCGAAACGATCGACGGCGAAGGCCGTGCACGCGATGCCGACGAGATACCAGATCGCGACCGCGACGGCGAATGGCAGGCAGAAATCCCGCGGCGCACCGGTCGGTGGATCGGCGAGCGGAATCATCGCGACGGCGAAGGGGGGCGGGTAGCAGTAATGCCAGCCGCGATCGTCTTCAATCGCATAGGGATCAAGGCCTTCTCGGGCAGCCCAGCCGGCGCGGGCGTAGACTCCGAAGTCGGTGCGGCGATGCTTCTGGAGGGCGGAGCGCAGTTCGACAACGACACCGAACGCGACCAGCGTGACGACCAGCAGGCCGAGGCCGGCACGTTCGAGACGGTTCAGTCGGGAATTCGGAAGCGTCCGCACCATGACCAGTAATCATCGACTTACGACGGCGTTGAACTCCGATCGAAGATGCAGGTGAGTTCAGAGACTGGGGAGACCGGGCAAACGGCGAGGAAACCGAAGCTTCGCAGTCCGCGCATCTTTTGTGCCGAATCGCGCGGAAAATCGCAGCGGTTCGCTTGACGCCGCTTTCCCGCGCCATATTAACTTCTCTTCCCCCGGTGTGCGCACCGGCATGGGAACCGAACAACGCATCACGGGAACGACCGCATGGCGGGCACGGCGAGCGAACGCATCCGCATCCGGATGGAAGGTTACGATCACGAAGTCCTCGACCGGACGGCTTCGGAAATCGTGCAAACGGCAATTCAGACGAATGCCGAAGTGCACGGTCCGATTCCGCTGCCCACGCGGGTCGAACGGTACACCGTGCTTCGCAGCCCACACATCGACCGGAAATCGCGCGAACAGTTCGAGATCCGTACCCACAAGCGCCTCATCGACATCCTGCAACCGACGCAGAAGACGATCGAAGCGCTGAACAAGGGCTTGAGCCTGCCGCCGGGCGTCGACATCCAAATCCGCGTGATTTGATAGCGTCGCGACGACGGCTTCGGCCGCCGTCTCCCCCGCCGTATGCGTATCGGTTCCCCGTTGGCGCGGCTCCGCTCGCGTCCCGGGAAATTAGTCGGTTCATCAACCGCCAGAGCAAGGGTCGGACGCCATGTCCACGGAAGCCGAAACCGCCGCCGAACGCCCCCTCGTTTACGAGGTGCCGGGCAAGCTCCGCGTGCCGGTCGTCAATAAAGACGGTGCCGAAGTCGGCGCGGTCGAAGTCGATCCGAACGACTTCAGCAAGGGCGGTACCATCAACCGCCAGTTGCTGCACGACGTGGTGCTGATGTATCTGGCCAATCAACGCGCCGGTACGCACAGCACGCTCCGCCGCGGGCAGGTCGCGGGCAGCACGAAGAAGCTCTTCCGCCAAAAGGGCACCGGCAACGCCCGCGCCGGTACGAAGCGCACCAACAAGCGGCGCGGCGGCGGTACGGCGAAAGGCCCCAAACCCCGCGACTACGAATACCACCTGCCGAAGAAGGCCGTGAAGGCCGCCACTCGCATGGCGATTCTCAGCAAGCTCGCCGACCAGGAAGCGGTCATCCTCGACGAACTCGCCTTCGCCGCCCCGAACACGAGCGCCGCATCGGGGATTCTCAAGGCCATCAAGATCGGCACCAAGACGACCAAGGACGGCAAGGAAAAATCGCTTTCCCTGCTCGACACCACGGTCCTCATCGGCACCGAGAAACTCGACCAGAACGTCTACAAGTCGGCCCGCAACATCGAAGGCGTGGAAGTCCTGCCGACGGCCGAGTTCAACGCCTACACCGTGCTGAAGCAGAAGCGGCTCGTGCTGACGAAGGCCGCCCTGGAATCCCTCACCAAAAAGTAACACTGGAAAGCCGCGAGGCGATACGTCCTGAGGCCAAGCCGAGCGCGGAGAATTGACATGCGATCGCGACCCCGACCGAAGAAATATGTCCGCAAGTTGGCGAACCGCCAGCCCGCCGAACACGGCGCGCCGGGCGTGGAACTGCGGCCCTATCAGATCGTCCTCCGTCCGCTCGTCACGGAAAAGGGCACCCACCAGAGCACGCGGTACAACTCGTACACGTTCATGGTGAACCCGATCGCGACGAAGGTGCAGATCGCCGCGGCGGTGAAGGAACTGTTCAACGTCCGCGTCGAGCGCGTCCGCACCCAAACCCGCAAGGGGAAGGTCGCACGATTCCGCAACAGCATGGGCCAACAGCCCGACTGGAAGAAGGCGATCGTCACGCTCAACGAAGAAGACAAGATCGACTTCTTCTAAGAGCAGTGTCGGTTGTCGGTGTCGGTTGTCAGTGAAACCAATCACGTGGCAACTCGAATACCGACGGCGGACATGAGGTTGTTTCCGACTGACCACTGACACTGGCACTGAATCATGGGCATCAAATACTACAAGCCGACTTCCGCCGGACGGCGCGCCGGGTCCGTTTCGGACTTCGCCGAGTGCACCGAACCGCGCGTCAATAATCCCGAGAAGTCGCTGCTGAAGCCGCTGCCCAAGAAGGGCGGCCGCAACCACCACGGGATCGTCACGCGACGGTTCCGGGGCGGTGGTCACAAACAGCGCTACCGGATCATCGATTTCAAGCGAAAGATGGACGGTGTCGAAGCGACGGTCGTGTCGATCCAGTACGACCCGTGCCGTTCGGCCCGCATCGCGTTGATCGAATACGCCGACGAAGTGAAGACGAAGGCGTACATTCTCGCGCCGGACGGCCTGAAGGCCGGCGATAAGGTCATGTCGGGCGAGACGGCCGAGCCGAAGATCGGCAACTGCATGCCGCTGAGCAAGATTCCGCTCGGTCTGACGATTCACAATATCGAACTGACGCCGGGCAAGGGCGGCCAGATCTGCCGCTCTGCGGGTTGCTCAGCCGTTCTGGGGAACCGGGACAAGGGGCAGGCGCTGATCACGATGCCCAGCGGTGAAGTACGGCGCGTGAGCGACAAGTGCCGGGCAACTCTGGGCAGCGTATCGAACCCGGACCATATGAACATCAGCCTGGGCAAGGCCGGTCGTAAACGGTGGATGGGCCGCAAGCCCCACAACCGCGGCACGAGCCAGAACCCGGTCGACCATCCGATGGGTGGTGGTGAAGGTCGCTCGAAGGGTGGTCGCCATCCGTGTTCGCCGTCGGGCATCATGGCCAAGGGCGGCAAGACGCGGAAGAAGCGGAAGCCGTCGAACAAGGCGATCGTGCGTCGTCGTCCGGCGGGTCCGTTCCAGACCCATAACGGTTGATGAATCGCGGTTTTCGCGCGGGAATCCCAGCGGATTCGCTGGCCGCGCGGCGAGGCGAACCGTAAGTTATTCCGTCCGCCTTCGGCGCAGTCGAAGGTGGTTACGGCAGCGAGGGACGTGGGATGAGCCGGTCGGTCAAGAAAGGTCCATACGTCGACGAACGACTGGCCGCGAAAGTTGCCCGCCAAGGCAACAACCGCGCGCCGATCAAGACTTGGGCGCGGGACTGCACGATCGTACCCGACTTCGTCGGTACGACGTTCGAAGTGCACAACGGCAAAGCATTCGTCAAGGTGTACATCACCGAAGAAATGGTCGGTCACAAGCTGGGTGAGTTCTCGCCCACGCGGACCTTCAAAGGCCACAGCGGCGGCAAGGCGAAAGCCGCAGCCGCCCCGGCCGGCAAGTAACGGCGAAAGGCGAAAGGTTTCGAGCGATGATTTACACGGCTTCCCACCGATTCGCCGACGTGACCGCCCGAAAGATGCGGCCGTTCGCCCAATTGGTTCGCGGCAAGAACGTCGACGAGGCACTCGAGCAGCTCCGCTTCCGCCCCAACCGCGGTGCCCGGCTGATCGAAGCGGTGATCAAGAGCGCCGTCGGCAACGCGGAAGACAAGGGCTGCCGGCACCTCGACGACCTCGTCGTCACGGTCTGCCGGATCGACGATGGCCCAATGTACAAGCGGATCCAGCCTCGCGCCCGCGGTACGGCCTTTTCGATCCTGAAGCGGCTCGCGCACATCCACGTGACCGTCACGGACGTGGAAGCCATCGCGGCCATTCAGGAACAGGAAGAGGCACGCAAGCTCGCCGCCAGCCAAGCGGTTCCGACTGAGGCGCCTGCCGCCAACGGCTAGTCCAAGACACCGGCAAGGGGCCGGCCGAACGCCGGCTCCCTTGCATTTGAGGACCGAACGATGGGTCAGAAAGTTCGACCGACCGGCTTCCGCGTGGGTATCATGACGCCCTGGCGCAGCGCGTGGTATGCCGGCAAGCAGGACTTCGCCGAACTTTTGGTCGAAGACCAGATCATCCGCACGTTCATTCCGAAGTATCTCAAGCGGGGCCTCGATCGCAAGGAATCCCGGCCGATGATTTCGGACATCCGCATCGAGCGGACCCGGGAGCGCGTGACGGTCATCGTGTACAGCAGCAAGGTCGGCGCGATTATCGGCAAGAAGGGCGAAAAGATCGACAAGCTGACCAAGGCGCTCGAGAAGCTGGTTCGCCGGCATATCGAGATCAAGACGGTTGAAGTGACTCGACCGGAAATCGATCCTCAACTGATTGCTCACGACATCGCGGAGCAGCTGGAAAAGCGGTCGAGCTTCCGCCGCACGATCAAGAACGCCTTGGGCCGCGCGATGGAAAACGGTGCCAAGGGCGTGAAGGTTCAACTGTCCGGCCGCTTGGGCGGCGCGGAAATGGCCCGGTGCGAAAAGGGCATGAACGGCAGTATCCCGCTCTCGACGCTGCGGTGCAAGGTGGACTACGGGTTCACAGAGGCCGTGACGCCGCAGGGGAACATCGGGATCAAGGTCTGGGTGAACAACGGCGACTTTTTGACGGGGGAGATCAACGATGCCACTGATGCCCAAGCGGGTCAAGTTCAGAAAAAACCAGCGCGCCGTCGCAAGGGGTAACCAGGCCCAGAAGAAGTACAACGGCGCGATCAAGGGCAACGCCCACCGCGGCAACTACGTGGCCTACGGCGATTACGGTCTGCAGGCGCTCGAAAGCGGTTGGCTTTCCGCCGAGTCGATCGAGTCGGGCCGCGTGACCGTGACTCGCTTCGTGTCGGGCGAAGGACGCTATTACATCCGCGTCTTCCCGCACAAGTCCGTGACCTCGATCCCCGCCGAAACGCGGATGGGTAAGGGCAAGGGCGAGCCGGAGTACTGGGCGGCCGTCGTGCGAACGGGGCAGATCCTGTTCGAAGTCGGTGGTTTGCCGGAGCAGGCGGCCCGGGAATGCCTGGCGCGCGTCGCCTACAAGATGCCGTTCAAGTGCCGTTTCGTGGCGCGACGGCCGAACATTTAATCGGAACTGGGATATCGCGATGAAACCGGCCGACCTCAAAAAAGAGAACGACGAGCAGCTCAAGCTCTCGCTCGCCGAAACGGAAAAGCACTTGTTCAAGCTGCGCTTCCAGTCGGCGACCGACCGTCTCGAGACGCCCAGCGAGATCCGCAAGGCGAAGCAGGACATCGCGCGGATCAAGACGGAACAGCGCCGGCGCGAGCTGGCGGCGTTCGCGAAACTGCCGGACGCCGAGCTGGCGACCCTGGCGGCGCTCGCGGAAAAGGGCGAAGCGGCCCCCGGCAAGCCGATCGTCGGCCGCCGCAAGCCGAAACGTTTGATCCAGCGGATCACGAAAATCCAGGCGGAACGCGCCGCGGCTCGGAAGATGCCCGCCGCGAAGGGGAAGTAACCGATGGCCGAGAACACCGAGAACACCGCAGCCGAAGGTCCGGGGCCCCGCAAGCTCCAGGGCGTCGTGACGCGGGACAAGAACGACAAGACCCGCCGCGTCGAAGTGGCGCGCCGCGTCCAGCATCCGAAGTACGGGAAGTTCATCAAGAAGCGGACTGTCTGCTACGCGCATGACGAAGCGAACGAATCCCACCTTGGCGACACGGTGGAGATCGTGGAAAGCCGTCCGCTTTCGAAGCTCAAGCGGTGGAAGCTCGTCCGCGTCGTGACGAAAGCACCGAGCCGAACGCTCGCCGGCCTGGAAGGCGCGGTCGCCGGCGGTACCCTGGACGCCGCCAAGAAGTAATACCGCGGACCCGCGAGAACGGAACCGACCAATGATTCAGATGTATTCCTACATGGACGTCGCGGATAACACCGGCGCCAAGGAAGTCATGTGCATCCAGGTGCTCGGCGGCTCGAAGCGCCGTGTCGCGTACCTGGGTGACATCGTCAAGTGCAGCATTAAGAAGGCGCTGCCGGGCGGCGACGTGAAGCCCGGCGACGTGGTCAAGGGCGTCATCGTCCGGACCAAGGTCGCCACGCGCCGCGAAGACGGCAGCTACGTCCGGTTCGACAGCAACGCGCTGGTCATCCTGGACGCGGACGACAACCCGCGCGGCACGCGGATCTTCGGGGCCGTGCCCCGCGAGCTCCGCGCGAACTTCAGCAAGATCCTCAGCCTCGCCGCCGAAGTGGTCTGAGCGAGCCTACGGAGCAGTCATGTTCATTCGGAAAGACGACACGGTCGAAGTGCTCGCCGGCGACGACAAGGGGAAGCGCGGCAAGGTGCTGCGCGTCCTGCGCGAGAAGAACAAGGTCGTTGTCGAAGGGATCAACCGGGTCTACAAGCACCTGAAGCCTTCGCGCGCCAACCCGCAGGGCGGGCGCCTCTCGAAGGAAATGGCGATCGACGCGTCCAACGTGGCGCTCGTCGACCCGACCACCAACAAGCCGACCCGCGTCGGCGTGGAATACCTGGAAGACGGCACCAAGGTGCTGATCGCCAAGAAGAGCGGCACGACCCTCCGCACGCTCGCCAAGCCGAACCCGAAGTACGCCAAGAAAAAGTAACCCGTACTCGCGCCGCGGGCGGGGTCCGACGAATCGTTTCGTCCGACACTCGCCGAACCCCGGTGCGACGAGAGAGATCCGATGGCCGACACCGCGACCAAACTGCCGCCGACCCGCCTCCAGGCCAAGTACCAGAAGGAAATCCTTCCGGCACTCGGTCAGAAGTTCGGTCGCAAAAACGTCTTCAGCCTGCCGAAGCTCGAAAAGATCGTGCTGAACATGGGCGTGGGCAAGGCGCTGCAGGACAAGGAAAAGATGAAAGTCGCCGCCGAACAGCTCACGCTGATCGCCGGGCAGAAGGTGCAGATCACCAAGGCGAAGGTGGCCATCAGTCAGTTCCGTCTCCGCCAGGGCTACGAAATCGGCTGCCGCGTGACGCTCCGCGGCCGGCGGATGTTCGAGTTCCTCGACCGATTCATCAACGTCGCGCTCCCGCGGATCCGCGACTTCCGCGGCGTGAATCCGAAGAGCTTCGACGGCAACGGCAACTACAGCGTCGGCATCACGGAACAGCTCATCTTCCCGGAAATCGATCCGGACAAGGTGAACTTCACGCAGGGGATGGACATCACGTTCGTCACCAGCACCCGCAACGACGACGAAGCCCGCGAATTGCTCCGCCTGTTCGGCATGCCGTTCCGGGAAGTTTGAAAAACGTGTCAGGGTTCGTGTCGAATTCATATACCAATGAATTCGGGATTGAACCGATCATCGATAGTGACCGCTATCAACGGAACGGCCGGTTCTCCGCGGGGCGTACCCGCGACTCCGAACCGGAACGCCGCACGCGGGACCCCCGCAAGAGAAGGCCGCGATGTCTACGAAGGCGAAGATGGTCCGCTACAAGCGGGAGATGAAGGAATTGGCCGCGCACAAGGCCGAAATGGCCAAGCCCGAAGACCAGCGCGACAAGACCAAACTCCTCCGCCCGCGCGACCTGATCAAGATCCGCAAGCGGTGCCAACTGACCGGCCGGCCGCGCGCCGTGCTCGGCAAGTTCGGCGTGTGCCGTATCGTGTTCCGGGACCTGGCCAGCAGCGGCCTGATCCCCGGCGTCCGCAAGGCCTCCTGGTAAGCGATCGGAGAACCCACCCATGATGACCGACCCGATCGCGGACATGCTCACCCGCATCCGGAACGCCAGCGCCATCGAGCGCCCGGCCGTCGAGATGCCCGCGACCAAGCTCAAGTGCGCCATCGCCAAGGTCCTCCAGGACGAAGGCTTCATTCTCGGCTTCCGCGTCGGCAAGTACGCGAAGAACGCCGACGGCCACGACGAGTTCACCGAAACCACGGATTTCGGCCAGGCGCACGTCGTGCTCCAGGTCTTCCTGAAGTACGGCCCCGATGGCGAGCGCGTGATCCGGCACATCGCACGAGCGAGTTCGCCCGGCCAGCGCGTTTACCAGGGCTACAAGGACGTCAAGCGCGTCCTTGATGGCCTCGGCATCGCCATCCTCAGCACCAGCCGTGGCGTCCTCAGCGACCGCCAGGCCCGGCAGGCCAAGGTTGGCGGCGAACTGATCGCCACCGTGTGGTGATCCACCCAGAATGGGGCTGCATCCCGGCCACGCGCCGGTTAAGCCCTTGGAGAGATTCTCAATGTCACGTATCGGCAAGCAGCCCGTCGCGATTCCGGCGGGCGTGAAGGTGAGCATCGACAAGGGCACGATCAAGGTCGAAGGCCCGAAGGGCAAGCTCCAGTTCACGCACCATCCGAGCATCAAGGTCGCCAGCGACGGAAAGCAGATCGTTGTGGAGCGACCCGACGACACCAAGCAGTCTCGTGCCCTTCACGGCACCACCCGGGCGCTCGTGAATAACTTGATCGTCGGCGTCAGCAAAGGCTACGAGAAGCGCCTCAAGGTCGAAGGCGTCGGTTACCAGGCCGCATCCAAGAACAAGGGCGTCGAGCTGACGGTCGGCTTCGCCAACCGCATTCTGCACGTGCCCGCCCCGGACTCGCAGGTGACGGTCGCCGTACCGGACCCGACAACGATCGTGGTGAGCGGCCCGGACAAGCAGAAGGTCGGCCAGTTCGCCGCCGAAGTGCGGGCGAGCAAGAAGCCGGAACCGTACAAGGGCAAGGGCGTCCGCTACGAGAACGAGACCGTCCGCCGCAAGGAAGGGAAGTCGTTCGCGAGCAGCAAGTAACGAATTCCGAACCATTCCGGCGGGCCGCGCCCGCCTCACGGGACCGAGGCCAGGTAGACGACCATGGACAGACACAAGAGCAAGGCGATCCGCGGCGAGCGCCGGCGGCACCGGGTCCGCAAGGCGATCCACGGCACGGCCACGAAGCCGCGCCTGTCGGTGCACCGGACCAACCTGCAGATCTACGCACAGCTCATCGACGACGATGCCGAGATCACGATCGCGGCGGCGGCGAGCAATGCGAAGGACGGCAAGCTCGCCTACGGCGGGAACATCGCGGCGGCGGCCGAGGTCGGCAAGAAGATCGCCGAGAAGGCCAAGGCGAAAGGAATCACCGAGGCGGCATTCGACCGCGGCGCGTTCCGCTTCCACGGGCGCGTCAAGGCGCTCGCGGTGGCGGCCACGAAAGCCGGTTTGAAGTGCACCGGCCTGGAAGAAAAGAAGAAGGAAGCCGCGCCGGCGACCGCGGACGCGAAAAAGGACAAGAAAGAGAAGAAACCCGCTCCCGCGAAGTCATAGTGGAGTCGGAGTTTTGCATTTTTCGTTTCGCGTATTGAATTGGTTCATGGGATTGAATCAATTCAAAACGCGAAACGAAAAATCCAAAATGGAAACACCGGTGATCGAAACGACGAGATTCCCGGGACCGCGTGTCCCGTGTTCCGAGGTGAAGCATGGCACGTGAACGGGGCGACAAGGGCGAACGCGACTCCCGCGATCAGGGGATGGTCGACTTCGTCGTGAAGATCAAGCGGTCCGCCTGCGTGGTGAAGGGCGGCCGACGCTTCAGTTTCAACGCGCTCGTCGTCGTCGGCGACAAGCAGGGGAAGGTGTCGTTCGGCTACGGGAAGGCGAACGAAGTGCCCCCGGCGGTCGAGAAGGCGATCAAGGAAGGCGAGCAGCAGGCGCGCCGCACCAAGAAGCTCTCGCTCAAGGGCGACACGATCCCGCACCGCGTGATCGGCAAGTATGGCGCCAGCCGCGTCATCCTCGTTCCGGCGGGTGCCGGTACCGGTCTGAAGGCCGGCCCCGGCGTGCGGGAAGTCCTGCAGGCCGCCGGCGTCGCCAACATCCTCACGAAGGTCCACGGCAGCACCAACCCGATCAACCTCGTGAAGGCGACCATCAACGGCCTCCAACAACTGCGGACCAAAGAAGAAGTGGCCGCCCTGCGGGGAGTGAAACTCTAATGGACCTGACGACTCTTTCGACCGGCGTCCAGAAGCGCAAGCTTAAGAAGCGTGTCGGTCGCGGCGTTGGCTCCGGCCACGGCAAGACCAGCTCGCGCGGCCACAAGGGCCAGTACGCCAGCGCCGGCGCCGGACTCCCGGGCGCCCTCTTCACCGGCGGTCAGACGGCGCTCCATCGCCGCCTCCCGAAGCGCGGCTTCTCGAACGGCATGTTCCAGAAGGACATCGCTATCGTGAACGTCGGCGATCTCGACCGCTTCGCCGACGGCACCGTCGTCGACATGGCCGCCCTCAAGGCCGAACGCCTCGTCGTTGGCACCTTCGACTCGCTCCGCATTCTCGGCGAAGGCGACCTCGGCAAGAAGCTCACCGTGAAGGCGCACCACTTCAGCGCCTCCGCGAAGGCCAAGATCGAAGCCAAGGGCGGCACAGTGGACGTGATCCCCGGCCCGAAGAAGCCCGTTCGCGCCAAGATGGGCCAGGGTAAGAACTCCAAGAAGAAGAAGCCGGACGCCGCCGCGAAGTAACGCGTCAACGATCGCCGGCCCCGGACGGGCCGCGAACCACGGGGCGGGCGGGACGCGGCATCCGCCGGCATCCCGCCCGCCCCGCGGACCGCGCGGCCCCCGATGACCGCAGAGACAGAGGATTCCCCATGAACTGGCGACGGCCCGCACTCGCGCTCGGCACCCTGCTCATCGTCGCCGGCATCGGCCTGACGTTCTCGAACTCCGGCGCGTCCCTCCTCGGCTTCCCAATCGCCTACGCCGCGCTGATCGCCGGCATCATTGCCGCCGTCGTCGGCTCCGCCCCCGAACAACTCCTCGTCATCTTTCGCATTCCGGAACTCCGCCGCAAGATTCTCATCACGGCCCTTTTCCTCGCCGCCTACCGCATCGGCTACTATGTACCGCTGCCCATGGTCAACCACGACCTCCTGCAACAGAAAATGAGCGAAGCCGCCGGCGGAACCCTCGGCCGCGTCTTCGGCTTCGTCTCCATGTTCTCCGGCGGCAACCTCTCGAACGGATGCATCTTCGCCCTCGGCATCATGCCGTACATCTCGGCGTCGATCATCATGCAGTTGCTCTCCTCCGGCGTTGTCCCGTCGCTCGAGAAACTCCGCAAGGAAGGCCAGTCCGGTCAGAAGAAGATCAACGAATACACCCGCTACCTCACCGTGCCGATCTGCATCGCCCAGGCGATCATGTTCGTCCGCTACCTCTTCGACAATCCGTCCTCCGACGGCGGCGGCCTCGGCCTGCTCATCCCCGGCTACCCGGCCTTTTTCTTCGGACTCTCCGCCGTCGTCATCATGACCGCCGGCACGCTCTTCATGATGTGGCTCGGCGAGCAGATCGACGAATACGGCATCGGCAACGGGATCTCGCTCATCATCATGGCCGGCATCGTCGCCCGCATCCCCGACGCCACCGGCATCATGCTCTTCGAACCGGGAACCACGAAACTCAAGGAATCGCTGTTCACCCTCGGCAGCGCCACCGGTGACATCAGCTTCGAAAAGCTCATCGTCCTCATTGGCCTGTTCGTCGCCGTCGTCGTCGGCGTCATCGCCATCACCAAGGCGAAGCGCGCCATCCCCATGCAGTCCGCCAAGCACGTCCGCGGACGACGCACCTTCGGTGGCGGCCGCAGCGTCCTTCCGATGAAGGTCAACGCCGCTGGCGTCATGCCCGTCATCTTCGCCAGCACGCTGCTCATCATCCCCGGTTTCGTCTTCAGCATCCTCTACAAAGTCGCCGGCGTCGAGTGGGCCAACACCCTCGGCAACGTCTTCCAGCGCGGTAGCGGCTGGATGTACAACATGTTCTACGTCCTGCTCATCTACGTCTTCTGCTACTTCTGGGTTGCCATCACCTTCAATCCGAAGGAAATCTCCGAGAACCTGAAGGAACACGGCAGCTTCATCCCCGGCTACCGGCCCGGCAAGAGCACGGCTGAGTATCTGGAAAAGGTGCTGATGCGTATCACCTATGTCGGCGCCGCGTTCCTCGCCATCATCGCCATCATCCCGAGCGTGGTACAGAGCGAACTCGAAGTCGACCCCCGCGTCGCCGGCTTCTACGGCGGCACCGGCCTGCTCATCGTCATCAGCGTGGCGCTCGACCTCGTCTCGAAGATCAACAGCCACCTCGTCATGCGGAACTTCCAGGGCCTCACGGAAGACTGACGAAGTACTTGAAGAACGAATCCCGACGGGCGGCGGAATCCATCCGCCGCCCGTTCGCGTAGAATGCTTTCACACGACTAGCACCGAGGATCATTCGCGATGGGCGGCGTCAACCCGTACATCCAGGCGGCCAAGACCGCGCGGCCTACCAAGCCGTTCACCGTCACCTTCCGGCTCGAAGAGACCGGCGAGACCCGCGCCGTCCCTGTCGACCCCGCTCAAATACCCTTCGGCGACCACGGCCTCGAAGGCAGTATTCTGGACATCGCTGAAGGTGCCGGCATCGAGATCAACCACTCCTGCGGCGGCGTCTGCGCCTGTTCCACCTGTCACGTCTACGTCGAGAAGGGGCTGGACACCTGCTCGCCCGCCACGGACGACGAGGAAGACATGCTGGACGAGGCGCCGGCACTCACGACGGAATCGCGGCTGAGCTGCCAGTGCGTGCCGGACGGAACGAAGGACCTGCTGGTGATTGTGCCGAAGTGGAACCGGAACGCCGTGAAGGAAGGCCATCACTGATCGCCCGTGTCGGGCTTCAACAACCCATCGCGAACCACCCGATCGGTTCGGGTTCCATTCCGTCCACGGTAACTGCAACAACTACCCGGCCATGCCGAGCATCAGGATGATCGGTACTTCGGTGTCCTCGTGGGCGGCGGCGACGTAGAGTTCCAATTTGCCGACCTTCCAGATCGCATAGCGGAAGACGCCGTTGAGCGGGATGGAGCGATATTCCGACTCGCCCGTGCGCGTTGGTTTCCTGTACTCGTTCGAAAGCGTCGAGACGGCCTTGTCGAACTGCTTCGCGAAGTCGGCGTGGAGTTTCTCCACGGCTTCTTCGTCGTGAGCTTCCTCGTCGTCTTCGAAGACGTGAATGCGAACTTCTTCCATCGCCCCCTTGCCGGCGGCGAGGGCCCTCTTCGCAAGCGCGGAGACGGATTTGGGCATGGGGAGCACTCCGTCTCTAAACTCAGCACTCACAACTCATACGCTTCCCAGTAATTATTTGCCTTCCATCGGTCTTGCGCTTTCCGCCGGCGTGGATT
>JAHBXO010000005.1 GCA_019636445.1 Gemmataceae bacterium | reverse complement strand
GTGACAATTATCCATCATTCGATATTTCCGGTGTAGTATTGTTTACTACTGGCACGCGGAAAGGGTGGGGTATAGATTTATTTGGGTCTTTAATTGTGTTTCTTAAATATTCCGTAATGTGCTTTCGGAGCTTTGGTGCCCACTCTGGCTCTCGTGTTTCATAAACAATAACTCTCAAGTGTCGAAGGTCAAATGGGACATCGTCGATTCTCGCAGACGTAAACACCACTGGCTTTGATGCCGCATGGGCAAGGCCAAGTTCATAAAACACATTTGGGTTCTTATCTGTCAAATCTGCGAGTAAGACCTTGGATCTCGTAATTTGCTCCCATATTTGCTCCATGACACTGCCAGTGGAAAACAACTCATCCGCACGTACGGGCTCTAGTCCTGTGTCTTTGATTGCTTGAACATATATTTCTTGATAGTAACGGTCAAACCAGCCGCCAAATGGCATCATTACAAAACATGTATCTAAAAACTCGCGGACTCTTTTTTCTTTTGTCGAGGCTGTTGCATCTGCGTTAGCCGTAGAGGCTACTGTCAAATCGCCAAGTGTGACGTTTGCGGATGCTCCGGTGTTAATGTTGAACGACTTTAGAAATGATATATTGGCTCTAAATATCTCGGCAAATGTGGAAGCGCGATCTCGCTGTATTCCAAATTGTCTTGTTAGGGTATTTAAGAAGTACTCATCTTCGGGGATGCGCTTATTGCCATAAAAGTCGTCCACCTTTTTGAAGTCTTCTACGTTTCTAAACGCTTCCAAAAGTGCCTTTTGTCGTTCTTGTGAAGAGCCAGGGGCGACTACATCTTGTCCGATTTTCGCAATTGATACAGTTGCATTTTGGCCAGTGCCTGTGACGAGGCCGTAAAGGTTGGCAGATCGAAGCAAATCTAAGAATCTCCAATCCGTTGGCTTGTTGTAGCCGACAGCTTTTACGAGCTGATCTGCCGGCATTGGATTGCCGGCGTTCTTTTCTTCAATTGCCTTCGGAATTGAAATTGCGTCTTCAAGAATATTCTTTGGAAATGTCCACGGAGCCGCGTTTGCCGTTTTGTTTGGCTTTTTCTTGGGCTTATTGTGTTCGCTACTTTTTTTCGAATCGATTCCTTTCTCAGTCGCTTTGTCGCTGTCAGCCACTTTTGCCTCAATGTTAGCTAGCGGAAGTGTGGTCTGGCACCAGCATATCCGCATCTGAACAGCTGCAATCCCTCGCGTTCTTTTCCTAAAAAACTAACCCAGAGATGCGAATTCTAATCGCGTTGGGTTGTGCTCACTCGTCGCTCAGCTTCGCCATCGGGAAGGAGCCGAGCACCGAGAGCGTTTCGCACATCTTCTCGGCCGCCTGCAGTGCCTTCTTGATCTTCGGGTCCTCGTGGTGGCCCTCGAAGTCCACGAAGAAGACGTACTCGCCCTTCGCCTGGCGGTAGGGGAACGACTCGATCCAGGTGAGGTTGATCTTGTTCGACTTGAAGAGCTCGAGGATGTCCACGAGCGAGCCGGGCTTGTGCGGCACCTGGAACATGATCGCGGTCTTGTCGGTACCGGTCTTGGCGCTGTCGCTGTTGCTGATGACTGCGAAGCGCGTCTCGTTGTTGGCGTAGTCCTCGATGTTGGCGAAGAGGACGCGGATGCCGTAGCGCACGGCCGCCTGCCGGCTGGCGACGGCGGCGGCGTTCGGGGAACTTGTCGCCAGTCGGGCGGCGTCCGCGGTGCTCGCCACCTCGTGCAGGCTGGCGTGCGGCATGTTCTTGCTCAGCCAGTTGCGGCACTGCGAGAGCGCCTGTGCCTTGCTGTAGATGTGCTGGATCGCCGTCTGTTCGCAGTTGGCGAGCAGGTTGTGGTGCACCAGTAGCCGAATCTCGGAGCAGATCTTGATGTTCGGCAGGCGAATGAACATGTCGAGCGTGTCGGCGATGCGGCCGTCGGTGGAGTTCTCCAGCGGGACCACGCCGAGATCGACGTGCTTGCGGTTCACTTCCTCGAAGACGGCAGCGATGGATCCGACGCGCATGTACTCGGCCGTCTCGCCGAAGCGCTCGAGCGCGGCGATGTGGCTGTAGCTGTATTCGGGCCCGAGGAAGGCGACCCGCTGGTTGCGCTGGAGCGCGCGGGCGGCGCTCATCAGTTCGCGGAAGACCGCCTTGAGCGTGACTTCCGTCAACGGTCCCTTGTTCGCGGCCAGAATGTTCTGGATCACTTCCTCTTCACGCGCCGCCGAGAAGACCTCCCCCCCCTGCGCGGACTTCACTTTTCCGATCTGTGCGGCGATGGCGGCCCGCTTGTTGGCAAGGTCGAGGATATCAAGGTCGAGCTTGTCGATCTTGGCGCGCAATGCCTTCAGGTCCGCATTGACCTTGTCCGAGGAACCAGTCTCATTTTTTTTCGACATGATGGCGGTGTGAAGGCGGGAAAGGAGGGAAATTTGTGCCCAATGTATCGGTCCGGTCTGGGAGAGTCAACGCACCGGGCCGGATAGTCGGTTTTTTGCAACCTGTTTCGGGTCGGGTTCTTCGGGCAAACGGTCCAATTTCCCAGAGTAAGGCCGGACCGGCGCAAAGTCCAAGAGGGCTTGAGTGCCAATATGACAGGCGAATAGGCGATCTCTAGAAGTGTAGATATCATAATTGCTTGTAATTGTTGATCTTGTGGAAATTAAAGGTCTTCGGCATCCCGCTTGCTGTTTTCCAGCGAAGTTTGGACATCAACCGGAAACCGTCCCGCGGAACGACCAATCGAAGATCGTTCGCGAGTACCATAAACAACCAATACACTCTTGGAGACCCGGACCATGGCGGAAGAGAAAATCATCGGCATCGACCTCGGCACGACCAACTCCGTGGTCGCGGTCATGGAAGGCAACGAAGTCAAAGTCATCGCCAATCAGGAAGGCAACCGGATCACGCCCAGCATCGTCGCCTTCGCGAAGGACGGCAACCGCCTCGTCGGCGATCCGGCCAAGCGGCAGGCGATCACCAACCCCGCACGCACGATCTATTCGATCAAGCGCTTCATGGGCCGACGGCACTACGAGGTGGAGAGCGAAGAAAAGCTCGTGCCGTACAAGATCACCGGCGGCAAGGACGACCTCGTGAAGGTCGACATCGACGGCAAGGCCTACACGCCTCCGGAAATCTCCGCGATGATTCTCCGGAAGCTCAAGGAAGCCGCCGAGGCTTATCTCGGGCATACCGTGCGCAAGGCGGTCATTACCGTTCCGGCTTACTTCAACGACAGCCAGCGTCAGGCCACCATCGACGCGGCTGCCGTCGCCGGCTTCGACACCGAGTGGGACGTCGACAATCCGAAGACCGGCAAAAAAGACAAGCAGCGGATGCGCATCATCAACGAGCCGACCGCGGCCTCGTTGGCGTACGCCATGGACAAGAAGAAGGACCAGACCATCGCGGTCTTCGACCTCGGCGGCGGCACCTTCGACGTCTCCGTCCTTGAAGTCGGCGAAGACGGCGTCTTCGACGTGAAGTCCACGAACGGCGACACCCACCTCGGCGGCGACGACTTCGACGAAGTCCTCATCGACTTCATCGCCGGCGAGTTCAAAAAGGAACACGGCATCGACCTGCGCAAGGACCAGATGGCCCTCCAGCGCCTCAAGGAAGCGGCCGAACGCGCCAAGAAGGACCTCTCGCAGCAGACCAGCACCGACGTCAACCTGCCGTTCATCACGGCGGACGCGAGCGGACCGAAGCACCTGATGCTGACCATCACGCGCAACCAGTTCGAGCGCATGGTCGAGCACCTCATCGAGCGATGCAAGAAGCCGGTGCTGCAAGCCCTGCAGGATGCCGGCAAGAAACCGTCGGACATCGGCGAGATCGTCATGGTCGGTGGCATGACGCGGATGCCGCGCGTGCAGCAACTCGTGAAGGAGATCTTCGGTAAGGAAGGGCACAAGGGTGTGAACCCGGACGAAGTCGTCGCCATCGGAGCGGCGATTCTCGGCTCGCAGCTGCTCCTCGGCGCCAAGTCCGACCTGCTGCTCCTCGACGTGACTCCGCTCTCGCTGGGCCTCGAAACCCTCGGCGGCATCCTCGACGTGTTGATTCCCAAGAACACGACGATCCCGAAGACCATCGAGAAGGTCTACAGCACGGCGTCCGACAACCAGCCTTCGGTGCTCATCGAGGTGTACCAGGGCGAACGGCCGATGAGCCGCGACAACAAGAAGATCGGCGAGTTCCACCTGGACGGCATTCCGCCGGCCCCGCGCGGCACGCCGCAGATCCAGGTGAAATTCGATATCGACGCCAACGGCATCCTGAACGTGTCCGCCAAGGACCTCGGCACGGGCAAGGAGAACCAGATCCGCATCACGAATTCCAGCGGCATCGACAAGGACGAAGTCGAACGGATGCGCCGCGACGCCGAGGCGCACGCCGACGAGGACAAGAAGAAGCGCGAACTGGCGGATGCCCGTAACGAGGCGGACAACAAGGTCTTCCAACTTGAGAAGCTCTTCAAGGACAGCGGCGACAAGATCACTGCGGCCGACAAGGCGCCGATCGAGAAGGCGATCGAGAAGGTGAAGGGCCTGAAGGACGGCACCGACCTCGCGGCGCTGAAATCGGCCGTGGCGGAACTGGATACGGTGGCGCAGGCGATGGCGCAGCACCTGTACAAGGCCGCCGGGGCCGGTGCGGCGACACCGAGTGGCGAGCCGGAGAAGAAAGCCGGCGACGATGTCGTCGACGCCGAGTACGAAGTGAAAAAGTAAACGACCCGATATTGCGGCCGGCCGGGGCGAAAGCCCCGGCCGGTTTCATTTCACGCCTTTCGCAGTACGGCCAGGTCCTGATTGCCGATCGCGCAGTGGCGAATCGCCAGAACGTCGAATCGTCGGCCCCATTCCCGCCGGATGTACTCTTCCGTGTGAAAGGTGTCGCGATAGTAATCGGCTTCGGCGAGGGCCGCGTCATAGAGTCCGTTCGGTTGGTCGCAGAACCCGTGCCGACACAGCACCGCGTACCGCTCCCCCGTGATCCCGGACCACGGCAAACTGGCCTCGCCGTGGAAAGTCAGTAATGCCAGTCCACCGGGTCGCAAGATACGATGAAGCTCGTCCAACCAGCGGAACTGGTCGTCTTCGCGCAGATGCGTCAACACCGAGATGCCGTACAGGAGGTCGAAACTCCCGGTGGCGAACGGCGACGGCGGCCTGAGGGATAGTTCCGACCATGTCCCGTTCGGCAGATTCCGCCGACACCACGCGATGTTGTCCGCATCGACATCCGCTCCGGTTACCGATAGTCCGGAGACATTCAGGAAGTGCCGTGCGACGCGCCCGCAGCCGCACCCCCAATCCAGAACTCGCGGAAAAGCCTCGATGGACTGCCCCGTTGAATGTTCGACGGCAGCGGACAGCGATCGAAAACTCATCCAGCCGCCATAGCGGAAGTTGAACTCCGCGGCCGAACCGACCACGCGGACGGTCCGTTGGGGGTCCGGCATGGGGCCCCAACGCTCGACAGCGGGAAATTCCAGGGGCCGATAGTCGTCCCCCAACGGGGCGCCGGTGCGACGATCAAAGGCTTCGACGACGATGTCGCCCGGAAGGCTTTGGGAACCAGTCAGCGTGAATCCGCTCTCGCGGGCGCCGGGGGCGAAGGGCAATTGCGCGGCCACTTCCGGTTGGGGATACGGGAAGACCGTTTCCTCCGGGATCCGCCCATTGACACGAAATCCGACGTGCGGCCGTCGGTTCGCCTCGATTGCAAGCCACCCGCTGATATGAAACCGGTCCGGAGTGACCTCGCAATAGCCTAGGCACCATTTCTGGCAATACGATTGCCAAGCTCCGAGGAGATCCGGGCCTGGCAAAGGTCGAATTCGTCGATAGGCCTTGCGGAACCTGGCGGGCACCAGCGATTTCAACAGATGCATGATCGTTTCTCGCTGTCGCTTTCCCATCCGATCCGATGGCGGAATCGGACGAAAATAGTACAATTTCCCCGTCACGGTCAATTGCGGCTTTCCGCCGCGGGTTCTGGAGCCACACGGTGGCCTGGGGTTCATGTCCGCCAACGATTCGCTCAAACGCGGCGTTCCCGAAGGGCTTTGGATCAAGTGCCCTTCCTGCAAGGCCATGCTTTTCAAAAAAGATGTCGAGCGGAACCTGAACGTCTGCGATCAGTGTCAGCACCATTTCACCACGTCGGCCGCCGATCGGATCGCGCAGCTGCTGGACGAGAACACGTTCGAGGAGTGGGACACCGACCTGAAGCCGGTGGACGCGCTCGGCTTTGTCGACAACGTCCCCTATTCCAAGCGCATCGTCGACCAGCAGAAGAAGACGGGCCTCAAGGACGCGTCCGTCACGGGGCAGGGGTTTATCCGCGGCCGCGGCGTCGTCATCGGCATCACCGATTTCGCCTTCATGGCCGGCAGCATGGGCAGCGTCGTCGGCGAAAAGCTCGCCCGCGCCGCCGAGCGCGCCACCGAACTTCGCGTGCCGTTGATCTTCGTGTCCGGCTCCGGTGGCGGCGCCCGCATGCAGGAGGGCATCCTCTCCCTCATGCAGATGGCGAAGGTGTCGGCCGCACTGGCCCGCTACGACTCCGCCGGCGGCCTCTACATCTGCGTGCTCACGAACCCCACGATGGGCGGCGTCGCTGCCAGTTGGGCGTTCCAGGGCGACATCACGCTGGCCGAACCGAAGGCCATGATCGGTTTCGCCGGCGCCCGCACCATCAAGAACACCATCCGCATCGAACTGCCCGACGGCTTCCAGACGAGCGAATTCCTCCTCAAGCACGGATTCGTCGACCGGATCGTCCACCGCAAGGATCTGCGCACCGAACTGGCGCAGCTCATCGACTACTGCGACATGAAGTGATCGCTCTTGTCAGATCGACGTTTCTCCGACTTCCGAAGTCCGGCTTCGACTTCGGAAGTCGAACGGATCGGAGGACTTCCGAAGTCGAAGTCGGACTTCGGAAGTCGGGCTATGCGTGAAGCCGAACCATTTTCCCGCGCTTGCGATTCCACGCGGCTCCGACTATCGTGGAAGCATCCCGCCGCCGGAACTCTTCCATGCGCAGTCTGTCCGTCCTCTTGCTGATTGCGATCGCCGTTCGAGCCGACGAGAAGCCGCGCGAGCCGGCCATCACGCCGGAGGATCGCGCCCACTGGTCGTATGTCAAGCCTGTCCGCTCGACGAAGCATTCCACCATCGACGGCTTCGTCCGCGAGAAACTCGCCGAGAAGAAACTGGGCCTTTCGCCCGAGGCGGACAAGCTCACGCTGATCCGCCGCGTCTCCTTCGACCTCACCGGCTTGCCGCCGACCGTCGCCGAGATCGACGCCTTCGTCCAGGACACCTCCGCAAACGCCTACGAGAAGGTAGTCGACCGTCTGCTGGCCAGCCCGCACTTCGGCGAGCGCTGGGCGCAGCACTGGCTGGATGCCGTCCGCTTTGCCGAATCCAACGGCTACGAACTGGATGCCGACCGCCCCCACGCCTGGCGCTACCGCGACTATGTCGTAAAGAGCTTCAACGACGACAAGCCGTACAAGACCTTCCTCCGCGAACAGATTGCCGGGGACGAACTCGCCGCCGGCAAGGATCCGCGAACGGTGGCCGAACTCTTGATCGCCACCGGCATGCACCGCTGCGGACCGTCGCACATGGTCAGCGGCAACCTCGACAAGGAAATGATCCGCCAGGAATACCTCACGGAGATGGTCAACGGCATCGGTTCGGCCGTGCTCGGCATCACGCTCGGCTGCGCCCGCTGCCACAACCACAAGACCGATCCGATCTCGACGGCCGACTACTACCGCGTGCAGGCGTTCTTCGCCGCCGCGAAATATACGGAAGTGAGCCTGGCCACGAACGAGGAGAGAGCCGCGTACGACAAGGCGAAAGCCGAAATCGCCAAACGCCTCGCGCCGATCAAGAAGCAGATCGAGGCGATCGACGCGCCGGTGCGGGCCAAGGTGACCGCCGCGAAGCGGGCCGCGCTCGCGCCGAAGTACCGCGAGGCGCTGGACACCGACCCGAAGAAGCGGACCCCCGAGCAGCAGAAGCTCGTCAAGGATATCCAACCGGTCATCAAGGTGTCGTGGGACGACGTGCTGAACGCGATGCCGGCGGCCGAGAAGGCGAAACGGGATGCTCTGCGACAGCAACAGTTCGCCATCGAGGCCGATGCGCCGCAACTGCCGGCCGCGACATGGTCCCTCGCCGACGAACCGAACCGGCCGACGACCTTCATCCGCCCCCGCGGCGACTGGTCGCGCCAAGGCGCCGTCGTGACGATGAACGTCCCCCGCGTCCTCGCTCCGGATCAATTCGAACCGAAATCTCGCGTCGAGTTCGCCGACTGGCTCACCTCGAACGACCAGCCCCTCACCGCCCGCGTGATCGTCAACCGGCTCTGGCACCACTACTTCGGCAAGGGAATCGTCCGCACCGTCGCCGACTTCGGCCTCACCGGCGAGAAGCCCACACACCCGGAACTGCTCGACTGGCTGGCGACCGACCTGATGCGAAACGACTGGAAACTCAAGCGAATCCACAAGATGATCGTGATGTCGAAGACTTACCGGCAATCGTCCGTTGGGACGCCGAACGCGGCCGATCCCGATAATCGATTGCTCGGCAAGCAGAACCGCAAGCGCCTCGAAGCCGAGGCGATCCGCGATGCGATGCTCGCCGCCAGCGGGGAACTCAATCGTGCCGTTGGCGGCCCCGGCGTCCGCGTGCCGCTCGAACCCGAAGTGTACGACCTCATCTTCACCGAGGGCGAACCCGACGGACTCTGGACCGTTACGAAAGACCCGAAGCAGCACGTCCGCCGCTCGATCTACCTCTTCGCCAAGCGCAACGTCCGCCTGCCGCTCTTCGAGGCGTTCGACCAGCCCGACACGCTGACGCCGTGCACCGGGCGGAACGTCAGCACGTTCGCCCCGCAGGCGCTCATCCTGATGAACGGCCCCTTCGCACGCGACCGCAGCCTGGCGCTGGCGACGGCGCTCGTGGCGGAATCGAAGGACGAGGCGGCGCGCTTGAGCAGCCTCTATCGCCGCGCCGTGGGCCGCGCACCGACACCGGCGGAACATGCGACGCTTGCAGAGTTCTTGAAGGTCCAAACGGTCGACGCGATGGCGCGGATGCCCGCCGACGCGGCAGTTCGTACCGCCCTCGCAGACGCTTGCCGGGCCGTGTTGAATTCGAACGAGTTCGTGTACCTGAAGTGAATGAACGATTCGGGCACTCGCCCCGCGAGTGCCTCCCAAGTCTGAAATCGACGTAAGTTAGAGCGATTCGGAGCGGATGGTATTCGGTCTGACGTCCGATCGAGTCGAAAGAAAAATGTTCAGGGGGCACTCGCTGCGCGAGTGCCCCACACTTCGGCCCCGGTCACTTCTTGAACATCGCGTGGTTGCGATCCCCGCGAGAAAGCAGGTATGCCATCAGGTCGAGGGCCTCGTCTTCCTTCAGCACGTCCATGAGGCCGTTCGGCATCATTGAAGTTTTCGACGGCTTCATGGATGCGATGTTGTTACGGTTGATCGGCTTCAGATCGTTCGGGTTCAACATGTCGGTGTTCACGTTATAGTTGTCGCCGTTCAGGTTCACGATCCGGCCGGTCACGGTCGTGCCGTCCTCCAGGTCGAAGATCGTGGCGGCGTACTGGTCGCTGACTTCCTTGCTTGGGTCGAGAATCGATTCGAGGAGGTCCTTCGGTCCGAAACGGCCGGAGACGCCGGAGAGGTCCGGGCCGAACGCGGAACCGTCGTTGTCGTAGCGGTGGCAGCCGAAGCAGCGAGCTTCGCTGAACATCTTGCGGCCACGGTCGAAGTCGCGTCCGCCGGCCTTGATGGCGGCTTCGAGCTTGGGGGCCAGTTCGTCGAGCGTCCACTTCTTGACGACGGCGCGGGCCGGGCCGACCTGCGGCCCCTTCGGCCCCGCGGCCGATTCCGCCAGTTGCTTCGCGATTGCCTCGCGCTCGCCGGGCTGCAGGGTCTTCTCGAAGTCCTCGCGCATGATGCGCAGGAAGCCCGAGAGGCTGTTCCCGCCGCGGAAGTTATTCGCACTCACCAGCCATTCGGCGTAGCCCTTGCGCAATTCCGGCGTCCAGCCGGTCTTCAGCACGCGCAGCGCGCGGGCGTATTCCATCTGCTCTTCCTGCGTCGGCGCGTTCGCGATCAGCTTCAGGCCCCACTCGGCCGCCTTCGGGTGCGCGAGGTAGACGAAGACCTGGAACAGTTCGCCGTCGACATAGCGGTTCTTCGTGGGGAACGCCGGTTCGAACTTCGCGAGCCACGCCGCCTTCTCGGCTTCCGTTGGCGGGCCGAAGCGGTTGAAGAGAACGTGGTAGACGCGGATCATGTCGAGCCGCTGTTCGTCGGTCAGTTTGGCGAAGTCGATGCGGCCGAGCGCGGCGAGGATTTTGCCGCGAAGTTCGGGATCGGGCTTCGGGCTATCCGTCTTCGCGTGCTGCGGACACGGGGCCGAGACGCGGGCGAGCGCGAGGAGGGCGGTCATGGATCGGACGGGGTCGTACTCGGCCAGAGCTTTATCGGACCAAGTCGAAGCCGGCTGGAATTCCAGGACGGTGCGTGCCGATAAGCGGATAGTCCGGTCCGGCGACGAGAGATAGGTCCAGGCTGTGTCCACGGCTTTCGGATCGGTGTGGCCCTGACTTTGGGCGAGATCCTTCAAGACGACGCCCTTGACACCGTTTCCAGCGAATGGGTGGGCCGTGCTTTCAGTACCGACATACGTCACGCGGTACAATCCGCTCTGCACGCCGCGGCCGCCGACGGCGAAGTACATTGCGCCATCGACCGGATTAATCACGACGTCCGTCAGCGGCAGTGGAGTGCCGGTCACGAACTCTTCGGCCACGGCTTCGTAGGTCGATCCTTTGGGCTTCATGTGGACGGCATACATCTTGCCGTAGCTCCAGTCGCAGATGAAGAACGCGTCCTGGAACTTGGCCGGGAACTTCGCCCCATAGCCGAAGCAGGTGCCGGTCGGCGAGCCGGGGCCGATGTTCACGATGCCGGGGAGATTGTCCGGGTAGTAGGCCGGGTACTTGCCCGCGCCGTTGCGCCAGCCGAACTCGCTGCCGCTCGTGACGTGGCAGACGCGCGTGGGGCGGTACCACGGTGTGTTCATGTCCCATTCCATGTCGGCGTCGTAGGTGAAGAGTTCGCCGTCGCGGTTGTAGCCGGCGTCGAACTGATTGCGGAAGCCGACGCTGAAGAGTTCGGAGTTCTTACCGTTCTTGTCGACGTTGAGGATGAAGCCGCCCGGCCCCATGACGCCGGCCATGAAGCCGCGGCCGTCGGGCATGCGCGGCAGCAGGTGGTCTTCGCCCCAGACGGGCGGCACCTTCGTCGTGTCGTATTTCGGCAGTTTCGTCTGGTTACCGCAGACGAGCGTCAGGCGCTTGCCGTCCGGGTGCGGCAGGATGGCGTGCGTGCCGTGCTCGCCGCCGGCGCCTTCGAAGGTCAGCAGTTCCTCGACCTTGTCGAGCGTGTCGTCGTTCTTGCTGGAGGTGACGCGGTAGAGGCCGGGGACGATCTTCGTGCCGCCGGGCATCGTCTTGCGGACGTTCGGCATCACGTAGAGCGCGTCGAACGCCCAGAGCAGCCCCTGCGCGCCGCCGATGTCGGCGGGAATGCGCTCGACCTTCGTCCCTTCGCTGGTGCCGATCGGCGGCACGGTGATCCGGTAGAGGAAGCCGCCCTGATCGCTCGTGATCAGCCGGCCCTTCGGATCGACGCAGAGGTTCACCCACGAACCCTCCTGCGGCTTCGGCACGCTGTAGAGCAGTTCGACCTTGAACCCCTTCGCGACCTTGAATGCCGCGGGATCGGCGGCGAAGGACGGCTTCGCGTTCTTCGGCGGAGCGGGCTTTTTCTTCTTATCCTGGCCTTCGGAGACAGGCGCGAAACAGAGCCCCGCCAAGAGCGGAAGCAGGAGGAGAGCGCGGCGCATGCTGGGATCCCGAAAAAGGGGAGTCGGTGGAGTGGCAGTATAAGCGGCGGGCGCGCGGACGGCGAGCGGATCACTCGCGCGGTTGGATGCGAATGGCAAGCGGATCGATCCAGAGTTTCGATTCGGAACCGTAGTAGAGATACGCCCGGCTCGCGGGGCCGCGGTACTCGCCCGGGGTTTCGGCGATCAGGTCGAGTGTGAGTTCGACTGTCTGTTTCGGGCCGAGGCCTCTCCAGTAGAGGACGAGTTCCCGGCCGCGGACTTCCCAATGACTCAACTCGGGTTCACCCTGCTGGGGCTTGGCCGTGAGCGCCTTGAACTGACCGAAATCGGTGGGAAGCTTCAGCCCCGCCGGGATCCCGATCACTGCGACGGCCATGCCGGTGTCGCGGTCTTCGCGATTCGCGAGGTTCACCGTCAATCGTGTTGTTCGACCTTCGGTCAGGCTCTTGTCCGAGAGCTTTGTACTCAGGGAGATAGGCGCATCGGCGGCCGATGCGGGCTTGGTGGAGTGGGCGCTCCACGACACGGCTACGGGGTAGGTTTGCTTCGCGGTCGTCTCAAGGACGATTTCGTGCCGGCCGGTCGGGAACAGCGTTCGGAGTTCGTTGAATTCAAGGACGGTCGGCCGCAGGTCGCCGTTGTCGAACGGGAGCCGAGCCACTTCCTTGCCGTCGACGCGGACGACGATTTCGCCAGCTTCGGGCGGGCGGCGGTGGGCGCGGTTGTGGGCGACGATCGCCTTCAGGGCAAGTACGGTCGCCTGCGTGCCGTCGAACGCGCCGTGGGGATCGCGGGCCTTGACGAGAAACGCGATGGCGTTCGCGAGCGCGCCAGCGGGCGCGGACTCCTTTGCGGCGAGGAGGGCGAGCGCGGCGAGGCCAGTCGATTCGACGATGAGGTCGCGGCCGCGGGAGCGGGTGATGCTCGTCTCGGCACCGGGGAAGGAACCGTCGGGTGCCTGCTTGGCAACGAGTGCCTTCACGAGTTCCGGTGCGGGTTGGACATTGGCGGCGAGCGCGAGGCGGTATGGGTCGCCGGAGGCGAGCGCTTCGGCGGCGACGGCTTTGGCTTCGCTGGCAAGGTCCAGATTCGGGTCGGCCGACTTCAACGCCCAGAGGATGTAGGCGTTGGCCACGCTGTCCGGCACGGCGCCGAAGGAGTGGGCGTCTTTTTTGCGGGCGAAGCCTCCGGTGCCGTCGCGGCGGCTCAGCAGGAAGGCCTTGGTGCGTGCGACGAGCGCGGGGTCGACGGGCACGAGCCGGGCCATGTCGGCAAGTTGCACGAGGCCGTAAGCGGTGAGGCATTCGTGGGCGGGATGATGGCCGAACCACTCGAAACCCGCGCGGGATCCAGTGGGCGGCTGCACTTCGAAACTCGCGAGTCGTTGCAGACCACGTTCCAGTAGTCCGCGGGCCTGCTCGGCGGCACCTGAGTTCCAGCGGTTGGCGTCCTTCAGGTACTCGAGGGCGAGGACGTTCGGGTAGTTCGCGGAGGAAGCCTGTTCGAAGCAGCCGTGGGGTTCGCGGAGGATACCGTCGAGGCCGGACTGGATGTCGGCGAGGGAATTCGTGAAGACCTGGAGCCGCACCGAGAGCGATCGCGGGACGAGGTTGTCGGGAATGTCGAGGGTCGTCTTCGCGGTGCCGGCGAGTTCGAGGTTGGCGGTGCCGGCGAGCGGAAAGCCATCGGGGACGATGGACACGACGCGTTCCACGGCGTCGGTCTGGCCTCCGCCGGCCACGCTCACGCGGACGCGCGCCGGTCCGACGCCGAGCGGTTGCGCGGGCACGAATCGCCGCTGGCTTCGGTTCGGGCCGAGCCGGAAGGTACGGGTCGTCACGTCGGAGACCAGAAAATCGGACCAGTAGTCCGCAGGAGCCTCATAGCTGCGACTGGTGTTGTTGGTCCCGACGAGCGGGAGCAAAGGCTTGTCGGAGAGGCTGAGTTCCGGAGGCAGGTTGACGTCGATTTCGAGCGGTTTGCGGACTTCGAGTTGATCGGTCGTAGCTCCGAGCCGGCCGTCGAGCGTGTGGCCGGCGAGCAGGACGCGGTAGGCGTTCGTGGCGTCCGAGACATGGAAGTCGATCCGGCCGCGCCCGTCGCCGGGTAGAACGAGCACGGGGTGCCAGAGGACGGTTTCGGTGAAGTCCCGGCGCGTGGCGTCGAGCGGATCGACTCGCATCGGCAGGTGGGCGTATTCACGGACGATGAACGGGGCGTGGCGGGCGAGCGACTTCTTGACGCGGTCGATGGCGGCCATCTCGGCGCCGTTCGGGGTGGTGTCCGCAACGGCGCGGACCGCGCGGTCGGCGCGGTCCGTGAGGAGTTTCGACTTCGTCGGCGGCACGGGTCGCGCCGGAGTCGCGGGACCGATGTCCGCTCGCGGCGGTGCCTCGGCGACGGCTTTGCGAGGCTCCGGCACGTTCTCCACTTTATCGCGAAGATCGGGGCCGGCCGGCAGGGGTTCGACCTCGCGCGAGTCGGTCGTGGGTTCCAAGCCTTCCGCCAGGTCGGCGGACATCTTGAATTGGTCTTGGATCGCATAGCCGATGGCGAAATGGGCGACGGCCATGACGGAGAGAATGATCATCGCGGTTTTCAACCGCTTCGTCTTCAAACTCCGGACGACCAAAACAATCGTGGCGAGGAGGACAATGCCAAATAGCCCCACAAAGCAATTGAACGTCGACCGGCGCAGCGACTCGGCTTCCGCGCCGGCCGATCGCCGCAATTCGTCGTTCACCTTCGCCCACTCTGCCGACTTGCGGTCGCGCTCTCGTTCGGCGGTCCGTTTCGCGCCTTCCAGTTGTTCGATCTTCGCGTCGATCGCGCTGGTCGCGGTCAGTTGGTTCGTGGTGACGCGCTCGGGTCGGGCCGATCCGGTCATGGCGTCCAGCCGGCCGTTGGCGATCCAGAATCGCTGCTTCTGCGAGTCGCTCACGGTGGACGAGCGGAACTCGCCGTTCACTTCGGCGAAGCGCCGCCAGCCCTGCGTGCCGAGGATCAAATCGAGCGTCTCGGCGGCCTTCGGATGGCTCGTGAGGACGAAGTCGGCGTGTTCGAGTTGCTCGGGGTTCTGCAGTTCGCCGGAGAGCAAGAAGTGCGTGGGCAGGAGGCGCTCGGCCTTGTCGTCCGCCATCGCGATCACGCTCTGGTTGACGACGGCGGCCATGACGACGGCGGCGGTCGGCCGGTCTTTCTCGTCCGTCGCGCTCACGGTGAGCGAGACCCGGTCGCCGGGGGCGTAGCGAGCCTTGTCGGCGCTGTAGGCGAGTTTCAGTATCGAGGCGGGGCGGCGGAAGACGAGCCGTTCGGCGAGCGGCACGAGGTCGGAGCGGCCGGCGTCGGCGGCCGGTTCCTCGAACACCGTGACGCGGGTCACCCCTCCGATCGCGACCGCCGGCGGAGCGATGGCGAATTCGGCGGGCTTTCCGGGTTCGACCCTGAGCCGGGCATGGCCGACGACGAGGCCGCGTGTGTAAACGCCGACGATCAGATTCCGCTTCGACGGGGCGGCGACGCTTCCCTTGAGTGTTTGGTTCGCATCCACGACGCCGTTCGGAATGGAAAGGACGACGCCGTTCGCCTCGGCCTTCGGCAGCGCGTAGCCGGTGCCGAGCGAGGTGAGTTCCTTCGCGGCGATCTTCGGTTCGACGGTGCCGACGGGGCGGTGCAGCTTCAGGGCGTAGCGCTTGCCAGGCTCCGGGGTGAACGTGAACAGCCCGAGGCCCTGGTTGGCGCCGGGATGCTCGGCGTCGGTCAGCGTCTTCACTTCGCAAATGGTCTTCGTGCCGTCGGAAAGATATCCGGCGATGTCGGCGGGCGCGCCGGTTGCGGTCGTCGCGCGGAAATAGACGCGGTTCGGTAGACCCTCAATCAGGTCGCCGCCTTCGGGGAAGAATTCCAGCGAGAGCGACTTCGACGCGAGTGGGACACGGCGGACGATGGTTTCGTTGTTCTCGTCGAGGATCGTGACGGTCAGCGTCGGGTTCTTGAGGTCCGGCAGGTTCGGCAGGGTGTAGGCGATTTCGGCGGTGCCGTCGGCCTTCAGTTGGCCGGGCTGTTTCACCGGAATCCGGACGTTGTTGCCGTGGACGGCGGCGACGAGGATGCCGATGTTCGCGAGCGGACGATTCTGGTTCTTGACCGTGAGCTTGGCCTTCACGGTGTCGCCGGGGCCATAGGTGCGGGCGTCGAATTCGAGAGTCTTGGTGAGAACTTCGGGTCGATACTTGGCGACGGTGATTCGGCGCGTGCCGATGGGTATGGAGCCTTTGGGCGGTTCGGGGCTGGCCCAGCCGGGAGGCAGTTCGAAGGCGACGAGGGTGTACTCGCCGCCGGGGATCGTTTCGGGCAGACCGAGGACGCCGCAGGCGATGCCGCGGACGGGCTGGCCGTCGGGGCCGACGACGGGAATGTCGAGGCCATCGCGGTTGACGACCGGTTGCGTGGTGCCGGTGACGACGGAGCCTTCGAGTACGGCGCCGTCGGGCTTGCGCAGCTCGAAGCGGATGGTGAGGTCGCGCGCCGGCGGTTGCAGGCTCGTGCGGTTGAGCGTGAGGCTGCGGAAGAAGACGCGCTCGCCGGGCCGGTACAGCGGCTTGTCGGTGACGACGAGCGTGGACAGCACCGGGGCGAGGAGTTGGATTGGTTCGGCGAGTTCGGCCTTGGCACCGGTGGCGTCGGTCGCGGTCACGGCGAGAACGAGATCGTCGGCACCGGCCGGGAACTTCGCCCACAGGCTGGCGGGCAGGCGGATCTTGGTTTCGCCGGCGGGGAGCGTCTGGGCATGGTAGACGGTGCCGCGAGCGTCGCGGACGGTGGCGGCGATCGTCGTCGCGAGCGGCTTACCCGCGGACGAGGTGGCGACCGCGTATTCGTTCGGCGCGCCGGGGATGGCAGACACGGGGCCGGAGACTTCCAACTTGAAGGGCTGCGCCGCGGCAGCGACCTCGGCGTTCACCCAGGTCTTGATGCGTTGCTTATGGGACTCTCGCGCGTCGGTGAGTTCGCGGTCGAGTTTGGCGATAAGTTCGATTTGCCGCGCGACGCGGGCGGCGTCGGCGGCGTCGAGTTCCGTCAGCTTGTGGCGAGCCTGCGCGACGCTGGCGGAGTGTTCGCGGTGATTCGCATAGTCGCGGATCGCCGGCGCGAGCATCGCCAGGGACGCGACAAGCAGCCCGGCGGCAACGGCCCACACGGGCACCCGCCGTGGCGGCGCGGCCGGCTTCGCCGGTTCGGCGTCGACCGGAATTTCGAATTTCACTTCGGGGAACGGCGCCTTGGCGGCCGTCGCGAACAGACCCTGCATCGCGGCGGCGTCGGACTTCGCCTGCGCGCACGCCGGGCACGATGCGACGTGCGCGAGCGCCGCCGCTTCCTCGGCCGGGTCCAACAACCCGTAGAGGAGGTCGAGCAGTTGCTCGCGGCAGCGATCGCAGGCCGGGTCCATATCGTCCGTCGTCCTCAAATGTCGCCCGCCGGTCCGTCGGCGTCGGGGTTCAAGACTTTCCGCAATTTGATGAGCGCCGTCCGCATCTGCGTCTTGACGGTGCCCACGGGGATGTCGCGCAACTCCGCGATCTGTTCGTAGGTCAGATCCCCGTTCTGACGCAAGAGAAAAATCTCGCGTTCTTCGTCCCGCAGGTCGAGAATGGCCGCGCGAAGCCGCGCCACGTTCTCGTTCTCCACGATCCGCTCCGTCGCCGAGACGTCGCGCGCCGGCAGCAAGACTTCCTCCGCGATCAACGGCTTGGCGCGTTTCATCCAGCCGCTGCGCTGGTGGTCCCGCGCGGCGTTCAGGGCCACACGGAAGATCCAGGCCCGCAGGTTCTGCACGTCCGGGATCGATTCCTTCGCCCGCCAGCACTTCACGAACGCTTCCTGCGCCACGTCCATGGCATCGTCGCGATGGCCGATCACATAGGCGATCGTGCTGACCAGTTCGTCGCGGATCTGTTCGAACGTCTCGACCAGGAGCCGTTCGACGGGGGTGGGAGCCGCTGCGGGCGCGGGCCGGGGCGGACCGGACCGCCCGGCATGACCGGGGGTCCGGTTGTGCGGGTCCGGCGGACTGTTCCGTCCTGTCCCGCCCTTGGCCATAGTTCCCTACTGGATGAGACGAAGGCGGCCCGTCCGCCGATTGAATGGGTACGAAAATCGGTGCGAATCGGCCGGGAAATCGACGATTCCGCCCAGGAACGCGTTCGACTTGTGGCGACGGGGCAATCCGGGGTATCTTTCCGGCCGTCCCGTAGGATCCGCGATGCCAGACGTTCAAACTCCGACCGCGTTCTCCATCCGCCGCCCGCCCGCGCCGGCGCGGCTCGGCCGCGCGTTCGGCCTCCTGCTCGTCCTCGCGTTCGCCGCCACTGCCGTCCGCTACTACCTCAAGGCCGAGAAACCGAGCCGAACCGGCGAGTTGACGCGCACCGCGTTCCTTCGCTGGCGGCCGCAGATCCTCGCCCTCCAGACCCCTACGAACATCTATACCGCCTTCAACTATCCGAACCCGCCGATCATGGCGCTCGTGCTTGCGCCGTTCGTCGCCCTCCCCCCGCTCCTCGGCGCCATGGCGTGGTTCGCCGCGAAGGTCGCTATGGCGGTCTGGTTCCTGCGCTGGGCGGTGCGTGCGCTCGGTGCCAAACCGCCCGGCTGGGCCTTGGGCGCGGCCGTGCTGTTCGCCATGCACCCGATCCTCGGCGACCTCTCGCACGGGAACGTGAACCTCTTCATCGCATTCCTCGTGCTCGGCGCGCTCGCGCTCTTCACGGCGCGCCGCGACTTTGCAGCCGGCGTCGTCCTCGCGCTCGCCATCGCTTGCAAAGTTACGCCCGCGCTCTTCCTGCCGTACTTCGTCTGGAAGCGCGCCTGGCGCGCCGTCGCCGGCACGCTCGTCGGTCTCGCGCTCTGGCTCCTCATTGTCCCCGGCACCGCACTCGGCTGGAGCCGCAACGTCGAACTCCTCGGCTCCTGGTTCGACACCATGGTGAAGCCGTTCGTGGTCGAAGGGAAAGTGACGAGCGAGCACGCGAACCAGTCGATCCCCGGCCTGACGTTCCGGCTGCTGACGGCCGAACCGTCGTTCCTCGACTACGACGAGGACGACAAGCCGGTCGCGTCCGACTACCACAACGTCGCGTCGCTCGCGCCGGGGCAGGCGCAGTTGATCGTGAAGGGGTTGATGGGCCTGTTCGCCGTCGCGATCGTGGCGCTGTGCCGCTGGCCGACGCACCGCGCCGGCGTCCCGCGCGCCGGGCCTTTGCTGATGGCGGAATTCGCCCTCGTGCTGCTCGGCATGCTGCTCTTCAGCGAGCGTACCTGGAAGCACCACGCCACGACGCTGATCGTGCCGTTCGTCGTGCTGGCGTGGGCGGCGACGGCGGCGGAACTCCCTTCGCGCACGCGGCGCTGCGTCATCGGCGCGTCGGTCGTCATCGGATTGCTGCTCGTCGTGCCGAGCCTCCTGGCCCCGCAGACGCAAGACCTCGCGCTCGTCTATGGTGCCGCGACCGCCGCCTACGCGCTCACGACGATCGCCGTGATCGTCGCGCTCGCCGCCGGGCGCGGAATCCGAACGCCGGCCACTTGATTCGGGTTTGCCGTCCATAGGATGCCCCGGACGCACACCTTGTCCCGCAGCGCATCCGATGGGCCGACCGCGCCACTCGTGGCTCTCGTTCCGTTCCCTCGTGGCGGTCCTGCTCGCCTGCGCCCAGGTTGTTTCACTGGTCGGTTTCCCCGCGGTTGTCCCCTCGGCCGCGCAGCGCTCCCGCTGCGGGGGCGGCGCTTGCGGCTGCCGCACCGATGCCGACCGGCAATCGTCCACCTGCTGCTGTTCCCAGCCGAAGAAAACCGTTCGGCTCGCGCCGGTCGAATCGTGCTGCGCGAAGCCGGGCGCGAAGAGCTGTTGCACGAAGTCCAAACCCGAGGTGATCTGGGTCGTCGGCCTGTTCGCCAAGAGCTGCCAAGGAAAGTCGTCGGGGAGTTGGATTGCCGCCGAGCCGGCCACGCCCCAGCTCGCGATTGCGGTCGTTGATTTCCCGCTCGTTCCCGTCGACGTGGTCTTAACCTCCTCCGAGATCGTTCGATCTCGTCCGTCCGTTCCTCCCGATCCGCCGCCGCGATTCCCCGTTTGAATTCGATCGGTTCGGATGTCGGCGACATCGTCGGCGTTCCATTGCATCCATTCATCGGGGACTTTCCACCATGCGCTCGCATTCCGGGCCGCGCCGTGCGCGCGGCTTCACGCTCATCGAATTGCTCGTCGTCATCGCCATCATCGCCATCCTGATCGGCCTCTTGTTGCCGGCCGTGCAGAAGGTGCGCGAATCGGCGGCCCGATTGAAATGCCAGAACAACCTGAAACAGATCGGGCTGGCCATGCACAACTTCGAGTCCGCCGAGCAGAAGCTGCCGCCCGCCCGGCTCACGTCGTCGTTCGTCCACTCCGCGCTCTCTCGCCTGCTCCCGTACTGCGAACAGGACAGCCTGCGCCAACTCGTCGATTACACCTCGACGATCGCCACCGGCACGAACGTGACCGCGCACACTTTCCGCCTGCCCTTCGGCGTCTGCCCCAGCGACCCCGCCAACGGCGTGGTGCAAGGCGCGACCACGCAGGGCACCAACTACCTCGTGAACAACGGCACCGGCACCCTCCGCGACGCCGCCGGCAACGTCACCCACACCGTCCACCTGAATATCGGCGACGGACTCTTCCAGCTCACGCCCCGACGCTTCGCCGACGCCATCGACGGACTCTCCAATACCGCCGCCTTCTCGGAATCGACCCTCGGCGACGGTATCGTTCCGACAGCCGGCGTCGCGCCCCCGGACGTGCGAAAGGTCGTCTTGCGGCTGCCGACCATCACCACCGAAGCCTACAACGGGTCGAGCCGTTCCCCCGACATGCCCTCGCTCTGTCAGTCACCGGGCACCTGGACCGCCGACCGCGCCGGCCAATGGCTCAACGGCCACCTGACCTACACCATCTACAACCACCACTACACGCCGAACCAGACCGGCGTCTGGGACTGCAAGAACTCCAGCAATAGCCAGGCCCTCGTCGCCGCGCGCAGCTTCCACACCGGCGGCGTGAACGTCCTCATGGGCGACGGATCTGTGAAGTTCGTGTCCAACACCATCGCCCTCGCCCCCTGGCGTGCCCTCGCCACCATCGCCGGCGGCGAGGTCAACATCGAGTAGTCGATCGACTTCCGAAGTCCGGCTTCGACTTCGGAAGTCGAATGGTCGCAGAGCGAGAACAGGTTCGGGAAAGACCGTTCCACGTTGGACTTCCGTAGCCGAAGCCGGACTTCGGAAGTCTTGTTTTGCTTCTCTCCGCCCCCCTCGCGCGGTACGATGGGGCATCGCCAGCCCGGAGGCCTTCGCGTGCGCGCCCTGATCCTGCTTCTCGCTTTCGCCAACCTCGCCCCCGCCGCCGAACCGGCGAAGTCCACCGTCGACTTCGTCCCCGTCGGCGACAATGCCGACGTCCCCGAGCGCTTCCACCTCGCGAAGCATTCGTTCCCCGTCGAACTCGAAAAGAAGTACGATCTGCCCGCCAGCGGGGTGGAGATCTACAAACTCCGCTTCCCGTCGCCGGTCGAATCGCCGCACGTCGAGAACAACACGGTCCATTGCGAGTACTTCGTGCCGAAGGGCAAGAAAAACGTGCCGGCCGTGATCGTGCTGGACATCCTCGACGGCGCCCAGGTCGTCTCGCGCGGCGAGGCAATGTGGCTCGCCCAGCACGACGTCGCCGCCCTCGTCGTGCAGATGGCGTACTACGGACCGCGCCGGCCCACGAAGGAACGCATCCGCCTGCTTTCCACCGACATCGACCACTCCGTGAAGGCGATCACGCAAACCGTGCTGGACTGCCGCCGCGCCGCCGCCTGGCTCGCCCAGCGACCCGAAGTGGACGCGAAGAAGCTCGGCATCGTCGGCACCAGCCTCGGCAGTTTCGTCGGCGGCCTCGTCGCCGCGGCCGAACCGCGCCTGACGACCGCCTGCCTGCTCCTCGGCGGCGGGGACCTCGTGGACGCCTTTTACCACCACCCGAAGGCCGCCCCGTTCCGCGCGATCAACGAGTTCCTCGGCGGCGACGTCAAGAAGCTGAAGAAGTTGATCGACCCGGTGGACCCGATCACGTACGCGAAGTGGCTGAAGGGCAAGCGGCTGCTGTTGATCGCGGCGAGCCGGGACGACGTGGTGCCGCCGGTGGCGATGAAGCGGTTATGGGAGGCGACGGGTCAGCCGAAGCTGATCTGGCTGGACGCGACCCACGTGGGCGCCGCCGCGTACGTCTTCCCGACGATGCAGGCCGTCATCGCGCACGTGAAGGAGTAGAGGCGGAACATCATTGCGGACTCCCGCGAATCGCGATAGATTGCCAACGGGGTGAACGATGGGCGATAGTCTGCGAACGGTCCTCGCTGGTGCATTGGCGCTTTCCGAATCGGATCGCGGTGAAGTGGCGGCCCGATTGCTGGCGAGTTTGGATTCGCCGTCCAAGATGGACGAGTCGGACGAGTCGGACGTCGAGCAATCCTGGGCGGACGAAATTCAAAAACGCCTCGCCGATGTCCGTTCCGGTGCGGTAACGTCGGTACCGTGGGACGCAGCTCGACGGCAAATCCTCGAGGATGGCGATGACGGCGCCCGTTGAGTTTCACCGGCTCGCCATTGCCGAAGCCCGTGCAGAACGACGGTACTACGCCCGGATCGGCCTCGGACTCTCCGCACGCTTTATGGCCGATCTCGACGGCGCGATCAGCCGCATTTCCTCCAATCCGCAGATGGGGTTGCCACATCTCTACGGCACGCGGATCGGTCGCTTTCAACGGTTCCCGTTTTATTTGGTCTACCTGGAAGAACCGTGGGGCCTCTTGGTTCTCGCCGTCGCGAACCATCATCGCAAGCCCGGATACTGGCGACGGCGCGTCCCCTAGCGAGCCTCGCATACTACGCGTGGAAAAACCCCCGCGAGCGTCCCGGTGTCATCGTGATGTTGTTCGTCGCCCTCCGGCCACGTCGGGCTGACGCCCCCCGCTCGCCTCAATCATCCCTCTATTCGCTCGCCGCCCGGCTCAAATTCAGCTCCAGCAGCTTCGCCAGCAGTTCGTCGTCCGTCATCCCCGGCGACCAGCCGTAGGCCGCGAACACCGCCTCGTCGAGTTTGCGGTGAACGTTGGCCAGCCAGGTAGGCCGTTCGTTGTAGAGGTTCGTGAGCGTCCGCTTCTTGAGCATCGCGGCCGTGGCGGCGTCCTTCGGCACGATGCGCGGATACTTCACGGTGCCGATCCCCTGCGCGTTTGGCCGCACGACGTACCGCTTCCACGGCCCGTCGGCGGAGCCGGGGAACTCCAGCGTTTCCGTCTTCGTCCACTCCGGCGGGTTGAGCCAGTTGTTGCGGAGCGTATCGAGTTCCTTCGCCGCCGCCGCGATGGCCGCCCGCTGCGCGTCGGTCGGCTCGGGGAAGGGAAACGTCTCGAAGCACGTCGTCGGTGTGTAGCGGAAGCCGGATTCGCGTTCGCGGACTTGAGTGCCTTGAGAACGTGCCCAGACTTCATGTATCCTAGAATGAAGGACACCGAAGAAGTAATCGTCCGATCGAGCGAAAGCTATAAGTTGATGATCTGGAATCGTGGGCGGAATGATCCAGGCAAAGATTCGGTGCTTTGAAACTACCGTAGTTGTGAGAAAACGTGTGAGCGGGAAAATCTGCTGCCTCATTACTTCACACGGTTCGGCATGTATCCACCAATAATCACGGTAGGCCGCCCGCTTTACCTTGTCGCGAAGCGGTTTGACGTTATGTAGAACATAGTTAAACGGTTGTTCATATAATGCAGCCTCCGATTCTGGCATTTCAGATCCAAAATCAATGATCCACATATCGCGAGGTCTACGTGTTACATCTAGGCCGTTGATCCACGGAAATAGTACGTCGCTGCTTGGTTTTCCGTGTGCATTCGGCTGCTTCAACAACTCGACCGTTTCTGCGTATCCGATATCAAACGCTCCCGACTTTACATCACCGACAAATCCAATTGAACGATTATACTTTAGTTTCTTCGAATCGGTAACATTGGTGTTTGCCGAGAGATTCGGATTGATAACTTTAACCTTCTCCCCGTCCAATAGTCGATGTTCTTCTTCACCGTTGTCAAATCCAACCATACTGATGTGAACCGCTGCGCCATCGAGATACCAGTCTTGATCTCCTACCGCGAAGAAAATATCTCCTGACTCTTTGATTCTCTTCAATACCACGCGATTTTCGCCTCCACGGATACCTTGCGTGGCTATCAATCCAGCTCTTTTGAGTTTTCCATCTTCAATCATCGAACGCGATTTCTCAAACCAATAGCAACAGAGATCGCTAAAGTTCGGGATGCGACTTGCGTACATCTTGAACATGGATTCCACATAAATGTCACCAAGTTCACTCCGTAACTTCTTCGTTCCTAAAAACGGTGGATTCCCCACGATGAACTCCGCCACTGGCCACTCCGGCTCCTTCGGGTGTTCCGGATCGCTCAGGTCGAGGATGGCGTCGCGGTTCTCGATGTTGGTCATCGCGTCCAGCACCGGGTCGCTCGGGGCGACGAAGCCGTTGAACTTCATCCATTGCAGGTAGCCGATCCAGATCACCACCTGCGCCAGTTCCTGGGCGTACGGGTTCAACTCGATGCCGTGCAGTTGCGTCGGCCGCACGCCGGGGATCAGCACCGGCACGCCGTGCGCGTTCGAATAGGCGATCACTTCCTTTTCGAGGTTCAGGAGCGATTGCAGGGCGACGTAGAGGAAGTTGCCGGAGCCGCAGGCTGGGTCCAGCACCGTGACATGCGCGAGGCGGTAGAGGAAATCGTTCAGGCACTTCCGTAGAGCCTTGAGTTCCTTCGATTCCCGAATGGCTTCCTTCCGCCGTCCCAACGGATTCGCCGCGCCGGTGCCCTTGGTCTTGTCCTTGATCTTTTCCCAGAGCTTGTCGGCCTTCGCCTTCACCTCGGCCCATTCGCGGCGGAGCGGGGCCATGATGACCGGCTCCACCAGCGTCTCGATGTCCTCACGGCTGGTGTAGTGGGCGCCGAGTTGGCTGCGTTTGTCCGGGTTCAGGATGCGCTCGAAGAGCGTGCCGAAGATCGACGGCTCGATGTTCGACCAGTCGAATTCCGTGACAGCCGCGAGCGTCTGGATTTCCCGCTTCTCCAGGTCGATCACGTCGGCGTCCTTGAAGAGGCCGCCGTTGATCCACGGGATCTCATCCGCGCCGAAGAGGCTGTCCTTTTTCGCCATCGCCTCGAACAGGCCGCGCAGCAGTTTCGAGAGTTTCTCCGGCTCCCACTTCGCCCCCTTCACCGTCCGCTCGAAGAGCTTCTCCGGTAGCAGGCCGATGTCCTCCGCGAACATGCAGAACATCAGCTTCATCAGGAAGTGCCCGGCCGCGTGCGGCTCGATATTGCGCTTCCGCAGTCCGTCAGCCAGCTCGACGAACTTCTCGGCCACCTCCTCCGTCACCTGCGCCTGCGTGCGGCCCGGCTTCAGCGCGTCCGGGTTCGTGAAGGCGTTCCGCAGCTTCGCGAGGTTCTCCGGCTCCGCGAGGCCGTCCAGGTCGAAGGCGTGGACTTCCTTCACCGTGCCAGTGAAGTTGGTGTGGATTTCGAAGCGGTTCAGGTCGCAGACAATGAGCAGAGGCGGGTTCGCGAGGGCTTCGCGGTACTGCGAGAGCTGGCGGTAGGCATCGGCGAGGTTCTTGCGCTTGCCCTTGTATTCCCAGCCGAAGAAGCCGCGCCGCCAGACGTCGGCGAAGCCCTGGCCGCCGGTGTCCTTGTCCACCCCCTTCTCGAAGGTGTACCACTCGCCGGTCGGGTCCGCCTCCGCCGGCGTCGGCTGGCCGAGGAGTTTGCAGACGTCGAGGAAGTGCTCCTGGCACGCCGCGCGTTCCTTGAGTTCGGCGGCCTTCCACTTGGCGATGAATTGCTGGGGCGTCATGGGAAGGAGTGTACCGGGGCGCGCGGTCGATTGCCAGCGTGGAAGTGGAATGTTCAAAAGTTCATATGCCGGGGCGAATGGAGCGATCCCGTTCATCCCTTGAACGCATCGAATCGGCGTAAGTCCTTACCTGGCTACGGCGCTTCCGGAAATCGGGCGTCTTTCCGCCGGAGGGTGGCGCGGTGGCGGCGGAAAGACGATTCCCGCGCGAGGTGCGCCCGCACGGTGCTGTGCCGTTGCGGTGCGTGCTGTGGTTGAGGCGTCCGCCCCGTTTCCCCTATGATGCACCGCACCCCTTTCCCCGGCGGAGCCGAATGCGATGAGCGAGCCGAATCTCTTTGAACAGAGCCCCGTGTACCGCATGGCGTGCGACCAGCTGCGCGATGTCGCCGGACTCATCGACCTCGATCCCAACATCGCCGAGCGGCTGGCCGTGCCGAAGCGATCGCTGGTCTGCGCCATCCCCATCAAGATGGACAATGGCGAAACGGAAGTGTTCATCGGCTATCGCGTGCAGCATTCGCTCACCAGCGGAGCGAGCAAGGGCGGCTTGCGGTATTCGCCCCACGTGGACATCGGCGAGGTGGCCGCGCTGGCCATGTGGATGAGTTGGAAGTGCGGCATCATGAACCTGCCGTACGGCGGCGCAAAGGGGGGCATCGCCTGCGATCCGGCCACGATGAGCCTGGGCGAGAAGGAACGGCTGACGCGGCGCTTCACGGAGGAGGTGCTGCCAATCATCGGGCCGCGCACGGACGTGATGGCGCCGGACATGGGCACCGATGAACAGACGATGGCGTGGATCTACGACACGTATAGCATGAAGATCGGCTACGCGTGTCCGGAAATCGTGACGGGCAAGCCGGTGGAGTTGGGCGGCTGCATCGGCCGGCGCGAGGCCACGGGCCGCGGTGTCGTGTTTTGCATCCGCGAGGCGCTGGCCGAACTGAAGATCGAACCCCACGAGGCGACCGCCGTCGTGCAGGGGTTCGGCAACGTCGGCTCGGTTACGTGCGAGGAGTTGGCCAAACACGGCACCAAGATCGTCGCGGTCGGCGATCGATACGGTTCGATCCGCAATACGAACGGCATCGACGTGGCCGCGCTCATCCGCTACGTGAACGCCGACGCGAGAAAATCCGTCGTCGGCTTCCCCGGCGCGGAGGCGATCGCCGATGCCGATCTGCTGACGACGCCGTGCACGGTATTGGTGCCGGCCGCGATGGAACGACAGATCACGAAGGAAAACGCGACGAAGCTGAAGTGCCGCATCCTCGCTGAAGGGGCGAACGGCCCGACGACGCCGGAAGCGGACGCGCTGCTGTCGGGCAGCGACATCTTCGTGATCCCGGACATCCTCTGCAACGCCGGCGGCGTGACGGTCTCGTACTTCGAGTGGGTGCAGGACATTCAGCAACTGATGTGGAGCCATACGCAGGTCAACGAGAAGCTGCGCGAGCTGATGCTCGACGCGTTCCACCGCGTGCGCAAGATGTCGAAGGATCGCGGGATACCGATGCGCATGGCCGCGCTCGGGTTGGGCGTGAAGAAAGTGGCGATCGAGAAGCAGCGCCGCGGCCTGTTCCCGTGAGTCGGAAATCTTCGTCCGGTCTTCGCGCCGTCGCGGGGTCGAGCGTGTAACCTAACACCGTTCGACCTCCCGCCGAGTACGCATCATGCCCCGCCTGACCTTGCTCGCCTTCCTCGCCGCGCTCGCGGCGATCGCCGCCGTGTCCCGGCCCCGCTCGACGCCCCCCGTCGTCGCGGCGAATCGTCCGGTACGGCTGGCCGTCGTCGTTGTTTTCGACCAGCTGCGGGGCGATTACGTCGACCGATGGCGGCCGTTGTTCGGGCCGAACGGGTTCCGACGGATCCAGACCGACGGGGCGTGGTTCGCAAACTGCTACTATCCCTACGCCAGCACGAGCACGGGACCGGGTCACTCGGTGATCCTGAGTGGCGCGACTCTCGACAAGACCGGTATCATCAACAACGAATGGTACGACCGCAAAGCCGCGGCTCAGGTTTACTGTGCGGGTTCGGACCGCTACGAGTTCGTCCCGCCGCCAAAGATCTTCCCAGCCGCTACGCCGGCATCCAAGGCTTCGAAACCGGATGAAACCGCGCGCAAGCCCAAGTCGGTGGGCAACCCGGACCGGATGCTCGCCGAGACGGTGGCCGATGTGCTGAAACGCGAACACCCGAAAAGCAAGGTCTTCGGGCTTTCGCTCAAGGATCGCTCGGCGATCCTGCCAACCGGGAAGAGGCCGGACGGCGCGTACTGGTTCAACGGACAATTCACGACCTCGACCTACTACACCGACACGCTCCCGAAGTGGGTGGTGGAGTTCAACAAGTCCGGACTCGCCGAGCGCTGGTATGGGAAGACCTGGAACCGGGTGAGACCCGGCCTCGATTACGAAGCCTTCAGCGGGCCGGACGACGTGAAGGGGGAGAACGCGACCAACGGGCGGACAACGACCTTCCCGCACAAGATGACGGGCGGCAAGGACCGGCTCCAAAAGGAGTATTACGACGCGCTTGCGAACTCGCCGATGGGCAATGAACTGTTACTCGCCTTCGCAAAGGCGTGCATCCGCGCCGAGAGTCTGGGGGCGGACGACGAGCCGGACCTGCTCGTCGTCAGTTTTTCCTCGAACGACCTGATCGGCCACACCTTCGGGCCCGACTCGCAGGAGGTGCTCGACGTAACGCTGCGGTCGGACGCGATTGTGGCCGACCTGCTGGCGCACCTCGATCGCGTGGTCGGCGCGGGGCGATATTCGATGGCGATCACGGCGGATCATGGCGTTTGCCCCCTGCCGGAAGTCGCCGCGCGGACGATTCCGACCGCGGCCGACGCCACGCGCGTCAGCAGCGTGAAGCTCGTGGCCGGTGCCGAAAGCTTCCTGCGCACGAAGTTCGGCAAACCGGTCGGACCGGACGAAAAGGTCGAGGATCTCGCCGACGACGCGAAGTCATCGAAGGGGAAGGCCGGCCTCTGGATCGAATCGATCCCGGCTCCGTGGGTCTATATGAACACCCGACAGATCGAAGCGAAGGGGTTGGATCGCAATACGGTGGCCAAGGAACTGGCCGAATGGTTGAAAAAGCAACCGGGCGTTCAGGAGGCTTACACCGCACAGCAGATCGCAACGGCGACCGATCCCGCCGAGCAACTTCGGCTCGTCCAACGCTCGTTCCATCCCGATCGTGCCGGCGACGTGTATATTGTTCTGAAACCGTATCACCTGATTGGCGATCCGTTGAAATCGAAGGGCACTTCGCACGGCACGCCGCACGATTACGACCGGCATGTGCCGCTGTTGGTCTATGGGCCCGGCATCGCGACCGGCCGATTCGCCGAACCGGTCACTCCGCAACATACCGCGACCGTTACCGCGTGGATGCTCGGGGTAGCTCCGCCCAAGGACGCATTCGTCGAGTTGCCGAAAAGCCTGCTGGCGAGATGAAACCCGACCGCTCGATTGCGGTCGCGATTTTCGTGTGTGAGAAGTTTGGTCCGATCACAGATCCGGTTCGGCGATCATGCGGACGTATCGCGCGAGCAGCATCTGCACTGCTTGGATGGTTTGCCACTCGTTGAAGCCGAGCTTGACCTCCGTGCCGTCCTCGTTCGCTTCGATGTTCTCGACGGCCGAGGTCAGCCCTTGATGCATGTAGTCGAGCATTTCCGACAGACGGGCCGACTGGGCTCCGGTGAGCTTTTGCGGTAGCGGGGGAAGTTCGTCTTCGCGTGGGCTCCACTCGCCGGGGGTCTTGTCGCTGCGTTGGGTCATCTCGGCGATGTTCTTGTTGCCGAAGGTCTTGGCGAGTTCGTCCAGGCGGAGCATGGGGACGTTGCCGGCGACGGGCATGCCGGCGTGCGAACCGCGCCGGGCCGCGATCTCTTCCATGGTGCCGAAGAGCAGCATGGAACGGCCGACGGAAACCTGATCGCCGGGGCGCAGGCGGCGGATCTGTACGGTGGAACCGTTCACGCGCGTGCCGTTGGTGCTGTCGAGGTCGGTGATGATGATGTCGCCGTCTTCGTACTGCACCTTGGCGTGGTAGCGGCTGATGCGTTCGTCGTTGAGGCGCAGGCCGTTCCCCTCCTCGCGGCCGATCGTGCAAGGGATCGGGAGATCGCGAAAGACGCGCCCCTTGTCGACGCCTTCGAGCACGAGAAAAGTAACGGTTTTCATGCGAGAACCTGATAACGGGCTAATCGAAGAAACGGTGCGGTATCGGGATCAACTTCGCCGGTGCCAACATTTATAGCACGCGGGAGCGGATGTCGAGTTGCCCCAATCTCCATTTCCACGGGAATCCGGCGCATTATCCCACCCTTGCGCCCGGGGTGTCAACTTTATCTTCCGGCAATATTTCGCGAACGGCGGATCGTTCCAGATCAATCACCGTCTCTTCCGCTGGCGGAGTGGTACCTTGCACTCTGCGCCGCAGCCAGTTCGTGAGGTCGTCCCAGATCGAATACGCCACCGGCGTCACCAGCAGGGAGAGCAAAAGTGAAAGGAGTTGCCCGCCCAGAATCACCTTCGCCATGCTGGCCCGCGCCGAGGCGCCCGGCCCCTGACCCGTGGCGATCGGCACCATCGCCGCCACCAGCATGATCGTCGTCATCAGGATCGGCCGCAACCGCTTCTCGTTCGCTTCCAGGATCGCGTGATTCCGTGGCATCCCCCGCGCCCGCAGCACGTTCGTGTAGTCCACCTGCAGGATGCCGTTCTTCTTCACGATGCCGAACAGCATGAAGAGGCCGATCATCGCGTACACATCGAGCGGAGTCCGCAGTAGGAATAGCGACACGAGCGCGAAGGGCAGCGTCAGCGGCACCGCCATCAGGATCGTGATCGGGTGGACGAGCGACTCGAACTGCGCCGCCAGGATCATGTACATGAACAGGAACGCCAGCACGAAGGCGATGGCGAAGTTGTCGTTCGAGTCCTGCATCAGCTTCGCTTCGCCGAGGAACTCGTACCGGTATTCCGGCGGAAGGTCCAGGGTCTGGATGAACTGCTCGACGAGCGGGAGGGCGTTCCCGAGTGCCACCCCGGGGGCGAGGTTCGATGTGACTGTCACTTGCCGCTGGCGGTTGTAGCGCTCGATGGCGGCCGGGGCGCGGTCGACTTTCAAATCCGCGAGGTTCCCGAGGTCCACGAGTTGTCCGGTACGCGACGGCACCGTGAGCATCCGGATCGCCGATTCGCGGTCCCGGTTCGCGAGGTTCGCCCGCAGCCAGACGTCGTACTGGTCCGGCCCGTCCTTGTACTTCGACACCGGCTCGCCGCCAACGAGCACACCGAGCGTTGAGGCGACGGCGACCACCGGCACGCCGAGGTCCGCCGCGCGATCCCGCTGCACATGGACCTGCAACTCCGGTGTCCGGCTCGATGCGTTCGTGTCCACGTCCGTGTAGATCGGGTTCCCCTGCAGGAACTTCTTCAACTTCGCGGCCGCGACGTTCAGCGTGTCGATGTCCGGCCCGCGCAGGCTCACTTCGAGCTGCACGTTCTTGAAGGCCGACGAGCTGAACAACTTCACCTCCTGCACGTTCGCCCGCAGGTCCGGGAAGTCCCGCAACACGACGCGCGCCTTGGCCATCACGCTCGCCTGCGTGTACTTCCGCTCGCGCAGGTCGATCATGCGGCAGTAGATGTTCGCGATCGTCACGTCCCCCTGGCCCTTGGCGGACTTGCCGTTGGTCTCGCCGATGACGGTGAAGACGCTGAGCACGCCGGGCAGTTCCTTGAAGCGCGCTTCGAGGGTTGCGCAGGTCCGGCTGGCGGTGTCGAGCGTGGTGCCATCGGGAAGGTTGATCGCCACTTCGAATTCGGACTGGTCGTCCTTCGGTACGAAGTCCGACCCGACGAGTACGAAGAGCGCCGGCGTGCTGAGGAAGGTGAGGATTGTGGTGACGACAATGACCCAGCGGTGCCGCAGGCTCCAGGCGAGGATGCCGACGTAACGGCGCGTGACCCATCCCCAGAGGCCGCCCGTGGTGGAGTGGCCGTGCTTGAGAGGCTTGAGAAACCGGGCGCAGAGCATTGGCGTGAGTGTAAAGCTAACAACCATACTGAGCAGGATGGCGAACCCGACGACGAAGCCGAAGCTGTTGAAGAAGCGGCCGACCTGGCCGGACATGAAGGCGATCGGGGCGAAGATGACGGCGAGCGAGAGCGTCGTCGCGAGTACGGCGAGGGCGATCTCCTTCGTCGCCACGCTGGCGGCCTCCCAACCGGTGCGGCCGTATTCCTCCATGTGCCGGAAGACGTTCTCCAGCACCACGACGGCGTCGTCGATGACGATCCCGACGGCGAGGATGAGGCCGAGCAGTGTCATGTTGTTGAGCGAGAAGCCCATGAAGTCCATGAAGGCGAAGGTGCCGACGATGCTCGTGGGCACGGCCAGCGCGGCGATTACCGTCGTGCGCCAGTCGCGGATGAACAGGTAGATGACGCCGCTGACCAGCACGGCTGCGAGCAACAGGTGGAACTTCACTTCCTCGATCGATCCCTTGATGAACTTCGACTGGTCGCGGATGACGTCCACGCGGACGTCGGCGGGCAGCGTCGAACGAATCTTGTCCAGGCGCGCCTTGATGGCATCGGCCACTTTGACCGTGTTCCCGCCGGATTGCTTTTGAACGACGAGGGACACGGCGATGTCGCCGTCGAGTCGCGAAAGGCCGCGCTGTTCCTCGACGCCGTCCTCGATGCCGCCGGCTTCGGTACCGTCCGGTCCGGCGACGATGTCCCGCAGGCGGATGAGCGCGCCGCCGCGATTCGCCACGATGATGTCCGGGAACTCCTCGACTCGCTTCAGCTTGCCGACGATTCGCAGACCGGCCTCGCTCGGACCACCGTCCACCTTCCCACCGGGTAGTTCCACGTTCTGCTCGACGAGCGCCCGTCTCGCATCCTCGATCGAGAGTTGGCGTGCCTTGAGTTTTCCGGGGTCGGCCCAGACGTTGATCGTCCGGTTCTGCCCGCCGACGAGCACGACCGCCCCGACCCCGGACACGCCTTCGAGGTCTTCCTTGATGAGCTTTTTTGCGATCTCCGTCACTTCGCGCAGCGATCGCCGGGCGGAGACGACCACCGTGACGACCGGTGCGGCGTCGAGGTTGAACTTCTCCACCTTGGGCTCATCCGTGCCGATCGGCAGCGATTGCTTCACGATGGACAGCTTGTCGCGGATCTCCTGCGCCGCGATGTCGCCGTTCTTCTCGAGCTTGAAGCCGACGACGATCTGGGTCAGCCCTTCCTTCGTCGTGGAGCGCAGTTCGTCGATGCCGGAGACGGTGTTCACCGCCTCTTCGAGCGGCTTCGTGACGGACGATTCCATCTCCTCGACGCTCGCACCCTTGAGCGTCGTCGTGACGACAACAACGGGCACGTCCACGTTCGGGAAGAGTTCGACACCAAGGCGGCCGTAGGACGCGAGGCCGAGCACGACCGGTGCGAGCACCAGCATGCAGGTGAAGACCGGTCGACGAATGCAAATGTCCCAGATCATAATTCGCTCTCAAACATTCAGCCACAGATCAACACGGATGAACACGGATAAAGACTGTCAAGATTTTGTTCTTCATCCGTGTTTATCTGTGTTTATCTGTGGCTAAATCTCTTACTTGAATTGACGAGCCGTCGACCAGTTGGGTCTGTCCACTGGTCACGACCTTCGCATTTGCCGGGAGGTCGCCGCGGATTTCCACCCACGTCTTCTCGCGCGTGCCGACTTGCACCTCCACAGCTTTGGCCTTCGTTCCCTCGACAAGGAACAACTTGTTCACGCCAGCGAAGCTGACGATCGACTCCGGCGGCACGCTGCGCACGTCCGCTTCGGTCCGCGTGCGAATCTCCGCCTTCGCGAAACCGCCGGTCTTCAGTGTTCCGTCGGCGTTCGGCACTTCGATTTCGACCTGAAACGACCGCGTAAGCGTGTCGATCGACGGGTTCACGCGCACGATCCGACCCGTGTAGGTCTTGCCCGGCATGGCGTCCGCCTTCACGTCGGCCGTCTGCCCGACCTTCACCTCCGCCGAGTACCGCTCCGGCACCATCACCCGCAGCTTGAGGGCGTGCGCCAGCACCAGCTTGAACGCGTTCGTCGTCGGCATCGCACGCACCATCGAGCCTTCCGTGAGCATCCGCTCCGCGACGGCGTAGCGCATCGCCTTCGGGTCGCGCGTCGTTCCCGTCGGCGTCGGCACGGCGAGTTTGCAATCGCGCAGCCGCTGCTCCGCCAGGTCAAGCGTCGCCTTCCGTAGGCGCGCCGCGGCGAGCACCGCCTTCGCCTCTGTCGCTGCCTGCGTCTTCGTCGCCTCCGCCAGCCGCTTCTCCGTCTCGGCCACGTCGTACTCGTCCCGTGATACGGCGTCGCGCTTGAACAGATCCGCCTTTTGCTTGAACTTCCGCGCCGCCTCCTCGAGCGCCACCGCCGCTCGCTTCACCGACGGCACCGTCTCGACGTCGAATTCGCCGGCGGGCAGCGCGGACAGACCGAGCTTCGCCAGCTCGGCCGCGAGCGCCTGCTTCGCCTCCACCACGGACAATTCGTAATCCGTCGCTTCCAGTTCCAACAGCGTCGCACCGGGTGCGACCACGTCGCCGACATCGGCGCGGATGGCGACGACGCGGCCATCGACCTTGGGCGCGAGCACGACCTCCTCGTAGCCGTTGAGCGTTCCGACGGCGGAAACGGTGCGATCCAGCGATCGGGACTCGACGGGGGCGACGGTCACGACGACCGGCAACGACTCGGTGTTCGTGGCCGTTTCCGACTTGGGCGCACAGCCGATCACGGCCGCGATCAAGAACAGTGGAAGACGTTTCACGACGGGTTCCCCTTTTGCCGTTTGCGTTCGCGGTCGCTCAGAATGCCATGAAAGAGCACGTCCAGAATGGCGTCCGCCTGGGCGTTCGGGCTGCTCGGCCGACCCGAGAGGTGATTGGACATCACGGTGCCGTAGAGCAGGTCCCCGGTGACCATCAGCAGGTGTTCGGGCTTCGCGTCGCGCAACCGGCCGGCGGTGATGAGCGCCCGCACGAACGGCTCGTCACGGGATTGCTTGTCGTAGCCGGGCGAAAAGTAGAGCGGGGTATGCCGGTCGCGGAACGCGGCCCGCTCCTGGATGAACAGTTCCGCCATCTCCGGGCGGTCGTGGAAGAATTTCAGATACGCCCGCACGGCACGGCGAACGAGTTCGATGGGGTCGATGTCGCGGGAGGTCAGAATGCCGGTGATCGAATCGTCGAGATCCTTCAGGCCGCGATCGACAGCGGCGAGGAAGAGCTCGCGCTTCGTGGGAAAGTAGCGGTAGATGGTGCCTTTGCCGACCTGGAGCGCATCGGCGATGACCTGCACGTCGGTCTCGGCGTAGCCGTGCTTTGCGAAGATGGTGGCGGCCGCCGTGAGAATCTCTTCTCGGCGTCGGCGTTCGCGGTCGGGGTCTTTGGGTCGCCCGGGTTTGCGGGCGGGTGCGGCGCCCATGGGCGCCTCCATTAATTAACGGACGGGTCCGTCCGGTTATTTACACGAAACGGCCCCCCGCAGGCAAGACCGAATTCCCGAAGGGAAGTTCACACCAAACCGACGTGTTTCACCAACTCGGCGTGCGTCAGGGATCGATCGGTCGGGAAGAGGACGTAGCCGCCGGGGGATTGCGAACAATCGAGCGTCACCTGCTGGTCGTTCGGCACGGTGTAGCCCTCGTCCGCGGGGATGTGGCCCGTGACGAGCAGGTCGGCGCCGACCTTCTGGAGGAACGCCCCCGCCGCCTCCGCGGAGGTGTCGCGGCCCCAGAGGATGCCGTACACGGCACCGCCCGGCTGCAGGTCGGCATCGGAGTAGGATTCGCGCTCGAGCTGCGCGAGCGAGAACCCCGCGAGGTGCTTCGGCGCGATCGAGGTGTGGCTCAGGAAGACGTAGTTCGGTGTCAGCAACCCCAGCGGGCAGACCTGGAAGAGTTCCATGTACGCACGGTAGATCTCCGGCATCGCCACCTTGCCGTACGCGGTCAACACGCCGAGGCGGAATTGTTCGTTCAGGTCGGCGTCGCCCTTCAGGATCTTCCGGCCGGTCCACTGCCCCATTTCGTGGTTCCCCGGCAGATAGTGCACGCGATCCGGAAACTGCGTCTTCGCCATCGCGAACAGGTCGACCAATTGATGCGATTTTTCGCCGGCGGTCGGATAGCGGAACGGCCCGTGGATGAGTTCCTGTACGACGAGGTGGCGAGCGGGGAATCGAGCGAGGTCGGCGAGTTTCCAGATCGATTGGAAGTTCGCGACGTTCCCGTGCAGGTCCCCGACGACCAGGACTTCGGCGCAGTTCTGCATTCGGACGAAGTGCCCGGACCGGCCCGGCGTCGCCTTCACGAGGTCGATCGCCTTGCGGAGCATCGGGAGTACTTTCTCCGGTGGCGGCATGCGTCCCCTGTCACGTTCGTCGTTCGTACTGGTTGCCGGGCAATCGGCGGATCAGCTTTTTCAATTCTAACTGCATGAGAGCCGGATTCAGAGCGCCGATTCCGGAACCGGTGCATCGCGCCAACTCGTCGACATGCTTCGCGCCGTCCGCGAGGGCGTCCCACGCCGATTGTTGGAGCGGATTCAATCCGGTTGGCGCGGGCGGTTCGAACAGGCTCGGCGTCGGATTCGTGGCGACGACTTTTCGGAGTGGCGGATCCGGCGGCGAGATGCCGCGCAGGTCTTCCAGTACGTCGTCCGCGTCGCGGACCATTTTGGCGCCTTTGCGGATCAGTTCCAGGCAACCGGCGCTCGCCGGACTATCGGCCGGCCCGGGAACGGCAAAGACTTCGCGCCCTTGTTCCGCGGCATGGTCGACCGTGATGAGCGCCCCGCTCTTGATGTTCGCCTCGACGACCACGACGGCGCGGGAGAGACCGCTGATGATGCGGTTGCGTGCCGGGAACATGCCGGGCTGCGGGGCGACGGTCATCGGCGTCTCGGAGATCAGGCACCCGCGGCGAACGATCTCGTTGGCGAGATCGGCATGTTCGGGCGGATAGATGCGGGACAGACCTCCGGCAAGGACGGCAAGGGTGCGGCCGCCCGCGTCGAGCGCGCCGCGGTGGGCCGCTCCGTCGATGCCACGGGCAAGGCCGGAAATCACGGTCCAACCGGCGCGGGCGAGTCCGGCGGCGATGCGTTCGGCCATGCGCTTGCCGTAGGGGGTGCAGGCGCGCGAGCCGACGATGCCGATCGCGTTCGTGTCGGCGGCGTCCAGCGTGCCGCGCAGGTAGAGCAGGCTCGGCGCGCCGGGAATAGTCGTCAGCCGAGCCGGGTAGTCGACGTCACCCGAAACCGCGGCTCGAACGCCGTGTTTCGCGAGCAGCGCTTCCTCGGCTGCAACGTCGATCGTCCGGAACGACTCGGCGAATGACTCCGCCAGCTTCTCGCCGACGAGCGGCACGCTGCGCAGTTGGCTCGCGGTCGCGCGGAGCACCGCGGCGGGCGATCCGAACCGATCGAGCAGCGCGGCGGTGAGTTTCGGCCCGAGGCCGGGTACGAGGGCAAGTTTGAGGTGGTCGCGGAGCGCGGGATTCAACCCGTTCGGAGCGGCGTTCGACTCGCCGTTCGACATGGAGGCGACCGCGAGGGGAGACAAAAAAGTGGCTTCCCTGCCAATCGACCCGTCCTTAGGTGGGCAGAATCTTACAGGCGCGCGCGCGCGGGTCAACGAGAAAATATTCACGGCGCATCGAGTCCCTTTGCGGACGCGCCTTTAGGTCGCGAAAATTCTTTTTTCGGCGCAAGAGATTCGAATTCCCCTTGAAATCCAAGGCGAATGGCACGAGAAATGCGCAAGCCATCCGATTGACCCGAACCGCGCCCGCTCCGATAATGACTCCCCATCGGGCATCAGGGATTCCACCGTGACGGTTTCGACCCAGCAAAAGCTCAAGCTCTTCAGCGGTCGCGCCAATCGACCCCTCGCCGAGCGGATCGCCCGCGAACTGTCGATCGTGATGAAGTCGGAGATCCCCCTCGGACGCCTCGTCGTCGACGACTTCCCCGATGGCGAAACCAACGTGCGTATCGACGAGGACGTTCGTGGTCGCGACGTGTTCATCGTGCAGCCGACCTGCGAACCGGTGAACCAGAACCTGATGGAACTGCTGGTGATCCTCGATGCGTTCAAACGCGCGAGCCCCGCGCGGATCACGGTGGTGCTCCCCTACTACGCGTACGCCCGGCAGGACCGCAAGGACAAGGGTCGCGTTCCCATCACCGCCAAACTTGTGGCGGATGTGCTCACCACCGCCGGCGCGAATCGCGTGCTTTGCCTCGATCTCCACACCGCGCAGATCCAGGGTTTCTTCAATATCCCCGTCGATCACCTGTACGCCTCCCGCGAGATCATCGCGTACATCCGCACGCTCGGCATCCCGCCGGACGAGATCGTCGTGCTCTCCAGCGACGAGGGTGCGATCAAGAAGGCCCTGAAGTACCAGAAAGGGCTGGGCAGCAAACAGATCGCCGTGGTGGACAAGCGCCGTTCGAACGCGACGACCACGGAACAGGCGCATATCATCGGAGCGCCGATCGACGGCAAGACGGTCTTCGTCTTCGACGACATGATCTCGACCGGCGGAACGATCGCCGGTGCCGCCCGCGCAGCTCGCGCCGCCGGTGCCAAACGCGTGTTCGTCGCCAGCACCCATGGCGTGCTCTGTGCCGGTGCCGTCGACAAGTTGCGGACGGCCGGTATTGAGAAGATCATCACGACCGACACGATTCCGATCCCCGAGGACAAGCGCAAATCGCTGCCGAACCTGGAAGTCATCTCCGTCGGCAAGTTGCTGGCCGAGGCCATCCACCGGATCCACGAGAACTATTCGCTCACCGTGCTGTTCGACGACTGACGCATCCCCACTTGGCTGCACTCCATGGCCACGATTACCGTCCGTTGCCCGACGTGCGAATGCGAACTGGAACTGGGTGCCCAGTATCAGGGGCAGGAGGTCGAGTGCGGCAGCTGCCACCAGGTTTTCGTCGCCAAGCCCCAAGCCGACCGGCGGTCCGATCGGGAATCGAAGCGTGAACCGGAGGATCGAGGCGAGCGGCCTTCGAGTTCCCGCGGTCGACGACGCTCGCGGCGCTACGCCGACGAGGACGACGATTACGACGACGACTTTTATGATCGACGCCGTCGTCGCGACAACGATGGCACCGGGCTGGGCGATGCCTCACTCATCATCGGCATCCTCTCGGTTTTCGTCTTCTGGTGCCCGCTCATCGGCATCCCGCTGACGCTTGTCGGCCTCGTGCTCGGGTGCCTCGGCTTGCGTTCGAATCGCAACGGCACCGCCATCGCCGGCGTCGTCCTCACCGCGATCTTCCTGCTCGGCTCGCTCGCCTTCCTCTTCTTCTGGGGCGTGGCCCGGTGACCAACCCGGGTTCGCGTCCGACCTCGGAGATTCCGCCATGCCGCGACACGGATTCGCAATCTACCTGCTCCTCGTGCTCGCCGCACCCGCGCTCGCCGCCGATCACTGGCCCCATTGGCGCGGTCCGCACGCCGACGGCACCGCCCCCACCGCGAAGCCACCCGTCAAGTGGGATGGTGCCAGCGGACAGAACATCCTCTGGAAGGCCCCGCTCATCGGCCGTGGCAGTGCCACGCCGATCGTCTGGGGCAACTCGATCTTCGTCCTCTCCGCCGAGGAGACCGGCCGTGTCGCGAGTGACGCCGAACGGCCCAAACCGACACTCGACTTCAAGCGGAACACCACGGCACCAAAGAACTACTACCGATTCCTCGTCTCCGCGTTCGACCGCGAGACGGGCAAGCCGCTCTGGTCGAAGATTGCCGCCGAGAAAGTGCCGCACGAAGGCCACCACGAAACGCATTCCTACGCCGCCGGGTCGCCCACGACCGACGGCGAACGACTCTATGTGTCCTTCGGTTCCTTCGGCGTGTACTGCTACGATCTTGCCGGCAACCTTCTCTGGTCGCGCGATCTCGGCCGGCTCAACACCCGCCTCGGCTGGGGCGAAGCCGTCACGCCCGTCGTCCACGCCGGCCGACTCTTGCTGAACTGGGATCAGGAGGCCGATTCCGCCTTGCATTGCCTCGACGCGAAGACCGGCGAACCGATCTGGACCGCCAAGCGCGACGAGAAGAGTACCTGGACGACTCCGTTGGTGGTCGAACACGGGGGCCGCACGCAGGTGATCCTGAACGGCACCACGCGCATCCGCAGCCACGGCCTGGCGACCGGCGAGGTGATCTGGAGTTGCTCCGGCATGACCGTGAACCCGATCCCGTCGGCCTTGAAGTACGGCGACGCGGCGATCGTGATGAGCGGCTATCGCGGTGCCGCGGCCGTGTCGATCCCGCTGGCATCGAAGGGGGAATTGGAGCCGTCGCAGGCGAACTGGTCGTTCAAGAAGGCGACGCCCTACGTGCCGTCGCCGGTGCTGGTCGGGGACCATCTCTACTTCACCGAAGCGAATTTGAACCTGCTGACCGTACTGAACGCGAAGACCGGGAAGCCGGTCTTCGAGCGGGAGCGACTGCCCGGCGTGCGGCAGTTTTATGCCTCGCCGGTGTACGCCGGCGGCCGGCTGTACTTCACCGATCGCGACGGCGTGACGGTCGTCCTCAAGCCCGGCGACTCGCTCGACGTGCTGGCGACGAACAAGCTCGGCGACCCCGTGGACGCCTCCCCGGTGCCGATTGGCGACCGGCTTTATCTTCGCGGAGAAAAGTTCCTTTGGTGCATCGGAGAGCGATGATTGGACGGGTATAATTCGCCAATCCCGTCTTGCGGTTCCCTTCGGAGGCCTCGCCCATGCGCAACGATCTCACGGATATCACGGTGGTGATGGACCGCAGCGGTTCGATGCACGCGTGCCAGACCGACGCGGAGGGCGGCCTGAACCGGTACATCGATGAGCAGAAGCGCCAGCCGGGCGAGGCGCTCTTCTCGCTGGTCCAGTTCGATACGGAGTACGAGTTCGTGCACCGCGGCGTGCCGATCCGGAACGTGCCGCATTGCTCGCTGGTACCTCGCGGGAACACGGCGCTCCTGGACGCGCTGGGCCGGGCGATCGTGGAGACGGGCGAACGGCTGGCGAAGCTGCCCGAGGCGGATCGGCCGGGGCTGGTCGTGATGGTGGTGCTGACGGACGGTCAGGAGAACTCTAGCAAGGAGTTCTCGCGGGCGAAGGTGAAGGAGATGATCGAGCACCAGCAATCGGTCTACAAGTGGCAGTTCATTTATCTGGGCGCGAATCAGGATTCGTTCGCCGAAGCCGGCGGGCTGGGCATGACCGGCTCGGTCGGGACGTGGACCGCGGCGACGCAGGCCGTGGCGTACGCGGCCGCGTCGGCGAATACCGCGCGGATGCGGGAGCAGGTCCGGTTCTGTAAGCCGGTGGCGAACGCTTTCACCACCGAAGAACTCGACGAGATGAGCGGGAAGTGAAGTTCGGGTAGGCGCGACCGGCCCGGAGTCGGTATCACGCGGCGTCCCCCTCGGAGCCGTCGGATGCGTCCGTCCCTTTCGCCGCGCGCGCTCACCTGCCTTGCCGTCGCGCTCGGCCTCGCCCTGCGACTCTGGCATTACCTCCAAAACCACACCATCTGGTACGACGAAGCCGTCCTCATTGCCAACGTCATGGGCAAGGATTGGGGCCTGCTCCTCGGTCCGCTGCACAACGCCGTCGCCGCTCCACCGATCTACCTCTGGCTGCTGAAGTCGATACACCTGGCGTTCGGGGATGAACCGTACATCTGGCGCGCCCTCCCGTTCCTGTGCAGTTGCGCCACGCTTCTCGCCACCGTGCCGCTCGCCCGGATCTCGCTCGCACCCAACCTCGTGCCCGTCGCCGTCGCCCTCGTCGCCCTCTCGGACAACCACATCTGGCTCGGCTGCACCGTCAAACCCTACACCGGCGACGCTCTGTTGACGACACTGCTGCTCATCGCCTACCTGCGCACGAAAGATTGGAACCCCGTGCGCCGACTGCTCGCGCTCGCCGCGATCATTCCGCCCGTGCTCTGCTTCTCGTATCCGATGGCGTTCATTTTCGGCGGTCTCCTGCTCGCGCAGGTGCCGGCCGCGTGGCGTGCCCGGCCCGCCGGGCTTGCCGCTTGGGCGCTCGGCTTTGCCGTGTCGGTCGGCACCTTCGCCATGCTCTACTTCGGCCCGATCAAGCAACAGCGCGTGACCGGCCTTGTGCTGGAATGGGACCGCGATTTCCCGAACTGGTCCCGGCCCGTGACCGTGCCCGGCTGGGCCGCCGAGCATACCGCCACCGTCTTCCAGTATGCCTTCCTGCCCGGCGGCCTCGCCCTCGTGGCGCTCGCACCGTGGGGCTTCGCAAACCTCGTTCGCTCGAATCGCCGCAGCCTCGCCGTCGTCCTTGCCGTCCCGTTCGTGCTGGCCTTGATGGCCGCCGCCGTGAAATCGTACCCGTACGGTTTCAACCGCCTCATGCACTTCATCGCGCCCTGTGTGCTGCTCATCGGCTGCTACGGGCTGGAGGTGTATCTGCTGCGATTCCCGCGCTGGGCGCGCGCGGCCACGGTGGCTCTGCTAATCTCCGTCGCGGTTCCGCCGGCGATCCACCTCGTCAAACCCTGGCCAAAGCCGGACGCGCAATCGGTGAAGAAGTATGTCAACGAACACCGCCAGCCGGGCGACCTGATCTTCAGCGACGAGGATAATTACCTGTACTTTTTCTTCGGCGAGTTGCGGAAGCTGGACACGGCGACGGCCGTGCCGCCGGGTGGCCGTGCGTGGGCCGTCATGGACTTCTACAAGCCGGAGGAACGCCGTGCCTACGTGGACGCGAAGATGCGGGCTGCCGGGCTGGAACTGATCCACGAACAACACTTCAAGCTCGCGTCGGCGTTCCTCTACGTACGCAAGTACCCGTGACGTGTTTCAGGGGATTTCTGTCGGCAAACATTCGATATTTCAAAGGATCCTGCACTCTTTGCCCCGGAGGGGCATCGGGATGTAGCCACGGGTGAAGCGAAGCGGAACCCGTGGTCGCGGTTGAGGATTCACTCGCCCCGGCAGGGGCGACGGAACCAATGACGTTCCCCTGCCCCTGCCGGGGCAGAATACCCATGGACGAATTCCACGGGTTTCACCCGTGGCTACAGTCCGCGGCCCCTACGGGGCCAAGACATCGAACATCTTCGCCGGTTCCAATTCCCATCCACCGTGAACTCCCGTCCGCCGTTGCGGTTGGCGGGGAACGCCCTCCCGCGATACGATGACCGCAACGGAGAAACGCATCATGAAGATCCTTCTGGCCAACCCGCGCGGGTTCTGCGCGGGCGTCAACATGGCCATCGAGACGCTCGAAACCAGCCTGAGCCTCTTCGGCAGCCCCCTCTACGTCTACCACGAGATCGTGCACAACCGGCCGATCGTCGAACGGTTCCGCGCCAAGGGGGTCGTCTTCGTCGACGACATCTCGGAGGTGCCGAACGGCGGCACCGTCCTTTACAGCGCCCACGGCGTCTCGCCGCGGATTCGGGAACATTCGAAGGAGCGGAACCTCCGCGCCATCGACGCCACCTGCCCGCTGGTGACGAAAGTGCACATGGAGGCGGTGAAGTTCGCGAAGGAGGGCTACACGATCATCCTGATCGGGCACGAAGGACACGACGAAGTTCTCGGCACGATGGGCGAGGCGCCGCACTGCATGGTGCTCGTCGAGGATGAACTGGACGTGGCGAAGCTGGAATTCCCAGCGGATACGAAGCTCGCCTTCCTGACGCAGACGACGCTGTCCGTGGACGAGGCGAACGTGGTGATCGCGGCTCTCAAGCGGCGGTTCCCGCACATTGTCGGGCCTAACAAGGACGACATCTGCTACGCGACGCAGAACCGCCAGGAGGCGGTGCGGGAGCTGGTGCCGGAGGCGGACGTGGTGCTGGTGCTGGGCAGCCAGAACAGCTCGAACAGCCAGCGGCTGGCGGAGATCGCCCGGACCTGCGGCAAGCGGGCGTACCTGATCGACCGCGTGACCGAGTTGGACGCGGCCTGGTTCGAGCCGGACGATACGGTGCTGGTGACGGCCGGCGCGAGCGCGCCGGAGGACCACGTGCAGGACTGCGTGGATTATCTGAAGGAGAAGTTCGGCGCGACGCTGGAGAACCGCGTGATCCGCGAGGAGCACGTGAGCTTCCCCTTGCCGCGCGAGCTGCGGGTGCTGGTGCGGAACTAACGGAGGGCGAACGATGCGGGCACCGAGCGTGGAACGAACGGTCAAGAAGCCGAAGGCGAAGAAGACGCTGCGCTTCGGCCCGGCCGATCATGGCCGAACCGTGACGGAACGCGAGGCCGACCGGGCGGAATACGTAGGAGGGTTTAAATACGAGATCATCGACGGGAGGTTGTACGTGTCGCCCTCACCCAACATTCCCGAGAATCGGCTGGAACGCTGGCTGCGTCGCGCCGTCGAACGGTACTCGGACGATAACCCAACGGTCATCAACTATGTGACTCCGAAAGGGCGCGTCTACTTGCCCCAATCCGTCCGCATCACGGTGCCGGAGCCGGACCTTGCGGCCTATGCCAATTTCCCGGACGAAGACGAACGGCCGAATGCGAAGTGGAATGACGTCAGTCCGCTACTCGTCGCGGAAGTCCTCGTGGAAGGAAGCATTGAAAAAGATCTCGGACGAAATCCGGAACTGTACCTGTCGGTGCCAACGATTCAGGAATACTGGGTCGTCGACGGTTCGGTCGATTCGCAGAAGCCGTCATTGATCCAGTACGTCCGACGCGGCAAGAAATGGACGATGACGATTCATCCGTTCGGCTCGAAGTTCACGCCGAAGGTGCTGCCGGGGTTCTCGCTTGTGATCAATCCGCGCCGGTGATAGGGGATGCCATGACGGAGGCGGAGTGGCTGAGTGCATCCGAACCGTTCCGAATGCTACAAGTGTTGATCGGGAAGGTAAGCGACCGGAAATTGCGACTCTTGGGTGTCGCCATCGCGCGGGCATCGTGGGATCGGTTGTCGGACGAACGGAGCCGCCGGGCTATCGAAGTGGTTGAACGATTCGCCGATCATGAAGTGGACGAAACGACTCTGCAATCCTTTGTGGAACGCGCGTGGGACGTACGGGACGAGATGTGGGACGCAGGACCCGAGAATTGTGACGACCGATTATGGATGGCCGAGGCGGCCGCTCTGACTGCGTCCGTTTACGAGTGGAATGGAACTTTTCATCGAACGGGCGGAACAGATGATGGCTATCCATTCCGACTCCCTTCTCCAGCCCATTGCGATTTGATCCGCGACATCTTCGGCAATCCCTTCCGCCCCGTCGCCGTCGATCCCGCGTGGCTCACATCGACCGCCGTCGCCATCGCGCAGGGCATCTACGACGACCGCGCCTTCGACCGGCTGCCGATCCTCGCGGATGCGCTCCAGGACGCCGGCTGCGAGAACGCGGACATCCTCGCCCACTGCCGCAGTGAAGGGCCGCACGTGCGCGGCTGCTGGGTCGTCGATCTCGTGTTGGGGAAATCCTGATCATATAGCGGTGGGCTTGCCCACCGGGCGGACCGAGTCGGCGAGGTCCGCCGTGGGCATCGGCGCGTCGGGGAGTGTTGCGTTCTCGCGGAGGCCCTCGGCGGGTTCTCGAAGACTCGAACCCGCCCGGTGGGCAAGCCCACCGCTATATAACAGCCATCCCCGGAACGCCGACATGATCGAACCGCCGCTCAACCACCTTCCCACACTCCCACGCCGCAGGGACTGGCGGATCGGCTGCGCCGGCAGCGGCTTCATCATGCGGGATTGCCACCTCGTCGCGTACCGGCAGGCGGGGTTCAACCCCGTGGCCATCGCGTCGCGGAACGTGGCGACGGCAGCCGAAGTGGCGAAGCTTCACGGCATCGCCACCGTTCACGAGAGCATCGAAAAGCTGCTCGCCGATCCGAGCATCGAGATTCTCGACGTAGCCGTGCCGCCGGACGCACAGCCGGACTTGATTCGCCGCGCCGTCGAACTCGGTCGTGGCCGGCTGCGTGGCATCCTCGCACAGAAGCCGTTGGCGCTCTCCGTGCACGAGGCGGCCGGCCTCGTGACACGATGCGCCGACGCCGGCATCGTGCTGGCCGTGAACCAGAACATGCGGTTCGATCAATCGGTGCGGGCCGCGAAGGACCTGCTCTCTCGCGGTTGGCTCGGCGAGCCGGTGCTGGCGACCATCGACATGAGGGCGATCCCGCACTGGATGCCGTGGGCCGAAGGGCTGCCGTCGCTCTCCACGTTCGTGATGAGCATCCACCACCTGGACACCTTCCGCTACTGGCTCGGCACGCCGGACCGCGTCCTCGCCAGCACGCGGCCCGACCCGCGCACGAAGTTCCCGCACACCGACGGCATCAACTTGTACATCCTCGAATACGACTCCGGCGCGCGGGCGAGTTCCTGGGACGACGTCTGGACCGGCCCCGGCCGCGAAGGCGCCGCCAGCGACTTCGGCATCCGCTGGCGCATTGAAGGCACCGACGGCCTCGCCACCGGCACCATCGGCTGGCCGAAGTACCCCGCGAAAGAGCCGAGTACGATCGCCTATAGCACGAAGCGCCAGCCGGGAACATGGATCAAACCGGAGTGGAAGGAAGTCTGGTTCCCGGATGCGTTCGTCGGCACGATGGCGCAACTGCTCGTTGCCATCGAGAACGGCACGGAGCCGGAGATCGGCGGCCGCGACAACCTCGAGACGATCGCGCTCTGCGAGGCGGTCTTCGCCGCAGCGAAGGAACACCGCGTCACGACGGTGAAGGAATTCCTGGCGGCCGGAGTATGACTTCTCCTCTCACGGTCGTCACCGGCGGCGGCGGGTTTATCGGCCGGCACCTCGTGCCGCAACTCGTCGACCGCGGCGAGCGTGTTCGCATCGTCGAGAAGCCCGGCGCGAACGTCCTGCATCCGCCCGGTGCCGAAGTCGTCTTCGCCGACATCCGCGATCGCGACGCCGTCGCTCCTGCGATGAAGGACGCTCGGTTCGTCTATCACCTCGCCGCCAATCCGAATCTTTGGACGCGCCGGCGCGGCGAGTTCACCCGCGTCAACTTCCACGGCACCTTGCACGTCCTCGACGCGGCACTCGCGGCCGGGGCGGAGCGCGTGCTCCATTGCAGCACGGAGAGCATCCTCACTCGGGCGGATCAGTCGTCGGCGATCAACGAACATCAAAATGTGACCATCCGCGACGCGATCGGGCCGTACTGCCGCTCGAAGTACCGGGCGGAACGGTACGCGATGCAACTGGCACAGCAAGGGAAACCGGTGATCGTGGTGAATCCGACGCTCCCGGTCGGCCCCGGCGACGCGGGGCTGTCGCCGCCGACGCGGATGATCCTCGACTGTGCGCTCGGCAAGCGTTCGGCCTACCTCGATGCGGACCTGAACCTGATCGACGTGCGGGACGTGGCGGCCGGGATGACGCTCGCGATGGCGAAGGGCGTGCCGGGCCGGCGATACCTGCTGGGGGCCGAGAACTGGAGCGTGAAGCGGGTCTTCGATTTCGTCGCGGATCGGGTTGGCGTGCCGCGGCCGACGTGGGAGGTGCCGTACGGGCTCGCGTTGGCGGCGGCGTATGTCGGCGAGTTCGTCGCGGACGTGGTCACAGGCCGTCCTCCGGCGGCGACGGTGACGGGGGTGAAACTGGCGGGGCGGTCGATGATGTTCGACGCGACGGCGAGCCTGCGCGAGTTGGGGCTGACGCCGAGGCCGGTCGAGGATGCCCTGCGTGAGTGCCTCGCGGACCTGCGAATCAGTGGCGAGCTTCCGCGTTAGCACTGGGAGAGGACAATTCGTCTCCCGCGCAAGCGGACGTTCATTTCTCGCGGGATTGCCGGCCGGCTGCGGCGCGGCGGGAAAAATCGTGAACTAGATTGGAACGATTCATTCGTGCCGTTCCGGTGCGAATACCGGTTTACCCTTTCCCCGAATCGTCCATGCGCGCACCCGCGTCCACGATCGAACTGATCGACTTGGTCCGCAAGAGCGGTATCCACCCCGGCAGCCAACTCGAACAAAGCCTCTCCGCGTTTCCCAATCTTCCCGTCGATCCGACGGCCTCCGCGGCGCTGATGGTGAAGCAGGGGGTGCTCACGAAATTCCAGGCGAAGCTGCTGCTCACCGGCCGGTGGCGGGGCTTCAAGCTCGGTTCGTACGTGGTGCGCGAACAGATCGGGCAGGGGGGCATGGGAGCCGTCTACCTCGCCGAGCACGAGACGTTGAAGCGGACGGTCGCATTGAAGGTCCTCCCGCCCTCGAAGAACGACCAGTATGCGAAGTTGAATGTGGAGCGGTTCCTGCGCGAGGCGCGGGCCGCCGCGGCGCTCGATCACCCGAACATCGTGCGCATCCATGATGTCGGCCATCAGGGGGACGTGCACTTCCTCGTGATGGAATACGTGGAAGGTCAGACGCTGGAGGAGTTGCTGCGCAAGGGCGGGCCGGTCACGCCGTCGCGCGCCGTCGAGTACATCGCCCAGGCCGCCGCCGGCCTGCAACACGCTCACGAAAAGAACTTCATCCACCGCGACATCAAGCCGGCGAACCTGATGCTCGCCAAGGACGGCACGGTGAAGATCCTCGACATGGGCCTCGCTCGCTCGTCCACCAACGAGACGGACAAACTCACGGAGCGCATGGACGAGGGCGCCATCGTCGGCACGGCCGATTTCATTTCGCCCGAACAGGCGATGAACGCGCCGAACATCGACATCCGATCCGACATCTACAGCCTCGGCGCGACGTTTTTCGCGCTGGTGACGGGCACGCCGCCGTTCTCCGGCAACACGACGCAGAAGCTCGTGCAGCACCAGATGAAGGACGCGCCGTCGCTGACGACGATCGACCGCACCTTCCCTTCCGGGCTGGCGAAGGTGGTGGCGAAGATGCTGAACAAGAAACCGGAGAAGCGATATCAGACGCCAGGCGAAGTCATTACGGCGGTGGCGGAATGGCTGCCGAACGCCGGAGCACAGCGGATGGTGGTGAGCCTGTCGGGCACGGACCTCGCGAACTCGGTGGAGATGCAGGCGACCCTGAGCGAACTGGCGACGGGGGGCACGGCGCGGATCGGCGCGAGCAAGCGTTTGGGTCTGGCCCGATCCCAGAAGCCGTGGAAGCTGTATGCCGGCGTGGGCGGCGCGGTCGCCGTCGCGGTCGGAGTCGTGACGTGGGCGGTCCTCGGTGGCGGGACGAACGAATCGGATGCCGCGGGCACGCCGATCGCGGTGCCGCCCGCGACGGCCCTGGCGAATCCCGCCAAGCCGAACCCCGACCCGACACCGCCGAAGGGGAACCCGCCGAAGCCGGCCCCGAACAAGGTGGAACCGACGAAGACCACGCCGGTCGTCGCGACGACCGCGCAGCCGGCGGCCACCGGTCGGATCGTGCAGAAATTCGACCCGGCGGAGATCGAGACCTTCCGCGCCGTCTTCCAGCACAACCAGCTCCGCGAAGGGCGCCTTGGCAAACTTCCCGCCGGGTGGAACTGCCAGGTCTATCGCATGGAGGCGACCGGGGAATTCCGTAATGAAGCCTTTGCCGGACAACGGATCTTCCTCGTCGGCGCGAGCGAGGGCACGGCCGCGACCCAGCTCGTCTTCCGACCCGATCGCGCGAACCTCGTGTCGTTCCAGCCCGGCAAGAGTTACGAAGTGCGGTTCGAAACGAAGACCGACACCGGCGTGAAAGGATACTCCTCGGTTCAAATCCTCGGCGATTGGAAGACAATCGCGACCACGGAGGTCGGTTCCGGAACCTGGAAGTGGTACTCGCACAAGTTCACGATGCCCGAAACGGGCGATATCCAGATCACCTTCGGCTCGCGAACCCTGGGCATCGAGAAGTTCCTGCACATCCGCAAGATCGAGATCGCTGAATCCGATCCACCCGTCCCGAATGTCGCGGGTGCGCCCCGTTACGCATTGGATGCGGCGAAGCTGCAGGCGTTCCGCGAGGTCGGGAAACTCGTCGCGGGTGCCAACGACCAGAAGGACTGGAAGGTCGATCAGAAGACCGGTGCCTGGCCGGCAAACTGGACCGGCCGCCCCTGGCGCGAGAACGATCAGGCCGAGTTCTTTGCCGAGTTGCTCGACGGCACGATGGTCATCGGTTCGAAGAATCTACTCGAGAAAGGTTCCGCCATGCTTCTCTCGCCCGAAACCGACGGTTTCGACGGCAAGGCGCACCTGACACTCGAATACCGGACCGATTCCATGTCGACGTCCAAACTCAACCTGCGCTTCCTGCCCACGAAGCCGACGCGCGACAAGGCCTTCGATCTCGTGAAGCTCGATCCGACCAACGGAACCTGGAAGACCGCGACCTTCGAACTCGATCTGAAGGGCGCGACCGCCGGTCGGCTCGAATTCCACAACAACGACACCGGCGCGGGCGGTACGTTGCGGATCCGGGCGCTGAAACTGGCGGCGCTCGTGTCTGCGGCGAAACCGGTCCCGCAGGCCGCGATCGAAGGGCCCGCCGTTCATGCGGTGGCCTTCGATTCCGTACCCGCGTTCCGCTCCACGTTCGCGGAGCGGAAGTTCGCCGGCGAACCGGTACCGGCGTTTCCGCCGGGCGTGTTCGTCGATTGCTGGAACGCCGCCTCCGTCGCGGAGTTCCGCGCCGGGGAGGTGGAAGGCCGCGCAGGGCTCGGCGTCACCAACCTGAACGATACGCTCAGCAGTCAGCTGCTCATTCGGGATCTGGGCGCGCTGAAGGCCGGCGAACGCTATCGGGCGAAGATCGAATACCTCACCAAGAACGACGCGAAGGGCAAGGCCCAACTCCGCAAACCCAAAGACGGCTACTTCTCCATCGCCGCGATCGACCTGGCCGGGACGGGCGGCCGCTGGCGGACGGCGACGATCGACTTCGTCCGGCCGGACGCGGAAACCGAAATCGACCTTCAGATCGCCAACACCACCGTCGGCGAGGGGAACACGCTCTACCTCCACAAGGTCGAAATCGTTCCGCTGCGGGAATCCGCGGCGACGGAACCGAAGGCCACGAATCCCGCGCCCGCCGGCGAGAAGGTTTACGCCGTCGATTTCGCGGACAAGGTCCCGTTCCAGTATTCGATTCGGGACAAGAAGCCGTCGGCGGAAACCTGGAAGCTGCTGCCCGCGGGCGTGAAGGGGCATTGCTGGAAGACCGAATCCGAGGCGGAATTCACGGGCGGGGAGGTGAAGGGCCGGCCGGCGCTCGGCGTGACGAACCTGAACGACGCGGTGTCGTCGCAGGTGCAGTTCGATTTCGGCGAAGGCTCGATGAGCAAGATCGTCGGAGGCCAGGCCTATCGCGTCGTGGTCGAATACCTCGCCCCGGAGGGCGTGACGACCACGGCGAGCGTGCGCAAGCCGAAGGAGAAGTTCCTGCGCATCGCGCAGCTCGCGCTGCCCGCGACGGGCGGGACCTGGCAGACGGCGGCGCTCGATTTCACGGCCCCGGTCGGCGCGCCGCTCGATTTCATCCTGGAAAACACTGCGACGGGCAAGGACCACACGCTGCACATCGCGAAGGTGGAAGTGTTCGCGGTGAAGTGAACCCGGCGGTTCACTTCTTTTCGGTGCCGCCGATCTTCTCGAAGTATTCCTTCACGCCGGCCTGGGCTTCCTTCGGCACCTGCTGCGCGTCGATCGCGCGCGGCGCCTCCTGGGCCGCCTGCTGGATCTGCTGGCCCAGTTCCACCGTCGACTTCTTCGTGAACGCCGGCCCCTTGATCGCCCCGGCGTAGCGCTTCTGTCCCGTCTTGTCGAAGAGGCCGCGGATGCGCTCGTCCTTCGAGTTCGTCTTCGCGTCCTTGTCCTCCTTGCGCTTGCCCATGCCCACCTGGCCCTCGGGCGTCCATTCCGCGTCGTCCTTCGGCTCGGGCGAGCCGTTCCCCTTCTTCCCCTCGCACTGCTTGCACGCCTTCTTGAGTTCGTCCCGCAGCTTCTGCAAGTAATCGTCGGCGTCTTCGAGGTCCTGGATCTCGCCCTCGATCCCCTTCATCTGGTCGCCGAGCTGCGCCAACTCTTCCGCGAGCTTTTCCATCTCGCCGTTCTGCGCCATCTGGCGGATCTTTTCCATCTTCTGCGCCATTTTCTCCATCTGTTCACCGGCCTGCTTCATCTCCGCCTCGGCCTGTGCCAGCTCGCGCTCGAGCGCCTCGGCGTCCTTCCCGTCCTTCTTGGCCTGATCGATCTTCTTGCGCAGCTGGTCGAGCTTCTCCTTCTTCTCCTTGTTCGCCGTCAGTTGCTTCTTCATCTCCTTCATCTGGTTGTCGAGCTTGGCCAAATCCTTCGGCTCGAACTTCTTCTCCTTTACCTTCTTCTTGAGTTCGTCCAGTTCCTCGACCGCCTTCTTGAGGTTTCCCTTCGCGAGCGCGTCGTTGAACTCCTTGGCCGGGCCGTCCTCGAATTCCTTCTCCTTGTTCAGTTTGTCGAGTTGCTGGAGTTGCTCCTCCAACTGCTTGAACCTCTGGTACTCCTGCTCCTTGAACTTCGCGATCTTGTCCTCGAGCGCGGTCAGTTCCGCTACCTTCTCGCGGGCCTGTTGTTCGTCCTTGGCGTCGTCCTTGCGCCACTTCTCCATGGTCTTGTCGAGTTCCTCCTCGAGTTTGAGCAGTTCGTTCGATTTCTTGCGGTCCAACTGGTCGGGCTTGACCATCTTGGTGAACTTCTCGGTGGGCAGTTTGGCGGCGTCGGCGGGGAGTTTGGTCGCGGCGAGGGGGTTGCGGCCGGCGGGGCCTTCGGTCGTCGGCGCGGCACCGGAGGTGTCGGGGTGGTAGAAGGCGAAGGCGGCGGCGAGAGACGCGGCGAGGACGGGAACGCCGCCGAGGCTGCGGCGCGGGCGGATCGGGAACTTCTCGGCGACGCGCAGGGTGGCGACCTGGGCGGCGGCATCGGCGAGCAGCGCCTGCCCGGCCGGGGACTCGCGTTCTTCGGACCGCAGGCCGACGGCGGTGGTGACGCGTTCGTGCAATGCGAAGCGGCGATCGAGTTCGAGTGCGGCGACGGCCTTCGAGGGTCGCGTGGCGAAGGACCAGACGGTCCCGGCGAGCGCCCCGAGGCCGGTGGCGGCACCGGCGACGATCCAGCGCACGCCGTCGACGGGCGTGCTGAAGAGCCACGGTTCGGCGAGGAACCACAGCAGTCCGGTGCCCAGTCCGGCGGTGACACCCAGACCGACGGCGTGCAGCCAGCGGTCGCCGAACAACCTTCGGCGGGCGCGGGCGATGGAGCGGTCCAGCGGGGCGGGTATTGTCGGGGTCATGTTCGCGTTCCGGCCTTTCCCGAACAACGACGGTCGCGGCTACCGATTTCATCATCCTATCGCGCCATCGTCCGACCCCGGAATCCCTTATTCGTTCCCCATCGTGCCGTACGGTTCCGGAATCGTTTCGCCGACGGGGTGCAGGCGGAGCGTATTGCGGGGCGGCATCATCAGCCCGTCCTTCCGGGCCAGAACCTTCCAGTTCCCGCCGGGGCCGTCGATGGTGTCGCCGTCCTTGATGGTCGTGGCACCGTTGGCCAGCAGGTAGAGCGCGAGATTGCGGAAAAACGTATCGACCTCGCGCGGGTCGTATTTGCCCTTCGGGAAGATGGCTTCGAAATCGGGGAAGGGCGGTTTGTTCGGGGCGTTGAACTGCATGTGGCCGGCGGTATCCATCATCAGCCAGCCCTCGACGAGGTTGAAGACGCGGACGTTGGCCCAAAGCTCCAGTGGCGGTTCTCCGTCACTCGCGGCGTATTTCATCGCGTCCTTGAACTCCGCCCGGCCCCGGAGCACTTCGCCGTTCGGATTGTAGTAGCAGAGCGTCTGCGGCAGATTCATCAGGCGCGAGGTCAGTTCGGTGAGGAATTGGAGTTCGCCGATCGGATCGTAGTCGTCCGGGACGAGTTGGACGCCCTCGGCCGCGCCGCCAAGCGAGTAGCTGATGCGGGCGCGGGCGAAGCCGGAGACGGCCTCCGGCACACCCTTTCCCGGCGGCCATCCCCAGCACTGCTCCGTTGCCCGCTTGAGGCCGCCGGGCTGCGCGAACGGGCCGAACTGCCCCGATCCCCACGCGGCGAAGAGCATCTGTTCCTTCACGGGATCGCCCATCGTGTCCGGCCAGGGATGATCGACCAGATCGACCATCGCGAAGCCGCGCACGTCCGGCCGGTAGGGGATCACCAGCGTCGAACCGGCGAACATCCATTCCGTCGCGGGTTCCTCAACGGTCTTGGCGATCTCGTAGTCCTTCGCGACGGCGTGCTCCAATTGCGAGAACACCACGGGGCGCTCGTAGAAGACGCAAGTGGTCGCGGTAATCTGGCCTTTGGAGGGCATGGGGGAATTTCCGAACGGGAATGGGGAGCCGCTGCGGCTAGTGTATCGCGGCGCGCGAGGCTCCCCAAAGGAAATTGTGTGGTGGTCGGGGTGCCGGCCCGCGATGAATTCCCCGCGATCCCCCGTATCATGTGACAAGGACCGTATCCGCCGGCGACTGGCCCGATATCGATCATGAGTTCTCCCGCCCCGGGCACTGCACGACCGCCGCTCAGTGTCATCGTCTGCACCTACAATCGGGCCTCGTTCCTCACCGCCTGCCTCGGTTCGCTGCGCAATGCCGGCGTCGACGGCCTCGAAATCGTGGTCGTCGACGATGGCTCGACCGACGAAACGAAAGCCACGATCGATCTCCTCGCGGGGCCGGACCTCCGGTACGTCTACCAGACGAACAAAGGCCTCTCGACGGCGCGGAACACAGGCATCGTCGCCGCGACCGGTCGCGTGATCGCCTACCTCGATTCCGACGACCTCTGGCTGCCCGGCGTCGCGCCGAAGATGCTCGCATTTCTCGACGCGCACCCGGAGGTCGGCGTCGCCTTCGCCGAGGCGCACGTCGGCAACGAAACCGAGGGCTTCACGCCCTGGAGCGAGTGGGCCGGCCGCGACGAGTTCCGCGACTTGCCGCATGCCGCCGTCGACGGATTCCGCGTCTTCGAGCGCACCGCGTTCCACCGCCAACTCATCCGCCGGAACATCGTTTTCACCGGGGCCGTCTACCAGCGCCGCGAAGTGCTGGACGAATCCGGGTACTTCAACCCGAAGCTCAACGCCGCCGGCGACTGGGAACTGTACCTGCGGATCGCGGCGCGGCGCGTCTTCGCATTCTGCCCCGACGCGCTGGCCGTCTACGTCCAGCACCCCTCGCAGATGACGACGGGTTGGGATCGCATGGCGCTCGAATTCTGCGACACGCGCCGGGCGCACCTCGCCAGCGGCGTTCCCCTCGGGCCGGACGAAATCGCCCTGCTCCGGCGCACGCTGAAGGACGAACTTTTCTACTACGCCTACCTCGCGTACGACCGCAAGGAGTATCGCGAGGCGAACCGCCGCTTCGCACAGCTCCTGCGGGAATGCGGTCTGGACCGGAAGGCCCTGCTGTACTGGGGCCTCACCTGCCTGCCGCGCTTCGCGACGCAGGGGATCCGTTCGTTCCGCAGCTTGTTCACGACCGACGACGGCGTGCGCGTCGGTCCGCAACCCTGGGCGCCCGCCGCGCGCGCCGCCCTTCGCGACCGTTCCTGATCGAGTACCCCACCATGAGCCGGCAATCCATCGAACAACTCCGCGACGGCGACGCCTTCGACGAAATCTTCCTCGCCAGCGACAAGCAGCTCCGCGCGAACAAGAACGGCAACCTCTACCTGCAGCTGGAAATCCGCGACCGGACCGGAGGCCTGTCGGCGCGCATGTGGAACGCCGGCGAATCGGTCTTCCGCACCTTCGAGAACGGCGACTTCGTCCGGTGCGACGGCAAGGTCCAGAACTACATGGGCACGCTGCAAGTCGTGCTCAACCACATCGAGAAGGTGGAGCACCAGAAGGTCGAACTCGGCGACTTCATGCCGCACACGCCGTTCGACATCGGCCAGCTGTCCGACAAGCTGCGGACCTACCTGCTGCGCCTGGACAGCCCGCACCTTCGCGCGCTGGCGGAGTGCTTCCTGATGGACGACGCGCTCATGCGCGCGTTCGCCGCCTGCCCCGCCGGCGTGAAGCTGCACCATGCCTACGTCGGCGGGTTGCTCGAACACACCGTCTCGATGATGGACATCGCCGACAAGCTCGTGCCGTTCTACCCCGGCGTCGACCGCGACCTCATCCTGATGGGCCTGTTCCTGCACGACATCGGAAAAACCCGGGAACTCACTTACACCCGCAGCTTCGGCTACTGCGACGAGGGGCAACTGATCGGCCATATATCCATCGGCGTCGAAATGCTGGTCGAGCAGATGCCGAAGGTGGAAGAGCTGATGGGCGAACCGTTCCCGCGGGAAATGCTGATCCGTCTCAAACACATGATCCTCAGCCATCACGGGACGCTGGAGCACGGCAGCCCGAAAGTGCCCATGACGCCCGAGGCGATCCTGTTGCACGCCATCGACCTGATGGACACGCGGATGCACATGGTCCTGCGGGACGTTCGCGAGGATCGGAACAACCAGACGGCGTGGACGCCGTACAACGTCACGCTCGGCCGGCGCTTCTACAAGGGCGGCCCGAACGGCGACCTCTACGCCGACACGCGCGACAGCTACGATTGAACGACTGGTCGTTAGAGTCTCGTTGTCCCAAAGATCGAGGACTATCCACGTCACAGCGAAGGTCGGCCTCACCCGAAGGCGATTGGAACCTCGAGCTTAGTACTTGGCCTTTTTGCCCCGAATGGGGCAACGGACTTTAGCCACGGGTGGAGCGCAGCGGAACCCGTGGTTGCGTCGATGAAATGACTCGCCCCGAAGGGGCGAAGGGACGGCGGTCGGTTCCGCGACCCCTTCCGGGGTCGTTGACTTCGTTCCGCCAACCACGGGTTCCGCTACGCTCCACCCGTGGCTACAACCCGCGGCCCCTGCCGGGGCCAAAAGACATCAGCGATCGAGTCGCCCCGTCGCCTCTCGGAGTCCACCCGGAAATCAATCCCTGCCAATCTTTACTTGTCCACGCTCGGCAGCGGGAAGAGTTTCGACGGTTCGTGCTCCTTCGCCAGGATCTCGGCGATCCGCTTCACCACGTCTGGGTGCGCCGCGGCCACGTTCGTCGTCTCGTTGGGGTCCTTCGCGAGGTCGTAGAGTTCGATTTCGCTCAGCTTCATGCGCAGGTTCTGCCGCGTGCCTTTCCAGTTCCCCAGTCGTACGGCCTGCTGGCCGGTGTAGCTGGGGAATTCCCAATAGAGGTATTCGCGCGGGGCGACATTCCCGAGGCCGACAAGGGCGGGGAGGATGTTGATGCCGTCGATTCCCTTCGGCGGCGCGATGCCGGCGGCGGCGCAGAGCGTCGGCAGCACGTCCCAATTCGCGGTGAGCACGTCGCTTTCGGTGCCGGGGCGGATCTTGCCGGACCATTTCATGACGAACGGAGCGCGAATGCCGCCTTCGTAGAGGCTGCCCTTCCAGCCGCGGAGTTCACCTTTGGACTCGAAAAACGGATTGTCCGATCCGCCGAAGAGGCCGACGGGGCCGTTGTCGCTGGTGAAGACGACGATGGTGTTGTCGTCGAGTTTCAATTCCTTCAAAAGGTCGAGGATGCGGCCGACGGAACGGTCCATGCGGGTGATCATCGCCGCGAGGCCGGCGCGAGGGTGGTCGTGATGCAGGTAGGCCTTGCCCGTGTACGGCTTGTCGTCGAACTTCCCCTTGTACTCGGCGAGTGAATCTTCCGGCACCTGGATCGCCACGTGCGGGATGATGAACGGCAGGTAGAGGAAGAACGGATCCTTCTGGTGGTCGCGGATGAACGTCAGTGCCTCGGTTTCGAAGAGGTCCTGCGTGAACTGCTTGCCGGTGGGCTTGTCGTCGTTGCCGTCGAGCGGGACCTTCGCGCCGTTGCGGTAGACGTACGCGGGGTAGTGGTTGTGGGCGTGCGCCTGGCACTCGTAACCGAAGAAGTGGTCGATGCCCTGCTTCTTCGGGTCGCCGGAGTTTTCGTGCGAGCCGAGGCCCCACTTGCCCATCGCGCCGGTGGCGTAGCCGTTCTGCTGGAAGAGCTTCGGAAGCGTGACCGTATCTTCGGGCAGCGGCACCTGACCGCTCCACTTCTGCATCGGCTTCCACTGGCGGTTGTCGCGGATGTAGGCGTGGCCGGGGTGCTTGCCCGTCATCAGGCAGCACCGGGATGGCGCGCAGACCGCGTTGCCGGAGTAGGCGCGCGTCAGTTTCACGCCTTCGGCGGCGATCCGGTCGATGTTTGGCGTGCGGATCTTGGTCTGCCCGTAGCAGCCGAGGTCGCGCCAGCCGAGATCGTCGGCGAAGATGAACACGACGTTCGGCTTGCGCGGCCCGGCGAGCGCCGCGGTGGACGACAGAGCCACAACGGCGGCGAGAAGCCAGCGGAACATCGGTAATCTCACGGCTTGAGGACTTCGATCAGGTTGAACGACGGATCGACTGCGGCCCACTCGACCGGCGCGCCGTCGAACGCCGTCTGCGACAGGGCCGTGCAGTAGGTTTTAAGCGCCGCGCGAACTTCGGGGGCCTTCAGTTTTTCGGGATCGTAGGGCATGCTAACGGTGAAGGTGGCGTCCCGTTTCGTCAAGGTCACGGTCAGCAGCGGCACCGGGGCGTTCGCGAATTCCTTTTCGAGGGACGCCAGCAGTTTCTCGGCTTCCGCCTTCGCGACGCCGTCGCCGTAGAACAGCTCGATTTTGCCCTTCAGGATTCCGTGTCGGAACGCGGGCGGAATGGGCAAGGCTTTCACAGTTTTCAGGTGGTCGTCGCAGGCTTCGAGTTCGATCGGCACGCCTCCGAAGACATCGCGCGAGAGTTGTGCGCCGAAGATGCCGAGCTGGGCGAGGAAATTGGCGTCGTTCTGGAATTCGGGTTTGACGACCATGCGGAACCGGGGCGTGTCGCCGTTCTTGACCAGTTGAACGCTGCGCTTGTCGGGGGCGGCTCCCCAGACGCGACTCAGGTGGGACGCGAGCGTCTGCGCCTGCTCTTTGGTCGCGCCATCCTTGTAATAGACCTCGATGTTCCCTTCGGTCACTTTGGCGCCGTAGTTTCCGGCGAAAAACGTGAAGTAGACGAAGGCACCGATGGCGATGAGGCCGATCACGGCACGGATGGGATTGCTGTTCATGGGGGTTCCGGGTGAGCGAGTGGAGTCGAGGACACTCTAACGAATGGGGGACGGAACTTGAATGATTCCGGACGGATTTTTCGGAATCGACGGGGAACGGGGAAAAGATTGCACGATCTGCCGGTTGTAGTCCGAATGACAGTTCGGAAGACCGAGTTTTCGCAGAGGTGCGACTGTACCGGATGGGTTCAAGGTGACGAATGAACGGGTACTGCCCAGGCGCGTGCCGTCACCCGGCCTGACGCGGTCCAGGACCCCGGAGGAATTCCCGTGAACGTGCGTTCGCTTTTTTTGTCGGCGGTGGTCGCCGGTAGCGGCCTGGCGGCCGCCGGCGCGGCCGAACCGGCCAAGCTCCCGCAAACCGCGACCAAGACCGCCGCGTCGAGCAACCAGGCGCTCGCCGACGCCGTCGCGACCCAGTTGACCGCGACCGGATCGGCGGCGAACGCCGACGTCTCGATCTCCTGCGTCGACGGCGTGGTAACCGTGACCGGCACGGCCAAGGACTCGACGACCCACGGCCAGATCATCGACGACATCCGCCGCGTGGTGGGTGTGAAGAAAGTCCGCGACGGCCTGTCGATGCCGGCGACCAACCTGCTCGTGAAGGCGCAGGCGATTGGTCCCGTCGCCGCCCAGCCGATCGCGGCGGTTCCGCCCTCGACCGGCGGGACCCCGTTGGTCGAACCGACCCCGCTCGGCATGCCCGGCGGCGCCGCGATGATGCCCGGCGGCGGCGAGATGAGCGGCCCCCCGCTGCCTCCCTACGCCTGGCCGACCTACGCCCCGCACAACAACCTGTCGCGCGTCGCGTACCCGCAGGCATACCCGTACAACGCCTTCCCGTTCATCGGGCCGTTCTACCCCTTCCCGAAGGTCCCGCCGGGCTGGCGGAAAGTCGTCCTCGAATGGGAAGACGGGCACTGGTGGCTCGGCCGGCTCCAGACGCCGCACGACTACTGGCGCACGAGCTTCCGTTGATCGTCCACGAGACCCGGCCTTGTGCCGGGTCTTGTTTTTCCCACGTCCGTCGCGCCTATCATGAGGCGAGCGGCACGAGATGATTTACCCGTAGGACGGACTTCTAGTCCGTCCGAGCTAGGAAAGACGGACTAGAAGTCCGTTCTACAACGGGAAACTTTCTTGTTCCGAACGACTGACTCCAACATCCGGGGAAACAATCATGCCGAAGGCCATCGACTGGCTCTATTTCCGCAAGTCTTGAACGACCTGTCAGAATGCCCAGGGGTTCCTTGGGCCTGCCGGGATCGTCGCGAAGGAGACCGTCAACGCCACGAAGGATCGCATCGACACGCAGGCGGCGCTCGGATTGCTCGCGGGGATCGACACGATCATCGCGATGAAGGGGAAGAAGATCGAACGGCTGAACTTGAAGAAGGACCGCCCGGACGACGACACGATCCTCGGCCTCATCATGGGGCCGACGGGCAACCTTCGGGCACCGACGGCGAAAGTCGGGAAGACGATGCTCGTCGGTTTCAACGAAGACGCGTACCGCGAAGTCTTCGGCTGAGGAATCACGGACTCGGCGCGAGGACGACGCGGAATCCGACGCCGCGATCCCGCAGCTCCGGTTGCATGCCTCGCCGGGCCGCGGATCGCGCCCGGGTCGCGGGTTCGTCGAAGGCCCCGCCACGCACGCTGCGGAGGTCGCCCGTTGCAGGCCCGGCGGGGTTCGTTCGAACGCCTTCCGGGTATCCGCGTTCGTAATAGTCCTGGCACCACTCCGATACGTTCCCGTGCATGTCGAACAACCCGAAGGCGTTCGGCCGGGACGCGCCGACCTTGCTCGGCATTTCGGTGGGTTTTGGTTTGCCTTCGTCCTCCGGCAGCTCGTTTTTCGGCAGTTGGATGTTCTCGCCATGTTCCGGCAACAGTTCCGGGCCGTGCGCAAAGGCCGTGTCGGTGCCGGCGCGGCACGCGTATTCCCACTCGGCTTCCGTTGGCAGCCGATAGTCCCACCCGCGGCGTCGGCCCCGGTCCCGTTCGTTGAGCTTCTTGCAAAACTCCTGCGCCTCCAGCCAGGAGACCGTTTCGACGGGCCATTCGGTACCGCCGCGCACGCGGCCCGCCGTCCACGCCGGCGATTTGCCCATGATCTGCTGGTACTGGCCGCTGGTCACTTCGGTCGTGCCGATGAAGTACGGATGATCGATCGCGACTTTGCCGACCGGTCCTTCCTCCGGGCCGCGGCCCGGTTCGGTCTCCGGCGAACCCATCAGGAATTCGCCCGGTTTCACCAGCACGAACTTCATTCCCAGCGGATTGGCGTATTCCGGCTCGGGAGCCGGGTCCGGCATGAGCGTGAAGCGGTACAGGCAGTAACCGAGCACGCCGACGAGCACGGCCGCGACGATTCCGATGAAGAGCGCGGCACGCGACCCGCCCCCCTGAATGCGCTCGCGCACGCGGGCCGGCGCTTCCGATTGAGGCAGGCGGAAGATCTGGCTGCTGCCGGAGGGATCGATGGGGCCGATGGGAAGCCCGGCCGGCGGGTACGATGCCGGCGGTGGATAAGGGTTGGCGGCTGCGCCCGGTACGAACTGGGCGAGTGCCCCGGCCGCCTGCATGGGGGTCTGCGGCCGCGCCTTCGGGTCCTTCGCCATCATCCACTGGATCAGTTGATCGAGTTGCGGCGGGGCGTTCGGCAATCGCCGCAACAGGCTCGGCGGCGGATCGGAGACGTGCTTCATCAGCTTTTCGGTCGGGTTGCTGCCTTCGTAGGGTACCTTGCCGGTCAGAAGATAGTAGAGCGTGGCGCCGAGCGCGTAGATGTCGGCCCGCGTGTCGACGTGGAGCGGGTTCTGCGCCTGTTCGGGCGCGAGGAAGTCCGGCGTGCCAATGACGAAGCCTTCCTGCGTCACGCGGGCCGCATCCTCGCCGCCGGGCGCTTCGTTGAGCATCGCCAGTCCGAGGTCCAGCACCTTCACCTGACCGGTCTTGGCGGCGATCATGTTGCTCGGCTTCACATCGCGGTGGACCAGACCCCGTTCGAACGCGTGATGCAGCCCGAGTGCGGCCTGGCGGACATAGTCGCACGCCACCGGTACCGGCAGCGGCCCACGATCGCGCACGAGCTTCGTGAGGTCGGTACCGTCGACGTATTCCATCGCGAGGTAATGATCGCCGCCGGCCTCGTCCGCATCGAACGCCATGACGACGTTCGGATGCGACAGTTGCGCGACGGCCTGGATCTCCTGTCGGAAGCGCCGCACCGTCAGCGGATTCGCGAGTTTCTCTCGCCGAATCACCTTGAGCGCGACTTCCCGCCCCAACCGCGTGTGCAGAGCGCGGAAGACGCGGCCCATGCCCCCCTCGCCGAGCAGGTCCAGGACCCGGTACGGCCCCACGACGAGCGACTTGCCCCGGCCGCGGAAGATCTCCTTGATCTGGAAACCGGTCAGCCAGCCGCGCTTGTTCAGTTCCCGCGCGATCTCCTGCGTATCGGGGTGCTTGAGCTGGACCCAGCCCTTGAGCGCGTGGAACTGGTCGGCCGCGAGGAAACCCGTCGCTTCGAGTGCGCGGAGAAATTCGGCCGTGGAATCGGCAGACGCCATGCGCGATCCTGAAAGAGATTGATTCCAATCTAGAAACTCGCGGGGGGTTCGTAAAACGAAGGGCATTGGAGACTGCCGCCCTGCGGGAACGAACCGTGAACGAAACGCTCGAATTGCCCGGCCTCGGTAGCGTCCCGATCGTTCGCGCCCCGTCGGTGTCGGACGCGGGTCGGCTCGTGCGCGAGTGTCGCGCCGCTGGCAAGGCCGTCTATCCGGTCGGCGGGCGGACCATGCTCGATCTCGGGTTGCCGGCGAAGCGACCCGGGATCGCCCTCGACACGACCGCGCTCGATGCGGTGATCGACTATCCGGCCCGCGACATGACCATCACGGTGCAGGCCGGCCTGACCATCGCGCAACTCGACCGTGTGCTGGAACGGGAGAACCAGTGGCTGCCGGTGGACGTGCCGTTGCCGGCGCGGGCCACGCTCGGCGGCGCGATCGCCGCGAACGCCAGCGGCCCGCACCGCCTCGGCCACGGCACGCTGCGCGACGCCGTCATCGGCATCGGCTTCCTCACCGACGACGGCGTGGAAGTGAAGGGCGGCGGTCGCGTCGTCAAAAACGTCGCCGGTTACGACTTCATGAAACTCCAGACCGGCGCGCTCGGTACGCTCGGCCTCATCACGCACGTCACGCTCAAGGTGAAGCCCCGACCGGAAGCGACCGCGACCGTCGCGTTCGGTTGCCGTTCCGCGGAACTGGACGGTGTGCTCGATCTCCTGCACAAGTCGAACAGCCGGCCCGTTGCGATCGAACTCCTCAACGCCGCCGCGTGGGCCGAGACCGGCGCAGCCTCCATCCCCGGCGACTGGATTCTCCTCGTCGGCTTCGGCGAGAAGCGCGTCACCGTCGACTGGCAGAAGAAGACGCTGCTGGACGAACTCAAACGGGACGTGCGCGACCTGTTCGGCCTCTGGCAGACCGTTACCGATCTTCAGGTTCGCCCGGCGAGCCGGTTCATCGGGAAGGCGAGCGTACGGCCGAGCCAGGTCGCCGAGTTCGCGAACCGGTTCAACCGCGGCGATGCCTTGATTCATTCGCAACCGATGAACGGCATCGTCTGGCTACACACGGACGAACGCCCCGGCCCGGATTTTGTTTTACGGCGCGGCGCGACGAAGCCGGCGAAGACCGGTGCCGATTGGGAACTGATGAAGCACGTGAAGACGACGCTCGACCCCGACAACGTGTTCAATCCCGGCCGATTGTGGTAGTGGGCGAAGCCCGCGGACGACCGTCCGTGGGCAGTGCGATCCCGATCACTTCAACGTCGTCAGATACTCCACCAGATCGCGCACCTCGCGCGGCGAGAGTGTCCGCTCCACCGACGGCATCGGCGACGTCGGCGTCGTCCGCGATTCGATGTCCGCCTTCGCCACCACAACGGTCGCTCCATCGGGCTTCTTGATCGTCAGCACCTTCGCATCCTCCTTCACGATGACGCCGGCGATCGTCGCACCGTCGAGCGTCGAGATCGACACGCTGGCGAACCCCTCGGCGATCTTGGCGTTCGGCTTCAAGAGCGATTCGAGGAAGTGTTCGCGGGCGTTCTCCTTGTTTTTCTCCATCACTTTCGTCAGCTCCGGCCCGGCCACACCGCCACTCCCGGACACCGTGTGGCAGCGAACGCACTGGGCGGCCGTGTGGTTGAAGAAGATCTCGCGGCCCTTGTCCGCGTCGCCGCCGACGAGACTCACGCGGAACTTGTCCGACTCGGCCTTCTCGAACTTTGCCCGGTTCGCATCCCGGCTCGCCGACGGCGCGGCCTTGATCGCTTCCAGCACGTCGAGCTTCAACTCCGCCGGCACCGTGCCCGCCGCCAGCTTCGCGCTCCAGACGTCGAGCAGTTTCCCGGCTTGCGAACCCTTCAGCGTGGGAAGCAACGCGAAGGCACGCTGGCGCTCGGCGATGGTCGTACCCGAACTCGATAGGGCTTCGTCGAACAGGGCCGTACCCCGATTCGCGTCGATGGCCGCAATCCGCTCGCGTGCTTCGGCTCGCAGTAGCGGATTCGCATCCGCGAGCGCCGCCGTCAGGATCGCGTCGAGGTCCTTCGCCTTCCGACTCGCGAGATAGCGGAGCGACGCCACGCGCAGGTTCGGCTCGGCCTTCGCGTCCTTCGCCCAGACCGCGAACTGCGATTCATCCGCCTGAACGCCGAGCTTCTGGATCGTGGCGATGACAGCCGTCTGCAGCGCGCCGTCAGTCTTCTTCAACAGGTCCGCGAGGTTCGTTTCGAACGCGGCGCGAACCGGGGCGGCGTTCCGCTTCGGCAGCGGCCGCCAGAAGCCGGTGACACGGTCGCGCGGCGGCGGCTCGGCCCAGTCGGCGAGCGCCCCGAGCGCCTCCGCCCGCACGGCCGAGGAGAAGTTCGCGTTCGGCACGACGGCGAGGACCGCCTTCGTCTCGTCCGCGCCGCCGAGCCGGTACGCGGCCGAGATGCAGCGGCGCACGAGCGGATCGCCGTCCGGGATCGGCTTCTCGCCGAGCTTCGGGAGCAGCGCCGCGAGCTTCGGCATCAGATCGTCCATCGGCACGTCGTGGATCGCCCGCGCCGCCTCGGCGCGGATGAACCAGTCGGCATCGTCCAAGGCCGTCGCAATCCGCTGGTCCTTCAGCCGACGCTGCACGAGCACGACGGCGAGGCGGACGGATGCACTCGCGTCCTTCGCCTTCGCCGCGACGGCGTCCGCGTCGCCGATCCGCTCGAGCGCCACGACGCAGGCGTGCCGCAGGTGCGGGTCGGCGTCCTTGTTCTGGCGAATCACCTCGAAGAGCGGATCGATCGCCGCCTTCGCCTTCAGCTTGCCGAGCGATTGCGCGGCGAAGAACTTCACGCGGGCGTTCGAGTGGTTGAGCGCCTTGATCAGTTCGGGGATGGCCGCACCGTATCCCGCGTCGCCGAGCACCTTCGCGATTTGGCCCTGAAACTCCGCGTCCGGATCGGAATTGAGGTATCCGACCATCCATTTCAGGTAATCCGGACTGTTCTTGGATAACTGGCCGAGCGCCCAGAGCGCGTGCAGCCGGGCCAGCGGGTTCGATGTTTGGTAGGTCGTCGACAGCAGGATCGTGGTCGCGCCGGATTTGCTTGTTTCGTTGCCGGACCGCACGCAATCGACGAGCAGGAACTGTGTCTTCTGTCGCACGCGCTGGTCGGCGTGGCCGAGCAGGTTCTCCCAGCGCTCACCGTTCTCCTTCGTCACGCCCTCCGCGTTCAACTTCGCGAACCCATCCTCGAACAGCTTCTTCGCCTCCCGCACCACGTCGCTGTCGAGCTTCTTCGGATCGAACACCGTGTACACCCGGCCGCCGAGGCTTTTGCCGCTCCAGTCGAGGTTCACGAAGTCGCTGACGTAGAGCTTGCCGTCGTATCCGAACTCGGCATCCGTCGCCATGATCGGCTTCAGGAAGTCGTGATAGTCGTCGATCTCGAAGCCCGCTCCCTTCGGCTTCACCTTGAACGATTCGAGGCCGCCGTTGCCGGTGTAGTTGCACATCAGAAACGAGTTCTTGTAGCGATCGGCGAGGCTCGTGCCGCTGGTGAAAAGGAAGCCGCTCGGCCCGGCCCCGATCGCGCCGACTGGCGGCACGATGTACGCCGGCTGGCCTTCGTGTTGCAGGTGCCAGAGGCGCTCGGCGAACCAGGGGCCGGACATGTACGGCGCGGGGATGGTTTGATAGGCCATGTTCCATCCACTCTCGCCGCCCTCGACGATGTAGACGAGCCGGGCGTGGTCCCCCTTGTCGCAGTTGTTGTCGTCGGCGAAGAGGTTGCCGTACTGGTCGAAAGCGAGTTCCTGCGGGTTGCGGAGGCCCCGGTGCACGACCTCGAGTTCGGTGCCGTCGAGGTTGCAGCGGAAGACCGCGCCGGTGCGCGGGCCGCTGAGGGTGGTGCCTTCCTTCGTGGCGACATGGAAGCCGCGGTCGCCGACGCTGAAGTAGAGCTTGCCGTCCGGCCCGCGGCAAAGGCCGTGCAGGTCGTGGCCGAGGAAGGCCGCGTTCACGCCGAAGCCGGTGAGCAGCGGCACCGGCTTGTCGGTTCCCTTCTTCAGAACCCAAAGATGCGGGATGCACGTGATGTAAACATCGCCGTCGATGGCCATGACGCCGGCGGCGAGACCGTCGAGCGGCTCCCGGAACTGGGCGAGGATCGTGGACTTGTCGGCGCGGCCGGAGCCGGTCGTGTCTTCGAGTAATCGCAGTTGATCGGCGTGTTTGGTGAACCAGCCCATGCCGCCGTCGAATTTCGATTCGTACTTCTTGAACATCTTGAGGCGATCATCGAGTGTGCGCACCTGGAGATCGTCGTCCAGCAGGAAGGCCCGCGTGCGGTTCTCCTCCGTGCCGGCGTTGAAGCGGTGCTCCTCCGCGACGTAGACGCGGCCCTTCTCGTCGAGGCCGATCGCGACGGGGCTGGCCAGCTTCGGCTCGGCCGCGAACAGCTCCACTTTCATCCCGGCCGGCAGGCGGAACGCGGCCATCTGCTTCCGCGCCGCGTCGGTGCCGTCCGGCAGCTTCGGCACCGCATCCTCCGGCGGAGCCGCGAACAGAGCGAGGGGGAGGAACAGTAGGAGGCCTGCGTAACGCATTCGATCGCCCTCGAATCTTGGCCACAAAAAGGCTCGAAAAGACACAAAAGGAAGTACGAAAGACATCGACTCTACTCTTCTTACTTTTTGTGTCTCTTTGTGCCTCTTCGTGGCCATCATTTTCAAACCGACCCGTTGCGTGCGTGTTCGAGTTCCTCCTGTGCTTGGGATAACCAGCCACGGACGGACGGCTCGCTCGGTAATCCCGCCGCCTGCACGGCCAGCAGGATCGCGGCGATGGCGATGCAGGTGAAATCGCCGGTCACGAGAAACAGCACGATGCCCAGGACCGCCGCGCCTTCGAGCATCGCCATACGCACGAGATTCCCCGTTTGCCAGCCGACGAGCAGCGCCGGACCGTCGGCGGGAGACGGCGCGGGGCTGCGCCGGGCCAGATTCGTCGCGGTCTGACGGCGGTGGATGTTCGGGAGAATGAACGAAACGACCACGGCGCCGACCGCGACGAACGAGGCCACGAACGTCAGCACGGAGTTCGCCCCGATGCGCGGGAGATCCGGGGCCACCGGCTTGCCTTCGAAGGCGGTGAAGTGAAGTGCGACGAACAGGATCCCGATGATGATCGGGCCGCCCAACAGCGCCAGCGCGATCACCCGCTGCTGGCGGACGCACTTCTGCAGGAAATCGTCGGCTTCGTGTTCGGTCATGGCGTTCGTCTCTCCCGCGATAAGTGGGTTAGCTCGATTGATCCCCTCTCCCCCGGCTTTGCGGGGGAGAGGGTTAGGGTGAGGGGGTCTTGGGGAGGCGGAAGGCTATTCGAGTCGTCGAAGGCCCTCGCCCCCTCACCCCGGCCCTCTCCCCCGAAGCGGGGGAGAGGGAGTAAAACTCGAATCGAGGCTCTACTTGAATTCGGCCCGCGCCGACGCCCATTTCTCCGGTAAGATTGCAAGCACCCCCACGGATCGACCACCATGATGTTGAAGATGGCCAAGCGGATGCTCCTCGAAGCCGACAAGCGCCTCCTGTGGAAGCTCGCGTGGAACATGGGCGTCAAGGGCGGCCTCTCCGTGCTCCGCCACAAGTCGCGCCTTCGCCGCGGCGAAGTCTTCCCGCCGTTCCTCTACGTCAGCATCATCAACTCGTGCAACCTCCGCTGCCAGGGCTGCTGGGTGGACGTCGCCCACAAGCAGCACACCATCGACCCGCCGGCGTTCCGCAAGCTCGTCCGCGAAGCCAAACAGATGGGCAACGTCTTCTTCGGCATCGTCGGCGGCGAGCCGTTCATGCACCCGCACCTGCTGGACATGCTCGCCGAGTTCCCGGAGTGCTACTTCCAGATCTTCACGAACGGCCACTTCATCACCGACGACCGCGCGAAGCGGATGCGCGAGCTCGGCAACATCACGCCGTTGATCTCCATCGAAGGCAGCGAGATCATTTCCGACGAGCGCCGCGGCCGCAAGGACGTCCTCTCGAAGTCGATGCAGGGGATTCAGAACTGCCTGAAGAACAAGGTCTTCACAGGGGTCTGCACGAGTCTCTGCAAGACGAACATCGACGACCTGCTGACGGAGAAGTGGGTCGATCGGCTGATCGAGATGGGCGTGATGTACACCTGGTTCCACGTCTATCGCCCGATGGGGCCGAACCCGAACGTGGACCTCTGCCTGACGCCGGAGCAGGCGAAGCGCGCCCGGCAGTTCGTCGTCGAGATGCGGGCGAGGAAGCCGATCGTGATCGTGGACGCCTACTACGACGGCGAGGGGCAGGCGCTCTGCCCGGCCGTGACGGGGATCAGCCACCACATCAACCCGTGGGGCGACATCGAGCCGTGCCCGATCGTGCAGTTCTCGAAGGAGTCGATCCATTCGACGGAGACGGACGGCCGGAGTTTGAAAGACAAGTTCTTGAAGAGCGCCTACCTGAAGGACTTCCGCGCCACCGCCGCCGAGGCGACGCGTGGCTGCATCGTGCTGGAGCGCCCGGACCTGTTGAAGGCCGTGGTCGAGCGCCACGGCGCGAAGGACGCGACCGCCCGCCAGACCGCGATGGCCGAGCTGAGCGCGATGACGGCGCACGGCTCGCAGTACATGCCGGGCCAGGAAGTGCCGGAGAAGAACGTGCTGTACCGCATCGCGAAGCGCGTGTTCTTCAACGATTTCGGGACGTACCGGAAGATGGGGATGAAGTGAGGGGGACGGATACGTTCAGAAATCGGCGGGGCAGCGGAGAGATTGAATTCCTAGAAACTAATCATGCCCCGCCGTTCGACCCGGCCTTGCTAAGCACCTTGGCCAATTGCACCTTGCCCCGCTGAATCGCGATGTCCAAGGCCTGCTCCAGTTGATGCGGTTTGACCTCCGCCGTCACACCACGTTGTACCAGCTGCTCCGCGACACGGGCCGCGGACTCATCAGACAGGTCCCGACTCGCTGCGCAACTCACTAGAACGGTATCCCCGAACACGTCCTCGGCAACGGCGTCCGCCCCGCTCTCGATGAGGAGAAGTGCGGCCTCAGCGTGGCCGTAAGAGATCGCCCACTTGAGCGCTGTCATCCCACCCTTCCTGCAATCCAGGTCCTCGCCTGCCGCGATCGCCGCCCGCAGTGCCGATAGGTCGCCGCTGCGGGCGGCTGCGAAGAGCCGGCGGAATCGCGGCTGTGGGTGCGGGTCTTCGCTAAGTTGCTCAACTTCCACCCCCTGGCCAGAGGGGAACGGGGCGAAACCGATCTGGATACATTGTCCTTCGATCGTGACTTCGAGGCCACTCTCCCCGGCACCGTCCGACCACTGGCCCTCGGTGTACTCAACCAAGATGGCCAACTCCTCGGCCGACAAGGCCCGCGGGGTGAGGTACTCGGTCAAAACCCGGAGATCACCGGGTGAGCGGTAGGCTGTCTCGATCCGACCGCCAGTAAGGTCGAGTTCGTCGAACTCCGGGGCGTAAAGGTAGTCCGCGCAGTTCGCGTCCGGGACCACAAGGCCAGCGAGCCGGCGGAGGACCGCAGGATCCGTGATCTCCGTTTGTGTGTCGCCGTCGAATGCAGCTGCCGGTCCGGAGATCACGATTCGCATACCCCTACCTCCGGTACCGAACAAATGTAATACCAAATTGCCGATCGCATCATACCAGTCGCCGATTTTCCTTCACAAATATTATGTTGCATCAACGGCAGGAGTTCGGGCAATGGTACACCATTGGACATCCGAGCAAAATGCATCTCCGACGCTGCACGAAACGAATTGATACTGGCGAACGGCGCGACGTCCGTCCGCCGGTCGTGGACCTGGACGAACACCGGCGGACTGACGTCGCGCCGTTCTTCAATCGTGGCGAGCCGGTGAGTGGCTCGAACGATGGCGGAAGCGTATCCGGTCCGCGTGCCGTCAGTCCGAAGGACTGGGAGTGCATAGCCCAGGGCGAGGAGGCTCTGCGACGACGCCCTGGGTACGGTCGGAAAAAAACGGTCAGCCCGAAGGGCTGAGTCAGAACGCGGATCGGAAGACCCCGTGTCGCAATCCTTCGGACTGCCGTCGGTTTCGTCGGGCACCCAGGGCGTCGCCGAAGCGGCTCGCCCTGGGCTGAGCACTCCCAGTCCTTCGGACTGAAGATGGCCAATGGTGTCGACCATTGTTCTCCAACAAATGTGACGCTTACCCACGGCGCGACGTCCGTCCGCCGGTCGTGGACTTGGACGAACACCGGCGGACTGACTTCGCGCCGTTCGCCATTTGTGGCGAGCCGGTGGGCGTCAGCCCCCGGTTTCTGAGGAGGTGAACGAGAAACCGGGAGCTGACGCTCCCGGCTCGCGTTTGCTCAGCTTTGGCAATTGCCGGGAGATCGTCGGAACCACCATGGCTTCTCTTGGTTTTTGCCACGAATGGGGCAACGGTGTGTAGCCACGGGTGGAGCGAAGCGGAACTCGTGGAAACGCGGACGCGATCGCTCGCCCCGGATGGGGCGAAGGAACGGTCTTTGCTCCCGCGACCCCTGCCGGGGTCGGTGGACACCGATCGAGTCCCACGGGTTCCGCTTCGCTCCACCCGTGGCTACAACCCGCGGCCCCTACCGGGGCCAAGAGTGCGCCGTCGCGACGCCTGCGGATTCAGGAGACTACACAAAGTGGCCAAGTCATTCTTGGGAACTTCGCGAACCGGATCGTCGCGACGCCTGCGGATTCAGGAGACTGCACAAAGGTTGTTGCCGGGTAACGCAAGAGTGGGTCCGCCAATAAGTTTGGGTCCGCCGGAGGGTGGCGCAGGAGCGGCGGACCCACTCGGCCGGTTCCCCTTCACGCTCCGTTGCCGTGGTATTTGTGGTAGATCGGCGAAAGTCCCAACGGCTCAATCTTCAAGTTCGCGAGCGACTGTTTCGCCAGCCACTCCAGCAAGACCGGCAGCGGACCGCGATAGTCGAGTTGCAGCTTCTGCCCGTCGATCGAAAGCGCTCCGCCATCCGGCCCGTGCGCGGGGACCTGTCCCACGATCGTCGCCGAGACGTGCCGGCCGTCGCGGAGATCGGTCATACACTGCTCGTGCACCAGGACACCCTTCCGCAGGATGATGACGCGATCGCAGACGGCTTCCACTTCCTGCAGGACGTGCGACGAGAACAGCACCGCCTTCCCCTCTCGCTTCGCGATCAGGAGCTGTTCGAGCAGTTCGTCCCGCATCGTCGGGTCGAGCGTGTTCGTCGGCTCGTCGAGGATGATCAACGGCACCTTCGGCACGAGTACGGCGAGCAGGGCGATCTTGCGCTTCATGCCGGAGGACATCTGCACGAGCGGTTTGTCGACGTCGATGTCGAGTCGCTTGGCGAGGAGGTCGACTTCGGTGCCGGGCGATTCCCCGCGGAGCTTGCCGAGGAAGGCGACGAGTTGCCGGCCGGTCATCGTCTCGTAGAGCCGCAGTTCGCCGGGAAGGTAGGCGACGCGCTTGCGGACTTCGACGGACTGGCTCCAGCAGTCGAAATCGGCGACGGTGGCCTTGCCCGAGGTGGGCCGCATGAAGCCGAGGATCATGCGGAGGGCGGTCGATTTGCCGGAGCCGTTGGGGCCGAGGAGGCCGACGACTTCGCCGGGGGCGATGCGCAGGTTGAGGCCGTCGAGGGCGCGGAATCGGCCGTAGTCCTTGGTGAGGGCGTCCGTGACGAGGAGTGCCATGCCGGTGGATTCGTCTCGGGAGTCGGAGCGTTGGCCGGGATAGAATCAGTGTAGGCCCAGTGGCGTTTCCTTTCCCGTCGGGGTGGCCATGAATTCGTACATCGTGTCGGCCGTGCGCACGCCAATCGGCAAGTTCCTCGGCGGCCTCGCGGAGTTCCCGGCCACGAAGCTCGGCTCGTTCGCAATGCGAGAAGCTTTGATTCGGGCCAACGTGTCGCCGGGGGAAATCGACGAAGTCGTGATGGGGCATGTGGTGCAGGCCGGCTGCGGGCAGAACCCCGCGCGGCAGGCGGCGCTCGCGGCGGGGCTGCCGGATACCATCGATGCGCACACGACGAACATGGTCTGCGGCTCCGGCCTGAAGGCCGTGATGCTCGCGGACCGTGCCATCCGCGCCGGCGATGCGCAGCTCATTGTCGCCGGCGGCATGGAGAGCATGAGCCGGGCGCCGTTCCTGCTGCCGAACGTTCGCGGCGGCTACAAGTACGGCGACCAGACGACACAGGACGCGCTGGTTCGCGACGGCCTCTGGTGCCCGTTCGAGAACTGGCCGATGGGCCACGCCGCCGAACACACGGCTTTGACGTGCGGGATCTCGCGATCCGAGCAGGATCGCTTCTCCGCGCAGAGCCACCAGCGCGCCGCGGCCGCCTGGGCGAAGGGTGCGTTCGATTCCGAGATCGTTCCCGTTCAGGCAGCAAAGGCAATCGTCGCGAAGGACGAAGGGATCCGAACTGATTCAACGGCCGAGGGTCTGGCGAAGCTGAAACCCGCGTTCCAGCCCGACGGCACGGTGACGGCCGGCAACGCCTCGCAACTCTCCGACGGCGCTGCTGCCGTCGTGGTCGCGAGCGAGCGGGCCGTGAACGAGCGCAGCCTGAAGCCGCTGGCGAAGATCGTGGCTGTCGCCACCAGCGGAGTGGCCCCGAAGGAGATCTTCCTCGCCCCGGTCTTTGCGCTGCGAAAGCTTGCTTCGGTTGTTTCACTGGATGCGATCGACCTGTTTGAACTGAACGAAGCGTTCGCGTCGCAGATGCTCGGCTGCGCGAAGGAGTTGAAACTCGACGAAGCGAAGGTGAACGTGAACGGCGGCGCGATCGCTCTCGGCCACCCGATCGGCGCGAGCGGGGCGCGTGTGCTGGTCACGCTCGTTCACGCCCTGCGCGCCCGGAACCTCCGTTACGGCGCGGCAGCGCTTTGCCTCGGCGGCGGCAACGCCGTGGCGATGCTTGTGGAACGCTGCTGACCGATCGTGTAAGCTGGCGGAAGTCGAGGTCACCATGATCCAGAAATTCAATCCCTTCGTGTCGAACGACTACCCCACGACGGATTTCCGCGCCATGTCCGAAACCGAATGGCACCGCCGGATTCTGTTCGAGGTCATCAACGCCCTCCAGCGCCACTTCGCGAACGATCCGAAGGTTTACGTCTCGGGCGACATGCTCGTGTTCTCCAGACCCGGTGACAAGCGTTGGCACCTCGCGCCGGACGTGTTCGTCGTCCGCGGGGTCCGCAAGGACGGCGAGCGGCCCAACTACCTGATTTGGGAAGAAGGCAAAGCGCCGGAGGTCGTGATCGAGATCACGTCGAAGACCACGAAGAAGAACGATCTTGGCAAGAAGTTCGATCGCTACCGCGACGAGTGGAAGGTGAAGGAGTATTTCCTGTTCGATGCTTATGAAGACTACCTCGATCCGTCGTTGCAAGGATACCGGCTCGTCGACGGCGCCTTTGTGCCGATCCGGGAAAAAGATGGTCGATTCCCAAGCCGAATCCTCGGTTTACACCTGGAACGCAGTGGGCCGGAACTGCGGTTCTGGAATCCCGATACCGGTTCATGGATTCTGACGGACGCGGAATACGCCGAGGAGCAGCGTCGGAACGCCGAGGAGCAGCGTCGGAACGCCGAGGAGCAGCGTCGGAACGCCGAGGAGCAGCGGAAGCGGGCCGAGGCCGCAGAAGCGGAAGTTGCGAGACTCCGAGCCATGTTGGGCGGTCGGCCTAATGGACCGGCCAACGGTCACGCCGTCAACGGACGCTGAGCAGCCGCACCCCTCCGTCCGCACCGCCGACAGCGAGCGATTTGTCGTCCGGCGACCACGCCAGCGCCGACACCGGAGCGGCGATCGACACGGCTCCGACGTGCGGCCCCTTCCTGTTTGCCGGTTGCCAGAGATTGACGCGACCTTGCGAACAGCCGGACGCGACAAGGAATCCGCGACGCTGCCACGCGACGGCCGAGAGCGGTTCGTCGTGGCCTTTCAACAGTGTCGGCTTCGACCCTTCCGGCCCCTTGCCACCGCAATCCCACACGCACACCGCGGGGCTGCCGCCGCACGCAAGATATCGCGATGTTGCGTCCCAGGACAGTTCGCGCACCTTCGTGGAAAAACCGCTCATCTGCAATGGCGTCGTCGGCTTGGCGGCGTACCAGAAGTGGATCGTCGCGTCCTGGTTGCCGTGGGCGAGCATCGCGCCGTTCGGCGACCAGGCAGTGGCGAGCGGTGCGCCCTTCCATTCGAAATTCAATCGCGTCTCGCCGGTCGTCACGTTGTACAATCGCACGCCACCGTAGGACGCGACGGAGAGCAGCGAACCGCGCCAGGCGAGGTCGCTGACGGTGGACTTATGGTCGGAGAACTCGCGGACCAACTCGCCGGCGGAATCCCAGACGCGGACACGCTTGCCCGCGGCGGACGCGAGCCATTGTCCGTCGGGGCTGAACGCGAGTTTCTCCACCCACGCCGCGCCGCCGTCGAGCGCGGCCCGTTCCTGCCACAATGTCGCATCCCAGATGCGGAGTTTGCCGTCCTGCCCGGCGGTCGCGAGGAGTTCGCCCGTCGGCTTCCAGACGAGCGCCATCGTGCCGAAGGAATGTCCGGTGAGCGTTGCAACGGATTGTCCCGACTTCGCGTCGAATACCAAGACCGGTCCGCTTACCGCGGCGACGGCGACGAACCGCCCGTTCGGGCTCCATGCGAGGCCGACGACATGGTCGGCACCGGCAGAGTCCCATGCCGGGTGCAAGCGGTTCTCGGTGAGCTTTGGGGGCATGATGGTTACGCCAGACAGGCCTTGAATCCGTTCGTCAGCGCCTCGCGGTCGAGGTTCTTGCCGATGAAGACGAGCTTGTTCAATCGCGGTTCGCCCACAGTCCAAGGTTTGCTCGGCTGGGCATCCAATTGCATGTGCACGCCCTGGAAGACGTGCCGGTTCGGATCGCCCTTGATGCTCAGGATGCCTTTCATGCGGTACAAGTCCTGGCCCTTCGTCTGCAGCAATGTCGAAATCCAATCGTTGAACTTCTTGATCTGCAGGTTCCCTTCCGCGACGAGGCCGACGGACGTGACGGCCTCGTCGTGGCGCGGTTCGGCCTCGTGGTGATGATCGTGGCCGCAGTCGGTGCCGCAGTGTTCGCCGTGCTCGTGGTGGTGATGGTGGTGTTCGTGTTTTTCGTGACTTTCACTCTTCAGAAAGTCCGGTTCGAACTCCAGCACGCGGTCGAGGTTGAAGCCGCCGATGTTCAGGATCTTGTCCATCTCCACGACGCCGCGGGTCGTGCGGTAGATCTTGGCGACTGCGTTGATGTGATGGATGCGGTGTTCGAGTTTTTCCAGTTCCGTGGGTGATACAAGGTCGGTCTTGTTGAGCAGGATCACATCGGCGAAGGCGATCTGCTCGGTGACTTCCTTTGAGCGTCCGATCTGCTGGGCGGCGTGTTTGGCGTCGACGACCGTGACGATGCCGTCGAGCCGCGTGCCGGCGCGGACCTCGTCGTCGGCGAAGAACGTTTGCGCGACCGGACCGGGATCCGCCAGCCCGGTTGTTTCGAGCAGGATGGCGTCGAACCGGTCCCGGCGCTTCATCAGGTTGCCAAGAATGCGGATGAGGTCCCCGCGGACGGTGCAGCAGACGCAACCGTTGTCCATCTCGAAGATTTCCTCGTCGGCCGCGATGACGAGGTCCTGGTCGACCCCGATCTCGCCGAACTCGTTCTCGATGACGGCGATCCGCTTGCCGTGGTTGGCGGTGAGGATGTGGTTGAGCAGCGTCGTCTTCCCGGCACCGAGGAAACCAGTGAGTACGGTGACGGGGACGGTCTTTGGTTGCGCGTAGGTCATGGAAGAATTGTAGGAGTGCGGAGTGCGGAGTGCGGAGCGCGGAGTGAAAACCAAATCAGCTACGTTCTTGGTTTTCACTCCGCGCTCCGCGCTCCGCACTGGTTTAGGCCGTGTGTCGCAGGGCTTCGATCGGGTCGAGTTTGGCGGCGCGGCGGGCGGGATACCAGCCGAAGAGCACGCCGACGCCGACGGACACGCCGACGGCAAGGAAGATCGAGGGGACGTTCACGGTGGCGGGGAGCTTGATGGTGCGAAGCCACGCGGCCGATTCCGCGAGGAGCGCGCGGTCGGCCATCCAGGCGAGGCCTGCGGGGGCGATCGGCACGACGAACACGAGCACAAGCCCGACGACGACGCCGATGAGTCCGCCGACGGTGGTCTGTACCGTCGCCTCGACGAGGAACTGCGCGGTGATGTCCTTCTGCTTGGCGCCTAGCGCGCGGCGGATGCCGATCTCGCGTGTGCGCTCCGTAACGGTGGCGAGCATGATGTTCATGATGCCGATGCCGCCGACGAGCAAGGAGATCGAGGCGATCAACACGAGCAGCGACGTGAAGCGTTCCTGCTGGCGCTCGGCGTCTTCGAGTCGGTCCAGCGGAATGGTGACCGCCCAGTCCTTCTTCTCGTGGTGGCGTTCGAGCAACCGCTTGATCTGGTCGCCGATCGCCTTCACGGTCGCGCGGCCGGCGGCCGTGTCCACTTCGGCGTCCACCGTCATCGTCACCTGACTGATCTCCACCTGTTCGGCGGAGCGGCTGCCGGCGGAGCGGATGGAGACTTTGCTGCCGATGTACTGGTTGCAGGTGGAGAGCGGGATGTAGAGGTCGTTGTTGTAATCCTCGGCCGCGAGGCTGCCGCCGGTGCCGCCGGTGGGCATGCGGTCGGCCGCCACGCCGACGACGAGGTACTTGTCGCCGCGGCAGAACACGGTTCTCCCGATCGGGTCTTCGAAGGGGAAGAGCTTGTCGGCGGTGGCCGATCCGAGCACGCAGTTGTTAATGCGATTCACTTCGTCGTCGGAGACGAGGAATCGGCCCCGCGCGATCGGGAGCTTGTTCACGTCGGCGTATTCCGGCACGGTGGCGACCATGCGGGCGTTGTGGACCCGTTCGAGATAGCGCACTTCCGAAGGGAAAACTCGCATCGGCACCATCATGGAGATCGCCTTGCCGAACGCCTGGAAACGGGCGATGTCGCGCGAGTCGAGTCCGAAGGCGGCAACCCAGGATCGCGTGTTCGCGGCGGCAGCGGAGTCGTCGGGGGGCTTGACGCTGCGGACGACGATGTTGGTGGCGCCCTGGCGTTTGATGTCGTCGAGGGCGTCCTTCATGGAGCCTTCGCCGAAGGCCATGAGCGCGATGACGGAGCTGGTGCCGATGACGATGCCGAGCACGGACAGGAGCGAGCGGAGTTTGTGGAGCCAGAGGCTGCGCACGGCGAGGCCGACAGCGCGGCCGATCTTGACGACGCCGAGACCGCCGCCGCCGGAGACGGGCGAAGGAGCCGGGGGTATGTCGAAGATATCCATCGTGTCGCGTTCCTTGTCAGTGCGCGGCCGTCAGATCCGGCTGGTGGTCGTCGTTGCGGACGTCCGACTCCACCAGGCCGTCGCGCAGGCGGACGACGCGGCGCGCCCAGGCGGCGATGTCGTTTTCGTGCGTCACCATGATGATCGTCTTGCCGGCTTTGTTCAGCTCGCGGAGCATCTGCATGATCTCGACGCTGGTGCGGCTGTCGAGGTTGCCGGTGGGTTCATCGGCGAGGATGACGTGCGGGTCGTTCACGAGGCTGCGGGCGATGGCGACGCGCTGTTGCTGACCGCCGGACAGTTGCAGGGGGCGGTGGTCGAGTCGCGTGCCGAGGCCGACCATCTCCGCGAGCGCGACGCACCGGTCCTTCGTCTTCTGATCGAGTCGCACGCCCTGGTAGACCAGCGGCAGTTCGATGTTCTCGACGACGGTGTATTGCGGCAGCAGGTTGTAGGCCTGGAAAATGAAGCCGAGGTATGTGCTGCGGATCTCGGAAAGTCGGTCGTCGGACATGCGCGCCACGTCGCCGCCGTTCAGAAGGTACTGGCCGGCGGTCGGGCGGTCGAGGCAGCCGAGGATGTTCATGAGCGTGGACTTGCCCGATCCGGACGGCCCCATGAGCGCGACGAAGTCCCCTTCGTCGAAGCTGAGGTTCAGCCCCTTCAGCACGTTGACGGGGATGTGCCCTTCGAGGAAGTAGTCCTTGAAGAGATCGATGACTTCGACGATGGCGGCCATGTTCGAGTGCGGAGTGCGGAGTGCGGAGTGCGGAGTGGAAAAACAGGACTGCGAAGCGGTGGGATGTCTCGAACTCCGCACTCCCCGCTCCGCAATCCGAACTAGACCTGCGGTCCCTTCGGCATGCCGCCGCCCGGCATCGCGCCGGGCTTCTTCTTGCCGCCTTCGCCGCCGCCTTTCTTCTCCCAGCCGCCTTCGCCCTTCGGGCGGCCGCCGCCGTTGCCCATTTCTTCGCGGACCTTGGCCTTGTCGCCGGCGATCGCCTTCGGATTGACCACCACCTCGTCGCCTTCCTGGAGACCGCTGAGGACTTCGATCATGGCATCGTTGAACTTGCCCAGTTGCACTTCGCGCTCGACGGGCGAGCCGCCGGCCATCACCCAGACCGTGCGCTTCGGGCCGCTCTCCGCGCCACCGACGACCGCTTGAAGCGGAACCGCCAGCACCGGCTCCGTCGCGTCGTCGATGTGGATCGTCACTTCGGCGTTCATGTCCGGTTTCAAACCCGTCACGCTCTCGGTGATCAGCACCTGCGTCGGGTACAGCTTCACATCGCTGCTGAACCAGTCCGCCTGTTGCGCCACCGCCGCCACGGTGCGGACGCGCGCGGCGAAAACCTTGTCCGGGAAGGCATCCACCCGCACCGAAGCGCGGTGACCTTCGCGCCGGATCTCGTACTCGCGATCCCGAACGGCATCCTGCACCCAATTGAGCGACTGTTCGTGCTGGCTCGCGAGCCGGCTCATCGGGTCGACCAGCGTCATCATCCCGACGCGCACGTGATCCAGGATTCGCGTGGCCTGGCGATCGTCGCCGCGCACGCGCCCGATCTGCGCTTCATGGATTCGCGTGTTGACCTGCATCCGCCGCAGGTCCGGAATGCGCATCAGCTTCTGGCCCTCGCGCACCTGCTCGCCGATCGCGATCAACTGCTGGCCGCTGCTGCTGCGGCCCTGTTCGCTCTTGAAATAGACCACCATTCCGTCTTGCGGTGCGCGGATCTTGCATTCCTTGATCTGCTGTTCGATCTCGCGCAGACGATCCAGCTCGCGCTGGTAGACGGACCGGTTGGTTTTGCGAATCGAATCGGCCTGAGCGGCTTTGGCCTCGGCGGTCTGGATCGCCTTGTCCAGCCCGATGCGGGCGACGTCCCACTTCGACTTCAGGTCGGTGAGATCCTTCTCGCGCATGAAGTTCTCGAGGATGTACTGTTCCTTGCGGAGCTTTTCGTAATTGTCCGAAGCTCCGCTGAGTTTCGCCTGCTCCACTTTCGACTGGCTGACGGTCAGATAGCCGAGTTTCGCACTCCGTTCGGCCCACGCGGAGCGTTCGCGATACGCTTCCAGGTCCGATTCGGCGGCCTTGAGGCGAGCCGACACGTCGTCGAGTTTCTGACGGTATTCGCCCTTCTCCATGATGGTGCCGTGGGCGCCGACGAGCGCGCCGAACGGATTGAGGGACGGTTCGGCACGGAGGCCGATGAACTTGTCGAGGTCGAGTTCGGCGACGCGCAGGGCGGCCTGGGCGGCGACGATGAGCGATTCGTTGTCCTTGAGCTGGATCAGATAATCGTTGTCCGCCTTGAACCACTCGGCCTCGGCTTTTTCCACGGCGATGCTTTGCTGCTTGTACTGTTCGTCCAGCGCCGAATCATCCAGTTCCATCAGGAGTTGGCCCTTCGCGACGATCGAGCCGTCGTCGATGACCCAGCGGATGGTGCTGGCGAAGGTTCCCTTCGAACCGGCCTTCACTTTGCAGATGATGTCGCGGTTGTCGGCCGATTCGAGCGCGCCCTTGCCGACGACGGAGACCGGCAGGGATTCGAGTTTGACGCGGTGGAGGATGAGGTCCGGGCGGGCTCCGGTGCCGGACCGCAGGAGGCCGAAGTACCAGGCGGCGGCCGCGATGCCGCCGATGAGCGTGAAGAGCGTGGCGAGGAGCGCGACCGTGGACCGGCCGGCGCGGCGGCGGAGCGGGTCAGCGGACGACGATCGGCGGGAGTTCGGGCTGGGGGAGGCCATCGGACCACAAACCTCTCGAATCGAGTGGGAGCAACTCTAGGTCGAGGTACAGGTTCATCCGCGTGTTCAGATAGTTGATCCAGAGCGTGTAGAGGGCGTTCTGGGCCTGGAGCAACTGGTTCTGCGCCTGGAGCAACTGCTCGGTGAGGGCGGCGGAACTTCCGGCGGCCTCGCGGGCCGTCGGGTCGGGCGGGGCAAGCAGCGTCGAGCGGGCGTTGTCCACCTGGGCGTAGGCCAACTCGACGGCGCGTTGTTGAACTTTATACGATTCCGCGAGCGACCGCAACTGCCGAAGGTCCGCGCGGCAATCATTAATGATATTGTCTTCGAACGCCATCAGCGTCCGGCGCTGCCGCTGATACGAGATCAGCGCGGCCCGGTAGTTGTTCCGCTCGACGCGCCGGACGAACGGCGGTTCGGCCCGCAACGTCAGCGCGTGGCGCGTCCGGCTGCCCGCGAACGCGAAGACCTCGTTCTCTCCCGGCGGCGTCAGCGTGTTCAGGTCGTACTGCACGTCGAGCACGCCCTGCAACGCGTTCGCCCGCACCGCGATCTGCCGGTACGAGTCCACCACCTGCGCCCGCGCGTTCATCAGGTCCAGCCGGCCGGTGAGCGCCACCTGCGCCACCTTCGTACTGGCTTCATCAAGGGGCAGCCGGATCAGATCCTCGCCTTCCACGACGATCGCCGGCAGTTGCGGCCAGGTTTCCCGAATCCGGTCCAGCCGTTCGTTCCGCGCCGCCAGCGCCACCAGCGTGCCGAAGTCAAGCGACTCGCGGAAGTGCGCCGCGCGGTCTCCGGTGCGTCGGTCCGGCGGTAGCTTCAGCCAAGGCTGCGATTCGAACTTTCGTAGCGATTGCTCGAATCGGGCGAAGTCGATCGCGTTCTCGAGCGCCACGATCGCCGCGTCGGTATCCGCCGGTTCCGGTTGGGACGCCTTCTGTCGATCCGCGCGGGCGTCGAACAGCTTGCGCCGCGCCTCCAGGGCGTCGTCGATCCGTTTCTTCAAGTTGTCATCGGACAGTTTCGCCAGTTCGGCCATCCGCTCCGCGTACTTCTTGGCGAACTCCGTGCCGCGGACGAGCGGGGATTCCGTCAGGAGCGCCTTCCACCGTTCGCGGTATCGGGCCGGTTGTTCCGACGGATCGTATTTTCCGGCCTCGGCCTGCACCTCGAGCAACTGCGCGTACACCTCCTCGATCCGTTTCACTTGATTCTTCATCGGCCGTAGCGGCGCGTCGTCCAGTTCGATCGGCAGGTTCGTCGGCACGCCGAGTTGGAGCTTAAAGTTGTCGAGTTGGTCCAAGTACTGCCGGTTGCTGTCGAGCAGCCGTGTCTGGCTCTGTAGGTATTGCAGTTCGACGCGAACGACTTGCAGGTCCGAAACGACGCCGCCTTCCTTCAGGTTTCGATACAGCCGCAGGATCTGGTCGAGCGCGGCCAGGTTCTTCTTCTCGTTCTCGAGGTTCGCCGCGCGGAGGATGACGGGTTGGAAACCGGCGACGGGCGCGGTGAGGTTGTTGCCGATGGCGCGGCCGAGGTTCACCGCGAGGCCCTGCAGGCCGTACGGGTTGTTGGTGTAATCCCCAGCGCCCGAGATCGCGACGAAGAACACCTTGCGAAAGCGTGCGTACGACCGGATGGCGTAGAGCAGCGTCCGCTCGGCCTGCGTCAGCGATTCCAGCGTGACCGCGAGGCCGCCGCCCTGCAACAAGGGCTGAATGAACGTCAGCGACAAATTCGAGATCGCGATGTCCGGCCGCGGACTGGTGAGGTCCAGCACCACCTGGTTCGCGAAGCGGAACAGCAGCGTCGCACCGGTCGGGAACAGCTTCGACACGCCGGCGTCGGTGTTGAGGCGCCAGCGGTTGCCCGCGTCGGCGCGCTGCCGGCCGGAATTCTCGCGCACGACCGTCTCGGCGGCGAACGCCTGCGCCGCGAAGCTGAACCGCTCCGACGTGACCGGCAGCGCCGAAAGGTACAGGTCCTCGCGGCGGTCCTGGAACTCGCGGCTGTTGAAGAGCGCCAGTTCGACCGCCTGATCGATCCGCAGGCGATACGCCTTCTGATCGCTATGGAACGCGAAGGCGAACCCGCCGACGGCGGCCGGATTGGCGGGATTCATCGGCATCGGCGCGGCCGGCGTCGGATCGGCGGCGCGATTCTCCGCATCCCACGACTCGATCTGTTTCAGGTATTCCTTTCCCTCGAACCGACCCGCGCCCCACTTCTTCGAAGGCTTCTGCGGATTCGGCGAGAGCAGCCATGCGGCGTAGTCGTCCGGCGGGTAGGGCGGGTGGTCCGGGCAACTCGGATCGGCGTGCCGCGCCTTCGGATCCGGGTAGACGTGCCAGTTCTCGATCTTCGTTTCCGGGAAAATGTTCTTCTGCGTCAGCACGCCTTCGACATCCTTGTCAGCCCGCTCGCGGAAATGCAGGCGCGAACATCCTGTGCCGGCGACTGCCAAACCGGTCAGAAACAGCCGGGGAATCCAGCGTCGACGAACCCAATGAGCCAATCCGGGCATGGTGCGATCCATCCAGCGGAGAGTGCGCGCAAAATTCCGCACGATCGTTATCGGCGGAAGAGTTTCCCCAGCTTAACGGCAATTCATGAATTCCATCGGGTTCGACGCGAGTCGTTCCGGCCGGGCCGGAATCTTCGCGCAGCTTCCCAAGAGTCGCCGACCGGAGCCATCGACGACATTTCCGGGCTTTTGGGACTTCTCCGGAAACCGATGCTTGCTTCCGGGCGTCGAATTGGGCAAGCTAGAGAATCGCGGCGATTCCCCGCGCGGCTTGACTCTCATGCCTAAAATGGAATCGACACGCCATCTACATGACCGGAGCCTGCCCACCATGCGCCTCCGAAGGTTCGCCGCGAGCCTCCTCTTCTCCCTTCCGCTCGCCGTTTTCGTTTCCGCCGCCGATTCCAAACCCGTCCTCTGGAACCCAACACGCACGACGGCGCCCGAGTCCGTCGCCGAGTTGAAATCGCTGCAGGACACCGTGAAGGGACTGGTCGCCAAGGTCACGCCCGCGACCGTGGCCGTGATCCTCGGCCAGGTCGATCCTTCGCGCAGCGGTCCGCAATCGGTCGGCGCCGGCAGCGGCGTCATCGTCAGCGACGACGGCCTCGTCCTCACCGCCGCCCACGTCATCGAACCGCCGAGCTTCGGCTTCGGCGGGCTGGCCCCGCGCCGCGGCGATGCCAACCCCACCACCGTCATGCTGATCCTGCCCGGCAACATCGAAGTCCGCGGGAAGATCCTCGGCCGCAACCCCGGCGTCGACAGCGGCATGGTCAAGATCGTCGACCCCGTCCCCGCCGACGCCACCTGGCCCGGCGCGAAGGAAGGCAAATGGCCGTTCGTCGAAATCGGCGATTCCTCCAAACTCGCGAAGGGGCAGTGGGTCGTCTCGCTCGGCCACCCCGGCGGGCCGAAGCCCGAACGCCGCGCCCCGGTCCGGCTCGGCCAGATGGTCGACCTCAAGAACCAAAAGGCGCTCGTGTCCGATTGCACGCTCGTCGGTGGCGATTCCGGCGGGCCGCTCTTCGATCTCACCGGCAAGCTCGTCGGCATCCACAGCCGCATCGGCGACAAGATCGATGACAACGTCCACGTCTCCACGAAGGCGTTCCAGGACGAATGGAAGCGCCTCGTGCGCGGCGACGTCATCGGCCGCGGCGAATCCCGCGCCGTCCTCGGCGTCACCCTCAGCCGCGAGGGGAAAATGGAGCCGGTCGTTGAACAACTTTCCGAAGGCTCCCCGTCCGCGAAAGCGGGAATCAAAGTCGGCGATCGCCTGCTGAAACTGAACGGTCACGTTCTTGAAAAGACCACCGACGTGGACGAGATCATGACGCAACTGCGGCCCGGCGACATCGCCACCGTCGAGTTCCGCCGCGGCGACGAAATCCTCGAAGCGAAAGTGACGCTCGGCCGGCGCCAGCGCCCCATGCCCTGATCGCGCCCCGAAACACCACCGGAGACACACCATGTTCCGATATGGCCTCGTGCTCGCCACGGTTGCCACCGCGCTCGCCGGCGCGACCGCCCGTGCCGATTCCCTGGATTCCGGCAAACGGCTCATCTCGAAACTCATGGTCGAGTCGTCGTCCAAGGCGTCGGCCGCCACGGTGCGCGTCCGCGTCGACAACAAGGACGCCATCCTCGGCACCGTCATGGACAAGAACGGCTACATCCTGACGAAGGGTAGCGAACTCAAAGGCACGGTCAGCGTGCGCCTCTCCGACGGCTCCGAATACGACGCCAAGACCATCGGCTATCACGAACCCACCGATCTCGCTCTGATCAAGATCGACACAAACGACCTCACGCCCATCCCGGGGTTCGTCGACGCGAAGGACGCCATCGTCGGCAACTGGGTTGCGATCGCCGGTCCCGAGGCTGAACCTCTCGCCGTCGGCATCGTCAGCGCCGAATCCCGGCGGCTCTACGGCGAGGAACGCCTCATCGACAACCTCAACAAGGGCTTCCTCGGCATCACCGCCGCCAACTCGGAAAGCGAAGGCGACGACGGCATCCGCATCAGCAGCGTCTCGCCCGGCGGCGGGGCCGCGTTCGCAAAGCTCAAGAAGGACGACATCATCCTCGCCGTCGCCGGCAAACCCGTGAAGAAGTTTGACGACCTCAAGAAGATCCTCGACAAGTACAAACCCGACGAGACGGTGATGCTCCTCATCCGCCGCGGCGAGGAGGAGAAGGAGTACAAGGTGAAGCTGGTGAAGCGCGCCAAGTTCGATCGCGGCGACTTCCAGAACACGCTCGCCGGCGAACTGTCCAGCCGCCGCACCGGCTTCCCGAAGGTCATCATGCACGACACGTCCATCAAGCCGACGGAGTGCGGCGGTCCGCTGGTGGACCTGGACGGCAAGGTACTCGGCATCAACATCGCCCGCGCCGGCCGCGTCGAAACCTGGACGCTCCCGGCCGATATCATCAAGCCGGTCTACGCCGACCTCAAGGCCGGCAAGTACCCGCTGGCGACCGAAGAGAAACCCGAAGAAAAGAAGCCGGAAGAAAAGAAGTCGGACAAGAAGTGAAAATCGATGATCCAGATTGGAAGCCCCGGCACGAACGTGCCGGGGCTTTGCTTTTCGTCACTTCACCAGTCCCCGCCCCGTCAGCCATTCCTCGCAGCGCTTCGGCCACGCGCTCACCGGCCCGCGATCGGTCCGCATGCCGAACCCGTGGCCGCCCTTGGAATACAAGTGCAACTCCGCCGAGACGCCGTTCTTCTTCAATTCCCGGTAGAACGCCACGCTGTTCTCGCTCGACACCGGATCGTCGGAGGCGTGGGCGAAGAACATCGGCGGCGTCTCCTTCGTGACTTTCAACGTCTCGGCGATGTCGGCCGTGTCTTTCTTCGCGAGGTACGCCGGGTAGACGAGTACGGCGAAGTCGGGCCGACACGATGCCTTGTCCGCGTCGTCCACCGCGTCGTAGAGGCGCTTCGAGAAGTTGGTGCAGAGCGTGGCCGTGAGGTGCCCGCCGGCGGAGAAGCCGAGCATTCCGATGCGCTTCGGGTCGAGCTTCCACTCGGCTGCCTTGCTGCGGACGAGGCCGAGGGCGCGCTGGGCGTCCTGGAGCTGCGCGAGGTTGTCCGGCGATTGCATGGCCCGGCGCGGGACACGGTACTTCAGCACGATGGCCGTGACGCCGAGCTTGTTCAGCCACGTCGCCACGTCGGTGCCCTCGTGCTCGATGGCGAGGATGCTGTACCCGCCGCCGGGCGCGATCACGACGGCGGTGCCGTTCGGCTTCTCCGGAGCGTAGACCGCGATCTGCGGCTTGGAGACGTTGCCGAGCCGCTTCACGTCGAGTTGGTTCGGCTTGGTCGGCTGGTACGCTTCGGGCGGTAGTTCCTTCGTTTCGCCGGGCGCCTTGGCCGGCCAGAGGTCGAGCGTGACCGTCGGTGTCGGGTCGGCGGCGAAAGTAGCGGTGGCGAAGTAGAGAAAAAACACGAGGGAACGCATGGCTTATGGGCTCCAAAAGGGTCTGATGTAGAATCGTAGCGACTTCAATGAAAATGGATACATTTTTGCTTTTTTCTTGACATGGCGATGCCGAATCGTCAAAATTTGACCCGCACGGACGCAATTCAATTTACCTTCGCCCTCCCCTTCTGAAGGTGTGTATTATGTTTTATTCACGCAGCCCGCAGCCCGCAGCCCGCAGCCCGCAGCCCGCAGTCCGCAGCCTAATCGCTCTCATGTTGACACTCGCAGTGACGTTTTCGACGCCGCGCACATCCTGTGCTGCCGATCCTGAAATCACGACTGCCACCTGTAGCTCGCAAAATACCGGTATGATGTGGACCGTGAAAGGATCGTTTGCCGTGGCGAACATTCCGGCGGGCGTCAACATGATAACCGTCACTGTGGATTTTGACAAAAGAGTCAACGGTGGCGATTGGACTCTGCTTCGCACGTCATCAACGCAAAACATAAGTGTTACTGGAGGAGCTGTGAATTCCGACACGGGATTCCTAACCGCCAATAACCCCGTGAGCGGAGAAGAATGGCGCGTGAGAATTACCGCCGTATGGATCGTAGGCATGCCACCCAATCATCAGACAACCACTCTCAATAAAGACTCCTCCGCGATTACACCGTAGAATTTCAATTTTGATCGACCGGTCAGTGATGTTCCGAATACTTCTGGCGAGTGCCGATTCCGGGACAAGCGTGACTGGTGATGTTTCGGGTGTCCAGTTTATCTCGCCCTGTTATCCAGTGGTTATCATCTTCCAGTCGTACTGGAATCGATGGTATTTATTGCCCGCAAATTATGTATTTGCACACATTTTTTTGAGCGAGACGGTCTGGCTCAGACAATTGCGAGGCGAGACAATGATAATATCAATCGATCCAATGCGATCTCGAAAGCCCGGCATTTCTCTTATTGAGCTAATTGTCGCGATTGGAATTATCGCATTATTGATCGGCGTGATATTGGTTGGCATTCAAAAAGCGCGCGAGGCAGCATTACGCGCGCAGAATATGAATCACCACCGACAAATGATTCTCGCCGTCCAACAGATTGCGGCACAGAAGGAAGAGAAGATCACAGGGCTGGCGAAATCCCGGATGAGCGGGTTGAAGTATGCCATGGGATCGCAATCGCTGTTCTTCCGCATGCTTCCCTATGTTCATGGGCCAATTCGCTATGAAGAGAATATGACGGTAGAGCAGTCTATGGAGGCTTTGTATCCTAACGTTAAGGCATTCCAGAATCCCGCCGATCCGAGCCTGAATTATGGCCGCTGGTCGTCTGACAAACGCGCGAAATGCAGTTACGCCATTAATATGTTCGCCTTCGATGGTTCTGTGAATCTGGTATCCTCGAACTCCGACGGCAATAGCTTGACCATTGCGCTGTCGGATAAGTACTATTCATACTGTTCGTCGGCCGACGTAGGGCCCACAACCTATCATCAGTGGACTCATGTCTTCGATCCTCGTGATTTTAGCAAGCTCGATGGGGCGCCCTATGGTGTTCGCAGATCGACGTTCGCCGATGCTGGCTGGAAAGACGTGATCCCCGTATCGGATCCAGATGCGCGACAAACGCGATCCAGTACGCCAGGTAAGATGTTTCAAGTCCGGCCGCGACCGGAAGAAGTTGACCCGAGTATACCACAGTCTGCCTTTCATGCCGGACTCACCGTCGCCATGTTCGATGGCAGCGTCCGCACGATCCGGCCGGGCATCGACGAGTCTGTCTTTTGGGCACTTGTGACGCCGCGGGGTGGGGAAGTGGCGTCGCTCGATTGACGGCCCCTACAATTCCCGCATGGATGCCCCCGCGATTCGCACCGTCGGACTCACGCGCACTTACCGCAAGCCCCGCAAAGGGTGGTTCCGCAAGCCGAAACCCGAGGATGCCAAGGAATTCGTCGCCCTCGGCGGCGTCGACCTCGAAGTCCGGCCCGGCGAACTGTTCGGCCTGCTCGGCCCGAACGGCGCGGGCAAGACCACGCTCATCAAGATCCTCACCACGCTCCTCGCGCCGACGGCTGGTACGGCGCAGGTCGACGGGCTCGACGTCGTTACGCAGGCGAAGCTGCTCCGGCCGCGCATCAACATGGTGTCGGGCGGCGAAACCAGCGGCTACGGCATCCTCAACGTCCGCGAGAACCTCTGGCTCTTCAGCCGCATCTACGGCGTCTCCAACGACCTCGTCGCCAAACGTATCGACCGGATGCTCGACATCGTCGGCCTCACCGAGAAGGCGAACTCCCGCCTCAGCCATCTCTCCACGGGTCAGCGCCAGAAGATGAACTTCTGCCGCGGCTTCATCACCGATCCGAAGATCCTCTTCCTCGACGAGCCGACGCTCGGCCTGGACGTGACCGCGGCACGCACCATCCGCGCGTTCATCAAGGACTGGATGAAGGAAAACCCCGCCCGCTCCATGCTGCTCACCACGCACTACATGGCCGAAGCGGACGAGCTATGCGATCGGCTTGCGATCATCGACCGGGGGAAGCTGCTCGCGTGCGATACTCCGGCGAACCTGAAGCGGAAGGTGCAGGAACACCCGATCTTCGAGTTGGTGCTCGCGCCGGGCAGCGATCAGACGGCGGACGTCGCGAGGCTGGCGGGTGTGCGGCAGGCGACGCGCACCGAGACGCCGACGAACGTGAACCTCAAGGTGATCCTGGACGGCGACGCGGCGATCGGCGGCGTGGTGCAGGCGGTCATCGCCGGCGGCGGGCATATCCAGACGCTGAAGAAAGTGGAGCCGACACTGGAGGACGTGTTCATCGAACTGGTCGGCCACGGCATCGACTGACCCGCCAAGCCGGAGTTCGGATTCGACGTAAGTCGTTGTCGGGCTATGGCGCTTCCGGAATTCGGGTGTCTTTCCGCCGAGGGGTGGCGCGGTGTCGGCGGAAAGACGCGGGAGCCACCCTGGCGTAGCTCACTTCTCCGTTTCCTTCTTCACGTAGTCCTTGAACGCGCCCATGTTGTACGAGATGAACATGAACGCCGCGTGCAGCGCCTGGTAGGTCTCGTCTTCCGGATCGTCGGCGTAGTCCTTGCGGAGGGCGTAGAGCCGGGCGAGCAACTGGTCGGCGGTCAACGTCATCGGGGGTCTCCGTTGGGCTTCGGGTTCGCCATTTCCTTCTCGATGCGGCGAATTACCAGTTGGAACGCGGTGTTGAGCTTGGGGTCCAGCCGGAGGGCGGCGAAGGCGTGGTCGCGGTTCAGCCGTTCGAGTTTGACGAACCCCAGGTCGGCAGCTTTGTTCAGTCGGTCGATGGCGAGGATGAACTGCTCCTCCCGATCGAAAGTGTTCGCGACGTCGCCGCTGGTCGACTGGCCGTGCAGCGCGAGCGCGGCGGCCCAGTTGTAGTAATCGTCGGTCTTGGCCTTCTTTTCGCGGTCCAGCTTGCGGTAAGCGGATTCCGCGCCCGTGAGGAGTTCGTGGATCAGCGGGCGAGATGACGGGCGGTAGGTCGCGCGGGACCAGACGAGCAGGTAGCGGGCCTCCGCCAGCCGCCAGCGTGCCCGTCCCGATTCCACGCCGGGTTCGTCGCCCGCTCCGACCCGATTCAACTCGTCGTACTCGGCCCGCGTGGCGTCGAGCAGCGCCCGGGCTTCCTCGAAGCGGTCGTGGATCTTGACCCCAGGGGCGTCCGGCAGGTCCAGCAGCAACTCGACCAGCCCGGTCATTGTTTCCGTGCGCTCGGTCCGGTGTCGGCGTGGCAGGACTTTCAAGTGTGGGAAATGCTCGCGGTAATACTCGACACGGCTTCGACGGCGGCGCAGGGCCTCGTCGAGTTGGGCGGCCCCCTGCCATTCGGCCAGTTCGGCGAAGTTGCCGTCGTCGCGGGCGTGGTAGAGTTTGTCCTCGTCCTTACCGCTCTGTGCGAGTTGGGCGCGTAACCTTCGCGCGGCCTCGTAGGAGGCGTTCGCCTCCGCGATCTTGTGCGTGCGAGTTTGGGCATCGCCGAGGTAGCCGTGGCTGCGGGCCAGGTCGCGCAGGTACGGCCGGTATTCGGGATGCTCCGGCGGCAGGTCGGCGGCGATGCGGAGATCGCGTCCCTTCTCGTAATTTCGGATCGCTTCGTCCCAGTGGTCCTGCTCCGCGTGGAAGTACCCCTCGACGTGGTACAGCTCGGCCAGTTTCAGCTTGTGTGGGGTTTCATCGCCGCCAAGGACGCGGTGTGCCTCCTCCAGCGCCTTGCGGGCTTCGAAGTATTCACGGCGATCGACGAGCAATTCCGCCTGCGAGGTCCACGCGGTCGCGGCGACGAGGTCGCGCTCGGCTTGGAGCGCCTCCCGATCGACGACGCCGGCATCTGCGAGGATCGAGTCGTATCGGGCCGCGGCGGTCTTGAGGTGTTTGATGCGGTCGTCGTCGCTGGCGGCGTCGGCGGCGAGTCGCAGTTCCTTGCGGGCGTCTTCGCGGGGCGCGGCGTACTGCCGATAGCCGAGCGTGCCGACGGTCGCGAGCAGGGCCATGAACCCGCCGGCGATGGCGAGGTGCTTCCAGTGCCGGCGGATCCAACGCGGGCGCAGGTAGCGATCGAGTTCCTCCTCGAGTTCCTCCGCCGTGGCGAATCGCTTGTCCGCGCTTTTCTCCAGGCATTTGAGGCAGATCTGCTCCAACCGGGCCGGGACGCGCGGGTTCGTCTTGCGGATCGGTTCTGGCGGGGTCTTTTCGTTCTTGACCTGCCAAAGGACTTCGTCGCGTGTTTTGCCGTTGTAGGGGGCTTTGCCGGTGAGGAGTTCGTAGAGGATGGCGCCGAGTCCGTAGACGTCCGATCGGGCGTCGACGCGGTCGAAGGCGCCGTCGGCCTGTTCGGGGGGCATGTAGCTGGGCGTGCCGAAGGCGCCGCAGCGGCCGGCGCGGCCGTCCTGCGTTTCGGCGAGCATCTTGGCGAGGCCGAAGTCGGTGATCTTCGGAGTGCCATCGACGCCGAGGAGGATGTTCTTCGGCTTCAGGTCGCAGTGGTAGGTACCGCGGGCGTGCGCCAGGCCGATGGCTTTCGCCAGCCGGCGAACGATGTTGGCCGCCTCCGCGGGAGGGTAGGGGCCTCGCTTCTTGATCTCGTCGCCGAGGTCGCCCGTTTCGAGCGCCATGACGAAATACAACTGATCGTGGAACTTCCCTTTGGCTCGGCAGACCCCGGCGTAGTGAACCTTGGCGATGTTGGTGTGCTCCAACTCCGCCTGAGTGCGCATCTCGGTGATGAACTGCCGCCGGGACTCGCGGGAGTCGAGCCGGGCATCGAGCATCTTCAGGGCCTGCTCGAAGTTGAAGAACGGATTGCGGACACGGAAGACGTTGCCCATGCCGCCGCGGCCCAGCAGGCCGATCACCTGGTACTCGCCGATAAATTCCGGACAGGTGACCGGTCCGCGGTCGGATTCGAAGGAAAGTTCGCGGCTGATGCCGGTGCTGCTCTGGCTGCCGGACCGCGACTCCGGTTCGTATTCGGGGATCCCTCCGGAGGGTTCGTACTGCATGCCGGTGACGGTGACGCCGCCGAGCGAGAGCGCGTAACGGGGCACGTCGGAGAGCGGCGGCTTCTCCGGCGTCGCGCCGTTTGCCGAACCGTTCGCCGAGCCGTTGACGGAATCGCCTGAGTGGGCCATGGAGTCGTTACCGCGTGTCCGCGAATGAACGTGATCTTAGTCGTTTTCGAATGGATGGTAGCACAGGCTGGGCGAGATTCCAGCTGTCGGACCAATATCGGGCCGATACGATCGGTCCGTCCGCCTTGACATCGCGAACGGACGGGTGCTAGAACCGGGCCATGATTGCACGGTCGAGCGAACCCCTCCGCGCCTGGTTCCAGGGCTGGGACCTGATCGCGACGGCGCTGGCCTGGCTGGCGGCGGACTTCGTCCGCCTCCGTTCCGGCTGGGTGCCGATCACGGCACCGGACGCGCCGCCGTTCGAGCAATGCCTCGGCCAATTGCCGCTGGTATTGCTCTTGGGCGTGGTCGCCTTCCGCGTGTCGCAGATGTACGACGTGACGCGGTTGTCGCGCTTCCGCGAGGAGCTGTACCACGTCCTGAAGGGCGTCGCGCTCCTCTCGCTTCTGGCCGTCGCCATCACGTTCGCGATGCAGTCGCCGTATCGACCGCGCATGGTCTTCGCGTTGTTCGTTCCGTTCGCGATCGTCGGCATCGTGCTCGCGCGGCGGCTCTCGTGGTTCGCGCTCGGCCGGTTGCGCGCCCGCGGCTACAACCAGAGCCACGCCCTCATCGTCGGTACCGGACGACTGGCCCGCACCACCGCCCGCACTCTCGATTCCGCCGCCTGGATGGGTATCCAGACCGTCGGATACGTCGATGACGAACCCGGACGACGCATCGGCGAAGTGCCGGTCGTCGGCTCGATCGCGGACCTGCCGCGGCTTGTCGCGGAACACCATGTCGAGCATGTCTTCATCGCCCTGCCCATGAACCGCTATGCCGAGGTCCGGCAGGTCTTCGATCTGCTTTCCCAGACCACGCTCGAGATCCGTCTGGTCGCCGATGCGCCGGCCATGTCCGCCCTCTCGCTGACGACGACGAACCTGCACGGCATGACGGTGATCGGCCTGCGCGAGAACCGGCACTTTGGCGTCAACATCGCCATCAAGCGCGCGATGGATGTGGTCCTCTCCCTTGTCGGGCTGATCGTCCTTTCACCACTGCTCGTCCTGATCGCGATCCTCGTCAAGCTCTCCAGCAAGGGGCCGGTGTTCTATCGACAAGAGCGTTGCTCGCTGGACGGGCAACCGTTCGGAATGCTGAAATTCCGCTCGATGAGGCCTGATGCGGAGGCGAAGACGGGCGCGGTCTGGACGTCAAAGAACGACCCGCGCTGCACGCGGATCGGCGCGTTCCTGCGCAAAACGAATCTGGACGAACTGCCGCAACTCTTCAACGTCTTACTCGGGGATATGAGCCTGGTTGGCCCGCGACCGGAGCGGCCGGTGTTCGTCGATCAATTCAAGAAAACGATCCCGAACTACATGGCCCGCCATTCCGTGAAGGCGGGGCTGACCGGTTGGGCGCAAGTGAACGGCTGGCGTGGCAATTCCTCCCTGCGGCGCCGCATCCAGTTCGACCTCTACTATATCACGCACTGGAATCCGTTTTTCGACTTGCGAATCATGTTCCTGACCGTGCTGACGATGGTCTTCAAGCGTCAGACGCACGCCTACTGAACTCGGTCCCGTCATCCCACGGACTCGCACTTCTCCGGCCCGAAGCGGCAGCCGTCCACGATCGGGTGCCCGCGCAGGAACTCCTCGGCCGTCATCCGCTTCTTTCCGGCGGGCTGGAGTTCGGCGATTGTGAGCAGCGTTCCAGCGCCTGTGATTACGGAAAGCTCTTGGAGCGCCTCACGGGGATAGGACCAATTCGGCAGATTCTTGACCGGCGGGAAGATCGTGCCGTGCGGAATGTCGGGGCCGGAATAAACGCCTACCCCGTCGATCCGATTCACGATCACGCGCATCGGCTCCTTGCCGGGCCGGTGGAAGAACGTGTACGCCGTCGGGAACGGCTGCATCGCGCGGACATGGCGGGCGATCTCCTCGGCCGGTTTCGACCAGTCGATCAGACCCATTTCCTTTGTCAGCTTCGGGGCCTTCGTCACGTGAGCCGGGTCCTGCTTCGTTCCCCTCACCGGGCCAAGCTTCATTCGCTGCACGACATCGAGACAGAGCTTCGCGCCGAGCGGGGCCAGCCGGGCTTCCAGTTCGCCGGCGGTTTCGGTCGGGAGGATGTCGAGCGACTCCTGCGCGAGCATGTCGCCGGAATCGAGGCCGGGGGTGATGCGGATGATCGTGACGCCGGTCCGCGTCTCGCCTTTCCAGATGGAGTAGGCGACCGGAGCGGCGCCGCGGTATTTCGGCAACAGCGACGCGTGGACGTTGATCATGCCGAGCGGCGGTGTGGCGATCACGTCCGGCTTCAGGATTTGCCCGTAGGCCGCGACGACGACGAGGTCCGGCGCGAACGCCTTGAGTTGTGCCAAGCCCTCCGGCGTGTTGATGCTCGCGGGCTGGATGACGGGAATGCCGGCGGCCGACGCGATCGCCGCCATGCCTTTGCCGGTCTGCCGCGACGCACCGGTCTTGCGGCCGACCTCGCGCTCTGGCTGCGTGACGAGGCCGACCACGTTCTCCGCCGCCGCGATGAGCGACTCGAACGTCGGCTCCGCGAACGTGCCGGTCCCCATCATCACGATGCGCATCAGAGCTTTGGCTCCATGTCCGGCGGCAGCAGACCGCGCTTCTTGTCGTCGTCGAACTCGACCATCAGGTTCTGGATGTCGTTTCGGCTACCGTAGCGTTGGAGGGGGCCCATCTTGTCGATGAAGAGCACACCGTTGAGGTGGTCGATCTCGTGCTGCCAGATGCGGGCGGCGAGTTCCGAGCAGACCATTTCGTTCGCGCGGCCGTCGAGGTCGTAGTACTGCACCTTCACGGTTTTGGCCCGGCGGATGTCCTGATAAAGGCCAGGGAAACTCAAACACCCCTCGCGGTCCTTTTCGGCACCTTTGGATTCAAGAATCACGGGATTGATGGCGACGACCTCCATGTCCTTGCGCTCGGCTTCGCCTTCGAAGTTCATCACGATCATGCGGTAGTCGAGCGTGACCTGCGGCGCCGCGAGGCCGAGGCCTTCGCGCTGGTACATGAGGTCCAGCATGGCACCTGCGGCGAGGCGCACGTCCTTATCGATGCTCGTCACCGGCTTGCACATCGCCCGCAGTGCGGGGTGGGGGTAGTTCACGATCTTCATCGGCGGTTCCGGTACCGGGAATCGGAGAGATGATTATAGCGTTCGGCGGAAAATCGTGGCCGCGGGCGGTCCGGCGCGTCACACTAGCGGCATCCCGCCGGAGGTTTCCCGATGCGAGCCATTCTCTCCCTCTCGCTGTTCATCGTCGCTTCGTTCCTCGCCGCCGCCGACAAGCCGCCGGTCGTGAAAGAGGAAGGCCAGCCCGTCGCCGCCAATGCCGAACGCGTCATGAAGTCGCTCGACTTCCTCGGCACGCCACTGCCAAAGGACCTGGCGAAATCTCTGACCGCCGCCATCGAGAAGCAGGACGCTGCCGAGATTCAGAATCTGCTGGACGACCGGGTGCTGTACCTTGTGAACATCAACCCCGAATCGCGCGTGAAGGTGGCACGCGGCCCGGCCGACGCCACGCTCCAGCAGTCCGGTTGGACGCCGGTGCTCGTGAAGGTGACGAACGAGTCGACCGTGAAGAAGCAACTCGTGATCGGCAGCCCGCAAGCCGGCACGGTTTATTCCGGTCAGGGTCGACAGGCGCGCGATCCGAAAGACGATCCGAATATCGTCAAGCGCTTCGCCCAACTGGAAATGTTCCTGGCACCGCCGATGACACGCAACCTCAGCGGACTGAAGGTGGAATACGCCCTCGCGCTGATCTATTCTAGCGAAGCCGGCAAACGCGAGATCACCACGACGTTCGACGTCGGGCAGGGGAATCAGGACCTCGGCTTCCGCGCCGAAGTGCCGATCCTGTTCGAGATCAAGCCGGCGATCCCGGTGAAACTCAAAGTCCTCGACTTCGACGGCAAGCCGACGACCGGCCGATTCACCTTCAAGGACGCCGCCGGGCACGTCTACCCGCCGCAAGCGAAGCGGCTCGGCGCGGACCTCTTCTTCCAGCAGCAGATCTACCGCGCCGACGGAGGTACCGTACTGCTGCCGCCCGGCGAGTTCGTCGTCGAATACGGTCGCGGTCCGGAATACAAGGTCGTCTCGCGCAAGGTGACGATCGAACCGGGCGCGGCGCTCGAATTCAAACTCGAACGCTGGATCAATCCCGGCGACTTCGGCTACTGGAGCGGCGACCACCACATCCACGCCGCCGGGTGCCAGCACTACACGAACCCGACCGAAGGTATCCTCCCCGAAGAGATGTACCTGCATGTGAAGGGCGAAGGGCTGAACGTCGGCTGCTGCCTCACCTGGGGACCGTGCTACGACTATCAACGGAAGTTCTTCGACTCGAAGCCATGGGAACGGAGCGAACCGCACACGGTGCTGAAGTACGACGTGGAGGTCAGCGGCTTCGGATCGCAATCGCTCGGGCACGTGAACCTGCTAAACCTGAACGATCAGACGTTCCCCGGTTCGGAGGGGACGAAGCTCAAGGGCTGGCCGACCTGGACGACACCGTTGATGAAGTGGGCCAAGGCGCAGGGCGGCGTGACCGGCTACGCGCACTCGGGCAACGGCCTTGGCGTGAACCCGGAGGCCAGTACGCGCCGGCTGTTCACGACGCTCGACAAGGGCACGAAGGGCCACATCACGAAGGAGGATGCTGCCGCCGGGACATTGCCCTTGCCCGAATCGTTCGACAAGCTCGATGCCGATAGTGATGGCAAGGTGACGGAAATCGAACTCCGCAAGGGGACCGACCGCCAGTTACAGAAGCTGCCGAACCTGCTCATCCCGAACATGGACGGCATCGGGGCGCAGGAAATCTGCGTGACGAGTGCCATGGGCGTCTGCGATTTCATCAGCGCCATGGACACCGACCGCGTGGCCGAGTGGAACTGCTGGTACCACATTCTCAACTGCGGCTTCCCGCTAAAGGTCTCCGGAGAGACCGACTTCCCTTGCATTACCGGCAGCCGCGTCGGCCAGGGCCGCGTTTATGTCGACCTCGGTAAGGTCGAGATCATCGATTACTCCGCCTACTGCAAGGGGATCGCGGCCGGGAAGTCGTACGTCTCCGACGGCTACGCCCACTGCTTCGACACGCGCATCGGCGGCGGCAAACTCGGCGACACGATCAAGGCGAAAGCCGGCGAAAAGATCCCGGTGAGGGCAAAGGTCGCCTTCGATCCCGAAATGATACTTGGTACATCGGTCGGCGGTCGGCTCGCACCCTCGGATTCACGAACGGTCGAACTGATCGTGAACGGCCAATGGGTCGAGAAGAAGTTGGTCCCCGCCGACCGCAAGCTGCACGACGTGGCGTTCGAGTATACCCCGAAGAAGAGTTGCTGGATCGCGATTCGCAGCTACCCGCAGATGCATACGAACCCGGTGTTCGTTAGCGTGGACGACAAGCCGATCCGTGCCTCGCGCGATAGTGCCAAGTGGTGCGCCGGCACGATCGAGCAACTTTGGCGCGTCCGCGAGAACAACATCGCCCCGACCGAGCGGGCCGAAGCCCGCAAGACCTTCCTCGAAGCGATCGCGATCTACCGAAAGATCGCGAAGGAAGCGGAGTAATTCATTTTCACCGCGGAGGACGCGGAGTAAAATGATTGATTGCGCTCCGCGATCTCCGCATCCTCCGCGGTGAAAATTGCCTTGGATGATCCATGTGGTACCGCGTCTTCCTACCCACTGAATCGGAACCAAATCCGGCGAAGCTGGCGGAGCGCCTGCACTCGCTGGGTCTCGCGGCCGAGCCTCACTTCAAGGGGGATGATCTCGGCTGGACGCGAGGCGAGATGGTGCTGCCGGGCGGCCATACGCCGGTGCTGCTGGAGCGCTACCTGACGGAGCCGGACGATATCCGGGACGACCTGAACGCCTATGCGGCCGAGTTGGAGACGATGACCTACAGCCCGAACGCGGGGCCGCTCATGGAACGAGTGATCAACACGAAGCAACTGATCGCGATCCGCAAGCCGATCGACCACGCGGACGAGTCCCGGCTGGATGCGACGGTGCGGGAGGCGGTGACGTTCCTGGCGGCGGAACCCGGCGCGTTCTGGCAGGCCGACGGCGCCGGTTGGTTCGACGGCGACGGCACGCTGCTCGTGCAGGAGTATTGAAAGCGGTTTCCAAAGTCGGGACGAATGTTCTTCGTTGCGTTCCGGAGCGCTTTCGTGTAGAGTCCCCTTGTCCCGGACCGATACCCCTCGATCGACTGGTGCGGCCATGACGCGCATGACCCGCGATTTCTCCCTGGTGCTACTGGGCGCCGGCATCCTCACGGCCGGCTACTTCCTCGCGACCTCGCCGGACATGGAGGCGAAGGCGGACGAGCAGGCGGCCGAGCGCGTCGGGGGCGGCGAGCGGGATTCTTCCGGCCGCTATCACGTGCGGCCCGGGTTCGTCATGCTCTGGGTCCATAGCGGCGGGTACAATGGCGGCGGTACGCGGTCCCCGGCTGTCGGCGGCGTCGCCCGTGGCGGGTTCGGCGGCGGAGCCAAAGCCGCCGGGGCCGGAGGCTGATCCTCGTGCGCCGCCTTTCCATTGATCCCCGGCCCGATTGGCAAAAGCGAGTCGAGCAGTACGGCCTGCACTACCACACCCTTCGCGGCGAGCCGTACTGGGACGAGACCGCTAACTACACCTTCAGCAAATACGAAATCGACACGATCGAACGCGCGACCTACGCCCTCTTCGACATGTGCACGAATCTCGTGCAATACGTTCTCGACAACGACATGCTCGGCCTGTTCCTCATCCCGCCCGAGTTCGAGGCGCTCGTCCGCCAGAGTTGGGAAGAGGAGCATGCCACCATCTACGGCCGGTTCGACCTCGCGTTCGACGGCGTCGGTCCGCCCAAGCTTCTGGAATTCAACGCCGACACGCCGACCGGACTTGTCGAAGCCGCCGTCGCGCAGTGGTTCTGGCTCAAGGACGTGGACGAGCGCGGCGATCAGTTCAACAGTATCCACGAACGGCTGATCGAAGGCTGGCAGGAGATCCACGCAGCCGACGACACTCCGATCCACTTCGCTGCCATCTCCGGGGAGGTCGAGGACTACATCACGGTCGAATATCTTCGGGACACCGCGATCCAGGCTGGCTTCAAGACGGATTACCTGGACGTGGAGGCGATCGGCTGGAATCGGGAGATGCGCATCTTCGTGGATCGCAGTGGTCGACCGATCAACCGCATGTTCAAACTCTACCCGTGGGAGTGGCTGATCCGGGACGAGTTCGGCAAGAACATCCTTGCTGCGAAGACGCGCTGGATGGAGCCGGCGTGGAAGATGATCTTGAGCAGCAAGTCGATCCTTCCGCTGCTCCATCAGCTGAATCCGGATTCACCTTACCTTCTGCCGGCGTGGTTCGACGAACCGGAGAGCGGGGACTACGTGCGCAAACCGATCCACGCGCGGGAGGGGGCGAACATCCGCGTCGTGCGGAACGGCCGGACGGAACTGGAAACCGAAGGGCCGTATCAGGTGACGCGGGACGTGGTGTACCAGCAACTCTTCCCCCTGCCGAGCTTCGAGGGGCGGTATCCGGTGATCGGCAGTTGGGTGATCAACGGCTGGTCGTGTGGTATCGGTATCCGGGAAGACAGCCAGATCGTGACGACGAACCTGAGCCGATTCGTGCCGCACCGGATGACGGATTGAAAAGTGCCACGCCCGCGGACGGTCGTCCGCGGGCTTCGCCCGATTATCCCAGTCCGTACTTGGTTTCGGGCACTTCCTTCGAATCCGGGTCGAACCAGTTCTTGTCGAAGTCGATCCGGACGCGCTTGTTCATGGACATGTTCGCCGTAAGGGCGAGGATGGCGTCGGCCATCGCGATCTCGCCGTGGCAGCGGGGCAGGATGTCGGCATGGACCCACTTGCCGTCCTTCTTTTCGTAGCTGACTTGCTGCTTCAGTTCCTGCCAGCGGCGGATGCAGTAGGCGAAGTGCTCGAACTCGGTGCGGTAACCGCGGACGTCCGAGTCCCACTTGGGTGCCGTCGAACCTTTGGAGATGGCCGCGCCGCCGCCGGTGTAGGAACTGGCCGCGGCTTCGAGGGCGGGCTTCTTGTCGCCGCCGCCGGTGACGGTCACACCGGTGTCGCGCGGGGCCGCGCCGCCTTCCTTGAAGAGGTAGACTTCGCGCTCCTCTTCCGTGATGAGCGTGCCCTTGCTGCCCATGATGCACTCGCCGTACTTCTCGAAGCCGTTGGTGCTGAATGAGGAGTAGGTGACCATCACGATGTCGTCGTCGTTCTTGCCTCCCTTGCCGGCGGCGGAGTGCTCGGCACCGGGAAACTCGAAGGTGACGAAGACGCCGTCGTGGCACTCGCGGGGGTTTTTGTCGGTGAGCCAGCCGTCGTCGCGTTTGGTCGGGTTCGGCTTGGTGCCGTAGTAGGAGCGCATGCCGGTGCCGACGACGGACAGCGGTTTCACCTTGCCGAGGAAGATGCTGGCGGCGTCGAGTTGGTGGCTGCCGAGTTCGGCCATGAGTCCGCCGCCGGTCTTGTTGTAGGTCCGCCAGCGGATCAGCTCCTGGATCGTATCGAATCCGAGCGCCTTGAGGCGGTCGGCCGGGAGTGCCTCGGCGTCCTTCTTCAGGATCGGTGGGTACCAGGTGTCGCGGAACATCGGCAGGTCGGTGCCGGGCGCGATATCGGCCAGATCCTTCTTCGAGAATGCTCTCGGGCTGGTGTTGTTCCGGTGCCAGAGGGCGCGGATGTGCTTGACGTCGCCGAGGATTCCCGATTGCACGACTTCGAGAGCGTGGGCGTAGAGCATGCTGTAGTGGCGTTGGTGGCCGATGCTCAGTAGCAGGCCCTTCTCCTTCGCCTTGCGGATCATCGCCTTGCAGTCTTCGACGGTACGCGCCATCAGCTTTTCGCACAGGACGTGCAGTCCGGCATCGAGGCACTTTTCAACGATCGGCCGGTGCGTGACGAGCGGCGTCGCCACAATCACACCATCGAGGCCCAGCATCGTTTTGTCGGCGAGCAGCTTGTCGAGGTCGTCGTAGGTCTTGATTTTCTTGGCTTCTTCGGCCCCGTAGATCTTGTTCAGGCCCTTGCGCGGCGTGTCGGGGTTCGGCGTGCCGTCCGGCTTCAGGTCGCCGGTGAAGATCCGTTCGAGGTTGGTCGGGCGCACGTCGCAAACGGCGACGATCTGCGTGTACTCGGGGTTGTGGTCGCCGACGAGCACGCCGCCTTCATCACCGCAACCAATCAAGGCGAGTCGCACCGCTTTGTTCCCTTTCCAGGCGTCGTAGCCGAAGTAGACAGCTGACGAGACGGGCACGACGGCACCGGCCGCGAGGGCCGATTTCATGAATGTGCGGCGCGTCGGGTCGTCCTTGCCGTTGGCACGGCGGAGTCGCTCGAGGTCGCCAGCGGCCTGGTCGAAGTTCTGCTTGCCCTGTGCCTTTTGCTCGGGGGTGAGGTCGAGTGCCATAACGATCGGCTCCGAGGTAGTTTCTTGCAGTTTAGTCGATCGGTCGGGATTGTTGAAGGGCGCGGGCCGCCGATTCGTTCGTTCAGTCGCGAACCGATGCGTAGAATTCGGCCATGATCTCGCCCGAACGCCTCGATGCGCTCCAGACGCAATGGGTCCGATTCCTTGATTCTCTCGGCGTCGAATCGGTGGCAGCCTATCCGGTCTTCGACCGGCTTGTCGCCGCGCATTCCGAACCTCACCGGCACTACCACAACCTCGAACATGTCGGCGAGGTGCTGAAGGTCGTCGGCCGACTCGCGCGACATTGCACCGATCCGATAGCGGTGGCTCTGGCGGCCTGGTTCCATGACGTCGTCTACGATCCAACCGCCGGAGACAACGAGGTTCGCAGCGCGGAGCTTGCGAAACTCGAATTGATGGGGTTGGGGCTGGAGGAATCGCGCATCGAACGCGTTGCGAAACTGATACTCGCGACGGACCACCGTGAACACCCGTCGGACCCGGACGCGGACGTGCTGCTGGACGCGGACTTGGCGATTCTGGCAGCGGGCGCGGCCCGTTATCGACGCTACGCGGACGCGATCCGGCGCGAGTACGCGCATGTGCCGGACGCGGCTTACCGCGCCGGCCGCGCGGCCGTGCTGGAACGCTTCCTCGCACGGCCGCGGCTCTACCGGACCGAAGCGATGTTTCTGGAGGCCGAGGCGGCGGCGCGAGGCAACCTGACCGCCGAACTGGCCGAACTCCGCGCTAGCTCTTCTTCAGGCGGCGCAGCGAACTGAACACCACGCGCGTGTTCGCGTTGATCCCCATGACGCTCACAAGCCCGCCCTTGCCGGGATGATTCAATTCGACGGTGCCGGAGAGCGCGGTCTTGCTGTCGTGCATTCGGAACTTGACGCGTTTGTTCGCACCCTGGCCGACCTCGACGGCCTTGAAGGTCGTGCAGAGCACGCCCAAGATGTTCGGCTTGATGGCCTTGATTTCGACCTTGACCTTTTGCGCGGGCATGGGCGTTATTCCTCGAAGATGGCGACTTGGACCTCGGGATGCGACGGACCGCCCGCCTGCACCTGGATGTTGTCTTCCTGATCCGATGGCGGATTGGTCGCGAGTTTCAGCACCGCGGTGAGCGAATAGGTGCCGATGGCGATCTGGCCCATGCCGGTGGGCAGCGGGACTTCCCATTGTACCGTCGCGCCCGCGGCGGGAAGCGTAATGGTCGTCTTGTTCGTGTACGTGTTGCCGCCGCCGGTGAGCGTGCATTCGACGTCGGCGGGCACGGCGCGGACCACGACCTTTTCCGAATCGTCCCAAACGCTGCCGGAGACAGTGAACCTCCGGCCGACCGGGTTGCCGGTCTCCGGCCATTCGATGTCGATCTGAAGTGCCATCGGTTCGAATCTCCCTGGGGTGAGAATCAGTCCTTCAACGGTTCAATGGTCGCGTTGCGGAACGCGATGGTGGCTTGCATGCCCATGATGCCCAATGGCTGGCGCGGCGACCAAGGCGCGAGCGTCACGACGCCGGGGCCGAAGGAGTCGTCGAGGTTCGCCTGCGCCGTCGCCAGCATCTGGCGGAATCGCTCGGCGGCCATGTCGAAGACGATCGTCTCCGTTCCGTCGGCGTTGCGCCAACGGGCGACGACGCCGGTGGGGCGTACGTCGATCGCCAGCGTGCGCCATTGGGGGATTTCGCCGCCGTCGGTCGAACGGAAGCTTGCGCTGGGTGCGAGCGTTATCAGCTTGGGCGATTTCGGGCTGGGGCCTTGCCCGGGCAAGTGGGCGTCCACTCGCAGCTTCGAGAGGATCTTTTGCCGGTCGCCGCCGACGGGCGAGTATTCGTTGAATTCGACGGTGAAGGCGAGGTCGACCGATTCGCCGGATGCGGCTTGATGCGCCTGATGACCAAAGAAAAGCCCTTGAAAATAGCGGGGATTGCCGGTGGCGGTCCCCGCGCCGGCGGAACCGGCGATCATGCGGAGATCAACCGTGTAGCGGTAGGCCTCGATCGGCGACTCGTCGAGCAGGGCGAGCAGGCTGAGGCGCTTGGCACGGAACTGCGTGACGCGGTCGCCGTATTCGGTGTCTTCGAAGAGGTCTTCGCCGAGCAACCAGCGGTGCCATTTCGGCCGGCCCGATACGCCGACGATCGTCGCCGGCCGACCGGCTTCGAGCGCACCGAGGATTTGCCGCTTCGGGTCGCTCTCGCGCCGTACAATCGCCGCCGCGACGGTCAGCAGCGTGAGCAGCACCGCCGCCGCGAGGGCGACACGGTTCCGCCGGATCCCGCGCGCCAATCGTTCCCGTTGTGTCAGCGGGCGTGCCACGGTCGGTTCGCCGGCGATCCAGTTCCGCAGGTCCTGCGCGAACGCGGCACTCGATTCGTACCGGTCGCGCGGGTCGCGTGCCAGCGACTTCATCACGACCGCGTCGAGGATGGGGCAGAGGCCGGGCACGAGCGTACGCGGCGGGGCCAGCGCATGCGTGGCGATCTTCCGCACCGTTTCGGCGGCGCTGGCGCGTTTGTGCGGTGGTTGTCCCGTGAGCAGGTGGTAGAGCGTCGCGCCCAGTCCATAGATGTCCGCCGCCGCCGTCAAGCGGTCGGGTTCGCCGCTGGCCTGTTCCGGCGACATGTAGCTCGGTGTCCCGACGACGATGCCGGTTTGCGTGAGTTCGTCGTGGTTCGCATGTCGGGCGAGGCCGAAATCCGTGACCTTTACCGTGCCGTCGCGGTCGAGGAGGATGTTCGAAGGCTTCAGATCGCGGTGGATGATGCCCTGACCGTGCGCAGCCGCGACGGCGTCGGCGGCGTCCGCGATCAATCGCGCGGCGTCCCGCGCTTCGATCGGCCCCTTCTTGATCCGGTCCGCCAGCGTGCCGCCGGGGATGTACTCCATCGTGAAGTACGGCCCGTTCGCGCATTCGCCGACCTCATGGATCGGCACCACGCCGGGATGCGAAATCCGCGCGTGCGCCCGCACCTCGTTCACGAATCGCTCGCGCAGATGGCTCGAGGACGCCATCGGGTGCATCACCTTCACGGCGACGGTGCGGTCGGTCGGGCGCTGGATGGCGCGATAGACGGTGCCCATGCCGCCGCCGCCGATCAGTTCGAAATCCGTGTGGTTCGGAATGTCCGGCGGGACGAATCGCGGCCGCGGCTTCGACGGCCGCTCCTCCGCCATGGTCGAGGGAACGTGCGTGCCGGTCAGATTGGGGTCGCCGCTGTCGACGGCGAAAGCTTCGTCCGCGTCGCGCGGGGTTTCGGCGGCCTGGGGCGTGTCGGCGTTCGGAGCCAATGCCGAGCCGCAAGACGGGCAGGTGCCGTCGGAGAGGTGTTCGGGCAGCGGCAGCCGGCACCGCTGACAATGGCGAGGCGTGTCCACGTTGTCACCGCGCGGGCGATGCTCCGTAGGCTATACCTTCAAATCTCGGGTGTCAAAGGAATTGCCCGCGTTCCGTCGGAGTATCGACGCACCATGCGATTCATGGATCTTCTGCTTTTCGCGCTCGGTGGACTGCGTCGGCAAAAGGTCCGCACGTTCCTGACGGTGCTCGGCGTCGCGGTCGGTGCCACGTCGCTTGCGTTCAGCCTCTCGCTGGGCGTCGGCCTGCGCCGCGTCATTACGAACGAATTTCATTCGCGCCCCGGTTTCTGGGATGTGAACGTCTCCACGGGGCCGATGCGGCCGACCGACGATCCGCCGGCGGACGCCGTGGCCGTGCCCGACGGCGTGAACGCCGAGCGCGGCGCCCGGCTGAAGGAGTCACTGGAGCGCCGCGCGCGGCAGTCGATGCCCGCGCGGCCCGCCACGCCCCTCACGCCTGCAGTTCTCGCCGAGATCGCGGCACTTCCCGACGTCGACACCGTTCGTACCTATCGCCAGGCGCACGGGGTCATGCAACTTGGCGAACGCCGCCAGTCGGCGCTGTTCGTCGCCATGCGCTGCGACCGACCGGACATTGAACGGCTCGTCGTCGCCGGCCGCGCACCACGCGAAGGAGAAGAACGCGAAGTCGTCGTGCCCGAAATGCTCCTCTACGACCTCGGCCGCCGCACGGATAACGAGCTTGCCGACTCGCTCGGCGCAACGCTGACGGTCGAACTCGGCGGATCGAGACTCGACCGTCCGCAGTCGCTGCTCGCCAGCCTCGGCAGCGGGTTCGCCGGCTCGCTCGACACGCGCCAGGGGTTGCTGTTGTTGAAACTGCTCGCCGAGCTGCCACGCCTCATCGACCGTTCCAGCCTCGCCGACACCGAAAAGGCCGAACTGCGCAAGCTGCTCGCGCCGCCGGAGGCGCCTGCGAAGCCCGGCCGGTATCCCTCCGTCGACACGTTCAGGATCGTCGGCGTCTATCGTGCACCGACGCCGGCCGAACAGAAGAACGGATTATGGTACCTCAATCAGGGGGCCGTGTTCGCGAACGCGTCCGGCGGGGACCGCATCGTGCGGCAGCTGCACGGGTTGGACGACGGCCGGTTCGATCACGCCGAAGTGAAGGTACGACCCGGCGGCGACCTCCCGGCCGTTGTCGCGGCGATCGAGGCACGCGGCTTCACCGTGAATTCGTCGTTGCGATGGTACGACAACGCCCGGCGCGAGGTGACGTCCATCGCCGTCGGACTGAATGTCTTTTCTTGGATTTCGCTGATCGTCGCCGCCATCGGTATTACGAACACGCTCGTCACGAATGTCGTCGAGCGCACGCGCGAGATCGGTATCCTGAAGGCGCTCGGCGCCAGCCGGCGGCAAATTCTCGCTTTGTTCCTTCTCGAAGGTTCGGTCATCGGCACGGTCGGCGGCGCGGTCGGACTGGCACTGGCGCGGCTGGCCGCCGGTCCGGCGGATGGCCTCGTTCGTGCGGAGATCCAGCGACAGATGCGGGGCGAGTCGATGATCTCCGCCTCGATCTTCGAGTTCCCGCCCTGGTTGTGCCTGGCGACGTTCGGTTCGGCCGCAGTCGTCACCACGCTGGCGGCGGTCTATCCCGCCCGTCGCGCCAGCCGGATCGAGCCGATCGACGCCCTCAAAGCCGGATAAAACAGCAAAATCCTCGTCGCGCGGCGAGAATCGGCCTGCCGCGCGTCCGGCTGGGATCGCGGGAAATCGCGCGTGGGTGGGCGTTTTCGGCCTCCCGTCCTAGAACGATAGTTCCGATTTCGCCGACCGAGATTGCACCGCCAATGTCGTCTTACATGCTAGTCGCCCAAGCCCCGGATCAACCCGCCGACCCCGCGGCCGCCAAGAAGGCCGCGCCCGGACCGCTCGGCGATCCGATGTTCATCTTCCTGATGTTCGGCATGATGGTGGTTTTCCTGTTCATTCTGCCGGCGCGCCAGCAACGCCGTCAGCAACAGGAACTCCAGTCGGCAACAAAGACCGGCGCCAAGATCATTACCTCCTCGGGCATCATCGGCACAATCGTGACGATCAAGGACAACGAGGACGAAATCACCATCCGTTCCGGCGACACCAAGCTCCGCGTCACCCGCAGCTCCATCGCCCGCGTGCTGGGCCAGGACGACGCCGAAGCGGCCAAAGCCTAACTTCCCCCAACATTCCCGAACGATCTATCGGTATCGGACGCCATGCAACGCAACTTCCTCCGTGGCCTGTTGATCTGCCTGATCCCAACGGTGCTCTTTGGAGCCGCCGCCTATTTCGGTACGTACCGCAAGGGGATCGACCTCGCCGGCGGGACCATCCTCGTCTATGAGGTAGACCTCGCCAAGACCCAGGCCGGGAAGTCCGGTTCCGATTCGGCCGATACCGCGGAGCGCGGACTCTCCAGCGAGGACATGCATCGCCTCGCCGAGTCTCTCAAGCGGCGTATCGACCCCGTCGACACCAAGAACGTCATCATCCGCCCCGTTGGCGGCTCGCGCATCGAAATCCTTGTCCCGTTTACGCCTGGCAAGAAGAAGAAAGAAAGCGGCACCGAGGACTTCGTGCAGGAAGTGAAGGACCTCGTTTCACGCGTCGGCGTGCTGGAGTTCCGCATTCTCGCGAACGACACCGACGACAAAGAAGCCTTCGAGGAAGCGATCGATCTGCTCAACAACAAGTATCCCGCCGATCAGGCCGAGAAGGACGCCAAGGCCGGCACTCCCCCGCCCGCCCCGCCACGCAGCGATTACCGCGTGTCGATCAACGGGACCGATGCCGAGAACGTCAAATACGAATGGGTCGAACTCAGCAAAGAAGAACGTGCGTCGCTCGGCCTAACAAACGGCAGCAATAGTTCCCGCTGGCAGCAAATGGCGGCGGCCCGCGGCCGGGCGGTTCCCTTCGGCGACAACAACGAGCGCGGCGAACGCGGTTCGTTCGTCCTCTACAGCCGTGACTTCATCAAGGAAGTCCCCACGAAGGAAGAGGCCGGCAAGGAAGTCGAATACTTCATCCTGACCCGTGTCTCCGACATGGATCAGGTCAAGATCGGCGACAGCATTACGCTCAACGCCTTCCCGGAACAACAAAACCTCGATTGGTCGATCGGCTTCCGCTTCAACGCCGCGGGCGCCTCGAAGTTCGGCCAGGTGACCGGTCGCAACCGACCCACCGCGAACCAGACCGTCCGCCACCTCGCCGCCATCCTCGACGGCAAGGTGGTGTCCGCGCCGCAACTCAACAGCCAGATCACCGCACAAGGCCAGATCACCGGCAAGTTCACCAAGGACCTTGTCGACCGGATGGTTTACATCTTCCGTTCCGGTGCGCTGACTGCCGAGTTGAAGCCGAACCCCGTCAGCGAGAATTCCGTCGGCTCGACGCTCGGCGAGGATACGAAGACCAAGGGGCTTTTCTCCGTCGTTCTCGCGTTCGGCGCGGTCATGGCGTTCATGATCGTCTACTACCGCTTCGCCGGCATCGTCGCCTGCATCGCACTGCTCATCAACCTGTTGCTGACCGTCGGATTCATGGTTTCGGTCAATGCCGCGTTCACGCTGGCCGGCCTCGCCGGCATCGTGCTGATGCTCGGCATGGCGGTCGACGCCAACGTGCTCATCTACGAACGCCTCCGTGAGGAACGCGAGAAGGGCGCCACTATCATGGCGGCCCTTCGCGCCGGCTACGACCGCGCACTGCCCACCATCATCGACACCCACGTGTCCAGCATCTTCACGGCCATCGTTCTCTTCGTCTTCGGCAACGACAACCTCAAGGGCTTCGCCGTCAGCCTCACCGTCGGCCTGATCATCAGCCTCTTCACTTCGCTCTATGTCACGCGGCTGATCTTCGATTACTGGCACCATCGCCGCTGGCTCCGCGAACTCCGAATGATGAAGCTGTTCAGTCGTCCGAACATCGACTTCATGAAGATCCGCAAGCCGATCTTCGTGGCCACCGCCACCGTGACGTTCCTCGGACTCGGCCTGTTCCTCGCACGCGGCAACAACGTCCTCAACGTCGACTTCCGCGGCGGGACTGTCTACGGTGGCCGGCTCGCCGACGCCCGGGGCCTGAGCGCCGCCGACGGCAAACCGGGACTTCTCGATCTCCTCGCCGAAAAACGCCAGGAGGAGAAGCTCAAAGTCAAGGAAGTCCGCGAACTCTCCACGGAAAGCGGCGGCAGCGCCAACACCTGGGAAATCGTGTACGAAGCCGATCCCAAGCCGATCGTCGTCACGTTCGCCAACAAACCGAGTGGTGCCGACGAGGTTCGCGAACGCGTCCGGCGGCTGCCCGACGTGTCGGTCGAGCAAGTGAAGGTCACCGCGATGGGCGACGATCAACTCGCTCCCGGTCAGTCGAAGTCGTTCACCGTCCGCACGACCGAAAAGGAAAAGGAACTCGTGCAGGCCATGCTCGACCGGTTGCTCCGCGATGACAAGGGCGAGCCGCTGATGGATCTGCCGAAGCTCGAAAAGTGGGAAACGCGCGACATGACCGCGACGCTGACCTTCACGAAGCCGGCGTCGGTGTCGTATGTGCAATCCTTGCTCAACCGCATTTTCGCGGTCAAGAACCGGAAACCCAACGCCGGTGCGACCTTCGCGCTGGCTCCGGTTCGTTCGGCCGCCGACACGCCCGAACGCGCCCGCGAGGACGCCACCAGCAAGTACACGACCATGACGCTCGACATCTCCGCGAACACGGAATTTGCAGCGCTCAAGGACGCGGTGGAGGTCGAGAATCTGGTCGGGCGGTTCTCGAACCAGGCCGCCGTCGGATCGATTATCGGCGCGGTGCCGTTCCTCAAGAAGACGAATGAGGAAGTGAAGGACCGGGCGGCGCTCGACGACATCCTGACGGAACTGGCGTCCGCCGTGGAATCCCGCCCCGTGCCCGATCGCCTCGAAACCTTCGATGCCGCCCTCGCCCGGGAGACCCAGTCCCGCGCCCTGTTCGCCATCATCGCGAGCTGGATCGCGATCCTGCTCTACCTCTGGTTCCGGTTCGGTTCGTGGACCTTCGGCCTCGCCGCCGTGCTTTGCCTCGTGCACGACCTCTGCTTCACGCTCGGCATCATCGCCGCCTGCCACTACCTGCACCTGATGCCGGTGCTCGGCACGGTCTTCCAGATTCAGGACTTCAAGATCGACCTCGCCGCCGTCGCCGCCCTGCTGACGCTGGTCGGCTATTCGGTGAACGACACGATCGTGGTGTTCGACCGCATCCGCGAAGTCCGCGGCAAGAACCCGCTGCTCACCGAAAAAATCATCAACGACAGCATCAACCAAACCCTGAGCCGGACGATTCTCGCGTCGTTGACCGTCTTCCTCGTCGTCGGCGTGCTGTACTTCTTCGGAGGCGATGGCGTCCACCTGTTCGCCTTCGTGATGGTGGTCGGCGTGATCGTCGGGACGTTCTCGTCGATCTACGTCGCCAGCCCGATGCTGTTGATGCTCGGTGAAGGCCAGCCCAAGAAGGAGCTCGAGGAATCCGCGAAGGGCCAACTCGCGAAGGTGTGATTCCGCGTAACAAGCACATCAGATCGGGGTCGGGAACGCGATCGTTCCCGGCCCCGGTTTGTTTGACGACATCGGCGACGTACACAAGGAGTTTGAGAAGTGTCGGGAACTCGCTCCGCGAGTTCACCGTGAGACTGGGGGAAGTGCTGAAATTTTGTCCGCGAATGAAGCTGGGGAACTCGCGGAGCGAGTTCCCGACTCTGACTTGGTATTTTCCAGACTTAAGTCGTGCCGATTCCCAGCCCCTCTTCGGTTGTCACACGTGCTTCCTTCGGGTATCCCAAAAATATCGTTACCTCCCGCCGACGGAATCCCATGAACGTCACGCTCGACTACGGCAAGACCGGCCTCGAAGTCTCGCTGCCCGACGATCGCTTGATTGCCCCGCCGCTGACGATTGCCGACGCCCCGCCGCTGCCCGACGCGGCCGCCGCCATCGCGGAGGCGATCCGCAACCCGATCGGCTCGCGCCCGCTCGCCGAGATCGCGAAGGGGAAGAAGACGGCGTGCATCGTCATCTGCGACATCACGCGCCCGGTCCCGAACAAGCTCATCCTGCCGGAACTGACGCGCACGCTCGAAGCCGCCGGTGTGCCGCGAGCGGGCATCACGATCCTCAACGCCACCGGCCTGCATCGCCCGAACGAGGGCGACGAGATGGTTGAACTCGTCGGCGAGTTCATCGCAACGAATTACAAGTGCGTCAACCACCACGGCAAGGTCCTGCACGAGCACGACTACCTCGGCACCACTCCCAACGGCGTGCCGATGTGGATCGACAACCGCTACACGACGGCCGAGGTGAAGATCACGACCGGACTCATCGAACCGCACCTGATGGCGGGCTACAGCGGCGGGCGGAAACTGATCTGCCCCGGCATCGCCGCGCTCGAAACCGTCAAGCGCTGGCATTCACCGAAGTTCCTCACGCATCCGAAGGCCGACTGCGGCAGCGTCGCGGGGAACCCGGTGCACGAGGAGAACACCTATATCGCCTTGAAGGCCGGCTGCGATTTCATCGTGAACGTATGCATCGATGGCAAGCGGCGCGTGACCTGGGCCGGGGCCGGCGACATGATCAAGGCGTGGGAGGCCGGCGTGGAGTTCTGCCGGAACGTGGTGAAGGCCGGCGTGCCGGAACCGGTCGATGTGGTCGTCACGAGCTGTGCCGGCTACCCGCTCGATACCTCGTGGTATCAGGCCGTAAAGGGCCTCACGGGTGCTCTTCCGATCGTGAAGAAGGGTGGTACGATCGTGCTCGCGGCCAGTCTGACGGAAGGCCTCGGCAGTCACGAGTTCGCGGAGTTGGTGAAGGAGTACGCTGCGAAGGGGCTTTACCGGAACTTGAACGTGGCGACGGTCGAACGCGATCCCAGACCGAACGACACGTGCGAGATGGACGAGTGGCAGATCGTGATGCTGCAAAAGGTGCTGGCGCATTGCCGCGTGAAGGTGGTGACGGGTGGCCTGCCTCCGGAGACGCTGAAGTTGTGCGCGGTGGAGCCGGCCGCGACGGTCGAGGCCGCCGTGGCGGCTTCGCTCGGCGAGTACGGCCCGACCGCGACGGTTGCGGTCATTCCGAAGGGGCCGTATGTGCTCCCGTACGTGCTGGGCGCATGAATTCGATCTCCGGCCCCGCCGTCACCGTCGCTCCGGTCGCCTGTATGTGGTGGACGAGGTGCCGGGGCACCACGCAACGGAACACGACATCCTCGCCGCGATACTCCTGCCGGAAGATTTCGGCATGAGCGTTCAAGTACGCGATCGCCTTGCCGTTCGCGGTCGCGGCCACCACCTCCACTTCCACGAAATCTTTCGAGAGCATCTCCACCACGGTGGCCGTCAGCGTGTCGATACCCTCGCCGGTCAGGCCGCTGACGGCGACGGCCTTGGGGTGGTCCGCCCGCAGGACGTCCAGCGCCGTCCGATCCGCCACGGCGTCGATCTTGTTCAGTACGAGCAAGATCGGGTTCTTGTCGCAGTCCAGTTCCTTCAACACCGCATTCACGGCTTCAATGTGCCGCTCCGCCTGCGGGTTGCTCGCATCCACGATGTGCACTAGCAGTTTCGCTTGCCGCGCTTCTTCCAGCGTGGCCTTGAAACTCGCGACGAGGTGGTGCGGCAGGTCCCGGATGAAGCCGACCGTGTCCGAGAGCAGGACCTTGCCGAAGTCGGGGATGTGCCACTGGCGCGTGCGCGTGTCCAGAGTGGAGAAGAGTTGGTTCTTGACTAACACGTCGGCCTTCGTGAGCGTGTTCATCAGCCGACTCTTGCCGGCGTTCGTGTAGCCGACGAGCGAAACGGTGAACTCCTCCCGCCGACTCTTCACCTCGCGTTCCTTGCGGCCCTGCACTTCGGCGATCTTCTGCTTCAGGTCGCCGATGCGCTTGCCGGCGAGGCGGCGGTCCTCTTCGAGCTGCGTTTCGCCCGGCCCGCGCAGCCCGATGCCGCCGCCCTTCTGGCGCGACAGGTGCGTCCACATGTTCTTCAGACGCGGCAGCGAGTACTCGAGTTGCGCCAGTTCCACCTGGAGCCGCGATTCGAGCGTGCGGGCTCGGGTGGCGAAGATGTCGAGAATCAACTCGCTGCGGTCGAGGACCTTCACGCCGAGGGCTTTTTCGAGATTGCGGCCCTGGGCGGGGTGGAGGTCGTTATCGAAGATGACGACATCCGCGTCGGAAGCTTCGACGAGTTCCTTCAACTCACCGACCTTGCCGGAACCGATGTAGGTGGCGAGATGGATTTCGTGCCGCTTCTGCGTGAGTTCGCCGACGACGCGGGCGCCGGCGGCTTCGGCGAGGCCGCGGATTTCGTCGCAGGGGTCGTCAGTCGGCCACGGACGCTTGGGCAGGTCGACGGAAACGAGGACGGCTTTTTCGGCTTCGACGGAAAAATCGGTCCGGTGGCCGGTTTCAAATCCCTTGGCGATGGCTGCGCACCTCGCATTGAGCGGAAGAGTTTGGGAAATTGTACGCATCTTCGATGGGGCACGGACAGCCGAAACCCTTGACAGGTTCATGTTGCGGAGCCAAGCGATGTCCGTTTCCTGCGTTCATGCGGTCGATGTCAATGTTCGTCCCGAAGTCGCCTTCGCGCTCGTGGACGATCTGCCTCGTACGAAGGAGTGGCTGCCGCCTTGCACGGCGCTCGAAAAAGTCGTACCCGGACCGAACGCCGTCGGCGATCGGCTGATCTACCAGTTCAAGCAGGGTGGGAGTTCGGGCACGATGGATGGAGAGATCCTCGCGCGTACGCCGAACGAACATCTTCAATGCGTGTACCGCGATGCGCAGTTCGAGGTGCTCGTCGACTTCCGCGTTGAATCCGCATCCGGCGGATCGAAGCTGACGCACACGATCACCATCACGCCGAAGCGGTTGATGGGCAAGCTGCTCTCGCCGCTCATTCGACTGGGTTTGAAGAGCCAGACGCGCCAAGCCATGACCAACCTGAAATCGCTTCTCGAGCAATCGGCTGGTTAAACGAAAAAGCCCCGCGACCATCGTCGCGGGGCCGAGGCACTTCTCGATTGCGTTTACCGGCCGGCGCCCGGCAGCAGGCTGACCTTCGGCAGTTCGATATCCGTCGGCTTGCCGGTGAAGACCGGGTTCGCCTTGACGGTCACGCTCTTGCGGTCCGGCGTTACATCGGCGACGGCCCGCATCGACGGGGCACCCGTGGTCACGCCGGCGAACCGGGTTTCCAGCGGTTGCACCACGACCGGCAGATTGGATTTCACTTCGCCAACCGCGGCCGTGTTCGTCGTGCCGGCCGTGGTCCCGCCGCCGAAGCCCTGACGGACGCTGGACGCGGCCGCCGTCGTCGTCTGGCGCGTTTCCGCGGCATCGTCCGTCGGGAGGACCGCGAGTTCGGTCCGCGTACCGTCGGCGAGGTTGATCTCGACGGCGGCCTTCGGATCGGACAAGTCGAGCGTATAGAACTCGGATTGCTTCTTATCCGTCCCCTGGTGCTTGGTCACGACGACCTGGACGGTCGTGCCGACTGTTCGGCCGAGGGACTTCTTCGCCTTCACGACGTAGGTACCACTCATCGCGGAGGCCGCCGTGTAGACTTCGGAGCGATTGCCGAGTTGTTCGAGCACGTCGCCCTTGATCACGCCGCCACCGACGGTTCGCTTGTGCGTCGGTCCGGCGGTCGAACCGGACGGTTCGGAGACGTACAGGTCGAGGTCGGCCTCGCCCTGCCAGCGGAGTTCGATGACAAGGTCGCGGCGGGTTTCGGCATCCAGGAGCTTCTGGAAGCGATCGACCTGCTCGCCGAGGCCGGCTTGTTGGAATTTCTTGACCAGACCGTTGAGCCGTTCCTTGGTCTGCTCGTGGTAGTTCACGCCGTCATCGGTCCAGTCGCGTCCGAGGAGGTTCGCGGTGGCCCAGTGAATGGTGTCGGTTTGCACGTCGTTGGCCTTGCCGGCGTAAACGAGGGCATTGGCATAGGCGGCCGGAAGGTTCGGTTCGAGGAACGCGGCCTTCTTGCACAGCGCCATGGCCGTGGCCGACTGACCGTTCTCGCTGGCGACCTTGGCGGCCTTGAGATAGCCCTTGGCCTCGGTCGGTTCGAGGTCGACGTTCGACATGGCGATCCGCTGGATCTCGGCCGGGGAGGCCTTGCTTTCACGAAGCGCCAGTTCGAGGGCATCGTGGACCCACGCGTCGGTGGTCAGACCGTTGCGGAGGCCGGTCTTGAGAATTTCCACGACGTGTTCGGGCTTATTGACATCCATGAGGAAGTCGGCACACGCGACGACGACGCCGGGATCGGTGACATTGGACTTTTCGAGGACCTGCTGCCACATGCGGCCCGGGTTGTTCTTGTCGATGTCCTTAAGAAGCGCGAGCTTGTCGGGGTTGGGCTTGTCGGCCTTGGCCACGGCGTTGCCGCCGCGTGCCGGGTTGCCGGGGCCGCCCGCACCGACGCCTTCGGGCTTCTTGTACTTGACGCTGGCACCGGGGTGGTACTTCCCGTTGGCGCGGACGATCAGAGCGCGGGCCGGCGGATAGTAGGCCAGCGAGTTCAGGTACTTCTCTTCGACGACCTTGACGTTTTCATTGTCATCTTGGCCGTTCGGCGTCGAGATCTGGAACTGGGCGCCGAGATCGGCCCATTCGCCGCGGGCAACAACTTCGGTGATCAGGGTGGCGATCAACTGGTAATTGATGAGGTCGTTGCCCTGGATGCCGAACTGTCCGCCGAGGTTGCCAAGCTGGCCGATCTGACCGCCGCCGAAGCCGGCGAGACCGCCGCCGGAGCCGAGGTTGTTGGAGGCACCGCCGCCGAGGAGACCGCCACCGATGCCGCCGCCGGCAACACCGCCGGCGAAACCACCACCGGCGCCGAGGCCGCCGCCGGCACCGAGGCCGCCGGCACCGAGACCGCCACCGAGGCCGCCAATGTTGAATCCGCCGCCGCCCAGACCGAGGCCGCCGATCGCGCCGAAGCCGCCGGAGAAGGTCGCCTGTCCGAACAACTGCAGGTTCTGAGATTGCACATTCTGGTTCTGGAACAGCGTTGCCTGGTTCACAGACGACGGAATCTGGTAGACCAATTCCGTGATGTCGAAGGCGCGGACGACTTTCTCGGTGAAGCGTCGTTCGTACGTCGTGATCTCGATGTACTCGGGACGCACGACGTAGTAGGCACCGACGCTCTGGAGCGCGATATCGAGGAAGGCCCCGACCGTCAGGCCGTAGAACTTTTGCTTGAGCGGGAACGACTTGTCGAGGATCGCCGCTTCGGACTGTTCGGTCTTGAAGGCGTCTTCGAGGACGACGAACTTGAGGTTGTGGTCCTTCTCGAGCTGGCTAAGGACGTCCTTGAGCTTCAGGCCGTCGAGTTCACTTTCGATCTTGATCTTCTCTGCGGTCGGGCCTTCGAGCACCGACTGGATGCGGCGCATGGTGCCCGGCACGTCGGCGCCGATGCTGGCGGACTTGTACTTCTCGCGGTCGGCCGTCAGCTCGCGCCACACGGCGGCGGGCGGGAAGTGGACCGGCGGCTCGTCGGGGTACGGGATGAACGACTTCTCGGCCTGCATCATCGTGAGCAGGTAGCGGTCTTCGCGGATGCGGACGAGTTCGCGGTATTCGCGGAGGTTCGTGGCCGCCTGGCCGATCAGGTAGCTGGCCGTCGCTTCGGGCGGGACCACTTGACCGCGACTGATGCGTTCCTGCACCAGCACTTGGGCTTCCTGTTGTGCCAGCTCAAAGCGGGCCTGGTTCATCAACTCACGGAACGAATCGACTCGGGCGACCGTCTGGCGTTCTTCGGCCTGCTGGCGTTCGAATTCGTTGATGCGGAGCTTCGTGCGGGCCACGCGTTCGCGGTCCTCGGCGATCGCTCGCTTGATGGCCGCGCCTTGGGTGGACACCGTTTGCATCATCGATTCAAGGTCGGCGGCCAGCTTCTGACGGTAGGCTTCGCTCAGCTGCGAGTTGGACTGGATGGTGTCGCGCTGACGTTTGAGGTCTTCGTAGGCCGAGTCGGGGTCGGTCTTGAAGAGAGTGCGGGCGCGGCGGATGGTTTCGTCCACGAGCACGCGGTATTGCTGTTCGAGCACGGCGCGTTCGGCCTGCGCCTGCTGGAGGCCGCCGGCGGCGGGGGCCGGTGCGCCTGCGCCCATCGGCTTCGGTGCTTCGGCCTGTGCCAGGATCGCCAGCTTCTCACGGGCGACTTTCTCGGACTGCTTCAAGTTCTCGCCGAGCTGCGCCTTCATCTTCATGCGCGTCAGGTCGCCCTTGCGCAGCTTGTCGATGACTTTCAGGCCCTGCTCGACTTCGAGGTTCATCGGGTCGATCTTGGCAGCGGCCTGATACAGCTTTTCGGCGTGGTCGATCTTGTCGCCGTTGATGGCGAAGACCGCCTGCGAGAGGAACTCCTCGCGGAAGAGGCGGAATTGCTGGGCACCGAGCGCCAGAGCGCGATCGGCGGCGAGGATCGCGGGGGCATCCGCCGAGGCGGGATCGCGCCACTGCTGGATCATCGCGTGGATGAAGTAGTTTTCGGCTTCCGACACGGGCAGGCGATCGGCGAGTTCGACGGTCGTCGGGCGGCCGTCCACGATGCCTTCGACCTTTGCCGTGATCGCCGGAGCCTCACCCTTGAGGGTGCCGACGACGAGCGTGGGGCGGTCGGCACGCAGCGGAGGGAGGCGAGTCGGGAAACTCTCGGCCACTTCGGCCCCGTAGACGATCTTCGTCGGCTTCAAGACCGGCACGGCGAAGCTGGCGAGAAGCTTGGCGGAGAAGTCGGTCTTGCCGCGTTCGGTGGCCGTATCTTCCGCGAGCCGGACGACGGCACCGCCGGTGAGCGTGGCGAGGCCGTGGAGATTGTGGGATTGGATCTTCATGCCGAGCGGAACGGCATAGAAAGCGATGTTTTGCTGGTCGAGCCGGGTGCCAAGTTCGAGCCGGACCGCTTCGCTGATCGGTTCCGCGCTCGCGGCGCTTTCGCCATCGCCGAGGAAGAGAATGATCTGTTGACGGTCCGGGTTGGCTTCAAAGGCCTTGGCGGCGCGGTCGAGGCCGGCTTTGAGGTCCGTCGCTCCGGCGGCGAACTCGGTTTCCGTCAGTTGCGCGGCGGCCCCGGTCACGGCCGGGGACTTCGCGACCTGGAAGCCTTCGGTCAGCGAACGGGTGGCCTTGGCGTCGTCGACGTTGACGGTCCAGACATCGATGCGGTCGTTCGCGCCGGCAGCCTTGGCGAGCGCGTCGATCACCTGACGGGCGCGCTTGAGCGGTTGGCCGGCCTGACTCGCGGACGTGTCCACGAGCACAAGGATGTCGCGGTCCTTCGCGGCCGCGGCGGCCAGCGATGGCTTCAACTGCCAGGCGAACGCCGTGCTGCCGGATCGCTGCTTGTAGGTGAGCGCGGGCTGGTTGGCAAATTTCGAACCGGAGAAGGCGTCGGTGGACACACCTTCGGGCTTCGCGGGTCGCACGCCGGTCGTGCGGACACCGGACTTACCCAATTCGCCGAAGACGGCGGTGCCGATGACGGCGGAGGCGGCGGCTGTGCCGAGGAGGGCGGTCAGCAACCGGAGCCGTTTGACGATAGTCATTGCCCGGACGCTCCATGCAGGGGGCCGAGGGAAAAACAGTTTCTCGCCCGGCCCAGAACGCGAGAAGACCTAATCGATGATTGTAACGGATAACCGGCGGAAATCGCAGCGCGAAATCGCCGGTACGGAGGGTTCCCGACCCGCGATGCCGCACTGGTCGGAACGAACCCGGCAACCGGGTTGTTCGTGCGAGTCGCGCGAACCGTCATGGCACGAACGGCCGCACCGTACCGATTCCGAAATCTACCCGCTTAACGCCGAAACGCGAACGCTGTTGGCGCGAATGCCCGGCAAACCTGCGATCACTCGACGATTCAACCGCGCCATCCGCGCGGCCGGACCAATCTTCTGCGGCGCGCTTTTGCTTGACTTGGACGCCCTGCGAACTAGCCTCCAGCGCATTCTTTTGCGGGTCGCCCGTCAGATTGTGACACGGGGCGGCGTAGGGAATATGCCGCATCCCGCTTGCAGAATTGAAGTTAAGGAGTTTCTCGGATGCAGAATTCGACCGTCCCGCCCGAACCGCCTCCGTCGATTTCCGCGGCCGAACTCCGCCGACGCCTGCTCTCGTCGACTCCGCCGCCGCTCCACGGTACGGCTACAGGTACCGTGGATCTGGACCCAATGGACACCGATAAACCGGGCAGTGGCCCGATCTCGCGCGACGAGTTGCTCCGAAAACTCAAGGTTCCCGCTGGTACCGCTCCCGTTGCCGTTCCCGATATCCCACCGGAGCCACCGCCGTCGAGCTTCCAATCCAAAATGGCCGCGTTTGGTCGCCGGAATGGTGCGGGCTATACGCCCGGCTACGGCATGGACCCGAACGATACGCCCTCGGCGGAAGTCCAGCGGCTCAAAAGCGAAAACAAGGAGTTGAAACAGCTCCTTGGCGAGATGAAGGTTCTGCTTCAGGAGGCCAGTGAAGCCGAACAGGGCTTTACAAAGGCGAAAGAGGAATTCGCGGCCCAACTCGCCGAGAAGCAGACCCAGATCGACGCGCTCTCCGAGCAACTGCATTCGATCGAAGAGCAAATCAACAACGGCACCCTCGCGCCGGTGCAGCCGCAGACAGTGCCCAAGACGCGTTCCGAACTGGAAGAATGGACCGAGGAGTTGGAGAAGGAAGCGGCCATGCTCGCGCAGGAGCGGCGTCGCATGGAGGCCGACCGTCAGCAACTGGATGAGGACGAGCAGGCTCTGGAAAAGCAGATGCGCGATATGGAAGTGTCGATGGCTCGCGAGCGGGCCTTGATCGCGCGCCAGGAAACCGAGTTGAAGCGACTGAGCGCCGAGATTCAGCACGAGTTGGAGATCATGAACCGCGGAGATACCACCCTGCGGGACCAGATGCAGAAATTCCAGCGACGGGCCCAGGAGGTCCTTGAAAAACCCACACCGGGTAAGTCTTCCGGCACCTTTGGCTGGGGCCGTCGCGGCTGATGCCGGGAATCCTGCTAGGATGACAGGGACCCCATTCGGTATCGGCCGTGCCAATCGATTATTACAAGCGGCAATGGCTCGCCCGCGAGGTGCCGGCGACGGCGACCTGCCCTCCGTTGCCGTCGGGCTATCACTGGTTGGAATGGCGGGAGGATCGCCTGGATCTTCACGCCGAGGTTCTGGCGAACGCGTTCGCCGAAGAAACCGATGCCCGACTCTTCCCCAGCCTCTCGAACCGGACCGGCTGCCGGATGTTGGTTCGCGCGATCCGCGATCTCACGGGCTTCAGCGCTAAGGCGTCCTGGCTGATCGCGGGACCGGCCGGCCCTATCGCTTCGGTGCTCTCCTCGGTGGATTTCAACGTCGGAATGATCCAGAACCTCGGTGTCGTGCCGGACATGCGCGATCGCGGCTTCGGGTCGGCCTTGCTCGCGAGGGCCTTGGCCGGCTTCGCCGCCGTCGGAGCCGGTCGCGTGGAACTGGAGGTCACCGTTTCCAACTCGGCCGCCATGTCGCTATACCGCCGGTTCGGTTTTCGTGCGTATAAATCCTCGTACCGACCGCTCGAAGTGCCCGACCGCTCCATGGTCGGCCTCGGCATCTGAATCGTTCCGCACGGAAGGTTGCGACCGTTGGCCAACACCGTCTTCTCCCACACGTTGCCGAACGGCCTCGTCCTCCTCGCGGAGCCGATGGATTACGTTCGCTCCGCCGCTGTCCATGTCCTGATTCCCGCCGGCTGCGCGCACGAACCGGCGGCGAACGCTGGCCTCGCTTCGGCCCTCTCGGAAATGATCAACCGGGGCGCCGGCGAACGCGATAGCGAGCAACTCATGCTCGCCCTGGATTCCCTCGGGGTCGATCACAACGTCGGCCCGGGCCTGCTGAACCTGTTCCTCTCCGGGAGTACGATCGCGAAGAACCTTCCGGCGGCGCTCGAACTCTTCGCTGACATCATCCTGCGCCCGCGCATGCCCGCTGACGAACTCGACGCGGTGCAGGCGCAGATGCTTCAAGACCTGCAAGGCCTCGAAGATTCGCCGCAAGAGCAGGTCATGCTCGAACTCCAATCGCGATACTATCCGCCACCGCTCAATAAGGACCGGTACGGAACGGAAGCTTCGATCGCGGGTTTGACCATCGAGAAGATGCGTTTCTACCACCGGAGGCATTTCCGGCCCAACGGCACGATCCTCTCCGTCGCGGGACGGATCGACTGGCCCCGCCTTAAGACGCAGGTCGAACGCCTGTTCGGCGATTGGCCGCGCGGCGAAGAAACACCGCTCGCCATCGACGGCTCGCATGTTCCGCGATCCGGTCACATCGCCAAGGACAAGCAGCAGACGCAGATCACGTTCGCGTTCCCCAGCGTGGCCGTTACCCATCCCAGCTACTTCGCGGCCCGTGGGGCCGTGGGCGTGCTGTCGTCCGGGATGAGTTCCCGGCTCTTCACCGAAGTCCGCGAGAAGCGAGGCCTGTGTTATTCCGTCTATGCCTCCCACGAAGGGATGAAAGACCGCGGCACAATCGTCGGCTATTCCGGCACGCGTCCCGAGCGTGCCCAGGAGACGCTCGACGTCATGCTCGCCGAGTTCGCCCGACTCCGCGACGGCGTCCAACAAGATGAAATTGACCGCACCAAGGCGGGTCTCAAGACCAGCCTGATCATGCAACAGGAATCGACCAGTTCCCGCGCGGGCGCCATCGCCCGTGACTGGTACTACCTGAACCGTGTCCGTTCCTTCGATGAAATCCAGTCCGAGATCGACGGACTGACCCCGAAGAAGGTCGTCGACTACGTCGAGGAGTTCCCGTTCCGCGATCCGACCATCGTGACGCTGGGGCCGAACGCGTTGACGATTCCGAACTGACCCCCGCGAAGCCGGCAGCTCGTTTTGCATTTCTCATTGTTCATTTTGCATTGGTCCGTACATGATCGGACCAATGCAAAATGAACAATGAGAAATGCAAAACGAAAACCACCCAACCCGATCGAACGCGAGACAATTGATGCCGTTCCATACACATAGTCTGCCAAACGGACTCGAGATCGTCGGCGAGACGTTGCCGACGTCGCGGTCCGTCGGCGTCGGGTTCTACGTGCGCACCGGCAGCCGCGACGAGACGGACGCCGAGAGTGGCGTCTCGCACTTCCTCGAACACATGCTGTTCAAGGGCACGCCGAACCGCACGGCGCTCGACGTGAACCTGCACTTCGACCGGATCGGCGCCAAATCGAACGCCTACACCGAGTACGAATCGACGGTGTACTACACGGCCGTGTTGCCGGAGTATCTGCCGGACGCCGTGGACATCCTGGCGGATATCCTTCGGCCGAGTTTGCGGCAGGAAGACTTCGAAACCGAGAAGCAGGTGATCCTCGAAGAAATCGGCATGTACGCGGACATGCCGCCCTTCGATGCCAGCGACAAGGCGCGGCGGATCTACTTCGGCGACCACCCGCTGGGCAACAGCATCCTCGGCAGTGCCGAGAGCATCACGGCGCTGACGCGAGACCAGATGCAGGCGTATTTCGACCGGCGCTACGCGGCCGGGAACATCCTCGTGGCGACGGCGGGGCCGATCGACTGGGCCGCCTTCGTCGACTTGATCGGTACAAAATGCGGCCACTGGAACGCAGGCCACCCCGGGCGCACGCGCCTCGAAGCCGCCAGGCCTGTGATCGGATCGCACGCGATTCACAAAGACAATGTCAATCAGGAACACGTGATGGTGATGGCGCCGGGGCCGGCGGTGGAGGACGCCGAACGCTATGCCGCGGACGTCCTCGCGACCATTGTCGGCGACGACACCGGCAGCCGCTTCTATTGGGAACTCACCCATACCGGCACAGTCGAAACATCCGGCTTCGGGATCGACACGAATCAGGCCAACGGAACGCTCGGCGGATACTTCAGCAGTGATCCGGAGGACGCCGTGGAGAACCTGCGCATCGTGCGGCGCATCCTCGGCGAAGTTCAGGCGAAGGGCGTCACGGCGGAGGAATTGGCCGTGGCGAAGAGCAAGATCGCGTCGCGGCTGGTGCGGCGGAACGAACGCCCGATGGGGCGCATGGGAGCGGTCGCCGCCGCGTGGATGAACAACCGGGAATACGACGATATCGACACCGAGTTGGGGCGGTACGAAGCCGTCACAGTCCGTTCGATCCGTCAGTTACTGGAACGATTCCCGATAGACCGCCCGACTGTGGTGTCGTACGGCCCGCTGGCGTCCGTCGAATGACGATCAACCCGGCGGCGGAATCACGAGGCCGTTGACGAGCATGAACGCCCACCCAATTTTGCAGAGAATGTGCAGGATCTGATCCTGGTGGATGTTCGTGTGCCCTTCGCATTTCGCGATGTCGATGATCCAGTGGATCAAGGCCTCGAGCATGGCGTAGGCCGCCACGGTCATCATGTCGAACTTGGCCCAGTAAACCACGGCACCGACCATCGCGCCGTGCAGCATGGCATGGGCGCTCATCCAATAGTACCACGGCACCGCCTTCTGGAGCGGGTGGTTGGCCTTGCGGCACTTGCAATTCGCCATCGCATCGCCCTGGAGCGCGAAGTCCATCAGGGCGTGGCCGGCGATCAGGAAAACCAAAAGGAAGAACAGCACGGGGGCACCCGGCGGGCCGTGCATCGGCGCGGGGGATTCCGGCGGAATCCCCTGCCCGTGCGGCGATGGCTTACATTTAACCGAGGAATCGCTCGTTGGCGAATGGAAAATCGATGAGGAATAGCAACCTCGCATGGCATTGCCCGGCACGGTCCGTCAGCCTACGATAACGAACTGCACAACCGCAACGATTGCGCCGTTTCTCCGGGGAATGCCGATGAAGGCCGAAGAAGAGAACAAGCTCGAGAAGAACGACCTCGCCGAAGGACTCAAGTCCATCGCGGAGAAGGCCAAGGCGGCGAAACTCTCGAACATCCGCTTCGCGGTTCTCCTTCTCGCCCTCGGGGCCATGGTGGGTGCGTGGTGGTATCTGCGAGGTTCCGGACGCAAGTCCGAATCGCAGACCTGGCGGCAATTCGAGGCGCTCGTCGGCGAAGACGAATACGAGAAGTTCGCCGAAGCGTACGTCAACACTCTGCCGGGCCGCGCGGCCCAACTGCAACAGGCTCGACTCCTGCTCGCGCAGGGAATGCTGCAGTTGACAACGCCGGCCTTCGATGCCGACACGCGAAAGAAGACCATCGAGAAGATTGAGAAGGCTCGCGAACTCTTCGACAAACTGGCCGGCGAATTCAAGGACGACCTCGCCCTGCGGGCGCAATCGCTCGAAGGGGCTGCCAAAGCGGAACTCGCCCTCGTCGGCATTCCGAAAGCAACCGGCAATCTGACGGACGAACGCGGCTCCGTGAAGAAGGCCGCCGAATACCATCGGGAAATCGCGAAAACCGTCGGCGAAACAACGACCCTGGGTGAAGCGGCCCTGAAGAAGGCGAAGGAGTTGGAGGAGAAAGAAGCGGAGATCAAGTCGCTGGGGGCGAGCCTCAACAATCAATACGCTCCGAAGCCAGCGGTGGACATCAAGCAACCCGGCGACCTGACCTCCCCGAAAGACCCATTGAAGCCGAGCGAGCCGACCGCGCCGGGCAAGGTGGACGCTCCGAAGTCCGAACCGATTCCGCCGCCATCCCCGCCGAAGAAAGAAGAGCCGAAGAAGGACGAAGCCAAGCCGGTGCCGTCCGTTCCGCCGCCGTCGAAGGATTCGCCCAAGAAGGACGAACCCAAGAAGGACGGGAAGTAATTCCAGCCCGTTCGGGGCTCCGACGCCGTCCGTTCGATCAAGACTCGACGGCCGGCGGATTCACCACGACGCCGACGAGAATGTCATATCCTGCGTGCGCCCCGACCGCGACGCCGAAACCCCTCGCGACATAGATCGCGGTGAAGAACAGGCCGGCGAGCGCCCGGAACAGGAAGACCGGCGAATGGACCGGTTCGCCATACGGGCCGACGTGGTGAGCCGCGGCAAAGACGACGGCGGCGAACACCGCGGCCAGCGGGACCGCGATAGGTCCGGGAAATAGAACGCACTTCAGCATGAAGACGCTAATCGAAAACAGCCCGAGCCGGAACAGCACTTCCTCGTAGATGCCCGCCCCGATGAACGTGACGAACTGCCCTGCGGCCACCGATTGAAATTGGATTTGTGCCAGCGGTAGCCCAGCCATTTCCATCAGCGGCCGGAAGTTCCGACTGATCCCCCAGAGCAGGACCGCATAGCCGACGCTTTCCACGAACATGCCGAAGATGGTCGACACCGGTTTCGTTGGCCGGTCCTTGACCGCGAAGGCGGAGCGGATGAGAAAAAAGCCCAGGACCAGCAGCGGTACGGCCCAAAGTTGCCCAAACCCGTAGCGTTCGAGGAACCAGCGCAGCCAGATGTCCGCGCCGTTCCTGAGACTTTGCGCGTTCGATCCGCCGATCCAGAGCACGCCGAGTTCGTACGCGGCGAAGAGCGGCAACAGGAACAGGAAGCAGGCCCACGGATGGCGGGTCGCGGCGTAGTAGCTGGGGTCTTTGCGGTCGGCCACGGCTGCCTCGCGGCGATCGATGGGGGCGATTCGGGAACTTCGCTCGGGACCGCCCCGGATTTGAACGTCAGACGCACAAATCGGGATAGGCATCCGCCAGCTTTTCACGGCGTTCGGCCGCGGTCAAGGCGCGAACGATGCTGCCCGCGCCCGTCGAGGCGAGGTCGACGAAATCCGGACGAGGGAGCAGTTCGCCACGAACATCCACCAGCACCGCGACCACCGGCCGCATCGTGGCCCGCAGGTTCGCGCGGCCGTCGTGCGTCGCGGCCACCACGGCGATCCGGCCGTCCGTCAGTTCCACCACCGTGCCCACCGGGTGGAACGACAGGTGCATCAGGTATTCCGCGAAGTCGCGATCGAGCTTTCCGGCCTCGGCGTCCAACAACGTGTCGGTCAGCGCCGCGCGTGGGTCCAGCGCCGCACGGTGCGGCCGATCCGCCATCCGCGCCGCATAGGTGTCCGCGACCGCGATCATCCGCGGCAGCGAGCCGATCTCCTCGGCCTGGCAACCCCGGTGATAGCCGCTGCCGTCCAACCGTTCGTGGTGCGCGGCCACAATGTCCGCGAGCACCTCCGCGTCCGCGATCGATCGCTTCACCAGTTCCGCCGAACGCGGCGGATGGCGTTCGATGAGCCGGCGCTCCTCGATGGTGAGCGCTTCGGCCTTTGCCAGCAACTCGGCAGGGACTTCGAGCATACCCGCATCCATGACAAGCGCCGCCACGATCGGCAGCGCCGGCTTCATCGCCCATTCGTAGTCGTGCGGTACGAGTCGCGCCAACACCTGCCCAACGTTCAGCGCGTGCGCCGCGACGAACTTGGCGACGCCGTCCGTGGCCGGATCGCGATAGACGAAACGCAGCCGGGCACCCTGCCTCGCGTCGTCCAGAATGAGCTGCGCGACATCAAAGAAGGCCCCGGCGGACACGGCCTTGCCCGCGTGCATCGCCGTCAACAGGTCCGCGATCCGGGCGATGCGGCCGGCGTCGGCACGCCGCAGGGAGATCGCGTGCTCCAGCACGCCCAATCGACCACGGATCACGCGCAACAGCTGCTCGAAGCCATCGCACATGCGCAATTGCGGCTCCGCGGCGGCCGGAAAGACCTGCGCCAGGCGCAATGCCGAATCGGTCAGGCCGATCGTATGCCGGTGAAATCGCGCGAGCGCATCCCCGGAATCGGACCGCATGATGATCGAATCGTCGGCGAGTTGTTTCTGTTGGCTAACGAGGTCCCGCGCTTCCGAGAGCAGCCGGAACGCGCGGCCAGTCAACTGAGCCGGTTCCGTAACGAGCGCCTCGCGGAAGACCGTGGAAAGCCGGTTCGACGGGTTCGTCGGCAGTTCGTCCACCGCGGCGGCGGGCACAAGCCGCGGCGTCTCTTCGAGCTTCGCTCGAAACGCGGAGATCCGGGCCAGCAGTTGCCGCGAGTCCGACATGGTCCACCCCCGTTCGTCGAGTGCGGCCGGCCCCCGCCAAACCGCACGCAACGATCCCCGGAGGTTTATCGACCGCTGGGGGATGATAACTTTAGTCGATTTTGACGGTCGGAGCGATTACTCCGCCGCCACCGCGCCACCCTCCCGTGGAACCACACCCGAATTTCGGAACAATACAGTCCCAATAAGGACTTACGGCAATTCCAAAACTTTCTCCGGACAAAATAGTCCAATTCGCGGGGACGTTCTCGCACCGGAACGCTTCCCTTATTCTGATTGACCGCTTATGATCGCCTCATCCCGAATGGCGGTGCCTCATGAGCGAACCGACCACCGACCGCACGCAGGTCCAAACCCACGCGCCCACCGTCACGCGCGAATCGCTCCAAGGCTACCCCACGATCCCCGGCTACCAGATCGTCCGCGAACTCGGCCGCGGCGGCATGGGCGTCGTCTACGAGGCCAAGCACCTTTCGCTCGACCGGCTCGTCGCCATCAAGCTGATGCAGCGGGACGACGGCCTCCACCAGGCGCGCTTCCTGGCCGAAGGGCAAATCATCGCGGCGGTGAAGCATCCGAACGTCGTCGAAGTCTTCGATTTCGGCGAATGCTCCGTCGGCCCGTTCATCGCGATGGAGTACCTGACGGGCGGTTCGTTCTCGCAGAGGCTGAAGGGCGGCACGGCCCTGCCGCCGCGCGAGGCGGCGGAGCTGATCGCGAAGATCGCCGCCGGGGTCGGCGCGGCCCACGACATCGGCATCGTCCACCGCGACCTGAAGCCGGGTAACGTGCTGCTCGACTCGAACGGCAACCCAAAGGTGACGGACTTCGGGCTGGCCAAGCGGACCGATTTCGACCTGACGCTGACGCACGAGGCCGCCGGCACACCGTCGTACATGGCTCCCGAGCAGGCGCGGGCGATGAAGTTCGTCGGTCCGCCCGCCGACGTCTGGTCGCTGGGCGTGATGCTCTACGAATCGCTGACGGGCCGCAAGCCGTTCGTGGCCGAAACGGATGTTGAATTGTTGATCTCGATCCAGAATGCGGACCCGCCGACGCTGCGGACACTGTCAAAGACGATCCCGCACGACTTAGAGACGATTTGTTTGAAGTGCCTGGAGAAGGATCCGGAGCGCCGCTACGCGACGGCGAAAGAGTTGGCGGCGGACCTGTCAGCGTGGTTGGACGGGAAGGCGATCGCGGCCCGGCGGGCGACGGCGGTCGAGAAGGCGATGCTCTGGGTGCGGCGGAAACCGGCGTCGGCAGCGTCGTGGGCAATGGGGTTGTTAGCAGTCGTTATGGGCACGTTCGCGGCGATGGCAGGGATTCTGTGGCAGAATGCGGAGCAAGAGAAGGGTATCGCAGAATCGGCACGAATTACTGCGGAACGGGCCCAGTCGAATGAACATTTTGTAAGGAAGCAAATTGAACAGGAACGTCAGAAGCTCGAAGTGTTCGATTACGGCCGAACGATGCAAGTGGCCCATCAGGAATGGCGAGACGGCAACTCGGTCGCGATGCGGGTGCTTCTGGATGGTGCCGATCCGAAACTACGCGGTTGGGAGTGGGGATACCTCATTCGCCTCTCCGACAGCTTTTCCGATCACTCTCTGCTCACTCTCAAGGGACACGCGAATAGCGTGAGCGAGGTGTCGTATAGTTCGGACGGCACTCGTATCGTCACGTGCAGTCAAGCGGACGGGACGGCAAAGGTGTGGAATTCCAAGACAGGCGACGTGGTGCTCGAACTCAAGGGCCACAGGGGCGGCAGATTGAACGCGGCGTCATTCAGCCCGGACGGCAAGCGGATCATCGTTTGTACTGAAGAAGAAGCGAAAGTGTGTGACGCCCAGTCGGGAGTTGAGACGCTCGCCCTGAAAGGGCACACGCACATCGTGCATGCGGCCTCGTTCAGCCCGGACGGTTTGTGGATTATCACCGGGTGCTACGATGGGACAGCGAAAGTGTGGAACGCGAAGACGGGTGCCGAGATTATCACACTCTTCGCGAACGCGGGTAGCGTGTCCGCAGTGACGTTTAGTCCTGACGGCACTCAGGTGATCACATTGAATGGCGAGCGATTGGTTAAGGTGTGGGATGCGAAGACGGGTGTCGAAGGACTTACCCTCAGGCACGCGGGCAGTCGAGTATTCGCTGTTTCGTTCAGTCCAGACGGCAAACGAATCGTCACTGGAAGCGAGGATCGTACTGCGAAAATATGGGATGTGAAGACAGGGGAGGAGACGCTCACACTTAAAGGACACAACGGAAGCGTATTTGCGGCGTCTTTCAGCCCGGACGGCAATCGAATCGCCACCGGTAGCGAAGACATGACGACGAAAATATGGGATCTGAAGACGGGGACCGAGGAATTAACGCTCGAAGGGCACAAGGACGCCATTCAAGCGGTAACGTTCAGCCCTGACGGCACTCGGATCGTTTCCGGGAGCCGAGATAGGTCGGTAAAGGTTTGGGACGCGAAACGAGGAACGGAAGTACTCGCGCTCAATGGTCACACGGGTAGCGTGTATTCCGCATCGTTCAGTCCGGAGGGTAAACGCCTGGTCACCGGGAGTATGGACAAGTCCGCGAAGGTGTGGGACACGAACACGGGGTTAGAGGTACTCGCCCTGATCGGTCATACGGACTTTGTGATGGCTGCGTCGTTCAATTCAAACGGTATGTACTTGGCAACCGGGAGTTCGGACGGGACAGCGAAAGTGTGGGACGCGAAAACGGGTTCGGTGCTTCGAACAATTAAGGGTCACACGGGTAGTGTGTTTGCGGCATCCTTCAGTCCAAACGACAGGTGGATCGTCACCGGGAGTAGCGACAGCACGGCGAAAGTGTGGGATGCCAAGTCGGGAACCGAAGTGCTCAACCTCATGGGGCACACGGGCGACGTACGTACTGCGTCATACAGCCCGGATGGCACGCGCATCGTCACCGGGAGTGGTGACAGGACGGCGAAAGTGTGGGACGCGAAGACCGGCGTCGAAATGATCACTCTTAAAGGGCACATGGGCCGTGTGAATTGGGCATCGTTCAATCAGGACGGTACGCGCATCGTCACCGGAAGTAGCGACAGGACGGCGAAGGTGTGGGACGCGAAGACCGGCGTCGAAATGATTACGCTTAAAGGGCACACTGGCAGTGTGAACGGGGCGTCGTTCAGTCCAGACGGCACACGCATCGTCACCGGGAGTGGCGATAAGACAGCGAAGGTGTGGGAAGCGAAGACGGGGGCCGAAACGCTCACTCTGAAGGGGCACACGGAGTTCAGGCGAAAGACCGTTCCGCTCCCGGCCGCGCCCAACGAGATGCCCGCCCCGAAGCCGCTGGCCCCGAAATCGAATGAGAAGAAGGTCGCGTTCCAAGTGTACAGCACTGGGGAGTCAGATATTCGTGACCCATCGCAACTGTTACAGTCGATCGCTCCCTCGCTCGCCGTACGACTACAACCAATCGAAGAGTGGCCGCAACGGCCGATGGGAAATGTCGGCCCGGGCTTCGTGCATGCGGCGTCGTTCAGCCCGGACGGCATGCGGATCGTCACATGCAGTGACGACGGAACTGCGAAGATTTGGGATTCCCGCCCCGTCGGCCACGAGTTCCTGCACAAGGGCGAGCGGAAGTAATCGAGCAGGCGAGTCAGGTAATTCACTTCTCGGCTTGCCGACTGCGAATCTGCATCCGAGGACTGATGCCGCTCGGTCCGCCAATCACCGCCTATCCTAATCTTCATGAAGCTACTCCTCTCCTTCCTCTCCCTCTGTCTTTCCATACTCCCCGCCGCCGCCGCGGCGCCGGAGTTTCGCGGGGTGTGGGTCGCCACCGTTGCCAACATCGATTGGCCGTCCAGGCCCGGACTGACTGCTGTGGCGCAGCAACGCGAACTCACCACGCTCCTAGACAAATGTCAGAAGCTGAATCTGAACGTCGTCATCCTGCAAGTGCGGCCGATGTGCGATGCGCTCTACGTGTCGAAGCTCGAGCCGTGGTCGTCGTTCCTCACCGGCACGCAGGGGAAACATCCGGGCTACGATCCGCTGGCGCTCGCCGTCGAGGAGGCACACCAGCGGAAGCTCGAGCTGCACGTCTGGCTGAACCCGTACCGGGCGTGGAGCCCCACCGCGAAGGGCGAGCCGGCCGCGAACCACCTCGTCAAGTCGCGGCCGGACCTCGCCAAGAAGTACGGCAAACACCATTGGCTCAATCCGACGCACCCGGAGGTGAAAGCGCATTCGCTCGCGGTCGCGATCGACGTGGTGACGCGCTACGACGTCGATGGCGTTCATATGGACGACTACTTCTACCCGTACCCGGAACTCGACTCGGACAAGAAGGAGATTCCCTTCCCCGACGACGACACCTGGGACGCGTACCAAAAGGGCGGCGGGAAGCTCGCGCGCGACGACTGGCGGCGGGATGCGGTGAACGGCTTCGTCAAGGAACTGTACGAAGGGGTCCACAAAGCGAAGCCACACGTGAAGGTGGGCATCTCGCCGTTCGGCATTTGGCGACCGGGGTACCCGGAGGGGATCGCGGGATTCGACCAATACGGCAAGCTGTACGCCGACGCGAAGCTCTGGCTGAACGAGGGGTGGGTCGATTACTGGACGCCGCAACTTTACTGGCCGATCGCGCAGGAGAAGCAGAGTTATCCGAAACTGCTCGACTGGTGGCAGAAGGAGAACACGAAGGGACGCCTGATCGTGCCGGGGAACTACACGGGGAAGTATTCGGCCGAGGAGATCGTGAACCAGGTGAAGCGGACGCGAGCGATGGAGGCGGGCGGAAACGTGCACTTCAGCATGAAGTCGCTGATGGGGGAGAAGTTCGCGAAGCTGAAGGAACTGTACGCCGTGCCGGCGGCGGTGCCGGCGATGCCGTGGTTGGGGGAACGGAAGAAGTAAGAATTGGCCCGCTGATGACGCGGATCGGAAGACGCAGATGAAGATGATGAAATCTTATTGTCTTCAACCTCTGCATCAGTGTCCGAAGGTCGGCGTCATCAGCGGGCCATTGATTTCACAGCCCCAGCGCCTTGCGCTTCTCCGCGACATGGACCAGGTGGCCGTTGATGTGGTTGATCGCCCCCTGGATCACGGATGCGAGCGTCACCGGCCCCTTGATGCTGTGGTCGCCCTTGCGTTCCAGTTGCTCGGGCGTCAGCTTCGCGATGATGCGCGCCATCGCCGTGCGGGTGGCGTCCACGACGTCCAATTCTTCGTGCAGCTCGCGATCGTGGTAGTGCAGCTTTTCGACGAACAGATTCTCATCTGCCGCCAGCAGCTTGGCCTCCGGCAACGCAATGATCCGTTTCATCCGCTCCACGAGAATCGGCTCGAAATCGGCGATGTGGCAAACCACTTCGAGCGTGCTCCACTTGCCGGGTACGGGGCGGGCGAGCGTTTGTTCGCGGCTCATTCCGGCGACGGCGACGCGGAGGTCGGCGGCACCCTTGCGGTACGCGGTGGCGAGTTCGGTAGCGGTCGACATGGTGAAGCTCCAGAAAGTTGTTCCGTCATTTTATTCCATTCGCCGCTACAACAGCGGGATTCCCTTCCGCTGCGAGCCGCGCCATGAAATGGCTGATACCTTTCGTTCTCCTTTTCGCGGCTCCGCTCGCCGCTGCCGAACCGGAGTACGATCTCCTGATCCGTGGCGGCCGGATCGTCGACGGCACCGGCAACCCATGGTTCCACGGCGACGTGGCCATCCGCGGCGATGCCATAGTCGCCGTCGGTCGCGTGACGGGCACCGCCAAGAAGACGATTGACGCAAAGGGGAAAGTCGTCGCCCCCGGCTTCATCGACATGCACTCGCACTCGGACCTGCTGTTGCTCGAAGACGGCAACGCGCCGAGCAAGGTCCGCCAGGGCGTGACGACGGAAGTCCTCGGCGAAGGGAACTCGATCGCGCCGTATCCGGGCCGCATGAGTGGCGGACGCTTCGAGAAGCTCTCCGATTACTTCCTGGTCACTCGCAAGAACGGCATTGCGGTGAACGTGGCCACGTACGTCGGCCTTGACAACGTCTGGCAGTCGGCGATGGGCCAATCGCACGCGCGGCCGACCTCGGCGCAGTTCGAAACGATGAAGGCGACGCTCGACGCGGCGATGCGGGAAGGCGCGTTCGGGCTATCCAGCATGCTGGCGATGCCGCCGGGGTCGCTGGCGACGACGGACGATCTGGTCGAGTTGGGCAAGGTCGTCGCGAAGCACGGCGGCATCTATTCGACGCACAACCGCCACGAGGGGACGGACGTCGTCGCGGCCGTGACGGAGGCGATCGCGATCGGCGAACGCGCCGGCATCCCTGTGGACATCATCCACCTGAAGATCGCCGACCAGAAACTGTGGGGGAAGATGGATCGGCTGATCGCTCTGATCGATGCCGCCCGCGCCCGGGGCGTGAACGTGCAGGCGAACGTGTACCCCTACACGCGCGGGAACAACAACCTCGCGAGTATCGTGCCGCCATGGGCGCACGAGGGCGGTACCGCGAAGATGCTCGAACGGCTGAAGGATCAGATGCTGCGACCTCGCCTCAAGAAGGAAATCCGCGAGGGAATCCCCGGCTGGTACAACCACTTCACCGCCGTCGGCGGCGACTGGTCGCGCATGCTCGTGAGCGGGAAGGGGAGCTACGAAGGCCTGACGATGGACCGTGTAATCGCGGCGAAGACGAAGGACGTGTCGCCGACCCCGGACGAGTTGGACGTGTTCTTCGACCTGCTGATCGCCGAGGGCGGTTCGGTTCCGACGGTGTACGAGCACCACACCGAGGCGGACATGAATCTGGCGATGAAACAGCCGTGGTGCTCGATCGGCTCGGACGGCAGCGCGTATGCGATCGATGGCCCGTTGCGCCGGGGGAACCCGCACCCGCGGAACTTCGGCACGTTCCCCCGCGTGCTTGGCGTATACGTCCGGGAGAAAAAGGTACTCGCGCTCGAGGACGCCGTGCGGAAGATGACCTCGCTGAACGCCGCGAAACTCGGCCTCGCCGATCGCGGTCTCCTGAAGGCGGGGCTGAAGGCGGACGTGACGGTCTTCGACGCCGAGCGCGTAATCGACAAGTCGACGTACACCGATCCGTTCCACTATGGCGAGGGGATCGACGCGGTGATCGTGAACGGCGAACCGGTACTGTTGAACGGCCAGCCAACGGGGGCGCGACCGGGCCGCGGATTGAAACCGGGTAATAAACCCTGATTTATCGCCCGCAGGCTCGCGCCAGCACGGCCATGCGCACGGCGAGGCCGTTCTCGACTTGTTGCAGAATCGCCGAGTTCGGCCCGTCGGCCACGTCGGGCGTGATCTCCACGCCGCGGTTGATCGGCCCCGGGGCCAGGATCAAAACATCCGGTTTCGACGCTTTCATCCGCTCCCCGTTCATGCCGAACAGGTGCGCGTACTCGCCAACGGACGGAAAGAACGCGCTGCGCTGCCGCTCGAACTGGACGCGCAGCAGGTTCACGACATCACAGCGAGGCAGGACCTCGTCCAGGTCGTCCGCGATCTCCACGCCGAATTGCGCCACTTCGGGCGGTACGAGCGTCGGCGGCCCGCAAACGATCACGTGCGCGCCGAGTTTCTTCAACCCGTGGATGTTGCTCCGTGCCACGCGGCTGTGCAGGATGTCACCCACAAGCGCGACCGTCAGCCCCGCGACTCGCCCCTTGCGCTGGCGGATCGTGAGGATGTCCAGCAGCCCCTGCGTCGGATGCTCGTGGCTGCCGTCGCCGGCGTTGATGACGCTGACGTGCGGCTGGAGGTGTCGCGTGAGCATCTTCGGCGATCCGGAGGAGGTGTGCCGCACGATGACCGCGTCGATCCCCATCGCCTCGATGTTGCGGACGGTGTCGATGAAGGTCTCGCCCTTCGAGGTGCTGGAGCCGCCGGGGGAGAAGTCCTGCACGTCGCCGCCAAGCCGCCGGGCGGCGAGTTGGAAGCTGATCTTCGTGCGGGTCGACGGTTCGAAGAAGAGCGTGACGAGGAGCTTGCCCTTGAGGTCGTCGCGCTTGGGCGTATCGCCGACGCCGACGCCGAGGTAGGTCTCGGCCCGGTCGAGGATTGCGGTCATTTCTTCCGCGGACAGCCGTTCCAACCCGAGCAGGTGTTTCATGGGGGTGCCGTTCGTGGTCATCGATGTTTGGATTCAGAATATGGAAGCCGCCTTGACATCATTGGCCGATTGCCCGTATTCCCGATGCGAGAAAACGCGACTACCGAAACTTGGGAAAGGATTCCCGCGATGTCCGACCGCCCCGCGCCCGTGCCGATGTGCGACGTCAACGCCCAATATCGGGCCTTGCAACCGGAAATCGACGCCGCCGTGGCCCGCGTGATGGCGTCGGGACTGGCCATCAACGGGCCGGACGTGGCGGCATTCGAGAAGGAGACGGCGGAGTTCTGCGGCGCGAAACACGCCATCGGTTGCGCGAACGGCACCGACGCCATCCTGCTCGCCCTCGCCGCCCTCGATATCGGACCTGGCGACGAGGTCATCCTGCCGCCATTCACGTTCTTCGCCACGCTCGGTTCGGTGCTGCGCTGCGGCGCCACGCCCGTCTTCGCGGATATCGAACCGGACAGCTTCAACATCGATCCGAAGGAAATCGCGAAGAAGGTGACCGCGCGCACGAAAGCGGTCATTCCGGTTCATCTCTTCGGCCAATGCGCCGAACTGGACGCGATCCAGGCGATCGCCGACCGGCACGGTTTCTCCGTGATCGAAGACGCGGCCCAGTCCTTCGGCGCCGTGTACCGTGGCCGGCGTTGCGGCAGTTTCGGGGCGGTCAACTGCTTCAGCTTCTATCCCAGCAAGAACCTTGGCACCCTCGGCGATGCCGGCTTGGTGACGACGAACGATGACCGACTGGCGAAGAAACTGCTCGCCTACCGGAACCATGGCAGCGAAGTGAAGTATTTCCACAAATACGTGGGTTGGAACGCCCGGCTCGATACGCTGCACGCGGCGATTCTGCGCGTCAAGCTGCCCAAGGTCGACGAGTGGATCGCCGGGCGGCGCGATGCCGCGGCTCGCTACGACAAGATGATCGACGGCGCGGGACTCGATGGCTTCTTCCAGCGCCCCGCGTCGCTGCCGCATCGGCTGCACACCTTCAACCAATACACCGTCCGCGTGACGGTCGATCGCCGCGATGATCTCGTGAAATTCCTGCGAGAAGGTGGAATCTCGTGCGACGTGTATTACCCGCTCGGCCTGCACCGCCAGGAGTGCGTGCGGCATCTGGGCCACCGCGAAGGGGAATTTCCGATCGCGGAGGATGCGTGCCGGACGGTCGTTTCGCTGCCGATCTTCCCGGAGATTACTGTCGAACAACAACGTCGCGTGATCGAGCGTTGCTCGGCCTTCGCGGCGATGAGTCCATCCCTCCGCCGTGCGGCGTGAGTAAGGACCGCAAACGCGAAAACCCCCGGCACGATGGCCGGGGGTTTTTCTTGGATGGTTGGATGGCGAAGGATTTACTCGACCGTCCAGACGTCCTCGGCCTTGAAGAGGTCGGCCACGACGCCCTTACCCTTCTTCGCCGTGATGTCCGCGATCTGCTTGTCCAGCAGTTCCTCGTAGCACGGCTTGCGGAACGAACGGAACACGCCCACGACTTCCGGGAATTTCGGACCGACCATGCGGCTCAAGAGGGTCGCGAGCGTCGGATCTTCCGTCGTTTCATCGTGAACGAGTACGTCGTCAAGACCGCAGTCCTTGCCGATCTCCACGACTTCGGGTTTGAGGCCGTTCAGGCGGATCCCCTTGTTGCGATCCTTGCCGAAGACCATCGGCTTGCCGTGCTCGACGTAGAGCAGGTTGTCCGCCTTCACGCTCTTGTCGGTGGCGTAGGCCCAGACTTCGTCGTTGAAGATCTTGCAGTTCTGATAGATCTCGACGAACGCGGCGCCCTTGTGGGCGGCGGCCTTTTGCAGCGTCTCGGTCAGGTGCTTCACATCGACGTCGACGGTGCGCGCGACAAAGGTGGCCTCGGACGCGATGGCGATCGTGAGAGGCCGGATCGGCGTTTCGAGCGATCCGGTCTTGCTGGTCTTGGAGGGCGTGCCGGTTCTGCTGGTGGGCGAATACTGGCCCTTCGTCAGGCCGTAGATCTCGTTGTTGAACAGGAGGATCTTGAGGTCGATGTTCCGGCGGAGAACGTGGAGCAGGTGGTTGCCGCCGATGGAAAGCCCGTCGCCGTCGCCGGTGACGACCCAAATTTGCAGGTCGGGGTTGGCGAGCCGTAGACCGGTCGCGACCGTCGGCGCGCGGCCGTGGATTGTGTGGAAACCGTAGGTGTTCATGTAGTAGGGGAACCGGCTGGAGCAGCCGATACCGGACACGAACACCATCTTCTCGCGCGGCACGCCGACGTTGGCGAGGGCCTTTTTCATCTGCGCGAGGATGGAATAATCCCCGCAGCCGGGGCACCAGCGGACTTCCTGGTCCGTGGTCAGTTCCTTGACGGACAAGGTCGGGAGAGCGGTCGCACTCATGGTAATGGAAGGTATGAGAAGGAAGCCCGCGGACGAAGGTCCGCGGGCGGTGAAATTCAAAGCATGTTCGCGATGGCGGTTTCGATCTCGCTGACGAGGAACGGGCGGCCCTGCACCTTGTTGTACCCCTCGGCGGGCGCGAGGTACTTGGCGCGAAGCAGCCAGCAGAGTTGTCCGCTGTTCAGTTCGGGCACGAGGATTTTCTTGAACCGCTTCAGCACCGCCTCGGTGTTTTTCGGCATCGGGTTCAGGTAGCGGAGGTGCGCCTGCGCGACCTTCTTGCCCGACTTGCGGACGCGGTCGACCGCGGTCGTGATGCTGCCGTACGTGCCACCCCAACCGATGACGAGCAGGTCGGCGTCGCCGTCGCCGATCACGTCGAGGTCCGGGATCGTCAGCGCGATGTTCTCGATCTTCTTCCAGCGGGTGTGAACCATGTGTTCGTGGTTCGCCGGCTCGTAATTGATGTTGCCGGTCACGTCCTGCTTCTCGATGCCGCCGATGCGGTGTTCGAGACCGGGCGTGCCGGGGATCGCCCACGGGCGCGAGAGGTACTCGTCCCGCTTGTACGGCAGGAACTTGCCGGCACCGCCGCCTTCACCCTCGCCGTGCTCGTGGACCGCGCCGTTGGCGCTGTCGGCGTTCGGCTTGGTCGCGTGGATGATCTCGATCTTGGGCAGTTTGGCCACGTCGGGGATCTTCCACGGCTCGGAACCGTTGGCGATGTAACCATCGGAGAGGACGAAGACCGGGCACATGAATCGCGTTGCGATCTTGACGGCTTCGTAAGTGATGTCAAAGCAATCCACGGGCGATTGCGGCGCCAGGATGGCGACGGGGGACTCGCCGTTACGGCCGAACATGGCCTGCAACAGGTCCGCCTGTTCCGTCTTGGTCGGCAAACCGGTGGACGGCCCCCCGCGCTGGACGTCCAGAATGACTAGCGGCAGTTCGGTCATGACGGCGAGGTTGATCGCTTCGCTCTTCAGGCAGATGCCGGGACCGCTGGTGCCCGTGACGCCAATGGCGCCGCCGAAGCTCGCGCCGAGCGCGACGCCGATCGCGGCAATCTCGTCCTCGGCCTGGAGCGTCTTCACGCCGTGGCGGCGCATCTCCGGCTGGCTGAGGTCTTCGAGAACGGAACTGGCCGGCGTGATCGGGTAGCCGGAGTAGACCAGTTGCTTGTTGGCCGCGTGGCTGGCGGCGACGAGACCGATCGCGATGGCCTCGTTGCCCGTGATCTTGCGGTACTGGCCCGGTGGGATCTTCGCCTTCGCGACCTTGTACTGCACGGGCAGCAGTTCCACCGTCTCGCCGTAGTTGTATCCGGCTTTGAGGGCGGCGGTGTTGGCGTCCAGCACCGGCTTGTGGTCGGGCTTCTTGCCGAACTTGTCTTTGAGCCACTTGATAGTGGCTTCGAGCGGTCGTTCGTAGAGCCAGTACACGAGGCCGAGGGCGAAGAAGTTCTTGCAGCGGTCCTGTTCGCGGGGGCTGAGGCCGCATTCCCGCACGGCTTCCTTGTTGAGCTTGGAGACGGCGACGCGGACGACGTGGTAGCCGGCGAGCGAGCCGTCTTCGAGCGGGTTGCTCTTGTACTTGGCCTTGTCGAGGTCGTTCTGGGCGAAGGCGTCGGTGTTGACGATCAGGATGCCGCCCTTCTTGAGGTCCCGAAGGTTGGTCTTGAGGGCGGCCGGGTTCATGACGACGAGGGCGTCGAGCACGTCGCCGGGGGTGTGGATGTCGTTACTGGAGAAGTGGACCTGGAAGCCCGAGACGCCGGCGAGGGTGCCAGCCGGGGCGCGGATTTCGGCGGGGAAGTCGGGGAAGGTGGCGATGTCGTTGCCGAGGATCGCGGCGGTATCGGTGAAGCGGGTGCCGGCGAGCTGCATGCCGTCGCCGGAGTCGCCGCAGAATCGGATGGTGATCGATTCGACTTCCTGGACGGTGTGGGTGCCATTGCGAGAGGCGGCGGCCGAGGACGCGGGGGCTGCCCCGGCCGGTGCGGTGAGAGAGGCCATTCCAGAACCTGCCGTGTCGTTTATGAGTGCGGAAGCGATTTCCGTTCCGCTGAGTCGTTGGTGGACAATCCGATGCTGGTGTTATACGGGGCGTTTGGAGAAAATCCGAGAGTCGCATGGAATTCGCCGCGCGGATTCGGTTTGGAGCGGGAAAGTGGAGCCAAGCGGCCGGATTGAGTCGATACAATTCCGCCATCGTCCTTTTTCCCGCCCGCGGACGCCATGGCCGATACCACCCACGAATCCGCGCCGCCGACGCACACCACGCAGCTCTATCAGCCCGAGGAACACACCCGCACGGTGATGCAAACGGGCGAGCAGCTCGCGCTGGCGGCGGCGCTCACGGCCGGCCAGCAATCGGTGCCGGGCTACGAGATCCTCGGCGAGATCGGCCGCGGGGGCATGGGCGTGGTCTACCGCGCCCGGCAGATCGCCGCCAACCGCACCGTGGCGCTCAAGATGATCCTCGGCGGCGGCCACGCCGGTGAAGCCGAACGCGTCCGCTTCCGAACGGAGATCGAAGCGACGGCCCAACTCAAGAACCCCGGCATCGTGCAGGTCTACGAGGTCGGCGAGCACCACGGATTGCCGTACTTCAGCATGGAACTCTGCGAGGGGGGCTCCCTTGCCCGCAAGACCAAGGGGCGGACCCTGCCCGCACATGCCGCGGCGGAGATCGTGGAACGGATCGCCCGCGCCGTCGAGAGCGCCCACGACGCCGGCATCGTCCACCGCGATCTGAAACCCGGCAACATCCTCCTCGACGACGACGGCAACCCCAAGGTCGGCGACTTCGGCCTCGCGAAACGCCTCGACACCGAACACGACCACACCAACACCGGCGCCATCATGGGGACGCCGAACTACATGGCCCCCGAACAGGCGTCCGGCAATGCCAAGGATGTCGGCCCGCCCGCGGACGTCTACGCCATCGGTGTCATCCTTTTCGAACTTCTCACCGGCAAGCCGCCCTTCGCTTCCGAGAGCCTGCAGGACCTGTTGCAGAAGGTGATCCACCACGATCCGCCGTCACTCTCCGATTCGGGGAAGGACGCCCCGCGCGACCTCGAAACCATCTGCCGGAAATGCCTGTCGAAAGACCCCGAACAGCGCTACGCGAATGCGGGCGAACTCGCGGAGGACCTCCGACGGTTCCTCTGCGGCGAATCGATCTCCGCTCGGCAACTCAACGCTGTCGAACGCGTTGCCTGGATGCTCGAAAAGAGCCACCACGACAAGCAATTCGTCCCGTACGCCGGGTTTTTCCTCTGGCTGGCCCCGGTGATTTTTCTGCCGGAAGTGTACGCCACCTACGTCCGGTTCCAGGAATGGCCCGCGACCTGGGTCCTGCCCGCCTATGCGTTGCGACCGATCATCGGCATTTCGCTTTTCCTCTACTATGGCAACGGCCGCATCTGGCCCGCGAACCCCGCCGAACAGCACATGCTCTCCGTCTGGGGTAGCTTCATCGTCGTCGCCGGCATGCTCTTCGTGAATCTCGGCTTGAACCCCGGTGAGGAGAGCTTTCAAAGCCCCGCCTTCTACGAGGCGATCTGCGGGGCCTCCGCCGTCGCCTTCTTTTCGCTCGGCGCCATGTTCTGGGGCGGTTGCTACCTCGTCGGCATCACCTTCCTCCTGCTCATCCCCGTCATGTCTATGGTGCCGCGATTCTGTCCGATCCTGTACGGCAGCGTCTGGGCCGTCGTCACGTTACTGATCGGCACGCGCCTGCGTCGCCTCGCGAAGGAACACGCGGCTCATCGTTGATCGAACACGATCGCGAGCCAGGGAAACGCCAGTTGGCCGATCGCCGAAAACTCCGACTTCCCAGGTGATTTCGGCAGGACAGGCACCCCTTCGGTCGCGCGCGGCTCCGGCGGCGGAGCGAGGTGGAACTCGCGCTCGATCGGCGTGCCCTCCCGGCCCGTGTCCAGCGGCGGTGATCCCGCCGGTTTCGAACCTGTCAGTGCCACGACCGCCAACAATCCCATCGCCGTGCTGCGCATGGTAGCTACTCCCGAGGAATTGCCGGCCGACCATAACGAGGCATTTCGGGAAAGCAAGATCGTTGAGCAATCGTTTGTGAAAGATTACAATGCTCCGGTTGCCCAGGACCCTCTCCGCATGGCCGATAAACCCAAAACCGTGCCCGATTCGCCGCCGGCGGACCAGACGGCCGACATCGCGCAGAGCGAAGCGTACGAAACCGCGAATGTCGTCTCGGCCACGGCACCAGAGGCCGGCCCGACGTTCGGTGCGCGGAAAAGCCCCGACGAACTCGGCACGCTCGGCCCCTATCGCGTGCTGCGCGAGCTCGGCCGCGGCGGCATGGGCGCGGTCTACCTCGGCTTCGACGAACGCCTCAAACGCAAGGTGGCGCTCAAGGTGATGCTGCCGAAGTACGCCGCCGTCGCCAGTTCCAAGAACCGCTTTCTCCGCGAGGCCCGCGCCGCCGCTGGCATCACCCACGACCACATCGTCACCATCTACGAGGCGGACGAACACGGCGGCACGCCGTTCATGGCGATGCAGTTGCTCCAAGGCTACCCGCTCGACATTTATCTCAAAAAGAACCCGAAGCTGCCCCTCGGCGAACTCCTGCGCATTGGCCGCGAGATGGCGCTCGGCCTTGCGGCCGCGCATTCGGTCGGGTTGATCCACCGCGACATCAAGCCCGGCAACATCTGGCTCGAAGCGCCCAACGGCCGAGTCAAGATCCTCGACTTCGGCCTCGCCAAGCCGACCGAAGACCAAAAAGTCGACGGCGAACTGACGGCGACGGGCGTGATCGTCGGCACGCCGGCGTACATGCCGCCCGAACAGGCCCGGGGTGCCAAGGCCGACTTCCGCGCCGACCTTTTCAGCCTCGGCGTTGTCCTTTACCGCCTCGCCACCGGGACCATGCCGTTCCACGGCGACACGATGATGGCGATGCTCGCCGCCGTCATCGCCGACGATCCGCCGCCGGTGCGGGAACTCAACCCCGACATTCCCGAACCGCTGGCGAAACTCATCCACGAGATGCTGGAGAAGAAGCCGCAGAACCGGCCGAAATCCGCGGATGAGGTGGCGGAGCGGCTGCAACAAATCCAGCTCGGCACGGCCGCCGCGATCTCGCTGCCGATGCAGGTCATTCCGCTGGATGCTCTGCCGACGACGACGTACGCCGCTTCCTCCGCTCCGATCGATCCGTTCGCGGAACTGGACACGGAGCCGAACGAGGTCGTGACGCGCCACAACTCGACGCGTTCGCTGCCGGCGATCCCCGCCGCCGCGAAGAAGCCGCTTCCCAAGTGGCCGTTGATTGCTCTCGGGCTGTTCCTGCTCGTGGTCGCGGCGCTGATACCGCAGATCATCTCGATCATGACGCCGAAGGGCACGCTTGTGATCGAGTCGACCGATCCGGACGTGGAAATCACGGTCAAACAGGGCGGCGCGACGATCGTGGACAAATCGAAAGGCCGCGAGTTCGTGCTGAAGGTCGGCGACAACTACACGATCGACATGGTGGAGAAGGACGGCCTGAAGCTGAACGTGAACAAGTTCGAGATCACACGGAACAACAAGTCGACGGTGCGCGTCGTGGTGCAGCGTCCGCCGCCGAAGCCGAAGGTCGAACCGCCGCCGTCGGCGATCCCGTCGGCCGCGCCGATCGTGCCACTGGCGTGGCAGGGGCCGTCGCCGCTGGACGCGCTGGACCCGGCGCAGATTCCGACCGCGGAGCGGTTCGCGTGGCAGCCTAAGGAACTGGTCGCCGTATACGGCACGCACGCTGCGCGGCACTGGGGCGTCGGCTCCGCGTTCGCGATTTCGCCGGATCGAAAAATCCTCGCGACAGGGGGCTCCGACGCGATCCGATTGTGGGACGCGACGACATTGCAGTCTCGCGGCGAAATTGTCGGACTCAAGAATACGGTAAACCAAATCGCGTTTTCCCCGGATGGAAGAAATATCCTCACGCTCGTTGGCGCGGCGACCGGGGCTACGGATTACGCCCTCTGCGATCTCGGCAAGAGGGCCATCGTGGAGCGATTCGCACCAAAAGACAAGGATCAAACCATCACCGGTCTTCCGATCATAACTCCCGAAGGTCGCTTGCTGGCAGCGACATTTGACGCAAATCGCACGAATGGGACAGTACAAATCGTCGATCTCAAAACCAGCGACACGGTTTTGGAACTCAAGGGTCATCCGGCGAAAGGAGGCATCTGGACGGCGCTGTCTCCGGACGGGACGCGGTTCGCCACGCTTCACTCAGGGCACGTTCAGATCTGGGACGCGAAGACCGGCAACCGATTGCACTCGTGGAACGAGATGATGCCGGGCGGCGACAATTGGTTGGCGTTTTCGCCCGACGGTAAGTGGCTGGCCGCGACCTCGGGAGGCCCCAGCGACACCATCGATTTGCACGTGTGGGACACTGCGGGGGGAAAATCCGTTCTCGTCTCGAAAAATGTCTGTCAAGGTTACGGTCTAGACGTCGCGTTTTCTCCGGATGGCTCTCGAATCGCCGTTGGCGGTGGCGGTTCGCAGTTCCACGTTTTAGAACTGCCCAGCGGTCGAACGGTCTGCAAAATCCCGTACCAATCTATATCCCACTACCAATTTGATTTCAATGCAGACGGGTCGCGCTTGATCGTTTTTGGCGTTCATCACGCCGCCGGCGGCGACGGCATCCTGCGCAGCTACGACGCCAAGACCGGCACGCCGATCGGCCCCGCGACCGATCGCGTTGCCGGCCTCGAATCGGTCACGTTCGCTCCCGATCTGAAATCCCTCATCACGCACGACGCGGCGCAACGACTGCACGTTTGGAACTCGGCAACGGGCCAGTCGGGCAAGCCGATCGAACTGACGCCGCTCGGCGTCTATCCGACACGGAAAGTCCTGCCGTTCCCGGACGGCAAACGTGCCGTCGTGCTCGAAAAATCGACGACCATCCGCGATCTGTCCACTGGCGAAGTGATCCAAGATTTGAACACCACCCTCGCGATGACCGCCGACTTGTCAGCGGACGGCCAGCGCCTCGCGATCGGTATGCGGGACGAATCGCTGCAGCTCTGGAACGTCGCCGCGACACCTGCGGTCCGCGTCGGCTCCGTGTCCACCGAATCCCATGCAAGCGGTACGGTCCGGTTCAGCCCCGACGGCCTACGGCTGGCAACCGAAGGGCAAGACAAGGCCGCGATCTGGGACGTGGCCAACGGAGCTCCGAAGAAGCTCTTTGAAATCGAAACGACCGGCACGCCCTACGCCGTCGCTTGGGCGCCGGACGGCAAGAGCCTCGCGTACGTTCAGGGCGCGAATCTCTCATTCTGGTCGATCGACACTAAGGCCGCACGGAAGAAGCCCCACGAGGTGCAAACCGAAGGAGAATATTTTGCGGATCAGGTGTTGGCCTACCATCCGACGGGGAAATGGGTTGCCGTGATAGGCCAGAAGTCCGGCAAGGTGTTCCTCTACAACCCGGCCGACGGTACGCTCGCGAAGTCCTGGCAATTCCCCGCCCGACCATCCGACCTTGCCTTCGCCGCCGACGGCCGGCACCTCGCCGTCGCCAACCCGAACGGCACGGTCTATGTCCTGCGGCTCGAAGGCTCTGCTGCGTCTGCGATGCCGCTCGTCCCGCTGGCGTGGAACGGCCCGTCGCCGTTCGACGCGCTCGACGGGGCCAAACTGCCGGAGAGCCTGCGCTTTGAAAAGCTGCCCAAGGAACTGGTCGGCCAGTTCGGATCGGCCGATGCTCGGCACTGGGGCGAAGGGATGTGTCTGGCCGTGTCGCCCGACGGGAAGATCATTGCCACGGGCGGCAGCGATAAAGTCATCCGACTCTGGAGCGCCGACACGCTCAAACTCCCCATCGGTCCCTTGGTCGGACATACGCGACCCGTAACTGCGCTCTGTTTTTCGCCCGACGGGCAACGGATTCTCTCCTGCGGCGATACAGCCGAGATGAAGTTCCGCCTTTGGGATGCGAAAACGGGTCGGCCGCTCGAAGTCTTCGAGATGCTTCTGAATGGCCGTGCCTCGAATGGAATTCCATGTTTCGGTCCGGGCGGTCAACCGTGGGCGATTCCGGGCAATGGAAATTCATTCGGTGGTCGGCTGGTGATTTACGATTTGACAGCCAAGAAGATCGTGTACGAGGCGAAAGCCAACGGGGACACGGGGTATTTTCTGTCGGCCGTCTCGCGCGACGGATCGCACGTCGCGATCCATCACAACAATCAGGTTCGGGTCTGGAAGATCGAAGCCGATCGCCTCGTTCCACGCTGGGAAGCGAATGTCGCCGCGGGGGCCGATCCGCGGATCGCCTTCTCGCCGGATGGCAAACATGTCGCCGCCTCGACAGGACCCCAAGGCAACGCGGGACTGCGATGCTGGGACACCGAGAGCGGCAAGGCGATTCTTGAGGTTCCTCAGACCGTTCCTGGGAACGGCCAGAGCCTCGCCTTTTCGAAGGATGGCAAACGGATCGTTGTCGGCGGCCGCAGCAACAACTACCTGATCCTCGATTTTCCTTCCGGAAAGTCTGTCGCGACTATCGAGCCGCCGACGTCATCCCAAAATGGCTACGGCGAAGCGGTCTTCAACAGCACCGGTTCGCATGTCGTCTCGTTCGGCGCGATGCTCCTCAACGGCGGCGACGGCGTGCTGCGCAGCTACGACGCCAAAACCGGCCAGCCGGCGATCCCGCTGCCGACGGGGCCGATCGGGCCGATCACCTCGATGGCGCTTTCAAACGACCTGACCCAACTGTTCACGCTCGGCACCGACCGCACGGTCCGGGTGTGGGATACACGCACGCTTCAAGCGACCATCGCGTACGAGACGGCCCAACACACATACGACCGGCCGCAAGCGGCCCTGCTTCATGACGGTAAGCGCGTCGTCGTGGTCGAAAAATCGGTGGTCGTTCGGGATCGCGCCAAGGGCGATCTCCTGGAAACACTAAGTACCGATATCGCCGGTTCCGTGGCGGCTTCACCGGATGGGCGCACGGTGGTCTTCGGTACGCAAGCGGGAAAGATCGTAGCCTCTGACATTACGGCGACACCAGCAAAAAAACTTTGGGACTATTCCGCTCACGATGCGGCTGTGCATACGGTCGCCTTCAGCCCCGACGGGCGACGATTGGCGACGGGTGGCAACGACCACCGCGCCTTCATTTGGGACGTGACCGGGAAGGAACCGAAAAAGCTCTGCGAAGCGGGTGCCGGCGGGATACAGGCTGGCGATGAGAACGTGTATCGCATCGTCTGGACGCCGGACGGAAAGTCGATGGTCGCCACGCGAGGCCAGCGCGTGCAGGTCTGGAGGGTCAGCGACAAGACGGCGGTACTCCAGGACAGTTTCGTCGTCGCGGGCGGTGGAACGTATCTCTCGAAAGGCATGAGCCTGCACCCGTCGCTGCCGTGGGTGGCTGTTGCCACCGATAAGGACCGCGGTTCGGTCGCCCTGTGGGACTACACGACGAAGACGAAGTTGAAGGAGTGGAGCTTCCCGGTGGCACCCACCGCCCTCGAATTCGCCCCCGACGGTCGACACCTGTTGACGGCGAACCCGAACGGCACCATCGGCGTGCTGCGGCTGGATGTGCCGAAGGCCGCTGCGGATCCGAATGCGCCGAAACTCGAATTTGCGGCCGAGTGGCCCGGGAACCGCGATCCGTTGCCGGCGACCGAGTTCGTACCGGCGTGGAACGCACCGGGAGTTCTTGCGGAAGTCCGCGGCCGTGGCACGATCCGCTTCCCGCGCGTGGAGGCGAAGGAATTCGCGCTCGACTTGGAACTGGATTTGCGAGGCACTGGGGAACTCTCCGTTCAACTTGGCGATTCGAGCGACTTCCGTCCGGAACTGCGGCTCTGGGAGGAGAACGGGGTCGGTTTCGCAAGAATGGTGCGCGTTCAGAACGGCAAGTTCTTCGCGCGGGCCACGCAGGCAAAGATTGATCGAAATTGCCGCCTGACACTGGTGGCGTCCCCTGCCGGCACGGGCCTCGCACGGGGGGATGGTGACGTCTTTCGCGTGACACCCGCGTCGGCGAACGCCACGATCCAGTTCACTGGCCGTGCCGATACGACGAATTCCACGATCCGATCGGTACGTGTGCGCCCCGCGACCAAGTTGGAGTTGGCGAATCTGGCGGCGAAACTCGGCGGAGCCGTGGCACCGGAGACGCCGGGTGAGGATCCTACCGATCCCGACCGCGCACTCGCGGATTGGGTGTTGCGATTGAAGGGGACCGTGTACGTTCTGTCCGGCGGCAGTGTGCAGGCCGTGAGTGTGGTTTCGGACCTGCCGACGGTGCCGTTCGCGACCCTGCGGATCGAACTTCCGAACGGTGCCGCGGTGACCGATGCCGAGATCGTAAAGACTGTCCCGGACAAGAAATTGCTCGTCGCCATCCTGACCGGCACGCCAGTCGGCGACGCAACGGCGGCGCATCTCGCAACCATCCCGACGCTGACCGACGTTCACCTCGCCAATACGAACGTGACGGACGCGGGGGCGATCAAACTGGCCGGATTGCCAAAGCTGAATCTCTGCACTTTGGCCAATACGAAAGTGACCAATGCGTCGGCCAAGGCATTCGCGAAACACCCGACCTTGTTCGATCTGAACCTACACAATACCGCCGTCGACGATGATGCGGTGGCGGCGCTGTCGTCCTGCCCGAAGCTCGCGACTCTGCACCTCTCCAGCACGAAGATCACGGACAAGGGGTTAACTGCTCTCGAAGCGTGCCCGAGCCTGCGCCACCTCACGCTCGGCAAGACGGCCGTGACGGACGCCGGCGTGAAAAAGCTAGCGGCGGCGTTGCCGTTGTGCAAGATCGAATGGGACGGCGGAGTGATCGAACCGCGCGCCAGCCAAACCCGCGGCCTCGCGTTCGACGGCAAGTCGACGTACGTCAAGATTCCCACCGCGCTCGGCGGGAGCGAATTCCCGTATACGATCGAAGCCTGGATCACACCGGAAACAGTCACCGGGAAATCGCGGCATCTGTTCCTGTTCGGCGAACCGGGCGGCGGGATCGGCCTGAGCGAGAAGGGGAGCTTCGGCATCGGGTTCAAGTCGCCAAAGGAATGGGTCAGCGACTACGGGCGAAGCACCCTCAAGCCCGGCGAACGCGTCCATGTCGCCGCTGTGGCGACCGCGAGTCAATTCGAGCTGTTTCTCAACGGACGATCGGACGGAATCAAAATCGCGCGGATCGGCTCACTCGTTGGGATCACTCCGCCGGCGCTCATCGGCAAGCACACGAAGGATTCCCCCGAAGGATACTTCCACGGCACGATGCACGCCCTGCGCGTCTCGAAGTCCGTGCGGTATACGAAACCCTTCGCGCCGGAGAACGCCTGGAAGCCCGATGCCGACACTGTCGCTCAGTACCATTTCGACGAAGGCACGGGTACCAAACTGACGGACCACTCCGGCAACGGCCACCACGGCATCATCGAGAACGGCACCTGGGTCAAGTAACTGCGATCGACCGGGGCATTTCCCCTTGCACGAAACGACCGTTGTCGGTATTTCGCCGAACCGACTTCAGTCTATTTCGTGCGAGGGACGAGAATGGCGACGATTTTCCGCAAGCGGTTGCTATTGGCCGGGGCCTTGGCGGTCGGTGTCGGGGCGATGGCGCAGCGGGCCATGACGCAATCGCCGCTCGGCGCACCGTCCCCGGAACCGACGCTCGTCGACCCGAAGTCGAAGGACTACGGCAGCCGACCCGTCGCCTACATCTACAACACCGTCCCGGTTACCCGTGCCGACCTCGCCGAATTCCTCATCGCCCGCGGCGGCCACGAAAAGGTCGAACTCCTCGTCAACAAGATGATCATCGAGGAAGAGGCGAAGCGGCGCAAGATCACCGTCACGCCGCAGGAGATGGAAGCCGCTTTCAAGGCGGACCTGAACATCTCGAACCCGCCGATCCGCAAGGAGGATTTCATCAACCTCCTGCTGCCGAAGTACAACAAGACCTTTTACGAGTGGATGGAGGACGTCGTCCGCCCGCGGCTGCTGCTCGGCAAGATGTGCGAGGAGTCGAAGCGCGTGGTGGTGGCCGAGGCCGACGTGCAGCGCATCTTCGAGCGCGAGTACGGCGAGAAGAAGGCCGTGAAGATCATCATCTGGCCGAAGGGGGACGATTTCAAATCGATCACGAAGACCTGGGAACTGATCCGCAAGAGCGATTCGGAGTTCGATGCCACCGCGCGGACGCAGGCGAACGCGGGGCTGGCGTCCACGGCCGGCGAAATCAAGCCGATCGCCCGCTTCCAGATCGGCGATGACAAGGACAAGATCGTTGAAAAGGTGGCCTTCGAACTGAAGGAAGGCGAGGTCAGCCACATCTTCGAGACGCAGCAGGGCTACATGGTGATGAAACTGCTCAAGACGCTGCCGCCGGATTCGAAGGTGAAGTATGCGGACGTGAAGGAAAAGCTCTACAAGGAAGCGTACGATCTGAAGCTGACGGCCGAGATCCCGAAGATGTTCGCGGAGCTGTGCAAGGCGGCGAACCCGGCGGTGCTGCTGAGCGGCCCGCCGTCGCAGTGGCGTTTCGAGAAGTCGAGCCGCGAACTGGCGGAGGACGTGCTGCGGCAGCACCAACAGCCGGTGCAGCCGGCCGGTGCGACCGCACCGAAAAAATGATGCGGACCATGTCCGCCACGTCGTCGGTCCCGGTGGCGGGCGTCGCATCTCGCGGTAGAATATCGAAGTTCCGCGAGATGAGACGCCATGCCCGCTTCCACGATCACCCGGCCGAGCGAAGAGACGGCGAACCGTACGCAACGGCAGCCGCCGTACTCCGTCATCCTGCACAACGATGACGTGAACACGATGGAATACGTGGCCGCCGTACTCCGAAAGGTCTTCGGCTACACGGTGGAGCGTTGCGTCCAGCTCATGCTGGAAGCCCATAAGTCCGATCGCGCGATCGTCTGGACCGGCGCGATGGAATTGGCGGAGTTGAAGGCGGATCAAATCATTTCGTGCGGACCGGACCCGGATCGGGTAAAAGCGGGAGCGAAGCCGCTGCGTGTGACGGTGGAACCGGCTCCCTGAGCAGTCGGCGCGGTCGTGCCGGTTGTGCCGACCGTTCCCCACTTGAGACGCCGCCGGACCGGTGCTCCCGATTGTCGCCGCAAGGCATTTCGGCCGATGAGCGAATCATCCGGAATGGATCCCGCCATGTATTTGAAAATGTTCGCCTTGGGCATCGGAATCAGCTTGGCCGGCCCGACGATGGCCCAATCATCCCATGACTGGCACTATCACGAGCTTCCGAACGGTCCGACCGCGCCCGGCGTTCACCGGGTGTTGGGCCATCACAAGCAGCCCGTTCCCATCTATTCGCCGCAGCAGACGCCGGAAACCTTTGGCCCCCGATCGCCGGTGCGGTACGGCTGGTTCGGGCGATTTACTCCCTCTCCGCGTCCGGCGGTCCGGACGGTCGAGACCCGTCCAACGGGGTCCCGGTGAACTTGACCGACCCGCGCGGCGTATCTACCGTGACTTTTCGCCAATCCCTGCCGCGCCGCCGAGGCCTTCGTGAAAGCACCCACGCCGATTGATCCGCCGGTGGAGCCGTCCGCCCCGGCCGCCGCGCCGACCGCACCGAGTGTGGCGAGCTGGCCGCAATGGGTGAAATCGGTCGATGCCGCGATGGCGATGCTTGTGCTCGTCGCCGCGTTCATGATCGCGTCCCACATTGCGCGCAACAGCGATCAATGGTTGAATTACGCGAGTGGACGGGCGCTGCTGAACGGTTCGTACCGCTTCGGAACCGACCCCTTTTCCTACGCCACGGAAGGCCGGGTCTGGGTCAATCACAACTGGCTCGCTTCGACGGGGATGTACCTGCTGTACAACGCCGATCCGACCGGATTCGTGATCGTGGCGGTGAAGGCGTTCCTCTTCGCGTTGTCGTTCGCGCTGCTGTTCGCGATCCGGCGTTCGGGTCAGACGTTGTGGCCGTGGGTGGGGGCCGCTGCCGTCGCGGTGGTCGCCACGGCACCGTTGGCCACATTACGCCCCTTTCTGCTCAACGCGCTGTTTCTGGCTTGCACACTGGTGATCGTGCTGGGGCGCGATTGGAAGGCGGGGGCGCGTACGAATCTGATCGGTCTCGGCATCCTGTTCTGGGTTTGGGCCTCGTGCGACGCATGGTTCGTGCTTGGTCCTCTGGCGCTCGCGATCGTCCTCGTGGGCGAGTTGCTGCAGCGGATGTTCCGTGCGACGGACCCTGAGGCGGGTATCCCTTCCGTCAGCCAGTTGGCCCTGGCGCTGGGCGTGGGCGTCGTCGCCGCCAGCCTGACGCCGCATCATGTTCGCGTCTGGCAGGTGCCCGTGGAGTTGGGCCTTTCGCTGCCGCCGAACTATCAATCCGATTACGAGACGGCGACCATCTCCCTTTCGCCTCTGAACGAGCGGCTTTACCTGCGGCTCACGGGCCGGGGGTGGAACGGAAACGGCCTTGCGTTCGCCGGACTCCTGTTCGGCGGCGGACTCGTCCTTGCCCTCGGCTATGCGCGGCTCCGCGTCGCCCACCTGCTGCTCTGGATCGCGTTTGCCGGCCTCGCGCTCGTCCATCACACGCTCATCCTCGCGTTCGCCGTGGTGGCGGTTCCCATCTTGGCCATTGCGCTGGGGGGCCTCGTTGATCGGATCCAACTCGGCCCGCCCGACGGCCCGCGGGCGAAGCTCCTGCTCATGCTCGCGAGCGTGGGGCGACTCATCGCGTTTCCCTTTGCCTTGATGCTCGTGGCCGCGGCCTACCCCGGCTGGTTGGTCCCACCCGCAAACCATCCCTCGATGGTCCGCCGCTGCGCGTGGGGCGTCGAACCCGACCCGGGCTTGAAACGCACGGCCGAACTGCTGCAACGCTGGCGCGACGCGGGAACGATGCCCGACGACTATCGCGGCGTCGCGATCAATTTCGAGCTCGCCAACCACATTGCCTGGTTTGCGCCCAAGGAAAAAGTCCTGGTGAACAGCCGGCACGGCTTCCACCTGCCGGAGTTGGAACCGTTCATCAAGGCACGGCGGATCTTCCTCGATCGCCAGCCCGGCGAAACCATCGAAGAAGTCGAGATCGCGAATTTCCGGGAATACTGCCACGCGCTCGACGCGACCTATGTCATCTATACCGGCAAGACGCTGCCGCCGGCCCAACGCGTGGACACCGCGCCGCTCTATCAGCTTTCGTCCTTCACCGGCACGCATTCGCTCTGGCATGTCGATGGCCGCTGCATCGTTCTCGGCGACCGCAGCGCCAAACGCTACGACCTCGACCGATTCCGGGCGCTGGCGTTCAATCCAGTCCGGCTGGCGTTCCATCCCGATCTCGCCCAGCCCGCGAAGGAACCGCAGCCGGGCCAGCGGCGCATTCCGACCGAACCGACTTTCCTCGATCCCTTCGTCCTCGACCCGCCGAAGCCCCCTCCGCTCGAAGCGCTCGACGCGACGATCTGGAACGAGATCGCGATCAAGCACGCGGAGTTGGATTTCTTCCAGAAAACCGTGGTCTGGCCCGTCGCCGGGGCCGCGGTCGGCAGCTACCCGCTTGCCCAGGTCGCACAGAATCTGACGTATCGCCCCGACGATCTCACGACCGCATACCGTTACCTCGCCTTGCGCGCCGCCTACCGTGCGATCGCCGAAAATCCCGACTACCCCGATTCCTATTTTGTGTTGGCCTATGCCGGCGGGTTCGGTCGCGGGCCGGAAGACCAGGGCGTGCCTGCGTCCATCCCCGGACTGCGCGACGACCTCAAACGCAAGCTGGAGATCGCGGGCCTACGGGGTTATCTCGATCGGATCGAGCCGCCGGAATCCATCCGGCCCGGGAGCGCCCCGCTCGCCTATCAATCCGCCTTCTGGCTCTTCCGACTCTATGCCGCGAGCGGTGACGAACGCCGGCCGCCCCTCGCCGAATCCATGTCCGAAGTCTTCTCGCTCGTCCGCCGCTATTTCTCCCGCACCGAACTGGCGGCGCGGGACAGCAAACGCGCGGAAGCGATGATGAAGGAGTTCGAACGGCAGGCCAACCAACTCGACGTGCTGACTTCCCGAGCGAACGACCGGTTGGAGCAACTGAAGAATCGCGATCTCCACCAGCAAATCCAGGCCGCCGTGGAGCTACGGCTGTACGGTCGGGCCCAAGCGAAATTCCAGGATGCCTGGCCCGATGCCCTGGGGCCGGATCCGATCCGACTCATCCTGCAGATGATCGATGTGTATCTGGAACTCGGTCGGCTCGACGATGCCGATTACTTCCTTCGCGAGCTGGAAGACAGCCTGGAAAAGCTCGCCGAGGATCCCGCCAAGCGGCCGCAGGCCGAGGCCTATTCCCGGTTCGTCGTCGGCATGCGCTCCGACCTGCTCCACCTCCGCGGCGATTTTACCCGCGTGGGCGTGGCCATGGAAGAGTCCATGAAGATGCTGACGATGAACGACATCGAACGCGGGTTCGTCCGCGTTGCCACCGCAAAGCCCGATCTGCGCGAGTTCGACCGCTACATCGGAACGCCACACCTGATGGGGCTGGTCGGCGGTATCGGCACGCTCGGACAAGGCGCGATCCAGTTCAGCGTCAATAAATGGCAGACCCACGTGGATTTCTACATCCACCGCGGTGTCCTGCTGCTGCTGGAAGGCAAGCCCTCCGAGGCCCGTTATCGATTTCAGCAGGCTCTCAAGCCGGAGAAGATCGACTTGCCGGCCTACCTGCCTCAGCGGGCGATCGCCGAGCAATACATCCGCATGATCGACGCCGCGGCGAAGTGACCGGACGAGGAGGTTCCCGTGCTGCTCGACAGTCTGCTCGTCGTGGCCGGCGTTGTCGTCGTCCTGTTCGTCGTTCTGTTTGTCGTCGTCTCACGCCGGCCCGGAGAGTTCCGCATCGCGAGGTCGGCAACGTTCGCCGCGCCGACCGACCGGGTCTTCGAGCAAGTGAACGACCTGCACCTCTGGCAGGCGTGGTCGCCGTGGGCGAAGCTCGACCCGAACGCGACCGAGACGCACGAGGGCGAGCCGGCCGGCACCGGTGCCGTCATGAGTTGGAACGGCAACAAGCAGGTCGGCGCCGGTCGCATGACCATCCTCGAATCCCGGCCCCACGAACTCATCCGCATGAAGCTGGAATTCTTCCGCCCCATGCGCGCCACCCATTCCACGGAATTCACCTTCTGGCCCGAGAACGGCGGCACGTCCGTCCGCTGGGCCATGACCGGCACGAACGGCTTCGTCGGTAAGGCGTTCTGCATGCTGGTCGACATGGACAAGCTCGTCGGCGGAGACTTCGAGAAGGGCCTCGCCGGCATCCGCGCGATCGTCGAAGCGAAGTAACCACCGCCCACGGCATGCTCATGCCCGCATCCCTTCGGCGTACTGCGCCAGGTTCGCAAGGTGCTGCACCGCGCCGATGTCGGCGTGGTAATCGCGGACGACCCGCGCGAGCGCCTCGGCGGACGCGAAGGTCGAGCGCAGCACGACGAACGTCGAGCCGCCGCGGTCGGCGAAGGTGACGGCCGCGCGGAAGCTCACCGGCTCGGCCAGGTGCTCGTCGCCACCGTGAACATACACCAGCCGTTCGGGTGCGACGACTTCGAGGAACCGGACGACGTTCGGGTAGTCGCGGCCGTCCGGGCCGTGCATGTCGTAGCGCCAGACGCCGCCGGGGCGCACGTCCATTTCGTAGGTCGTCGTCGTGAAGCCGTCCGGTCCCCACCAGTTCCCGACGTGGTTCGGATCGGTCCAGACCTTCCAGACGAGTTCCCGCGGCGCGGCGACGAGGCGCGTGGTCCGCAACTCGCGGGGCTTCCGTTCCGCGAGATGTGCCGCCAACCGGTTCAGGTTCTGCTCGTTCCCGGCCTCGACCCACGGGCGGACCTTTGCGCATTCCTCCGCCGAGTCGAAGCGCATGTGCCAGCGGACACGCGTCGAATCGCCGAGGTCGTCGAAGGTCATCGTGAGGAGGAACCGGTGCATCGGCCGGAGGTGATCGAGCACGATCCGGTCCGAAGCGATGGCGACGAACGCGCACTCGTTGCGGTAGTCGGCGCCGTCGGGGCCGTGCATGGTGTAGTTCCAGGCACCGCCGGGACGGAAATCGAAAGCGTGGAAGCTGTTCGTGAATCCGTCCGGCCCCCACCAGAGCTTGAGCTGATCGGGATCGCGGTAGGCTTCGAAGACCGAATCGCACGGCACGGGGAGGATGCGCTCGTTCGTCACATCGCGGGGGGCGGACATGGCAGGCTCCCGAATCGGGTACGAAGGCGAGGTCAGTTCGACGCGGCGCTCGAATCCATGAAGAACAATTCCCAGATATGCCCATCCGGGTCCTGGAAGCCGTGCAGGTACATGAAGCCGTAGTCCTTCGGCTCGGAGTAAGCGGTGCCGCCCGACGCGAAGGCCTTCGCGATCAGTTCCTTGACTCGCTCGACACTGTCGCACGAGAGAGCGACCAGCACTTCCGTCTGCTTCGTGGCGTCGGCGATCGTCTTCGGGATGAAACTCTGGAATTTCGCTTCGGTCAGGAGCATCGCGTAGATGTCGTCGGTGACGACCATGCACGCGGCCGTGTCGTCGGTAAACTTCGGATTGAAGGTGAAGCCGAGCGACTGGAAGAAGGCGATCGAACGGGGCAGATCCTTCACCGGCAGGTTGACGAAGATCTTCGATTTCATCACGTGGCCGATGGATAGGCCCGTTTTGAGTTCACCGGTCATCGGATGTTCCTTCGGACTGGAGTCGTTGGAGGTAATCGTCGAGGCGATCGAGCCGGTCGGCCCAGAGCTTTTCGTAAGCCTTAACCCATTCGTGGATCGGTTTGAGGCCTTCGGCGTTGACGCGGTAGAGGCGCTGTCGCCCCTTGCCGCGGACGGAGACGAGGCCGACCTGTTTCAGCACGCCGAGGTGCTTCGAGACCTGCGGCTGGCCTAGGCGGAGCGAGTCGACGACGGCATTGACCGGTTGCTCGCCGCGGGCGAGGAAGTCGAGGATGCGGCGGCGTAGCGGCTCGGCGACGGCGTTGAAGACATCGGTGGTGGTGGCCGCGCGGGGCATGGGGAAATAATATATTCCGATATGGGAATATGTCAAGGGCTGATCATTCCTGATGCAGCTTTCCTTGTGCGGAATCTCGATGTTCCTTAGAATCGAAGTGTGCATCGAGATGGAGTACGTGGGTGGACCCCATTGTCGTCTGGGATCTCGAGGACGACGCGGATGGAAACGTGGTCCACATATTGGCTCATGGAATCACTTGCGAAGAGGTTGATGAAATACTGGGAAACACGAATAATCCGACGGATGCAAGCGCTTCCAGTGGCCGGCCGATCACGTTTGGATGGACTACGACCGGCAAACATCTAGCTGTGGTTTGGGAAGAAATCAACGACGATCCGCGAATGATCTACCCAATCACCGCATACGAAACGCCTCCGAGGGCGAGGTAGACGATGCCAGAACATCTTCAACGCGATTCAACGAGATCGCCAGAGGAGACTGCCCGGCTTCGGAACATGCGCGAGGTCTATCAACGGGATAAACCTTCGATCGAGGATTTGCTCTCGAATGGTGCAAGGTTCGCGTCGCTTGGCGAGGTGCTGGTGTTGCGACAACTGGCGGACGATTTGCGCCGGGAGCGGGAATCGCAGGGCATTACTTTGGAGCGATTGGCCGAACAAGTGCCGTGCGAAACGAATTGGTTGGCGTCGATCGAATCCGGCCAAGTCGGAGAGCTGACGTTTGGCGGGCTTTGCCGCATCGCACAAGCGTTGGGAAAGCGAATCGCATGGAAGTTGGAAGAAACGGCGGCATGAAGTTGGGCCGAGTCTCGCCATCCAACTTGTTCGGTTTGGGTGGTTTTGCAAACGTGGTCGGCGGTCGAAAACACGATCAACCGGCAGCGCGTCAGCCGTAAAGACGCACCAAAGATGGGTGTTCGGATCGAAGTGAGAGAGGGCGAGTCCGTCGAAGAGGCGATGGCTCGATTCAACAACTTGCTCTGGCGTTTGGGCCCACCCGGCGCGGGTCGAAAACGCCCCAAGTGGCACAAGCGGCCGATCGATCACTTTCTCAAGCCAAGCGATCTGGCTCGCCGTGACGAGTTGCGGGATGGCTTCGTCACGTATTCGGGAGAATGCGCTCGTCGTCGGCTCGGGTGCGAGATTCGACGCCGCACGAAGCGACGAAAAGAGCGGTTCGGAAACGCGCCCGTTGTCTGCAAGTTCCCGACTCCGCCACGGCGTCCACGGCTATCGTAACATGACTTTCCCGTTTCTTTCGCCGGGCAGGAGCCAAAGCCGCGCGGGTGTGTTCCGCTTTGTTTCAGACACAACTGTGCGACAGAATGATTGTTCCGTAACAAGGGCATGGTTCCGCGGTGGGGTGGCGCGGTGTTGGCGGAATCATACTCCGTCGCCTCGGACATTTGTACGGCTCACGCGTAGTGCTTAATCCCATTCGACTTTCGCATTTCCCGGCCGACGCGCGGTCGCGCCCCAGAAGTGGGAGTCCCTTCGGCCACGGCTTCCCAAAAGTGGGAAACTGAAATTCCTTTCGATGTGTTGGCTGACGCTTCCCGACGCGGTTCCTACATTGCGATAACACCAGAACGGAAAGTCCGTTCCGCGCAGAGGACGATTCGGCATGGCGACCGAAGCCCCCGCAGCCCCGCCGGCGGAAACACCGGTGATTTACACGACCCGCCGCGGCATCGCGACGGCTTCGTTTTGCCTCGGATTGTGGGGTTCGCTCACATTCTGGTGGTTCCCGTTCGGCATGTGGCTCGGCCTGATCGCGCTGGCGCTCGGCACGTTCGCCAACTGGCGAGGCTGGCGTGTCGAGAGCAACGGCGACAGCTTGGCCTGTGCCGGGCAGATCCTCGGTGCGCTTGCGGCGACCGCGAGCTACACCTGCTGCCGGATCTTCCAGTATTACTTCGAAGGCTATACCCCCGTTTGGCCGTAACCTTCGGCCTCGACGGATTGCATACAGCGTTTCATCCGGAGGCAGTCGATGCCCCAGGTTTTCCCGAAGAGCATGAATCCGATCTCGCGGATCATGCTGCTCTCGTTGCCGGTGATCGCCGCCAGTACGGGCGTGGCTCTGGCCGCGTTCTTCCGGTCGGATTACACCACCGGCCGTAACGAAATCGTCGATCAGCCGATCCCGTTCAGCCACCTGCACCATGTCAGCGAGTTGGGGATCGATTGCCGGTATTGCCACACGGCCGTCGAAACCTCCGCGCATGCCGGGATCCCGCCGACGAAGACCTGCATGAACTGCCACCAGCAGGTGTGGAACGGTGCCGACCTGCTGGATCCGCTTCGCAAGAGTTATGCGATCGATCAGCCGATCGCATGGACGAAGGTGCATAACACGCCGCACTACACCTATTTCAACCACAGCATCCACGTGAGCAAGGGTGTGGGCTGCGTGTCGTGCCACGAGCGGATCGACCAGATGCCTCTGGTGAAACAGTCGAAGACGTTGTTGATGGAGTGGTGCCTGGATTGCCACCGGAACCCGGAAAAGAACCTGCGGCCGAAATCGGAGGTCTTCAACCTGGGTTGGACCCCGAAGGACGGCACGGTGGACAACGACGGCGAGGTTTTTGCCACGGGCGGCACGCAGGCGGAGATGGGTCGCCACCTGAAGGAAAAGTACCACGTGCGGGACGACAAGACGCTGACCAATTGCAGCATCTGCCACCGCTGAGGAAATTCGGAATGCGGAATTCGGAATGCGGAATGCAAGAGCCGAATCACCGGTCTTCATTCCGAAATCCGCATTCCGAATTCCGCATTGGAGAGTGATGATGGCTCTCGATTTCGATGCGAATGCCGGACCAACCGGGGCGGGTAGCCCGCCGGACCAGTTCCAGTCATTGGAGCAGGTCTTCGGTTCGCCGGAATTCGAACGGATGATGAAGGACGAGTTCCCGGAGGACGCGGCCGAATGGCTCGATCCGGTGAGCCGCCGGCGGTTCCTTGCGCTGTCAGGCGCATCTGTGGCTTTGGCGGCCGCGGCCGGTTGTAATCCGTCGCTCAAGCCGGCGTCGCAAAAGAAGATCATCCCCTACGTCAAGAAGCCCGAGCAGATTACTCCCGGCATTCCGCTCTTCTATCCCACGGCCGTTACGCTGGGCGGCGTGGCGCTCGGCGTCATCGTCAAGTGCGTCGAAGGCCGGCCGATCAAGGTCGAAGGCAACCCGGCGCACCCCGGCAGCCTCGGCAGCACGGATATCTTCGCCCAGGCGACCTTGCTGGACGTCTACGATCCGGATCGCTCGAAGGGGATCACCGAAAAAGGTTCGCCGAGCACGTGGGAAAAGGCCCGACTCGCCCTGACAGGCATCGTATCCTCGCAAATTTCCAAAAAGGGTGCCGGCCTGCGGATCGTCACCGAATCCGTGGCTGACAAGACCACGCTGGCCAATCTGATCGGCGAACTGAAGGCGCGCCTGCCCGATCTGAAATGGATTCAGTACGAGGCCGTCGGCAAGGAGAACGCGATCCAAGGGGTTCGCGAGGCCTACGGCAAGTATCTCACGCCGGTCTTTGATTTCAAGCTCGCCGATACGGTTGTCGCCATCGAAGCCGACCTGCTGTCCGAGGGCGTGCAGGGCGTGCGGTACTCGCGGGATGCGATGCACCGGCGGAAGGTGCGCGTCCACGATGCCAAGCGGCGGAACGATGGCGTGTCGCCGGAACAGCTCAGCCGCATCTACGCGATCGAGTCGAGCGTGTCCGGGATTGGCGGCGTGGCGGACCATCGCCTACCCCTGAAGCCGAGTGAACTTGAATCGTTCGTGCGGTTGCTGGCGAAGGAAGTCGGCGTCGCGGACGTGCCGGCCGCTGGCCCGCTGTCCGATCGGGCTAAGCTGTACGCCCACGAGATCGCGGTCGATTTGAAGAACAAGGATAAGGTCGGCGTCGTGGTGGTCGGCGGAGCGCTGTCAGTCGCGGCTCAAAACCTGATGCACGCGATCAACGACGCGATCGGCGCCGTGGCGAAGGGGGCCGTGAAATTCGTCGAACCGGTGCAGGCCGGGTTGACCGGAGCGGGGGCCGACGCCACCGCCGATGGCACCGGTTCCCTCAAGGTGCTTGTCGAGGAATTGCAAGCCGGCAAGGTCGACGCCCTGCTCGTGCTCGGCGGGAATCCGGCGTTCACCGCGCCGGCGGACCTGAACTTCGCCGCCGCGATGCAGAAGGCAACCGTGTCGGTCCATCTCGGCCTGCACGCCGACGAGACGGCCTCGCACGCCACTTGGCATATCAACGCCGCGCACGAACTCGAAGCCTGGGGCGACGCCCGCGGCCACGATGGTACCGCGACCGTCCAACAACCGCTTGTGTCGTTCCACGGCGGCAAGTCGTCGATCGAAGTCGTCGCGGCCCTCCTGGACAAGCCCGGCTCGCCCGAGTCGCTCGTGCAGGACACGTGGCGCAAGTTCCACGCGGACCAAAAGGTTGCAGTGGACTTCGACAAGTTCTGGCACACGAGCGTCGAACGCGGCGTGATCGAGGGGACCGCGGCGAAACCGGCGGCGATCAAGGCGGGCGACGCCAAGCTCTCCGACGCCACGAAGAAGGCCGCGGCTCCGGCGACGAAGGATGGGGAGATCGAACTTTCGTTCCGGCCCGACCCGACGATCCACGACGGCCGGTTCGCCAACAACGGCTGGCTGCAGGAACTGCCCAAGCCGATTTCGCTCATCTGCTGGGACAATGCCGCGCTCGTCAGCGCCGCCACGGCGGAACGACTGAAGTGCGAAGTCAGCTTCAAGTGGACCGCTGGCGAACACGGTCAGAGCGAAGTCGACAAGATCGAGATCACCGTCGACGGCCGCAAGGTCCGCGTGCCGGTCTGGGTGCTTCCCGGTCAGGCCGACGATGTCATCACGCTCTTCTTCGGCTACGGCCGTGAGAAGGTTGGCGAGGTCGGGAAGGCCGGCTCCGGGTTCAACGTCTACCCGATCCGCTCCACGAAGAACCTCTGGACCGTTGGCGGCATCAAGCCGCAGCCCGATTCGGCCGAACGGACGCAGGAGAAGTACATCCTCGCCTGCACGCAGGGCCAGCACGCGATGGAAGGCCGCCGCCCGGCCCGCCACGGCACGAAGGACCAGGCTCTCGCCGAACTGGACATCGAGAATCACGGCGATCACAAACACTACCACGTCAAGCACCACAAGGACGCGTTCAGCTTCGCGGACAACCCGCCGGCATCCGCGGCCGAAAAGGACCTGATGCGGGCGCTGCTTCCCGGCACGCCGAAGGAGCGCGAGTGGCTTGCCAGCGACGACCACCCGCAGAAGTTCAACAAGTCGAAGGGGCCGAACGCCCTCGGCTATGTCAACAACGCCGCCCATGACGAAGAGGAAGACGACAAAAAGGACGGCGAGAAGAAGGACGAACACAAGCACGAGCACGACAAGCGACTGATGCCGCTGACGCTGATCCAGGATCACGCGAGCAACAAGCTCTACCGCCGTTGGGCGATGGCGATCGACCTCGGAGCGTGCATCGGTTGCAACGCCTGCGCGGTCGCCTGTGTCGCCGAGAACAACATCCCGGTGCTCGGCAAGAAGGAAGTGACGAAGGGCCGGATCATGCACTGGATCCGCATCGACCGTTATTTCAGCGTCCCGCACGAGGTCGGCGGCACGAAGAAGATGGACGTGAAGGAACGGGCCGAGGCGATCGCCAAGGCGACGGCGGACGTGTCCATCCACTTCCAGCCAGTGCCCTGCCAGCAGTGTGAGAAGGCGCCGTGCGAACTGGTCTGCCCGGTCGCGGCGACGGCGCACTCGGCCGACGGCCTGAACGACATGGCCTACAACCGCTGCGTCGGCACCCGCTACTGCGCCAACAACTGCCCGTACAAAGTGCGACGCTTCAACTTCGTCCAGTACGCCAACTACGATAAGGAAAGCACGCTTCAACTCGTCAACAACCCCGAAGTCACCATGCGGACGCGGGGCGTGATGGAGAAGTGCACCTACTGCGTCCAGCGCATCCGCACCGCCGAGATCGAGGCCGAACGCGAGCACGACAACCCCAACCGCCGCAAGGTGAAGACCCCGACCGGCATCCGGCCGCTCATCGAAGAAGGCGAAATCAAGACCGCCTGCCAGACGGCCTGCCCGGGCAACGCGATCAGCTTCGGCGACCTGAACTACGATCAGTACATTCCGGTGAAAAAGGTCGGCGAGAAGTGGGAGCCGACGGGCAAACACCTCCCCTTCAGCGAAGTTTCCCGCTGGAAGCTGGAGCCGTCGAACTACGGCCTCCTCGCCGAACTCAACACGATGCCGCGGACGAGCTACCTCGCCGCGATCAAGAATCCGAATCCGAAGCTGCTGGCGGACGCCGGTAAGGGAGGGCACGGCTGATGGCAACGGTTACCGCACCGGCTACCGGCGCACCGGCCGAGCATGACGTCTACACCGACGATGAACAACTCATCGGCGGCCGCCAGACTCTCGTCACGATCGGCGAGAAGATCGGCAACGTCTGCCTCGGCGAGGTTCCCACGCCCAAGGGCTGGTGGATCATGTTCCTGGCCGGCTTCACGCTGCTCCAGGCGCTCGTCATCGGCCTCGCGTGGCTCTTCTACCTTGGCACCGGAGTCTGGGGGATCAACTCCCCGGTCTTCTGGGGTGTCGCCATCGTGAACTTCGTCTGGTGGATCGGTATCGGCCACGCCGGCACGCTCATCTCCGCCATCTTGTTGCTCATGCACCAGAAGTGGCGGACCTCGCTGAACCGCTTCGCCGAATCGATGACGCTCTTCGCGGTCATGTGCGCCGGCATTTTCCCGCTCATTCACATGGGCCGGCCGTGGCTCGCGTACTGGCTCTTCCCGTTCCCGAACAACATGGCCGCCTGGCCCCAGTTCCGCAGCCCCCTCTGCTGGGACGCCTTCGCGGTGAGCACGTACTTCAGCGTCTCGCTGCTGTTCTGGTACATCGGCCTCATTCCCGACTTCGCCTACCTCCGCGATCACGCCAAGAGCAAGATCCAGCAGATTGTCTACGGTATGCTCGCGATGGGCTGGCGCGGCAGCGCGATGCACTGGCGCCGCTATGAGAAGCTTTACCTGCTCCTCGCCGGCCTCGGCACTCCGCTCGTCTTCAGCGTGCACACGATCGTGTCCTTCGACTTCGCCGTGTCCATCGTGCCCCTCTGGCACGCCACGATCTTCCCGCCGTTCTTCGTTGCCGGGGCGATCTTCGCCGGCTTCGCCATGGTCATCTGGCTCGCCATCCCGATCCGTCACTGGTACGGGATGAAGGACCTGATCACCGAGAAGCACCTCGACGTCTGCGCCAAGATCATGCTCGGCACCGGCTTGCTCGTGTCCTACGGCTACTTCTCCGAAGTCTGGATGGCGTGGTACAGCCAGAGCACCTACGAATGGGATACCACCCTCCAGCGGATGTTCGGCCCGTACGGCTGGTCGTACTGGCTGCTCATTCTCACCAACACGATCATTCCGCAGTTGATCTGGTTCAAGAAATTCCGCACGAACGAATTCCTCCTGTTCCTCGTCGCCGGCTCCGTCCACATCGGCATGTGGTTCGAACGATACGTCATCATCGTGACTCTGACGCGCGATCACGTTCCGAGCAGCTGGGGCCGATATGCGCCGACGCTGGCCGACTATCTCGTGATGTTCGGCTCGCTCGGGCTGTTCCTCACACTGTTCGCCCTGTTCATGCGGTTCCTGCCGATGCTCTCGATCACCGAAATGCGTGAACTGCTGCCCCACAAGGCCGGCGGTCGCGACGGCCACGCGGTCATGGAGAACGCCAAGTGAGCGCACCCGAAACTCCACAGACCTGGGGAATGCTCGCCGAGTTCGACTCGGCGGACGCCCTCATCACGGCCACCCGCAAGGCGCGCGAGGCCGGGTACACGAAGATGGACGGCCACAGCCCGTACCCGATCGGCGAAGTCGCGGACGAACTCGGCTTCCCCCGCTCGGAAATCGGCGCGGTCATGTTCATCGGCGGCATGGTCGGCGCCACCATGGGCTTCCTCATGCTCACTTGGGTGAGCTGGGTCGAATACCCGCTGAACATCGCCGGCAAGCCGTATTTCTCCTGGTCGATGTTCATCCCGATCACTTGGGAATTGCTGGTCCTCTCGGCTTCCGTCAGCGGCGTGGTTGGTCTCCTCGCCCTCTGCGGCCTGCCGATGCCGTACCATCCGTTGTTCAATGTCCCGGCGTTCGCGCGGGCGACGAAGGACGGCTTCTTCCTCTCGGTCGAGGCCGCCGATCCGAAATTCGACGCGGACGCGACGCGGGCCTTCCTGCTCGGTCTGCCCGACGTGAAGAGCGTCGAGGAGGTGCCGGCGTGAATCGGATTCAATTGACTCTGGCGATGATGGCTGCGACGGTCGCCGTTGGCTGCCAGCAGAAGATGGCGGAGCAACCGACCCCACGTGCCTACGATGCCTCGCCGCTCGGCGTGTTCTCGCACGGCCAGTCGGCGCTGGCGCCGAAGCCCGGTACCATCCACCGCGGCCAACGAGCCCCCGACGACCCGATGATCAGCTGGCTCACCGCGCAGGGGAAGAACCCGCAGGTGAACCCGGAGTGGAAAAAGAAGGTCGATCCGACCGGCAACCTCGCGCCGAGCGCCGGAGCCCCGACCGACCTTGCGAATTTCGTGACCGAGTTTCCGTTTGCCATGACCGAGGACGACCTGAAGCGAGGCCAGACTCGCTACAACGTCGCCTGCGCCATTTGCCACGGGGCCGCCGGCAACGGCTGGGGGAAGATCGTCGAACGCGGCTTCCTCCGCCCACCGAGCTATCATCAGGATCCCGAGGACAAGAAGTTTGACTGGTCCACGACCGGTCAGGCATCCACCGAGTTGAAGCAGGGCTACTCCCGTGGTTTCTTCCGGTACGGCATCAAGGTGCCGCTCGACGCCGTTCCGGTCGGTTACATTTATCAGGTGATCACCTGGGGTTACGGCGGCATGCCGGACCACGCCGCACAGATCACGCCGGAAGATCGCTGGCGGATCGTGGCTTACATCCGAGCCTTGCAACTGAGCCAGAACGCGAAGGTGGCCGACCTACCGGCCGACGCGAAGAAGCACTTGGACGACGCCGGCAAGCCGAAGGCCGAGAAGAAGGACCACTAATAAGCCGGAGCGCGGCCGACCCGGCCGCCGGGCACCAGCGGGCGAGATACCCGCGCTCCCGCAGACATTGAGGCGACCCGTGAGCGACCATCATCACGATTCCGACTACGCCTGCCCGCCGATCGAGGTGGACTACGGTCCGCTGCGCCGCATCGCCGTGCTCGCCGCCGTCATCGGCACCGTCGCGTTCCTCGCCCTCGGCATCACGAACGCCAGCCTGAATTCCGACAAGGGCGGAATCCGCGACTTGTATCTGACCTATCAAACCGGCTTCGTGTATTGGCTCAGCCTGCCGGTCGGCGGGATGACGCTGATGCTGATCGGTTACATGACGCACGCGAGCTGGGCGCTCGTCTTCCGCCGGATCTTCCAGGCTGCCACACGGACCTGGCCCCTGATGTTCGTCCTTTTCCTGCCGATCGCCTTCTCCGTCTTCGCCGGCCACAATTCCTCGTTCTGGTGGGCCGTCGACGCCAAGGAATTCGCGGCCGATCACGCGGGTGGCGATCCGGTCGTCGAGCATGAAGTCGCGCATCGTCAGGGTTTGTATCTCAACGGTCCGTTCTTCCTGCTACGGGCCGGGATCATCTTTCTGGTATTCGGTCTCATCATTCGCACGATGCGCAAGTGGGCACCGAAGGCCGAAGACGAGGGTGATGTCAAATACAAGGCCAAGCTCAATGGTATGTCCGGCGCTTGTGTCCTTCTGTGGGCGTTGCTGTTCACCGTCGCCGTCACCGACTGGATCATGTCCGTCGAACCGACATGGGCGTCCAGCATGTTCCCCGTCGTTGCGGCGATGAACTGCTTCATCACCACGATGGCGTTTTCGGCGCTGGTGTTCTACACCCTCGTCGGCGAGAACCAGACGGCGCTCTCCATCATCAAGGACAAGTTCCGCATCGATATCGGCAGCCTGACCTTCGGCTTCACGATGGTCTGGACGTATGCATCCTTCTGCCAGTTCATGCTGGTGTGGGCCGGCAACCTCCCGGAGGAAATCACCTACTACCGCCGCCGCCTCAACGGTGGCTGGGAGTTCGTGGCGTACTCGCTGATGATCGTGCACTGGTTCCTACCGTTCGTGCTGTTCCTGTTCCGCGAGATCAAGACGAACCCGCAGACGATGCGCTGGATGACGACGATGCTGCTCGCCATCTGCGCCTTGGACGTGATCTGGTGGATAGTGCCTTCGATCCCGCACGGCGGCGAATACCAGTTCTTCCATGTGCCAATGGCTCTGGCGGCCATCGCGATGATCGGCGGCATCTGGGGCGTGGCCTTCCTCGGTCAGCTCCGCAAAGCGAACCTCCTGCCGAAGAAGGACACGGCGTTCCTGGCGAACTGGGGACACCATTGAGTGCGGAGTTGAAGACGGATCTGTTTAGCGGCGAGGCGGAGTCTTCGAAGCCGAGCGCGGTGGGCCTTAACGAGAACCGGAGCAACCTCCGATGAGCGATAAACCGAGCGACAACGTCCAGCGGTGGGCGACCATCTACGAAGCCGTCACAGGCGCGACGTCTGCGGCCTCGCATCACCACGAGGAAGCTCCCGGCACGAACCCCGACAGCCTCAAGGCGGGTCACGAACCCGACCGGTTCGACGCGAAGGGGATCATCATGGTCCCGTTCCTGGTCATCGGCACCGCCTTCGTCGCTTATGTGATCGTGACTCTGTTATTTGGTCATTACGAATACGGTGCACCGGATAAGTCGAACGTGCAAAGCCAGGCGGCCGCCGACGCCGCGGCGAAACCGTTCAACGAGCGAGTGGCCACGATCGACTCCAGCGATCCGCACGCGAAAGTCTCGGAACCGCGTTTGGAATTCGTCCGAAAGATCGATTCCTCGCGCAACGGCAAGCCGGACGACCCGGTTTATGTCCGCTCGTTCCAATCGGCGGATGGCAACACCCCGATCGTGACTCCCCGGGACCTCTACCCCGATCGGTATCGCGATCCGGTGAGCGGAAAGCCGGTACTCGCCGATTATGAGTACACGACCAAGGAAAAGACCACCGCCCGCATTCCGATCGCCGACGCGATGAAACTCGTGAAACTGCCCGTGAAGAAGGACGCCCCGTCGGCGAACTCCAGCACCGGCTCGAACCCGAAACTCTCGAACGGCGGCCACGCCATCGGCGACGGCCCCGCGAAGAAGTAAGAACCATGCGTTTCGCCTCGCCACTTCTGCTCGGCCTCGTGCTCGCGGTCCTCGCGACGCCGGGAGCCCGCGCGCAGATGAGCTACGGCAAGGCGCCCATGATCGTCCGCGACCCCGAACTGCCGGGTCAGGCGAAGATCGAGCCGAAGCTCGGCGAGAAACTGCCGCTCGACGAACGATTCTTCGATCACGATGGCCGCGAGATCAGCCTCCGCGAAGCGATCGGCGGCAAACCCACCGTGCTGATGCTCGCCTACTCCGCGTGCCCGAAACTCTGCAGCGAGTTGATGAACGACACGGTCGACGCCTTGAAGGCGTTGGCTCGGCTCGGCCTTGTCGCGGGCAAGGATTACCAACTGGTTCGGATCAGCATCGACCCGAAGGAGGCTCCGATCTTCGCCCGGAAGATGCGGGAATCTTACCTCGAAGTGCTCGATAAGCGATCCCCGGCCGAACCCGGCTTCTGGTTCCTCACCGCCAACCACGGGCAGGGGACCGACGTCGTCGCCACACGCGACAAGATCCTCAAGCTCGCCGATCAACTCGGCTTCCGCTACGCGGCCGACAACCAGAAGGCAATCGATGATGCGGCTAACGATCCTCAGAAGTTGGAAAAGGTCGTCCGCAAGACCAAGGACTTCGTCCACGCCAGCGCCCTGTATATCGTGTCGCCCGACGGCACCGTGAGCACCGTGCTTCAAGGTCTGAAACGCTCGCCGGAACTGCCGGTGGAGAACGGCTGGACGCCCGAAGACATTCGCCAAGCCCTGCTGACGGCGGCGGATGGCAAGTTGGGCACCGCCGTGCAACGCCTCGCGATGCTCTGTTTCGCCTACGACAGCACCACCGGGCACTACAAGCCCACGATGCGGGCGATGGGTTTGATCGCCCTGCCGTTCCCGTTTGTCATCGGGTTCATCGTTTGGACCGCGATGCGACGGGCGCGAACCGAAAAGAAGCTTTCTCCGGCGGATGTGGCCATGCCCGCGCCGGCCCTGACGAACAACTGACGAGAGGACCGTCCTCATGCTCCTGGCAGAAGGCCTTGGATTGCCGCTCTGGCCCGAACGGGCAACGGAGTTCGCCGTCCGTTACGACTGGCTGTTCATTTACATCCTCGTCGTCACGACGATTGCGGGGTTGCTGGTTTACGCCGGTCTAACCTACTTGTGCTTCCGCTATGCCAAGAAACCGGGCGGAACTTCTCAGCGTGTCCTCGGCTCGCACAAACTCGAACTGATCTGGACCGCCATCCCGGCGGCGTTCTTCCTGTCGTTCTTCGTCGGTTCGACGATCATCTTCGACGAAGTCTCGCACCCGCCGGCGGACGCTCCGGAAATCTTCGTGGTCGGCAAACAATGGATGTGGAAGATCCAACATCCGAATGGTGTTCGCGAGATCAACGAGTTGCACCTGCAAGACGGCGTGGCCGTGAAAGTGACAATCACCAGCGAAGACGTGATCCACAATTTCGGCATCCCGGCATTCCGCAACAAGATCGACGCGATGCCCGGCCGGTACGTGACCACCTGGTACAAGCCGAACAAAGTTGGCACCTATCACATCTTTTGCGACCAATATTGCGGCCAAGGCCACTCGCAGATGGTCGGCAAGGTGCATGTCCTCTCCAAGGACGACTATGCCGCGTGGCTTGAAGGTCACAAGACCGATGCTCCGGGCACGCCCGGCGACCGTCCGACCGACGGCACCGCGGCCTGGCACGGCCAACAGCTGTTCTTCAAGCTGCAATGCATCAACTGCCACAACAACGTCTACGACGCCGATAGCGTGAACTCTTCGAACCGGGCCCCGAACCTCGAAGGCCTCTTCGGTTCGAAGGTTCCGCTCGAAGGCGGCAAGACGGTCTCCGCCGATGGTGCTTATATCCGCGAGTCGATCCGCAATCCTGAAGCTAAGGTGCACGCGGGCTGGAAGGCCATCATGCCGGCTTACCCCCGTGCCCAGGTGAGTGAAGAAGAACTCGGCCAGCTGGTGGCCTACATCCAATACCTGAAGAAGGGCAAACTGCCGAAACGGACGTCGCAGGATGCCGCTCCGGTTGGTGCCCCGACGGCCGGAGAATCGCTCGGCGACAAGGTTCCGCCCGCGCCGATACCGGCCCCCGCGCCCCAGCCCGACGACAAGAAGCCCGCCGACAAGAAACCCGAAGAGAAGAAGCCCGCCCCCACGAAGGGAGGGAACTGACATGGCCACGACCCACGCGCCCGCGACGACTCCGACGACCTTGGAACTCGACTACACACCACAGACCGCTCCGCCGGTGGTGGATGTCGATGGACCGCCGAAGGTTCACTACCTGAATCATTCGTTCGGTTGGTTGTCCTGGTTGCTGACCGTCGACCACAAGCGGATCGGCATTCTGTACCTGATCCCGCTCACGATCTTCTTCATGTGTGGCGGCATCGCGGCCGGTCTCGTCCGTTTGAACCTGATCCAGCCCTACGGCGCGATCCTCGAACTGGACCAGTACAACAAGGCGTTCACCGCCCACGGCACCATCATGCTGTTCCTCTTCCTCATCCCGGTCATTCCGGGGGTATTGGGGAACTTCTTCGTGCCGATGATGATCGGCGCGAAGGACATGGCCTTCCCGAAACTCAACCTCGCGTCGTGGTATGTCTGGATGGGCGGGGCGATGTTCTTCATCGCGGCGCTGCTCTTCGGCGGCCTTGACACGGGCTGGACCTTCTACCCGCCGTACAGCTCGAAGTATTCGCACACCAACGTGATCTGGGCCGGTCTCGGCGTGTTCATCACCGGGTTCTCGTCGATCCTGACCGGTTTGAACATCATCGCAACCGTTCACAAGATGCGGGCTCCCGGCATGACCTGGGGCCGGCTCCCGCTGTTCGTCTGGGCCATGTACGCCACCAGCGTCATCCAGATTCTCGCGACGCCCGTGCTCGCCATGGCCGTGTGCCTGCTGGCGACGGAACGGATCTTCGGCGTGGGGATCTTCGACCCGAGCCTTGGCGGCGACCCGCTGCTGTTCCAGCACCTGTTCTGGTACTACAGCCACCCGGCCGTGTACATCATGATCCTGCCGGGGATGGGGGTCATCAACGAAGTCATCACCTGCTTCAGCCGTAAGAACATCTTCGGCTACAAGGCCGTGGCATGGTCGTCCGTCGGCATCGCCGTCGTCGGCTTCCTCGTCTGGGGCCACCACATGTTCCTGTCGGGTCAGGGGGTCTACCTCGGCATGGTCTTCTCGGTGCTAACGATGCTCGTCGCCATTCCGAGCGCCGTGAAGGTCTTCAACTGGACGGCGACGTTCTATGGCGGACAGATCACGTTCGAAGCTCCGATGTTGTTCACGATCGGCTTCATTGTGTTGTTCACGATCGGTGGCCTGACGGGTCTGTTCCTCGGTATTCTTGGGACCGACATCCACCTCCATGACACCTACTTCGTCATCGCCCACTTCCACTTCACGATGGTGGGCGGGATGATGTTCGCGTGGCAGGCGGGCTTGCACTTCTACTGGCCGAAGATGACCGGAAAGATGTACTCCGACTTCTGGAGCCGGCTGGCGGCGGTCATCATGCTTGTCGGTTTCAGCCTGACGTTCCTGCCGCAATTCGTAGCCGGGTATCACGGCCTGCCGCGGCGGTACCCGTACTACCCGGTCGAGTTCCAGATGATGAACATCCTGAGCACGGCCGGCGCGACGATTCAGGGCTTTGGCTATCTCATGCCGGCGGTTTATCTGCCGCTGTCCCTCTTCTTCGGTCGGAACGCCGGGGCGAACCCTTGGCGAGCGACCGGTCTGGAGTGGCAGACGCCCAGCCCGCCGACGATGCACAATTTCGAAGAATTGCCGATCGTGACGCACGGTCCGTACGAATACGCGCTGCCGAGCAAGTTCACACTCGAAGACGGCCACGCGCACGAAACGAAGGGGGGCAACGGTGGCCACTAACGCACACGCCGAGGGGGAGGGCCGCCAGCCGATCGTGGCCCACCACTTCAACAACATTCGCCAGCAGCAGGCCTCCGTCCGCTTCGGGATGTGGGTCTTCCTCGTCACCGAAGTCTTGTTCTTCGGCGGGGTTCTCTGTGCGTATGCGGCCTGCCGCATCTGGTACCCGAAGGAATTCGAGGCCGGCAGCACGGCGCTGAACCCCTTCATCGCCAGCATCAATACGTTCCTGTTGCTCTCCAGCAGCTTCACCATCACGCTCGCCATCCGGGCCGCGTACAAGGGCCAGCGTGACGGCCTGCGTCTCTGGCTCGCGTCCACCATCGTCCTCGGAACCGTCTTCCTCGGTTTCAAAGCCAAGGAATACTACGGCGACTATGAGGAAGGTCTGATTCCGGGTCCGCAAAAGACCCTCGTGGACGATGTCGATGCGACCGGCAAGCCGGTCCTCCGCGAAGTTTCCGTCTTCGCGGTCAACCTGAAGCATGTCCTCGAGCACAAAAACGCCAAGGCCAAGGCCATCAGCGACAAGATGACCTGGAACGAGCGCGATCGCACGCAAATGTTCTTTGTCTTCTACTACAGCATAACCGGCCTGCACGTGATCCACATGATCGTCGGCCTCGGCCTGCTCGTCTGGCAGCTGATCCTGGCGCAGATCGGCTTCTTCGAACCGACCGAACGCCACGTGTACATCGAAGTCATGAGCCTCTACTGGCACTTCGTCGACCTCGTGTGGATCTTCCTGTTCCCGCTGCTCTACATGGCGGGGCACCACTCGATGGACGGCGCGTTCTAGCCTACCACGGCCCGACCCCCGCGGGAGCGGTCGGGCCTACATCGAATACCCTTGTACGGGACCGCAGATATGTCCGAGCACGTTCAAAAACCGATCGTTTTCGAGGACGATCACGCCGAACCGGCGAGCGTGGCCTCCAGCACGCTCACGTTCCTGTTCCTCGCCGGACTCGCGTGCCTGGCCATGATGATCGGCTTCACCGACCTCGGTCCGGCCAAGGTCTGGGTGAGCCTGGGTGTCGCGAGCGTTCAAGGGCTTGTACTCACCCTCTTCTTCATGGATCTTCGCCACGCGGACAAACTGACTTGGCTTACGGCCATGGCGGCGGTCTTCTGGACTTTCCTGCTGTTCCTCTTCACCCTTACCGACTACCTCACGCGGCACTACTACGCCTTCTGAGGTCGCGGTTGGTTGCGACCATGCGACGACGCGGATCATCGATGGGCGGGGGCTTGGCCGGTCGGATCGGCGCGGCCCTCGCCCTCTGCGTTCTCGTAGGCTGCGGTTCCTCCGAACAAGCGGGATACGACCCCAATACCCGCTTCCTTCTGCGTTCCGACCCGATCGTCGTCAAAGTGCCGCCGGCGCCCCCAATCGACCTGCACGCGAACGGAAAACTCGACGAAGCAATCGCCGACCTCGCGAACCGTGGCGGCGTCCTCTTGGAACCGTCCAAGCTCCCGAAGACCGAACGCGATGCACTGGAACGGACTCTTGAAGGGTTCTTCGGTACACCGGCGGCCCCGAAGCGGCCCGGCGTGCCACCCGAGAAACTCGCCTTGGGCAGCAGCGTCTACAAGGCGAAATGCGCCCAGTGTCACGGCATGACCGGCGACGGCCGCGGACCCACGGGGTCGTGGGTCTATCCTCACCCGCGCGATTTCCGCCTCGCGAAGTTCAAATACGTATCGTCGACCGCCGGCGGATTGCCAACCCGAGATGATCTCGTCGCAATGGTGAAGGTCGGGATCGCCGGGAATTCGATGCCGGGCTTTGCCATGCTGCCGCCGGACCAACTGGATGCCGTGGTGGAGTACACGCTGTTCCTGAGCCTGCGCGGCCGCGTCGAGACCGACCTGCTGACGGCCGCGCTGTCGGAAGATGGAATCGAAGGCTCGACGGACGAATTCGTAACGGTTGCGCTCGCCCGCTGGACACGGTTGATGGAGGAGGCGGAAGCCAAGGTCGTGCGTCCGCCCGTGCCGGAGGTGTCAGCCCGGGACGCCGGGACGGATGCCGCCTACGACGCGGGCGTTCGGCGCGGGTTCGAGTCGTTCACCAAAGCCGGTTGCGCGAGCTGCCACAAGGACTACGGCCGCGAGACGCACTACCTCTACGACGATTGGGGCGTGGCCGTGCGGCCGGCGAACCTGAGTGCCGGAGTGTACCGCGCCGGCGGCGAACCGCTCGACCTGTTCCGGCGCATCCGCTGCGGCATCCCGCCATCCGGCATGCCGGCCGTCGATGCGAAGGCGCTCGACGACGCGGCGGCGTGGGACCTCGTGCGGTTCCTGCTGGCGCTGCCCGTGCCGCGGCACTTGCCCGAGGATGTGCGTGCGAAGATTTACCGGTAATGGTTTGGACGAGTCGCCGACCCCAATCTTCGCCAGGACTTTGGCCCCGGAGGGGCCGACGGTTGTAGCCACGGGTAGAGCGAAGCGGAACCCGTGGTAGCTCGAGACGTCTATCTCGCCCCGGAGGGGCGATGGGACCGACGAAGTTCCGCTGCCCCTCCGGGGCAGATGAGAAAACCGATCCTTCCACGGGTTGCGCTTCGCTCCACCCGTGGCTACATTCGGCCGCCCCTCCGGGGCGAAGAGAGAATGGTCCGATTTCGCTTTCGAGATAACGAACGATTCGAGACACCTAGCGAAGAGATTCCACGAGACAACATGCCGTCCAATCGTCCGACACCCCGCTGGGTCCGTCTCGCCGCGATCGCGACAGTGTTGCTGTGCGTGCTGCTGCTCGCCGTCGGCGGCTTCGTCACCACCTTCCGCGTCGGCATGGCCGACCCGGTGTGGCCGACCGAACCGTGGTTTCTGCTGGGACAGGATTGGAATCAACTCGAATTCGGATTCCTCGTCGAGCATTCGCACCGTCTCGTCGGCTGGCTCACCGGCGCGGCCGTGATTCTGTTCTCCTTCGGGGCGTGGCTCGGTGAACGCGATCGGAAGCTCAAGTTGATCGGCTTCGTGACGCTTGTCGGATTGATCGTCGCCTACGGAGAATTCCACCGTGGCATGGGCGTCGTTTGGAACGAGGTCCAGGAGATCGCCAAGGCTCAGAAACACCTTGATCCCAAGAGTGAACAGTTCGCCGAACAACTCGTCGAAGCCGGTGTGCTGAAGCAGGTGACGAAGTGGCCGGTGCCGCAGGCGCTCGGCACGGCGATGTTCGCCGTCGGCGTGCTCTTCTTCGGCGCGGCCGCCGCTTCGAAGCGCACGGCCGGCGGATGGGTCCGTTGCCTCGCGAACGTCGGGCTTGTCTGCGTCATGCTGCAGGGGTTGCTCGGCGGGTTCCGCGTCTTCCTGCACGCGCTCGCCGGCACGAACCTCGCCGCCATCCACGGCGTCTTCGGGCAGGTGACGTTCGCCGTGCTCGTCGCGGGCATGGTGCTCTGCCAGCCGCGCCGCGCCGGCGATGCGATTCCCGAATCCGACGCGGCCCCACTCGCGCGGCTCGCGTGGATTTCCGTCGCCGTCCTCTTCGTGCAACTGGTCTGGGCCGTGTGGGTCCGGCACCACGGCTCGGCCACCGCGCAGCGGCTGCACATCCTCACCGCGTTCGTCGCCACCGGGTTTCTCGTCTGGCTGGCGGTGCGTATCCTTCTGAACCCGACCGCGAAGGCGGTCTACCGCGGCATCGCCATCCACCTGGTCGTGATCCTCGGCACGCAAGTGCTGCTTGGCGTCGAGTCGTACATCGGCAAGTTCGTCGCCGCCGGGCCTCAGGCGCAGAAACTGCCGGAAGATCGAATCGTTACCAAGCCGCAGGCGGGGATCCGTACGGCGCATCAACTGATCGGCGCCGGGCTGCTCGCCGCGACCGTGGCCGCTGGCATCCGGCTAGGACGTCGACCGATCGCGGCCGGTTATTCCACTCCGGAATCCGGCGAAAAAACCGTCGAATCCCCGCGCCTCGACGCGGTTCGCTAAGATAAATTGCTCCACGAACGGGACCGTCATGCCCGCGACCGCTACCTTGCCCCGCACCCTCGCCGCCGACCGCGCCACCGAAGCGCGTCCGGCGTTCGCCGACTACCTCGAACTGACGAAACCGAAGATCGCCACGATGGCGCTCGTCACGGTCGCCGTCGGCTATTTCCTCGGTGCCGCACCGAGTCCGAACCTCGCGATCCTGATCCACACGCTCATCGGCGCGGGCCTCGTCGCCGCCGGCGGCAGCGCGCTGAACTGCTGGATGGAACGGACCGCCGACGCGCGCATGAACCGCACCCGAAGCCGGCCGCTGCCCGGCGGGCGCATGACCGCGGCGGAAGCCTTTTCCTTCGGGCTGACCGTCGCCGTGGTTGGCGTGGTTTATCTCGCCGCCGCCGTGCCGAACATCGAAGCCGCCATCGCCGCCGCCGCCACCGGGTTCCTCTACGTCGCGGTCTACACGCCGTTGAAACGTCTCACGGCTTGGAATACCGTCATCGGTGCGATCCCGGGCGCGCTTCCGCCGGTCATCGGCTGGTGCGCCGCCCGCGGCACGCTCTCCGCCGACGCCGTCGCGCTCTTCGCGATCCTCTTCGTCTGGCAGCTCCCGCACTTCTTCAGCATCGCCTTCCTCCACCGCCACGACTACGCCCGCGGCGGCATGAAAATGCTCCCGTGCGTCGAACGGCCCGACGGCTTCTGGACCGGCGTCGCCACCGTCGCGACGGCCGTCCTGCTGCTCGCGGTCGGGCTGACTCCCTACTTCTTCGGCTCGGCCCGTGAAGTCTTCCTCGTCGGTTCGGCGATCCTCGGCTTCTGGTTCCTCGCCCGCTGCGTCCGGTTCGCGATCGATCGGAACGAACGCACGGCTCGCACGGTTCTGCGCGGCTCGCTCGTCTACCTCGCCGGCGTCATGGCGCTGCTCGTTGCCGACTGGATGCTCCCTCGCTACTTCGGCTGATTCCCATGCCGATCCGCCTCCTGCTTGTGAACGGCCGTGGACCGATCTCCGGCCCGGAGTTCTCGGCGCTCGCGGACCAATTGCTCGCTCAAGGTGTCACCGTCGCGTCGTATGAAAACCCCGTCGGCAACGAGCCTTGGGCAATCTTCGAGCGGATGCGCGTGGCGAACGTCTTCCCGCCCGGCGCAGTGATGGTCGCGGCGGCGAACGCGGACGAAGTGACGGCGGCGAAGAACGCGGGCACGTGGGCCGTCGGGGTGACGGACTCGCTCGTCGCGTCGGGATCGCCCCCACCAAGCGAAGACGACCGGAACCGGTACCGCTCGATGTTCCTGGATGCCGGCGCAGACGCGGCGGTCGACGCCGTGTCGGAACTCGCCGACGCCATCAAGGCGATCGACGGGCTGATGTAGTCGAACCATTCGCAGATCGATCATTCCCTCGCTCCTTCACCCCCGAATCGTCATGCATCGTGCCTTCATTCTGCTGCTGCTTCCCACCTTCGCGTTCGCCCAGGGCACGGCCGAGGACTACAAGCGAGCGATGGCGCTGCGCGAGAAGTACGCCGACGCCGTGGCGCATCCGAGCGTAACGCCGAGTTGGATGGGCGGCAGCCGATTCTGGTACCGCGACGACCTCGGCGGTGGCAAGCGCCGGTTCCTGAAGGTCGACGCCGAAAAGGCGACTCAGGAACTGGCGTTCGACCAGGCGAAACTCGCCGAGGCCTACGGCAAGGCCGCGGGGCGTAAGGTGGACGCGGATCGCCTGCCGTTCGATGCCATCGAACTCGACGGCGCGACCGTGACTTTCACCGTGAACGAGCGGACGTGGAAATACGACGGCGATAAAGGCACGATCACGGAGGAACGCCGAACGCAGCCGTCCGTGCCCACGGCTCCGCAGGGGCGCTTTGGTCCGCGACGAGGACAGCGCCCGCAAGGCGACGACACCGGCACGCGCTCGCCCGACGGTCGCTATTCCGCGTTTGTGCGCAATCACAACGTCTGGATCCGCGCCACCGGTTCGCGAGATGAGTTCCCGCTCTCCTTCGAAGGTACCGCCGACGACGGCTACACGCGGATGTTCTGGTCCCCGGATTCCACGAAGCTGATCGGCATCCGGCGGACGAAGGGCGGCGATCGCGTCGTCACATACGTCGAGTCGTCGCCGCGCGATCAGCTGCAGCCGAAGACGACGACGCTGCCGTACCTGAAGCCCGGCGACCCGATTCCGCAGCCGAAGCCGCACCTGTTCGACCTCAAGAGCCGCAAGGAAATCCCGGTGTCGGACGCGCTGTTCGCGAACCCGTGGGACGTGAGCTACGAGCACTGGACTCCGGACTCGAAGCGGTTTCTGTTCCTGTACAACCAGCGCGGGCACACGGTGATGCGCGTCATTGCGATCGACGCCGAGACCGGCAAGGCGACCGCCATTGTGAATGAGGAGTGCAAGACCTTCTTCGACTACGCCGGCAAGCTGTACCTCCGATATCTGGATGAGACAAACGAACTGATCTGGATGAGCGAGCGCGATGGTTGGAACCACCTCTATCTGATCGATGTGAAGACCGGCAGTGTGAAGAATCAAATCACGAAAGGCGAATGGGCCGTGCGCGGCGTGGACCGCGTCGATGCGGAGAAACGCGAGATCGTCTTCCGCACCGTCGGCGTGAACCCGAACGAAGACCCGTACCACGTGCACGTCGCCCGCGTGAAGTTCGTTGGTTCCGACTTCAAGATGCTCACCGAAGGCGATGGGTTTCACACGGTCAACTGGTCGCCGAACAATCGCTGGTTCGTCGACAGCTATTCGCGAGTCGATTCCCCGCCGGTGCATGTGCTGCGCAAGGCCGACGGCACCAAGGTGATGGACCTCGGTACTGCGGATACGTCCGAACTGACCAAGCGCGGATGGAATGCACCCGAACGCTTCGTCGCCAAGGGCCGCGACGGCAAGACCGACATCCACGGCCTCATTCACCGGCCGTCAAATTTCGACCCGAAGAAGAAGTACCCCGTCATCGAGTACATCTACGCCGGGCCGCACGACCACCACGTGCCCAAGCGGTTCGCGAGCTACTACGGTCGGCAGCCGATGGCGGACCTCGGCTTCATCATCGTGCAGTGCGACGGCATGGGTACGAGTTGGCGCTCGAAGGCGTTCCACGACGTCTGCTGGAAGAATCTCGGCGACGGCGGTTTCCCGGACCGCATCGCGTGGATCAAGTCCGCCGCCGCGAAGTTCCCGGAGATGGACCTCTCGAAGGGCGTCGGCATCTACGGCGGCTCCGCCGGCGGGCAGAACACGCTCTGCGGCATGCTCGCGCACCCGGACTTCTACACCGTCGGCGTCGCCGACTGCGGCTGCCACGACAACCGAATGGACAAGGTCTGGTGGAACGAACTCTGGATGAGCTGGCCGGTCGGCCCGCACTACGTCGAGCAATCGAACACCACGAACGCCCACAAATTGAAGGGCAAACTGATGCTCGTCGTCGGCGAGATGGATTCGAACGTCGACCCGGCCAGTACGCTGCAAGTGGTGAACGCGCTGGAAAAGGCGGACAAGGATTTCGACCTGCTCTACATGACCGGAGCGAACCATGGCGCGGCCGAGTCGCCGTACGCGAACCGAAGGCGGATGGACTTCTTCGTCCGACACTTGCTCGGCGTCGAACCGCGACGATAGGGACTTGCCAGGTCTGTGTTAGCCCGACGCGCCAGCGAGGGAGAGCTTACGGAGAGCGGACTCGCCCTCGCTGGCGCGTCGGGCTAACCCGAATTCGCCACACCGATTCGGGAACCGCTCTGGAAACCGTTCTATCCGGCGAGCGCCTTCCCCTTGCTCCCGAGCAATCGGGAGAGTTCGTCTGCGGAGAGTCGCGGGTCGTCGGTGAGGACGCCGCCAAGTTCCGTGAGCACGAACCCTTCCAGATCCTCGCCAGCCCAGCCGTCCCGCACGAGCCGTTCGCCGATGGCTTCGAGGGCCTTGTCGCGGAGCTTGTCGGTCTGGCGGGAAATCGTGCCTTCGTGAACGCCGAGGAGATTGGCGACGTCGCGCTGGCTCATCTTGTAGCGCCAGCGCAGACCGAGGATCAACCGCTCGCCATCCGGTACGGCGTCGAGCCAGTCGCGCGCCGCGGCTACGAATAATTCATGCCAGCGCAACTCTTCGCGGGGCATCGTCGGCAGCGGGACGGCGAGGTCGTCATCCGGCAGGGCGATCGCGCCCGCGCCCTTGCGCAACTTCGACAGGTGGCTGTTCTGGAAGACGCGGACCAGCCACGGCGCCAGCGGCCGTTGCCCGTCGTACCGGGCGAGCACCGGTAATACGTGTTCGGATTCCGAGACGATCAGGCCGCTCCAGAATTCCGCGACGGCGGTCTCCTGTCGTTCCTCGTTGCGCGGGTAGAGCCGCACCGCCCGCGCCCGTAGCGCATCCACCAATAGCGAATCGCTCCGACCCATCCGTGCGGCGAAGAGCAGTTCCCACGCCGCCTCGATCCCTTCCAGACATCCGACGGTCACGGCCCAGTCGAGCGAATACAGCCCGTCCAGGTACGACGTCCACGCCACCGGGGTTTCGGATTTGCTTTGAAAAAGGGCGAAGGTTCGGTCGAGGTGGGTATCGAAGCGATCCCGCGCCAGCGGCAAGCGCGGGAACTGAAGTCGCAGGGAATGGAAGAGCAGCGTCCGGCGGAGGTGGTCGGGTTCGGTCACAGCGTCGTCTCCGTGATCGACCGGCCATCGCGACCGGCTACTGTGGCGTAAACACGAACACCTGCAAATGGTTCGCGGGCGGTACATCCGCACCGACGGCCGGCGAACCGGACCGCCCCAACCCGAGCGCCGTCACCTTCCGGCGGCTCCACCATCCCATTTTATGCGCCCCGTTCGCCTTGAGGAATTCCACCGCCACTTCCGCCTGCTTCCGCGTCAGTTGTTCGACCGTCGCGGCCGGTTGTGACGACTCCGCCGCGCCGTGCCCGCACACCACCACCGCCTCCGCCTTCGAGTTCGGCTGGTTGCGGATCCATAGCCCGACGGCCCGAAGGTGCGTCTTCCCGGATTCGGTCAGAATGGCCGAGTCCGGTTCGAAGATGTCGGCGGCGGCGTAGGTCATCGTCTCCTGGCGGCAATCGGGCCGTACCAGAAGCGCCGTCGCGTTCTCGACATAATCGCGGACGATCGGCAGTCGGGAAATCGCGTCGCTATTCTGCTTGACGGATTGAATGGTGTCGCGGCCGTCCTGCACCAGTCCGCGGACGCCGACGGCTTCCGAGGCCACAATGCCATCGACCTTGCGTAATGCGCCGCGCACGTCGCCGACCATCCCGCGAATATCCTTGAGCGCCAGTTCCCCCTCGGCCGCGAGGCTGGCCACGTCGGGCGTCGGGGCGGCTTCCAGCGATTCGCCCAGGAATGGCCCGGCGGCCCGGCGGCCCGGCAGGATGTTCACCACCTTCGAGCCGAGCAGGCCCGTGGGTTGGACCTGCGCCCGCGCGTCGGCATAGAGCTTGTCGCGAAACTTCGCGTCCAGTTGCATCCGCACCCGGATCGGTCCGTCGCCATCGGGATAGTCGATCGCGACGATCTGACCGGCGTCGACGCCCCGGACGCGGACCGTGGTGCCGGGCGCGAGATCGTGAGCCTCCGGCAGGTCGACGGCGACGGAAAACAACTCGCGCCAGTAGCCTTGTTTGGCGGCGATGGCAACGAGGCCGCCGCCGCCGAGCGCGATGCCGGCGAACACGACGAGGCCGAGGACGATCGCCTGCCAGCGGGAGAGTTTGTCGTTCATGGGCGGCTCGGTTGCGAGGGCTTCGCCAGGTTATTCGCAGAAGAAACGGACAGCTTGAGGAAAATCGCTCGCCACCATGGTAACCGGTCTTTGCGTCCGTCGGGAACGTCGTTCGCTTATTTTGCCCTAGACAACCTCGCAGCCTCGCGGTATTGGCCGACGAATTCGTTTGTAAATAGGCCGGGGAACCGTCGTGGCTGCCGCCAAGCCGGATAGCGAGCTGGTGGTGGAATCGTCGCACCTGACGAAGATCTACCAGAATCGCCAGATTGCCTTGAACGACGCCACGCTGGCCGTGGAGCCGGGGACCGTCCTCGGTCTGCTCGGCCCGAACGGCGCGGGCAAGACCACGTTCCTGCGCCTCGTGCTGGGGCTGCATCGGCCAACGGCCGGCTGGGCGAAGGTCTTCAACAAGACGATGTCGCCCAACGCCGCGGACCTCCGCCGGCGGATCGGCTACATCCCGACGAACCCGCAGTTTCCGAAGGGCATGACGCCCATCACGTATCTGGATTACATCGCGCGTCTGTTCGGGATGCCCCGGAACGAGCGCAAGCCGCGACTGGCGTCGCTGATTCGCGCCGTCGACCTGCTGCCGCACTCGGGCGAATCGATCGCCCACTTCACGCCGGGCCAGACCGCCAGACTCGCCGTCGCCGCCAGCCTCATCAACGAGCCGGACCTGCTGATCTGGGACGAACCGACCCACGGCCTCGACATCGAAGCCCGTCGCTCGATGCTCGAACTCATCAAAACGCTCGCCGCCGAGAAGACGCTGATCCTCAGCAGCCACAACCTCACGGACGTGGACGAGGTCTGCAACCACGCGGCCGTGCTGAACAAGGGACAACTCATCTTTCAAGGCAGCCTGCAGGAACTGAAGGGCCGCATTCGCAAGAATCATTACGAGCTGGACCTCGACGGCGATCAGAAGTCGATCACGAAGGCGCTGGGCGTACTGAAGGCCATGAAGGAAGTGACGCAGGCGGTGCTGCGCCAGCGGCGCCTCGACCTGAAGCTGACGGACGACGTGGCGAACACGGCGATCCTCGCCCAGGTCTTTCAGGTGCTGTCCGACAACAAAGTATCGCTGATCTGCCTGCGCAGCGTGGGGATGCAGACCGAACAGGCCTATCTGGACCTGATGGAACAGGAAGAGAGCCGTGGCTTCACGCGCCTCGTGCAACTCGCGGAGGCGGCCTAACCCGGAGACCCGATGGCGAAACCGATCCCCGACGGCTATGGCACCGTCACGCCGTACCTGAACATCACCGGAGCCGCGAAAGCGATCGAGTACTACGCCAAGGCCTTTGGCGCGAAAGAAGTGATGCGCATGCCCGGGCCCGATGGCTCGATCATGCACGCCGAGATCCGCATCGGGAATTCGCACATCATGCTGTCCGACGAGAACCCGGCCTGGGGCACGAAAAGCCCCACGACGCTCGGTGGGACGACGGGCGGATTCATGCTCTACGTCGACGATTGCGACGCGGTCTTCAACAAGGCCGTGGCGGCCGGTGCGACCGTGCTCATGCCGTGCTCCGACCAGTTCTATGGCGACCGTTGCGGTTCAATCCTCGACCCGTTCGGCCACAAGTGGTCGATCGCAACGCACCAGAAGGACATGACGCCGGCCGAGATGAATGCGGCGTTCGAGGAATGGATGAAAAGCCAGGCGCAATAAGGGAGACGCCAGCATGGATGCCGCCGCGACCGCCGTACCGTTCCGATTCAACCGGTTCCTGCCGTACTGGGCGGTGCTGCAAACCGACCTGGGCCAGACGCTGCGCAGTTGGGTCTACCGGCTCTGGCTCATCATGATGGCCCTCGCCGCGGTCGGCTACGTGCTCTTCAAACTCGGTGCCGCCAACGCCGGCGAATACCAGTCGGTCGCCGCCCAGTCCGACGACCTCCTGCGCGCCCTCGCCATCGGCAGCCTCTCGCTCATCTCGCTGCTCGCCGTCAGCGGGATCAGCTCCGAGCGCGGCGTCATCGCCGATTCCGTCCTCAGCCGCGGCATCAGTCGTTACCAGTACTTCCTCGCCAAGTGGCACGCCCGCCTCGCCGTCGTCCTTGCTACTTTCGTCGGCATCGCCGCCGTCGTCCTCGCGGCCTACGCCACGCTGTTCACCGCGTCCACGAACGGCACCGGCGCAAACCTCACGTTCGGCGGCGCCGTCTCCGCGATCGCGCTGCTCACCGCCGTGCTTGCCGTCGTCGTCTCGTGGGGCGTCGCCATCGGCGCCGTCACGAACGGCACGGTCCTCGGCATCTCGATCTTCTGGATCGTCATCTTCGGCGGTCTCGCCACGCTCTCGCGACTGCCGAGCGACTACCCGAACCTCAAGTGGTTGATGGACGGCCTCCGCAACGTCCTCCGCGGCGGCATCGCGTCCGTCGACATCACGCAGTTCCTGCTCGCCTCGTTCGTACTGGCCTGCGCCGGCGCGCTCGTCGGCATGGGCATCTTCGCCCGCAAGGACGTGTAAGCCCGTCATTCGTAGCGGTTGCGCTCCCGCGGAGCCGGGCGTTCGCGGCGCGGGCGCTCGCCCTTCGCGTCGTTCATTCGGTTCGTCACTTCCCGGAACTTGATCCGGCACGCCACCATCATCGCGAACGCGAACGCGCCCCAGAACATCGTGCCGAGGATCGGCGCGCCTACGCCCAGCCCGTCCGTTGCCGAATGGGAGAACGCGCCGAGATCGCGATCCTCGAAATCGTGCATCGGCAGCCAGCCCGCGACGAACGGCGGCGTCATGCCGAGCAGCACGCTCCGGGGAATTTCGTAATCCCGCATCCCTCGGTTGCCCATGAAATCCAGGGGCAGACAACAGCAGAGCACGATCACGAGCCAAAAGCCGCCCGCGCAGAAGATCGCGGCGAAGAAGGCGCGGACAGTGGCGATGAGGGTGGTGCGCGCCGTCATGGAGCAGTAGAGGCCGAGCCAGGCGAACGCGACGACGTAGAGCGCGATCAGCGCCGCGTCGAGCAGGATCGTCAGCGGGTGCGCCGCCCCCATCGCCAGCGTGAGGCACCAGATGAACAACAGGAAGACGTATACCCGGCGCAGGCCCAGCACGCAGCCCCAGAACTTGCCGGAGAGGATATCGTCGGACGACAGCGGCGTGCCGAGCAGGCTGATCCAGGTGTCCTTGTCCTTCTCGCCGCTGACCGCGCCGGCTCCGCGCACGGCCGTCGCCAGCACGATGAGGAACGTCAGGATGCCCGTGACGATGCGGGCCCACATGTTCGCCTCCTCGCGGAAGCGGTGCCAGCGTTCCGAGAACGTCATATTCGCGTAGTAGTTCGGCGGGTCGATGAAGGTGAAGTAAACGATGAGCGCGATCGGCGCGGCCATGCCGAGGGCGATCAGGCCGAACAGGATGCGCGCCAGCCAGCCGCCGCGCGTGCCGGTGTCGACGAACACTTCCTTCCAAAGCACCGGATTGGTGCCGATGGGCGGATAGCGCCGTGTCGCCTCGTTCACGACGACCGACTCGGCACCGTCGGCGGCGGCGAGGGTCTTCTTGCGGCTGCGGGTGCCGCCGGGGTTGCCGTAAGCCTGGCGGAGCGTGACGGCGCGCAGGACGAGCATCGCATGTCCGAGCAGCAGCCCGGCCGAGGCGATCCAGAAGACGCAATAGGCGCGGAGGCTGTCGTCGAGCGCGAACGCGACGGGCGCGCCGCGCGGGGCATTCATCGTGATGACCTGCCAGATTATGTTCCCCGACGCGAGCGTGTAGCAGACGTCGTTCAGCCCGAAGGACCAGGAGCCAAGCGGCAAGGGCGTATTCCACCAGCCGACGCCGGAAAACGTGACAAGGGCGGTGACGAGGACGGTGAGGATGAGATACACCGCGTAACTGAGGTACGTGAGCATGATGGCGTCGCGGGCTTTTTTGAGCTGCGTGGAAAACCAGATGCCGAGCGCCGAGAGGCCGAAGATCGTGACGACGGTGGCGACCGTGGCGGCGAGGAGTTGCTCGGGGTCGACGCCGCCGAAGAGCTGGACGAACGCGAGGATCGGCAGGCCGACGAGGACGAAGAGAAGCAGCGTGAGCACGCGGGACGCGAGCTTGCCGAAGATGATTTCGCGATTGCGCAGGTCGGTGGCGAAGAGGAATTCGAGGATCTTCCGTTCCTTGTCGATGCAAATGGTGCCGGCGACGTAGACCGGCGTGAGGAGGACAACGACGAGGAACTGGATGACGATGAACGTGGCGAAGAACTCGGCGCCGAAGTTGGCCATCTCGTTCGTGCCGACGACGGGGTTGGGGTTGCGGAAGTAGTTGACTTTGCCGTCGAGCCAGAAGTAGTAGAGCATGGTCAGAACGAAGCCGACGCCGACGGCGTAGAACCAGCGGAGGGCGAAGGTGAGGCGTTGGCGGCCGGTGCGGACGATATCGTGGAAGAAGACGGGGCCGAAGAGGTTGCGGACGGCGTCGCGGGCGACGAGTCCGAAGGCGAGCAGCCAGACAGCGTAGAGGAGGATCGATTCGCCGAGCGCGAGCTTGCGGGAGACGAGGTGGACGCAATAGCCGGCGGCGAGCCAGGCGAGGACGGCGGCGAGGACGAGCCACTCGTGCCGGGAGCCGGACCAGCCGAAGGTGCGACCGAGGAAGCCGACGCGGGGCGGTGCGTTCATGCGGGGTCCGTTCGGGGCCGGTTCCACCCGGATCAATGTAATCGACCGGAGAAAAGACGCCACCGGCGGAATAGGATGTCAGAAAACCGCAACCGTTTAGCGGCGAGGCGGAGTCTTCGGAGCCGAGCGTGAGACCGACGCAACGCGCTCTGCTCCGAAGACTTCGCGTCGCGGCTAAACGGAACGTGTCTCACGAGGTCCGGCCATGGCGTTTCCCAGATTCCTTCGCTCGATCGCAACCGTCATTTTCTTCGTCGGTACCCTCTCCGCCGCCGACAAAAAGCCGAATACCCTGACCGCGCAGGAGATCGCCGACGGCTGGATCCTGCTGTTCGACGGCGAGAGCACGTTCGGCTGGACCGGGAAGGCGGAAGCGAAGGATGGGGCGCTCGTCGTGCCCAAAGGCGAGTCGCTCCAGTTCGCGGTCGCCCTGCCGCCGGGCGAGCTGCTGCAATCCCCGGCGACGCCGGCCGTGGACGCCGTGCCGCTCGGTTCCAAACAGGTCGGCATCTCCGTCCGCGATGGCGGCCGGTCGCAGTTCGTCTCCCCGTGCATCGTCACCGTCGCCGGGGGCGACGCCGGCGCACGGCTGACCAGCCTCCGCTATCGCCCCAAGCGCGTCCAACCGCTCTTCAATGGCAAAGACCTGACCGGCTGGAAAATCTTCACCGGCGACCCGAAGCGGAATCAATCGAAAGTCGAAGTCACGGCCGCCGGCGAACTCGCGATCAAGAACGGCCCCGGCGACCTGCAAACCGAGAAGCAGTTCGACGACTTCCTGTTCCAGATCGAATGCAAGACCAACGGCACGGCCCTGAACAGCGGCGTCTTCTTCCGCTGCCTCGCCGACCAGTACCAGAACGGCTACGAGATGCAGATCCAGAACGCCTACAAGGAGGGGGACCGCTCGAAGCCGGCCGACTTCGGCACCGGCGCCATCTACCGCCGCATCCCGGCCCGCAAGGTCGTGTCGAACGACAACGAGTGGTTCGCGATGACACTCGTAGCCCACGGGCCGAACATCGTCACATGGGTGAACGGCTATCCGGTCGTGAGTTGGAAGGACGAACGGGCCCCGGACGAAAACCCGCGCAAGGGCCTCCGCACCGCGAAGGGCCACCTCTCGATCCAGGGCCACGACCCGACGACGGACCTGTTGTTCCGCAATCTTCGCATTGTGGAGTTAAAGTAGATCAGTTCTTCCCCAGCACGAGATCGACGACCCAGCAACCGCGGACGTGCGGGCCGTCTCCCCGACAATGGCCGAGGATATCGGCGTTCTCGCAGCCGGCGTCTTGCAGGGCGTCGGCCAGGATCGGCAGGCGGTCGAAGGCGCGGTCGTCGTAGATGCCGCGCGCGAGGCTGACGGCCGTGTCGGTGAGCCATGCGGGATCGACGGCGACGGGGCGGAAGGGATTGCCGAAGATGTCGCGGAGGAAATCGGCATGTAGCCTCCGCGCATCTGCATCTCCTGCTAAACCTGTGTAGTAAACAGCCCCTTCCGATACATCACTCATCTCGACGTTCGTCAAATCGCGAGCAGCAAAATTTCTGTGGTTTAGCTGCTCGTATGCCTCGGGCGGATGCCGGCCGCCTATTAATTTTTCGTCTGCAAGCGTAGGGTAGTATGCGGGCTGTTTATTGCGCAATCCTCGGCTACTCACGACGCCATCTACGTACTGTTCGGCCGTATCGACGGCAATTTGATAGTATCGTCGATCCCATCCGCGTTCACGGTAACATGCACAACCAAGTAACCGCAGTTTCCTACCCCGCCTGTTCGGTTGAAGTTGACGCAGCATCGACACTGGTTTCGTACATTCCAACCACTCCGCTTCCGTCATCACAACACCCTCCGTTCCCGCCATCGTACCGCGCTCCGCTGCGCAAAGCCTCCGCGTCGCGGCTAAACTGGGCTCCGTTTTCACTCGGCATTCCGTACTCCGCATTCCGCACTATTCTAACCCCATGAACATCACCCTCCCGCCCGCGCTGGATCGCGACACCGCCACGCTCGTCGCGCGAATGACGGCCATCGTCGGCACCGAGAACGTCCTCACGGCCACGGCCGACCTCGCCACCTACGAGTGCGACGGGTTCACCATCGCCAAGACGAAACCCGACGTCGTCGTGTTCCCCATGAACACCAAGCACATCGTCGAGATCGTCAAGGCGTGCAACGAACTGGACGTGCCGTTCATCGCGCGCGGGGCGGGGACGAGCCTCGCCGGGGGGTGCGTGCCGGTCGGCGGCGGCGTCATGATCGCGCTCGCCCGCATGAAGACCATCCACGAGGTCAACATCCGCGACCGCTACGCCGTCGTCGATCCCGGCGTCGTCAACGTCTGGCTCACCAACACCCTCAAGCCGCACGGCTACCACTACGCCCCGGACCCCAGCAGCCAGGGGGCCTGCACCATCGGCGGCAACGTCGCCACCAACAGCGGCGGGCCGCACACCCTCAAGTACGGCGTCACCGTCAACCACATCCTCGGCGTCGAACTCGTGCTGCCGGACGGCAACGTCGTCACCGTCGGCGGGCCGACCGAGGATTCCCCCGGCTACGACCTCACCGGCACCATCGTCGGCAGCGAGGGCACCTTCGGCGTCGTGTCGAAGGTCTGGGTGCGCGTGACGCGCAACCCGGAGGCCTACCGCACGCTACTCGGCGTCTTCGAGAACATCGACGACGCGACGAACGCCATCAGCGACATCATCGGCAGCGGCATCGTTCCGGCGGCGCTGGAGTTGTTGGACCAAACGATTTTGAAGGCGGTCGAGGCGGCGTTCAAGTTCGGCTTCCCGCTGGACGCCGGCGCCGTGCTCATCATGGAAGTGGACGGACTCGAAGCCGGCCTCCAGGACGAAGCGGATCGAATCGAAGCGATCGCCAAGAAGAACAAAGCCCGCGAGGTGCGCAAGGCGAACACGGAAGCGGAACGGCTGGCGCTCTGGAAGGCGCGCAAGCAGGCGTTCGGCACCATCGGCCGGCTCGGCTACCCGAGCTATTGCACGCAGGACGGCGTCGTCCCGCGGACGAAGCTTCCGCAGATCATGAAGTTCATCGCCGCAACTTCCAGCAAGTACGGCATCGCGATCTGCAACGTCTTCCACGCCGGCGACGGGAACATTCACCCGATCCTGATGTTCGACGAGCGCGACCCGAAGCAGGTGCAGGCGGTGCTGGACGCGAGCACGGAGATCCTGACGGAGTGCATCAACCTCGGCGGCAGCGTGACCGGCGAGCACGGCATCGGCGTCGAGAAGCTGGACTTCATGCCGCTGTTGTTCGCGGAGGAGGATTTGAAGTTCATGGTGCGACTGCGGACGGCGTTCAATCCGAAGAACAATTGCAGCCCGCACAAGATGCTCCCGACCGCGGGCGGCTGTGCCGAACCGGCGGCGATCGCCGTGACGAAGCCGGGGCGCCGCGCGGCAGTGTGAGGGTCACGTCTTGGGCGGTCGGCCGCGCTTGGGGCGCTGGGCGGGCGCGTGCAGAGTGCGGGCGAAGGCGGCGAGATGCGCGAAACCGTCGCCATGGGTGGTGTAGGGCAGGCGGGAGCGGAGGTCTTCGGGCAGCGCCCGACCGCCGACGGCGACGGGCACGCCCCGGACCTGAGCCTCGCGGAAGAGCGATTGGAATTCCATTTCGAATTTCGTTTCGTCCGCGAGGTGTGAAACGGAGAGCCAGAGCAATTTCGGCCGGCGGTCTTCGACCAATTTCCGGAAGGACGCGGCGGGGGTGTTCGGCCCGACGTTGACGGCCTCCCAACCCGCTTCGATCAGCGTGAGCTTCGCGAGCAAAGTGGGCAGAATGTAGTGATCGCCCTCCGGTGCGCCTCCGATGGCGACGGGCCGGTCCTCGGCCGCGTTGGCGGCGATCTGGGATTGCAATTCGTAGAGGCCCGCCACGATCGAGCCGGTGACGAGGTGTTCGGTTGCCACGTCCACGGTACCATGCTGCCACCGCAGGCCGACGTGAGCCATGACCGGCGAGACGATTCGATCGGCGATCGTCTCGATCGGAATTCCCCCGCGATGCGCGGCCCGGAGGACGGCGCGAATGCGTTCGTCGTCGATCGCGTCGACGGCGTCGGTCAGTTGTTCGCGGTAACGATCGGGATCGGCCGGTTCGCCGCGATCGCGCGGGACGAGCTGGCCGAGATCCGTGGCCGGTAGTCCGCCGTCGCGTGTCAGCCGCAGCACATCGGCGAGGACGAGTTTGCGGTGGCCCCCGGCGGTGCGGTGGGCGGGGAGTATGCCGTCGTCGACCCAGCGCTTGATGGTGGTGACGCTGACGCCGACGGCCTTGGCGACCTGGACAGTGCTGAGAAAACGCGAATCGTCGGACATATCGTTCGTTTCGTTCGTTTTGATAATCGCCATTCTGAGATCAATCCAAAATATTCGGACGAAATCGGTTGACTTGAGAAAGCCACCGATGTAATAATATGGACGATTTGGACGTTTTAACTCCGAGCGGGGATCGCCGATCCCTGTCATCTTAGCACCGAGGCCGACCGTGAATCCACAAACCCGGCCTGTCCGCAAGACTCGCCACTTCGACCAGGGCCTGCCCGGGTTCATCCGGCATGGCTCCTTCGCCCGGGCCAACGCGCCCGCCAAGTATGATCCCGACGAATTACTGGACGTTTCCGCCGATTACGCCGGCGGCTACATGCCCGACGAAGACTCCCGCGAGCATGCCCGCCGCATGCACTACGCTGCCTACCGGATGCACGCCGCCAAGACGCGACGGGAACTGGCCCGCTGGCGCGCCAGCTATCTGGAGTTGCGTGACCGGATCGTCGTCGGCAATCGCAAGTTGATTTTCCGCGCCGTCCGGGCGTTCACGACCTCCCCCGCGACCGCCGAAGACCTCGCCGCCGATTGTCACATCGTGCTCATCCAGGCCGTCGTCGCCTACAACCCCTGGATCGGCATCCGCTTCAGCACCTATGCCTACACCTGTCTGCTGCGTGCCCTGGCAAGGCAAACCCGGAAGGCGTCCCGCGATTGGACCACCCGCGCGGTCTCGTTCGACGCCTTCCACGATGGCGAGCCGCCGGTCGAAAACTCGCTCCCCTCGCATGCGGGCGAATTTCCGCTGGATGAATTCCTGCGTGCCGAGCATCCGCTTCTCTCCGATCGGGAGAAAACGGTTCTGGTCCGTCGGTTCAATCTGAACGATCGTGCCGACGGGACGACGCTGGAGCAGGTCGGCTCGGCGCTGGGTCTGTCCAAGGAGCGCGTGCGTCAGGTGCAGGCCACCGCCATCTCGAAGTTGCGTCAGGCCCTTGCGGTTTCCCCCTAAGATCCCGGAGCTCTCATGCTGGCCACCTATCTCCTCGCTCTCGCCCTCGCGGCCCCGCCCGCCGACACCTGGACGCAATGGCGCGGCCCCAACCGCGACGGCATCGTTCCGGCGGCGAACTGGCCGAATACGCTCAAGGGCGAGGCGCTTCAGCTCGTCTGGGAGTCGCCCAAGCTCGGCCCCAGTTACTCCGGGCCGATCGTATCCAAGGACTTCGTCTACACCACCGAAACGGTCGACAAGAAGACGGAAGTCGTGACCGCGTTCGACCGGATGACCGGCAAGGAAAAGTGGAAGCAGCAGTGGAGCGGCTCGCTCACGGTGCCGTTTTTCGCCGCCTCCAACGGTAGCTGGATCCGCTCGACACCGACACTTGACGGCGATTCCCTATATGTTGCCGGAATTCAAGATCGGCTCGTCTGCCTGAACGCGGCGAATGGCGACATTCGCTGGCAGGTGGATTTCGCCGCGAAATATGATGCGGGCAACCCGACCTTCGGCTGCGTCTGTTCGCCGCTCGTGGACGACACATCGGTCTACATGCAGGCCGGGGCCGGGTTCGCCAAAGTGGACAAGAAGACGGGCGAGGTTCGTTGGCGCGTGCTGGCGACCAAGGACCAGATGATGGGGAGCGCCTTCTCCTCGCCTGTCTTCGGAACCTTCCAGGGCCGTACGTGCGTGGTGGTGCAGACCCGCACGGCGCTCGTGGGCGTGAACCCCGACGACGGCGCGACGCTCTGGAGCCGCGAGATCCCCTCCTTCCGCGGCATGAACATTCTCACGCCGATCCAGTTCGGCGATGGCGTCTTCACCAGCACCTACGGCGGCACGACGCAACTCTTCACCGTCGACAAGACGAGCGAGGGCCTACGCACCGCCGACGGCTGGTCGTTCAAGTACGAGGGGAACATGTCAACTCCGGTGGTGGTCGACGGCCACGCGTATCTGCTCGGCAAGGACCAGAAGCTGACATGCGTGAACCTCAAGACCGGCCAGCGGGCTTGGACGAGCGACAAGACCTACGGCAAGTACTGGAGCCTTGTGGCCGGCGGCGACAAGATCCTCGCGCTCGACCAGCGGGGGACGCTCTACGTGTTGAAGGCCAACACCAAGGAGCCGGAAATCCTTGACGACCGCAAGGTGGCGACCGACAGTTGGGCGCACCTCGCCGTGGCCGGCGATCATGTCGTGATCCGCTCGCTGGACAAGCTGGCCGTCTATCGTTGGAAGTCGAAATGAGCCAAGATTCCCGCTGGGGATACGAATAACCTTCGCATCCGCAGCGGGAATCCGATGATCCGATCGCATGCCGCCTTGATGAAACTCTGTGCGATGCTGGGGATGTTCCTCGGCTTCGCGGCGCAACTCGAATTCACCAATCGCGTCAAAGGGGCGAATTGGTGGCTTCTCCAACCGCTGCCAGTCACGTTCGCGCCGATCCTCGTCGGCCTGCTGGGCGGAATGTACCTCGGCCTTCGTTTCGCCCTGATTTTCCCGGTCCGATGCCCCTTCTGCCCGGGTTGGTCGCGGGGTCGGTACTCCGGTGAGCCACGCCGTTGGGGCTACTGGTGCAACCGGTGCGGGCGGAATGGTCTGGAATCGCCGGAGCTGCAGCCGATAAGGAACCCGCCGATGCCGGAAGCGAAGTCGGACTGGTGAGCATTTTTTCCATTCGTTAGACTGCATGCATGAACGCGACTGCCAACCCCCCGACAACAACACTTCTGACGGCCGGGGAATTCCTCACGCGGCACGGCCACGAACGGGCGGAACTGATCGACGGCGTCGTCGTCTGGGAGAAATCCATGCCCGCGATGCAGCATGGGGAAGTTTGCAACAATATCGCCTTCGAATTGACCTTGCATGTCCGGGCCAACGACCTCGGCCGCGTCTGCACGAACGACACCTTCGTCCAAACCAAGAAGTCGCCGGATCGCGTGCGCGGCGCGGACGTTTCGTTCTACAGTTACGCCCGGCAGCCGAAGGGGCCGGCACCGACGACCATCACTGACGTCGTGCCCGAATTGGTCGTCGAAGTCACCTCGCCGTCGAACGAATGGTCGGAAATCTTCGCCAAGGTCGGCGAGTATCTGAAAGTCGGCGTGACGGCGGTGCTGGTTCTGGATGCCGAGTCGGCGACGGCGTCGGTGTATCGCAACGACGAGTTCCAGCAGATCTTCGACAACGGCGACAACCTCGTGATCCCCGACGTGCTGCCCGGCTTCGCCGTGCCGGTGAAGAAGCTCTTCGGCCTTCAATAGCCCACTGCCGCGCCGTCCTTTCTTGTCTCCGTCGCGCCTTTCAACATACCGGTGATCGGGTCGATCAGGATCCCCTGATAGCCGCCGCCGTTGGTGCGGACGCGGTCGACGCTGTGGCCGCGCTTCTTCAATTCATCCACGATGGCATCGGAGATTCCCATCTCGGCCTTGATGGTGCCGCCGGTGGCCGCGCCGGGCTTGCCGGTCGGCGTGGCGCTGCCGACATGCTCGATACGCGCCGCCTCGCCGGCTTGCTGGACGTTCATGCCGAAGTCGAGCATGTTCACCAGGACCTGCACGTGCCCCTGCGGCTGCATGTCCCCGCCCATGACGCCGTAGCAGAAGTACGGCGTGCCGTCCTTCGTCACCATCGCGGGGATGATCGTGTGAAACGGCCGCTTGCCGGGTTCGAGCTTGTTCGCGTGAGTCGGGTCGAGCGAGAAGAGCGTGCCGCGGTTCTGGATGGCGAAGCCGAGGTCGGCGGGCGCCATGCCGGAGCCGAATCCGAAGTAGTTGCTCTGGATGAGCGAGCAGCAGTTGCGGTCCTTGTCGACGACGCAGAGGTAGATCGTGTCGGCCTTGCCGAGCTTCGCGTCGCCCGCGGGCACGTCGGTCATCGCCTTGCCGTTGTCGATCAGTTTGCGGCGATCCGAAGCGTACTCCTTCGAGATGAGCTTTTCGACCGGCACCTTGGCGAAGCGTGGGTCGGTGTAGAACTTCGCCCGGTCGGCGTACGCCAGCTTCTTCGCTTCCGTCAGAGTGTGCCAGTAGTCGGGGGAGTTCGGCCCCATCGCTTTCAGGTTGTAGCTTTCGAGGATGTTCAGCATTTGCAGCGCCGCGATCCCCTGGCCGGGTGGCGGGAGTTCCCACACGTCGTAGCCGCGGTAGTTCGTGGAGACGGGTTTCACCCATTCGGAGGCGTGCCGGGCGAAGTCCTCCTTCGCGAAGAGGCCGCCGTGTTGTTGGGAATAGTTCACGAGCGATTCGGCGATCGGTCCCTTGTAGTAGGCATCCCGGCCGCCGTCGGCGATGAGCTGGTACGTCTTCGCGAGGGCGGGGTTCTTGAACAGTTCGCCGACGCGCGGGGCGTCGCCGCCGGGGGCGTAAACATCGCGCAGGTCGGCGATCCGTCCGGCACCCCGCCAGTAGCCGCCGATCACTTCCGGCACGACGACGCCCTCCTTCGCATAGCGAATGCTCGGCGCGAGCAGCTCCGCGAGCGGCTTCGTGCCGAACTTCTTTTGCAGGGCGTCCCAGCCGTCGACGCAGCCGGGCACGGACCAGCTCAGCGGTCCCTTCTCGGGAATCTCGTCGAGGCCTTTAGCCTTGAAGAACTTCATCGAAGCCGCGAGCGGGGCGGCGCCGTTCGCGTTCAACCCGTGCAGCGTCTTCGTCTTGGCGTCCCAGACGATGGCGAAGAGATCGCCGCCGATACCGCAGGACATCGGCTCCATGAGGCCCATTGCCGCGCTCGTGGCGATGGCCGCGTCCACGGCGTTCCCGCCACTTTTCAACACGTCCAACCCGACCTGGGCCGCGACGGGATGACTCGTCGCGACGATGCCGTTGTTGGCGTAGGTGATGGGCCGGGCCCGGGGTTGCGCGAAGGCGGGCAGTGCGAGGAGCAGGACGAGCGGGAAGGCCGAACGCATGGCGCACCTGTTCGATAGGGGACGGCGGCTCTGGAAATCCTACGATTCCGGCATGGAACATTCCGCTTTTCACCCGCCGCTCCTGACTGCGGACCTCCCCGGCGTCGGCGGCCGGATCAAGGTCGAACCGGAGGATTTCGTCGTCGAGGAGATTCCGGCGTACGAACCGTCGGGGACGGGCGAGCACGTCTACCTCTGGATTGAGAAGCGGGACGTGGGAGCGGAATACTTCGTGCGGATGCTGGCGCGCAAGCTCGGCGTGCCTCAGGACGCGATCGGCACGGCCGGGCTGAAGGACCGGCATGCCGTGACGCGGCAGTGGGTGTCGGTGCCGAACCTGCCGGAGGACCGCTGGCGTGCCGCCGAGGGGGAGGGTGTCCGCATCCTGTCGGCGACGCGCCACGCGAACAAGCTGAAGGCGGGCCATTTGCGGGGCAACCGCTTCGACATCCTCGTGCGCGATGCGGTGAATCTCGACGCCGTCGCGCCGATCCTCGACCGCATCCGGTCCCTTGGCCTGCCGAACTTTTACGGACCGCAGCGATTCGGCCACGACGGCGAGACCGCCGCCAACGGCCTGCGCATGATCCGCGGCGAACGGATCAACGCTCCGCCCTTCCGCCTCAAGCTCTACCTGTCGGCCGCACAGTCGCTGCTCTTCAACGACGTCCTCGCTCGCCGGATGGCGGACGGGCTTTATCGCACCGTGCTCGCCGGTGACACCATGATGAAGTGGCCCTTCGGCGGCATCTTCGTCGCCGACGATCCCGTCGTCGAACAGGATCGCTTCGACCGCCGCGAGACCGTCACGGCCGGGCCGATGTTCGGCAAGAAGACGTTCGCGACGAAGGGCGTCGCCGCCGAGCGCGAGGCTGCGGCGCTGAGCGCGAACGGATTGACCGAGGCGAATTTCGACCGGGCGGGGAAGTGGCTCTCCGGCACGCGCCGGCACAACATCGTGTACGTGGACGACCTCGCCGCCGAACCGGACGCGCTCGGCCTGCGGTTGCGATTCAGCCTCCCGTCGGGCAGCTACGCCACGGTGCTGTTGAGCGAGATCATGAAATCGGAGACGGGCGAAGCGGGCGAGGAGTGATTCCATTCTCGGAGGAACTACGAGATGGACATGAACCGAATCAGCTTGGTCTTTGTTCTTGGCCCCGGAGGGGCCGCGGACGGTAGCCACGGGTGGAGCGCGGCGCAACCCGTGGTATGCGAATCGTGCCTATCGACCCCGGCAGGGGTCGCGGGACCAAAGATCGTCCCTTCGCCCCATTCGGGGCGAGAGTCGACGTTTTGGTTTCCACTACAAGCCGTTGCCCCGTTCGTGGCAAAAACCAAGAGTGTCACGCGGTAAGCCCAGCACCGATGAATGGCGTTCGCGTAATGCTTGACTTGGAAAAACGGTGACGCCGCTCGCAGGCTTGGGGTAGGCCCCGTGCATCTGCGAGCGGCGTCGGTGGTTCGTGCCCCGTTTGGGGTGTGGAACTATACGCTCCGATTGTTTAGGGGACAAGATGAAATCCGCGTGTTTGGAATGCGGATTTCCCAAGAAGATCGACCGACCGTGACGACTGCGCGGGCTGGGAGGATTATTTCCCGTCCGCCGGCGCGGTCGGCTTCGATCCGGCGAGTGCCGAGAACAGGTAGAAGCCCGCTGCCACGCCGCCCAGCAACCGGAAGCCGAGCAGCATCGAGACGTTCTCTGCCAGGCCGCCGACCAGCGCCCCGGCGACGTTCGCGCCGAACATACGGTCGGGGTTCGCCGTGCGGGCGAAGCTGGCGGCGAAGATGACGCCGGCGACGGCGACGGGGGCGAACGCCAGCAGGCACGACAGGCCGATCTGCGCGACGGGTGCCATGCCGAGGAAGGTGTCGGTCGGCACGGCGATGTTCGCCGCGATCGCCGCGAAAAGCGCCACATAATACGGAAGGAGGTTCTTCGGCTTGAGCACTGCCGCGAGCAGGTTCCCCGCGAGGCTCATGAGCAAGACCGCCGCGAAGACGACGGTATTCACTGTCCAGGTGCTGCCGAACAGCAGCGCCATGTGCACGACCGCTTTCGTCTCGATCAGCATGAAGCCGGCGCCGAGGAAGAAGGAGCGAATCACGAGACCGGTGTCGACGGCGGCGGTCGCGGTCGGCGCCGCCGTGCCCGCGAGGCGGCGCGTGAGCCAGTAGAGTGCGAACGACAGGCCGAGCATCAGCCCCACGCCGGAGATGTTGTGCGTCGGGATCATCGCCCGGCGCGTGTAGAGGAACGGCCAGTCGTCGGTTGCGGGTTTCAGGTCCGGCACCTCGTCCACCTCCGCGATGCGGAAACGCACCCAACTCGGGTTCACCCCTTCGCCCCGCCCCTCCATGGCGAGTGCGGCGCCGGCGGCGGCGTCGAGCGGCGGCGGCGGTTCGTTCGCCGGCGCGAACCTCGCGGGGCTGTCGGTCGGCACCGGCATCCCCCACGGGTACCAGTAGGTGTTGCCGGTGCGCGCGAATGCCGTGCGGAGCGGTGCCATCACCGGTTCGGAGCCGGCGAAGAACATCGCGAAGCCGCGATCCTCTAAGTCCGCCGGCACGCGGTCCCTCGGCGGCAGAGTGAAGAGCACGGGGGCGGTCCCGAACGCGTCCCGCAAACCGTCCCGCAGCCGGGCGCTGATCCACCCCTGGCGGAAGAAGTTGTAAAGAGCGCAGACGCCCGACGGCTTTAGCACCCGCCGCACGTCCCGGAATGATTCCAGCGTGTAGAGGTAGCTCTCCAGCCGCAGGTTGCTGAACCCGCTCTGGAGCGCGAGCGAGTCGATGAGCGCGAACACGACGAGGTCGTACTCGCCGTCCGGCGCGGTGCGCAGGAAGTTCCGGCCGTCGTTGTTGACGCGGTGGATGCGCGGGTCGGAATAGGGTTTGTCCGGGTGGTTCGCCTGGCCGATCGATTGAATCACCGGATCGATGTCCACGGCGTCGATGCGGGAGTCCGGCCCGGTCCACTGCAGTGCCCGGGCGATATCGTTGCCCGACCCCGCGCCGATCACCAGGATGCGGCGGAACGGCGACCACGCCGGTTTGCCGTCCGCTCCCTGCACGTCCCGCTGGAACAGATACGGCAGTGCGTACGGCTCGCCCGCCGGGTCCTTCAACGGCTGAATGTTCTGATGGCCGATCTGATTCGTGTTGATGTACCGGCCTTCCGGCGAGAAATCGATCCGGTAGTACGGCGACCAGTACTGGCGCACCGTCGTGCCGTTTGGCAGCGGGATCGAAACCAGGCCGGACGTGATGGCCGCAAAGACCAACACCAGAACGAGACACACCCGCACGCCGAGGGTGCCGCCGCCCAACAGGTACAGCAGACCCGCGGCGATCAGGCCGAACCAGAGCAACGGCGGAAGCTGCAGCCACGAGCACAGCGCGAAGAGCAGGATGCCCGCGAGGCTGCCAAGCAGGTTCGCCCCGTACGCCGCCAGCCGGCCGGGCACGGCGTTAAAGGCGCGGCCCATCTCCTGCCCGGGGCCGATCAACGTCGCCGCGATCAGCACGAAGTAGACGCCGAAGAGCAACTCCGCCGGCACCGCGAACTCCAGCTTCTTCTGCACGATCGCCTCGGCGCCGTAGAAGACCACTTCCGGATTCGCCTGCCCGCCCACGTCCACGTAGTTCTCGATCTGCGAGCGCAGCAGTTCCGCGGACAATCCCGCCCCCAGCGCGATCGCCAGCAAGAGCGGCGTCTTCGCCAGCAACCGGTTCGGCCGGCTCGCCAGCAGGCAGCCGATCGACATCCCCACAAACGTCGCCAGCAGCACCGCGTTCGTGAAGAACGTCAGGTACAGCACGTGCGCCGGGAACCAGCGGATGCAGGCGAGTTCGAGAAAGAGGACCAGTCCGCTGACGAGGAAGAGGTGGAATCGGCCGGAATTCGAATTCATGTCGCTGCGCCGCACGGGTCGTTCGGGGGAATCGATGAATGGAATAGAATAGTGCGCCGGGCTGTCGATCGCCTTCCGACCGGTTTTCCGATGGGGCCGCCGATCGGTCGGCTATCATGGTGCAGACACCGTCTCCAGTCGAGGCCGCGCGTGAACCGCACTCCGAATGATTTCTGTTCGATCCCCGACGCCCTCGCCGAGCTGCGCGCCGGCCGCATGATCGTCCTCGTCGACGACGAGCACCGCGAGAACGAGGGCGACCTCGTCATGGCCGGGGAGCACATCACGCCCGAAGCCGTGAACTTCATGGTCCGCGAGGCGTGCGGCCGGCTCTGCGTGACGATGTCCAAGGCGAACGCCAACCGCCTCGGCCTCGAACTCCTCCCCGGCGTCTCGCTCGACCCGAGCGCCACCCCCTTCACCCACAACTTCGACGCCCGCACCGGCATCACCACCGGCATCTCGGCCGCCGACCGCTGCCGCACCATCCAGATCTGCGCCGACCCATCCTCGGGGCCGAACGATCTCGTCCGAGATAAAGGCCACGTCGACGGACTCATCGCCAAGCCCGGCGGCGTGCTCGTCCGCGCCGGCCACACCGAAGGCAGCGTCGACCTCTGCCGCATGGCCGGCCTCCGCGAAGTCGGCGTCATCTGCGAGATCCTCAACGAAGACGGCTCGATGGCGCGCCTGCCCGACCTGCGCGAATACTGCCGGAAGCACGCCCTCAAGATGTGCACCATCGCCGACCTCATTGAGCATCGCCGGCAGCACGAAAAGCTCGTCAAACGCGAGATCGCGCTGAAGCTGCCGACCGAGTTTGGCGAGTTCGACCTGTTCGCCTACACGTCGATGGTGGACGCCGAGCCGCACCTGGCGATCACGATGGGCGGCGTCGGCGTCGAGCAGACCGGCGTGGTGTCGGAGGAACCGGAGCCGGTGCTGGTGCGGATGCACAGCGAGTGCCTGACGGGCGACGTGCTGCACAGCGCGAAGTGCGACTGCGGCCCGCAGCTCCAGTACGCGATGAAGCAGGTGGCCGACGCCGGCCGCGGCGTCATCGTCTACATGCGCCAAGAAGGCCGCGGGATCGGCCTCTTGAACAAGCTGAAGGCCTATCGCCTGCAGCAGGACGAAGGTCTCGACACTGTGGAGGCGAACCGCCGCCTCGGCTTCGCCCCGGACCTCCGCCACTTCGGCATCGGCGCCCAGATCCTGCACGACCTCGGCGTCCGCCAGATCCGCCTGCTGACGAACAACCCGCGCAAGGTGATCGGCTTGGAGGGCTACGGTTTGAAGATCGTGGAGCGCGTGCCGATCCAGATGGAGCCGGGCGAGTTCAACCGCGAGTACCTGGCGACGAAGCGCGCGAAGCTCGGCCACATGCTGGACAAGTTCGAAGACGGCGACGCGGAGGAGTGAGCCAATGACCGAGGCCGAACTGGATCTGCCGGCACTCTACCTGTCCGATGAAACGGCGTGGCTGGAGGCGATGGCCGAACTCATCGAGTCCGGCGATCATGCCGCGCTCGATTTCGCGAACCTGCGGGAGTACCTCACCGACATGGCCCGACGCGACCGCCGCGAAGTCGAGAGCCGATTGATCGCGCTGCTCTTGCACATCCTGAAATGGGAGTTCCAGCCCGCTCTGCGCTCGCGAAGCTGGCAGGCATCGATCCTCGAACAGCGGCAGGAACTGGAAGGCCTGGTCGATCGCGGCGTCCTCCGCCATCACGCGGAGGCCGTGCTGGCCGATTCGTACTGTAAGGCCGTTGCGCGGGCGGCCGTCGAAACGGGAATGCCGGATGAGACGTTCCCCGAAGATTGCCAGTACACGGTCGATGAATTGCTTGCGTACGAGCCGTTGTCGAAGTCGTGAACGACACCGTTATGCCGCCGTCACGCTATGATGTTGGCAGCTGTGATCTTTGACACCACTTTGCCCGCGACTTCCCGGAACAGCCAGTGCAAAGGCTCTCTGGACTTTCCGGCGGTGCAACCATCTATGATGTTGAACGCCAGGAACAGGTTCCAGTCCTTAATTGCGTTCAACAACGCATTGAATCGATCTTGATTGTACTTGCCCTTGCTCTCGAACTGTCGGAAAAGGGCAAATGGTTCGTCGTGAAACTGGACCATTGCCAGCAGATCAGCGTCGTCGCAATGCGATTCAAGGAAGACACGAGCCAGGGACGCGTGGCTTTGGGGGTCAGTGATTGGCACGCCCCCCTTTGACTCGGCCTTGAAGCCTTCATGGGTGTGAATGAGCAGCTTCAGCTTCCAATAATCCTCGTCGGTCAAGCTGGGCCGCAGCAGTTCCAAGTTGGGCTCGATTTCGGCGATGTGGGCACGCACTGTGCCTTCTGGATGGCCCTGCCGCGACTCGCCCCAGTCGAGGTTTGCGAGGTATCGGGGATCGTTAACGACGGCGTCGCAAGCCGTGCGGTAGTCCATCGGAAGACCTCTGCGGCATAACGATTGTTTCACCTGCTGCGGCGGCTCGGTAAACGTTGAACTCTGAGAAACCTTCATGCCGCCGCAGTCAGGTGCAACGCGTGGTTAGCCATCGACCTTGAACCACGGGATGCTCTCCCATGGCGCCGGCTTCCCGGTTGCCTTCAGTATCTCAACGACGAAATCAGGTTGCTCGTCGCCAGCAATTTCATCTTGCTCGGGATCGAACATCTGGATGATTCGGCAGGTGTATTCGCCATCCGGCAGCGAGACAAGCAAATCTTCCTGATGCTTTTCGGGTAGCGTGACATCCTTGAACTGAGCAGCCATTGTCAGGCTCTCGTAGTTGGTCACCAGCATTGAGCCACCGAGAACTTGGAGCGGGCCACTGACCTCCCTGAAGCCTTTCACCCTGGACGGCTTCAACCGCAGGTCAACCTTCCAGAACCCCTCCAGGCCGGTTCCCCAGATCAGAAGGGAACTTCGCCCCATCTGGGCCTTGAAGTGCGCCAAGATTTGGTCCAGCGTCCAATTGCTGGCAACAAAAGTTTCGTAGGATGTGGGGACGACTAGGGCGAGGAAACCAGAGTCATCGGTAACTTCGAGCATGGGCTTTGATGGCTAACGTACTGGCGATCAGCGGCCGGAGCCGCGCTCCGGCAACTCTCGAAGAACAGAAACCATACCGCGGCTCCGGTTCATGCTGCGACATAAGGATCTCTTTGTTCGTGTCCGCAAGGCACGACAAGAGGCGGGGCTTGTCGCGAAATGAAAGGGGATGCCATGTGGAAGACCCTTACCGACCCGACTTTCGCGGCCCTCACTTCCATACGCCACTGGAGTGACAAGGCGGCACTCGTTCAATTCGCCTTTGATCGCCACGGATTCGAGAGCGACGGCGGGTTCGGAATCACTTATCCCGGCGACTTGGACGAGTATGCTCGAGAGGTCGAAGGGATCGCGATTCCGCCGGGCTTCGTGTCAGCGTACGGCTTCAACGGTCCTCCCGAAGGTTACGAGATCTTGGTTCCCGAATGGCTTTACCGCGATGTGTTGGCCGAAGTGTTGCACTGTCTGGGGATGTGGAAAGAAGCGGCTGCGGTGAGAGTACCCGAAGGCTGGCTGGGATCAGTGTAAACGCAAAGAGCCACGGTCTCGGCCGTGGCTCTCACCCGTCAGATCAATGTTCAATACACCGCGTTCGGATCGACCTTCGCTGGACCGCTCGACGCGGCGTTGCCGCCGGCGTAGCGGGCGTGCCAGCCTTCGGCGGCGCGGAGGTTGTGCAATTCCTCCATCGTGTAGCCGTACTTCGCGAACCACGGCGTGCCCTGTTTCACGATCGCGTCGATGTCCTTCACGCGCCGGGTGCCATGCCCACCGCCTTGGGTGGGCATGCCCTCGCTCGCATAAGCTTACCATGCCCACGCAAAGCCGAGGGCATGACACCCGGCTTCCCCCATTTTACTCGCAATCCCATACATTTCCTTCCCCTTGCGTGTCATCGCGTTGTTGCCGCCGTCGGTAGACGAACTCGACCGGGATGGTCACGATGGCCAAGATCAACAGGAAGATGAAGAACAGCGGCAGCATGATGGGGGCAAAGAGCCACTCCCACCATGAGATTGGCGACTCGTCACCATCGAGGCGAACCAACGGAATTCGCATGCCACTCCTACCGCCGAAACAAATCATGCAGGCCGGGTACGTCGGCAAAGATAAGTTTGCCGATGTCGCCCGCATTTCATGACACTCATCATTCTTGCCGTCGATCGCGATGTTGCAACGGCAAACGCTCGGCTCGCAGAGAGGGATCGCCAACGTACAGGTCAAGAGCGACTTGACAAATGTCCACTTCTCTCGAATCCTCCGCCACCACGCAATCCAGAGGTTTCCATGCTCGCCACCGCGCCGACCGTTCCCAACCGCATCGCGTCGCACTTCGCGCCGACGCCGAATCCCGTGCCGGCGACGCCGGACGGCAAGGCGGCGGCGTGGAGCGAGGCGGTCTTCGCGGCGATGATGTTCTACCAGTCGCAACTGGCACACCCGGATGAACGCGTGGCCGAGCGGGCGGCGAAGGCGATCTTCGACCTCGAAAAGACCCGACTGCGCCACGGGCGGGAATTGGCGGGGACGCCGGCGCCCGTGCCGACGGCGGCGGAGCCGAAGCCACCGACGAAGGCCGACGTGCAACGGCTCGGGCGCATCGCGGAACTGGCGATGGAGGCCGACGCGATCGAGTACCACGAAGACTCATTCGACGAGGAAGAAGATGTGCGCGAACGGATCGAGGCATTCGCGAGGTCGGAGGAGTTCCTGCCGCTGCTGCGTGGCGCCCGGGAGTACCTGCACGCCCAGGGCCGCAGCGCGACCGATGCCGAAGTGAAGGCCTTCGCCAAACGACAACTCACCGAACAACTACTCGGCCGGGCGGACCCGGCCGAGCGGGGGGCGATCCGATGATCGGCGTTCCCCCACGATCAATATACCGCGTTCGGATCGACCTTCGCCGGGCCGCTCGACACCGCGTTGCCGCCGGCGTAGCGGGCGTGCCAGCCCTCGGCGGCGCGGAGGTTGTGCAACTCCTCCATCGTGTAGCCGTACTTCTTGAACCACGGCGTGCCCTGCTTCACGATCGCGTCGATGTCCTTCACGCGGCGCACGCACTCCGTCTCGGCGAACTTCTGCCGCTCGGCCGGGCTGGTGAAGGTGAAGAACTCCTTCCAGAACGCCCGGCCGCCGAGGATGCCGCTCGCGCCGGCCTTCATCGACATCTCCACTTGCTTCTTGTACTGGTCGTAATCCACGCCGGCGCTCAGGAGCACCCATGGCTTCGTGCAGGCATCGTTGAGCTTTTTCAGGTTGTCCACGAGTTGCGCATCGCTCTCGACGCCTGGCGTGCCGGGGAACTCCGACTTGTAGATGTCGCAGTAGCGGCTGAGGATGCGGGCCGATTCGATCACCGTCGTCGCCTTGCGGGCGATCTTGCTCGGCGACTTGTCGTCCTCGCCGTTGTACGCGAAGTGGATCGGTTCCAGCAGGAAGAGGATGTCGTGCGCGATGCACTCTTCCCAGATCTTGCGGGTGAACTCGAAGTTGTGCTCGGCGGAGTCGAACTCCTCCGGCTCGAACTGGGCGAGGAGCTTGACGGCGTCGGCGCCGCACTTCTTGATCTTGTGAACGCCCCAACCCTGCTCGACCTCGCCGCAGGGGGCGCCGGCCTTGTTCTTGTTGGCGCCGGACTTCTCGACGCGGATGAGGGTGCCGGTGCTGGCGGGCACGGCGTGGGCGGCGATGGTGCTCCAGTAGCCGTAGTAGCCGTCGACGAGCAGGCCGGAGCAGTGCGGGGCGAGGGCGCGGGAGAGCATGACTTTGGCGTCGGCGATCTCGGCGAAGGTCGGCTCCTTGCCGGTGGCCTTCTTCATCATGGAGATCATGGAGCTGTTCTGGTCCGTGGCCACCATGGTGAGGGTGCCATTCGGATTGCTGATGCGTTGCAGGCCGCGGAGCTTGCCGGGCGTGAAGCCGAGGCCGAGCAGACGGGTGACGGATCGAAGGTTGGACATCGTGGGCAGCTCCGGGTGAGAAAAATCTTCTTGACTTCTTATGGGCGCATGCTCCGCGCGGCGAGGAACGGTGCCCGCGGATGGTCGTCCGCGGGCTTCGCCCGCTTTTACTTCACCATCTCTTCGACCGTCTTGGAAATCGCGTCGGCCCAGATCGTGTAGCCCTTTTCCGAGAGGTGGAGGAAGTCGGGCATGGTGGACTTCGGCAGGCCGCCCTTGTCGTCGAGGAACTTCTCGCCGATATCGAGGTACTTCACGCTCTTGCCGTCGTCGAACTTGGCGAGGAGCTTGTTGACGGCCGGCGTCTTCGCGTGCAGTTCGTCCTTCGCGGCGACCATCGGGTCGGCGGGCTTCTTGCCGCTGCGCGGGAAGACGCCGAGGAGCAGGACCTTGGCCTTGGGCTTCTGCTTGTGGAATTCGTCGAGGATGGCCTTCACGCCGTCGGCGATCTGTTCCGGGGTGTTCGAGCCGAAGTTGTTGGTGCCGATCATCATGACGACGACCTTGGGGTCGATGCCTTCGAGTTCCTTGCCGGTGGTGATGCGCCAGAGGACGTGCTGGGTGCGGTCGCCGCCGATGCCGAGGTTCATCGGCTTCCAGCTCGCGAATCGCTCCGCCCAGACTTTCTTGCCGGAGCCTTCCCAGCCCTGGGTGATGGAGTCGCCGACGAAGAGTACGTCGACATTGCCTTTCTTGGCACGTTCGACGAAGGCTTCGTGGCGTTTCATCCAGCCGCCGTCGCGGGGGACGGGTTTGACGGCGTCGTTTTCCTTGGTCTTGGCCTTGTCCTGGGCAGCGCCGTCGGTGCGGAAGGCGAGGAGGAGAAGGCCGGCCGCGAGAAGGGCGGCGGCGGGTCGGCGGGCCAATGCGAACATGCGATTCACCATCGAGAGGAAATGGGGGTGGGTGTCGCGGATTGCGACGGGGGTATTGAAGGCTTAGGCGGGCCGGAGTCAACGGCGCGTCTTGACAGGGTCGGCCCGGTTCCCGACATTGATTCCACTTCCGTGACTCTTCCCGCCGGAACCCGCCATGCCCAACGCGTATCGTTCGATCCGGATCGCACTGGCGTTGGCGCTACTGGGTGTCGGCAGTCGGGCCATGGCGCAGGATCGGCCGGTTCTGGGCGTGAGCGGCCTCGGCCCGGGCGGGCTGCGCATTGCCGTGACCGAACGCTGGGGTTCGATCTCGTTCGCGATCCGCAACACGTCGGATGTGCCGCGCGAGGCCCGCGTCGTCGTTTATCATCAAGGCGATGAATTCTCGGAATACGCCCGCGACCTGTGGGTGCCCGCGAACGCGGAAGTCTCGACGTGGATGTCCATCGGCCCGGTGCCGAGGCTGGGAGCCGATGGGAAACCGATTTCCTCGATCGGGCGCACGCTCCATTACATCCTGTACGATCGCACGGGCGGGACGATGACCGTGGTGCGGCCGTCGTCGGAAGAAAAGCTCCGCGATCGTGCGGTGCTCTACCGGCCGAAATCCGAGTGGTCCACGGCGCTCTTCACGGACACGCCGACGAACCCCGATCTGTCGTCGTTCCGCCATCCGACGCCGGACGTCGAGGCGATGAACATCGTGCGGCTGATGCGATCGCTCCGCGGCCAGTCGGAATACGTGTCCAACGTCATCGACGCCACGCTCCCCTCGTCGCCCGAATCGTACGACGGCATCGACCAGATCGTGCTGGCCAGCAATCGCTTGAAGCTCGATCCGCACGGTCGGGCCTCGATGCGCCAGTGGGTCGAGCGCGGCGGTCTGCTCTGGGTGATGCTCGACCAGGTCGAGGGTGACCTGCTGGAGTCGCTGCTGGGCGAGGAGTGCGCGCCGCGGGTTGTCGACCGGACGAGTCTGACGTCGGTCCGCATGGAACGTAGTTCACCCGCCGATCGTCCGCCCGATGCCGGACTGGCCGCGCCATCGCGCAACTACGACCATCCCGTGGCATTCGTCCGGGTCGCGCTGACGGGGCGGGAGACGGTGCATCACTATGTGGACGCCTGGCCGGCGGCGTTTTCGATCCGGGCGGGTCGCGGGCGCATCCTCGTGACCACGCTCGGTCCGGCCGGCTGGTACCGGGTTCGCGGAACCACGCTTGCCGCGCCGCCCGCGGCTCCGGGACGACGTCCGGCACCGCCGCCCCCGCAGGACCCGCCATCTCCGTATCCGGATATTCCCGATCTGCCGGTGGCGCTCGACGCGTTGCTCGAACTGTCCAGCGACCTCAAGCCGGTTGATAGTCCGTTCCAGCTCGACGATCTCAACCCGCTGGTCCTCGACGAAATTGGTTACCGCGTTCCGGAACGCGGCACGGTGGCCATCCTGCTTGGCGCGTTTGTCGCGGCGCTGGCCGGGATTGGCGTGATCCTGCGGCGGTCGCGGCGCACGGAGATCGTCGGCTGGCTCGTGCCGGGCGCGGCGCTGGGAATCGGGGGCCTGTTCGTCCTGGTGGGTGGCATGGCGCGGCACTCGATTCCCCCGACGGCGGCCGTCGCGGAGATCGTCGACGCCGTGCCCGGCAGTGGCGAAGCGGCGCGTGCCGGCGTGTTCGCGACCTTCCAACCGTCGGCCGGTCCGACCCTGCTGGCCGCGCCCAAGGGCGGCGTGCTCGATTTCGACTTCCAGGGACTGGAAGGACAAAATCGCATTCGGGTACAGACCGATCGCGATGCCTGGCACTATGAGAAGCTCTCGATGCCGGCGGGTGTGAGGCTGGGTCAATATCGGGGTACGATCACGGAGCAGGTTCGCGCCGTCGCCGCCTTCGGACCGGACGGCCTGCAGGGGCGCCTCGAATCCGTCGGCTTTCGCGATCCGTCCGATGCCATTCTCGTCGCGCGGAACCGCGAGGCGGCGGCCGTACGATTCGCCGACGACGGCACGTTCCGGATCGGTCGGGACGATGAACTCTCGCCCGGACAGTTCCTCACCGGTGCCGTGCTCGGCGATCGACAGCAGGCCCGTCAACGGGTCTACCGGCAACTGTTCGGTGATGGCGATGGAAAGACCGTGCCGGAGCATTACGACACGGGCGATGTCCTGCTGGCGTGGACACGTCCGGCGGAACTTCCCTTCACAACCGGCGAGGGTGCCCGGGCGATCGGCTCTTCGCTGCTGGCGGTGCCGGTCGAGTATGAACGCCCACCGGCGGGAATGTCCGTCTTCGTTCCTCGCGCCTTCCTACCCTACCGCCGCTGGCTGGAAGGCCGCTCGCGCCCGCCGACGCTCGACTCCACGCGCCCGATTGACATGCGGCTGCGTTTTCAACTGCCCGAATCGGTGCTGCCGATCGCGATCGAGAAGGCGACGTTCCACGCGAAGGTCCGTGCCCCGTCTCGCCGCGTCATCGTGAACGGCTACGAGGGCGACCGGGCGGCGAAGCTTCTGGAATCGGCCGAACCGACCGCACCCCTGCGGTTGGAGATTACCGATCCGAAGTATTTGAAAGTGGATGCGGCCGGCGGGCTGCACATCGGACTGGCCATTACGGGCGATGCGAAGGCCAGCGCCGTACTGGAATCGTTCTGGTACATCGATTCGATCCAACTGGAAATCGCGGGCCGCACGGTCGGGAAATGACCGCGCGGACATTGAAGGGAACCATTCCATGCCAAACGACGGGCCGGTGATTGAAACCCGGAACCTGACGAAGAAATATGGCTCGTTCGTCGCGCTCGACTCGCTCTCGATCGCGGTGGACAAGGGCCAGATTCTCGGTTTCATCGGGCCGAACGGAGCCGGGAAGACCACGACGATCAAGATTCTCGTCGGTCTTTCGCGGCCCACGTCCGGCACCGCCACTGTCGCCGGTATCGACTGCGCCAAGGATGCCCGCAAGATCAAACGCCTGCTCGGCTACATGCCCGATACCTTCGGCTCGTACGACAACATGCGGGTCGGCGAGTACCTCGACTTTTTCGGCGCCGCCTACGGCCTTGGCCGCCGCGACCGCGTTAAACGTGTCGACGAGGTGCTCGAAACCGCCGGAGCCGGCAAGTTCAAGGACCTCTTCGTCGAAAGCCTCAGCCACGGCATGAAGCAGCGTGTCGCCATCGCACGCACTCTCCTTCACGATCCCGTCGCGCTCATTCTCGATGAACCCGCGAATGGCCTCGATCCGCAGGCGCGGATCGAAATGCGCGGCCTCCTGCTCGACCTCGCCGCCCGCGGCAAAACCCTCATCGTCACCAGCCACATCCTGCCCGAACTCGCCCGCATCTGCGATCGCTGTGCGATCATCACCCGCGGTAAGCTCCGCGCGTATGGCACGCTCGCCGAGATCGGCCGCCAGCTCAGCCAGATGCGCACGATCGAAGTTCTTCTCGCCACCGACCGCGAACTCGACCGCGCGGTGGAGGTGCTCCGGCCGCACGTCGAGGAGAAGTCCGAACTGACGGCCCATCCAGCCGAGTACGCCGTTCGCTTTCGAACCGCGAAACCCGATGAGGAACTGGCGGCGGCCTTGGCGGCGCTGGTGGGCGCGAAATTGCCGGTCACCCAGTTTCGCGAGGTGCAAACCGACCTCGAAGAGGCCTTCATGACCGTCGCCCGCTCCGACGACGACGCGGGGGCCAAAGCGTGAACCCGATCATCCGGCGGGAATTGCTGGAACTGCTCCGCACGCCGAAGGCGATCGCGGCCCAGATCGCGTTGGCGGTCGCGTGTGCGCTGCTGGTCCTGCTGCGCTGGCCGGCCAGCGGCGTCAGCGATCTCGGGGGTGCCCGGTCGTTGCAGGTTCTGCGTGTATTCGGCTACGGACTGCTCGCAGGCATCTTGTTTCTCGTTCCCGCCTTCCCGGCGACCAGCATCGTCCGCGAACGGATCAAGGGCACGCTCGCCCTGCTCCTCAATTCCCCCATGACGCCGTTGTCGATCTACCTCGGCAAACTAGGGGGAACGCTGGGTTTTACGTCCATTCTGCTCGCCGTCACGGTCCCCGCCGCGGCCGCGTGCTACGCGTTGGGCGGCAGTTCCACGTCCGGCGGCGTCGCCTGGCTGTACGTCGTGCTCGGAGTCGCCACGTTCCAGATCACGACTCTCGCGCTCTGGATCAGTTCCCGGGCGACGTCCACCGACTTCGCTCTGCGGACGACCTATGGATGCGTGCTCGCCCTTGCACTGTTGCCGCTGGCACCATACTGGGCGCTGCAGGGTGAAGCGAGCGACCTGCTGGACGTGGCGGCGTGGTTGCGGTGTCTCTCGCCGGTGCCAGCCGTGATGGAGGTGCTCGGCCACGCCGCCGTGGGCACCCATGGCCTCGGCGACGCCGGTGGGGCGATCGGGAAATTCGTCGTCCTCGCGCTCGTCTTCGGGCTGGTCTTCGCCTGGGCGACGGTGGCCCAGTTGCGCGGCCGTCCGCTCGACCGCTCCCGCGCCGCCGGTGTCATGACCCAGGACCGCTCCACGGGCAGCCAGATTTTCCGCCGGCTCTTCTTCCTCGTCGATCCACAACGCCGCTCCGCCAGCATGCCCCTGCTCGTCAACCCGGTCATGTTGAAGGAATTCCGCAGCCGGAAATTCGGTCGCGGCCACTGGACCCTGCGCCTGATCGCGCTCAGCGCCATCCTGTCGCTCGGGCTGTGCACGGCGGCGGCCGAGGGCGCGATCGGGTGGGGAATCGAAATCATCGGCGGGGCGTTGGTCCTGTTGCAGACCGCCATTCTCATTCTGTTCACGCCAAGCCTCGCTGCCGGCCTGATCAGCACCGAACGGGAAAACGGAAGTTGGCAGCTACTGCGAATGACGCCGCTCTCCACCGGAAAGATTCTCCGCGGCAAACTGCTCAGCGTGGTCTGGCCCCTGCTGTTGCTCTTGTGCGCGACTCTGCCGGGTTATGTCTTCCTCATGACGATCAAACCCGAACTCGGCCCGCAGGTCGCGCGCGTCGTCGTGAGCCTCGGCCTGACGGCGGTCTTCGCCATGCTGGTGAGCGCCGCGGCGAGCTGCCTGTTCCGCACGACGGCCGTGGCCACCGCGGCGGCGAACCTCGCGCTGGTCGGCCTGTGCATCGGCACTCTGCTCGCCGTCATCGCCCGCGATGCCCCGTTCGGCAAAAGCACCGTCGAGGCGATCCTTACCGTCAATCCGGTCGCCGCCGCCCTCAGCGCCGCCGAAACGCCCGGTTTCAAGGACTACGATCTGATTCCCTTGAACTGGTACGTGGTCGGTGGTGCCAGCGCCGTTTTGCTCCTGTTCGTCATGGTTCGGACCCGGCGGCTCAGCCGGCCCGATTGAGGAGACGCCATGGTTGCGTCGGTTCGCCGCGTGCTCCCGTCGTTGCTCGCGCTGCTGGTCTTCGCCGGAACGGCGAGTGCGGCCGGGGAGGGGATCGATTCGATCATGCTGAACGACCCGCCGGTCGCCTGGCCGAAGGTCGTTCCCGTCTTCGACGATTCGATGCTGCCGCTCTGGTACGAACTCCTCGCTCGCCCGGAATCCGATCACAAGGTCCGCTCCGCGGGCGCCATCGCCGAGGCGCACCGCCGCGGCATGCCGGGGTTGGACAAGGCGATCCCGAAGCTGGTCGCGGAACTGGATCGCCCGGAGGTGCCGGCGGCGGTGCGTGTCGCCCTCGTCCATGCCCTTGCGACACTGGACGCAAAAGGGGCGGCGGACGCGATGTTCCGCGCCGGCCGCGACGGCGACATCGACGTGCGCCAGATCGTGGACCCGTGCCTGACGCGCTGGCAGTACGAACCGGTCCGCGCGGCGTGGCTCGAGCGGATCCAGGTGAAGCCGAGCCAGCGCGGCACCGTGCTGGCCATCCGGGGATTGCTGGCGGCGAAGGACGTGCGGGCGATTCCGCGACTGCGCGAAATCGCCCTCGCCGCCGATGAACCGGCCCCGGTTCGACTGGAGGCCGCCGCCGCCCTCGCCGAACTCAAGCCGACCGGCCTGGAAGCCGAGGCCCGAACCCTGGGTGCCGTGGCCGGTCAACGGGGTGTTGTGGGTCGCGTCGTGGCCGCGACGTTGCTCCGCCGCCACGATGGTGCCGCGGCAATCGAACTGCTGCAATCCTTCGCAACGGACCCCGAGCCGACCGTCGCGTCGCGGGCCATGGCACGATTGATCGAATGGGATCCGAAGCATGTCGCTCCGGTTCTCGACGCGGCGCTGGCGAATCCCGACGCCGCTGTTCGGCTTCCCGCCGTCGACGCGCTGCACCGCAACCCGACCGACGCCAACCTCCGCAAGCTCGGCGACCGCCTCGCCGATGTTCATCCGGACGTCCGCACGAAGGCCCGCCTCGCCATGCTGGACCTCTACGGCAAGACCGAACATCAGGCCGCGATCCGCCGGGAGGGCCTGCGCATTCTGAACGGCCCCTATTGGGGCGGGCTTCAGCAGGCATCCCTCTTGCTCGGCGCGATCGACCATAAACCAGCGGCCCCGCGCTTGCTCGAACTGCAGCGCCACGAGCGGAATGAAGTGTTCGTCTCGGCGGCCTGGGCGCTGCGCAAGCTCGACCTGCCCGACACCGCCGCGCCCGTGCTCGCGATCTTCAACGATCGACTGCGCTTCTACAAGACAAAGATCAACACCGTGCCGCCGCTCGTCGGTCAGGGATTCGACGAGCAGCTTTCGCAACTGGCGCAGTTGCTCGGCCAACGGAAGCACGCGCCCGCGAGCGCACCCTTTCGCACGCTGATTCCGCTGAACAGCGGCCCGACCGAAACGCGCGCCGCCGCCATCTGGGCGCTCGGCCGCATCCATGACGGCCAGAAGAACCTCGGCTTCGAGTCCCTTCTGGAAGGTCGGCTGAACGCCGTCAGCCCGTTCGACCTGGAACCGCCGATCATCCGCCGCATGTCCGCCGTCACCCTTGGGCGCGTGAATGCCGTCGCGACGGTCGCCTCGCTCCGCACGCACTACTCCGGCCGGCCGGTCCGCGACGATGTCAGCAACGCCTGCGGTTGGGCGCTCGAACGCATCACGGGCGAGAAGATGCCGGCCGCAGGCATCGAAGAGGAACGGCAGGTCGGTTTCTTCGCCCTGCCGATCGGCAAATAGCGCGGCCCCGAGAGGAGAACGGAGAATGGTTCGGAACCTCGCGCTTCTCGTGTTGTTCGGTTCCGGAACACTCGCGGCCCAACCGCCGGCCGACCTCCGGGGCGAAGCCCGCGCCGCCCTGAATCGCGCGGTCGACTTTCACCGCACGAAAGTCGCCCGTCATGGCGGGTACGTTTATTACACCTCGCTCGACCTCAAGGATCGCCGGGGCGAAGGCAAAGCCGACGACCATACGATCTTCGTCCAGCCGCCGGGCACGCCGACCGTCGGGCTGGCTTACTTGGCCGCGTACCGCGCCACGGACGACCAACGGTTTCTTGACGCCGCCCGCGAAGCCGCCGAATCGCTCGTCTATGGTCAACTCCGCTCCGGCGGATGGACGCAGACGATCCACTTCGCGAAGGCCAATCGGATGGGTCAATACCGTAACGGGAAGGGTGGGAACTGGAACAACTCGTCGCTCGACGACGGGCAAACCCAGGCCGCGCTCGTCTGCCTCTTGCGCGTGGACCAGGCCCTGAAGTTTCAGAACGCGTCGATCCACGAAGCGGTCCAATACGGGCTGGACGCCCTCCTCGCGGCGCAGTTCCCGAACGGGGCGTTCCCGCAGGTTTGGAGCCAACCGGCCGCAATGCAACCGATCCGGACCGCGAAGTTCCCCGACTACGACTGGAAGACGGAAGGCCGCGTCAAGAATTACTGGGACTACTACACGCTCAACGACGGCCTCGCCGGCAGCGTGCTGGACGTGCTCATCGAAGCGCACGCGGTCACGCAAGACCGTCGTTACCAGGCCGCCGCGGCGAAGTTGGGCGAGTTCCTGCTCGCCGCCCGGATGCCTGATCCGCAACCGGGCTGGTGCCAGCAATACTCCTACGAGATGGTGCCGATCTGGGCGCGGAAGTTCGAACCGCCGGCGATCAGCGGCTGGGAATCGCAGGATGCCATGGACACGCTGATTCGGATCGCACGCTTCACCGGCGAAGCAAAATACCTGGAGCCGATCCCGAGGTCGCTCGCGTATTTCCGCATGAGCCTGCTGCCAGATGGTCGGGTCGCCCGCTTTTACGAATTGAAGACGAACAAACCCCTCTACATGGACTCGGCTTACCGTCTCACATACGACGACTCCGCCGCGCCGGACCACTACGGGTGGAAGCAGCCGGCCCGCTTCGATGCGATCGAGAAGCGCTACGAAGCCGCGAAGCGGAACGAACCGATCGCCGAGGGCAAACGCAAGCCCTCGGACGACGCGGTGCGAAAGGTGATCGCGGCGCTCGACGCCGAAGGGCGATGGGTCTCAACGTATGCGGGGGAAAAGCTGGCGGGTCAGCCGAAGTTCGCCATCGGCTTTCAATACCTTTCGAGCGAAGTCTTCGCGAGGAACGTCGGCTTGCTCGCCGACTATCTCGACACGAAATCCAAGTGAATTATTGGATCGCAGGCGAGGATCCCCGCGCCGGTTTCGGCCAAAGAACGACGAGCGCGATCAAGCCGACCACCGGTGCAAGACCGACCATCAGCAGCCCGGCCTCGTAGCTTTTCGTCGCTTCGATTCGAGCACCCAACACGATCTGCGACGTGCTCGACACCATCCAGCCGATGGCCGCCAATCCACCCGACAGCACGCCCATGTGCTTCGCCGGCAATTCCTGCGCGAGGGCGTAGTAGTACGGGTGCAGGCCGAGGATGCCGGCGCCGGCGACGTAGAGGCACGCGAGCATGATCGCGCCGTCGCCGACGTACGGCACGAGCGCCCCGCACGCGGTGAGGAGCGTGAAGATCGCGAAGCCGACGACGCGGGCGGAATGGACGCCGACGCCGCGCGCCGCGAGATACGACACCAGCGTACCGGCGAGGATGCAGCCGACGTCGGCCGCGATGAAGTAGCCGGACATGATGCCGCGCGTTGCCAGTTTCGAGTACTGATGGTGGTCTTGCAGGAAGAGCGCGAGCCAGGCACGAAGGAACTGCCAGCTGATGGTCAGCGTGGCGACGATCAAACCGAGTACGATCAGCTTCTTAACAACATGATTGTTTGAATCGGGGATCAGCGGTTTCGTCGCATCGGTCTTGGGTGCGGAAAGATCGGTCCCGCGCACCAGCGCGAACCAGGCCGGCACCCAGAGCAGGCCGACGAGGCCGATCGACCAGAAGGGAAACTGCCAGGGTTGCCCGGCTCGTTCGGCGGCTTCGATATAGATCGGTACGAGGATCGCACCGAGCGAGGCGCCGCTCTGCAGGATGCCGTTGCCGAGCGTGCGGTGCTTGTCCGTCAGGATGGCGCGTACCGTGATCAGCGCGCAAGGCCAGTGGCCGGCCTCGCAGACTCCCAAGGCGATCCGGCAGATCAAGAGCCAACGGAAGACGCCCGCGCCCGCTTCATCGCCCGGCGATTCCAGCATCCCTGTGATGGCGGGATTTCCCGCGAAGATCGTCGCGATGCCGGCGAGCGACCAACCGGTGAGCACGGCCGGATAGAGGTACTTCGGCCCGATCCGGTCGGCGATGAAACCGAAGAACAGCGACCCGAACGCGAAGGCGTAGCCGAAACAGCCCTCGACCATGCCGACGCGCCGCTCGGCGAGGTTGAATTGTTCCTTGAGTGTCGGCAACGTCACGGCCAGCGCCTGGCGATCCATGTAGTTGAGCAGCGTCGCCAGCAGCAACACGCCGCACACCGCCCACGGCCACCACTTCGCCGATGTCATAGATCCCACCCCTCACCGGCGTAATTCGCCAACCGATCCAGAAAGTCCGCCACGCCGTCGGCGAAGACCTCGAAGAGCGCTTCGCCCTTCTCCTTCGTTGCGGCCGCCGGGTTGCCGATGTGCCCCGGCTCGCTGCGGTCCGCCATTGTCCACCCGCGATACCCCGGCGCGGCTCCGCGGCCGAACGGCACCTCCGGCACCTTCGCCACCGGACCCTTCACCAGTTCCGGCCGCAAGGCCAGCATCATCGAGGTTTCCCACTCGCACGCGTGGCCCATCTGCGTCTGCGTCAGCCCCGGAATGCTCGCCGTCGGATTCGCCGAGTCCCAGTAGGTCAGCGCCACGAAAGCGAAGTCGCGACGCTCGCGATATTCCTGTTTGAGTTCGAAGCAAACCTGTTGCGACGGCGTCGTGTTGCCGCCGTGGCCGTTCACGAAGGCGATGCGCGTGAAACCCTGGACGATCATGTTCTCGGCCAGGTCGCGGAGCAGGTCGAGGTAGCCGCGCGGCGAGGCGGAGAGCGTGCCGGGCATGTCGAGGTGGTGGTGCGAGTTGCCAAGCCACTGCAGCGGGGCGAAGAGCACGTCTTTCGCGACCGGCTTGAGCTTCACACGCCGAAGCACTTCGCCGAGGAGGAGGCTATCGGTGAAGAGCGGCATGTGACGGCCATGCTGCTCGAGTGCGGCGATGGGGAAGACGACGGGCGTGGTGCGCGGCAGGGCGTCGATGTCGGGCCAGGCGAGTTCGAGGAGTTCCATCGATTCATCCGAAGGGCGGGAGGCGGGCTGGGAGAAGTCTAGCAGAAAGCGAAGGGAAGGGTAGCGATTCCTGCTGCGGTCCCGAATCGCTTTCGGGCGGTCGGGAAGGTCGTGCGATGGGGTGAGGTTCGCGAGAGCGACCCGGCAATTCGGGAATCCCGATACGCGCGACTATATGGTTCCCACGTAAATAACTGCCGCTCGAGTCGATTCTCTTGGCTCAGAACTCACGACTCAAATTGGAAATCGAGTTAGGCGACCGGCAGGAAAAGATTTACCCTTGGTAGGACGGACTTCCAGTCCGTCTCTACCAACCCGGACGGACTGGAAGTCCGTCCTACCGGGGGTGAACAATCATTTTTCGTTCGACTTGTGAGTTCTGAGTTCACGAATCGGTCGACCGGTCAACAAACCGGCAAATCATTCCAGGGACCCGTATTACAAGTCGGTGCGGAACTTGCCGGCGCAGACGAACTCGAAGCCGGTGCAATTCACGCGCAGCAGGCGGAGAAGAACGGCAAGACCATCGGCGATTCCGCAGCCGACGAAGTTCGCATAGCAGTATCGGGAGGTCGGCTGGCCCGCGACGGTGCAACACAGGCCGCCGGAAGAAATATCGAGCAGCTTCCCTTCGACCATGGTCAGGATCGAACCGTCGTCGGCGACCGGGAATAGCCGGATCGGCAGGTCGGTCGGCAATCGCTGGGACTTGCGGCGGTCTTCGACATTCTGCAACTGTCGCTGGAGTTCAATCATCAGCCGGGGGATCGCGTCGAGCGAATCGCGGACGAAGGCGGCCTCCGGCGTGCCGATGAGCCGGCCAAACATTTCCACCTCGCCGCAGTTGCGCGAGACCGGCCAGACGACTTCGATTTCCAATCCCGAGGCCGGCTTCTTGCTGGAAAACCGGCTCCACAAACCGCCCGTCTGCATGAACTGCCGCAAGGCGATCCGGTTCTTGTCCAGCTGGACGATCTCGTCGAACCAGCCGTTCTCGATCATCGGATCGCACTTCAGTTTGACGAGGCTCGCCGCCATGCTCGAGGGGAAACGGAGCACCCAGGTACCATCGACGCGCCGGCCGATCTCGCCAGGCATCTTGGCGGGTTGGCCGCCACCAGCAGCCTTCGCAAGGACGGCATCGACAATCTGGTCGGCCCAAAGCGCCGGCGGCGGCGCATCGAACCCTTGCAAGGCCGCGACCGTCACCACGGAACGGATCGCGGGCAGGCGAATGCCCGCCGTCGCGGGCGCGGCGGCCAGTTGAACCGGCTCCGGTTCGACCAACACGGTTTGTCGAGCCGCGATCTTCTGCGGCGGCGGTGCCGGCGGGGGCGCGGTCGGTCGCGGTGACGATACGATCGTCGAGGTTCGCGGCGGCGGAGCCGGACGCGGCACCGTGCGGAGCGCCGGCAACGGTTCCGGGGGTCGCGCCGAAGGGCGACCCGAGACGAGTGTGATCGGTTCCGTAACAGATTCGTCCGGCGGCGCCATCATCCGATCGGTCGCCTGTTCGAGCACTGGCCGGCGCGGCATGTGGAAACGGGTGTGATGCGGGGGCAGAGTATCCTGTCCGGACGATTCCACCGCCGCGTAGAGTGCCTGGACGAACGCCAGACACGAGGGGTACCGGTCGTCCGGATTCTTCGCGAGGGCTTTCGCCACGATGGGTTGATCCGCCGGCGGGAGCGCGGCCAGGTTCGGCATCGCCGAGACATGGGCGAGCATCATCTGCTGGGCCGTGCGCGCCGGGAATGGAAACAGGCCGGTGAGCAGTTCGAAATAGACTAGCGCGAGCGAGTACTCGTCCGAGGCCGCGTGGATCTGCCCGCGAAGACACTCCGGTGCGACGTACTTGGGAGTCAACCCGCGATCGAGGACGGGGTTCGCGCCGGCACCGGCCGTCAGCCGTGCCACCAAGCCATAATCGCCAACCTTGACGTGCCCGCTCAACAGGAACAGATTCGCCGGTTTGACATCCAGATGTTGAAGGCCGTATCGCAGGCTGATGTGGTCGAGCGCTTCGGCGGCGTCGTGGAGATATCCGAGCAATTCGGATCGTGAAATGCCGGGCAGGCCGAGTTGCTGGCATTCCGCCTGACGGTCCTGGAGATGGGCGTCGGCCAGTTCCATCACCATGACCAGATCATTGTCAATCAGTTCCACGCGTTCCAGAGTCAGCAGGAACGGGTGCCGGATCGCCTTGATGGTCTGGAACGCCTCGAATTCCTGCTTGAGCGAATGATTTCCGGAGCCGTCGCGATCGCCGGGGACGAATTTCACAGCCTTGTGAAGACCGCCAGGGGCCTCGCACAACCAGACTTCGCCGAATCCGCCGCGTCCAAGCGGTTCCAGAATTCGATAGCCCGGCAACGGCTCGAGGCCGGCGGACTTCAGGTAAGGACGTTCCATCGTCTCAACGCTGGGCGATTTCGTCAACATTGGGACCGTCGGCGTGCGGGGCGTGCAATGCGGTCGTTGCAGCTTACTTCACAATTCCATCGCGCGACGGGAATGAATGGCGGGGAAGCATCGAAATGTGCGGACCGGTTTTCAGCGGGAGCAAGACCCTAGCGCCCGGGTGGAATCGGGCGGAACCGGGCTGAAAATCCTTAAGCTCGGAGTGGAATCGAAGCGCCCGCTGGCGGCCGGGCGCTCGGAATGGTCACTTCAGTACATCGACCAGATCGCTGACTTGCTTCGCGCCGAGTCGGCCGATCAGTTTGCGGATCAGCACGATGTCGTCGGCGATGTTGGCACCCGTCTTGGCGACGGCGGTGGGGGCGGAGGCGTCCTTCGCCGGTCGGCCGGGCTTGCGCCCCTTCCCCTTTTTGGGTTTGCTCAGCAAGGACTTGTACGACGAGATCATGCCGGTTCCCATCACGATCCCGCCAAGCTCCTGCACTTTCGCCTGGATTTCCTTCGGCTTCGCCTTCGGCCCGAGCGCCGCGATCGCGTCGCGCACGAGTTGCATTTTGTTGGGGCCTTCGCCGCGCTTGCCGCGTGCCATGGATCAACCTCGAAGAATGGATTTGCCAGCGGACACATCGTCCAACTGTCTTGGACAATGATGTAATTAGTGTTTTCATGATATAGGAACAGGAAAAACGTCTAAATCCATATGGATTTTCCCGGCTCATTCATGGATTGCGCGGCGCGGGGAGCGCCTGGACATCGGGCAAATCCTTGAGCGTGTTCAGTCCAAAGAGTTGCAGGAATCGGCGCGTGGTGCCGTACAGTTGCGGGCGGCCAAGCGAGTCGTGGCGGCCGGCGACGCGGACCAGACCGCGTTCCATCAGCGTGCGGATCAGGTCGACGCAATTCACGCCGCGGATCCGTTCGATCTCGGCGCGCATGATCGGCTGGCGGTAGGCGATCACGGCGAGCGTTTCGAGCGCCGCGGAGGTCAGCCGCGCGTCGTGTCCGGTGCGCCGCAAGCGCACGAGCCACGGGTGGAACCGCTCGCGCGTGAGGAGTTGATAGCCGCCCGCCAGTTCCACGATCTGGAAGGACGTGCCGTCGGCATCGTAGAACTCGCGCAACCGACCGAGCAGTTTCCGCGCTTCGTTGCCGTCCTGCAGCCCGGCCGCGTCCGCGATCTTCCGGGACGTCAGCGGTTCGTCGGCGAGCAGGAGCGAGGCTTCGACGCGCGCGAGCTTGGGATCGCGCGCCAGCGGATCGGCCGGCGTCGGCTCCGCGGCCGCCGGCGCGATTCGGATTCGCGTCGCCGGCGGCGGCGGCACGTTGCCCGGCCGCGCCGTCTCCGGGCGTCGGGTCGCGGGGCCGAGCGGTCGAGGACGCAATCGCATGCGATGCCTCCAAAGCGGTTGCACTGGCAGCATATGGAGAAATTGCATACGCTTACGCGATCCATCAACCCGCTCGGAGTTCGGTCATGGGACTGGCATCGGAATTCAAAGCTTTCATCATGCGCGGCAACGTCGTCGATCTCGCCGTCGGCGTCGTCATCGGCGCAGCCTTCAGCAAGATCGTCTCCACACTCGTCGACAAGGTCTTCATGCCGGTCATCGGCTTGCTGACCGGCGGATACGATGTCTCCGCATTCAAGGTCGGCTATGGAGACGCGCAAATCGGGCTGGGCGCGGTCGCGCAGGCCACCATCGATTTCCTCATCGTCGGAGCCTGCCTGTTCCTCGTCGTGAAACTGATGAACAAGTTCAAGAAGAAGGAAGAGGCCGCGCCCGCCGAACCGAGCGCGACGGAGAAGTTGCTCGCGGAGATCCGCGACGAATTGAAGAAGCGCCCGGCCTAGGCGTCCGCGTGGCGCAGCCGGTAGAGAGTTCCCTTCGTGCGCTCGCCGCCCGGTTCGCCGGCGCGCACGAAACTCGTCTCGACCGCGAGGCCCGCCTCGCCGCACACCCACTTGAAGCTGCGCGACGAATAGCGGTCCGGGTCGGTCACGAACGCCGTGCCACCCGGCGCGAGCACCGCCTTGATGAACGTCGCCACCGGTTCCACCAGGCGCTGCTCGTACATCACGTCGGAGGCGAGGATCACGGGGAACCGGAGGTCCGGCGGCGACCGCAAATCGAGCGGCAGGCCCTGCGCGTTCGCGTGCCCGTTCAGCTTCGCGTTCGCGAGGGCGAAGCGCACGGCCGTCGCGTCCACGTCGGAGAATGTCACGTTCAACCGGCACGCGAGCGCCGCGATCCCGCCGAGGCCCAGACCGCAGCCGATCTCCAGTACATCGCGGCCGTGCTTCGACCAATCCTCCCGCAGCACCACCTTCGCCAGCATCCGCCCGGCCGCCCACAGGTCGGTCCAGTACGGAATGTATTCGTCCGCCGCGTAGGCGTTCCGCACGCCGGGATGGTCGAATACCTTGTCCAGCCCGGCCGGCCGGTCGAGGTGGAAGGTCATCCCTTCAACGGTCACCTTCTCGCGAACGACATCCTGGACGGCGTCGTCGGGCGTGGCATGAAAGCGGGGCGAATTCATAACGATGAATGATGAGTGGTGAACGATGATTGAATGACCTTGAGAGCTGAACGATGATGGTCTTGATTCATCATTCATCGTTCATCTTTCAACATTCCCCGTCACGGCCAGTCCTCGCCGCTGCCGCCCCAGGGGTTGCACCGGCAGATGCGCCACGTGCCCTTCGCGCCGCCGACGATCGGCCCGTGCTTTTTCACCGCGAGAATGAAGTACTCGCTGCAGCCGGGCGTGTAGCGGCATGAGGGCGGCAGCATCGGGCGCAGGAACTTCTGGTAGCCGCGAACGCCGAGGATGAGCAGGCCGCCGAGCGCGAGCGCCGGGCCGTGCCAGAGCCAGCGGATCATGGCTTCGGCCCCAGTTTGGCCGCGGCTTGCTTGGCGAGCGCGACCACCGACGACTTGAGCGATTCCAGCGTCGGCTCCGCACCGGCGCGGGGGATCAGTATCAGATCGACCGTCGGCAACTCGTGCTGCGTCAGCCGGAACGCTTCGCGGAACAGCCGCTTCCAGAGGTTTCGCTCGACCGCGTTGCCAACCTTTTTCGAGACCGACACACCCAGCCGAGGGTGCTCGAGGCCGTTCTCGCACGCATACACGACGACGAGCGCATCGCTCGCGGACTTCTTGCGATCATAGACGCGCTGGAACTCCTCCGGCGTCTTCAGCCGGAGGGCCTGCGGAAACGATGCCGGCGCTTTGTCGCTCATCCCGTGGCCCACTTGGTGTTCGACCGCGGCGATTCCGGGTTCCGCTTCGCGAATTGCTCGATCAGTTTTCGACTTTCCTCGTCCACGCCCTTCGGCACGTTCACCTGAAAGACGAGGTACTGGTCGCCGCCGGCGATCCCCTTGCCGCGCAGCCGCAACTTCGTTCCGCTGGACGTGCCCGCCGGCACCTTCACCGTCAAACGGTCGCCGCCGACCGTCGGCACCTCCACCGTCGTGCCCAGCACCGCCTCCGCGAGGCCGATCGGCACGTCCAGTTCCACATCCTTACCCGCCCGCCGGAAATACTCGTGCGGGGCGATCTTCACCAGCACATACAAGTCGGCGGAACCGGTCGCGCTCGCCGGCACGCGGAGCTTCTTCCCCTCCTCGATCCCGGCCGGCACCTTCACCTCGATCTTCCGCCGGCCGACGTCCACCGTCAGCGTTCCACCATTCGCCGCCGTCAGGAACGGCACGGTCGCCTCGGCTTCGATGTCCTCCGGCGGCGGAGCCGCGCGCCCGCGCCGCCCGCGCCCGCCGAACAGGTCCGCCTGTGGGTTCTCGCCGAAGAACTGACGGAACAATTCCTCCGCCGCCGCCGGGTCGAAGTTCCCCTGCGGCGCGCCGGCCCCCGACCAGTTGGGAAACCCGCTCGGCCCCTCCGCCCCGCCGCCGCCGAATCCGCCAAACTGCGGCCCCCGGTGCCCGAACTGGTCGTACACCTCACGCTTCTTCGGGTCGGACAGTACCGCGTGCGCCTCGTTCACTTCCTTGAAGCTCGCCTCGGCCTGCTTGTCCCCGGGGTTCTTGTCCGGGTGGTACTTCTGCGCGAGCTTGCGGTAGGCTTTCTTGATCTGATCGACCGTGGCCGTGCGGGGCACGCCGAGCACTTCGTAGAAATCACGGGGCATGGAAAAAACCTGACAATCGTTTCGGAGAAGGAAATTCTACGTGCCCGGCGGCCTTGTCGCCATCCGCACCTGACCGTTCCGCCGTGGTGAACTACACCAACACTTCCTTCCTCCTTGGATCGCACCATCATGGTCAAAGCCCGTCAGGCCGTCATTCTCGAGCCGTACAAGGTCGGCGTCCGCGAAGTGGAAATCCCGGACCCCGCGCCGAATCAGATCCTCGTCGCGGCCGAGTGGTCCGCCATCAGCGCCGGTACCGAACTGGCCGTGTACACCGGTTCGCACCAATGGCTCAAGGACCCGAACATGCCGGACTGGAAGTTCCCCTTCCGCTCCGGCTATTCGGCCGCGGGTCGCGTGTTGAAGGTCGGCAAGGACTTCCCCGGCGGCTTTCAGGAAGGGGATCGCGTCAGCTTCCCGGGCAATCACGCCTCGGCCGAGCTGTTCACCGTCGGCCACGAACGCTGCCGCATCTGGAAGCTGCCCGAGAACCTCAGCTTCGAGACGGCGTCGGTGGCGTGCATCTCGCGGTATGGCCTCGGCGCCTCCATCCGCGCCGGGCTGACGCTCGGCCGCTCCGCCGCCGTCCTCGGCCTCGGCATCATCGGCCAGTTCTCCGCGCGCTGCCTCATGGCCGCCGGGGCCTCGCCGGTCATCGGCATCGACGAAGTGAAGATGCGCCGCGACGCGATCCTCGCCGCCGGCGCGGATGCCGTCATCGACCCGAAGGCCGGCGACGTGAAGCAGCAACTCCAGGCCATCCTCGGCACGCGCGGCGCGGAGATCGTGGCGGACGCCACCGGCGTGCCGGCCGCGATCCCGACGGCGATGAGCCTCGCCTGCGACGCCGGGCAAGTGGTGGTGGTCGGCAGTCCGCGCGGCATCGCCAAGGACGTGAACTTCTACGACGACCTCCACCGCCGCTACATCGAAGTGACCGGCGCGCACGGAAACATGCTCTTCGAACCGGCGCATATCCGGCTCAATGGCGCGTGGGACATCAACAAGGCCCAGAACTTCCTGCTGCGCAGCCTGGCGAACGGTCGGTTGAGCTTGAAGGGCTTGATCCGGCATACGATCGTGCCGGAGCAGTTGGGCGAAGCCTACGAGGGGCTGCTGAAGAACAAGGACGAATACCTGGGCGTGACGATGAAATGGGTGTGAGACGAGAGAAGCCCGGCGATGAACATCGCCGGGCGGTGACAACTCAGGGCCCGATGGCGGTGCCGCCGCGCTCCCCGGTGCGGATGCGGATGGCATCCTCCAGACCGAGCACGAAGATCTTCCCGTCGCCGACGTTGCCGGTGTCGCCGGTACGGGCCGAGTGCACGATCGCCTCGACGGTCGCCTCGACGAACGGTTCGTTGACGGCGATCTCGAGCTTCAACTTGGGCAGCAGGCGGACCTGCACTTCCTGGCCCCGGTACACTTCCGTATAGCCGCGTTGCCGGCCGCAGCCGCGCACGTCGGACACGGTCATCAGGTACACGTCTTTTTCGGCCAAAGCCTTCTGGACATCGTCCAGTTTCTCCGGCCGGATAATCGCAACGATCAGTTTCATGGGGTTATGTTGGGATGAGGAATGTTGGGGAAGGAAGCCCGCGGACGAACGTCCGCGGGCGGTGGCCTATAACGCAGGCGGTGGCACATCAAACAACGGTCGCCGTCACCGATCCGCCGAGCTTGTCGGCGAAGAGCTTCTGCAGGGCGGACTTGATGGCAACCGGGTCGCCGCCGCGGAAGCGGAAGGTGTTCCCGCTGACCGTGGTGACATACGGATAGACCGCCGTGAACTCCTTGCTCGGAGCGGTGTCGCCGGACTGGCAGAGCTTGCTCCAGGCGTCGATGAGCTGGGTTTCCGTCGCCCCGCTCACGCTGATGGCGAACTTCTTGCCGCCGCCGTTCGCCGGCGGGTTGGCCGCCGACTTCGGTTCCTTGGTCGCGATGTGGCCGTCAACATCCGGGCCGACATCGACGCCGACTTCGCCGTGCTGGCTCAGGTCGAGGCCGATGGCTTCGTCCTTTTCCTTGACGGTGAAGCCGATGGTCTTGTCGATGATCAGCACCAGGATCGCCGTGACGACGAACGCGTAGATCGCCGCGGCGACGGTCGCAATCAACTGCACCTTCACTTGGGCCATCATGCCGTCCTTCATCGCGCCCGGGAACGCGTCGGCCGCGCTGCCGGTGCCGAGTCGCCAGAGGGCGACGGAGCAGAACACGCCCGTGAGAACCGCACCGAGGATGCCGCCGACACCGTGGATGCCGAAGGCGTCCAGCGAGTCGTCGTAACCGATCTTACCCTTGGCCACCACGGCCCAGTAGCAGACCACTCCCGACAAGCCGCCGATCGCCAGCGCGCCGAACGGGTCGACGAAGCCGGCGGCGGGCGTGATGGCGACCAGACCCGCGACCAGACCCGACGCGAAGCCCAGGGCCGTCGGCTTTCCGCGGTGCAGCCATTCCACGATCATCCAGGTGAGGCTGGCGGTCGCGGCGGCGATCTGCGTGACGGTCAGGGCGGACACCGCGAGGGCGTTGCTGGCGACGGCGCTGCCGCCGTTGAAGCCGAACCATCCGAACCACAGCAGGCCGGCACCCAAGAGAGTGAGAACGACGCTATTCGGGTGGAACGTCTGCTTGCCGTAGCCGGTACGCTTGCGGAGGAGCAGGACGGCGGCGAGACCGCTGATGCCGGCCGCGATATGAACGACCGTGCCGCCAGCGAAGTCGAGCGCGCCCATGCCGCCCAACCAGCCGCCCGGCTTGTCGGTGCCCGGCCACGCCAGCGACCAGACCCAGTGTGCGAGCGGATCGTAGACCAGCGTGGTCCACAAAAGGGCAAACAGGCAGTAGGCCCCGAACTTTACGCGTTCGGCGAAGGCCCCGGACACGAGCGCAATCGTGATGATCGCGAACATCCCCTGGAACATGGCATGCAGGTAAAGCGGGCAGTCCGTCGCCGGGAAGGTCTTGAACTTGTCGCTGGCCGCCGCCTCGACGCCCAGGCCCATCAACTCGGGGCTGAACCCGATGAGGCTGCCCTTGACGGCTTCGCCCTTTTCGTCGGTGCTGATCGTCATGCTCATGGCCGAGTCGCCGAAGGCGAGCGCGTAGCCGATGACGACCCATTGCACGCCGACGAGGCCGAGGGCGACCATGGTGTGCATCATGGTGCCGAGGACGTTCTTGCGCCGCGCCATGCCGCCGTAGAAGAGCGCGAGGCCGGGCATCATCAGCATGACCAGCGCGGTCGAGGTCAGCATCCAAGCGATATTGCCGACCTGCTTGGCACCGTCGACGTCGCCTTTCCAAGCCGGATCGGCGGGAGGCGTCGGCTCGTTGGCCTGAAGGCCGGACGACACGAAAAGGAAGAGAGTGGCGAATAGTATCGCCCGGACTGCATGAAACACGGGCACCTCCGGAGTAGGAGAGGGTGGGTATCGACCAACGTGCTGTGACGCAGCCCGCGCGCCATCCGGCCGCAAAAAACAATGAATTTAAATCCATGTGAAATAATGGCTTACATCGATTGTCGAAAAGGATCTTCATGGAGCAAGACAAAGGCCAGCGCGAATTACCATCAGTGAATGCCTATTTGCGGCGCACGAGAATTCCCGACATCACGAGTTTTCCTCGCGCCCAGCGTGCCGACCGTTGTAAGAATGACAATCCAACACCCGCAAGGTGAACTTTGCGGCAGTCCATGATGAAAACGTTCACGCGGAACCATCCGCCGTTTCTTCAAACTTTCCCGCCCGCGCCCACTCGGAACATCCGTTCCGGCAGCTCGTTTGGTCGTAAGTCCTTGTCGGGCCAGTACGGTTCCGGAAATCGGGCGTCTTTCCGCCGGAGGGTGGCGCAGTGTCGGCGGAAAGACACGGCCTATGAATCCCGACGCGCCGGTGAACTTGGCCCCGTTACAATCGGAAGCTGGATTCGCGTTCACGCCTGCGGTACGCTGGAAGGCCTCTGTCGGAGGGTCGGTCATGTCGTTTCGCCACAGCATCGGGCTGGCACTCGTCGCGTCCGTGGCCCTGCTCCCGTTCCCGTCCACTGCCGCACCGCCGCAGCTGAGCGCCAACGTCACCGGCCCCACCGGCCCCGAGATCGACGTCCGGTTCATCGATGGCAGCACCCTCAAGGTGAAGCTCCTCGACGAGACCGTCGACCTCGTCACCAGGCACGGCACCCTGAAGATCGCGACGGCGGACATCAGGAAGATCGACTTCGCCACGCGCATCCCGGCCGACGTGTCCGAGAAAATCCGCGTGGCCGTGCTCGCGCTCGGCAGCCCCGAGCACGCGGTGCGCGTCAAGGCCGCCGCCGACCTGAAGGCGATCGGTCCGCGCGCCTATGCCGCAGTCGTGAAGGCCACCCAGAACGAGGACCCCGAAGTCGCGCAGCGCGCCGAGGACCTGCTCGACCACCTGCGGGCGAAATATTCCGAGGCCCAGCTCGAAGTGCGCGAAAAGGACGTGGTCCATACCGACGACTCCAAGATCGCCGGGCACCTCGCCGCCCCGACCTTCCGCATCGGCACGTTCCAGTTCGGAGAGTTGAAGCTGCGGATCGCGGATGCCCGCTCCTTCGGCGACGCGCCCGACGAGGACGACCTGCTGGCCGCGAACGCCCAGCCCGCGCCGGCGTACATGGTGGCTTACGCGAACCAGTTCGGCAAGACGCACACCTTCCGCCTTACCGGCGGACTGCCGAACACCGGCACCGTCTGGGGTACCGACCAGTACACGCTCGATTCCAGCCTCGCGATTGCGGCCGTGCACGCCGGCATCCTCAAACCCGGCGAGACCGGCGTCGTCCGCGTAAAGATCGTGCAATCGCCCGTGCAGTTCACCAGTTCGGTTCGCAACGGCATCCAGTCGCACCCGTACGGCGTCTATACCGGCGGCGCGTACGAGTTCGTCAAACGGAAGAAGTGAGCGTCAGCCCGCCGCAAGGTACGGCGAGTCCAAGGTGTTCGATCATTCAGCCGGGTTCGCAGAACGCTTCCCATCGCTCTTCGGTCGACATACTGCTCTCAAGGCTCTTCATGGCGATGAATGGTTTGTGGTCGAATTGCCTTCGTTGGCTACAGCTTTCGGGAGTCCCGAGGGGTCGTATGGCGGCTCACCTCCGACGAGACGATCGAAGAGCGTGAAACCGCAGATGATGAAGAGTACGATCGACACCGGAGCCTCGAAGCACGCGATGGAGATACCCATCGTGTGGGCCAGGAACAATCGGCTGAGGATCAGGAGCACGAGGATCGCGGCGGGGAACAGACTGCGGACCTTCATTCGAAAGACCGCGTAGACGGCTGCGGCTCCGAACCCCACGATCCATACGCCGTCGATCGGGTAATCCCACCAGCGAATGTGTTCCCGATGGAACATGTGGCCGCACATGCAGAAGTGCCGGACAAGACAGCCGACATAGCCCGCGAGCCCGACCAGGACCATCACCGAGAACGCCACTGGCGGGCGGTATTCCACGTCACGCCATCCCCCACAACCTTCTTAGCCCCCACTCGGTCGCCAGCACAGCGGCGAATGCCACCAGCCAGCCGGTCAGGAAGCCATGCGAGTGGTTCCGCCGCCAGTCGGGCAGGAAGCGAGGCTTCGGCTTCACGGTCGTCACCGGCTGGCCCTTCAACTCCTTTAGGTAGCCCGGTAGGTCGTCCAACCGGTATGCCTTGCCGCCGCCCGCTTTCGCGAGCTTCTCCAGGTAGTCGTGGTCCGCTGCCGCCCGAAGCATCTCGTCGGACGTATCGGGGTACGACAGGAACCGCGCCGTCGCGTCCCCCTTCAATTCCTTCCCGGCCGCGTCCTTCCCCTCCGCCTTCAGCACCACCGTGTACTCGCCCGCGAGTTTCGGCTCGAACACCACCTTGTACCCGTCCTTCGGGTCCGCCAGCGCCTGTGCCGGCTGGCCCTCCTCCGGCTTCTGCCCCGGCGCCACGATCCGCACGTCGAACTTCGGATCGGTCGCGTCCACACCCGTTGCCGTCCGCAGGCCCACCTTCACCGTCTGCTTCCCGTTCACCGGCAGGCGGCGGAACTCCGGCCGCGCGTACGCGGCGCCCTCGTCCTCCTCCTGGTGCGCGAGGTAGAGCATCAGCCGGCGCCAGAACTGAGAGTGCACTTCGAACCCCTCGCGCGTCGGCGGCACGGCGCGCCGGCCGAACGACTTCCACAGCCGCGTGTTCATCCCGCCCCACGCCAACACGCGGCCGCGGTTCCCGTCGCCGACCTGCCAGCCAACGAGGAGGTATGGCGGCTTCACCTGGTTCGGCACGATCCCGGCCGGCACGAGCGTGCGGGCGTCGTCCGAGCCGATCGCGAACACCGTCGCGCCGGGCTTCGGCAGGCCGAGCTTGCTCACGCCGTTGAGCCGGCTGTTCGGGATGCCTGGCGCGTTCAGCTTGTCCCACGTCTCCGCGCTCGTCTCGCCGGCCACCTTGAACAGGAACTTCAAGCCGTCCACCGTCGGCACGCACTGGAAGCGTTTGGCGTCGTCCTTGTAAATCGAATCGGGTAGCGTCGGGAAGTTCACGAGGCTGACGGGGATGAGGCCTTCGAGCGCCGAGCCTTTCCAGCCGTTGTCGAGCGGGCGGTTCGGGTCGCCGGCGTAGCTCGCGTCCCCAGCGCCGAAGAGCAACCCGACGCCCTTCTTCTCCACCTGCTCGCGGATCTTCGCGGGCAGCGCCGGGTCGATCGCCTCCAACTGCCGGCGTGAGATATTGCCGATCACGATCACGTCGTAGGCGACGTTCTCGAAGTCGAAGAGCTGCCGCTCGTCCGGTGTCGCCGGGTCGGCCCCTTCGCGCAGCACGCGCACGAAATCGAACCGTTTGTCCGCCCGCAGCACGTCGCTCGTCAGGGTCATCTCGTGGCTGTGCCGGTCGATCATCAGGATGCGCAGGCCTTCCTTAGTCACTGTGAGATACGTTTCGACCGAGTTGTTCGCCGGGTTCGCGTCGCCGGGCACGCTCTCGACGGGGATCTCGACCTTCACGCGGATCTCGCCGGGCGTGTCGGGCGCCTTCACCTCGATCTCGATCTCGTTTCCGGCATCCTTTTGCAGGACCCGGCGCTCCTTCGCGATCTCCTGGTCGTTGAACTTCACGATCACGGGCACGGTCGCGCCAGCGAAGCCGAAGGCGTTCGCGACGACCTTGATAATGAGCTTCTGCTTGATGGGCACCGGGGACGGATCGGCCGACACGGCGACGACGGCGACGTCCTTCGCGGTTGGCGGCGTGGTCTTCGAGCCGGTGGAGAAGGTGTGCAGCGGGGCGAGGGCGCGCCAGCGGGCCGCTTCCGACTGCGCGGCGTAGGTCGTGCCGTTGTCCGCCCCGTCGCCGACGATCAGGTGCGACCGCAGGAAACGCTCCGTCTGCCACTTCTCGAAGGTGCGGCTGAGGTACGCGCCGTAGTCGGATCGCTTGGCGTCGGCGGGAAGCTTCGGGTCGTACAGCCCCGTCGCCTCGGCGAAGTCGGTCCGGCCGAAGCCGTAGAACACGACGTTCACGTTCTGCTCGGTCCGCATCTCCTCGAGCGTCGGCTCGCACTTCTCCAGGATCTTCCGCACGGCGGCGATGCGCGACTGGCTGTTGAACTCGTCGGCGATCGTCATGCTTTCCGAGAGGTCGATGCCGATGACGAGGACAGAGGGGACCTTGGGGTCTTCCTGAATGCCGACGCTCGGCCGCACGGCCGTGAGGAGGGCGATAACGAGCGCGAGCAAGCGCAGGCCAAGGATGATGGCGACGCGCTTGCGCGACGCGGCGGGATGTTTGAAATAGGTCCAAAGCGTGAGTCCGACGAGCAGTACCGCGAGGAAGCCAAGCGCCGGCAGGCCCAGCGGGTACTCCGACCACGGGTACGCCGGCTTCGTCGAAAAGAAATATTCGGTGGTGGGCGGCATGGCGAATGTCGGCACCGCGGCGGAACTCGTTTCCGTCAGTCTACCAGATTGCTTCGCCTGTCGGCGACTTCGATTTCAGACGGCGGGAGCGTACAGGACGCGGCGGTCGGCGGAACCGGCGTGCTCGAGGACGAGGCCACCGTGCGCGCCGTTGACGACGGCGAGCGAACCGGGCCGACCTGCGGCGTGTTCGGCGAGGATCGCTTCCAGCGCCTGCACGATCGCCACGCAGTTGCGATCGGCCGAAAGGTCGTTGTAGCGCAGTGCGCGCATCGCCTTCAGGCGCGCATCCCGATCGCCGGTCGCGCCATGTTCGACGTAGGCGATTTCCTCGAAGAAGCGGCGGATGACTTCGACACCGTAGCCGCGCTGGGAGCGCTCGCCCCACGGCTCGACGAACGTGCCGTTGTAGTGGTAGTTCGGCGTGTACTTGAACTCGCCGGGAGAACGTTCCTCGACGGTGAGTTCGACGCCGCGCTTCCGTTGGTGGGCGATCCAGACGCCGTTGTCGAAGCGGAACTGGACTTCCTGATCGACGTAGCCGGGGAAGTTGTCGGGTGTCACCCAACTCGTGTGGATGTCGAAGACCGCCTCGCGGCCGTCCGGGTGGCGGTAGGTGACTTGAAGCTGAGTGGAATCCCAAGTGCTGCCGTCGACTTGGCCGACGAGGCCGCGCTGGCCGGTGGCGCCGATGCGGGCGAGCGCCCAGTCGGGGCCGAAGCTGAAGTCGATCAGCTTCGTGTAGTGGCAGGCGACGTACGTGCCGGGGTTCCGACCGGTCAGCCACTCGGCGAACTGACCGGTCGAAATCGACTTCGGTTCCAGCAACGAACAATAGCCGTTGTTGACGTGCTTGAGGTTGCCCTCGACGACGTGCGTGCGGAGCTTCTTGTGGTCCGGGTCGAGCAGCTTGTGGTAGACAACCTTCGCAAGAACGCCGTTCTTCTCGGCGAGTGCCTGGAGTTCGTCCAGTTCCGCGAGCGAAAGGACCGACGGCTTCTCGATGAGGACGTGCTTCCCCGCCGCGAGTGCCGCCTTTGCTGGGGCGAAGTGCCGATCGTCCGGCGTCGCGACGCAGACGACGTCGACCGACTTCGCCAGCCGCTCGGCCGCATCGTCGCCGACGAGGTTCGCGAACGGCTTCGGCGCCTGCGGCAGGTACTTCGCAGCCCGCGACCCGGTGCGAGTCGCCACGGCGCCCAACTCCACCTCGATGAGGCCGAAGTCCCGGCGGAAGAGTCCTTCCCTGTGGACCTGCTCGAAGAACGGTCGGTAGGTCTCGTCGAAGATCATTCCGAGGCCGACCATGCCGGCCCGGATACGCGGGGGAGTATTCATCTGGAATGATTTAGGAAAATCAAAACCGATTCACCGCAGAGGACGCGGAGATCGCAGAGAGAAGAATTGATTTTGAAAACTTAAACCGGTTTACTCTCCGCGATCTCCGCGTCCTCTGCGGTGAATAGTATTCCTCATTACCTAAGCGAATCCAGCACCTTCATCCGCATCGCCGACAGTGCCGGCACCAGACCGCCGAGGCGGCCCATCACGAGCGTGAAGAGCATGCCCATCGCCATCACCTGGGCGTCGACGTTGATGCGCAGGGCGATGGATTTGCCGCCGGGGCCGCCGCCGCCGCTGGATAGCGTGCTGGTGCTCGCCTTGCCGTCGGCGAGCACGTAGGCGACGAGGCAGCCGAGCGCGCCGCCGATGATCGCGATGGTCAGCGATTCGAGCATGAACGACACCATCACCTGCCAGCGCTTGAAGCCGAGCAGGCGGAGAACGCCGATGTCGCGGATGCGCTGAGCGATGGACGCGAACATCGTCGTCATCATGCCGAAGACGCCGCCGATGGCCATGACCACGCAGACGACGATGATGGCCGTCAGGAAGAAGTTGTTCGTCTTGGTCAACTCGGCGTAGTAGTCGGGTTCGGAGAAGGCTTTGAGCTTCTGTTGCGTGTAGCGGGTGCTGAGGTGGTGCGCCATGGCGCGGGAGGCCTCGCGCGTGTCCTGCTCGGTGCGCAGCACGAGCGTCGTGTACTTCTCCTTGCCGAACGGGGCGTAGATGCGGCTGAAGCGCTTCACCCAGATTTCGCTGCCGAAGGTGGTTCCTTCGCTCTTCATGATGCCGGTGACGACCCACTCGACTTCGCCGAGCGTGAAGACGTCGCCGGGCTTTAGCGGCTTCTTGCCGGGGTTATCCTCGCCGAGCACGCCGGCGATCCCTTCGCCCAGCACGCACTCGATCTGGCTCTTGTCGTTCACACCGGCGGCGCGGAACCACTTCCCGCCCGGATAGAGCTGGATGTTGTGCACCGCGGCCGCGACCTCGGAATCCTCCTGGCTGCGCACCTGCACGAAGCGCCGCCGCGGCGGGTTCGAGTTCGGCACCGGCATGTTGATCGCGTAGTAGGTCTCGCGGCTGGCGAGCGCGACTGGCTTGCCGTCGCGCTCGATCGTCTTGACGCGCACGGGGGTCTTCAGCACGCGATCCTTTTCGTCGAGGTCCACGACGACGCGCTCGACGTTGTCGAGGTCGCCATAACCCAAGTTGCTGAAGATTTCGTCGGTCGAACCGTCGGAGAGCACGAAGACGTTGCCGGGGACGCCGCTGTTCTCCGTCAGGTTGTTCATGCCGTTGACGAAGGCGAGCAGGAACGTGAGGAGCGCGATGACGGCGGTGAAGGATACGGCCGTCATGGCGTTCGTCTTCCATCGCACGCGGACGTTGCGGAGGTTGTAGGCGAGCGGCACCTTGCCGATGAAGACGAGGATGAGCAAATCGAAGGCGTAAACGCCGAGGATGACGAATGGCCAATGTTCGATCATCGCGGGCGGGAGCTTCTCGTGGAGCGGGGTTTTGAGAAACTTCTGCACGTCGGGCGGGAGCTTGGAGAGATTCTGTTCGCGCTCGCGTTGGGTCTTGCCCATGAAGTCGCCGACGGCGGGTGTGAAGAAGCGGGCGATGACCCCGAAAGAACCCTTCTCCGGCAAGGGGACCCGGCTGACGGCTTCGACGGAGACGGCGACGAGCGTCACGAGTACGATCAAGCCGGTCAGGAGTGCGAAGCATCGCTTGATCATGTTCCGCAGGAACGATCGCTTGCCGGCGGTCGTGTCTTCGAGCACCGATTCCTGCGAGATGAACGCGGGCACGGCGAGCAGGAGGACGGAAAGCGGCAACAGCGACAGGCCCAGCACGAACATCGTGAGCAGGGCCTTCACGAGCAACTTCGCGAGGCGGTAGGCGAGGCGGGGGAAGAACATCAACATGAAACACTCGACAGGAGATGGACAGCCCGGAGCGTATGCGACGGGCGTGGCTCGCCCGTCGCTCGCGCTCCGGGCTGGAAATCAACTCAACCAATTGTTCAACTCGTTCTCCAACTTCTCGACGAACGCGCTGCGCGGCAGCACGAGGTCGCAGCCCGTCGCCCGCGCCGCCTTCAAGCGTTCGGCGTCCACGTGCGAACCGTAGGCGATCACGCGGGTTCCGAGCGATTTCAATTCAGACAACAGCGCCGACAAATCCAGCGTCGGGTTGTGCAAATCGAGGATCACGCCGGTCGGCGGCGCGTCCTTCGTCTTCGCCAGCAGCGCATCCTGCGTCTTGGCCGCCGTCATCGCGAGGCCGTGGGCGCGGGCCGTCGCGAGGATGCGGCTGGTGAAGATCAGGTCGTCGCTGAGCAAGAGACCACTCACGGTTCGTTCGCCGTCACGGTCGCGTTGAGGATCTTGGCGATGCGGTCCTTCGATTCTTCAAGGAACGCCCGCGCCGCGTCGTCCATCGGCTTGCCTTCCACCTTCTTCGCCGCGGCGTCGTCGATCTTGAGCGTTTCGTCGATCCGCTTGCCGATGTCGCGGAGGTGCTTCCGGGCCAGGCTCTTCGCGTCCGGCGGCGTGTCGCTGGATCCGCTAAGCAGGATCAGGAAGCCGCTGCCGTCGTCTTTCGGGCCGACGACCATCCCGGCCAAGCGGCCGAGGTAGGCGCGCTGGAGGTTGCGCGTCGTGACGGACGACCTCGCGGTCGCCGGCTTGCCGTCGGCCGGCAGGTCGGCGAAGATCGCGTCGGTGAGGCCGCGGAAAACTTCCGCAATGGCGAGCGGCTTGTCTTCGGGCTTCACGAGCCTCGCCGAGTTCTGGATGCGTGCGAGCGTCGCCGGGTCGAGCAGTTCGTCCAGCACCGTCTCCTGGATCGCGAGCACGCGCTGGTTCACCGGGTATTCACCACTGCCGATCGCCATGCGCGTGCCCCAATGCGTCCATTTCTCGGTCGCGAGTTTGCGGAGCAGTTCGGGCGGGAAGTTGAAGGATTTATCCGACAGGATGTTCTCCTGCAGGAACTTCAGGGCGTCGCGCTGCTTCTCGGACTTCACCGGCACGAGCGGATCGCGGCCGTTCGGGTCGCCCTTGAAGTCGCGGTTGACGACGATGCCGCCAACGTGGCGGGCGGTGAGGTACGCGGCGTCGCCGTAGGCCCGCATGGCCATGTTGAAAGCGAGGCGGAGGCGGGCGTAGCTCTCGCCGTTGTCGACGGCCTTGTCGGCAAGCTTGCCGAGCATCGCCTGCGCGATGAGCATGCGCTCTTTGCCGAACTGCATCGGATCGGCACCCATGTCCCAGCGGTTGATGAACGGGTCGGCGCTGCCGATGACGTCGTCGTCCGTGCCGTAAACGAGGTTCGGATCGGCGACCTTGCTCGCGATCTTCTTCAACTCGACCACTTCGCCCTCGGTCCCGCCGGTGAGCGGCTTGTAGGCGTACTCGATGGCCCAGTAGTCGTATGGCCCGAGCGTGGTGGTAAAGTAGTCGCCCTGCTTCACGCCGGGCGGGGCGATGTTCGCCGGGTTGTAGTCCATCACGCTGCCGACGAGGCCCTGCTTGCGCGTGATCGACGTATCGTGGAGTTTGTCGTTGGGCAGCATCGTGCTGGCCTTGAAGTTGTGCCGCAGGCCAAGCGTGTGGCCGACCTCGTGCATGACCACTTCCTTGACGGCCTGTTGGAGCAGTTCGTCCGGCACCCGTTCGCCTTCCTTCAGGCCGGCTTGCATCGCGAGGCCGAACGCCGCCAACGCCAACTCGCCCCGCTTGTGGGCGGCGCACTGGCAGTAACCGTTGAGGATCGCATGCTGGCGCTGGAGCGTCCGTGTTTCCCGCGAAACGGGGAGTTGTTCGTCCCGGTCGTTCCAGTCGAGCGGGCTGCCGCGAAATGCCAGCGGGTGCAGCGGGATGTCCCAGCCCTTCTGTGCCGCACGGATCTCGCTCGCGGGTTCGATCAACCGGCCCTTGTCGTCGCGGAAGAGCCGCTGCTCCTGTTTGTAGACCTGGATGTAGCTGGCATCGAACAGGATGTCGGCATCCATGATCTCGCCCGTGAACGGGTTCGCCCGGCTTGGCCCGATGGCGAACGGCACGTCCGAAGCGATCCAGCGGAACGTGCTGTAGGTCACGTCCTCCGGGTCGAACTCGCCGGCCTCCTGCTGCCGCACCTCGATTGCGTTTTTGAAGCCGACCTTCTCGAACGCCTTGTTCCATTCGAGGATGCCTTCTCGTACCGCCGTGCGGTATTCATCGGGCACGGAGTTCTCGATCCAGTACACAATCGGTTTCACCGGCGGCACCAGCTTGCCGCCCTCCTTCCACGGCGGGGCGCCGGCCGGCCGGTCCAACCGCCAGCGATTGATCATGCGCACGAAGCTGGTGTCCGGATTGTCGCGGGAGAAGTCCTTGACGGCGGTGAGGAAGTGACCGACGCGGTGGTCGGCGTGACGTGGTTGGTAGCCGGGGTCGGGCAGTTCGCACAGGCCGTACTGCACCGTCACGGTCACGCCGCGGCTGTCGATCACGTCGTCGCCGGTGGTCATCATGCTGCGGCGCCGTCCGCCCACGAAGGTGGCCTGCACCTGGAGTTCCACATTCTTCTTGAACGATTTGACCTTGCCCCAGGTCGTGCGTGACGGGTCCAGCATGCCGAGGCCGAACTCGCCGAGATCGGAGAAGAAGATCGGGTTGAGGTCGATGACGACCGTGCCTTTGAGCGGGTTCATTGTGCGGATCGGCAGCGCCATCAACACGCTGTCGGTGTAGGTCGTCTCGACCGCCTTCGCCGCCGGCGTGCCGGGCTTCGCCGTGAATCGCACGTTGCGCCGCACGAAATGGACCTTGTCGCCGACTCGCTTGAACGCGACGACCCACTGTTCGGAGAAGTTCAGCGTGCTGCCGCCGATGCCCGCCCCGCGCACCACCGAGATCGGCAGCAGGTACGGCTTGTCGAACTGCATCATGCCGATTTCGGCATAGACGTGCTCGTCCTTGTGGTGGAGCGTGAAGAGGCCCTCCGAGACTTTGGCGCCCTTCACGACGGTGTCGAAGTCGGGGAACTTCTTCTCGGCCGCGGCGGCCGCAGGCGGCATCGGTGCCATCGGCGGGGGGCCTTGACTGGTGGCGGTGCCGGCGGCGAGGGCGACCAGGCCCGCGCCCAACGAAAGGACTGACAGGCGGCGAAACGACATGGGTGGGTTCCCCGGGGGTTCAGACAGGTTGCCTGAGCGGAACTGCAATCAATGTAGCGGACCGGCGTGGGAAAGTGCGTCGAGATTGCGGAAAAGGAGAATCGCACCGGCCCGGTTGGGCCGGTGGTAGGAATTGCACGACGATTAAATCCCCTGTCGTCGGATGAATTCGTGGAGCATGGGGACTGCGAAGGAATATTTGCCGCGACGATTCTTGTATACCAATCCGGCCTCGCCGAGCGCTTGGAGCATTTGGCTGACGTGGGAAGAACTGAACCCCTTCGCCAGTCTCTTTTTCGACGCCTCTTCGACTTGCTGAATCGTGAATTCGGTTTCGCAATGCTCGATGGAGGCGATCACGCCGAGTAGATCCCGTTGCCGATCAGTCGTTTTGGCCCACCGTCCATCGAAGAAGTCCCGGTCGAGTTTCTGCGTTATCGCTTCGAAACTGTTCCGGAACGGAGCCACGGCATTCGCGTCCATAGAACGTAGCACTATGTCGTAGAGTTCACGGCAAACAAACTGGATGAAATACGGATATCCACCAGACAGCGTGTAGATTTCCCGGATCGCCGGGTCCGTGAACGGCAGCGCCGACGGCGTATTCTCGATCGGTTTCAGGATCGCTTCTTTCGTTTCCGCATCGTCGAGGTGATCCAACACCACAACGCGGAACATACGTTCCGCGTAGGTTCGGGCCGCCACTAGCTTTGGGAACAAAGTCGGCAGTCCGGTCAGAACGAGCATGAATCGAACGCCTTGTTTTTGGATCGACTGGAAGACGTCCAACAACATCGACAGCGGGAATTGATCCTTGTCGTTGCCATCCGACATCGTTTGCGCTTCGTCGTAGGCGAAGATCACGCCACGGCGCTGGCTCGCACCGGCGACACGCCAGGCGAGGTCGAACACGGCTTTCAACTTGTCGCTCGGAAGCCCCGGCGCGTTCGCGTAGATATCCATTAAGTGTCGATAATCGAGCGGAGTATCGACGCGTCGCGTCATCTGCGCCAATATCGGCGTGGCTTCGCTGTGAGAGACCACGACCGAGCTGGTCCAAGTCGCCAAGTCGGTGATCAAGCGAGTGGCCATCCTCTCGTCGGTCAAGCTCGACTGTTCCGACATGTCCGTACCGACCCAGACCCACCCTTCGGCGATTGCCAACGGTTTGAGTGTGTCCAAGAGGACGGTCTTGCCCACCCCGCGAAGTCCAGTCAGCACGAGATTCTTTAGGATGGTCTCTTGCGACAGTAATTCACGGAAGATATTGGTTTCTTCTGCTCGACCAGCCAAGTACGGCGGCTGATGTCCCGCGCCGGGAGTATAAGGGTTACGGTGGGGTATCGGATTGGTCATGTTCGGCTCACGAAATGAGTATCGATTAGCCACTTGACTAAATTTAGTCTATTGACTAAATTTAGTCAAGTGGCTAATCGATACTGAAATTGATCATTACTTCCCCGCGAACGCCTTCTGGAACGCGGCGACGCCGACGCCCGGCTCGACCTTGAAACCGGACTCGGCCAGCACCAGTTCCAGCGCCGCGAACGCGCCGAGCACCTCGAACGCGTCGGTGTAGCCCATGTGGGAGAGCCGCCAGATCTTGCCCTTCATGTTGTCCTGGCCGTCAGCGAGCTTGAAGCCGTACTTCTTCTCCATCGCCTTGAGCGTCGCCGAGCCATCGACGCCCGCCGGCACCGTGATGACCGTCAGCCCGTTGTTCGGCCGCTCGGCAAACAGTTCCAGGCCCATCGCCTTCGCGGCGGCGCGGGCGGCGGTTGCCATCTTCGCGTGGCGTGCCCACAGGTTCTCGATCCCCTCGGCCCGGATGCGCTTCAGGCTCGCCCGCTGGGCCTTGATGAGCGTATTCGCCGGGGTGAACGGCGTGTCGCTTTCCGCGATCGACTTCCGGTAGCGGCGCAGGTCCAGGTAGAAGTTGCGGACCGGGTTCGCGTCGATCTTCTTCCAAGCCTTCTCGTTCACACTCACGAACGCCAATCCCGGCGGCAGCATCAGCGCCTTCTGCGAACCGGTGACGACGATGTCGAGGTTCCACTTGTCCGTGTGGCACTCCATCGCGCCGAGGCCGGAGATCGCGTCCACGATCAGGATCGCGTCGGTCTTCGCGACGAGCTTGCCGAACGCTTCGAGGTCGTGGCCGACGCCGGTGGAGGTTTCGCTGAGCGTCGCGAACACGGCCTTTGCGTCCGGGTTCGCCTTGAGCGCCGCGTAGAGCATCTCGGGCGTGACCGCCTTGCCGTAGGGCACCTCGATCGCGACGATGTTGATCCCGTACGCCTTCAACACCCCGCGCCAGCGCTCGCCCCAACGGCCGGCCGTGAGCAGGATCGCCTTCTCCCCGGCCGCGAGGCTGCTCGACACGGCCGCGTCCATCCCGCCCGTGCCGGAACTCGTGATCGTAAGCACCGTGTTCGTCGTCTGGAAGACGTACTTCAGGTCTTCCGTCATCTCGGCGAGGATCGCCTTCGCTTCGGCGGAGCGGTGGTACGTCACCGGTTTCGCCAGTTCAAGCAGGGTCTCTTCGGGCACGGGCGTCGGGCCGGGGGTGAACAGTCGCGCTTTCATCGGGGTTCCTTCAGTGAACGAAATCGTCCGACTGGTATTTTACGGATTCGCCGCGAAAGGGCTCAACCGAGCAGGTTCTCGATCGCGGAAGACAGGCTCTTCGGCTTCGTCGTCGTGCCGTAGCGACCGACCACGTTGCCCTCGCGGTCAACGAGGAACTTCGTGAAGTTCCATTTGACGAAGTGCGTGCCGAGCGTGCCGCGGCGGGCGGACTTGAGGTGGCGATAGAGCGGGTGGGCGTTCGGGGCGTTCACGCGGAGCTTGCCGAAGATCGGGAACGACACGTTGTATTTGAGGGAGCAGGCACGGATGTTCTCGGCTCCGCCGGGTTCCTGCCAGAGAAACTGGTTGCAGGGGAAGCCGAGGACGGTGAAGCCGCGCTCGCGGTACTTTTTGTGGAGCGCTTCGAGGCCGTCGTACTGGGGCGTGAAGCCGCAGCGGCTGGCGACGTTGACGATGAGCAGCACCTGCCCGCGATACGGGGCCAGCGTGGCCGTGCCACCGTCGAGCGACGGAACGGGAATGTCGTACAGGGATTGATAATCACGCATTGTTATCGATTCAAAATCGGAGAAGTCCGGCTTTTCGCCCATGAGTCTCGTAGAGGAGCGTCGCTCCCGATTGATCAACTTATCGTTGGCAGGAGAATAAAGCGACGGCCTGGAAAGGCCATCGAAGCGTTGAAACGGGGTCGGGAGTCGAATCCGCGGTGGATTCGACTCCCAACCCCGTTTGACGCGACGGAGACGAACGGTTCGCCTACCCCACCAACTGCTTCACCGGCTTGCCGGTCGGTACCAACTCGATCGGCCGGCCGTCCTGGGCCTTGTACCAGGTGTGCAGCGGCACGCCGAGCGAATGGTAGATCGTCGCAGCCAAGTCCTGCGGGTAGACCGGGTTATCGGTCACGAACTCCGCGTTCGCGTTCGTCTGGCCGACCACCTGCCCGCCCTTGACGCCGCCGCCGGCCAGGAGTGCGACGCCGGCGGAGGCCCAGTGGTCGCGCCCGGCCGTCGGGTTCACCTTCGGCGTGCGGCCGAAGTCGCCGAACCAGACCACGAGCGTTTCGTCGAGCAAGCCCCGCGCCGCGAGGTCGTCCAGCAGCGCCGACAGGCCGCGGTCCACCCGTGGCAGCAGGCGGTCCTTCAGGCTCTTGAAATTGTTCGTGTGCGTGTCCCAGCCGCCGTCGGCGATCGTGACGAACTGCACGCCGCCCTCGATCAGCCGCCGGGCGAGCAGGCATTGCTGGCCGAACTGCGTCTTTCCGTAGCGTTCGCGCGTGCGGTCGGACTCGGCCGCGATGTCGAACGCCTTCTTCGCCGTCGGCGACGTGATGATGCCGTGCGCCTTCTCGTAGAACTGGTCCCGTGCCTTCACGACGCCGGCCGAGTTCTCCACGCCCTTCTGGTACGTCTCCAGGTCGTTGAGCATGTCGTAGCGGCGGTCCAGCCGCTTGCGCTCGGCGTCGCCGGCGATGGAGAGATCGCGGACCGCGAAGCGCGCGGCGCTCGGGTCCTCCCGCACGATGAACGGGTTGAACTCGTCGCCGAGGAAGCCGGCGATGCCGCCGTTGAATCGCTGGTCGATGGCGCTGCCCAGCTGGACGAACGGCAGCATGCCGTCGACGTAGCCGCGTTCCTTCGCCACGACCGAGCCGAAGCACGGGTACGGCAGCGAGGCGTTGAACTTGTGCCCCGTCATCATGATGTGGTCGGCGACGCCGTGGCTGCCGTTCTGCGGGTCGTGCCCGCGGATCGTCGAGAACAGGTTCGTCCGCTGCGCGAGCATCGGCAGCGGGTCGGCGAAGCGAACGCCGGGCAGCGTCGTCGGTACGGTGCCGAACTCGCCGCGGATCTCGGCCGGCGCGTCCGGCTTCGGGTCGAAGCTGTCGATGTGGCTTGGCCCGCCCTGCATCCAGAGCAGGATGCAGCGTTTCGCCTTCGCCGTGGTGTTCGCGGCCCGCAGGTAGTTCGGCAGCGTGAGTCCGAGGGCGGTGAGTCCGCCGACCTGGAGGAACGTGCGGCGGGATTGGCCGGAGCAGTCGGCCGTGCGGCCGAGGGTCAGGTTCAACATGGTCGAGACGCCCGGAGTGGGGTCGGTGGGGTAGGTACTAACAGGATGGCCGGAAGGAAGCGAAATGTCAACGGAATTCACTTCTTCCCGAATAAGGCCGCCGTCCACGGCACCGCACCCGGCTCCGTCGCGGCGTTCGGTATCGGGTGCTTCCCGACCCGCACGTTCCGATCCGTCACAAAGTGCCCGATCGCGATCGGTTTGCTCTTCGCCAGCACGGTCAGCAGTTCCGGCAGGTCGCCGGTGTGGGCGGCACCCGGCACGAGCGCATCGTGGGGGAACAGCACCAGGTGCGAGCGGCCCAGGCTGCTCAGCCGCAAGGGGGCGCCACGCAGGTGGATCGCTTTCACATCCTCCTCGTAGAGCTGGCCGAGGATCGCCAGCAGCCCGCCCATCGGTTCGCAGGCGGGGGGCAGGGCGGCATCGTCGTCGCGGGGAATGGCGATGCTCGCGTTCGGCTCGTTCGCCTTCGCCAGCGAATCGCCCCACAGGATCGGGGCCTTGCCGTCGATGGCGTCGTGCTTGCGGAGCCAACCCAGCACGGCCCGCAGGTCGCGGAGCTGCCCGGCCAACAACGGATCGCCGTGCATCAGCAAGCTGGAGGAATACGAAGTCGCGGCGCTGTTCCGCCCACGGCCGCTGCCCATGCTCGTCTCGCCCGTGCCGCGAACGTCCGGCAGGCACACCGCGATCCCCTTCGCGAGCAACGCGTTGTACTCTTCGCCTCGCTCCTTCAACAACCCCGCCTTCCCGGCTTGTGCCAGCACCACGACGACCGGCGGCTTCTCCACCTTCGCCGGGCAGAGCAGGACGAAGGGAACTTGAATGTTCGACTCGTGCGAGAGGATCGCGCGTTCGATCGTGCCGCCGGGGTACGCAGCGCTTCCGATGATTCGAGTCGAACTCTTCGGCGCTTCGGTCGAGCCGAGAATCGTTGTCCATTCCTCGCGCAGAGTTTTCCGGTAGTCGGCGAGCGGCTTTCCGTCGTGTCGCTGGATCGCCGCTTCGTATCGCTGCTTGCCGATCTCCAGCACCAGTTCCCCCAGCGTCTTCGGCTTCAGCTCCTTCTCCAACGCCGGCGTCCAACACTTCAGCTTCTCCGCCGGCACGCGCTGCTTGTACTCCGTCGCCTCGATGCCGAACCACTTGCGGAACGCTTCGTGGATCTCCTTCCGCTGCACGGGGCCGATGTGCGTGCAGTGCGTGTCCTCCGGCGAGCTGCCGCGAACGGAGCCTTTGCCGTAGCTGTACGCGAGGCCGTCGGCGTTGCCGTACCAGCCGGCGATCGTTTGCAATCGCTTCCACACCGGGTCGCGTTCGCGGTCCCAGTTGAATTCGTGGGCGTAGACCAACTTTCGCTTCGCGAGGCTGACGACGATCACCCACGGCAGGAAGCCGTCCCGCCCGGACAGCCGCAGGTTGCGCGTCGATTCCCAACTTCCGCCGCCCATGTAGTTGAAGCTCGTCTCGGCATCCTCCGGCAGCGGATACCGGCTCTCCGGCTGTGGACCGCCGAAGTTGAACGGCACGGCCGCCGCGATGCGGTCGTCCAGCGCCGCCGCGACGGCGCACGGGTCGCCGCCCCCAGCCACGCTGCCGAGCAGGATCAGCCGCTTCGGATCGCAGCCTTTCTGCTGAAGTAGGACATCGACGCCGCGCCAGATGTCCCACGCCATCCAGCCGATGAGACTTTCGCCGACGAGGTGCAGCCGCAGGCCGTTGTCGTACCGGAAGAAATAATCCTGCCGGCTAACGCGGTACGGCTTCGGATAGCTCGACGCATCGACGAACGGGTGCTGCCGGCGCTCTCCGTGGCCGAGCATGTCCGGCACCAGCACGAGGCACCCCGCCCGTGCCCAGGTCATCCCCATGTCCTGCAACTCGCCGTGCTCCTTCGGCGTGTGGTGCGCGTGAACGATCACCAGCCCCGGCATCGACCCCCGCGGCTTCGCGGGCCGGTACAGGTTCGCCGACACCCACAGCCCCGGCCGGCTCTCGTACAGGAGGTTGTCGATCGCGAAGCCGTCGCCCTCGACCGTGGACGCCACGCGCACCGTCGGCGCCTTCGCCTCCGGGAACGTGCCGAGCGAAGCCCGCAGCGCCGCCAGCTTCGGCGTCACGAACGCTTCCCACTGCTCGCGGTTCCTGATCGCCTTCCACGCGGCCGTGCTGCGGTCGTTCGCTTCCTTCTGCCGGGCACGCAGGTGCTCGCCCATCATCCCCGCGAGCGCCTTCCGCTCCCCGTCCGGTGCGACGGTCGCGACGAGCTTTGCAAACGGCTCCGCCGCCGGCTGGGCCAGTCCCAACGACGGAGCCAGTGCCAACAGCAGGATCGCACGCATCGAGGGTCCCCCGACGAATCACCGGGCTTCGTTCCTCAGCTTCTCGATCGCCGCCGGGTAGGCCTCGCACTCGGCCTCGAACACCCGCGCCGCCAGCGTCTCCGGCGTGTCGTCCGGCAGCACCGGCACCTCGCGCTGCAGCACGATCGGCCCCGTGTCGTAAGTGTCGTCGGCGTAGTGGACCGTGCAGCCGCTGACCGTCACGCCAGCCGCCAGCACCGCCTCGTGGACATGCCGGCCGTACATCCCCTGGCCCCCGAACGCCGGCAGCAGCGACGGGTGGATGTTCAGCACCTTCCGGTGGAAGTCCGGCGGAATCTTCACGAGGTGCAGCCACCCCGCGAGGCAGACGAGATCGGGCTGGAAGCCCCGCACGGCCGCGAAGACGCGATCCGAGAAGCTCTCGCGTGGTTTCGGCTCGACGACCGCGACGGGGATGTCGGCGGTGCGCGCCCTCTCGACGCCGAGCACGTCCGGTTTGCTCGACACGACCCCGACGATGGACGCCGCCAGCCGCCCGTCACGGATGCGGTCGATCAGGTTTTGCAGCGTGGTCCCGGACCCGCTGACGAGCACGACGAGCTTCACGATGAAATAACCCGAAATCAGCCACAGATGAACACAGAGAACACAGATGAAGAAGATAGAGAATGTAGTTCACTCAAACTCTATTCTTCTCTGATCTGTGTTCTCTGCGTTCATCTGTGGCTCAATTCTTCTCTCCTCACCCGTACTTCTTGTGGCACGCCTCGGAGGTCATCTTCGGCGCCTTCACCAGTCCGCCGGCCAGCTTCTCGCCGTCGGGGTCCACGTACAGCCGGCCGGAGTTCCCCTTGATCTCCGGGTCGTAGCCCGTCACGTGCACGTTGAAGATGTACGCCCGCTCCGACACCGCCTTGAACCAGTGCACGTTGTCCTTGTGGTCCGAAATCGTCGACAGCTCGCCCGGCTTGAACTTCCGGTCGATCGTCGGCTTCACGATGTAATGGTCCTTGCCCGTCTCCAGCCGGTCGTAGTGCCGCCCGTGCCATTCGCCCTTCAAGATGATGAAGCCCGTGCACATGTTCAGATGCCCGTGCGGCACGATGGAGCGGTCCTTCTTGCAGCCGAAGATCTGCTTGCCGAACGTCACCTCGCCGAGGTCCGGGATCTTCTTGAAGTCGAACCCCGCGCTCAACGCCCCGCTGTCCGGAAGCTTCTTCGTCTTCTCGATCTCGTCGAGCTTCACGAACCCGCAGAGCGCCTCGAGGTTCACCCTCGCGTACAGCTCCTCCATCTTCTTCTGGAATTCGAGGTCCGTCAGCTTCCGCCCCCGCAGGTCCTTCGTCATCGCCACGAGGTCCTTGAACCACGCGTCGATCGTCGGCTTGACGGACTCGGCGAAGAGGTTGTTCGCCCAGCACGTTTCCAGGAACCCGTAGGCGACGAGCGACCCGAGGGCGGTCTTCGCGAACTGGCGGCGGTCGGCAGTCATGGAAAAGCTCCGCGAAAGGAATGAACAAAGCGTACCCGCTTACGGAACCGAGGTGAAAGAGAATCTGCCCCGGCGGCCGACTGTCCGGCTTCCGATCTGCTTTTACCGAATCGAACACGCGCGCCGGTAAGTGTTCGCACGTGCAGTTAACCGCCGGCCGGGGTTCGTCGGGAGAAAACGCCTCCCACCTTAGACCGGAAGTCGGGTTTCGAGGATTCGGACCAATGCAAAATGAGGAATGCAAAATGCAAAATGGAATCTCGGTTTTCACTCCGCATTCCGCACTCCGCATTCCGCACTCGGGCGCTCACACCTCCAGCAGCAGCTCCTTCGAGTCGCCGAACGTCTCCAGCCGGACGCCGGCCTTCTCCATCAGCGACAGATACAGGCTGCACATCTTGCGGTTCGGCTTGCCGAGATAGTCGAGGATGCGGCCGGTCTTGATCTTCCCGCCGCCCTTTCCGACCAGCACCACCGGCAACTGGTCGTTGTTGTGCGCCCCCGTCATCATGCTCGAACAGTACAGCAACATGCTGTTGTCCAGGAGCGTCCGCTCGCCCTCCTGCACGGCGTCCATCTTCGTGGCGATGTACGCGAGCTGCTCCAGGAAGAAGCGGTTCACCTTCAGCCAGTCGGCGTTGTCGGTGTGCGAGAGCAGGTGGTGGATCATGTAGTCCACCTTCAGGTGCGGGAAGCGTAGCGAGGAGTGGTCGTTGTTCAGCTTCAGCGTGCCGACGCGAGTCGTGTCGGTGCGGAAGGCCAGCACCAGGATGTCGCACATGAGGCGCATGTGCTGGTCGATGTCCTGCGGGATGCCGTCGGCCGGGCGCTTCATGTCGGGGGCCGTCAGCGTCGGCCGCCAGCCCTGCAGGCGGCCCGCCTTGCCGGCCGATTCGATCCGCTGCTCCACCTCGCGGACGCTGTTCAGGTATTCGTCCAGCCGCCGGCGGTCCTCGGCGCTCACGTCCTTTTTGAAGCCGTTGGCGTCCTCGCGCACGGCGTCGAGCACGCTCTTGTCGGCCTTGCCGACCTCGTCGCGGAACAGCCGGTCGAACGCGAGGGCCGGGTAGACTTCCAACGGCGTCGGCGTGGTCGGCGAACTCCACGAGATGTGCGAGCTGTAGATCATCGAGTAGTTCTTGTGGATCGCCGCGATCGACTGCTCGCAGCCCAGCACGAGGCTCGGCACCTTCGTCTGGCCCTTGGTCTTCTCGGCCAGCACCTGGTCGCAACTGATGCCGGAGCGGATCTCGCCGTCGGGCGCGAGGTGCGCCCCGGTGAGCAGGTTGCCCGTCTGGCAACTGTGGATGCCGCCGATGAGGGCCTCGGCGTTGTAGAGGCCGCGGAGGAAGAGCGTCTTCTCGCGGAGGGGTGTAAGCGGTTCAAGCACCTTGCCGAACTGGAGAGCCTTGCCTTCGCCCTTGGCCCACCATTCATCCCGGTGGAATCCGTTGCCGGAGAAGAGGCACGCGAACCGCACCGGCGGCTCGGAGGAGGGATTGTGCTTGGGCTTCTCGTCGCCCCAGACGTTGCGGGATTCGAGCCACGGCAGCGCCATGGTGACGCCGACGCCGCGCAGGAAGTTCCGCCGGGAGAGGGGGTGGGTGATGGTCATGAATCCGATCCGAAGAGAAACGAGCTGGCAGACCGATAGTTTAACCGAACCGGCGCGGAAAGTGAATCGCGGAAACGAATCAGGATGGCTATAATTCAAGCTTACGGAGGTGTCGGAAATGAACGGCATATTGATCCGGTCTCGCAGTGGCCCCGACAGCAAACTCCATCTGGAAGTTCCAGTCGGGCAACCCGACACCGACTTTGAAGTCGAGGTGATTGTGCGTTCGAAGAGTCGAGGATCGGACGCATGGCCTCCGGGTTATTTTGACCTCTTCGGTTCCATCGACGACGAATCGTTCGTCCGGCCACCACAGGGCGAATGGCCGCCTGCGGTCGATATGACATGATTTATCTTCTCGATACCAACGTCTGGATCGAAATCCTTCGTTCGCCAAGCTCGTCGATCTCGGCGCGTTTTCAGGCGATGGTCCCGGCCGACATCCGGATCTGTTCCATTGTCGTCGCGGAGCTACGTCACGGATGTCTGCGCAGCGCCAAGCCCTTGGTTCATCGAATCGCGGTCGACGCTCTACTGGCGCCGTACCAGAGTCTGCCGTTTGATGACTCTGCGGCCGATCAATTCGCGATCCTCCGACATGCCCTGGAAAAGTCCGGCATCATGATCGGGCCCTACGACGCGCAGATCGCCGCAATCGCCCTGGCGAATCAATGCACGCTGGTGACGCACAATCTCTCGGAGTTCAATCGCGTACCCGGCCTTGCGATCGAAGACTGGCAGGCTCCTTGATTCTCCCATCTCGAACGACCTTACTCGGCAAATCGACGACAGCCAATAAACAAACTCTCGACGAATTCCGTTCCTCATCAGAGCCATCATGCCCCGCGATTACCACGTTTGCGGCCTCGGCAACGCCATCGTCGACATCTTCCTCGCGCTCGACGACGCCGAGTTCGCGCCGCTCGGCTTCGAACGCGGCACCATGCGACTCGTCGAGAAGGCCGAGCAGGACGCCATCATCGCCAAGTTCAAGGACGCCAACCACGACCTGCCGCTCGTCAGCGGTGGCTCCGTCGCCAATAGCATCATCGCCCTTTCGCAGCTCGGCGGGCGCGGGGCGTTCATCGGCTGCGTCGGCGACGATCGTTATGGGCTGCACTACGCCGCCGAGTTCGAACAACTCGACATCAACATCGGCAACCCCGTGCTGATGGGCGAGCACACCGGCACTTGCGTCTGCGTCATCACGCCCGACGCCGAGCGCACGATGCGCACGCACCTCGGCGTGTCCAGCCACCTCGCGGCCCGGCACGTCGATGCGAACCGGATCAAGAACAGCGACTGGCTCTTCATCGAAGGGTACGTCTTCGCGAACCCCGAGACCGGCCAGCACGCGATCAAGGAAGCCATCGCCATCGCGAAGGCGAACGGCACCAAGGTGGCGCTGACGTGCTCGGATGCCTTCGTGCCCGCCGTCTTCGGCGACCCGTTCCGCGAAGCCCTAAAGCAGAGCGATCTGCTCTTCTGCAATGCCCCGGAGGCGGCCGCCGTCGCGGGGGTCGAGAACCCGCAGGACGCCTTCGCGAAGCTCAAGGAGTTGGTGCCGAACGCGATCGTGACCGACGGCCCGAACGGCGCGTTTGTGCGTTTCCACGGCCAGGAATCGCACGTGCCGGCGTTCGCCTGCAAGCCAGTCGACCTCACTGGTGCCGGCGACATGTTCGCAGGGGCCTTCCTCTACGGCATCACGCACGGCCTCCGGCCCGATGTCGCCGCCAAAGGCGCGAACCTCCTCGCCATGAAAGTCATCACGCAGGTGGGCGCCCGCCTGCACCATGGCGCGAAGTTCCACTGGCAACAAGCGGTGGGCTCCTGACATGGCGCGATTGAAACTGTTCACCGGCGCGAGCGTCGGCCCCGCGATCCGGTCGAGCGCGTCGGCGCTCCAACAGACGCTGGCGTTGTGCGGCGCAAACGTGAAATGGGTCGAGCCGGAGAACCTGCACGTCACGATCAACTTCCTTGGCGAGGTGGACGATCGCGACCTGCACGGCATCTGCCGGGCACTCACGGCCGTGGCGAAGAAAGAAGCACCGTTCCGGCTGGCGATCGCCGGCGTCGGGGCGTTCCCGACGCCACGCCGGCCGAAGGTGTTGTGGGCAGGCATCACGGAGGGTGCGGACTCGCTCGAGCGCATCCACCGGGCCTCCGAACCGCGCTTGCTGGAACTCGGCGTCTACCGACGCGAGGAGCGTGGCTACACGCCGCACCTGACTCTCGGCCGTGCGAAGGACGAGGCCGACGGGCAGTTGCTCGCCCCGGAACTGGCGAAGCACGCGAACTGGGCCGGCGGCAGCGTGGAGGTGGAGGAGATCCTGCTCTTCTCGAGCGATCACCGCCGCGAGGGACCGCTCTATTCGGTGATCGCCCGATCGCCGTTGTCGGGCGATTGAAAATCGGAAACAATCCATTCACGCCCCCGTAGCTCAACTGGATAGAGCAGCCGCCTTCTAAGCGGCAGGTTGCGCGTTCGAGCCGCGCCGGGGGTATTCGAGTCCCGTCGTCCCGTCCCCAACGATCGTCCCGATCTCCATCGATTTGTCGCGCATGAATTCAAGTTCGTCGATTCTTGTTTCCTTTCACGATCCGATTCCGGGAACTGTTGTCGCCCGGATCGCCGATGCGGTTTGGCGGACTTCGCTTGACCGCGACGGGTTCGCGATCCTCGTGCCTTCTTCACCGGTCGATTCAAAATCGCTCCGCCGGGTCATGGTCGAGCTTGTCGCGGCGTTTGGGGAAGCGATCGGGACGCCCTTCGTTGCCGAACGACTCGGCCGATTCGATCAGCAGGTGACGACGAAGTTCCATCGCGACGGTGCTCCCGAAGAGTCCCTGCTCGTGCTCGGATACGAGCCGAGTTCGATTCAAAGCCGGTTCTTCCTCGCCGACGCGTGCCGGGCCGCGAGGGATGCCGGCGTGGGAGTCAACGCGTTCCTCTCCGCGAACAATCCGATGTTTCCGAGCGGCGAACGGCTTCTCGGTCCGTATGTCCAGGAATTGCTCGTGCCGAGGGATACCGGGGCCATCGTCGTCGTCAACAACAGTCTGTTTCCCGACGACGCTCCGACGCCCCATCTGCTCGGCTTGCTGCACAAGGGAACCATCGAACGGCCCGATCCCCAAGCTCGCCGCGTGATCAATTCCATGGGGCTGACGCCGGACGTGCCGAACGCCAAGCGATTGCCGGACGTGGAAATTCTCCGTTTCCTGAATCGGGACGACCTCGACTGATCCTCCGAGTCCGCATCATCAAGCGCCTCGGTTCTGAATCGAAACTCTACCAAAATCGACGTAAGTCCTTACCGGGCCAGTACGGTTCCGGAAATCGGGCGTCTTTCCGCCGAGGGGTGGCGCGGTGGCGGCGGAAAGACAACGGCAGGTCCGTCTCCGGTCGGGATGGCTTGATTGCCTTGCTTGCTGCCGGACAATGACTTCGCCCCACCCACGAGCTGCACCATGAACCGCCTTTCCGCCGAATCGAGCCTGTACCTGCGCCAGCACGCGAACAACCCGGTCGACTGGTACCCGTGGGGGCCGGAGGCGCTGGCGCGGGCGAAGGAACTTGATCGGCCGATCTTTCTGTCGGTCGGGTACTCGGCGTGCCACTGGTGTCACGTGATGGAGCACGAGAGCTTCGAGGATGAATCGACGGCGAAGATTCTCAACGAGCATTTTGTGAGCATCAAGGTGGACCGCGAGGAGCGGCCGGACCTGGACCAGATCTACATGACGGCGCACCACCTGCTGAACCGGGGCGAAGGCGGCGGCTGGCCGTTGTCGGTGTTCCTCACACCGGAGCTGACGCCGTTCTACGCGGGGACGTACTTCCCACCGACGGACAAGTACGGCCGTCCGAGCTTCAAACGGCTGCTGGCGAGCGTCGCGGAGGCGTGGAAGGGGAAGCGGGAGCAGCTCGGCGAGGTCGGCCGGCAGGTGGCGGAGGCGCTGCGGGCGACCGGGAATCCGGACGGGGCCGGGGGCGAGCTGACGCCGGCGATCCAGGAGAACGCGGCACGGATGCTGCGGCGGGCGTTCGACCCGCAGCACGGCGGGTTCGGTCACGCGCCGAAGTTCCCGCACCCGATGGAACTGCGGGTGCTGCTGCGGGCGCACGCCCGGTTCAACGACGGCTCGGCCCTGCACGCGGTGCGGCTGACGCTCGAGAAGATGGCGCGCGGCGGGATGTACGACCAGGTCGGCGGCGGATTCACGCGCTACAGCGTCGACGAGCGCTGACTCGTGCCGCACTTCGAGAAGATGCTCTACGACAACGCCCTGCTGCCCGTGGCGTATGCCGAGGCGTTCCAGTTAACGGGTGATACGTTTCCCACAAATTAACTTCCTGTTTTCAGGTAGGGGCACGCGCACACCGTCTG
>JAHBXO010000049.1 GCA_019636445.1 Gemmataceae bacterium | reverse complement strand
GCCTTGAGCGAAGTGAGATCCCGACACTCGAACCGTGTCGCGATGATCATTACGCATCAAACAGAGTCGGGAACTCGCTCCGCGAGTTGCCGATGGAGAATGGCTATTCCTTTCGTCGGCCAACTTGACCCAGCGGGTTTTCACGATCAACATGGAGTTGGGAGCTGGTCCGGGGCGGAACGATGCCGAAGCGAGTGGAGCGGCATTTTGAGCGGTTGATCCACAGTGGTCAGTTTAAAGAAGTATAACATCGAACGGAGTCACCGATGCCCCGCAAGAATCAACCCGCCGACGACAAGCCCCTGACCCCGGCCCAAGCCCGGCAGAAACTCCAGCAGGGTCTTGCCGACTACTTGGCAGTCAATGACACGGGGCCGATTGTCTTCCGCCTCAAGCGGACCAAGAAGGCCAGCCACGCCTATCCGCTCAAGCTCACCTAGCAGCAGCGGGAAACACTGCTCGAGCATACTCACCTGAGCGGTATGCTCAAGAAGAAGATCGAGAAGGCCGGTGAAGGCACACAGATCGTCCCCGTCACCTCGAGCGAACTGCACAAGCTCAACGACGAAATCGGGCAGGTCTCATACTACGCCCGAAGTCCGCACAAGAAACGGCTGCTCGCCGTAATGAACCGGGTAGTGAAGTTCTTCGAGGAAGAACACTCCGAGGTCTTTGATCTCTCGGCCCCGACTCCGGCCAGCCGCAGCACGAGTGGGTGATCGTCTTGAAGGGAGCGGCCCGGTTGCAGTTCGAGGATGGCATGGTCGAGATGAAAGTCGGTGATTTCGTCAACATCCCGGCGTTCCGGAGGCATCGAGTCGATTGGACGACGCCGGACGAGCCGACCGTGTGGCTGGGCGTTCGGTATGGAGGAAAGATCGAATGATTCGGTACATCCTCATCGGGCTTGTATTCCTGCTGCCGACTTTCACCTTCGCTGAGGAGCCGAAAGCTCCCGCCACGGTCAAGGAACTCTTTGCCGACTTCGATCCGAGGAAAGACCCGATCGATGCCAAGGTCATGCGAGAATGGGAGATGGACGGTATCGTTTGACGCCGATGCACGGAATAGTCGGCGAGCGTGCGAGAGAATCGGCTGTGGATCCGCGTGGCGGGCTGATGGCAGACGGGACAAAATGCGGAAGCCGAGGTGAGCTGAAATTCGAGCCCGATGATCTCGGTGGCAACGCTGACGGCGGTGAGGTCGAAGTCGGGAACGTCGGGAAGACGCGACGCGATCGTGCCCGCCATGACGGCCATCCTGCCGAGCGAGAATCGGGCGTACGTCATTCTAATCGATGTTCATCATCAACTCTGCGGAAGAACCCCATCCCGAGGCCGATGGCCACGCGCGGAGGCCGTGCCGTGCCCCCTCACTTCCAACGCCCCGTACTGCAGCCGAGTTCAGACGTGACTACGGAGCACACCGTATTTGAGCAGCCAGGCGATTGTGGCGAGGTTCGATTCCGACCGTTCGCCGATCGCGCTGAAGTCGGCCGTCCACTCCGCGAGAGTACCGATTTCCCGAGATGAGATCGCCTGTTGAAGTTTCGCCATGTTCGTGATTCGCAGGTTTGCCGAGAAATTCGTCAGCGGGTGGTCGGGCAATTGAGCGCCGGGTACCCGCTCCAGAATAGTGGTAGGCTCCAACCATCGCGTGGGGTAATTGGCGAACGTATGCGCGAGGTGCGGATACTTGGCAGGTCCCTGTTGGCGAGCGGGAAACGGTGGCACGGCATCGGCCAACTCCCGCCAGAATGCCTCATAACGCTCGACAACCCGGGACCAGGCGAAACGGTTGATCACTCGCTCACGGCCGGCCAGGCCGAACCGCAACCGGAGTGCGGCGTCGGAGACCAATCGTGACAATCTCTCAGTAGCGGCCTCCAGATCGACGATGATCGATTGCGAACACTCTGCGAGGAAGTGATCGTAGTTCGTCTGACCGGCGAGCAATCGTAAAGTCGCGCCACTCGCGGCTTGCGGCAGCGAGAATGTCGGCACTCGGAATCCGGTCTCGTTCTCCACGACGAGGTCACGGTAGCCATTCCAGTCCGAAGCCAACACCGGCAAGCCACACGCCATCGCTTCGAGGATCACGAGGCCGAAGGTTTCCTGAATGTTGTCCGGCAGCGAAGCAAAAATATCCGCCGCGTGCCAGACGGTTCGACGAATCGTGGCATTCTGGCCATCCACGAACGAGGTGCGCACATTCGGCGCGAAACGATTCGCACCATCGCGGAACGCCTGGGCGACCGCCGGATGCGCGGCCCAACCGGCGAAGACGAGGTGGACTTTCTGCCCCGTGCGTTTCGCCGATTCGTTGGCTGCATGGAATAACGGGAACGGATGAGCTTTCGCATGATGCGATAGCCGGCCCACGCACAGAACCATCACTTCCTCGTCGGTGACCTGGAGTTTCGCACGACTGCGTTGCCGGTCGTCGCGTGTGGCCGGTCGATATCGCTCCGGATTTACCCCGAGTGGGATCACTTCTAATCGGGGGCGAATATGATTCCTGCCGCCGAAACGCTCGGCGAGGTAGTCGCCGTAGTCGTCGAGGACCGCACGGACCATCGCACGCACGGCTTCCGATGTGCAGATGAGTGCATCGCAGGATGCGAACGGTGCGGTGTGCAACGCACATAACGCGGCCACCGCTTGTGGCGAGGCGAGCGTATGCGTGACTCCGCAGAGAGCGACCGGCGCCGGGTTGGGCGAGTGACGCAGCCACGCGAAGCGCTCGTCCGGCGGTGTTGGGAAGTGCAACACCTTCGCGGGTGGAGATGGCGATGCAAACTCTGCGAGGAAGTCCGCCTCCGGAACCAAATGCAATTTGCGAACGGCGTGTCGACTGGAAGGATGGTCCTGGCAGGTGCGCACGAGTGGCTTGGCCCGCTCGCGCGTCGGCAAGACTGCGGTGAGGCTTTGCCACGAGCCATGCGCGAGAAACGCATCGAGGAACTGATGGCCCGCGACTTGGCGGCCCATCAATCCGGCCGGCCCCCCGGGACCCGCCGGAGTCGTGCGTTCGAGGTAGGCATCCGGATGGTAGTACAACGCGGCGGGCGAATGCACGACAAGTTCCCCGCTCCCGAATCAGAAGAGGAAGTCGCTCGCATCGAGCGAGCCGCTGTAGCCCTTCAGACGGATCGTGAAGATACCACCTCCGAGGCTCGCGGGAAGCGCCACTTTCACAAGGAGATCGCTGCCGGAACGGACCAGTTGAATCGCACTCATGGTGATACCAAACGCTCGCAGATCCAGTTTATCCTTCCCCTTGCGGAAGTCGTTGACTTGGTCCTCGCCCGTTGTGTTTCGGAACAGGAAGCGGAAGACGTCATTTCCGCCGCCGCCATCCAGCCGATCCGTGGCGGTGCTGCCGATAAGCGTATCGTCACCCGAGCTACCAGTGTACAGAACACCCTTGCTCAACGGCGAAGCCGTGATCGTATCGTTGCCCGACTGACCATCAACGGTGAGGACGTTAGCGATGGATGTCGCACTGAAGTCCAGGACGTTGTCGCCCGAATCGCCACGGATGCCATTGATACAGCCTTCGGCTCCCTGAAGGAATTCGATATCGCAGGTTGGAGACCAGCGCGCGAGGATCAGGTCGCCACCCAGGGAGTTGCCGTTGAAGATGCGGTCGTTGCCCGCACCGCCAACGAGCGTGTTGTCCACATAGATGCCGTTCCAACCCCAGAAAGTGTCGTCGCCGTCACCGCCGTCCAACAGGTCGCCGCCGCCATTGCTTGCGACGAGCGTATCGTTGCCCGCCCCGCCGTAAACTTCGTCGCTTCCGCCTCCTCCGAAGAGGATATCGTCGCCCTCTTCACCCCAAAGACGATCGTTACCACCTCGACCACGAAGTTCGTCGTTACCCAGTCCCCCGAAGAGTTGGTCCCCGGAACCACCTCCGTACAAAGTGTCGTTTCCGGCTTCGCCATTCAACAGATCACCGCCACCGCCGCCACGCAAGACGTCGTTGCCGTCGCCACCCCAGAGCGCATCGTTACCGCCCTGGCCGCGGATCGTGTCGTTGCCGGTTCCCCCTTCGAGATAATCGGACCCGCTGCCGCCACGCAAATCGTCATCGCCACTTCCGCCAAAGAGTTCGTCATCGCCCTCGATGGCACGCAGGTTGTCGTTCCCTTCGCCACCGTCGAGCCAGTCGTTGCCACTTCCGCCGATCAGCGTGTCGTCACCGCCGAGACCAAACATCAAATCAATTCCAGGACTACCGTAGAAGTAGTCGTTGCCGGACGAGCCGATCCAAACTTGCAGGCTGGAATCGGTGAAGCCATTGTTCTTGTCGAACACACGGAGATGGATCGTGCGGGTCGCGAGTTCCTGCGGGAAGCTGAAAGTCGTCTGGGCCAACGTTCCCGCGGCCAGGTAACTCGTCGCGAGGCCGTTGGCATTCGTGGCGAAACTGTAATGGAAGCCCGCAGCGTGATCTGCCGTTGAGGGGTCGATCACGTTTGTCAGACCGACCGTCACATCAACGGTCGTCGCCGTCACGATTCCGGATCGAGCGACGCTGGCGGTCGGTGCGACATTGTTCACGAGGATCGTTTGCGTCGCCGTACCCGTGTTACCGTTCGCGTCGGTGACACTCAGTTGAATCGTGAAGGTGCCGTTGTCCGCAGGCGTGAACGTGAAGTCGGCAACCGAGCTCGTCGCAATGACCGAATCGCCCAGCACGGCCGTCCATGAGTAGTTGAGCGGTACGGTGCCGCCCGTCACGGTGCTGCCGAGAGTAATTGCCGAACCTTCGGCTGCGTACTCAGGGGTGTCGGTAATGGCCACCACGAGCGTACCGCCATTCGATTGCACCGCGATTGTTACCGTCGCGGTTGCGGTTCCTCCGAAACCATCGCTGATCGAGTAGGAGAAGGAATCGGTACCGCTGAAGCCGTTGTTGGGCGCGTAGGTGAAGGAACCATCGGAGCCTACGGCCACCGTTCCGAAGGACGGATTGGTGTGGCTGACGACACTGAGCGTATCGCTATCGAGATCGGTATCGTTACCGAGCAGCCCCGGGCCTGAAACCACGAGCGGTGTGTTCGCAAACGTCGTGTAACTGTTGGAGTTTGCGATAGGCGCCGTGTTCGCGACGACGGCGCTGGCCGTGGCTGTCGTGCTCGCGGCCGTGCCATCATTCGCCTCGACTTCCACCCGAATCGTATCGCCGCGATTCCCCTGCGCCGCCAGGTCGAAGGTGTTCGTAGTCGCACCGGAGACCAGCACGTTATTCACATACCAGCGGTAGACAAAACTCAACGCGTCCCCGTCGGCGTCCGAACCCGACGCCGTCGCCACCAACACGTCGTTGGTGAACGGCGAGGCCGTGTTGAGGGTGACCGTGGCCGTCGGCGCCGTGTTCGCGACGACGGCGCTGGCCGTGGCCGTCGTACTCGCGGCCGTGCCATCATTCGCCTCGACTTCCACCCGAATCGTGTCCCCGCGATTGCCCGTCACGCCGAGGTCGAAAGTGTTGGTGGTGGCTCCGGCGACGAGGACGTTGTTGACGTACCAGCGGTAGACGAAGCTCAGAGCGTCCCCGTCGGCGTCGGAGCCGGTGGCGGTGGCGACGAGGATGTCGTTCGTGCGCGGCGAGGCCGTGTTGAGGGTGACGGATGCCGTCGGCGCCGTGTTCGCAACGACGGCGCTGGCCGACGCCGTCGTGCTCGCGGCCGTGCCATCATTCGCCTCCACCTCCACCCGAATCGTGTCCCCGCGATTGCCCGTCACGCCGAGATCGAAGGTGTTGGTGGTGGCTCCGGCGACGAGGACGTTGTTGACGTACCAGCGGTAGACGAAGCTCAGAGCGTCCCCGTCCCCGTCCGAACCCGACGCCGTCGCCACCAACACGTCGTTGGTGAACGGAGAGGCCGTGTTGAGAACGACCGTGGCCGTCGGCGCCGCGTTCGCAACGACGGCGCTGGCCGACGCCGGCATACCAGAGGAGATAATGTCGAACGCCATTACTTCCACACGAATCGTGTCGCCGCGTTTGCCGAAGCCAGGTTGCGCGAGATCGAGTGAATCGGTGGTGGCGGTGGTGTTGAGTGTCTGCACCAGCGTGTTGTTCACGAACCAGCGATAGGTCAACGTCACCGGGTCGCCATCCGCGTCGCTTCGTGTTACGGTTGCGACGAGCAGGGTGTTTGTCCCCGGTGTTGTCGTGTTCAATGTCACCGTCGCCGTCGGCGCGGTGTTCGCGACCGTGGCGCTGGCCGTCGCGGAATTGCCCACTTCGATGCGGTCGTTCGACGCGACCGCGACGGTGATGACATCCCCGCGATTCCCGTAGCCCAACTGGCTCAGATCGAGCGCGTCGGTGGTCGTCGTGGTACTGCCCATCGTGCGGACAATCTCGCCGTTTACCCGCCAGACATACGTGAGGTACACCGGGTCGCCGTCGGTATCCTCGGTTGTCACAGTCGCGGTCAGTAGATCGTTCGTGCCCGGCGAGGTCGTGTTGAGCTGCACGCCGATCGTCGGAGCGGTGTTCGTCGCGCGCACGAAGTCGTTGCTCGTCGCACCCAGGATGATGTCTTCGGTGGCGGTACCGCGGTAGTCGTCGTCGCCCGCACTGCCGGAGAGGATGTCGTTGCCCGCACCGCCCACCACCGTATCGCCGATGCCGCCCTGCCGCGTGCCACCGGCCGTCGGGTTCGTGTACGAATACAGGTAGAGCTCGTAGCCACCGGCTTGCGTGTCGCTTCCGGGGCTGCCGGCAAACGTATCCACTTCGATGTAGTAGGTGCCGTCCGCGGGGATCGGGATATCGATCAGGATCGGGTCCTGGTTATCGAAACCATCGTCGTTGATCGCGGGGCTGCCGTAATAATTCACCAACTGACCCGCCGAGTTGTACACCCGCACGATACCATCGACCGGTTGCATGCGCTGACGCAGCGACGAGGAGAGCAGTTCGATCGTGAGGAACTCGCCGGCCTTCGCTTGGATCGCGTAGACGTCGTTCTCGCTCGGGCCAGTGCCGCCGAGCGTGCGTTGGATGCCCCCGATGATGCTGGTAGCGCGCACGTTCAGGTTCAGACCGTAATTCCGCGTGCCCTGTGGCAAAAGATTCGGTACGGCCAGTGCGGGCAGTTCGCCGATCGCGCGCGCCGAACCGCCAAGGCTCGCTGGTGCCGTCGTGGTGGCCAGCGCGCCTTCGTTGAAAGTCACGCCCGCATTGGTGAAAGCGAGGCGGATCAGTTCACGCTCGCCGAAGAACGTATTCCCGAGAGCATCAAGAATGCTTGTGCCCACAGAGACGGGCGAAGCCATGATGTGCAGCGGCGTTTCATTCGCCAATATCGGGCCGGTGTAACCCGGTCGGAACGCTTCGTAATAGTACGAGACCACCACGGACGAGCTGGCCGTCGGTTGCGACCACACCAGCGACAACACGCCGCCGCCCGTTGCCGCGCTCTCGGCCGTGAAGGTCGCGGACAGAACGGAGTTCGTCGCACCTTGAACCGGAGTGATCATGACGCCGCCGCCGATCTGCACCGCGAACGTGGCGACCTGCAGGCCGTTGGAGTAGATCGAACCGTTGGGCAGCGTCAGCGGGTTCGTCATGGCGACCGGTTTGGGAATACCGAAGACGTACTGCACCGCCGTTGTGCCGTTGCCCGTGATCTGTTCGTTGACCACGCGCGAACGCTGTGGCAGACCGCTGAAGATGCCGTACGATTGACCGTCCGTGCTGGCGCCGATCGGTCCGAAGCTGTCGTTGTGCCGCAGACCGAGCAGGTGCCCCAGTTCGTGGGCGATCAGGGTCGAGGTGAAGGCCACGTAGTTCGGACTCGTCGCCGCCGGTTGGCCTCTGCGGCCGAGGAAGCCGTTGGCATTGATCAGGGCCACGCTGCCGGTATTGACATTGCGGAAGTCCAGCTCCGAGGCCAGGCCCGCGATCAGCGCTTCGTTGGAACCCGGTGCGCCCGCGTTCAGCACGATCGTGCCGTAGCGACCGATCGAGGGCCGCGTCTGCGTGAACACGATACTGAACGGGAACGCATAGTCCTGTTCCAGGCGCGACTGGATGAGATTGCGATCCTCGATGCTGTAGAAGTACTCGTTCGGACCGGTCGCGGAGTCGAAGTCCAGGTAGACCAGTTGCGTGAAGTCCCCCTGCACCGTGTCGGCCCCGTCGTTACCGGTCACGAGGTCGATGCCGCCACCACCCTCCAGGATATTGCGATCCGCACTCCCGATGAGGACATCCGCGAAGCTCGTGCCTCGCACGTTCTCTATGCTGCCGTTGAACACCAGTACATTGCCCGCCGTGTCCACCGTCTGCGCGCCGGACAGGTTGAGATCCAGCGTCACGCCGAGGGTGGCCGCACTCAAGTCCAGCGTGTCGATGCCTTGCGAATCCTGGATGGTGTCGATGCCGTTGGGCACCATGAAATACACGTCGTTCCCGGCTCCGCCATCGGAGTGATCGTTGCCGCTGCCGGGTGAGAGCTGATCGTCCCCCTCGCCGCCATCGAGCGAATCCTGACCGCTGCTGCCGAAGAGCTGGTCGCCGAACACCCCGCCGATCAGCGTGTCGTTCCCCGCATCGCCGAAGAGCAGGACCGGACCGTAGAACGCCGAGGCATCGATCTGGTCGGCGCCAGCGCCGCCGAAGAGCTGGGCTTCCTCGATGTCGTAGAGCCGCTCATCGGGCAACCCGGCCACTTGCAACTTCGCCGAATCGAGGATGACATTGCCCGCCACACTCTCGACGAGCCGGTCGTTGCCCGAACCGCCTTCGAAGAGATCGAGCCCCTTGCCCCCCACGAGCTGATCATCACCCTGGTTGCCGAAGATGATGTCGTTGCCGGAACCGCCATCAATGGTGTCGTTCCCCGCACCGCCCCGAATCGAGTCATCGTCCGAAACGCCGGCCGGCAACGTGTCCAGCAGCGTGCTTCCGAAGATGATGTCGTTGCCCGCACCGCCGTCGATGGTGTCGTTGCCCGCTCCGCCCCGGATCGAGTCATCGTCCGAGACGCCGGCGGACAGAATCGTGAGCGCATCCGTCCCGAAGATGATGTCGTTGCCGGAACCGCCATCGATGGTGTCGTTGCCCGCACCGCCCTGAATCGAGTCATCGTCCGAGACACCGGCCGGCAACGTGTCGAGTGGGTTGCTGCCGAAGATGATGTCGTTGCCCGCACCGCCGTCGATCGTGTCATTCCCGGTGCCACCCCGGATCGAGTCATCGTCCGAGACGCCGGCGGGTAGCGTCGCGAGTGCATCGGTACCGAAGATGATGTCGTTACCCGAACCGCCGTCGATCGTGTCGTTCCCCGTACCGCCTCGAATGGAATCGTCGTCGGAGACGCCGGCCGGCAAAGTATCCAGCAGCGTGCTTCCAAAGATGATGTCGTTGCCGGAACCGCCATCGATCGTGTCGTTCCCCGTACCGCCCCGGATCGAGTCATCGTCCGAGACGCCGGCCGGCAACGTGTCCAGCATCGTGCTTCCAAAGATGATGTCGTTGCCACTGCCGCCGTCGATGGTGTCGTTACCACTACCGCCCCGGATCGAGTCGTCGTCACTCACCCCAACGGGAAGAATCGCGAGCGCATCCGTGCCGAAGATGATGTCATTGCCCGAACCGCCGTCGATGGTGTCGTTCCCCGCACCACCCCGGATCGAGTCATCATCCGAGACGCCGGCAGGCAGCGTCCCGAGCGCATCCGTCCCGAAGATGATGTCGTTGCCACTGCCGCCGTCGATCGTGTCGTTCCCCGCTCCACCCGAAAGCGAATCGTCGTCGCTGACGCCGGAAACCGACAAGACGAGCGGATCGCTGCCGAAGAGTTGGTCGTCGCCGAGGCCGCCCCGGAGTTCGTTTTGCACCGAGTTGCCGCTCAGCACGTCGCCGTAACCACTACCGTAGAGGTTCTCGAATGTGCCGCTGAGCATCACCTCGTGGCTCTGCGTATCGACGGTCTGCACCTGTCCCGCATCGTAGGCCAGGCTCAGCGTCACGCCGCGATACGAATACACGAGGTCGATGGTATCGATACCCGTGCTGCCCGATTCGCTGAGGAGATCAGTGCTGCCCGACACCTGAATGTAGTAGTCGTTGCCGGTGCCACCGATCATCGAGTCGTTGCCGAGGCCGCCGTCGAGCGTGTCGTTGCCGGCACCCGCGACGAGGCTGTCAGCACCCTGGTCTTCGGTGGTGTACGGCGCGTTCGGGTTGTAATCGTCGGGGTTGTTGCCGCGGAGCACATCGTCAAAGTTGCCGCCGATGAGCGTATCGTTGCCATAGCCGCCCACGAGTTCCACCGGTGTCGCCGTATTGCCGCTGGCGTTGATCGTGTCGTTCCCGCCCAACCCGTAAACCACCACGCGGCTGGTGCCTGCCGCGTAGTTGAGCGTCGTGCCATTCACATTGGCACTCGTATTCCCGAGCGTGATCGTGTCGGCATTGCCCGTTCCGACGATGACCGTGAATGTGGAGGTGACGACGCCCAGATCATCGTCGTTGACCGTAACCACCACCGTCGTCGCCGAGGTGTTGGCGGCGTTGAAGGTGACCGTGCCGTCGGCATTGGCCGCCACGGCGACGCCGTTGATTTTCCAGTTGACCGTCAGCGGGTCGAGCGTGCCGACATCGGCCGATAGCGCCTTGAGCGTGTAGGTACCGACGTCGTTGCGCGCCGCCGTGATCCGCACGGTGGGCGCGAGGTTGGCGACCGTGACGGTGGCGGGGACGGGAAGCTCATCCATCGGAGCGACCGGCACGAAGAAATAGCTAAACCCGGAGAGTGAAACCGGGGCCGAAGTCCCCGATGCCAAATCGAAGCGTCGAGTGGTATCCTCTAGGGATTGGAAACTGGCATAGAGTGAGCCATCGGGTGTGGCCGTCAATAAGTAGTTGGCAAATTCGGGCGCAAACTCCTCGTATGTGAACAGGGTGCCAACCGCTTCGCCGGTGGCAGGGTCCACGCGCAGAATGGTGGGTTGACCCGACTGGCGACCCGCCACATACAAGAATCCATCGGTTCCGAACGCCACCGAACTCGACAGAGACAAGCCTGTGGCACCGACCAGTTCCAGCTGATTGGCCTGAGAATTGAACCGATACATCTCACCGGTGGTGTTCTTCGTGACGACCAGTGTGCCGTTCGCCGTGAAGGCCATGCTCGCCGGAGACGTCTGGAAGCTGAAGAGCGGAAACTCGGTCGTCGCGGTGCTTCCGAGTACCTGTCCTGTCCACCCATCCCGACGTTCGAGTCGTGTCCCGCTGCTCGACTCGATCAGCATCCACAACTCACCCTGCGGGCTGAACCGAAACGCCTTCAGGGTATCGTTTGAGGTAAGCGTCACGAAGGAGCCGAGGCTCGCACCGGTCAGTCCACTGTATCGCGTCAGGATTGGAGCTTCGTAATGGAAGATGTCGCCGTCGGGGCCGACGTTCCAATCGGTCACATAAAAGAGGGGGATGGGGAAGTTGCCCAGGAGCGTATTTGTGCCGCCGTCATAGCGAAGGAACAGGTTATTGCTGCTATCCCACGCAACGAGATCAGGTGTCTCATCCAATATTCGCACGCGAATGTTCGCCGTGTCGATGCTGGTGCCGGTCGGGTTGTCGTCCAGATACCGATTGCTCAAGCTGAACGTGTTCACACCGGCCGCCAGATTCACGCGCGTCGGTGTGTTGCCGGGCATGCCCCAGTCGATGATCAGCGTGTGCGCATCGCCACTGCCAGCATCCGCGAACGAGCCGCTCACGGTGAGCAGATCGTTCTCGTTGATCGCCGTGGCACTCAGCGTCAGGAATGCAGTGGCCGCGAACCGCCAGGTCGTCCCGGCCGAACCAGCCGTGGCCGCACTGGCGTACCAGTCGTCGCCGCTCGCGACCACGGCGGCACCAAATCGCTCTCCGCCGGTGGCCGCGGGCTTCTTCAGCGTGTGCCGCAGTTTCTGGAACGTACCGCTACCGTCGTCGACGTCGTAAACGAACAAGGTGCCGGAGTTGGCCACCGTCGTACCGTCGCCGTTCGCCCCCACGGCCAGGCGATTCCCGTTGAATGCCAGCGAGGAGCCAAACCGACCGTTCGCCGGCGTGGCGTTCGGGCTGCGCAGCGTGCCGAGCGATGCCCCGGAGCCCAGATCGTACAGATACACGCCGCCGGCATCGGTGCCATCGGAGTCGTCATTCGGGGCCCCCACCGCCAAAAAGTTCCCGTTCGCCGCCAGCGTGCTGCCGAACTCACCGTTCAGGAAACCCGGATTCGGGTTGGTGATCAAGCGGACGAGCTGCCCGTTGCCCGGATCGAAGACATACACGGTCCCGGCATTCAAGCCCGCCGTGTCGTCGCCCGGGGTCCCGACGATCAATAGGCCGTTCGCCGACGCGAGCGCCGCCCCGAACTTGTCGCCATCCACCGGCGACGGGTTGAGGATCGTACGGACGAGGACACCGGTTGTGGCATCGTAGAGGTACACCGCACCCGCCGCGACGCCGTTGACCCCACGCCCCGGCGCACTGACCGCGAGCAGGTTGCCAATGCTGGTCATCGCCGTGCCGAAGCCATCCGTCAGCACGCCATCCGTCAGCGACAGCGAGCGCTCGACGCTGTAAACGCCGGCCGATTCCGTGAACAGATGCACGACGCCGTTGAGGTCGGTGGCACGCCCGGTCGCCGCCACCGCCAGCCGCGGGCCGACCGTGATCAGCGTCGCGCCGAACCGGCCGATCGCCGCGTTCGGGTTGGAAAGCGTCGTCGCCGCTCCGCCGCCCGCCGGCACGATCACCACACTGCCCAGATTCGCGGAAGCCCCCGGCGAGCCGATGAATACTCGGCCGTTCGCACTCGCCAATGCCGTACCCGCTTCCGCCGCCGCCGCACCCGTGAACAGGTTCGTACCGGCACCGAACGCCGTCGGCGCAAGCACCGGAGGCGCATTCACGATCGCCACCGTACTCGTCGCCGAGCCGGTGTTGCCCACTTCGTCCGTGACCGTGACGCTGATGGTGTAGAAGCCCTGATCGTTCGCCGGGAACGTGATCGCCGAACCGGTGCCGGTGGCCACCGTGCTGCCGCCGCTCAGGACCGACCACGCATACAGGAAGCGGAACGAGTCCGGATCGACGACCTTCGCGATCGCCGAGATCTGCGTGCCTTCCGACGCGCTGCCGACCGGTAAACCGCTGATGGTGACGACCGGCGATGCCTTCTGCTTCAGGAAGGAGATGTAACCGCCCGGCCCCGTCCGCAGCGCCTGGTTATCCGTCGGGTCGAAGTCCACGGTGTTGCTGAACGTGCCGACCGAGGAGATGCGCTCGCCATCGGTCGCCAAGGCCGTACCGGACGAACTGGCGCCCGGGTAATCGCCGAGGGCCGTCGCCCATATGAACGCACCCTTCGCATCGAGCTTGAGCAGAAACGCCTGGTAATTGGTTGTCGGGTTCGTCTGCAGAATGTAGCTGCCATCCAGCGGGTCGAAGTCGACGCGATCGGTGAAGGTGCCGGTGGAGTAGATGTTGCCGTCGGCATCGATGGCGAGATCTTCGATGGTATCGTCGTTGAATCCACCGATATTCCTGGCCCAGATGAAATCGCCGTTGGAACTCAATTTCACGAGGAAACCATCAAACGCTCCGGCACCACTGGTCAGGGTAAACGCCCGATTCGGAAGGACATCAAAATCGACGGATAATCGGAACTGACCTCCAAAGATAACATTGTTCGCCGAATCGGTTTCTATCGCGGTGCTGGAGACTCCACCACTACCGCCAAAACTTTGTGCGACCGGGGTTGAGTAGGTCGTTCCGTTCGGAACAAGTTTCAGAACAAAGGCATCAGCGGCGAGCGAGGTACCAGGATCTTCCGCCAGTGTGGCCAACCCGTTGGTCGTGGCACTGAAGAATGTACCTGTCACCCAGACATTCCCATCTGAATCTGTCGCCACGCCGTTCAATCCATCACTCTCAGTACCCCCGATTCGACCACTTCGAACATGCGTAATCGTGTTCGGCCCCGTGGTTAACGCATACTCGGCCACGAAGCCATCTTCAGCCCCGGCCGAGTTCAAAGTGACGGTATTCGTCGGATAATCGACGACCACAGCACCGGACCCGCCCACGCCAAATGTACCGCCAACGACGAGATTCCCGGAAGGGCTGAACGCCAAATCGCCGAACGCCATCGCGCCGAACGGGAACTGCAAATCCGATTGGGGGACGCCGTCGGAGTTCAGCCAAACCACCCACCCCATGTTGTTCGTGAGGTAGCTGGGGCCCGAATAAAACGCGATGTTATTGAGCGTGTAATTCGCACCCGAGTCAAAGCTGGAAGTGAATACGATTCGATCATCCGCGGGATTCAGATTCCCCCGGGTATCGATGGCAATCTTCGTAATGCTGGCATTGTCGGGAACCGGGAACGGATAGCTGGAGACATCGCCCAGCCAAAGGAGCTTTCCGTTGGCGTCGTATTTCGCGATGAAGCCCGAATCGATGGTGCGACTGAGCGTGTCGTAGCTCAGCACGTTGTTCGGATCGAAGTCCACGGTGCCGGTGAACGACCCGACCACGTACGTGTTCCCGTTCGCGTCGATTGCCGTATCGAGCGGCGTCATCGAACTGGCCGTCGCCACGCCGAGGAACTCCAGCGGCGGTACCTTCGTCGTCTGAATCGTCAGGCCGGTCGCGTCGTACGCACTCTTGTATTGCCGACCCGCACCGCCGGGCGCCGGGAAGTCCTGCTTCGCGAACGTGCCCACGCGCGACGCCGCACTCAACACCCGAAACGTATCGCCCGGCGCCGATTCGAAGCCGTTGATATTCGTGATCCGTACCGTTCCGTCGAGCGTGGCCGTGCCCGTCACCCGCAGCCGATCGAACTCGGGGATATCCGGGTCCCGACCGCCGATCTCCAGATCGAGCGTGCCATTCGAACCCTGCGTATAGTTGCCCGTAATGTTCAGAATGCCCGGCGAATTGCCCGGTGCGACGGAACCCCCGGTGTTGGTGACTGGGCCTTCGACCGTGCCACTTCCCTTGAGTACGCCCCCCGTCAGGGTCATGCCGCCACCGACCCGCAAAGTTTGGTTCACCGTCGTGGTGCCACCGGACTGATTGAAAATTGTCGCAGCATCGCCAAAGGTACTCCCGGCTCCAATCGAGAGATTGCCCGTACTATTGAAAGTCGCCGAGGGTACAAATGTGCGCCCATTTTGTATCGCCAAACTGCCATCAGCCATGATCGTGGTCAACCCGGCCAACGCATTCGTGGTGCTGGGCGACACCCCCACGTAGATGTTCGAATTGCCACCATCGAGCGTGACGTTCGCGTTTAATGTGTTGATAGTTGACGGCAGCCGCAGCGTGCTGCTGGCACCGACGTACCATTCGCCACCATTCAAAACATTGGAGGCGAGATTATCCACGATCCCGGTCATGAGGATGGTGCCGCCGTTGGAGGCGCGGAATGTGCCCTGATTGATCACACGGCCGCCGAACTCCAGCGTCTTGCCGTTGCCTCCCGCGATAATGGTGCCCTTGTTGATGAACTGGGAGACGCTCTGAACCCGCAGGCTTTGAACTTGCAGCGTCAGGCCGGCGTCCACGGTAAAGGGTACATTGTTCCCGCTAAAGCCGTGCGCAGTTGTACTACTCCACACGAGGCCGCCGGTGCCGGTCCAAAGTGGCGAGTTGCGGACATCGAACGTGAGGCCGAAACTCCCGGCCGAATCGCCCACGGGTAGCACGCGGTTCAACGTAAAGGTGCCGCCAGTGAAGACTGTCTGACTATAGCGAGTGAGGTCGAGGTTGCCGTTGATGGTGTAGTTGTTGAACGTCGGGCCGCCACGTGCGATCAGGGCGGACGAACCGGAGGTCGCAAGCATGCCGTTGGCGATGATGCCACCGTTAATTTCCCACGAACCGGTTGTATCGCTGAGTGTCAGGTCGCCGGTGAAGCGTGAGTTCACCCCCAAACTGACTAGCGTACTGGGGGCGGTCGTGAAGTAGCCGAGTTTGGTTTGAGTGAATCCTCCGGCGAAGACTACTTGGCCGCCCGTGCTGGTGATCGTGCCAGCGTTCGTCCATGTTTCCGTGGTCTGGAAGCCGAGATAGAGCGAGCCGGCCGAGGTGATCGTGCCGAGATTCGTCCAACTCGCCCCGGTGGCACTTCCTGCGCTGATGATCGTTCGCGAACTGATGGCGGTACTGGTGACAGTCGTGTCGATCGTGCCCGCGTTCACGCCGCCGATGCCGAGGTTCACGACAAACTGATCGGCCCCAGTATCGCGGCGAATGGTGCCGAGGTTCACGAGTTTGGCACTGGTCCAACCGATGGTGCCGGAGGTGCCGCGAATCGTGATATTCGGACCGATCGTGAGAACATCCGTGGTTGCTTGCTGTGTGAGATTCGCGGCTCCGCCACCGGTGCGCGTGCCGAAAATGAGGCTGCCCGTGCCACCGAGTGTTTGCGTGCCGTTGAACTGGACGTAGGCATATGTTCCGTTGGTGCCGGAGTTGTCTCCAAGTGGAAGGTCGGTGTTGATGGTGAGACCATTGAGAATATACAACCGCGACGGCCCGGAACTGACGGGGGTCGTCACCATGTCGATGGGGCTGTTGAGCGTGTAGTTGTCGAGAAAGCTGCTGGCGGTCGTCGCGAACAATTTGGAAGTACTGCCGGCAGCGATGGAAAACGATCCGTTCTTCAGTGTACCGCCGTTGAAGTTCAGGTTGCCGATGACGTCATTCAGTTGGAAATCGCCGGTGATCGTACCCGTGAGGTTCAGCGCCCCGCCGGCTCGGGTGAAGCGGCCAGGTTCGTTGATGGACGCCGCGACGAATGATCCCCCCAGGTTCACTGTTCCACCGACCGCTTCGATCAAGCCCGAGTTGCTCCAAGACGAGGTCGTGATCGTCAATGTTCGGCTGCTTTCGACGCGCCACGTGCCCTGGTTCGTATGAGAACCGCTGTTGAGAATGATGGTGCCGCCTGTAACGTCCGATGCGAGCAATCCCTTGTGCACGAAGTTAGCGTCGGTACGCAAATTGAACGAGTTCGAGTTACCAATCGAGCCCGACTTGCCGCGAATTGTGATACCGCTGCTGAAGGTAATCGTGGAAGCGGCATTGAGCACACCCAAGACGTTGTTCGTGTTGCCGCCGAAGACGATGGACCCGGTGCCCCCCAAGGTCTGATTGCCGATGAAGATCAGCCCGGCGTCCCGAGTTCCGGCCGCATCACCGATGTTGATGGACGTCGAATTGAGCGTCAGGCCGTTGACGGCTGTAACGTTGGCTCGCTGCACACTCGATAGGTCAATCACGACGTTCGACGGGCCATTCTGAGAACCGTCGAGGGTGACGCCGTCCAGCGTGTTGTTGTAATTGTTGAACGAAACACTCTGGGCGACGAGCACGCTGCCGTCTTTCGTCGCAATGGTACCGCCTTTGATATACCCGGCATTGAGGTTCCAATATCCCGTGTTCGCATCGAGCAAGAGTGTGGAACCGGTGTTATTGAGCGTCCCAGTGATATTCACGGTGCCCGCGGTCCCACCCGTGCGGGTGAACCGACCGGGGTCACTGACCGACGCGCCCGCGAACGTGCCGCCCAGGTTGAGGGTGCCGCCTTGAACGTCGATGGTGCCGGTGCTCGACCAGTTGCCGCTGTGGTTGAACGTGCCGCTCGTCACCCGGATGGTGCCCGCGTTCGCGGACGAACAGTTCGTTCCGACGGTAAAGATCCCGTTGTTCGTCACTCCCCAGAGCCCGCCGCCCAGGTTCGAGTGGAAGTTGGAATCGTTCAGTGAGAGGGATTGGCTGGCGACGTCAGCGGAGAAGGTGCCGGCGTTCTGCCATGTGCCGGCCACGTGGTTGGCACCCGGCAACTGTCCGATCTGCCCATACCCGCGGACGGTTACGCCCGCCCCGAAGGTGACCGTGTGCGAGGTGCCGAACTGGCGGGTGTTGGCCGATGTCAGGTTGACCATGGCGGTATCGCCGGTGTTCCGCACCTTCACGTTCTGGGAACTGCTGGCGGAGGTGTTGTCGAACGTCAGTGCCCCCCCGCTGAGCACGTTGACCACAGCGGTGTTGGCCAGGGTCAGGTCGTTGCGGAGGAGCAGGGCGGTGTTGGCCGTCACCTCCAGCGTACCGTCCAGTGTGACCGCGTCGAGCAGAGTGCCCCGCCCCCCGCTGCTGGACGAGCGGAGGATGTTCGCCCCGGTGGTCACCACCGTGCCGTTCGTGATCGTGCCGTCGCCGGTCAGTACCCAGGCGCCGGTCGTGTTGTCCAGGGAAATCGACCCGCCGCCCAGGTTCACCGTACCGACGACGTTCACCGTGCCGCCGGTCCGCTGGAATCGGTTCGTGTCCATCACCCCGCCGACGAACCCGAACGCGGCCGGTGACACGGACCCGCCGAACGAGAACGTCCCGCCGTTCACCCGCACCAGCCCGCCGTTGTTCCAACCGGCCTGCGGAGCGATGTACAAGTGCCCCCCGGAGACTGCCTCCCACACGCCGCCAGCCTGGTTGAGGAAGCTGCTGAAGTTGTCCAGGTTCAAGTTCTGGCCGGATACGTTGGCGGAGAAAGTGCCGGCGTTCTGCCACGTGCCGGCCACGTGGTTGGCACCCGGCAGTTGGCCGATGGTGCCGACCCCGCGCACGGTCAGACCGCTACCGAAACTAACCGCGTGCGAAGTGCCGAACTGGCGGAAGTTCGCCGAACTCAGGTTGATGGTGGCCGTGCCTGTCGGGACAAGGACCGACTGGTTGCCGCCGGGGCCGGTGTTGTCGAACGTCATCGCCGACCCGTTGGCCATGTTGATGGCGCTACCGTTGTCAAGCGTCATGTTGCCGCGGACGAGTAGAGGGGTGTTCGCCGTCACGTTCATCGAGCCGGTCAGCGTGAAGTCGGTGAGGAGGGCTCCGTTGCCGGTGTTGAACGTCGCGCCGGGGGCCACCTGAATCGTCCCGCCGGTGATGCTGCCCGTCAGGTTCCACGTGCCGGACGGGATGACCAAGGTCTTCCCAGTGTTGTTGATGGTGCCAGTCAGGTTCACCGTACCGCCGGTCTGGCTGATCGTGCCGAGGCCGGCAGTCGGGGTGCCGCCGAGGTTCAGCGCACCGGTCGTGATTTGGAATGTTCCCGCGTTGGTCCAGCTTGGGGCATTAATTGTTCCGACGCCGTTGGAGGCGCCATTAATGCGAAAGGTGCCGGTACTCGAATTCGTGAAATTCGTTGTGGAGACTGCGATCCCCGCATTCGTGCTCTCGATGACACCGTGATTGATGAGCGTGGTATTCGTGACACCCGAGTTGTTGTAGATGTTGGAAGCGGAAGTCCCTGTCGCGCGAACCGTAACCGACGAACCGATTGTGAGCGTGGATCCACTCGTGTCTAACCGGATGTGCGAAGCACCGCCTGCGCCGGCATTCTGAAGTTCCACGCGGCCAGTGCCGAGAATCTGATGATTCGTACCGGCGAACCGGAGCAACGCGTTTCCACTCGTGTGGATCAAACCGTTGACGGTCACGTCTCCGCTACTCAGGACGACGCCGGCCGTCGAGCCCGCAAGGTCGAACGTCCCTGGTACATTCAATGCGGAAGAAAGAAAGAAAGTGATGTTGTTGGTCGTGACAGACTCGGCGACACTCAGGCTATTGTAAGTTTGGGAGAATGCGGAAGCTGACGTGAATGCGATGGAAACATCGACTCCGGGCGGACCGAGGTCGGGAATGACCACATCGTCGCCAGTCGTCGGCAAACGACCCAAGTCCCAGTTCGCGGCCGTGCCCCAACTACCGCCTGCGGCATTGATCCAGGTGATCGTCGCCGGCGTGACGCGGTCTTCCAACTGCATGTCGAGCAGATTGATGACCTTGGGCCGTTTCGGTTTCACGTACGGCGGCGGGCTGGCCGGAATCAGTTTCTTGGACAGTTTGCGGAGCCAGTTGGGTGCCATGGCTGGAACTCGGATTCACGTGGGCGATCGCGATCGCAGTTATCGTGATCAGAAGATGAATGGCGTTCCAGCGCAAAATCTGTCTAAGATTCACAAAAATGAAAATTATTTTGTTGCCTCAATTACAGATGTAAACTTGACGTAACGCGGGTCGTTTCGAAGCGCATCCAAAGTTGGCTCCGTGCGGAACGCCACGAAGTCCTTCCAGCCGTCGCGGACGAGATCTTCCAGCAATGTGATCGCACGATTGTGGCAGCGGGAGACATCGGCGGGGTTGCCCGTCGCCATGGCGAGCGTATTGGCCGAATACCAGCGGACTTGCGGGTCCGTCGGCGATTGTTTGAGGAAGGCGTCGACGATCTTTTCGGCGTCCGCGATGCGGCCACAGCGCGCCAGTGCGATGGAAAAATCGAATTGCGAGAGGGAGTCGAGCTGGCCATCCTTCGCGAGTTCTTCGCGGTACTTGAGCGACTGTTGGAAATGCGATTCGGCGAGTGCGCGAGTGAAGACCGTACCAAGAAGGGCCGGCAGAGTCACCAGTTTTTCAGCCGCCACGCCAAGCTTGAAGTGCGTCATCGCGACATCGCGCCGGGCGGCGTAATCCTTGGGATCGGCTTTGAGGGGTTCGGAAAACACGGGCAACGCCCGCAGGTACGCCGCCCAGGCCGTGGTCGGGTCGGACCCGCTCAGGATCGTGTGATCGCCGACGGCCAGGAGCGACAGGGCAGCATCGCGTCGCGTGGCCGGGATGTTGCGTTCCTTCAAGCGAGCCAGGCGGTCTTTCGCAATCGCTTCGACGGCTTTCCGTGCCTCCTCGGTCTTTCCGAGCTTGAATTGGATCCGTGCCAGCTCTTCCTGCACGCCATTCAATTCCCGCTGGACTTTCGGCGTGTTCAGAATGGTGTCGGGCAAAGCCTTGTAGGCCGCGATCGCGTCCAGGTATCGGCTTTCGGACTTCCGGGGATCGCCGAGGCGGAGGGCGGATTTTCCAAGGAGGACCAGCGACTCCGCGATGGACTGCGGAGCATCCGTCGGCTTCAAGGTGGGATCGACGTTGGAGGGCATTTTCGCCCATTCCTGCCGCAATTCGAGTGCCGATTGATAGAGGCGATCCGCCTCCCGAACCTTGCCCATGCGAACCGCCATGTCGCCTCGTTCGTTGGTGATCGCCGCGATGCCGCGCACGTTTCGCGGTTCATTGGGGTCTTGCGCGAGCAACTTGCGCATGACCTCCTCCGCCTTGGCGTAGAGTTGGTCGGCATCGGCCGGACGATTGCGTTCCGCATAGATGCGCCCGAGCCGCTGCAACGCCGCCGCCTGCGTGCGTTCGACTACGGCGGTATTGAGCATCTCCACTTTGTTCTTGTTCAGCTCCTCAATGGTTCTTGGCAGAATTCTTTCGCTGAGGGCACGACCATTCGGGTGGGTTCGGAGAATGTCTTCAAGCGTGAGCACGATGAATTGAAACGTCCCCACGAGGGAATCTTCCCGCTTCGAGAGGGCTTTCATGTTCGTCTCGGCCCGCACTCGCTGGATCGTTTCTTCTTCTTTCGCTTCGATCGCCTTCTTCGCATTTTCGTCGGCTCGGCCTTTCAGAATCCATGAGGTGACTCCCAGGATCACCGCTGCGACGAACAGGATTTGCGACAACGCAATCAGCCCCGCGACTACGGGGTTCCGCCTCGCCCATCGCCAGGCCTTCTCCGCACTCGACACCGGCCTCGCCAGAATCGGTCGACCTTCCTGGAACCGGCGCAGATCCTCCGCGAGTTCCAACGCCGTCGCGTACCGCTTCGCCGGCTCCTTCTGCAAACACTTCAGGCAGATCGTGTCGAGATCTTTCGGTACTTTGGTGGTCACCGTCCCCGGCGGGATCGGCTCCATCTTGAGAACCATCTCCAGCGTATTCCACTTCGTGGTGCCAGCGAACGGTGGGCGGCCGGTGAGCATGTCGTAGAGGATCGCACCGAGGGCATAGATATCGGTGGCAGGGCCGATGTTGTCCGCGGCCGCGGCCTGCTCGGGCGACATGTAACTCGGCGTGCCCATGATGGCACCCGTGTTCGTCTGACCTTTGTCGACCTCCAGTTCTTTCGCCAGGCCGAAGTCCGCGATCTTCGGAACGCCATCCGTGGAGAGAAGAACGTTGGCCGGTTTCAAGTCGCGGTGAATGATCTTCGCTTCGTGAGCCGCATGCATCGCCCGAGCGAGCGTCTCCACCATCTTGGCGGCGAACGCTGGCTCCTGCGGTTCCTTGGCGATCTTCGCGGCCAGATTGGTACCGGCCACGTACTCCAACGCGAAATAGGGGCAGCCCTCGGTTTCACCGACGGTGTGTATCTGCACGATGTTCGGATGCTGCAACTTCGCGACGGCCTCGGCTTCCGTCTGGAAGCGTTGCAGCATCGTCTCGCTGGCGCTCGACCCTGCGAGGATCATTTTGATGGCGACGACGCGATTGAGCTTCACGTCCCGGGCCTTGTATACGACGCCCATACCGCCTTCGCCGAGTTTGCCGAGGATTTCGTAGCCCGGGATCGGACGGTAAATCGGAAGGTGCGTTTCGGGCGTGTAGGTTCCGGTTCGCTCCTGGTCTTCCTCGTAACTGCCCGTCTCGAGATTCTGTCGATCCCCATGGCTGGTATCGCCAACCACGAAATCCGCGTTGTTTGTGCCACGGTCGACCGTGTCGTGACCGCCCTCGGGTTGAGGGTGGGTCGTGCGGTCTTTCCGAGTCTCCGCCGATTCCAACGGTGAATACGGGGATGTGCGACTCGGATCCTGACTGGGCTCAAAGGTCGGATTCATCGGCTGACCCGGTTAGGAATGAAGAAAAGTCCATCGTTGCCACCAGCGCTTCGTCGATACGCTTTGGACGAGTGCATCGACCGCTTCCTCCGGCGTCGCGAATTCCGCTCGTGTGATCGACCGAATCACTTCGGTCACGGCTGTCGGCACGTCGGCCCAGAGTTCCCCGAACGGCAGGGGACCTCGCGAATCGAGTAGCGTGTGACCCGTCAGCAGGCCGAGAAGGCAACGGCCGAGCGCGGTTGCGTCTGCACGCGGATCGTACGGCACGGTTTCGCAAATACGCCGACGCGCCCAACCGCGAAGCGCGATGCCGGACTCCGTCAGGAAGCAATCCTTGAGTTGGAGATCGCCGTGGGAAAGCCCGAGGGCGTGTGCCGCGGCGAGTGCCTCCCCAATCTGTTGAGCGTAGGGTACGACCTCGGGAAGCGTGAGCCGACCCCGCGAGCAAACGACTTCCCGCAGAGTGGCGCCGCTGCGATAATCCTCCGCAATCAGAAGCTGCTCGCCGAGTGGCTCGACTGCGATTGGCGGATCGATCCGCGGCAGCTTCTGAATCGCCAACAACCGGATCAAATCCGCGATCCGTAGCAGGGCGAGTGAATCACCGATGACCAGTTTCAGCGCCAGCCGTTGCGGCCGCGTCCGATCTTCCGCCAGATAGATCGACTCGTCCGTGCCCCGGCTGAGCAAACTGAGAATCCGAAATCGCGGGTGGTTCTTGAGTTTGTCGGGCCAATCGTTTCGGCCGGGTAGCGGAGTCGGCACATCGACCGGTAAGACCGCTTTTCGAATCTGTTCGGTCAGGGAATCACTGGAAATCGTCGACTCCAACTCCACCAGCCGAGCGGCGCAGACCCCACACGACTTCAAGTGCCCCTCGATCGGTTCCGCCAGTCGATGGCGGAGTCGACCGTGCACAAAGTCGACTAGAATTTCATCGCTCGGATGCGATTCATTCATCGAAGCGACTCGCGAGAGTTAATTCCTAATGTGCGCAACCGGGTCCGATCTGTCCGGATTTTTGATTTCTTCAACGTTTCTCACTCCGGATCCAGCGGAGCCACCAAGCCTCGCCCGATTCGTCGCACGATGGCGAACACCCGGGAGCGTGCGATATAGACCGCGTTCAGCGTCATCCCCAGCTCGCGGGCCACCTGCGGACTACCTTCACCCACAACCGCCGTCCGATAAAAAGCCTCCCACGCGAGTGGAGGCACCAACGGCTTGGTGAGCTGAAGCAATCGCCGAAGAACTTCCTGATCGTGTTCCCGATCGATTTGCGACTCCAATTCCGGATATGTGGACTGAAGCTGGTCGAGGACGGTGCTTTCCGTGTTGAGCCAATTCGACTTTCGATCGCGCAAATATCCGAGGACCTGATGGTGAACGATGCGTTTCAACCAGGCCCGAAACGCACCAGTTCGACCGTTATGCTTGAATTCGGAGATGCGACGGAGAACGACGATCAGCGTCTCCTGAACCAGATCGTGTCGCTCGGTTTCGGGAACGGGGTAGAACCGCAGCCAGTGCTTGAAGAGCGGCTGATACAGATACAGGAAGCGTTCCCAGGTGAGAGAGGATCGGTTCGCCGCCAGGTCTTCGATGAGCGACTGCGGCGTGGAATCGGATTCCGCTTGCTGGGAAATCACTCCGATACCTCGTTCGTGTGTTTGTCGGGCGAAAATCGTCTCGCCGACGCTCGATATACAACCCCGGAGAAGCCGGAAAACTGGCACACATGATTCATTGCCGGAAGCCATATGTCGGCGAACGTCTCCCCAACGGGAGAATCGCTGCTAGAACGGCGCCTGGCCCAAACTCCGGACGAAAACACTTTACGCCAGTACGCCCTTCACGACGGTGCCGTGGACGTCGGTGAGGCGGAAATCGCGGCCCTGGAACTTGTAGGTCAGCCGTTCGTGGTGAAGACCGAGCAGGTGCAGGATCGTGGCGTTCAAATCGTGGACGTGGACCGGATCGCGCACGATGTTGTAGCCGTAGTCGTCGGTTTCGCCGTAGGTCGTGCCGCCCTTGATGCCGGCGCCGGCGAGGAGCACCGTGTAGCAGCGCGGGTGGTGGTCGCGGCCGTAATCGGTCGCGGTCAGCGCGCCCTGCGAATAGATGGTGCGACCGAACTCGCCGCCCCAGACGACGAGCGTGTCCTTCAACAGACCCAATCGTTTCAAGTCGTTGATGAGCGCGGCCGTTGGTTGGTCGGTATCCTTGCACTGCCCGCGGATCGCCGCGGGCAGGCCGCCGTGGTGGTCCCAGCCCATGTGAAAGAGCTGCACGAAGCGCACGTCCCGCTCGGCCATCCGGCGCGCGAGCAGGCAGTTGGCGGCGTACGAGCCGGGCCGCTTCACATCGGGGCCGTAAGCGTCGAGCGTGGCTTTCGTTTCCTTCGAGAGATCAAGCAGGTCCGGCACGCTCGACTGCATCCGGAAGGCCATCTCGTACTGCGCGATCCGCGCCTGTGTCTCGGGGTCGTTGCTGCGTTCGAATTCCTTTTTGTTGATCGCGGAAAGCCGATCGAGCGTGGAGCGGCGGTCATCGCGGTCCATCCCCGGCGGGTTTGAGAGGTACAGCACCGCATCGCCTTTGTTGCGGAGCTTCACGCCCTGATGCTGCGAAGGAAGGAAGCCGGCGCTCCAGAGGCGGTCGTAGAGCGGCTGGTCGTCCGGCCGGCCGCTGCCGAAGGAGGTGAGCACGACGTAGGCGGGCAGGTCCTTGTTCTCGCTGCCGAGTCCGTAGCTGAGCCACGAGCCAATGCTAGGGCGGCCGGGGAGTTGGGAACCGGTCTGGATGAAGGTGATCGCCGGGTCGTGATTGATCGCCTCGGTGTGCATGGAGCGCACCATGCAGAACTCGTCCGCGAGTTCGGCCATCTTCGGCATCAGTTCGCCGAACCACATGCCGCTCTTGCCGTGTTGTTTGAACTTGAAGGCGGACGGCGCGACCGGGAACTTCGACTGGCCCGAAGTCATGGTTGTAAGCCGCTGCCCCATGCGGATGGAGGCGGGGAGGTCCTCGCCGCGCCGCTTCTCCATCGCGGGCTTCGGGTCGAAGAGGTCGACCTGCGACGGCGCGCCGGATTGGAAGAGGTAGATGATGCGCTTGGCCTTCGCCGCCGGTGCGGCGAGCGCGGGGGTGCCGAGCGACGCGAGCGCGGCCAGGCCGATGCCGCCGGCCGACTGGCGGAGGAACAGGCGGCGGTTGACTCGGTCTTGCAGCGAGAGGTTCATCGCGAACGGCCTCAGGGGCGAACGACGGCTTCGTCGAGGTTCAGGAGAATGTTGGCGGTCACGGCGTGGGCCGCCAGTTCGACGGCGTCGATCTTCGCGTCCGGCTTGCTCTCGCCGAATGCCAGGAGCTTGCGGGCAGACTCGGGCTGCTTCGCGAACTTCGCCCGGTCGGTGCGAAGTCCATCCAAGAGGATTTCGGCTTCCTGCACTGTCGGCTCGCGCGAAAGAACCACGTTCACCGCGAAGCGAATTCGTTCGGCGTCGGTCGTTCCACCCTCTTTCAGCATCCGCTCGCCGAGTTTGCGCGCGGCTTCGACATACGTCACCTCGTTCAAGAGCGACAGCGCCTGCAACGGCGTGTTGGTCCGCGAGCGTTTCACCGCGCAGTACTCGCGGCTGGGGGCGTCGAAGAGCAGCATCGTCGGCGGGGCGGCAGTGCGCTTCCAGATCGTGTAGAGGCTGCGGCGGTGGAGGCCGTCGCCGGTGTCGTGCTTGTAGCCGCGCAGGTCGCCATAGCGGCTGGTCTCGTCCCACACGCCGTCCGGCATGTACGGCCGCACGCTCGGCCCGCCGAGCTTTTCGACGAGCAGACCGGAGACGAAGAGCGCCTGGTCCCGCAGGGCTTCGCCGGCCAGCCGGAGTCGCGGGGACCGCGCCAGCAGGCGGTTCTCCGGATCGCGTTCCAAGGCTTCGCGCGTCACGGTGTTCCCCTGCCGGTAGGTGGCGCTCATCACGAGGTACTTGTGGAACGCTTTCATGTCCCAGGGCCGGGCGGGCACGCCATCGACAGCGGGAAGGACCGTCGGCTTCACGAACTCCGCCGCGAGCCAGTCCAGCAGTTCGGGATGGCTCGGGAACTCCGCCTGCGAGCCGAGGTTCTCGGAAGTCTTCACGATGCCCGTTCCGAAAAAGCGCTCCCAGGCGCGGTTGACCCAGACGCGGGCGGTGAGGGGATTGGATTCATCGACGAGCCAGCGGGCGAGTCCCAAACGGTTCGTCGGCGCACCCGCCGGCATCGGAGGGAGCGACGCGGGCGTGCCGGGCGAAACCTTCTCGCCCTTCTTGTCGTACTCGCCGCGGATGAGCACGAACGCGTCGCGAGGTTGCGCGGCCTCCTTCATCACCATGACGGTCGGCGACGACTTCAGTAATTCCTCGCGCTTCGCTTTGAGAGTCGTTTCCCGTTGAATCGAACCCTTGATCGGCCCGTCCGCGTTGGCCAGGAAGTATTTCTCGACTTCCCCACTCTGCGCAGGCGTCCGTTTCGCGGCGTCGGTTAGAATCGCGGTCCGTAACGACTCCGGCAGGGCCGACCCGGAGAGACTCGCTTCGGCGGCTGGCCGAGACGTCGTCGAGAGTCGGAACCGGCCGATCGCGTGATTCGCCAGCGTCTCGTGAACGAGTTTCACGTTCAGTGTGGCATCCTTCGGCACGGCGACCGGCTTCTCCAGCAGGAACATCGCCTTGCGGTTTTCCTTCTTCGTCGGCCCATCCACGGCCCAGCCTTTGCCCGGCTTCGCGACGATCGTATTCGCGATGTCCCAGCCGTTCTGCGAATAGTCCGCAACGGCGCGCGTGAACGTCAGCTTGGTCGGCTTTTCCAAACTCGGCGCGGTCAGCACCGCCTCGATGCGGGTCAAGACATAGTTGCCGTTGAATGCCCGGCCCAGACTCTGTTCCGGCAGCGAGGGATCGACGAACGCTTCGAGGAGCAAACCGCCGAGTTCCGTATCCGATAACGGCGCAATCACTTCATAGGTGACATGATTGGGGTTCGCGCCGGACGCGAGGTACGAGCCGTCCGCCTGCCGCACAAGCGTGGCCTTCCCGGTCGCCTTCGCGGACTTCGGTTCGAGCGTGCGCCAAACGGGCACGTCCTTCAGCAAGCGCTCTCGAACCGGCTTCTCCCACGCCGCCTGCAATTCCGGCTGCTTCTTCAACAACTCCGCCGTGGCCCGATTCGCCGCGGCGATCTCGCCGTCGAGGGCCGCGAGCTTCGCTTGGAGGTCCGGGTCCTGCACCGCGATCGTCGGCTCCGTGTTCCGCGAGTCGCCCTGGAGCGTGCCGCTTTCCTGATTCGAATTGAAGAACGCGAAGAAGCGGTAGAACTCCTTCTGAGTGATCGGGTCGTACTTGTGGTCGTGGCAGCGACAGCAATTGAAGGTCAGGCCGAGCCAGGTGCTGCCGGTCGTTTCGAGCCGGTCGATGACGGTCTCGATCCGCCATTCCTCCGCGATCAGCCCGCCTTCGCCGTTGAGCCGGTGGTTGCGGTTGAAGCCGGTGGCCACGATCTGATCGCGCGTCGCGTTCGGAAGCAGGTCTCCCGCAATCTGCTCGACCGTGAACTGGTCGAACGGTTTGTTCTCGTTGAAAGCTTGAATCACCCAGTTCCGCCACGGCCACTGGAACCGGCTGCTGTCGGTCTGGAAGCCGTTGCTGTCCGCGTAGCGGGCGAAGTCGAGCCATTGCAGCGCCATCTGCTCGCCGTAGCGCGGCGACTTCAGCAATCGATCGACGACTTTCTCGTACGCCGTCGGCGAGGTGTCTTTCAGGAACGCCTCCACTTCCGCCGGCGTCGGCGGCAGGCCGGTGAGGTCGAGCGTCACGCGGCGGATCAACGTTCGCCGATCGGCTTCCGGCTGGGGCTTGAGCTTCTCCGCCGCGAGTCGCGCCCGGACAAACGCATCCACCGCGTGCCCGGCCGCCGGCGGCTTCGGTCGCTCAATCGGTTGGAAGGCCCAGTGGCCGCGATACTCGGCCCCGTCGGCGATCCAGCGCGTTAGTAATTCGATCTGGCTCTTGGTCAGCTTCTTCCCAGTCTCGGCCGGCGGCATTGCGGTATCGTCATGTGCAGCGATACGCTTGAGCAGTTCGCTCCGGGCCGGCTTGCCCGGTACGATCGCCGCCTCGCCGGACTTCAATTCCTTGACAGCTTGTTCGCGAAGATCCAGTCGCAGCCCCGCCTTCCGTTTGGCCGCGTCCGGGCCGTGGCACTGGAAGCAGGCATCCGAAAGAATCGGGCGGATATCGCGGTTGAACGACGGTTTCCCGCCCTCGGCCACGGCCGCAGCGGGCAGCAGAAGAATGACCGCCCAAGCAAATGAGCGTCTTGTCAGCATGCCGGGCACTCGATGGAATTGATTCATTCAGCGGATGTACACAAGCTATCTCGCTCTCGAACTGCGGACAATACGGACCCGCCGGTTCATGAAGAAGATCGTGCTGCCATCGGCGACGAGCGTGGGAAAGCCCTTCAGGTTGTGCGAGTCGTACATTGAAGTTACATTCCCGTGCCTCGCACTTTGTCGTGCCAAGCGGAACCGATGAACCGACCACGTTGAACCTTCGCAGTTGTCCCTTGATCGAGTCCTCGCGATGAAACATCTTCCCGTGCTCGTTGCCCTTCTGCTCGTCCCGATGACGGTGCGCGGTGCGGAGCCGTACGAAGCGTTCCTGACGAAGCACTGCGTACGCTGCCACGGCGCGGAAAAGGCGAAAGGCGAACTGCGCGTTGATCGGCTCACTCGCGATTTCAAGGCGGGCACGGACGCGCAGCGGTGGGCCGAGGTGGTGGAGAAGATCAACAGCGGCGAAATGCCGCCGAAGAATGAACCGAAACCGACGCAGGATGAAATCTCGTCGTTTGTTTCCACAATCGACGCGCGGATTAAGGAAGGCCGGGCGGCACGGATGGCGGCGCGGCCGGCGGTGGCGCACTATCGGCTGAGTCGGAAGGAGTACCAGAATACGGTCTACGACCTGCTCGGCGTACGGTACGACCCCACGAAGCCGGGCGAGTTGAACGAAGACACCCGTTGGCACGGCTTCGAGCGCATCGGCTCGGAACTGTCGCTCTCGCCGTCGCATGTGGACCGCTACTATCGGGCCGCCGGGCTGGTGCTGGACCGCGCCTTCCCCACCACGGCCGGCGAGGCTCGCAAGATTCGCAAGACGGCGGCTGAGTTGCGGTACAACGGCGGCAAGAACCAGCAAGCCGCTTTGGATCGATTCGGCATCACGCGGCCGCTGCGTCAGTTGCTCTATCCAGGAAGCCTTCACCACGCCCTTTCGCCGAACTGGTTCGGCAGGACGGGGCCGGAACACAGCGGCCTTTACAAGTTGCGTCTGCAGGCCAGCGGCATCCGGCCGCCGGGTGGTCAAACGGCGCACCTGAGCATCGGCAAACGCACTGGCGAGGAGACCGTGGATGGCCTCATCGAATTCGACATCACGGCCCCGGAGGACAAGCCGCAGGTGTTCGAGTTTGAAGTGTTCCTGGAAATGCCCGTGTCGCTGGATTTCTGCGTGGTGGCCACCGACGTGATCGATCGACGCGGCGGGGCGGCCTTCCGGAATGCGCTGAACAGCGGCAGCTACATTTTCACGCACAGCCGCGAGACACGGCTTCTGAATCCAAACGCCCCGCAGTTGTTCGACGACAAGGGGAACGGCCTCTTCTCCACAGTGATTCTTGATTGGATCGAATGGGAAGGGCCGATCGTCACGGCCGCGGAGAAGGCCCAGAGAAAGGATCTCCTGCCACCCGAAGGCGCGACGCCCGAGGTGGTCGCGGAGCATTTGAAGCGATTTGCCGAACGCGCCTGGCGTCGGCCGGTCAAGAACGAGGAATTGACTGGCTACCTCAACGCCGTTGCGGCCGAACGCAAGGCGGGCGAGACGATGGCCGATGCTTACCGTGTCGCCCTGCAAGGTGTTCTGACGTCGCGGCACTTCATTTATCTTGTCGAAGGCTCGCCGGTCGTCCGGGATCGTTTGAACGACTCCGAGCTGGCATCCCGGCTCTCGTATTTCCTCTGGAGTTCGATGCCCGACGACGCCCTGCTCGCCGCGGCGCGAAGTGGTTCACTCGGTACGACGGACTTCCAGTCCGTCGATGCTGTCCAGCGACGGACAAAGATGTTCGTCGTACTCGAGCGGGAAGTGGACCGTATGCTTGCCGATCGCAAGAGCCATCGCTTCATCGACGACTTCACCCGTCAGTGGTTGCAACTCCACCGCGTGGGTATGTTTCCACCGAATAAAAAGCTCTACCCGAATTACGATGCCTGGCTGGAGACGAGCTTGCGGTCCGAACCGGTCGAGTTCGTCCGCGAGATGTACACGAAGAATCTGCCGATCGATCAGCTGATCGATTCCGACTGGACGATGGCGAACGCCCGGCTCTGCGAGTTTTACGGGCTGCCGGAGCCGAAGTCGGGCGGCTTCCAGCGTGTCTCTCTGAAGCCGGAACATCATCGCGGCGGCCTGCTGACGATGGGGGCCGTTCTTGGGTTGACCTCGGATGGCACCCGGCATCGGCCGGTCCACCGCGGCGTGTGGGTCAGCGAGGTGATGTTCAACAAGACACCGCCACCGCCGCCGGCGAACGTCAGTGCGATCGAACCCAGCCCGCCGGAAAGCCCGAAGGCGACGTTGCGCCAGAAGATCGAGGCGCACCGCAACAACGCCAACTGTGCCGCGTGCCATGCGAAGATCGACCCGCTGGGCATCGCGTGGGACAACTACGACGCCATCGGCCAGTGGCGCACGCATGAGAAGGTCGCGAAGGGCCTCGGCGAAGATCCGTTGCTCGATCCGTCGGGGGTGCTGCCGGATGGCCGTGCGTTCAAGGATTCGGTCCAATTCAAACGCCTGCTGCTCGACGACCGCGACCGGTTCCTGCACGCCTTCGTCGAACATCTTTGCACCTACGCTCTTCGCCGCGTGCTAACCGTGGATGACCGCGAGGCGGTTTCTGCTATCGTGGAGGACGTTAGGAAGAGCAATGCCGGCCTCAAGGACGTCGTGCGGTTCGTGGCACTATCCGAACTCATGCGGAAACGCTAACCCGGAGACTCGTGATGAGCAATGTTCGGTCCCAATCCTGGCTGATTGATCGCCGGCACGCGCTCCGGGGGCTGGGCACCTGCATCGCGCTGCCGTTTCTCGAATGCATGGTGCCGCTGCGTGCGGCCGAGGCGAAGACGGCCACGCCGCGACGCAGTGCCTTCATCTACCTCGCCAACGGCGTTCATTCCCTGAACTACCAGATCACGTCGCCGGGCAAGGATTATCAGTTCTCGCGATCGCTCAAGCCGTTGGAGAAACACCGGCAGTCCATCACGCCGATCAGCGGGCTGCACCACCCCGGCGCGTTGGGCCACCACCACAACTGCATCTCGGTCTGGCTGACCGGCGGCAAGCTCGGCCCGTCGGACAAGAACACCATTTCCGTCGATCAGAAGATGGCCGAGGTGACCGCGAAGCAGACGCGCTACCCGTCGATGGAAGTCGCCCTCACCGGGGAATCGCTCGCCTGGACCGCCGACGGCGTGCGGCTGCCGTCGATGCGCCGCTGCAGCGAGATTTTCGCTTCGTTATTCGAGTCGCCGAAAGGCGGCACGGCGGCCCAGCGGAAGGCGCTTCGCCGCAAGGGCAGCGTGCTCGACGCCAACCTCGCGGAAGTGCGACAACTCGAACAAGCGATGGGATCGGCCGATAAGGGTCGTCTCGATCAATATCTCACGTCGGTTCGCGAAGCCGAGGTGCGCACCCGTCGCGCCGATGCCTGGCTCGATACGCCGCTGCCCGCCGTCTCCGAGGCCGACCGCAAACGCACCAGCCGCGACGTTCCCGCCACCCTGGCCGGGGACTACTTCCGCACCGTGTACGACCTGATCGTGCTCGCGTTCCAGACGGATGTCACCCGCGTGGCCACCTTCAGCCTCGGCGGCGAAGGGGATGCCTTCGCCATTCCCGAGATCGGCATCACCGAATCCCGCCATCAACTCAGCCACCACGGCGGCGACCCGGGCTACATGGAAAAGCTCACGAATTACGACACCTTCGCCATCGAGCAGTTCGCCTACTTCCTTACCCGGCTCGCGGAGACGAAGGACCTCAACGGCAAGCCGCTCCTCGGCTCGACGATGGCCCTGTTCGGCAGCGGCATGTCCTACGGCCACAGCCACGGAAATGCGAACCTCCCGCTCGTCCTCGCCGGAGGGACCGACCTCGGCCTGAAACACGGACGCCACCTCGATTTCAACCAAGGGCACTTCAAGGGCTACCAGCTCGATAAACCCGGCGAACACTATTCGCTCTGCAGCCGCCCCGCGAACACGAACGCGCACATGAGCAACCTGCTCCTTCTGATGGCCCAACGCATGGGCGTCGAAACGGACAAGTTCGGCGACAGCAATACGGTGATCGAACTATGACGCGATACCTGATGTTGGCGTTGTGCCTGGGCTTTTCGACAATCGCCGTCGCGGCTCCTCCCGAAAAGGACGAGCCTTTCCGACCCGAAGCGGGGAAATTCCCGCCGTTGGAGAAGGCGCACTCGTATCGGGGCGAACTCGCCTTCGTCGACCACGCCAACCGTCGCGGCAGCATCCGCGTGCAAGGGTCGGGAATGTTCTTCCGCACCGACCCGCACCCGTTCGCGATGCTCCCGTACGGCATGGTCCGTTACCGCGGTGCCCCGGCCGACCTCCGGGACGTTCCCCTCGGCACCGTGATGCACGTGCGGGCGTTTCTGCCGCCCGATCCGAAGACGTCCGCCGTGCCGGTGTTGCCGGTGAACAACAAGAAACAGGATGCGAACCACAATCGGGGCGCGGGAATTTTCCCGGCCGAGAATCATGTCCTGCTGCTCGAAGACGAGCCGAGCCACTGCCTGCGCGAGGGCCATGTGTGGAAGCTCAAGGATGTGGATGTACAGAACGAGGCGGGGATGATCGTCGCCTGCCGGGAGCCGAAGTCGGGAGGGAACGCGAAGGCCAACGAAGAGAAGCTGACTTTCGACGCCGCCACCCGCATCTGGCGTGGCCGCGAATGCCTGGCGGTGGCGGAGTTGATCGCCGAAGGTATCTGGCCCACGAACGGCAAGAAATCGCTCGGCGGTCAGGCCGTGCATCTCGGCATCGTCTGGAAGCCGACGCCGGATGGCGTATTCGCCCGATTCCACGTTTCGGACATCTGGCTGGACGACGCTGCGATGCAGCGAGCCGCCCGGAATCAGACCGAAACGCACAAGGCCTTCATCCGCAGCCGATGGATGCCCGCGTGGGTGGACAGCGTCGAGTACGGCAAGTTCGGCCGCGCGACTGTGACGGCGACCCTGTTCGGCGGGATGGATGCCACCCTGTACGCCGATTTCAAAAAAGACGTGCCCGCGATGATGAACGCGGTCGAGAACACCTTAAAGCACACCCACGGTGCCTACGGTCCCGCTCACATGGCCTCTCGCGGTTCCATCCTCGATGCCACGAAAACGAAAGGCGAGCCGCCACTCGGCAGCAGCGGCATCCAGATCCGTTTCGAGACCGACCTCATCATCGAAGGCCTTCGCCCCACGCGCGTGGTGCGAGTCCGCCCCGGTACTTGGCCGCAGGTGCAGGTTCCGCGCGAGGAATACCTCGAGGACGGTGCCAACCTGGAAGAACGCTTCCCTTCGCCGGCCATCTTCCCGAAGTATTGAGGCACCGCACCCTGGTTGGAAGGCGCCGCCCGCGATGGGCCGAGATCCGTCGCCGGGCGCGGTCCGGCGAGATCACGATCACCGTCAACGGCGAGCGGGTGGTGGCGACGGCCGGGACGTTCGCCTCAATGCCGGCTGGCACGCCGCACAGCTTCAGGAATGAAAGCGAGCGCCCGCCCCGGATGCTGAAGACGGTGGCCCTGGCCGGGCTGGAGCAGATGTTCTTCGAGGTCGGCGTGTCGCTGGCCGACGGGGCCACGGCGGTCCCGCCATCCACGCCGACGAGGTCGAGCGGTCGCTGGCTGCCACCCGCGGTACGGCACCGAGATCCGGGTACCGCCACACTGAGCGAACGTTTGGCATGAACCGGAGCGCAATGTAAGCGCACATCCGGCCCACGTCGCTCTACGGAGAAGTGGGCCACAAGACATTCGCCAACTGGTATATAACCCTCCTTATCGCGCACGGCAATACGGTCAAACATTACGGCGACCCGGACCCCGGTCTGGCCCGCTTTGGCATCGACCAGACCGGCGCGATCAAGCAGTTCCTCGGCTGATTCTCCGCCTCTTCCGTAGGGTGCCCACCTATGCCTGCCCGAAACCTTACTGCCATGGCGGGGGCGAACGCCTCGGTCAAGGTGCGCGGGGTATCCCGACACCTTGCGCTTGTGTGCCTGCCCCTGCTCCTCGCATTCGCCGAGCCGGCGCGCGCCGCCGAGAAACCGCTGAACCTGCTCGTGATTACCGCGGACGACATGAACGCCGACTCCGCCGGGTGGATCGGGAACACGCTCGGCGTGACGCCGAACCTCGACGCCTTCGCCAGGACCGCGCACCGGTTCGTCAACAGCCACGTCACGGTGCCAATCTGTCAGCCGGGGCGATCGGCGCTGATGACCGGGTGCGTCCCGCACCGCAACGGCGCGCTCGGGTTCAACCCCATCAAGCGGGATGTGCCAACGCTCGTCGAGGTGCTGCGCGACGCTGGGTACTACACGGCGGTCATCTCCAAAGCCGTTCACATGGCCCCGGCCGACAAGTTCCCGTGGCACGCGGTCGGCGAGCAGTCGCTTGGCAAGCAACCGACGAAGTTCGCCGATAAGTTCCGCGAGGTTCTCGCGGCAGCAGCGAATGAGAAGAAACCGTTCTTCGTGAACGCCAACATCTGCGACCCTCACCGCCCGTTCATTAACGGCACTGGAAAGAAGGCGAAGACCGACGACCCTCTCGACGGGGCGCGGGTCTTCAAGTCCGACGAAGTGACGGTGCCCGCGTTCCTCGAAGACCTGCCCCGAGTGCGTGAAGAGGTGGCGCAGTACTACTCCAGCGTGAGCCGGTTCGACGTCGCGTTCGGTCTCGTGATGAAGGAACTGGCCGCCGCAGGGCGCGACGCGGACACGATCGTAGTGTTCATGTCGGACCACGGCATGTCGTTCCCGTTCTCGAAGGCGACGGTCTACTACAACGGCACCTGGTCGCCGGTGCTGATCCGCTACCCAGGCCAGAGGAAACCGAAAGCCCACACCGATTTCGTCAGCAGCGTGGACGTGATGCCGTCGGTGCTGGAACTACTCGGCGTGAAGCCGCCCGCGGGGATGGACGGCCGCTCGTGGGTGCCGCTCCTGAAGGGGGAGGCGCAACCCGACCGCGATTTCGTCATCACGCATGTGAACACGGTCAGCAGCGGGAAGTCGTTCGTGCAGCGGTGCATCCGCACGAAGGACCGGGCGCTGATGTTCCACGCGTGGGTTGGCGGCCCAGACAAGTTCCGCGTCGAGGCGATGAGCGGGCTGAGCTTCGCGGCGATGAACGCCTCGACCGATCCGGCCGTTCGTACCCGCGTGAAGCAGTTGGTGGAAGGTGAGCCGCTGATGCTGTTCGACCTGACCGCCGACCCGACCGAGCGGAAGAACCTCGTCCGCGACCCGAAGTCCGCCGCGGATGTCGCGGAACTGAGCAGGAAACTGCTCGCCCACATGAAGCGGACCGAGGACCCGCAGACGAAGGCGTTCGAAGCCGCGCTCGCGATCCAGTAACCGCCGCCAACACCACCTGAAGCACCTCGCCGATCGGTCGGTGCGGTTCACCAACTACTACGCCGCCAGCCCGTTGTGCTCGCCGACGCGGTCGAGCATCCTCACCGGCCTGTACCCGGCCCGCACCGGCATCACGGCCTCGGCCTGTTACCTGCCCGCGGTGCAGCCTGAGAAGCGGCTCGCGGCCGCGTCCAAGTCGCGGGTGATCGGGGCCGACAGTCTCACCCGACTCAAGGGCGAGTACGTCAAGCTCGCGGAGGTGTTCCAGGAGGCCGACTACGCGACCGCCCACTTCGGCAAGTGGCACCTCGGGCACGGGGCCGGGTACGAGCCGAAGGACCAGGGCTTCGACTCGGACACCCCGCACACGCCGAAGGCTCCCGGGCCGGGCGGCGGGTATTTCGCCCCGTGGAAATTCATCACCGATCCGAACTTCAAGGGCAAGCCGGGCGAGCACATCGACGAGTGGATGGCCGGCGAGGCCGCGAAGTTCGTCGTCGCCCAGAAGGGGAAGCCGTTCTACCTGAATTTCTGGATGTACTCGGTTCACAGTCCGTGGAACGGTGATCCGAAGCTGATCGAGCAGTTCCAGAAGACCGCCGACCCGAAGGCGGCGCAGCGGAACCCGCTGTACGCCGCGATGGTGAAACGGATGGACAACGCGGTCGGCAAACTGCTCGACGCGCTCGACGCGGCGAAGGTGGCCGACGAAACCGTCGTCGTGCTCACCTCGGACAACGGCGGGTGGGCGTACCCTCCGAAGGCGACCGACCCGAAGGGCTACGAGGACATCCCGGCGACGAGCAACGCCCCGCTGCGGAGCGGGAAGGCGTCGAACTACGAAGGCGGGACGCGGGTGCCGTGCCTGGTTGCGTGGCCGGGGAAAGCGAAGGCGGGAACGAGCGATGCGTTAGTCAGCAGCGTGGACTGGTTCCCGACGCTGCTCACGATGACCGCAATCCAACCCAAGTCGATGCCGAAAGTGGATGGCGTCGATCAGGCGCCCGCGATCCTGGGGCAGAAGTCCGTACGCGACTCGGTGTACGTCCACTTCCAGCACGGGAGCGAGGTGCAGGAAGTCGGGATTCCCGGGTTCTGGCCGGCGACGTGGGTCCGCACGGGCGACTGGAAACTGATCCGGTTCTACCCCAGGAACGACAACGGCACCGACCGCCTGGAGCTCGACAACCTGAAGGACGACGTTGGCGAGACGAAGAACCTCGCCGCCGAAAAGCCGGTGGTGGTGAAGGAACTCGCGGGGCTGATCGACGCGTTCCTGAAGGACACCGAGACGGTCGTCCCGAAGGCGAACCCCGGGTTCGGCAAGCAACCGGCGGCCGGGGGCGCGGCCGGCTGGACCCCGAGCAAGGACGCGGTCGTCGCGACGAAGGACGGGGTTCTGGTTGTCACTTCCACCGGCGGCGACCCGTACATCATCACCCGCGGCCTGCCGGACGGGGGCGGGCCGTACTCGGTCGAGTTCAAGATGAAGTCGGGCAG
>JAHBXO010000048.1 GCA_019636445.1 Gemmataceae bacterium | reverse complement strand
GCATGGCCACGGATCAGACCGGTTCCGGAACGGCTTATGGTTACCTTTGGCCTTGTTGTGGCAATGTCGCCGGATTTTTTGCGACGGATTTTTTCCGTGTTGATTTCCCTCAAACAGATGCAACTTTCGGCGTCGGCCGCACCACCGGCCTCCTCCAAGCGGGCGACGATCCGGGCATGGACAAAGGCCAGTGGCCGCTCATCAGCGCTGCCGTCGGCTACTTCGCCATCAACCCGATCGACAAGAACGGCGGGCTTATCAGCTCCGGTGCCGGACGCGTCTTCCGCAGCACCACGCTCGCCGACCCCTCCGTCGGTGCCAACTGGTTCCCGGTCGGTGAGCCGACCGGTGTTGGCGGCCAACTGGAAGCGTCGATCTCGAAGGCCCTCGCCTTCGGCGCTCCGGACCCGGCGAACCCCGGCCAGGTGAACAATTTCCTGTACGCCGGCAACAACCGCGGGAACATCTTCGTCACGAACACCGGCGGCGCGCCCTGGACGAACATCTCCGCCGGCTTGCACCCCGGTTCGATGTTCGGCCCGGCCGTGCAGGACATCGTGCCGAACCCGCGCCGCGGCAGCCGCGACGCCTACGCCGTCACCAGCGGCGGCGTCTTCTACAACCCCGACAGCCTCGCGCCGGGCAGCACCTGGCAGAACATCACCGGTAACCTGTTCCAGTTGCAAAAGGCGATCTTCGGCGATAATGCGGAACTCACATCGACGCTCAATAACCTCACCGCGCTCGCCGTCGACTGGCGCTATGCCATCCCGGACGATCCCGCCAATCCGGCCGGCCCCACGCACCCGGTGCTCTATGTCGGCGGCGACGCCGGCGTCTACCGCTCGCGCGACAAGGGCCAGACCTGGAACTACTTCCCCAGCGTGACGGAGGACGGTGCCGCCGTCGACGGAGGCTACCTGCCCAACGTGCAGATCACCGACCTCGACCTCTCGCTCGGCAACGTCGACCCCGCGACCGGCCTGCACAACCAGGGCCTCGGCGGCCTCAACCTCCTCATGGCGACGACCTATGGCCGTGGCCAGTTCGCCATCCGTCTCAACAACACCATCGATCAGGAATTCAACGTCCAGTTCGAGTCCGGGCCGTTCGTGACTCGCCTCGCCAACCCGAACCCGGTCGGCGGGCCGTCGAATTCGCTCCGCGTCATCTTCGACCAGGTCGTCGATCCGGTGACGTTCAACGCCTCCGACGTGACCCTGCTCGACACTAACGGCAACCCGGTGACGATCACCGGCGTCACTCGGAACTCGGACACCGATTACACGATCAACTTCGCCCAGCAGACGGTTCCCGGCTTCTATCAGCTCGTCGTCGGTCCGACCATCTCGGACTACGGCGGCAACCTGATGAACCAGAACCAGAACAAGACCAACGGCGAGGCCGACGACGCCTTCCGGCGCCTCGTGTTCCTCAACGGCCTTGCGAACAGCCTCGTCGTCGATGGACTGCCGCTCACGGTGGTCGCGGGAACCAGCGCTACCTTCACCGTCAGCGTCGAAGACAAGAACGGCTTCCCGATCGCGGGCTTCACCGGCGACGTGGGCTTCACGTCCTCCGACCCGAACGCCTCGCTTCCGGCGACCTACACCTTCCAGCCGTCCGACAACGGCGTGCGGTCCTTCACCGTCACGTTCACGACGGCCGGACCGCAGACGATCACCGCGACCCCGGTGCTCGCCGGCGTGGCGAACCCCGGCCAGGACGGCACTGTGGTGCTGAACGCCCCGGCCAGCCAGCTGTTCGTCTTCGGACACCCCAGCCCGGTGACCGCCGGCACCGACAACACCTTCACCGTCACGGCCAAGGACCAGTTCGGCAACGTCGCGATCGACTACCTCGGCAAGATCGTCATCAACAGCACCGACACGAAGGCGATCCTGCCGTTCGGCTATCAGTTCACGGCGGCCGACAAAGGCAGCGTGATGCTGACGGCGCAACTGCGCACCGCCGGCCTGCAGGACATTACCGCCAACGATTTCGTCCAGGTCGCGCTCATGGGTGCCCAGACCGGCATCCAGGTCGACCCGGCCGCGGCCGCCAAGCTGGCGATCCTGAACCTGCCCGATCCGTTCAACGCCGGCGACTTCAAGAACTTCACCGTGCAGTCGCAGGACGCGTTCGGGAACATCGCGCCGGACTACCTCGGCACGATCCATTTCACGAGCAGCGATCCGTTCGCCGCGCTGCCGATGGACTACACGTTCCAGGCCTCGGACATGGGACAGCAGACGTTCCAGGTCCAGTTCCGCATCGCCGGCCCGCAGACCATCACGGCGACCGACACGATGAACCTCGTGACGGCGGGTGTCGGGATGACGAACGTCACGCCGGCGGCGGTGTCCAACTTCATCGTGGTCGGCCACCCGTCGCCGGTCTTCGCGGGCAGCGACAACATGTTCACGGTGACCGCCATCGCGCCGGACAGCAGCGTGGCCGTCGGCTACCTCGGCACGGTGTTCTTCAGCAGCAGCGACCAGCAGGCCGGTCTGCCCGCCAGCTACACCTTCACGATCGCAGACAACGGTTCGAAGGACTTCACGGCGACCCTCAAGACCGCGGGCATTCAGTCCATCACCGTCGCCGATCAGGCGAACACCGCGATCCAGGGTTCCCAGACGGGCATCCAGGTACTCGCCGCCGCCGCCAAGACGCTCACCATCGCCGGCTTCCCCAGCCCGACGGTGGCCGGTATCGATGGCAAGTACACCGTCACGGCCCGCGACGAGTTCCAGAACATCGCCGACGGCTACACCGGTACGATTCGCTTCACCAGCACCGACCCGATCGCCGGGCTGCCGATCGACTTCACGTTCGGCGCGGGCGATAAAGGCGTGGCGTCGTTCACGGCCCAACTCAAGACAGCCGGCACGCAAACGATCACGGCGACCGACCTCGTGACGGCCACGATCACCGGCCAGCAGTCGGGCATCGTGGTCACGCCGGCGGCCGCGTCGAAGTTCATCGTCACCGGCCACCCGACGACCGTGAACGCCGGGGCGACTTCGAACTTCACCGTCACGGCGCAGGATCCGTTCGGCAACGTGGACGTGAACTATGCCGGCAAGGTGAGCTTCAGCAGCGACGACAAGCAGGCGAGCCTGCCCGCCCCGTACAGCTTCCAATCCGGGGACAAGGGCGTCCGCCTGTTCTCGGACGTGCTCCGCACCGCCGGGTTGAAGTCGATCGGCATCGTGGATATCAACAACGCGCTCGTCACGGGCAGCGTGTCGAACATCAACGTCCTGCCGGGCGCGGCGGTCGGCATCTCGGTGACCGGCTTCCCCAGCCCGACGACCGCCGGCGTGCCTCAGAGTTTCCTCGTCGCCGCCCGCGACCAGTTCGGGAACATCGCACCGAGCTATACCGGCACGGTGCGCTTCACGGGCACGGACAAGAACGGCGCCCTGCCGCCGGACTTCCCCTTCATGCCGGGCGACGCGGGCCAGCGGACGTTCGTGGGAACGCTGAAGACCGCCGGCACGCACGCCATCACGGCGACCGATCTCGGCAATCCGGCCTTCACGGCCACGCAGTCCGGCATCGTCGTGGTGCCCGCCGCCGGCAGCATTCTCGAACTCTCGAGCATTCCGCCATCGGTCGTCGCCGGGGCGAACAACACCGTTCTCGCCACCGTCCGCGACAAGTTCGGCAACATCGCGACGGGCTACACCGGCACGTTGGCATTCAGCAGCACCGATCCGCAAGCCGGGCTGCCCGCGAACATACCGTTCACGGCCGCCGACAAGGGCCAGCGGACGTTTACCGTCTCGTTCAAGACCGCCGGCACGCAGGACCTGGCCGTCGTGGACACGGTGGACAACACGATCGGTGCCGGCCAGAGCGGCATCGTCGTGACGGCCGCGGCCGCCAGCCAGCTCGTCGTCACCGGGCTGCCCGCCTCCGTGATCTCCGGCAAGTCCGCCGGCTTCACCGTCACGGCCCGCGACCCCTTCGGCAACCTCGCCAGCAACTACCAGGGCATCGTCACCTTCTCCAGCAGCGATTCCCGCGCCATCCTGCCCACCAACACCGCGTTCATTCCATCCGACAAGGGCGTGCGAACCTTCAACGCGACGTTCGGTACGCCGAACGTGACGTCCAGCGTCACGATCACCGACGTGCAGTTCCCGGCCATCACGGGTACGGCGTCCACGAACGTGCTGCCGAACTTCGACACGGGTACGACCCTCGTCGGCAACCAGCAGTTCGCCATCGGCACCGAGGCCTCCAACGCCCTGCCGGTCCGCTACTACGATTCGAAGGGCAACTTCATCTTCGATACGTTCCCGTTCCAGTCGGCCACGGTGAACGGCGGCGGCCGCGTGGCAACGGCGGACTTCAACGGCGACGGCCGCGCCGAAGTCATCGCCGGCAGCAGCCCCGGCTCGCCGAGCGAGATCACGGTCATCGACGGCTTCACCGAGAAGCAGATCTTCAACATGCGGCCGTTCGAAGCCAGCTTCCTCGGCGGCATCTACATCACCGGCGGCGACCTCACCGGCGACGGCGTACCGGAACTGATCATCACGCCCGACGAAGGCGGCGGCCCGCGCGTCACCGTGCTCGATGGCACGAACTTCACCGTCATCGCCGACTTCTTCGGCATCGATGACCCGAACTTCCGCGGCGGTGCCCGTGCCACCGTCGGCGACATCAACGGCGACGGCTTCGGCGACCTCATCGTCGCGGCCGGCTTCGGCGGCGGCCCACGCGTGGCCGGTTACGATGGCCAGTCCCTCGCCACCACCGGCAAACTCGTCAAGGTCTTCAACGACTTCTTCGCCTTCGAAGAAACCCTCCGCAACGGCGTCTTCGTCGCGGCCGGCGACCTCGACGGCGACGGCAAGGCCGAACTCATCGTCGGCGGCGGACCCGGCGGCGGACCCCGCGTCACCGCCTTCGACGGCGCCAGCCTCCTCGCCAACCAGCAGACCATCGTCGCCAACTTCTTCGGCGGCGACCCCAACAACCGCGGCGGCGTCCGCATCGCCGTCAAGGACCTCGACGGCGACGACAAGGCCGACCTCATCACCGGGGCCGGCACCGGGGCCGGCAGCCGCCTCACGGCGTACTACGGCAAGAACATCCTCGGCGCGGCCCAGCCGCCCGTCGCGTTCGAGTTCGACGCCTTCGCCGGCTTCCAGGGCGGCGTGTTCGTCGGTTGATCGAGGACATCGAAAAACCCCCGAAGCCCCGCGACGTTCGTCGCGGGGCTTGGCTTTTGGTACAACGACTTCCCACCGAACCATCACATTGCCGGAGCGATCCATGCCGCGCGCGTTCCTCGTTCTCGCTGCCATCGCGTCCCTCGCCGCCGACTGGCCCTCCTGGCGCGGCCCGACCCGCGACGGCCGCACTACCGACACCGGCTTTCCGCTCCACTGGAGTGCCACCGAGAACGTGACCTGGAAGACGCCCCTGCCCGGCGGCGGGCACTCGTCCCCGATCGTCGTCGGCAACCGCGTCTTCGTCACGGGGTGCGTCGAGAAGGACAAGGCCCGCGTGCTTTACTGCCTCGACAAGGCCACGGGCGAGGTGAAGTGGGAGCGCGTCATTCTCGTTTCGCCGCTCGAAGGCAAGCACGCCCTGAACAGCTTCGCCAGTTCCACGCCGGCCTGCGACGGCGAGCGCGTGTACGTCAGCTTCTTCGACAAGCCCCGCGCCCGCGTCTACTGCTACTCCGTCGCCGGCGAGAAGCTCTGGGAGAAATCGCCGGGCGAGTTCCACTCGAAGCACGGCTTCTGCAGTTCCCCGCTGCTGCACAAGGATCTACTCATCGTCAACTGCGACCAGGACGCCGTGGCTTACGTCGTCGCCTTCGACAAGCGCACGGGCGAGGAGAAGTGGCGCATCGACCGGCCGAACCAGACGCGATCGTATTGCCCGCCCGTCGTCTTCGACGCCGCCGGCCGCAGCCAGATGGTGATGACCGGCTCGAAGTGCGTCTGCGGCTACGACCCCGACACCGGCAAGCAACTCTGGATCGTCGACGGCCCCACCGAGCAGTTCGTTTCCAGCATGGTCCATGCAAACGGCCTGTTCTTCCTCACGGCCGGTTTCCCCGAATACTGGGTCATGGCCATCAAGCCCGACGGACTCGGCAACGTGACGAAATCCCACATCGCCTGGTCCAAGAAGAACGAGGGCGGTTACGTGCCGTCGCCCGTCGCCGATGGGAACTGGTTCTTCACCGCCGCCGACAATGGCATCGCCACCTGCTGGGACGCGAAGACCGGCGCGCTGAAGTGGAAGGAGCGGATCGGCCGGCACTACAGCGGTTCCGCCGTCGCGGCCGAGGGGCGAATCTACTTCATCGACGACGACGGCGTCACCACCGTCGTGAAGGCGTCGGACACCTTCGAGGTGCTCGCGAAGAATCCCCTCGGCGAGAAGTGCTACACATCCCCGGCGTTCGCCGACGGCGCGATCTACGTCCGCGGCGAGAAGCACCTGTACAAGATCGGCAAGTGACGCAAGCGTTTCAGCGCCCGAGCGCGTGGATCGTGTTGTGGATGGTGCCCGCGATCGGTCGGCCGTCGGCGCCGGTCAGCCGGTAGCGGATCTCCATGCACCAGGTCGGGGCGAGGTCGGGCAGGTCGAGCCGCACGGTCTTGCCGTCGGCGGCAAGGGTCGCCTTCGCCAGCGCGAGCGGTTTCTCGTCGATGTGCTTCGAGCCGTAATTCTTGGTCCGATTCAAGCCCCAAACCTTTACGTCGAAGCTCTTCGCATTCACGGCCTTCGGGTCGAGCGGGTCGGTGAAGGTGAGTTCCACCGCGCCGGTCTTGGCTTTCAACCCAATGGGCAGGTCGGCGGGCTGGCCGGTGTAGCGCACGCGGTAGAATCCGCCGGGGACGGTGACGTTGCCGGCCCAGGCGAACATGCCACAGGCGTAGAGGTGGCCGTCGGTGGGGTGGAAGCGCGGCCGCATCACACCGGTGGGGAACGTCGGCAGCGGCAGGGCGCACATCCCGCCCTGCGCCTGGCCGTTCACCGTCTCGTGAGGCACGACGAAGATCTGCCCCATGCCGTAGGAAGTGTTCAAGAGCGAGCCGGCAAGCGGCCCCCACGTTTTTTCGGGAACCCAGACCAGTTCCGCCGGCGAGCGGTCGAAGGCGTTCGTGATCCAGCAGAGCGGTTGCTTCATGGCCGAGTCGGCGGTGTCGGTGATGTCGGTGTAGCCGAAGAGATTGCCGTAGAAGCCGCCGACTTCGACCTTGTTGATGCGGTTCTTGGGCGTCCAGAATCCTTCCTGATCGGTGACGAAGAAGGTGCCGTCGGGGTTCAGGCAGACGCCGTTGGCAGCGCGGAATCCGGTGGCGAGGATGTCGGTCTTCGCGCCGTCCTTGCTCACCTTAAGCAGCGTGCCGTGGTGCGGCACGAGCGCGGGCAGGGCGTGCCGGCCGCTCTTGGCGTAGTAGAAGTTCCCGTCCGCATCGGTCTGCAGGCCCATCGCGAACTCGTGGAAGTGCTCCGTCACCTGGTGGTCGTTGTTGAAGCACTCGACGAAGTCGGTCTCGCCGTCGCCGTTGCGGTCGTGGAGCTTGGCGATCTGGTCGCGGCAGCAGACGAAGATACTCCCATCCCGGACCTTCAGGCCGAGCGGCTGGAACAGGCCGGAGGCGATCCGCCGCCATGTCAACCCGGCATCCGGTTTCTCGATTCCGTCGACGCGCCACACGTCGCCGTCCCAGGTGCAGACGGCTAGGCTCTTGCCGTCGTTGAGGAAGTCGAACCCGGTCGGGCGGATGAGAGCGTTCCACGGGTTGCGGACGGGCAGCTCGAAGGTATCGACGGCAAAGGGGCCGGTGTTCTTGCCGAGGGTCGCGGTCGTGGTGAGCGTCTCCGGCCATCGCTTCGGGCCGCCTTCGGTCAGCGGCTTCAAGGCGCGCGGAGCCGTCTTGGCGAAGGAAGCAAGTTCCGTCCCGCCCTTGGCCATCAATACCTTCACGAGCGTGGGCGTCGCAGTGGCCGGTACGGCCAGCACGTGGAAGCCGTCTCGTTTCACCACGGTCACCTTGCTGTCACCAATCACGGCGACAGCGGCCCCCTCCGGCGCGAGGCGGGCGAGCAAGTCGTGAGACGACTTGCCGATTTCCAGCGTACGGGTGAAAACACCGTTCGCTTCCGCACCTTCGAGTTCCAGGATCGACGCGTCGCCGACGGTGAAGGCGATCACCGTCTGGTCGCCGTAGGCGTAGGTGCCTTTGAACTGCGCCCACTCGCGGGGGAGCGGACCGTACGGCCGGCCGTCGCGGCCTTTCGGGCGCGGGTCGGCGAAAGTCCCCGTCGCCGGGTTCGCCCATCCGGGTCCGACCGGGTTCTCGACGTGCCGCTCGCCGACGAGTTTCGGATGCACCTGGTGCTGGCCGTTGAAGTGGATCCCCTTCCAGTCGATGAATCCGGAGCCAGTCCACGCGGCGGCGAAGCGGAGCGTATCGTGGTCGAAGAGTGCCCAGCGCGTGCCGCGCGAGACGCCGCCACTGCCCGAATCCAGCCGCACCACGATCCCCTTGTAGGCGATGTTCGGCCCCGGGCCGCCGACCTCATACGTGTTCATCAGGCTCGGGCCGTAGTCCATCGCCATCCACGGATCGACGCTCGCCGGCGCGGGGCCGAAGGTCGTGCCCTTCGGGAGCTTCGCGAGGTACGCATCGTCGATGCGTGAATACTGCGTCGGGTTGTGCGGCTTCAGGTACGCTTCGCGCAGGTAGTGGATCACGTCGTACTTCTGGCGCGGCACCATCCACGTCTGCGGGGCCATCAGGTTGTAGCCGTGGGTGAGCGTACGGTAGAGGCTGTGCGGGTCGCTGCCGTTCTTGAAGGTATGGGACGCGAACTTCGGCGACGTGGGCAGCGAGCCGGGCTGGGTGTGCGTGCCGTGGCAGTTGGCGCAGACGCGGGTGTAGATCGCTTCGCCGCGCTGGAACGCCTTGTCGTCGAGCTTGCGGATCAGACCGGCGTGGTCGATCGTCTTCTCGTACTCCGGTAGAACGAACACCGTCTGCGCCGGGCGCAGTTCCTTCGCCCGCGTCGGCCCACCCTCGGCGACTTCGATCAGGTACTTCGCGAGGTCGAGGAACTGCTGGCGGTCGGACAGCATGTTCGCCAAGCCCTCCGGCATGAGCGACACCGAACCGGTCGATCGCTTCTCGATGTCGGCCGTGGGAATCGCGATCGTCTTGCCGCCGGCGGGGTCGATCAGGGTGAGCGTGCCGTCCTTCTCGCCGACGAGTTGACCGGTGATCGTCCGCCCGTCGGTCATGCTGACGGTGAGCGGTTCGTAGCCTTTCTTGAGCACCTTCGACGGTGCCAGCACCGATTCGATGAGGTACTCGGCGGTCGCCTCCTTACCGGCCTGGGCGAGGTCGGGGCCGAGTTTCGTGCCGAGCTCCGGATCGTGGCATCGGGCGCAGGTGAGGAACGGCTGGAAGAACAGCACCGCCCCGCGGCCGGCGTCGCCCTGCGCCCGCGCCGCCTTCGCCAGTTCCGCCGGCGATTCCTGCAACAGCCGTTGCGCAAGCGTCGGCGGCGCGGCGGCCGGGACGGGCAGCTTTTCCACGCCCCAAAGTTTCGCCAACACCTCGACCATGTTGGGGTCCTGTTTTTTCAGCTCGTCGAGATTGAACGGGTAAAAATCGTTCCGGCTGAAGAACGCCTCGGTCGTCTCGGCGAAGTACTCCATCGGGTTCGTCATCGCGTAGGCTTTTTCGAAGGTGTTCGGCCGGCCGTTGCCGAGGTGGCGCTCCACCTTGTCGTACTTCCCCGATTCCTTCGCGCGGGCGTACGCGGCGGCAACCTCTGGGTTGGCAAACCCCTTCGCCACGACGCGGTCGTGGTAGCCGTGCGCCAGTTCGTGCAGGGTCACGTTCGGCATCCGGTTCGCTTCCGCCTCGAAGATGCGCACGCTGTGGAACTCGACCGCCTTCGCCATCGCGGGGTCGCGTCCCTGCGAACGCAGCCAGCCCGCGCCGGGGTGGTACTCGGCGAGCGGGCGCACGCCGGGGTACTCCGGGTTGAAATAGAGCGGGATTTCCTGCAGCTTCGCCACCGCCGCCTTCGGCACGACCTTCACGATCTCCGCGAGCTGCTTGTCGAGGATCTCCATCGCCTTCGCTGTGAGCCGGGCGTCGGCGGCGAGCAGGACGCGATTGACGTGGACCGTCCAGCCGCGGATCGTGCGCGTGTCGTACACCGGTTCGGGTGCCGGGGCGTGCGGCGATTGCAGGTTGTCCACCAGGTACCGCATCATCGCCTCCATGAGATGCTGGTCGGTGTTCCGTCCCTCGCGGATGGCGTGGGTCCGGTTCGGGTACGGCAGCACGCTGAACCGTTTCCCCATGGCGATCAGTTCTTCCATCAGGCGTTCGGTACCCTGATAGTGGCAGTTGTCGTCGCCGGTGCCGTGGACGAGGAGCAGGTTGCCGCGGAGCTTGACGGCGTGCGTAATGGGCGATCCATCGCGGTAGCCGGCGGCGTTGTCCGTCGGCAGGCCCATGTAGCGTTCCTGGTAGATCGTGTCGTAGAGCCGTTGATCGGCCACGGGGGCCACGGCGATGGCGGTGCGGTAGAGGTCCGGGTGGCGGAAGATCGCGTTCAGGCTCATGCTGCCGCCGCCGCTCCAGCCCCACGAACCGACGCGGGTCGGATCGACCTCCGGCCAGCGCTTCAAGAGTTCGCGGACGGCCGCGGCCTGCTCGCCGGGGGCGACGATGCCGATCTTTTTGTGAACGGACTTCCGCCACTCTCGACCACGCGGGACGTTCGTGCCGCGGTTGTCGACGCTCGCCACCACGAACCCCTGTTGTGCGAGCATCCAGTGCCACAGCCCGCGCGGGCCGGGCCACGCGTCCCGCACCGTCTGCCCGTGCGGCTCGCCATAGACGTGCATCAGCAGCGGCAGCTTGACATTCTCCTCGATCGCCGCCGGCTTCATGCTCCATCCATCGAGCGTCACGCCATTGCCGATCGGCACCTTGATGAATTCGATGGCGGGTCGACGCAATGCGGCCAGTTTCTCCCGCAGCTTGGCATTGTCGGCGAGCGTGCGAACAGGAGCGGGCGTATTCTCGCCGGCGCGCACCAACTCCACCACCGGAGGGGTCGTGAAGTTCGACCACGTATGCACGGCCCACTTCGCATCGGGTGAGAAGTCGTACGTATGCCAGCCGCCTCGTTTCTCGTCCGTAAGCACTTCCCAAGCGCCGCCGATACCAACGAGATTCGCACGGTACAGGTGCCGTTGGGTGGCGTTTTCCGGGGAAGCCGCGAAGTACAACCAGTGATTCTTCTCATCGATCGCTTCGATTCCCAGCACGTCGAAGTCGCCCGACGTGATCGATTCCGTCGGGGAGCCATCGAGATAGACGCGGTACGCGTGCCGCCAGCCGGAACGCTCGCTCAGCCAGAGGAAGCTCTTGCCGCCGTCGAGCCAGCGGAAGGGGTTCTCGTTCTCCAGCCAGGCGGAATCCTTCTCGGTGAAGACTGCTTTCCCTTTCCCCGTGGCGGGATCGACGCGCCACACCGTCAGCTCCGTTTGCAGCCGGTTGAAGCGCTGCACCAGCACGCTCGCGCCGTCCGGCGTCCATTCGGCGTGGGGCAGGTAGTGCTCACGCGGGTCTCCGGGGAACTCGATCCACTGCGCCTTGCCTCCCGCAGCCGGGACGATGCCGAGCCGGGTCGCCGAGTTCTTCTCGCCCACTTTCGGATAGGCGAACGTGGTGATCTTCGGCGTCTTGCTGGCGACGGTATCGACGAGGTGGAACTCCGGCACGCCGGTGGTGTCGAACTGCCAGAACAGAACGTGCTGGCTGTCCGGACTCCAACGGAAGCAATTCCGCAGGTCCAGCTCCTCCTCGTTCACCCAGTCGGACGTGCCGTTGATGATCGTCTTCGATCCGTCGGCGGTCAGCGGCGTGATCGCAAGGGTGGCGAGATGCTGGACGTAAAGGTTGTTGTCGCGGACGAAGGCGACGTGCGTGCCGTCGGGCGAGAAGGTGGCGAACATGAGCGACGCCGGCGTGGCATCGCCGCCGAGCTTGCGCAGCGTCTTCGCCCCCACATCGAGCACCCAGTAGTCGCCGCGGGTGTTCCGGCGCCAGACGCGCTGGCTGTTCGTGAAGATCAGAACTTTGGATTCATCGGCGGAAAGTTCGTACGCGTCGACCGCCAGCGGTTGTTTCGCACCCGTCGGCGTAAACGCCGACGTCGGAACGACAACATCCTTCTGGCCGGTGGCCGGATCGTTGCGAACCAGTTCGCCCTTCTCCAAAGTGAAGTACGACGAGGTCTTTTTGCTCCACTGCCGCGCCGGCAGCGGGTCCGTGGCGAACTCGTTGGTGCCGAACAGGCGATGAACGGTGAGCAGCGAATCGTCGGCGTGCAGCGAGCCGTAGACGGCGAACACGAGGAGCGACGAAAGTATTCGTGGGAGGTTCACGGCGGCCTCGATGGCGATGGAGTGAAAGCGATTCGAGTGGTTCCAACTTCGACGCAGCACCCGATGCTACAAGCATCGCAATGGAAGCACCCGAACGAATTTCCAGAACGAGAATCCGAAGTCGATCCTTCTTGGCCCCGGAGGGGCCGCGGGTGGAGCGCAGCGGAACCCGTGGTCGTCAAACCGAACAAATCGACCCCGGCAGGGGTCGCGGGAGCGGGGATCGTCCCTTCGCCCCTTCGCCCCTTCGGGGCGAGTGTACCCGTATTCACCTCCACGGGTTCCGCTGCGCTCCACCCGTGGCTACACGCCGTTGCCCCTTCGGGGCAAAAACCAACATCATCTTCCCGATTCACTTCTTCGCAGGTTCGTACTCGAAGGCGTTGTCGTCCGCCGGCACGACCCAGACATTGCGGAACTTCACCGGGTTGCCGTGGTCCTGGAGGAACACCGGTCCGGTCATCGTCTTCTTTTGCCGGTCGCGGATCGCGTCCAGGTACGGCGTGTTACCGAACCGGAACGGATGGAACGTCGACTTCGGCTCGCCGAAGGTCGCGCCGTCCTGCACCTTCTGGCCGTTGTACCATGCGGTGATTGTCCCCTTCTCGACGATGGAACCCTTTTCGTCCCGCCGCGGGGCGCGGTAGCGGATATCGAAGACCTGCCACTCCCCCGGCTTGCGGCAGGCGTTCACAAGGGGAGGTGAGAACCCGTATACGGCGCCGGCATCGTCCTGCGTCACCTTCTCCTTACCGAACGAGTTGAAGACCTGCACCTCGTAGTTCCCGTGGATGTACACGCCGCTGTTCCCCGGCCCCTTCTCCGGCAGCAGGAACTCCACGTGGATGTCCGCGTCCTTGAAGTGCAGCTTCGAGACGATGTGGTTCTGGTTCTTCTTGTTCGAGGTCGACGTGATGACGCCGTTCTCGATCGGCCAGTCGATCGCGCCGCCCGCCATGCTCAGGAACTTGTGGTTCCCCTTGTCGTCGAGCAGGACCGTCGCGCCCTTCGGCGGTGTGACCGGCAGCTTGCTCTGATCCGGCGGGAAATCGGAGCCGGCCCCCAGAGCCGACATCGCGAATAGTAACGCAACCGTCATTCCGTTGCCTCCTCGGGGAACCATCAAGGTCCGGTTGCGTTCCCGCTTACGAGAGGTCGCTGTGTGACCGACCGGACACGGGGCTTCATCGGCAGACCGTAAGCTAGAGAGTATTTCCCGCGTCGCCCGTTTGGAATATCGAGGTCGATCATTTCCAAGTCACTCCACGGGCGAGGCTTCCCGAAACCGCCACGACGAGTTCCGGACGATCGTTGACGATAATGCGCGGTCGCGGGGAAAGTCGAAAACGCCAACCAATCCGCCTTTCACTGGCACCCGACTATTCGACTGAGATCGTGAAATCGTTGTTCCGCGGTAACACGAACCCGTCGGCGCGCCCGAACGCCGGACAGGTCGCCGGCCCATCGCTGGTTTTTCATACATCCCGTTTCACCCGCGTCTGAATCGCGGACTAACTTCCAGTGCCCGCCATTTATAGACCGCCTCTAATTGTGATTTTCCCATGCCCGCACCAACCTCGACCGCCGATATTCTGGAAGTCATTCGCAAGAGCCAGTTGGTGGCCTCGGATCGCCTGGACGCGTTGTCGTGCGAAGCGGAGAGCGACCCGGCCGCCGTCATTCGTCAGCTCCAGGCCGACGGTACGCTGACCCCATTCCAGGCGGAACAGCTGCTCAAGGGCCGGCACAAGGGTTTCGTGCTTGGCAAGTATCGACTGCTGGACCGGATCGGCATGGGCGGCATGGGTCAGGTCTACCTCGCCGAACATGCGACCATGAAACGCCGCGTGGCGATCAAGGTGCTGCCGCCCGACCGCTGCGACAACGAGTTCGCGCGCGAGCGATTCCAGCGCGAGGCGAAGGCCGCCGCCGCCGTCGAACACCCGAACATCGTCCGCGCCTACGACCTGGAGATGGATGGCGACGTTTCGTTCCTGGTGATGGAGTACATCGACGGCACGACCCTGCACGAACTGGTCGCCCGGCGTGGACCGCTCGAACCGGGCCGGGCCGCGCACTACCTCTGGCAGATCGCCAACGGATTGGAAGCCATCCACTGCTTCCAACTCGTTCACCGTGACATCAAGCCCGCGAACCTGCTGCTCGACCGCTCCGGCGTCGTGCGCATCGTCGACCTCGGCCTTGTCCGCTCGGAACTGGACGACGACGCGCTGACCCGCGGCGAAGGGGCGAAGATGCTCGGCACTGCCGATTACCTCGCCCCGGAGCAGGCGATCGAGTGCTCGAAGGTCGACGGCCGTGCCGACCTCTACAGCTTGGGTTGCACGGCGTACTACCTGCTGACCGGCCAGCCGCCGTTCCCCTCGGACAAGATGTCGCAAAAGCTGATCGCGCACCAGACGAAGCCGGCACCGCCGATCCGCGGGTTGAACCCCGCCGTGCCCGAAGGCCTCGCCGTCGTCGTCCATCGCCTGCTCGCCAAGAAGCCCGACGACCGCTACCGCACCGCGACGGATCTGCTCGAGGCGCTCGCGCCGTTCGTGAAGCCGGTCCCGCCGACCGAGGAGGATTTTCCGTCGCCCGGGAGCGCCTCGCTGGCACGATCGGGGATCAGCCTCAATGGTTGGGTGTCCATGAACATGGTCGACCGGTCCGGTTCGCAGGCGTCCGCGAGCGGTTCGGCGATCCGCTTCCACTCGGACACGAACCCGAAACTGCCGGCGTCGCAGGCGCAGCAGCAGACGAAGGCGAACGCCGCGCAGGAAACGCTGCCCGCGCGACCGGGGATTCCGCAGGAGGTCCCCGCGACGCCGGCGCCGAAGGTCCGCAGCAAACCGAAGCCGCCGGCGATCGTCGTCGAATTGAAAGTTCCCGAAAAGCCAAAACCAATCGACAACACGCGCGGGCAGAGCACGGCGCTGAAGGCCGATCGGTTGTTCCGTAATCCGTCGGCAGCCCCGCATCCGGGATTGCTCGGTGGTCGATGGATCTGGTTGGCGCTCGCCCTCGTTTGTGGTGCGGCGCTCGTCGGATTGTTGTCGATGGGAACCCGCTGATCCTCGTGCTTGACGAGGGCGGGCCGGACCCGCACAATCGGGGCATGTCCGTCTATCTCTCGACCGAACTGCGCCCCGCGCGCTGGCCCTGGCTCGAAGCCGCCCGCGAACGGGGCCAACTCTGGCTCTACGACCCCCGCCGCATCGCCGGGCCGCCCATCCCCATCTCCGAGTTCGACCTCGAAGCGGTCAACCTCTTCAACGGCCAACTCACGATCGCGGAGATCCATGCCACGCTGACGGTCCGCTTTGGCGCCGGCGCGCCCTCGCCCCAATCCCTCGCCGCCTTCGCCGAACGGCTCGACCGCGAACTCTACCTCGACGGTTTCGCCTTCCGCGACTATCTCGCCGGCACGATTCGCCGGCCTTCCTGCGTCGGCTGCTACCCGCTCGAACCGGCCGCCATCCGCGCCAAGATGGACCGGCTCTTCACCGCCCCCGGCGGCCCCGGACTGCCGAACGGACGCGCGATCGACAACCCGCGCCTCCGCGCCGTCCTCGCCCCCCACATGGACTACGACCGCGGCAACGTCACCTACGGCCATGCCTTCAAGACCCTGATCGAACAGACCGACGCCCGGCTGTTCTTCGTCATCGGCACCTCGCACTACTCCCCGGCCCGCTTCTCGCTCACGCGCATGAACTTCGTCACGCCGCTCGGGATGGTCGAAACCGACCGCGCGTCCGTCGATCGGATCGCGGCCGCGTGCGGACCGGCGGTCTTCGAGGATCCGTTCGCGCACCTGCCGGAGCATTCGATCGAGCTGGAAGTCGTCGTGTTGCAGCACTTGCTCGGCGACCGGCCGTTCCGCATCGTGCCGTTGCTGGTGGGTTCGTTCGGCGACTGCGTGGCGTCGCGGACCGCACCGGATCAGGTCGACGAGATCGCCCGCATGATCGACGCCCTGAGGAGCGCGGAGGCGGCGGCCGGGGAACCGGTCTGCTACGTCATCAGCGGGGACCTCGCGCACGTCGGCCCGAAGTTCGGCGACCCGGAGCCGGTGCGCTCGCCGTTCCTGGCCGAAAGCCGTCAACGCGACGAGGCGATCCTCGACACGTTGAAGGCCGCCAACCGGAACGGATATTTCGAGACGATCGCCGATGAGGGCGACGCCCGCCGCATCTGCGGTCTGCCGCCGACGTACGTGGCGCTGGCCGCCGCTCAACCCAATGAGGGGACGACGCTGCACTATCAGCAATTTGTCCATCCGCAGGGCCACGAGAGCGTCAGCTTCGCCGCCGCCGCGTTCTACGAATAGTCATCGCTTCGGCTTGTTCGCCGGCACTTCCAGAAAAGGCGGGCGCTCGAATCGGCATTCCGGCTCGGTCACGCGCGGATCGCCGGCGTCGGTGAGAATGCGCAGCAGCTTCGCCGACAGCTCCGCCTTCGCCGCCGCGTGCTTCGCATCGCCGGCCACGTTCTTCACCTGGTCCGGGTCGCTCGCCAGTTCATACAGTTCCTCCGCCGGACGCTTGCCGAAGGCGTAGTCGTAGTGCCACTTCCACTTCGGATCGTTCCGGTTCGCAATCAGCCACGCCTTCGCCGGGCTGGCGTCCATGTCCGAGTAGGCGGTGTACGTGACCGATTCCAGATCCTTCGCCGGAGCGTCGAGGTTGCCGGGTTCACCCATCGGCATGCGGTCGGGGGCGAAGTTGCGGATGTAGAGGAAGTCCTTGGTGCGCAGGGCGCGGTGGGGGTAGGGCAGGTTGCCGGCCCGCGCGCCGCCGACGTGCCGCTCGCGCCCGGTGACGACCCACGTGCGTGCCGGATCGACCTGGCCGGACTTGTCGGATCGCAACAGCGGAACGAGCGATTGGCCGTTCATCCCCTTCGGGAGTTCGACGCCGCCGAGTTCGAGGAAGGTCGGCGCGAGGTCCATGAGGTTGACGAAGTCGTCGACATGCCGGCCGCTGGGAATGCCGGGACCGGCGGCCATCAGGGCGACGCCGACGCCGAAGTCGTAGAGGTTGCACTTGCCGCCGGGGAATCCGGGGGCGCCGTGGTCGCCGGAGACCACGACGATGGTGTTGGCGAGTTCGCCCGAAACCTCGAGCTGTTTCAGCAGGACGCCGACATAGGCATCGTAAGCCTGCGCTTCGCCAAGGTAGTCGGCGAAGTCCTCGCGGACTTCCGGCACGTCGGGCAGGTTCGCCGGCAGCTTCCCCTTCAGGCTTTCCGGGTCGATGTTCCAGAGCGCCTTCCCGGAGCCTTTGATCCAGGTGCGGTGGACCGTTGTCGGGCCGAACCAGTAGCAGAACGGTTTGTCCCCTTCGCGCGCCTTGAGGAAGTCGGTGAAGTTCCCGCGCACTTCGGCGAGCAACTCCTCGCGGGCGGCGTCGACGGTCTTGCCGTTCTTCACCATCGTCGTGGCGGTCTCGGAGAAGTTGTTGAAGCGCATGCCGGCCTTCTGGTAGGCATGCTTCTGCATGCCGAAGGGGGCGTCCGCCGGGGTGCCGGGGCTCCAGACCTTCGCCGTCTTGCCGATGTGGTAGCCAGCGTCTTTGAGTAACAAGGGCCACGCGGGAATGGCCGTATCCCAGACGGCGCCCTGCAGGATCGCGCCGCGGCCGGTGTTGAAGAAGTACCGGCCGGAGAGTAGCGCGCTGCGGCACGGCGTGCAGGACGGCGCGTTCACGAAGGCGTTGCGGAACAGCACCCCCCGCGCCGCCACGCGGTCGATGTTCGGCGTCTTCACCACGGCGTTCGGCGTCGGCCGCGATTCGTGCTTCGCGTACGCCGAGGCGTACCGGCCCCAGTCGTCCGCGAAGCAGAACACGATGTTCGGCCGTTTCGTTTCCGCGTTCACGAGCGACGCGTGGGATAAGATCAACACCGATGCGACGAGTGGACGCAGCATAGGGCACGTCGGGAGTGGAGGTTGGTCGTGTTTCCGCTCGAATCCCTCTCCCCCGGCTTTGCGGGGGAGAGGGTCGGGGTGAGGGGGTCTTCACAATTGCAGCACGAGGTACCTGGACCGAATAAGCCCTCGCCCCCTCACCCCGGCCCTCTCCCCCGAAGCGGGGGCGAGGGAGTAAGTCTTGAACCGCGACTTTACCAGGAGCACGGCTCGTCCCGACATTGAATCCCCCCATCGCACGAAAGGCACGAATGAAAACGGGAATTCTCTCCTTGTTCCTGTTCCTCGGCTCTCTCGCCAGCGCGGCCGAGCCGGCGCGCACGCCGAACATCGTTTTCATCCTCGCGGACGATCTCGGCTACGGCGACGTCGGCTGCTACGGACAGGCGAAGATCCAGACGCCGAATATCGACAAGCTGGCGAAGGATGGCATGCGCTTCACGCACGCCTACGCCGGCAGTACCGTTTGCGCGCCGTCCCGCTGCGCGCTGATGACCGGCCTGCACACCGGCCACTGCCGCACGCGCGGCAACGGCGGCGGCGGATCGCCGCGATCGAACGTGCCCCTCGCCCCCGGCGACCTGTGCGTCGCGGAGATGTTGAAGAAGGCCGGCTACGCCACCGCGCTCGTCGGCAAGTGGGGCCTCGGCGAGGAGAACTCCACCGGCATTCCCACGAAGAAAGGCTTCGACCACTTCTACGGCTACCTGAACCAGCACCACGCCCACAACTACTACCCGGACTACCTGATCCGCAACGACACGCGCGAGCCGATCCCGCAGAACGTGCAGCACGAATCGGTCGAAAACGTCGCCGCCAAGCCGACGATCTACACGCCCGATCTGTTCCTGAAGGATTCGCTCGCGTTCGTGGAGGCGAACAAGACGAAGCCGTTCTTCCTCTATTTCGCCTCGACGCTGCCGCACGCCAACAACGAGAAGACGCGCCACGACAAGGACGGGAACGAGGTGCCGAGCGAGGAGCCGTACGCGAACGAGAACTGGCCGATGCAGGAGAAGAAGAAGGCGGCGATGATTACGCGGCTCGACCGCGACATCGGCACACTCCTGAAGAAGCTCGACGAACTCGACCTGGCGAAGGACACGATTGTCATCTTCACGAGCGACAACGGCCCACATCGGGAGGGCGGGAACGATCCGGCGTTCTTCGCCAGCAGTGGACCGTTCCGCGGCATCAAGCGGGCGATGACCGACGGCGGCCTTCGCGTGCCGTTCATCGTCCGCTGGCCCGCCGCCGTGAAGCCCGGCACCACGAGCGAACACGTCACCGCCTTCTGGGACTTCCTGCCCACCGTCGCCGATCTCCTCGGCCAGTCCGTACCGGGAAAGACGGATGGCTTGTCGATCCTGCCGACGCTCACCGGCAAGGGCGAACAGAAGACGCACGAGTTCCTCTACTGGGAGTTCCACGAAGGCGGGACGAAGCAGGCGGTGCGGCACAAGAACTGGAAGGCGATCCGCCTCGCGCCGGGGGCGAAGCTCGAGTTGTACGACGTCGTCGCCGACCCCGGCGAGGCGAAGAACGTCGCGGCGGAACACCCGGAGGTCGTGGCGAAGATCGAAGCGTACCTGAAGACGGCGCGGACGGAATCGAAGGAGTTCCCGATCACGCTGCCGAAGGCCGCGCCGAAGAAGAAGTGAACGCGTTCGCGACGAGCGCGCGGAAGCGGGTGGCGATCGCGGTGGTCGAGTAGCGTTCGCGATAGCGGGCGAAGCCGCGGCGGATCTGGGCTTCGCGCAGGGGGCCGTCGGACACGATCTGATGCGCGGCGTCCGCCAGCCCGGCGGCGTCCTCCGCGTAGAGCGCCGCGTCCCCGGCCGTCTCGGGCACCGCCGTGCGCGGGAGCGCCGCGATCGGCACGCCCAGCGCCATCGCCTCCACCAACGGCACGCAAAACCCCTCGTGCTCGCTCGTCACCAGCAGCAGATCCGCCGATTGATACAGCGCGTTCAACTGACCGGCGGTCACCCGGCCGGTGACGAGGAAGCCGTCTTCGACGCCGAGCCGCCGGGCGCGTGCCCCGAGCCGTTCGGAGTAGCCGGGGAAGAAGTGTTCGCCGGCGACGATCAGCCGCGCCGACGGTTCGCGATCCCGCAGCCGGGCGAGCGTGTCGATCGCCAGTTCGAGGTTCTTGTTCGGGGCCACGCGACCGACGGCGAGCAGCGTCGTGGCCCAGTCGTCCAGGCCGGCCAGGTGGTCGGTATCGGGCGACACCCGTGCGAGCGCCTCGGACTGGTGGAACGGCGCGAGGATGTCGGCGCGGAACCCCGGCACGACGGCGGCGAGGTCGCGCACATTGAATTCGGAATCGACCCAGAAGCGGACGCCGAGTTTGGCGAGCCGGGCCGCCTGTTCGCGGCCGCGTGTCGTCTCGCGGACAAGGGCCGGATCGGCGTTTTCAAAGTACCGCGATGGCGTCGCGTTGTGATCCTTCACCACGGACCGTGCCGGGAAGCGCTCGATGGCGCGGACGCCAATCTCGCAATCGTTGGACAGGTGCAGGATCAGCCCCGCGCCGCCCGTTGCCAGGAACGGCTCCAGCTCCGCGAGTGGGCGTACATCGGCGTCGACGCGCGCCTTCTCGGCGAAGAGCGCGACTCCGAAACCGTCGGCGCGCAACGCGTCCGCCATCCCCAGCAGGTCGTTCCCGATGGCGTCGCCGTCGTTGAGTACGCGCGCCGCCAGTGCGATCGTCTTCATGAGGAACCCAGGAATCCGTGTCGGTGGAGCGCGGCGAGGAGCTGCCGGCCGGTGTCGCGCCACGTGAAGCGCCTCGCCCGCGCCGCCGCGGCCTCGCCGAACACGGCGGCTTCGTTCCGATTCGCGCGCACCCGCCGCATTGCCGCGATCATCGCTTCGTCGTCCGGGTCGGCCCAGTGGCCGTGATAGTATTCGTTTCGCGTCTCGATGAGCGTGTGCGGCACCACGAGGCCGGCGGTTTCGTCGAAGAATTCCGTCAGCCCGCTGAAGTGCGTCGAGACGATCGGCACGCCGCACGCCATCGCTTCGAGAAGGTGCAGGCCGAACCCCTCGGCGAACGAGGCGTTCACGTAGGCGTCCAGCGAGCGATTCCACGCCGCGAGGTCCGCGTACGGCAGATTCGCCCGCAGCACTTCGATGCGCGGGTCGGCGTCGATCTCGAACGGCGGGCAGTTCGGCGTGATCTTCACGCGCAGACGCACGTCCGGCTCGGTCGGGAACGCGCGGCGGAACAGCTCAACGACGCGGCGCACGTTCTTCCGCAACCCGCCGGCACTGAGCGCCCCGGCCGTTCCGAAGACGACGGGGCCGACCTTCGGTTCGCGCGTCGGGTGGAACACGAGCGGATCGTACCCCAGCGGCACGACTTCGATCGGCGCCGTCACGCCGGAATCCCGGAAGCACTCGGCGCCCCAGCGGCTGGGCACGATTACGACACGCGCGCGGTTCAGCGTTGCGACGTGTGCCGGGTCGATCCGGTCGGTCTCCCACATGGTGTAGACGGCGGTGTTCGCATCGATCCCGAAGCGTTTGACGAGGAACGGCGGCGCGACGACGAGCTGTGGCTCGTTGCGGCGCGCGAGCGGTTCCGGACGGAGGTGCGGCGGGAGAAGGTCCGGGAAGATTTTCGCGACGGAATGCTGCCGCAGCGGGACGCCGGCGGAGTGCAGCCCAGTGAGTACTTCGAAGGCGACGTGATCCCAGCCGCCGATGCCGCGCACGTCGGCGGCGAGCACGAGCGGATGAACCTGATTAACCCTGCGTGGGACTTCAAGCGCCCGCCCGCCGTCGAGTGGGAACGCGAGCGGCTCGGTGGGTTTCGCCGCGGTGTCGGGGACGAGCGCCTCGGCCCAGCGGACGACGCCGACGGCGGAGTGTGCATCGAGCCGATGCGCGGCCGCGACCAAACGATCGCGCCGTAGCAGGGCGGGGCCACGGGTTTCCCCCGCGGTCGGGGCCAAACGCAGCAGTGCCGGCTCGGCCAGCTCCCAGTCCGGTGGCAGCACCAGCACGCGATCCGATTCGAACGAACCGATCGCCCGGGTCATGGCGTCGGCCCAGCCGTCGCCCGGCACGATGCGGATGCGGTTGTCCCATCGGGCCGTGTCCTGCAGGAGTGCGGGCACGGCGCGCGTCGGCCAGGCGAGCGCCAGCTCCCAGTGCGGATAGGCTTGCCGTAGCACGCTGAGGATCGCCTGCCGGGCATGATCCACACGCGTCGGATCGGCGGGAATCAGCACGGCCACGGGCCTCGGGTCGGTAATCGCGTTCGCCTCGGCTTTCCAAGCCGCCGTCTCCGCCGCCGTCGGCGCGCGCCGGCGCCACCACATCGCCGACACTTCCGCCGCCCGCTTCACCTCCACGCGCATCGTGCGGCTGTCCGGGATGCCGCGGAGGAGCTTGCGGCCGAACTCGCGGAATCGGCCCCGGAGGAGCAGCTTTCCGCCGCGCGAGACGACAGGCCAGAAGCAGCGATAGGATTGCAGGAGTTGGAGTTTCAGACGGATCGCCCGCGCCATCGTCCGGACGCGGGACGCGGGCCGGAGCTCGAAGCGTTCCAGTTCGAACGGGCCGGCGAGGTGCGAGCAGCGCAGCGCAAGCGATTCCACGGGGCGGGGTATGCGAACGAGCAAGTCCTCGTTGAGTGCGACATTCCACTCGAAGGATTCGAGCGGCGTCTCGTCATCGTCGAGGAATAACTCGGCCCGTTTGCGGATCGCGGGGCGGTCTGCGGTCGCGAGCGCGATCCGCAGCCGGTACCAGCCGACGCGCAGTCGGGATTCCTTCCGCAATTCAACGCCGTCGGCCGGCACAGGAGAGCCTCCGGAGGGTCCGCCGATGGTCCGCCACCGGGCGCGGACCTGTCAAGCCCAGCCCGAATCGGAATACTTGGGAAAAATCGTCCGAATCTTCGCGCGCACCGTTGGCGGTCCGCCCGGTCGTCACTTACTATTGGACGGCAACACGCCTCCGAAAGAGCGACCATGACGCTACCGATGCAGACGGCCGCGCTGCTCCAGGCGGCCCGCGACACCGTGCGGGTCCTGCCGGCCGACGCCGTGCTGCTCCTCACCGAAACACCCCTCGACTGGGACGAAGTCTCCCAGCGCCTGCTCGGCTGCCGACTCTTCGTCGCGGCGGAAAGCCCCGCGCTCACCAAGACCTTGCGCGAACGCGAAGGCTGGACGGTCATCGACCTCGACCCCGATCCGCTACCGACGCAGGAACGGCTCAGCAACGCGCTCCTGCGCGCCGTGACGGACGACAAGCTGAAGCCCGGCGCGCACGTCGTCGTCCTCTACAACGGCATCGCCAGTACCGAGGATGCCCCCGAACCGATCGACACCATGAGTGTCATCCACCTCGGCGAACACCTCGAAAAGATGACCTCGCAGGACCTGCGCAAGCTGGGCACGAGCGTGCCGCAGGACGTGCTCAAGGCCGTGGTGGAACTGGCCACCGAGATCGGCCGCGAGGGCCGCGAGGGGCACCCCACCGGCGCGATCATTGTCGTCGGCGACACGCGGAAGGTCCACGGCATGGCCAAGTTCCGCAACTTCAACCCATTCCGAGGCTACACCAAGAAGGAGCGGGACATCCGCTTCCGCGACGTGCGCGAACAGATCAAGGAGATCGCCAAACTGGACGGCGCGATCCTGATCGACCGCGACGGCATCGCCGAGGCGGCGTGCGTCTACCTCGACGTGCCCACCGAAGGGGTCGAACTCCCGAAAGGCTTCGGCAGCCGGCACCTCTCCGGCGCCGCCATCAGCAAGAAGACGAAGGCGATCGCCTTCGTCGTCAGCCAGTCGTCCGGCACGGTGCGCGTCTTCCAGGCCGGCGAGGAGAAGCTGCGCATCGAACCGCTCGACCGCCCGCACGTCTGGCAGCCGCTCAAGTTCGAGATGCCCGAAGACCCCGGCGAAACGAAGTGAGCGGGAGCGGGTGTTTGCCGCGTTCCCGGCTCCCGAGAACCCGAAGACGGCTTCCGACGCTCTTCGTCCGTTCCTAGGGCTTCTTTGCCGGGGCCGGAACCAGTGCCTGGATCTCCTCCAGCGTCAGCAGCGTGTACAACGGCGGGAGCTTCGTGTAGCGGGTGATTGTTTTTGCCCCGTAGAGCGACGCCAGATCGCCGACCTTGTCCTTGCGCACCGCGTCCTTCGAATTGCCGTAGTTGTAGACGTAGCCGCCGTGGCAGATGCCGACGTGCTTCTGCGACATCGTGCCCATGAATCCATTCTTGTCGATGTTGTTCGGCAGCGTGTAGTAGGCGAGGCAGCCCAGCGGGTCGGGTTCGTCGATGTCGATGCAGATGTTGTAGAGGTCGTTCACGCGGATCACCGCGCCGGCGTCCGGATGCGATTTGCCGGAATAGACCATGCCGGCACAGGTGAATCCGTTGGTCGAAGCGTTGTTGAGCTTCATCACATGCCCGACGAAGTGCGCGCAGTGGTTGTGCTTGTCGCCGATCGTTCCGAATTTCAGCGGGCAGATGTCGACAATGGTCTTGCCAACGAACTTGTCGAGGAAGTCGGCGGTCAATGTGGCCATGGGAGATCGTCCGGACGTGGGACTACGGAAGTTGGGCGATCGACGGGTATACGAGCCCGACCCGATTCCGGATTCCGGAATTCCCGCGCGGAAACCGACTCGGTCTTCGTCGTGCCGATTCCTACTTTAATTCGAACTCCACCCGGATCCCGTAACAGGCTTCTCCCATGCCCAAGATCACGAAGGACACCATCGGCGTCGGCTTCATTGGTGCCGGCGATATCGCCATCCTGCACGCGAAGGCCGTCGAACGGACGCCGGGGGCGAAGCTCGTCGGCCTCTGGAACCGCAGCCAGGAGCGCGCGAAGGAACGCGCCAAGGACTTCGGCTGCAAGAACTACCCGACCGTCGACGCGCTCGTGAACGATCCGGCCATCGACGCCGTGTTCGTGCTCACGAACCTCGAGACGCACCTCGAATACACGGCCGCGGCGCTCAAGGCCGGCAAGCACGTGCTCGTCGAGAAGCCGGTCGGCGAATCGGTGGCGCAGATCGCCGAGATGAAGAAACTCGCCGACGCGAAGGACCTCGTCTGCCTGCCGGGGCACAACTACATCTACGAGTCGTCCATGCGGCGCACGAAGGAGCTTGTCGACGGCGGCGACCTAGGCAAGATCGTGTCGGCGTACGTGATGTACAACATCCACCACCCGGAGGAAGTCGCGAAGCGCTACCCCGGCGTCGTGCGGCAGATCCTCACGCACCACTCGTACATCCTGCTCTATCTCGTGGGCAAGCCGGTCGAACTGTGCGCCATGAAGGCGACGCTGCACTACAAGGAGTACACCGAAGAAGACATCGCGATGGTGCAGATGCGCCTCGCCAACGGCGCGCTCGCCCACTTCTGCGCGAGCTTCGCGGCCGACGACCACGCGGCCGACCCGTGGACGGTGATGGTCAAGGTGATCGGCACCGCCGGCAGCACCCGCTACAGCTACCGCGACCACGTCGAGATCAAGCCGGGCCTCGTGCACAGCCAGACGTACACGGCCTACCAGGGCAGCGTGATGAACGAAGTGCGGCACTTCCTCGTCGACTGCCTGCGGTTGGGCGAGAAGCCGCTGAGCACCCTGGAGGATGCGATCACGGCACAGACGATGATCGAAGCGGCGGAGGAGTCGATTCGAAAGTCGAGTGTTGTTCGACTGTAATTCCAGCCCGGAGCGCGAGCGACGGGCGAGCTTATCCCTCGCTTGCGCTCGGGGTTGTCAATCGCTCACTGTCTTTCAAGCACATATCGAATCGCATTCGCGAGATACGCCTGATCGACGATCCATTTCGTGCTGCCGTGATACGCCCACCAGCGCGTCTTCGCACCAACCTGTTCATTCAGCTTCCGTGAACTCCACGACTTCAACTGGTGCATGACCTCCTCGGGTTTCCGTTCCGCGGTGACGACGACATGAACGTGGTTGCTCCGCACGTTGACCGCGTGCAACGTCCAACTGCGAATGCGGCAATGCTCGCGGATGGTCTCTTCGACAATCGCACGTTGCTCATCCGTCAATAGCGGTCGTTCGTGGGCGAGGTTGAATTCGACTTGCGATCGGAGCTCGGCGTCCGGCGGTTGGATGCCGGGGACCTCTCGCTTCACCCAGCCCCTGTCGTCGCCTGGCAGCCACGATCCGTAGGTGTGCCACGTGATGTGGTAGGCGAGCGGCATGGGTATTATTTCCGAATTTCCAGCCCGGAGCGCGAGCGACGGGCGAGCCTCGGCGGGCGTGGCTCGCCCGTCACTCGCGCTCCGGGCTGGAAATTCAATCTCCCCACTCTTCTCCGAGCGCCTGCCGCAGGGCCTGTACGGCGTCGCGCAGGTCTACGAGCGCCGGGTTCAGTTCGAGCGCCTGCCGGAAGGCCCGCAGGGCGGCGCGCGGCTTGTTCATCTTCAGGTAGCACTGGCCCATGCCGGCCGCGGCACCGAAGTGGTACGGGTTCATCCGCAGCACAGCCTTGCAGTCGGCGGCACTCCGCGCGAATTCGCCCCGGCGGAACAGCAGGATCGCCCGCTGGTTGTACGCCTCGGCGAACTCCGGCGCCTCGCGGATCAGGTCGTCCAGGGCGGCGAGAGTCTGGGCGAAGTCGCCGAGCTGCATCGCCTGCTGGAGGGACCAGCAGTACTCGGCATTGTCGCCGCGGTACCAGATTTCCCAGAGTGCGTCTTCGGCGAACTGGCGCACGAGCCAGTCGGAATCCTGGAGCGCGGCGGCGACGGCGGCGTTGGAATCGAGGGTGCCGACGAGGCCGAGCGCGAGGACCGCGGCCTGACGGGCGAGCGGGTCGTCGTGGCCGACAAGCCGCTGGAGCGTGCCTTCGGTGTAGTTGTTCTTGATCGAGTGGCGGAACTCGCGGATCGCGTCCTGCACTCCCGCCTGCCAGAGGTCGCGGTCATCGGTCGGCGACGGCTGCGGCAGCTTCCGGTAGAACGTGACGATCAGCGGTTCGGGCACGGCTGGCTCCTCACGGTGTATTCTCGATTTCAACATATTACACCTTCGGAACCGCGCCACGTCGCGCATGAAAAAAGCCGACCCGCCTTTGCGAGTCGGCCCGCATATCCGGCCGTGCGACCGGCGGAACCGGCACTCAGTTTCCCGCGCCCTTCGCCGTCGGTGCCGGGGGCGCGGTCTTCATCGGGGCTGCGGGGGCCGCCATCGGTATCGTCATCGGCGTCGCGGTCTTCGGCGCCTCGGCTGCCGCCACCGGCAACCCTTTCGCTTTCTTCCAAGCCACCACATCCGATTGCACGACCTTCAACGCCTCGCTTAGTTGCGTGTCATGCCCGCGCTTCCAGTCCGCCGCCGTCTGCTCGATCGCCACGTCGGGTTGCACGCCCTCCTTCTCCATGTTCACGCCCTTGGTCGTGAACACGCCGGTGCGCGGCACACGGAAACTCGACCCGTCGATCAGGCGGATCTGATACGTCCCGATCACGTGCCCGCCGGTCGCCTGGCCGACGACCTTGCCCAACCCGACGCTGCGGAACGCGTGCGGAAAGATCTCCGCGTCGCTGTACGAGCGATTGTTGATGAGCAGGCTCACCGGCTTGGCCCATTTCCGGTCGAAGTTCCGCAGCACGAGGCCCTCGCCGCCGTTCCGCTGGCGGAAGATGGTGTGTTCCTTGCCCGTCAGATAGTTGATGACCTGATCGTGGGTGAAGCCGCCGCCGTTGAAGCGGACGTCCAACACGATCGCTTCCTTGTCGAAGTTGTCGGAATACAAGGCGCGCACGAACTTCTCCAATCCGGCGTCGTCCATGCCGGGGATGTGGATGTAGCCGACCTTGCCACCGCTCTCCTTCGCGACCTGCGCGGCATTGCGTTCCACCCAGCGGTCGTAGAGCAACTCGCCGATCCGGTCGCGGTTCTCCGCCTTGATTTCGATCCGCCGCTTCGCCTTGGGATCGGCCGGGTTCGAAGTCACGTCCACGAGGACGACCTCGCCGGCCTTGCTGTTGAGCAGCTTGGCGAGGTTCGTCTTCGCGGTGATTTCCTCGCGGTCGAGGGCGAGCACGATGTCGCCGGGCTTCAGGCCGAGGCCGCGCTTGTCCGCCGGACCGCGTTTGAGGATTTCCGCGATCTTGAGGCCCGGCCCCTTGTGCGTTTCGTCGAAGAGCAGGCCGAGGTCGGCCGTCTGCTCCTCGGCGACGGGCAACCGGCCGGAGATGCCCAGGTGCGAGGCGTTCAGTTCGCCGAGCATCAGGCTGACGAGCGAATACAAGTCTTCCCTTTGGGCAACGTGCGGCACGAGTTCCGCGTATTTCTGCCGGACCTTCTTCCAGTCGGTGCCGTGGTGCCCGGCATCGTAGAAATAGTCGCTGAGCGTCCGCCAGGCCTGGGCGTACATTTCGCCGAACTCCTCGTCGCGCTGGATGGTCAGCTTGGCGGAGAAGGGCACCTTGAGCGGGTCGTTCGCCGTGCCGCTGCCGAACACGGCGCTGGCGAGCGGGCTGGACCCGCCGGAACGAACGCCGCGGAGTTCGCCCGATCCATTGAGGAACCAGATCATACCGCCGGCGCGCTTGGACCAGCGGATTCCCCGCGGGGACTGATTGCCGGTGGTGAGGCGGTTGAGGCTGCGGCCATCGGAACTCGCCACCCAGAGGTCGTCGCCGTTATTGATGGCGCGGAAGGCCACTTGCGTGCCGTCCGGCGAGATCGCGCCGCCCTCGGCCGCGATGCCCCCGGCATTCGCCACCCGCAGGTGCATGTCGTCCCAGTCGATGTCGGCATTTCGGCCGGGCGTGCTGCCATCGGCCGTCGGCTTGAACAGCGAGACGACGCGCATCGCGTACGTCCCGCGGCGCTGGCCCAGGAACGCGATCTTCCCGCCCGTGTTGCTCCAGGTCACGTCGCCGTTGTACGTGGCATACCGCGAGAGGTTTTTCGCCGGGAACGATCCATCCAGCGCGTGCACGAAGACCTCGCTGGCGAACGAGCCGTCCATTCGCGCGTAGGCGATGTACTTGCCGTCCGGCGACCAATCGTAGTCCATCACCTGCACATCGCCGATCACCACCTTCTGATCCTTCCCGTCCGGCTTCATGCTCCAGAGCTTGCCACCCCGAATGAAGGTGACCAGATCGCCCTTCGGCGAGAAGACGATCGCCGTCTCTTCTTCGAGCGAATCGGTCAGGCGCGTCGTCTTGAACTTGTGCGCCTTCGTCATCTCCGGATGTTCGACGTCGTCCGGCTCGAGCTTGTAGAGGTCGACCACGCCGGTACGGTCGGACGCGAAGACGATGCTCTTGCCGTCGGGTGCCCACGTCGGGGCGGAATCGAAGGCGGGGTGGTCCGTCAGGCGCGTCGCCTTGCCGCCGCCGGGCACCTTCGTCAGGAACAATTCGCCATGCACGACGACGACGGCGTGCGACTCGTCCGGCGAGAGCGCGAACTCCGTGGCATCCCGCGTGAACGTGACCGTCCGTTCGGTGTTCTGCTTGTCGTCGGCATGCACCTCGATCGCCAGCTTCCGATTCTGCCCGGTCTTCGTGTTCACCACGAACAGGTCCGCCCCGCATTCGTACACGATCCACTCGCCGTTGCCACTGATCCGTGCCCGGCGGACGAACTCGTCGGAGTGATTCGTCAACGGTTTCGGCGCGCCGACGACCAACGAAGCCGAATCGGGCTGCACCGATTGCGCGACGATGTTCGCGATGCCCGGTTTGGCGGGCGATTCGCCGACGTAGTACAAAGTCTTGCCATCGGGCGACCACATCGGCGAGGTGTCCTGGCCGTTGAAGCGCGTCAGTTGGCGGGGGTTCTCGCCGTCGGCGTTCGCGATCCACAGGTCGTCGTTGGACGAGCCGCGATAGCCCTTGCGGTACCAGAGGCCGGGGCCGCGGACGAACGCGACGTGCTTGCCCGTGGGGGCGAAGTAGGCTTCCTTCCCTTCGAAGAGGTTCAGCCGCGTCTCCTGGCCGCCGTCGACGGGTACGGTGAAAACCTCGGCATTGCTGGGGTACGCCGGCGAACGCGTGGACGAGAAGACGATGTTCTTGCCGTCCGGCGTCCAGCCGGTGACGGTGTCGTGGCCGCTATCGAAGGTGAGGCGCTTCGGCTTGCCGCCGTGGATCGGCGTGACGAAGACGTCGTAGCTGCCGTGGCGGTTCGACGAGAACGCGATCTGTCGGCCGTCGGGGCTGATGCACGGCCAGAGGTCGTGCGCCTCGTGCATGGTGACGGGCCGCGCGACGCCGCCGATCGCCTCGACGGTCCAGATGTCGCCGAGGTAGCTGAACGCGACGAGTTTGCCATCCGGCGAAATGTCCGGCGTGCGGGAGAACTTGATCGGCTCCTGGGCCGCAAGCGGGAGCGCGACGAGCGCGGCGAGTACCGCGAGAGAATATCGGGGCATGGAAGGTGAAACCCGGGTGAAGTTTCGGGGTGCGGGGCGGGAGAGCCGGCAATCTTTCTCCAGCTTACCGGCCGCCGCGCGGGAATGCAAAACGCGAACCGTTCGCCGCGCAGGATATGACGAATGGAAAGGTCGGATTAAACCGATTGTTTAGCCGCGAGGCGGAGTCTTCGGAGCCGAGCGCGGGAGAAAAAAACCGATTGTTTAGCGGCGAGGCGAAGTCTTCGGAGCCGAGCGCGGAGGCCTCCGCGCTCGGCTCCGAAGACTCCGCCTCGCCGCTAAACGTGTCAAACCTTCGTCATGATCTCGGGGTTCGTAAACACCATCTTCCACGGGCGGACCACCCACTGTACGAAGACGCCGCCGTCGTGGAACGGGTCGGCGCGGATCAATTTCTCCGCGTCCTCGGCCGACTCGGCTTCGTATACGATCAGCGCCCCGTAGCCGTCGGTGAACGGCCCGGAGCAGGCGAGCTTCCCATTCGCGAGCAGCGAGTTGAGGTATTCGCGATGCTTCGGGCGGATCGAATCGATCTTCGCGGCGTCCTTGATGTACTCGATCACGGCGGCGTACTTCATCGTTACCTCTCAGTCAAATACGACGGTCTTGTGCCCGTACACGAGCACGCGGTGGTCCAGGTGCCAGCGCACGGCCTTCGAGAGCACCGAGCGCTCCATGTCGCGGCCCTTCTCCAGCAGGTCGTCGATCGTGTCGCGGTGCGAGACGCGCACCACGTCCTGCTCGATGATCGGCCCCTCGTCGAGGTCGTCCGTCACGTAGTGGCTCGTCGCGCCGATCAGCTTCACGCCACGCTCGAAGGCGCGGTGGTACGGCTTCGCCCCCACGAACGCCGGCAGAAACGAGTGGTGGACGTTGATGATCCGGTGCGGGTACGCGGCCACGAACGCCGGCGAGAGCACCTGCATGTAACGCGCGAGCACGACGAGGTCGATGCCGTGCTCCTTCAGGAGCGCGAGCTGCCGCGCCTCGCCCTCGGCCTTTCGGTTCGCTTCGATCGGCAGGACATGGAACGGAATGCCGTGGAAGTCCGCCCACCGCTTCGCGTCCGGATGGTTCGATACGATGAGCGGAATCTCACACGCCAACTCGCCGCTCTGGTGCCGGTACAGAAGGTCGACGAGGCAGTGATCGAACTTCGAGACGAAGATGGCGAGGCGGTGCGGCGTGTCGGAGCGCTCAAGCCGCCAGCGCAGAGAGTAGCGCGTGGCCAGCGGTTCGAATAACCGGGTGAAGTCGGCGAGGTCGAAGTCGAAGCCGGTGAGGTCCCACTCGACTCGCATCAGGAAGATGTTCCGCTCGGGGTCCTGGTGCTGGTCGGCGTGGAGGATGTTGGCGTTGTGCTTGTAGAGGAACTCGCCGATGGCCGCGACGAGTCCCTTGCGGTCCGGGCAGTCGATGAGGAGGATCGCGCTGTTCTTCATGGTTCAATTTCAAACGAGAGAGGCGTGCCAATTATCTCCATCTCCCCCGGCTTTGCGGGGGAGAGGGCCGGGGTGAGGGGGCGAGGGCTTACGAGATCACGATGTAGACTTTGCAATCGCGAAGACCCCCTCACCCTAACCCTCTCCCCCGCAAAGCCGGGGGAGAGGGGACCGGATCATGCCGGCTTCCGTCCGACGCCGGCGAGTTCGCGCGATTCGGTGAGCACCTTGTCCATGAACACGTCGTGGGCGGAGACGGGAATCTCGTCGAAGATCTGGCAATCAAAGGCGATGGCGACGAGCGGCGCATCGGGCCGGACTCGAGCGAGCAGCCGGTCGTAGTAGCCCTTCCCCTGGCCCATGCGGCCGCCCTTCGGGTCGAACGCCGTGCCCGGCACCATCACGAGATCGAGGTCTTCGGGGCGGACGATCTTGTTCGGCAGCGTCCGCAGCTCGGCCTTCGGTTCGAGGATCTTGTAGGCCCCTTCCACCAGTTCGCTCATGTCTTCGAGCAGGAACAACTCCAGCTCGTTCGTCTCGACGATGCAGTACGGCACGACGATCCGCTTGCCGCCGGCGAGGGCTTCGGGCAGGCTGTGCCGGGTACGGACCTCGCTGCCGGCGTCGACGTAGAAGAGCACCGTCGTCGCGGCCGCGTACTCCGGCAGCGCCATGAACTTCGCGACGATCCCTTTGCTGATTTCGTCTTTGTTCTTCTGGGCCACGCGGTTCTTGCGAGCCTGTTCCCGCAGGGCGGCCTTTGGCGATGGGGGCGTCTCAAGCGTCGTCGTCACGGTGCAGCCTCGCGGGGAAAACATCAGTTTAGGAAGCGAGCCGAAGACTGGAACCCACGATCGCGTTCAAGATGTTTCCGGCGCAAAGCCGCGGCGCATCGTGTTCTCGGTGATCGTCCGCGGCAGCACGAACTGCAAAAGGTAATCCGGTCCGCCGGCCTTCGAGCCGATGCCGCTGAGCTTGAAGCCGCCGAACGGCTGGCGGTTCACGAGCGCGCCGGTGCACTTGCGGTTCACGTACAGATTGCCGACGCGGAAGCGGCGCTTGACCGTCGCGATGTTCTCCGGACTGCGGCTGTAGACGGCACCTGTCAGCGCGTATTGCACACTGTTGGCGATCCGCAGAGCATCCTCAAGGTCCTTTGCCTTCATGACGGAGAGCACCGGGCCGAAGAACTCGTCCTGCGCGAGCGAGCTGTCCTCCGGCACATCGGCGAAGATCGTCGGGCCGACGAAATAACCCCGTTCGGCCAGTTCGCCGACGTCCGTCCGGTGAACGAGTTTGGCCGACTGTGTGCCGACTTCGATGGAACGAAGCAACCGCTGCTGGCTCTCGCGGTCGATGACGGGGCCGAGTGAGGAACCGGGTTGATCCGCCGGGCCGACCGTCAGGCTCTTCGTCGCTTCCACGAGGCGGGCGAGGAACTGGTCGTAGATGCCGGCGAGGACGATCGCGCGGCTTCCAGCGGAGCACTTCTGCCCGGCGTAGCCGAACGCGGCGTCCACCACGCCGCGCACGGCCTCGTCCAGGTCGGCGTCGCTGTCGACGATGATCGCGTTCTTGCCGCCCATCTCGGCGATCACCTTCTTGACGTGCGTCTGACCCGGCGGCGTCTTCGCCGCGCTCGCGTTGATTGCGAGCGCGACCTTGAGCGAGCCGGTGAAGGCGATGAGCGCGACGTCGGGATGCTCGACGAGCACGGGGCCGATCTCCTCGCCGACGCCCGGGACGAAGTTCACGACGCCCGGCGGCACACCGGCTTCGAGGAAGCACTCCATCAGCTTCGCGCCGACGACCGACGATTGCTCGGCCGGTTTGAGGATCACGGTGTTGCCGGTGACGAGCGCCGCCGTCGCCATGCCGCAGAGGATGGCGAGCGGGAAGTTCCACGGCGCGATGACGACGGCGACGCCGCGCGGCTCGTAGAAGTAGGCGTTCGCCTCGCCAGGCAGGTTCACGTCGTGGCCCTGCAGGCGCTCGCCTTCGATCGCGTAGTACTCGCAGAAGTCGATCGCTTCGGCCACGTCGGCGTCGGCCTCGCGCCACGGCTTGCCGACTTCGAGGACGATCCACGCGGAGAGTTCGAACCGCCGGCGACGGAAGACGGCGGCCGTCCGGCGGAGGAGCGCGGCGCGCTCGGCGACGGGCGTATCGCGCCAGGAGTCGAACGCCTTGCGACAGGATGCGACGGCCTGGTTCGCCTGCGTCTTCGAGGCGGCTCCCGTCGTGCCGACGATCTCGGCAATGCGCGAGGGGTTCACGGACGTGATGCTTTCCATCGTCGGCACGGAGTGATTGTCGATGACGACGGAATACGATTGGCCGAGTTGCGCGCGCACCGATTCGAGGGCGCGTGCCATCGCGGCGCGGTTCTCCTCGCACGCGAAGTCGGTGAGGGGTTCGTTCTTGAAGACGTTTGCACGGCCCACGGACGTTCGTCCGTGGGCTTCGCCCGGTCCCTGACCCCTGTCCCCTGACTCCCGACTCCTGCTTTCCGGATTCATCAGCAGCACCTCTTCGGGGATTCCCTCGGCGAAGCCCTGACGCAGGAAGGAATCGTTCGATGTGTTCTCGAGCAATCGTCTCACCAGGTACGCCATGCCGGGGAGGAGTTGGCCGTAAGGGGTGTAGATGCGGACGCGATGGCCCAGCGACGACACGGACGCCTTCAGCGGGTCGGCCATGCCATAGAGCATCTGGAATTCGTAGCGCCGCGGCGGGACGTTCAGCTCCTCGGCGACGGCCATGGCGTGCGCCATGCTGCGGATGTTGTGGCTGCCGAACGCCGGGACCATCCATTCGCTGTTCTGGAGCAGGAACCGGCTGCAGCGCTCGAAGCTCGCATCCGATTGCCACTTCCGGGTGAACACCGGCACCGGCCAATCCTGCTGGACGCAGATCACGGTTTCGTAGTCCCAGTAGGCCCCCTTCACGAGGCGGATGCCGATGGGCGTGCCGCGCGCCCGCGTCCAGTCCAGCAAGGATTGCAGATCGCGCTCGGTGTCGGTCAGGTACGCCTGCATGGCGATGCCGACGTGGGGCCAGTCCTTGAACTCCGACTCGGTCAGGACGTCCCGGAAGATCTTGAGCGTGGTGTCCTTGAACGCGTGCTGCTCCATGTCGAAGTTGACGAACGCGCCGGTCCGCTTTGCCGCGGACAGGATCGGCCGGAGGCGGTTCAACACGGCGCGCGTCGTGCCGTCGGGGTCGATCGGGTCGAACTGGCTGTAGAGCGCCGAGAGCTTGACCGACACGTTCACGCGCGGGATCGGGCCGCGGTCGTCGCGGTCGATCTCCGGGGCTTCGGGCCAATCGTTCAGTTCGGCGAGGCCGGCGAGGAGTTCGAAGTATTGCTTCTGGACATGGTCCGCCTCCGGTTCCGTCACGGTCGCTTCGCCGAGGAGGTCGACGGTGAAGGTCTGGCCTTCGGCGCGCAGCCTTCGCACGGCGGCGATCGCTTCGGGGATGTTGGACCCCGCGATGAACTTGCGTGCCATGGCACCGGCGTTGGCGCGGGTGAGCTTCGCCAGCAGGTTCGCGAGGAGTCCCGTTCGCGGGATGAATCGAATGCCGTGGCGCGCCCACCAGGGCAGATCGGCCTTCGCTTCGGACAGGTATTCGCGCAGGTGCCGGGCGAGGTCGGCGGGGTCGTGCAGGTACGGCAGGGTATCGACGAACCGGAAGAGCTGGACCTTGAGCGCTTCGTGGCCCATCGACAAGTTCATGAGCTGGTCGTTCGCCCACGCGCGGGTCAGCGGCATCGGTCCGCCGCGGTCGAGGCGGGCGAAGATTTCGCGGCCGAGGATGCGGATGCGATCTTCCAGCGCGGACGACATGACGGCTCCGAAAGCTTTTGCCGCTGGTATTATTCGCAAGTATCATGCAACGGCACCGGGAATTCCCTCGCTGCGCCCCAGGAAGCCGCCGATGGCCGATGAGAAAATCGGAAAAGTGAAGATCCTCGCCACGCTCGGCACCGGGGCGCACAGCACCATCCTGCACGTCCGGCGCGAGGCCGACGGCAAGGACTTCGCCCTCAAACTCGTACCCGTCGAAGAAGAAGAAGACAAGAAGTACCTGGAGCAGGCCAAGCACGAGTACCGCGTCGGGCAGATGTTGAACCACCCGAATTGCATCAAGGTCCTGGCGTTCGAGACGGAGACCGACTGGCGCTTTCGCGTCAAGAAAGCGAAGCTGCTGGTCGAATACGTCGAAGGGGAGACGCTGGACAAGGCGAAGCTGCTGAAGCTCTCGAAGCTCGTGCGCGTCTTCGAGAAGGTGGCGAGCGGCCTCGTGCACATGCACAAGCAGGGCGTCGTCCATGCGGACCTGAAGCCCGGGAACATCATGACCGGCCCGCGCGGTACGGTGAAGATCATCGACTACGGCCTGGCGTGGATCAAGAACGAGCCGAAGGATCGCATCCAAGGCACGCCCGAATACATGGCCCCCGAGACGGTGCAGCGGAAGATGATCAACGAGCGGACCGACATCTACAACTTCGGCGCGACGCTGTACCGCCTCGTCACGCTCAAGCTGCCGCCGAAGATCGTACCGGGGATGGAAGGCGTGGAGATGACGGAGAAGCAGTTCCTGGAGAAGTTCGTACCGGTGGACGAGATCAACAAGGGCGCGCCGAAGGAACTGGTCGAACTCATCCACAAGTGCCTGAGCTTCAAGGCGATCAACCGGCCGGAGCGAATGAGTGAAATCCAGGGAACGCTGGACCGGTTGGCTGACGAACTGGGGGACGATTCAGCCGAATAACTGTCGGCGCGAAGCGAATCACGATTCAGACGAGGAGAGGGGGAGTGGAGGAGCGGGGGAGCGGCGCGATGGGGCGTTCGCATCCGGCTTCCCGCGCGATCCATGAGCGAAGAACCCGTCAAGCCGGAGCCGCCGGGCGAACCGTACATCCCGCTGCGCGTGGTCGACCTTGTCGAACTCCTGGCACGCGAAGCCGGCACGCCGGAGCATCCGCCGCTCAGTGTCGAACAGATGGCGGAATTCCAGCAATTCGCCGACGCGATGGCGGACCGCGTCCACGCCGGCTTCCACAGCATGCTGGAGGCGCTCGCCAACGCCTACGCCCCCTTCGATCCGGACAGCGACACGCTCCGCCTCCGTTGCCCGACTCGGGAAGAAGAAGGCGAATTCCTCAACCGGCTCTTCACGACGTTCACGGTGCTGTTGGAGCGCGCCGGCTTCCACCATATGACGCGCGAGGAGATCGAGCGCACCATGCAGGGCGCCTCGCACTGGGGCATCGAAATGTCCGTCGACTGGGATGTCTTTGATCGCGTAGACATCTTCTACCGCGGCGCCGGCACCGGCTGGCGCGCCCGCCGGCCCTGGTGGAGGTTCTTCCGACTCCAGGAAGTCCAGGTGCCCACTTTCAAGCGCGTCGTCGTCATTCTCCGCCAGCGGCCCCACAAGCGACTCGGCAAGAACCCCGACATTGACAGCGTCTTCCTCAAGCTCTTCAAAGACATCCCGCAGATGGACATCGAGATGCTGCTCCCCGGCACGCGCCTGCGCATGCCGCGGACCAAACGCGGGCAGCTCGGCGCCACCGTGGTCGGGTCGTTCTTCTACACCGCGTACAAAATCGTCTCCTCCGTCTCGATTACCGCGTTGCTATCCGGCAGTCTGTTCGCGCTCTTGTCGCCGCTGGCGCTGCTCCTCGGCTACGGATACAAGACCGTCTACAGCTTCCAGGTCTCGCGCAAGACCTACATGCTGCAACTGGCTCAGAGCCTCTACTACCAGGGCCTCGACACCAACGCCGGCGTGCTGCACAGGCTCTTCCACGACGCGGGCGAGCAAGAGGTCCGTCAGGTGCTGCTCGTGCATTACTTCCTCTGGCGGTTCGCCGGTCCGGCGGGCTGGACGGCGGAGGAACTGGATCGCGCAATCGAAGCCGACTTGCGGAAGCGGATCAACGAACGGATCGAAGTGCGGCCGCGCGACGCGCTGACGCGGCTGGAACGACTCAAGATCGTGAAGCGGGTGGGCGAGCGGTACGTGGCGGTACCGTTGCGGGAAGCGAGGGAGTTGTTGGCGATGCCGTACACGCCCTCGAAGGATCGCGGCAGTACTTGGCGGGGCTACCTGCCGCCCCAGAAGCCGGCGGCGAGGTGAAGGTCACCGGATTTCGGCGCGAGGGGCTGCCCGTCGCGCACCTCTTCGCCGCCGACGACGGCATCATCGGCACGCACCTGATGCTTCTCGGCAAGGACGGCAAGGCGGCGAAGAAGAACACGCAGCTCGCTTTCGCGGCCGAGGAGATCGAGAGGCTGGCGAAGTGAGCAGGACTGTTTAGCCGCGAGGCGGAGTCTTCGAAGCCGAGCGCGGGAGTGATGCGATCGGCTCCAAAATCTCACGCACGGGAAAGGGCTTCGCCCCAGATTTTGATGGTGGATTGGAATTCGCCAGGATCGGACGCCACGATGTTGATGGCGATCGGAATGAAGCTATTCCCTTGATATTCAGGAGTCGCCGTATACTTGGTGATTTTGCCGGCGGCCGCCATCGGGCCGATGATATTGTTGTCGATGTCCGCCTTCACGTTCGCCATCCCGACCGGAACGTACAGCGTATTTTGTGGGATGTCCTCGCCGCCGAATTCCAACGGCATCAGGAACACTTTCTCCAAATCGCCGCGACGAAACAGTTCTTCGGCCTTCGCCCGCGAATCGATGTTGGAGAAGTCTGGACCATTCGGTCGTGATGTAATCGTTCACACTCCGACGAGTAGTTTGGGTCCGGTCTGGCCGTTCAATTTTGCT
>JAHBXO010000047.1 GCA_019636445.1 Gemmataceae bacterium | reverse complement strand
GCTGGCCGCCGGCAAGATCGACCAGGCGCAGGACTATGCCTCGCAGGCCAACCAGGCCGCCACCGCGAAGGGGATGCGCTGGGGCCTGTTCGACGACACGCCGGCGTCCCTGGCCAAGGACGTGCAGGACGCCCGCAAAAAGGCCGACCGCGCCCAGTCCGACACGCTCTTCAAGAAGGCCAAGGAACTCTTCGCCGCGAAGCCGGCGACCGAGGCCGAGCGCCTGCAGAACCTCGATCAGGCCATGAACATGGCCTACCAGGCGAAGAACCTGCACGGCGATTACAGCATCTGGGATCTGGGCGATAAACCCGATTCGCTGATCGCCAAGATCGAATCGGAGAAGGTTCAACTGCGGAAGAAGGCCGGCGCGACGATCGCGAGCGCGACCAAGGCGGTCGAAACGAAGGCCGCCGCGATCGCGACGGACGTGAAGCAGGCCGCCGACACGGTGAAGTCGACCGTCAAGGAGACGGTGGCGAAGGCGGACCTGAAGATTCCCGCGCCGTCGCTGTCCGCGGCGATGGAGCCGGCCAAGGCCGAAGTGCTGAAGCTCGTGGCGGAAGGCCGCGAACTGCTGGCGCAGGGCCAGGTGATCGAAGCGAAGGCGAAGTCCGACGCGGCTCGCGCGCTGGCGGAGAAATCGCGTCTGACGGCGGCGGTCTTTACGGAAATCGAAGACTCCCCGGCGAAACTCGCGAGTGCCGTGCAATCCACCGGCAAGGAGATGATCGACGGCCTGATGAAGGAAGCCGACGCGCAAGTGGCGTCCAAGGCGACCGACAAGGCCGAAGCGGCCCTCTCGACCGCTCGCGAACTGTCGGAAGGTCTGGGCCTTTTCACGAAGGCGATCGACGAAAAGATCGCGAAGGTGAGCGGCAAGGTGCCGATGGTGCCGAAGGCGATCGCGTTGCCGTCGGCGGTCGCGGCGGTGCCGGCGCCGATCGCGGCTCCGATCGCTCCGATGACCGTGGCCGTGCAACCGATGCTGCCCGTGGCGCCGCCCGCACCGGCCACCCCGAACCTGCTCGATCAGGCCGCGAAGGAACTCGCGAACGGCGACCTCGAGATGGCGCGCAAGATCGCCATCCAGGCCCACAACGGCGGCGACGCCGCGATGAAGGCGAACGCCCAGTCGCTGCTCCGCCAGATCGACGTGGAAGCGACCGCCGCGAACAAGAAGACCGCCCAGCAGGCCTTCTCGAACGCCGTCACCACCTTCAACAACAAGCAATACGACACCGCCCTCGACGTCTTCGCCAAGATCGATCCGGCGCTCCTGACGGACGCGCAGAAGGAACAGGCGAAGAGCTACATGGAGCAGTGTCTCGAAAAGACCGAGCCGAAGATCAAGCTCGCCGTCGCGTCCGAGGAAGCTCCGGGCGTGGCCCGCGTCGGCAACCTGCTGCCGGTGACCGAAGTTGAAACGCCAAAGATCGAGGCACCGAAGGCCGAACCCAAGGTGGAACCGAAGGGTTCGCTCGTCGCGATCAACGAGAAGCCGGCCAACACCGTCGCCGACGAACAGAAGGCGATGGCGGAAGTCGCGTTCCAGAAGCTGCGTCAGGATGGCCTGGACGCCATGAAGGCGGCCGGCGACGCCTGGGGCCGCGGCGACACCGACACGGCGATGAAGATCCTCGAGGAATACGGCACCAAAGTCCGTGCCTCGTCGCAGTCGGCGGCCCGGCAAGCCAATCTCCTTCGCCCGATCGAGACGCGCCTCGAAGGCTACACGAAACTCAAGCACCACGCCGATTACGTCAAGAAGGAAGCGACCGAGAAGGACGCCGTCCGCCGCGACCGGCTGAATGGCAACGTCGCCGAGCAGATGAAGCAGGAGGAAGTGAAGAAGAAGGTCGCCGAGATCAACGGCCTGATGAAAGACAAGAAGTTCGTCGAGGCCGAAAAGCTCGCCGCCCAGGTGAAGCTGCTCGATCCGGACAATCCGACGCTCACTTTCATCGCCGAACAGACGAAGTACGCCCGCCGCAAGGACGACTGGGCGAAGATCGAAGCCGGCAACGAACAGTTCAACCTCGACGCCCTGAATGCGGCGAACAAGAACGGCCCGTCCCTGACGGACGACATGCCGCTGAAGATCGATCCGAAGCGCTCGCAGATCGCCGCGATGCGGGGTGAAGACCCGTACCAGCGGCGGATGACCGAGCAGGAACGCAAGATCGAGCAGACGCTCTCCGGCAGCGTGTCGATGAAGTTCGACAACACCACGCTCCGCGAGGCGATCTCCGCTCTCCGCACGAACTCCGGCCTCAACATCGTCACCGACGACGTGGCCCTGGAAGACGAAAAGATCTCGCTTGAAAGCGTCATCGTCAACGAGGACCTCAAGGACCTCTCGATGAAGGACGCCCTGGCGATCCTGCTCGAGAAGGCGCGCTGCTCGTTCGTCATCGAGAACAACGTCGTCAAGGTCACCACGACGAAGCGCTCGAAGGGCCGGCTCATCACGAAGGTCTTCCACGTGATGGACCTGGTGACGCCGATCCCGGAATACGGACTGTCGCCGCACCACACCTTCGCGGGCGCCATGGCCGCGAAGAACGGCGTCGGCGGTCTGCCCGGCGCGCAACAGTCCGGCCCCACGCCGTTCATCCCGAACAGCGGCATCAAGGGCGGCGAACTCGTCAGCAACGGTCTCGGCCTGCCCGGCTCGAACCAGAGCCTCCCGAACGTCTCGGGCGTGATCCAAAACACGAACGAGGGCCGCGGCCAACTGGCCATGTCGCCGCAGCGGGGGGCCTACAGCCAGCAGCTGATGAAGCTCGTCACGGGCATGGTTCGCCCGTACTCGTGGAGCGAACTCGGCGGCAACGGCAACCTCTCGTACTACGACATCGGCGGTGCACTCGTCGTCAACCAGACGGCCGACGTGATCGGCGAAGTCCAGCAACTCCTCGATTCCCTCCGCCGCCTGCAAGACCTGTCGGTGTCGGTGGAAATCCGCGTGGTGAGCCTGTCGGAAGCGTTCTTCGAGCGGGTCGGCGTCGACTTCTCGATGAACATCAAGACGAACAACACCACGCTGGAGCGGGAATTCGCGACGAGCCAGTTCCGTCCGCAGCCGTTCCTGAACGATATCAACAGCAAGGGAATCGTGGGCTTCTCGCCGGCGACGAGCTTCACGTCGGATCTGGACGTGCCGATCCGGCCGTCGAGCTTCGGCCTGAGCCTGCCTCCGTTCGGCGGCTACCAGCCGAGCCTCGGGCCGACCACCAACGGCGGCCTCTCGCTGGGCCTCGCGTTCCTCAACGACATCCAGGTCTACATGTTCCTGGAAGCCGCCCAGGGGAACCGCCGCGTGAACATCATGCAGGCGCCGAAGATCACGATGTTCAACGGCCAGACCTCCACGATCTTCGTCGGCGACATGTCGTTCTTCACGACCGGCCTGCAAGTGCTCAACGTCGGCGGGCAGTTCGTCTACCTGCCGCAGAACACGGCGATCCCGATCGGCCAAGGCTTCAACCCGCAAGGGACCGGTTCGTCGAGCGGGGTGAGCGTGACGGTGCAAGCGGTGATCTCGTCCGACCGCCGGTTCGTGCGGCTCAACCTGACGCCGACGCTGACGGCCCTGGCGAGTGCGAACGTGCCGCTGTTCCCGATCACGACGTTCGTCACGCCGGTGTTTGAAGGCGGCTCGCAGGGTCAGCCGATCCCGTTCACGCAGTTCTACCAGCAGCCGTCGTTCACGGAAATTTCCGCCCAGACGACGGTGGCCGTGCCGGACGGCGGTACGGTGCTGCTCGGCGGCCTGAAGACGATGGCCCAGGGCCGCAACGAGTTCGGTCCGCCGGTCCTCGCCCAGGTGCCGTACCTGAATCGGTTGTTCAAGAACATCGGTATTGGGACGGAAACCCGGCACGTGATGCTCATGGTCACGCCGCGGATCATCATCAACAGCGAGGAAGAACTCCGTCAGACCTCCGATCAAGGCATCGGCGGCAACTGATCGGATCGAAGTGCATCGCGACCGGCGGGAGGGGCAACCCTCCCGCCGGTTTCGTTTTCAGCGGGTGGAATCGACGCGGAAGTTCGGGACGAGCAGCGGCGGGCCAAGCGGCGCGCCGACAGCGGTGGCGAGGCGGACGATGGCGCGGAGGCCCGGCTCCTCGATGCGGGCGAGCGCTTCGGCCACGTCCACCCATTCGCGGGTCCGCTCGCGGAACTCCGGCCAGGTGGGGTGTTCGAGCGTCACATCCATCGCGAAGACGCTGACGAGGTGGGTTCGGCCCAGTTTCTCGTAGTGGTAGCTGCCAAGCGAGGCGGGGCGAAGGAGACCGACGAGGCCGGCTTCCTCCCAGGCTTCGCGTTCCGCGGCTTCGAGGGGCGTACAACCGGGATCGATCCGGCCCTTCGGGACGACCCACCGCGCCCGGCGGCGCGAGGTCACGAGGCAGATCCGGCCATCGCGAACGGGCAGCGCGGCGGCCTGAAGCAAGTGGTCGGGCATTCGTGCCTTTCAAATCCTGACGAGACTTCCCATGTATCAAACGTAAAACACCCTCTGTAGTGCAACGGTAAAACTTCGAATTTCCCCATTTTCTCACGATTTTGGAAAGTCCCATGTCGGCGGAACTCACGGTTCGGCAAGTCATGCAACCGGAACCGATCACGGTTCCGCCGGACGCGCCCATCCGCGACGTGCTCCGCACCATGAACCGCAACCGGATCGGTGCCGTGCTCGTCGTGCGCGACGACGGCAAGCTCGTCGGCATCTTTACCGAGCGCGACTTGCTCAAGCGCGTCATCACCGCCATTCCGGGCTGGCGTGAATACCCGGTTTCGGATTGGATGACCGCCGATCCGTACACGATCTCCGCCGACGTCGGCTGGGACGACGCCGTCGGCATGATGACCAAGCTCCGGGTCCGGCACCTGCCAGTCGTGCAAGGCGGTAAACTTCTCGGTTTGATCTCGTCGCGCGCCCTGATGAACCGTCGAGCCGAATTCCTGGATCTTCGCGTCGAGGAGCGGACACGCGAACTCAAGCGCGTGAACGAGGAATTGCTCGCACGGGATGCGGAAACGGCTTACAACATGCGCGCGGCCGGACAGTTTCAAAACCTCCTGCTGCTGCCCCACGCGCCGCCCGATTGGCCGGAACTGGACTGGGGAATCCATTTCGAACCCGTGGACCACCTCGGCGGCGACTATTACGACTTCGCCACGCCGGATGCGGATCATCTGGGTATCCTGATCGCCGACGCGAGCGGCCACAGCATCCCGGCCGCCATGGTCGCGATCATGGCTCGGATCGCCTTTGCCGACGTGGCGCCGACCACGACCAACCCTGGCGACGTACTCGGGGCGATGAACCACCGGTTGCAGGGCCTTGCCGGCGAACGGTTCGTCACGGCCTTTTACGGGGTACTCAACCGCAGGACGCGGGTCCTGCGCTACGCCACCGCCGGCCACCCGCCGCCGCTATTGCTTCATGGTGAAACCGGCGAAGTGCGGCCACTCTCCGCCCAGGGATTCCTGCTCGGCGTCATGCCCGACGAAATCTATTACGAGAAGCAGGTCGAGGTCCAATCCGGCGACCGGATCGTCTTCTACACCGACGGCGTGACCGAAGCCCGCAACGCGATCGGCGAACAGTTCGAGACCGAACGCCTGGTTCAATGCCTCACGAACCACGGCCGCAAACGCTCCGCCGACGTCCTCGAACACATGCGCGCCTGCCAGCGGGCTTTCTGCGACGGCCACCCGTACTCCGACGACGTGACACTGCTTACGGTCGGCATCGGTGCGGCGATCGGTTAGGATGAAGGCGGCGATTCGTTTCCTCCGGGAAGGAGTCTGGCCGTGACGTACACCCGCGGTTGGTTGGTTCTGCTTCTTGGCGCGTCGCTGGTTTCCGCGGCCGATCCGCCCAAGCCTGATCCCGATAAACTCGCGCGCGACCTGGGCAGCGCCGTCTTCGCCGAGCGGGAGAAGGCCTCGCGCGAGTTGTGGAAGCTCGGCCGGGCCGCGCGGGCGGCGCTCGAAAAGGCCGCCGACAGCGACGACCCCGAAGTCGCCAAGCGCGCCGGCGACATTCTCGAAAAGTTCAACTGGGGCATCTTCCCCGATACGCCCGCGACCGTCCTGAAGCAGATCAAGGAATTCCGTTCGAACGACTGGAACCGGCAATCGCCGGCTCTCGCCGCGCTGGCGGACATGGAGCCGCACGGCGTCGAGACGATCGGTCTATTGCTCGCACACGTGACGGAACCGGAGCGCCGGGCCGGGTTGTATGGCGAGGTCCTGACACTGTCGCGCGACCGGGTGCCGCGTTGGATGGAGCGAGGCGAATGGCCGAAGGCGGAAGCGTTTCTCACCATCGCCGCAGACGGGCCGAACCCGGAGGCGTGGCTTGATTACGCCGACTTCCTGCAACGGCGCGGGCCGACGGCGCGGGCGATCGAAATGTTGAGCGCGAACGCGAAGGCATCCGCCGAGCGAGGCCGCGACGCCACGTCGGCGTTGGCCGTCGTCCTGCAGCGGGCCGGGAAAGGCGCCGACGCGGCCAAACGGCTGCGAGCGATCCCGGCGGAATCCCGGCCGGCGCACCTGTTGCCCTCCTTGCTCGAAGACGCGGGATTGTGGAACGAGCTTTCCGCCGATCCCGACCCGAACGAGGGGCCGCCGAATCCGGGATTGAGTTTCTTCCGCGCCCGGAAGGGCGGCCTGAAAACGAAGTCCGTCGAACTGCTGGCGAAGCTGAAGCGGATCGGCGTCGAAGCCGACCGCGAATCCGCCGCCGAGGCCGGATTGGCGCTGTTGCTCAACGGCTATCCGTTGGAGGGCATCGCCACTCTGAAGGAAAAGAAGGCCCACCCGCGTTTGCTGGCGGACGTTTATGCCGGGCGGCTGATGTTTCCCGAAGTGCTCTCCGTGCTCGGCGAAGGCGCGCTCGCGCGGGATCTGGAAGACGAGGACCAGGCACGGGATCGGCTGTATTACGACATGCGCAAGGCGCGCGTCTTCGCGCAGATCGGGCGGAAAGACGACGCGGTCCAGCTCTTCCACCGCATCTTCGCGGCGACGCGGGCGCGGGACCACTACCTGATTCGAGAACTCTTGCGAGCCGAGTTGCGGGCAGGGTACTTCGATCTCGCGTGCGAGCACGCCGGGATCACGATCGACAACCTGGACCGCTCCGGCGATCAGTTCGTGGCGCAACCGGAACCGTTCGAGCTGGTATTTGAAGACGACGCCGAGGCGGCGCTGGGCCTGTGGCGGGCGTTTCGCGTGACGGCACCGACGAACGCCGAAACGCCCGGCGCGACGATGCGCCGTACTCGCAAGCTGTTGGCCGGGAAGGCCGACGCGAAGGAAACGGAAATCGCCCGCGCCGCGCTCGACGCCCACGCCGCGCCGAAGGTCGAACCGCGCTCCCTGGCCGACCGCGTGCGCGAACACCGCGCCCGCGCCGCGCTGGCCCGGCGCGCGGAGGATTGGGCCGGCGTCGAAAAACATCTCCGCGAATCGGTTCGCATCTGGAGCCTCGACGCCAACGGCCAACCGCGATCGCCGACCGACATCCGCGACCAGACGAGCGCCAGCTCGGCCGGCCCGCGTTCCTGGCTTTTCAACACGAACGAGACGTTCAAGATCGCCGTCGACCTTGGCGAGTTCCTGATGGAACGGAACCGTCCGGGCGACGCCGCCACCGTGTTCCACGATTGCTGGAAGCAATACCCGAGCAACCCGATCCCGCTGTATCTGTCCGGCCGGGCGCTCGTGGCCGCGGGGAAGGCCGACGACGGCGCGAAGCGGATCGCGCTCGCGCATGCCGTGGCGCTTGGCGATGCGCAGTATCGCGGTCGCTTTCTCCACGATCTCTGCGAGCGGGGCCAACTTGCCGACATCCGGATCGCCCGCGACGACACGGCCCGCTGCGCCTGGTACTGGACGCCCTATCGCGGCAACGTTTGGAACGCCATGGCGCGGGCGTCCCATCTCTTGAAGGAACACGAATCCTCGGCCGCCGCCATCGAGCGGAACCTGCATTTCCTGCTCAAGACCCCGAACGTGGTATTCGTGGACGGCGTGGGCTATGTGACCGTGCCGGCGAGTGTGCGTGGCAGCCGTGCCAGGGCCTTGCTGGCGGACGGAAAGGCCGCGGAGGCGTTCGCGGAGGCGAAAGCGGTCCTGGAACTGCTGCCGGGACAGACGGAGTTCCTGACCGCGATCGTACCGGAGTTCGAGAAGGCGGGGAGGAAGACCGAGGCGGACGTGCTCTTCGGGATCTCCTGGACGGCGCTGCGGAAACTGCGGGCCGAGAACCCGGATAGCGCCTGGGTGCCGGCGACCATGGCGTTCGCCGCCGCCGGCTGCCGTCGCGAACTGGACGAGGCATTAAAACTGGCGAAGCTTGCCGTCGAACGCGAACCGGAACTGCGTCAGCATCGCGAGACGCTCGCCGAGGTCCACTTCCGCCGCGGCGAGCGCGCCGAGGCGGTGCGGATCGGCGAGGAACTGCGGAGGCTCGATCACCGGAGCGGCTATTACCGGCGTCTGCTCGAACGGTATCGCACCGGCGATGTCGCCAGCGCACTGCCACTCGGACCCGAGACCGATTGATCAGTCCGGTACGTTCATCCGGTACACGTCGCTGCCGCCATCGCGAGTGGAGATGAAGGCCATCGTCTTGCCGTCGGCGCTCCAAGTTGGCGAGGTGTCCTGGGCCGCGTGGTTGGTCAGGTTTCGCATGCCGGTGCCATCGGCGTTCACAATCCAGATGTCGTAGTTGCCGCCGCGATGCGAAACGAAGGCGATGCGTTTCCCGTCCTTGCTCCACGCCGGCCAGCCGTCGAGGTGGTCGCCGTCGGTCAACTTCTTCAAATCCGTGCCGTCGGCCTTCATGGTGAAGAGCTTCTGTTTGCCCGTCCGGCCGCTGGCGAACGCGATCCGTTTCCCGTCGGGGCTCCAGGCCGGATGCAGGTCGTACGCGACCTCGCTCGTCAATCGCGTCTCGTTCATCCCCTCGCCGTCCACGGTGTAGAGTTCCGGGTTCCCGTGCCGCGTGCTCACCCAAAGAAGCTTCTTGCCGTCGGGTGAGAATCGGGGCGATTCCTCGAAGGCCTTGTGCGGGACGATGGTCTTGTCGTCGCTGCCGTCCGCGGCACAAACGTGGATGCGCAGCTTGCCGTCGGTGCCTTGCAGTTCGTCGAAGACGTAGGCGACGCGCTTGCCGTCGGCGCTCCAGCTCGCGTCGAAGTGCGGCATGACGTGGTTTGGCAGCAGGCGTTTGAAGTCTTTCCCTTCGGCCGTCATCGTCCAGACCGCCATCTTCCCCTCGTGGATGCGCGTGAGCAGGAACGCCTTGCCGTCGGGCGACCATTGCAGGTGCTGCTTGAATCCACCGTCCGTCGTGAGGCGAACGGGGTCCGCGGCCGCGAGGGACGGAAGCAGAAGGAACGAGAGAACGATCGCACGCATCGTGTCCGGCCTCCGCGATTCCGATACAACGGCCCCGCACCATCGCGTTCATCACCGGAGCCGTCATGTTCCAGATCATTCAATTCATTCTGTCCTTGTTCGGCGCGGGCACCAAGAAGAAGATCATGGACGCCGTCACCGGCAGTCTCCTCAAGGGGATGGCCGGCAACGCCGCCGGCGGACCGCTCGGAGACCTGATGAAACAGTTCCAGGACAAGGGACTGGGAAACGTCTTCGGCTCGTGGGTCGGCACCGGTGCGAACCAAGCGATCGATCCGAACCAACTGCAATCGGTGATCGGCGAGGAGAAGATGCAAGAGATGTCCGCGAAGACCGGCCTCGCCGCGCCGGACCTGGCGAAGGAACTCGCGAAATACCTGCCGACCATGGTGGACCGGATGACGCCCGGCGGCCGCATACCGGGCCAGTGAGCGGTCAAACGTCGAAGCGAACGCCCTGCGCCAGCGGCAGGGCGTTCGAGTAGTTGATCGTGTTCGTCGCCCGGCGCATGTAGGTCTTCCACGAGTCGGAACCCGACTCGCGGCCCCCACCGGTCTCCTTCTCGCCGCCGAACGCCCCGCCGATCTCGGCCCCGCTCGTGCCGATATTCACGTTGGCGATGCCGCAATCCGACCCTGCGGGGGAAAGGAACATCTCCGCCTCGCGCAGGTCGTTCGTGAGGATCGCGGACGACAATCCCTGCGGTACGCCATTCTGGATCGCGATCGCGTCGTTCAGTTCCCGATAGGTCATGACGTAGAGGATCGGCGCGAAGGTCTCGTGCTGGACGATCGGCGCGTTCGCGTCGATCGTGACAATGGCCGGGCAAACGTAGTGCCCCGCGCGCGAGACGCGTTCGCCGCCGAAGACTTTGCCTCCACTCTTGCGCGCCGAAGCGAGCGCCGTCTGCATCGCGTCGAATGCCGCGCCGTCGATCAGCGGGCCGACGAGCGTGCCCGGCTCGCGCGGGTCGCCGATCGGCAGCTTCGCGTAGACCGCCTTCAGCCGTTCGACGAGGCTCGCCGCAATCGACTCGTGAACGATCAGCCGGCGGAGCGTCGTGCAGCGCTGGCCGCAGGTGCCGACGGCCGCGAACGTGATGGCACGCACGGCCAGCTCGAGGTCCGCGGACGGCGCGACGATCATCGCATTGTTGCCGCCCAGTTCCAGCAGCGACTTCCCGAACCGCTGCGCCACGGCCACGCCAACCGCGCGGCCCATGCGCGTGGAACCCGTCGCCGACACGAGCGGCAGTTCCGGCGCGGCCGCGATCGCTTCGCCCACATCCGTGCCGCCGACGATCAGGCACGCGACGCCGTCGGGCACTTCGGGCATCTCGTTCAAGACTTCGCGGACGATCGCGTGCGTGGCGAGAGCGCACAGCGGTGTCTTGGGCGATGGCTTCCACACAATCGGGTCGCCGCAGACGAGGCCGAGCATCGCGTTCCACGCCCACACGGCGACGGGGAAGTTGAACGCGGTGATGACGCCAACGGGGCCGAGCGGGTGCCACTGTTCCATGAGCCGGTGGCCGGGGCGTTCGCTGGCGATGGTGAGGCCGTGGAGTTGTCGCGACAGTCCGACGGCGAAATCGCAGATGTCGATCATCTCCTGCACCTCGCCGCGCGCCTCGGAGACGATCTTGCCCGCCTCGGCGGTGACCACCTCGGCGAGAAGGTCTTTCTTCTCGCGCAGCTTCGTGCCGATGCGGCGCACGAACTCACCGCGCACCGGCGCGGGCACGAGCCGCCAGGTCGTGAATGCCGCTGTCGCGGCTTCGAGAATCGGCTTGAGGTCCGCCGCCGTCGCCTGCGGGATGGATGCGAGGCGCGAGCCGTCAATGGGTGAATGGATGTCGAGCAGCGCGCCGCTGCCGGCAATCCAGCGCCGGCCGATGGCGACGGCCGAAAGCGAAGGGACGCCGAGGGAAGCGAGGGTGTCGTTGAGGGTCGGCATGGCAGTCCCAGAGTTGAGAGGGAGCGTGCGCTATTCTACGTCGCGTCTTTCAGATAGCTGCCGGCTTGCCGGCAGGGCGGTTTCGAGTCTTCGAGAAACCGCCCCAACCAGCACCGACTCCGCAAATTCAGCTCAAATGGCCCCGAAAAAATCCTTGACAACAAAAGTTGTCAAGGATACCATCACTCCCGTGCAAGACATCCAAGTGATCGATGATCCCGGAGCCGCGACGGTGGCCCTCGAACCGATGCGGAGCCGGCTGCTCGCAGAGATGGCCGTGCCCGCCTCGGCGGCGACGTTGGCCGCGCGCGTCGGCCTGTCCCGGCAGAAGGTCAACTACCACCTGAATGCGCTGGAGGCGCACGGACTCGTCCAACTGGACCACGTTCGCAAGTGGGGCGGGCTGACGGAGCGGTTGCTCGTGGCCACGGCCGCGTCCTACGTCGTTTCGCCCGGCGCCCTCGGCCCGGTCGCCGTCGATCCGAAGCGGGAAGTCGATCGCCTCTCCGCGAGCTACCTCATCGCCCTGGGCGCGCGGATCGTTCGCGAGGTGGGCGACCTCGTCCGCCGGGCACGCGATGCGGGCAAACGCCTGGCGACCCTGTCGGTCGATACCGAGGTTCGCTTCCGTTCGCCGATGGACCGGGCCGCGTTCACGAGCGAACTCACCGAGGCCATCGCGAAGCTCGTTTCGAAATATCACGATCCATCCGCCCCCGGCGGCCGTGCGCATCGATTGGTGATCGTGGCGCATCCTCTACCCCAGAAAGCCGTTCATTCCGAGCCGGAAGCGTAAGCGACGGACTGAGATCAAGACCGTCGCTTACGCTTCCGGCTCCGAAATCATTCCCGATCCCCAGGAGCCGTCATGAGCGTGAAGAAAGACCCCTCCGGACGCCGTTCCGTGCAGGTCGAAACCGAAGTCCCCGGCACGCCGGAGGAAGTCTGGGCGGCCATCGCCACCGGGCCGGGCGTGTCGTCCTGGTTCGTGCCGACGGAGATGGAAGAAGTCGACGGCAAACCGGTCGCGGTGAAGTCGAACTTCGGCCCCGGCATGGAGTCCAGTGCCGTCGTGACGGCGTGGGATCCGCCGCGGATGTTCGCCGCCGAATCGCCCGGCTGGACACCCGAGATGCCGTCGATGGCCACCGAGTGGAGCGTGGAGGCGAAGGCCGGCGGCACCTGCATCGTCCGCGTGGTGCACAGCCTCTTCACCGACAAAGACGATTGGGACAACCAGCTCGAAGGCACCGAACACGGCTGGCCCGGCTTCTTCCGCACGCTGCGGATCTATCTCACGCACTTCCGCGGCCAGCGCTCGGCCCTCATGCAGAAGATGACCGTCGCCGCCGGGACGGAAGCGGAAGTCTGGGAAACGCTGACGACGGCGCTGGGGTTGAAGGGCGTGAGCGTCGGCCAGCGCTGGTCGTCGCCCGCGGGCGTCCCGGCGCTCGGCGGCGTGGTGGAGCACGCCACCCAAAGCCCTAACGACATCCTGCTGCGGCTCGACACGCCGGGGCCGGGCGTCGCCGCCCTCGGCACCTACAACTGCGGCCAGATCATGGTGGGGGTGAACCTCTACCTCTACGGCGACGAAGCCGCCGCCAACGTCGCCCGCGAGTCGCCGCTGTGGCAGGCGTGGATTGAGAAACGCTTCCCGACGCCGGCGGAGCCGGGCAAGGGCGTGTGAGCGTCGAGTGATTTCATATAGCTGCCGGCTTGCCGGCAGGGCGGTTTCGAGTCTTCGAGAAACCGCCCCAGCCAGTATCGACGAAATGGCGAAAGGCTCGCCGGACAATCCACTGCAACGGATTTTTCGACATGGTTCACGGCGGGGCGTCGAAGACTCCGCCCCGCACTGCCGGCAAGCCGGCAGCTATATGGGGTCACTCCACCGCGAACAGCTTCACCGGCACCTGGTTCTTCCCGCTCCGGCCGCCGCTGCGCGGCTCCGGCTGGGCGAAGCCGTTCTTGTCCACGCTGCGCACGCGCAGTTCATACTTGCCGGGCTTCAGCTCTTCGAGCTTCACCGACCAGAACGCCTCGCTGTAGCGCATCGGCCATTCCTTCGGCTCGCCGTCCGGGCCGAAGCCCCAGATCCCCTTCGGCTCGTATCCGGCGGGAAGTTAGGCGCTCCAGTCCTTCGGCGGCGGGGCGATCGTCGCCGGCTTCCACTCGGCCGTCTTCCACGCGGGGTCGGTCGCCGTCAGCTTCGCGCCCGTGTCGGCCCGCAGCCAGTACTCGACGCGTTCGAGGCCGGGCAAGCCGACCATCGCCGTGCCGTTGATTTTGATCGCCTTGCCGGCGGGGAACTTCTCCGCCTTCGTGCTGTCGAAGTAGGCCGCCGTCTTCAGGTACGATTCCGGGTCGTTACCCGCGAGCGCGTAGGTGTCGTTGGCGTCGTACTTGTTCGTCAGCACGATCTTCTGCAGCCACTTCACCGACTTGAAGCCGTGCGCCCACGGCACCACCATCCGCACCGGTCCGCCGCGCACGAGCGGGATCGGCTCGCCATTCAGCTTGTACGCGAGGAACGGTGGCAGGTCGCCGGGGGCCGCGTCCAGCACCTGGTTTATGGCCAGCGACGAGCGGAAGATTTGTTTCGGGTCGTTGTTGTGGAAGCCCCAGTAGAAGAGACGGCGGGCTTCCTCGACGGGGCCGCACAGTTCGAGCAGGTCGCGGAGGAGAACCCCTTCCCACAGCCCCTGCCCGAGCGGCTGCGGGATGTTGTTGCATTGCATCGCCTTCAGGTAGCGCACGCCCTTCGTCTTCCCGAGCGCCGTCAACTCGGCGAACGAGAGCGTGAGCGGCTTGGCGATCTTCGCTTTGTCTTCGGCGACGATCTCGAGCTGCCACGTCTCGGGCGTGAGTTTCGCGTCGAGGAGCGCCTGCCCCGTGAGCGAGTGCGGCACCGGATTCCCGCGGCTGACGTCCTCGAACTTCGTCGCCGGCGTAAGGAACTTCCGCCCCGGCTCGACCGGCTTCTCGGCCGCCGCGCGACCAGCGAACGACCCGGCGATTCCGGCGAGCAACGCGTCCCGACGCGAGATGCGAGGGGGCATGGGGAGGCTCCGAGGGTTAGGGGAGGCTGTCCAAGAATGCGCGAGCCTGATCGATCAGTTCCTGGGCTTGCACCGGATTCGCGACGTAAAGGTCGACCATCGACCGGACGCAGGACGAATGCCGGGCCTGCGGCTTCAGCATCCGTTCGACGGTGGCCTTCGCCCGGGACTTCCGCAACTCGGACGTCGTCGGGTCGTTAATCGTTTCGAGGTGATGGCCGAGCGAATCGAGCAGTTCGGCCCGCTCCCGGCGGAGTTCTTCCCGGTTGTTTAGCGCGAAGAACGCGATCGTCACGTCCCCCCGGCGGCGGCGCGGCCCGGTCTTCCTGGCCGGGATCGCGGTGATGCCGAGGAACCGGATCACCTCCCGGGGATCATCGTCGATATCTCCGATGGGATGAACGAGGAAGGGCTTCTCGGATTCGTTCAACGATTTGGGATCGGTCGTCGCGCCGCCACGGGCGGTTGGAACGGGAAAGTAATTCTTCTTCAACGGGCTGTTGCACTTCTTGCACGACGCGGCGTAGTTTTGGAGGTGGTACGCGAGCCAAAAGTAGCCGGGCGGGCAGGGCGCGCCCATCGGAAAAGTAAAGTCTGTCGCGCCTGGCCAATCAACCACGGAGGATTTCGGACGGAAGTGTTCGAGGTCGTGTTCGATGGCCCCGCCGTGGTCGCCGGCCGCCAGCATCCGCTCACAGTACGCGCACTTATTGTGCTGGAGTTTCATGAAGACCGGCTTTACATCCGACCAGATCGGCGACGATTCCTCGTACTTCCCGGCGGCGACGAACCCGTCCGTCCGCACCTTCGCTTTGCCGCGCCACGTCGGCGACTCTGCGTCGACCAGGGCTTCCAGTGCGGCGAACGCGATCGGATAGCGAATCATGGTCGGAGGAGGGTTCGGGGTTATTCCGCCAGCGTCCCGGTGAGTTCCTTCAGGAAATCGACGGCCGCCTTCGGATCGTGGGTATCCGCGACCCGCTTGGCGATCCGTTTCAGTTTCTTCTCCTTCGCCGGTGACCGCGGGGACTTCAATCCGAAATAGGAGCTCATCAGGATCTGGTCCGCGCTCTTGCCGTCGGTCTCCTCGGTGAACCGACGAATCTGGTTCTCCTCGACGACGCGGATATTGGCGGCGTGGACCGTGCCGACGACGAGTGGACTGTGAGTCGTGATGATGAATTGGAGCTTCGGAAACGTCTTGGCGAGCAAGGGAACGATCTCGCGCTGCCAGGCCGGATGGAGATGGACGTCGATGTCGTCGATCATGACGACGCCGGCGAGTTCTGTGAGCTTTCCTTTCGGCATGACCGTGTGCATGTGGTAGAGCATGTCGGCGATCAGGCCGATGTAGGATCGAAAGCCATCGGAGAGAGAGCCGAAGGGGAGGACGACACCGTCGTTGTTGAATAGGCCATCGCCGTCCTTACACTCGCCGGTGAACTGGGTCCGCTCCGGCAGGAGACTGTTGAGCAACTCGCGGACTTCCTTGGCGCGGGCCTTCGTTTTTAGAGAAGGATACCAGGCCGCGAGCGGGTAGAGCGTGATGAATTCTTCGAAGAGGCCGGCGACACGCTGGAAGCGAGGATGGCGTCGGCGCGACCTCTGAGAGTCGAGATTTTCGAGATATTCCGAGCGACGGGTGGCGCCGTATCCGAGAAGAAAAGTATTCAATTCGTTGAACGAAAGATGTAAAGCGTTTTTTTGTTTTGGATCGAATCTCTCTGAATTACCAACACATTCGATCTCTAATCGCGAAAGATACTTAACATCCCCAAATTGTTCATCATTTATGAATATTTCCGCCGAAATCTCACCTGTGCCATACTTGCGACTAGTACTTTTTCGATTTACCAAGTAGTACGCGCGATAACCGGTCTCATAGATAATTGGTTCCAAAGTACAGAGCGCAACCGCCTTCAACAAACTCGTCTTTCCCGCTCCGTTTACGCCGATCAGTAGCGTCACATTGTCCATGGCATCCTGCGGCAGTCCCTTAGTGCCGGTGTATACGAACGTCGTCTCCGCCTTCTCGAAGCAGCGGAAATCGGTCATCGAGACGGATTCGACGTACATCATCGGTTCCCGGGTCAGGAGTACTCGGCCTGCGGTAAGTGCCGGTCGCGGTCGTACTTCGGCTTCTCGCGCGCAGGGATCGGATCGTTCGGCCACGACGTCCGCCAATCCTCGATCCACCGGTCGTCCGCGTAGTACTTGAGATAGAGTTGCGTGTCCTCGTCGCTGCCGCTGCCAACCATGTCGATATGGTACGCGCCGTTCATGCCCACGGGCACGTCCGCCTTCCGCTCGTGTAGGGTTTCGGTCCAAAGTTCCGTGTACAGTTCGCGATCGCTGAGGTGATCGGTATTCGAGAGGAAGCTGCGATGGCTCGCGAGTCGACGAATCAGTTCCCACAAGCACGCCGTCAGCTGCTCCTCCGATAGTTCCTCTGGCGGCGGCAACTCCATGCCGGCTTCCAGCAACTGTTGATAGTCTGAAGTCCAAGGAGCCTTCTCGTACGCGACGACGGTTTCCCAGAACGATTCGATGAGGCCTTGCGGTGCGTCCTCCGCTTCCCACGTCGTCATCGCGCCGCCGGCCAGTTCCTCGGCTTCATGCTTGAGTTCGTTGATGCGGATTTCCCGATCGATATCGTGTGTGTCGTCGGATCGCATAGCATTACTCTCGCCACCGGTTCGTGGTTTGCGGCGTTTTCCGTTCGTCCGTTCGATCATACCAGCACGTCCCGCGGGTCCGCAATCAGGCCGGTCAGGGCGCTCGCGGCCACGGTCAGCGGGCTGGCGAGGAAGACCTTCGCCTCCTTGTGGCCCATGCGGCCGGGGAAATTGCGGTTCGTCGTGCTGATGCAACTGATCGGCGTGTTCAGCCGGCCGAACGTGTCCGACGGGCCGCCCAGACAAGCGGCGCACGAAGCATCGCCGATCTTCGCACCGGCGTTCAGGAAGATATTTCGCAGGCTCACGCCGTCGATCATTTCCGAATCGAGGCCGGCGGCCACCTCCGTCGTCGCCGGGACCACGAACGTGTCGATGCGGACTTCCTTCCCCTTCAGGATCGCGGCGGCGGCCTTGAAGTCGGTCAGCTTCCCGCCGGTGCAACTGCCGATGTAGGCGCGGTCGAGCTTCGTCCCCTTCACCTCGCGCACCGTCGCCTTGTTGTCCGGGCTGTGCGGCTTCGCGACCGTCGGTTCCATCTTCGTCACGTCGTAAACCTTCTCGAAGATCGTCTTCGCCCCGGCCTGCGGCTTGAAGACCGTGAACGGCTTGCTGCCGGACTTCTTGCCCCGTTCCTTTACGAAGTCGATCGTCACCTGGTCGGCGGGGATGATGCCGTTCTTGCCGCCGGCCTCGATGGCCATGTTGCACAGCGTCATGCGCTCTTCGATGTTGAGGGCGAAGACGCCGTCGCCGTCGAACTCCATCGCGCGGTAGGTCGCACCGTCCACGCCGATGTCGCCGATGACCGCGAGGATCAGGTCCTTCGCCATCAGGTACGGCGGCAGGTCGCCGTGGAAGACGAAGCGCATCGTCGGCGGCACCTTGAGCCAGGTCTTGCCGGTGCCCATGACGAAGCCGGCGTCGGTGTTGCCGATGCCCGTGGCGAACTGCCCGAAGGCCCCGGCCGTGCAGGTGTGGCTGTCGGTGCCGAGCAGAACTTCGCCGGGCCGCGTGTGGCCTTCCTCCGGCAGAGCGATGTGGCAGACGCCTTTGTAGCGTTCGCCGCCGACGTCGTAGAAGTACGGCAGGTCCTGTTCCTTCGCGAACGCCCGCAGCACGTCCACGTTCCGGTTGGCCATCGCGTCCTTGGTGAAGATGTAGTGGTCGGGGATAACCACCACCTTCTCGCGATCCCAGACCTTGGCGTTCGCGCCGAAGTGCTTCTTGAAGATGCCGATGGTGCCCGGCCCGCAGACGTCGTGCGTCATGAGGACGTCGACGTTCACCCAGATGTTGTCGCCGGGTCCGACGGCTTCGCGGCCCGCGGCCTTGGCGAGGACTTGTTCGGTCAGGGTCATGGGAGACGGCATATCGAAGGCTCCGGGCGTGATTTCGGTTCGATGAGCCATTGTATCGCGCCGGAGCGGTGCATCAGTCGTCTTCGAATCGTTCACGTCGGGCTTTGGCACGCAGGAACGCATGTAGTAACAGAGCGCCGAGGCTCCCGAAGCCGGAAACCGTTTCCATCGTGCCGAGTTTGTCCGAGCGGTTTCGGATTTCCGAGGATTTCAGCTGAATGATTCGTAGCTCGACGGCTAATTCCCGCTTGAGAGCCTCGGCTTTTTCTGCGCTCAACTCTCGCTCGTTCAACCGAAATTGTTCTGCCCGTTCGTCATGTTGAATCGCCTTTTGGTAAAGCTTGTCGTAGTCCGCGATGAGATCGACTCGCTCGGATTTGAGTACTCCAAAGGCCAGAATCGCGATGCTGGAAAGCCCTAAGCCGATCCAGCGATATCGGCCGGCCGGGATATCGAAGATCGAAGACGTGTGGATCGCCGCGAGGAACATGGTCACCGCCCAAGCAACAGTTGACTGTTCGCGTGTCAGGATCGCAAAGGCTGCCAGAATGAGAACAACGACGACAAGCGAAAAGCACAACAGAGAAATTGCTTTTTGCGTTCGATCGAGGATCATCCGCCCGTCGGGATTGAACAGCAGAAGGACGTTCATGATGTGCTGTGCGAACCAGGACGACGCGACAAAGATGGCATAACCGAAGATCAGCACATTGAAGAACGGCTCGGCGCCGGGCATCTGCTTGCCGATACCGTCGAGTACCTGCACGAGAACAACCATGCTGATGATCAATCCGAATTGGACCCGCGGCGGAAAGCGGGACATCCAGAGCAGGTATTGCAGCACGCGCCGGTAGAACCAGCTCCGCGCCCGCAGGGCCTCCAGCATCCCTTCCTTCGCCCAGGCCGAGGTCGGGTCCAGCCGCAGCGATTCGCGGAAATGCTCGATCGCCTTATTTGGCTCGTTCTCGTGCAGGAGCGTCCAGCCGCGGTTGGCGTGCGAGTACGCGTCCTCCGGGTTCTTCTCGAGCGCGCCTTCCAAAGTGGAGGCCGCTTCGGATTTTCGGCCGAGTTTCGTCAGGGCCACGGCCCGCAGGTTCAGGCAGTGCCGGTCGTCCGGGTCGAGCGCGAGCCCCTGATCGGCGGCGGCGAGCGCCTCGGTCCAGCGGTAGCGGCCGACTTCGATCGCCGCGAGCTGGCCGAAGTAGCCGGAATTCCAGCAGTTGATCTCGATCGCGCGCCGGATCGCGCGCTCGGCCTCGTCGAGGTTGCCCTTGCGAAGCTGGGCGAGGCTATACACGAAATGCGCCCGGTCTTCGTTCGGTGCCAGCTCGACGGCCGTGCGGGCCGTGTCGATCGCCTGCGGATCGTTCAGATTGCACTGGCAGATCGCGAGAAGGATGTGCCCTTCCGGATCGTTCGGATCGTCCGCCAGGCGCGCCGTCGTCTCGCGGGCGGCGAGGTCGTAGCGGTTCTGTTCGAGGAGGATGCGGGCGCGGGCGAACCGGTCCGGTTCCATGAGTCACTTCCAGATTATCAGTAGGCGTCACATTCGTTCGTGAAACAATTCTTGAGTCTGTCTCCCAATCTTCAGGCCGAAGGCCTGGGAGTGTTCAGCCCAGGGCAACGCCCTGGGTTCGCCGTTCCCAACGCCGCAGCCTGAAAGGCTGCGACAACGAGCCAGTTCAAGCCAACACGGAGTGCGATTCGTGAGAGGGATCGCAGCACGGCGTCGCCCTTGGCTCTCCTGTCACAGCCTTTCAGGCTGCGGAGTGGTTGCACATGACCCCAGGGCGTTGCCCTGGGCTAAGCACTCCCAGGCCTTCGGCCTGAAGAATCACGAACAGCAAGTACCCGCCGCCTCCGATCGTAACGCACACCCGGTTCCATGAGTCACTTCCGGAGGTGCTTGAGAATGTCGTCGTACTGGCCGCCCTGATTCGAGAAGGTCGCGTAATTGCGCGCCGTAGAGAACCACTCTTTCGTCGATGGCTTCACAATCGCCGCGGCCGCGAGGAGATCCTTCGTATTCAGCGGTTTTGGCACGCCGAGCTTGATCGCTTCCTTCAGCTTCGCCTCGATGGCGAGGTCGATCACGGCTTTCAAATCCGCGCCGGAGAACTGGTCGGTCTTCTTCGCCACGGCGTCGAAGTCGAGATTGTCCTGTGGTTTCCCGGCGAAGAGCACGCGCAGGATCGACGCCCGCGCCGGGGCGTCGGGCGGTGGAACGAAGAGGATGCGGTCGAAGCGGCCCGGCCGACGGAAGGCACTGTCGAGGTGCCACGGGGCGTTCGTCGCGGCCAGGATCAGCACGCCGTCGTTCGAGGTCGTCACGCCGTCGAGTTCGGACAGGAACTGGTTGATGATCATCCGCCCCGCGCTCTGGCGGAGGTCGGTCCGGCTGGCGGCGAGGGCGTCCACCTCGTCGAAGAAGAGGACGCAGGGCCGGTTGCGGCGGGCCTCGTCGAAGAGGGCGTGCAGGTTCTTCTCGCTGGAGCCGAGCCACATGTCGAGGACGTCTTCGAGGCCGACGGCGATGAAGGAGGCGTGGACTTCGCCGGCGGTGGCGCGGGCGAGGTGGGTCTTGCCGCAGCCGGGCGGTCCGTACATCAGGATGCCGCCGCCGATCGGCTTGCCGTAGGCCTTGTAGAGTTCGGGGTGCTGGAGCGGGTGGATGATCTTGAGCTGGATCTCTTCCTTGATCGTGTCCATGCCGCCGACGTCCTTGAAGGAGACCTTCGGCTTCTCCAGCCGGCCGGAGACGTCGGGGCCGGCCTCGAAGTCGCCGACGGCGATCCGGCCATCGACGATTTCGCTCTCCTGCGGAGTCGCATCGATGCCGAGCTGGGCAGCCAGTTCCGCATCGGCGGCGGACGGATCGGCCTCGACGCCGAGCTTGTAGCGGGCGACGGCGCGCTCCACATCCCCATCGCGGAAGAGCATCTTCGCCAAGAGGACGTGCGCCGCGGCCGGGGCCTTCGGATCGCGCACAAGGCTCTCCAGCACGACCGTCGCCTGGCTCGCCTTCCCCTGCTGGAAGTACAGCTTCGCCAGGCCGAACAGGATCGCGGCGTCCTGCGGCTTCAGCGCCAGCACGGCCTTCCACTCGGCCTCGGCTTCGTCGAAGCGCCCGAGGTTGGCGAACGACTCGGCGAGGTGCGAGCGCAGCGGCACGTTGTCGGGGCTGAGCTTTGCGGCGGCGATCAGGCCGGCGAGCGGATCGGGCGAAGGCATCGGTGGACTCAGGCTTTCGGCTGGAGTTGCGGGTCGTTGAAGAACTCGGCGAGCGGCAGTTCGAAGCCGGGCAACACGTCGCCGCCGGTCAGCGTGTCGGATTCCCGTAGCAACGAGAATGAGTTGGGATCGGTGTAAACGGCAACGGTGCGGGCCTTCAGGTTAATGAACCATACTAGCTGACTGCCAGCCGCGAAATAGTCATTCCGTCGTCGGATCGCTTCGCGATTCGTCATTCTCGGGGTGGGTATCTCCACCGCGATATCGGGAGGGAATTCGGCGATTGATTGCAAATGGGAGTCGGTTTTCGGCATCGTTTCCCAAGCGGAATAGCACACGTCCGGCATTCGTACCGTTCCGGCCTTTAATCGCATCAAACATCCCGGCCCGGCCACGACTCCGGAATTGAACCGACGAACGTGAGTCAACAAATGATAGACGAAGAGCGCGGACGCGAAGGATTTCCACGCCGCTGTGGGTTTCTCGATCAACATTCCTTCGATCAATTCCAGCAAGCTATCGTGCCTCTCCCGGCGCAATAGGTCCGCCTCCGTGGCCGTGCCGGGGAACGGGTTCCAGAGGATGCGGTCCGGCGGAATGTCGCCGAGCGCGTGGAGCACGTCGGCGAGCGTGTCGAAGTTCGCGGCGGTCGCGGGCATCGGCAGTCCCCGGGAGTCGGGGTCATTCTACCCGACCCGCAGTGGGAATCCGAGTAGAACAGCGGCATCTCCGGAGGATCTGTCATGCGAAACCGTCGCGATTTTCTGGCCGCCGCCTTGCTCGCCGCCGGATCGTTCGCCCGGGCCGCGGAGCGGAAGCGCACGACGTTTCCGATCGCGTGCATGACGCTGCCATACTCCGCGTTCCCGCTGGCGCGGGCGCTCGAGGGGATCAAGCTCGCCGGGTACGCTCACGTGGCGTGGGGTGTGACGCACAAGGAGGGCGGGCAGGCCGTGCCGGTGATGGCGAAGGACGCGCCGCCGGAGCGGGCGAAGGAACTGGCGAAGCGCTGCCGGGGGATGGGCCTCGAACCGGTGATGATGTTCAGCGACATCTACCCGGAGCACGCGGACGGGCAGAAGGTGCTGACGCACCGACTGAGGCAGGCGTCCGCCGCCGACATTCCGCAAGTGCTCACGTTCGGCCACACGAAGGGCGGGAATCGCGTGGTTTGGATCGAGCGGTTCCGCAAGCTCGGCCCGATCGCGAAGGATTTGAATGTGACGCTCGTCGTCAAACAGCACGGCGGCGAAACCGGCACCGGCGAGGCGTGCGCCGCCATCGTGCGCGAGGTGGACCATCCGAACATCGCCGTGAACTACGATGCCGGCAACGTGCTGGACTACCTGGACAAGGACCCGATCCCGGACATCCGCAAGTGCGCCGACACGGTGCGGAGTTTCTGCATCAAGGACCACCGCAACTGGCCGAAGGACGAGGACTGCGGCCCCGGCTTCGGCGAGATCGACCACTACAAGTTGCTGGAACCGGTGGCGTTCACAGGGCGGACGATCCCACTGGCGTGCGAGAACATCTTCGCGCCGCTGCTGCCGCGCCCGACGAAGCCGGACGGCATCGACGCGCTGGCGAAGCGGGCGCGGGAATTCCTGGAAACGGTGGTGGCCGGGCTGCAGCGATGAGAAGGAATTCTTCCGATTTGATCCTCAGTAAATTGGTCGCATTTGTATCCTTCGTTTCCGCGGCGTGAACCTCGATTTCGCGTCGGCGAGGATGTCAATATCGACGTAAGTCGTTGTCGGGCAATGGCGCTTCCGGAAATCGGGCGTCTTTCCGCCGAAGGGTGGCGCGGTGACGGCGGAAAGACCGGTGTCGATCGTCAGCGCTCGCCGATGCCGTATTGTTCGATCTTGCGGTAGAGCGAACTGAGGCCGATGCCGAGGCGCTTCGCGGCCTCGCGCTTGTCGGCAGTCTGCCGCAGGATGCGCTCGATGTGCTGCTTCTCGAAACGGGCGGCGGCGGCGTTCAGGTCGTCCACGGCCGAGGGGTCGTCCGGCGACGGCGCGATGTCCGGCGACAGGTCGGCCGGGCGGATCAGCGGCCCGTCGCCAAGGATGATCGCCCGCTGGATGGCGTTATCCAGTTCGCGCACGTTTCCCTTCCACGGATAGCGCGAGAGCAGTTCGATCGCCTCGCGGCTGGCCCCGACGAACCGTTTGCCCATCGCCTTCGAGTGCTTCGCCACCAGATGATCGACGAATTCGGGGATGTCCTCGCGGCGATCACGCAGCGGCGGGAGCGCGATCGTGACGGTCTTCAGGCGGACGAGCAAGTCTTCGCGAAAGCGTCCGGCCGCCGCTTCGGCGGACAGGTCGTGGTGGGACGCGGCGATGACGCGGGCGTGGACTGGCACCGGTTCGTTCGCGCCGAGCGGCACGATCTCGCGTTGCTCGATGGCGCGGAGGAGTTTGGCCTGCGTCCCCGGTGGGAGTTCGCCGATCTCGTCGAGGAAAATTGTTCCAGCACCGGCATGGACGAAGAGGCCGGGCTGGTCGCTGATCGCGCCGCCATAGGCACCCTGCACGTGGCCGAAAAGCTGATTCTCCAGGCTTTCGCCGGGCACGCCGGCGCAGTTCACGGCGAGGAACCGACCGTCGCCGGCAGGGTGTGCGAACTTGTGGATCGTCCGGGCGAGCATCTTCTTACCGGTGCCGCCTTCGCCGAGGATGAGCACCGTGGACGGCGTTGGCCCGACCTTCTGCGCGAGCAGAAGCGCGGCGCGCATCGCGGGGTGCTTGCCGACGATCAGGTCGCCGAGATCGGTCTCGCGGTTCAACTCGCGGCGCAGCCACTGGTTCTCCTGCGAGAGCTTCCGTTGTGTCAGGAGTCGTCGGATCTTCTGCGAGACTTCATGCAGGAGAATCGGCTTCATGAGGTAGTCGGAGGCACCCTTGTGGAACGCTTCGACGGCGCTTTCGACGGTGGCATAGGCGGTGATGAGCAGCACGAGCGTTTCGGGGTTGCTGCGCGAGAGCCGTTCGAGCACCTCGATGCCGTCGAGGCCGGGCAGGTTGATGTCGCAAACGACGATGTCGAACGGGGATTTCTTGACGGCGGCGAGCGCGGCCTCGCCACTGGCGGCAACGGCGACGCGGAACCCCTGGCCTTGCAGGTATTCGGCGAGCGTATCGCGGATGAGCGGTTCGTCGTCCACGACGAGGACGGAGGCGATGTCGGGGCGGATTGGCATCACGTCACCTCGACGGGTTGGAGGCGTTCGCTGGATTGGACGAAGGGCAGCTCGACGCGGAAGGTGCTGCCGCGGCCGGGATCGCTCGCGACGGAGACGGCTCCGCCATGCTCTTCGACGATCTTGCGGAGGACGAACAGTCCCAGGCCGGTGCCGTGCCGCTTGGTGGTGAAGTAGGGGCGGAAGAGTTTGGCGCGGACGTCGTCCGGGATTCCGGCGCCGTCGTCCCGGACGGCGAGGGCGAGCCGGTCGCCATCGATGGTCGCGGAGACGACGATCTCGCCCCCTTTCCCGGTAGCGTCGATGGCATTCAGCACCAGATTGAAGACGACCTGAACGAGTTGGTCGCGTACGCCGGCGACGGGCGGCAGGTTGTCGGGCACCTCGGTGCGGATGCGCCGGTTCTTACCACCCTTGTAGTACTTGGCGATATCGAGCGCCTCGCGGACGATTTCGCCGACGGACGCGGTGCCGCGCTGGGAGTTCGCGGGGCGGCTGAAGTTCACCAGTTCGCGGAGGATGGTCTGGATGCGGGCGAGCTGGCCGGCAACTTGCCCGAGCCGCGTGCGGGTGTAGTCGTCGAGGTCGCGCGTTTCGAGCATCTGCACGAGCGTGCTGATGGAAGTGAGCGGGTTGCCGACTTCGTGGGCGATGCCGGCGGCGAGGAGGCCGAACGCGGCCATCTTCTCCTGGTGGAGCACCTGCGCCTGCGATTCCTCCAGTTCGCGCGTGCGCTCGGCGATGCGGCTTTCGAGCAGGTTCTGATGTTCCTGGAGTTCGGCATTCAGGGCGCGCAGGCGTTCGCCGGCGCGGCGCAGGAGCTTCGCGAGGCTACTGGCGGCCCAGGCGACCCAGACGAGCACGACGACGAGGAAGGCGACCGCGAGTGGATCGCGCGTCGCGCTCGGCTGCGAGAAGAACAGCGCGCCGTAGCTCAGGCAGGCGAGTCCGCAGTTCACGAATGTGGTCGCCTGCGAGAAGCGGATCGCGCTGCAGACCAACGACAACAAGTAATAGAAGCGGAACGGGCTTTCGAGGCCGCCCTGGAAATAGCAGAGCAGACCGATGAAGAGGCTCTCCATTACGGCAATGACGAGCGGATGGTCGCGGAGAAAGATGCGGCGGCGGGAAAAGAAATAGGTGTCGAGGACCGTGAAGCCGAGGCCGAGGAGCAGGATGAGGTTGAGGAGCCAGTGGTCGGCGGCGGGAGAGCCGACGTTGGCGAGGACGGCGCCGACGACGAGGCCGAACCAGCGCATGAGCACGGCAATCGACTCGGCGGCGAGGTCCCAATCGGGGTCGGCCGGCGTTGGCGCGTAGCGGGCGAGGAGCGGTCGGAGCATGCTGTCAATGTACAGTTCCGGCGGCGGGACTAGGATAAGGGCGTCCCACCTTTCCACCGGAGAATCCCGATGCTCACGCGCCGCCAGATGTTGCAAGCCTCCGCCGTCCTCGCGCTGCCGTCGCTGGCGACGGCCCAGGAGAAGCCCGCGGGCTTCACGCTCCCGAAGCTGCCCTATGCGTACGACGCGCTCGAACCGCATATCGACGCCGAGACGATGACCATCCACCATACGAAGCACCACCAGGCTTACGTAACGAACCTGAACGGCCTGCTGGAGAAGAACGCCCCCGAAATGCTCAAGAAACCGATCGAGGAAGTGCTGGCAAACCTGAAAAACCTTCCGGAGATGGTCCGTGGCGGCGTGCGGAACAACGGTGGCGGGCACTGGAACCACACCTTCTTCTGGAACGTGATGGCGAAGGCCGGCGGCGCGCCGAAGGGGGATCTGCTCAAGGCGATCGACGATTCATTCGGCTCGCTGGATAAGTTCAAGGTCGCCTTCAACACGGCCGCCGTCGGTCGCTTCGGCAGCGGTTGGGCGTGGCTGGTGCCCGGCAAGGACAAGCCGCTCGCCGTCACGAGCACGCCGAACCAGGACAATCCGCAGATGGCCGGCGGGGCCGCGCCGATCCTTGGCGTGGACGTCTGGGAACACGCCTATTACCTGAAGTACCGCAACCTGCGGGCGAAGTATCTGGAAGCGTTCTACAACGTCGTGAACTGGGACGCCGTGGCCGAAAACTTCGCGAAGTCGAAGAAGTCGTAAGTTTTTCAGGCCCGCGGACGCTCCTCCGCGGGCTTCTTCCTTCAATTCCGCCGAAATAGCCGAGCTTGACACGATTTCCGGTCGCCGGTATTGGCCTCTCCTTCGCGCACGGATCGCGCCCGGATCGAAGGGGAGTTGACCGATGATCGTCCGCCCCGCCCGCGTGGGATTGCTGGCACTGGCGTTGATCGTGGCTGCATACGCCGTTCGCGACGTATCCGCCGGCGAATCGCCGATCGGCAAGACCGTGGCGGACATCGTCCCTGTTAATAATCGTCTGCATCCGAAGGAACATATCCTCGGCCAGATGAAGACACGCGTCGGTAAGCCTTACGACGACGCCACCATCAACGAGGACGTTCGCCGCCTGATCGCCACCAAATGGTTCGCCCCGGGCGGCGTGCAGATCGAGACCTCCGTTTCGAACGACGGCAAAGTGACGGTATATGTTCAGGTCGTCGAACTCAACAACGTCGTCCGCGAAGTGAAGTTCGTCGGCGCCCAGCACATCGGCAACGATACGCTCTTGCAACTGACCGGCATTCGCAAAGGGAGCGCACTGAACCCCGCGTTCAACGAGGCGGCGGCGCAAATCATCGAGAACAAATTGAAGGAGGACGGCCGCGCCTACGCCACCTGTCGTGTGATCGAGGGGATGAAGGTCGAGGATACGCGCGTCGTCTTCCAGATTGTCGAAGGACCGAAGGTGAAAGTCAGCCGCGTGTCGATCCGCGGCTGCAAGCAGACGTCATCGGGTCGTGTCGCCACGCAGCTCACGATTTCGGCCCCGGTCTATGGCCTCGTGCGCTTCCTCAACGACAAGTACAACCCGATGCAGGTGGAAGACGACAAAAAGAAGGTGATGAACTACTTCCACAAGCTCGGTTACCTGGAAGCTCGTGTGACGGAGGAAATCATCCCGTCCCGCGACCTGAGCAGCGTGGAGGTCATCTTCCACGTGGACGAAGGCCCAATCTACACCGTCCGCGAAATCCGGATGGAGGGGAACAAGCTTTATCCGACCGAGGTTCTCCGCAAGCTGGTCGACCTTCAGGTGGGTGGCCATTACGACCGCGACAAGATCCAGAACGACAGCACGCGGATCAAGAACTACTACGGTTATCGGGGCTATTATGTGCTCTGCGAGGAGCAGTGGGTGGCTGTGGCTGGCCAACCGGGCAAGGTCGACGTGACGTATCAGATTTTGGAGCCTGGCCCGCGCGATCCCGAGGCGGCGGCGTCGAAGCTGCCGCCGGTGCGCCGGGTGGCACACCAGGTGCCGCTGGACGAACGTCCGCCGGCACGGGAGCCGGACCGGATCGGCCGCATCGAGATCCGCGGCAATGAAGTGACGATGGAAAGCGTGATCCGCAACGAACTGGGCATGGCGGGCCTGCGAGAGGGGCAGATTCTCCAGTATCCGTCCATCGAAGTGGCGCGGCTGAACCTCTTCCGCCGCGGCATCTTCGACATGGAATCGCCACCGTCCGTCGAAGTCCGGCAGAGCGAAGTTGACAGCACCTTCAAGGATATCGTTGTCACCGTGAAGGAGACGCGCACCGGGCAGTTCCTCCTCGGCGGAGCCGTGAACTCGAACTCCGGTCTGACGGGGAATATCGCGATCAACGAGCGGAACTTCGACCTCCTGCGGTTCCCGACAAGTCTCGACGACTTCCTGAACGGCCGGGCGTTCCGCGGAGCCGGGCAGGAACTGCGCATCCAGGCTCAGCCGGGGGCGATCTTCCAGAACTACTCGATCACGTTCCGCGAACCGTATCTGTTCAACTCGAACTATGGTCTGAGCACCAGCGCCTACTACTTCAACCGCGGCTACGCCGAATACGACGAAGACCGCGTCGGTGCCCGCATCTCGCTCGACCGCCGACTCGACCCGATCTGGCGTGCGTCCTTCACGACGCGCATCGAAGGCGTGAACGTCAAGCGGCTCCCCGGCGATGCGCCGGATTCGATCCGCCGCGACGAGGGCCAATCGACCGTGCTCGGCCTGCGCCCCGGCATCACCCGCGACACCCGCGACAGCTACATCTTCCCGACGAGCGGCAGCGTGCTCGACCTCGCCTACGAGCAGGTCCTCGGCGACTACACCGTGCCGATCGGGACTGCCGAGTTCACCAAGTTCTTCAGCAGCGAGTTCCTTCAGCGGCGCGATGGCAGCGGCAAGCACGTCCTCGCCGTCCGCAGCCAGATTTCCGCCACCAGCGACGACGCGCCGATCTTCGAACGCTTCTTCGCCGGCGGCTTCCGCAGCATCCGCGGCTTCAGCTTCCGCGGCATGGGGCCGGTCGACACGTCCGTGTTCGGCAACCGCTACTTCACCGGTGGTTCGTTCTCGTTCCTCAACACGCTGGAATACCAGATTCCGCTCAACGCCAAGGATTCGCTGTTCTTCGTGACGTTCCTCGACCATGGCACGGTCGAACGCTCCATTTCGATCAAGGACTATCGCGTGTCGGCCGGCTTCGGCTTCCGCGTCGGCATCCCGGCGCTTGGCCCCGTGCCCGTCGCTTTCGACTTCGCCTTCCCGCTCAACAAGACCGAAGGCGACAACCGGCAGGTCTTCGCGTTCTACATCGGCCTCTTCGGCGGTCAGTAAGATGGCTTCGGCGGATCGGGAACGCCCGATCCGCCCGGAGACCCGCCCATGCTCATCGCCCAACTTCCCGCGAACATCCTCGACGAAGTACTCGCGAAACTCCCGTCCCTCATCGCGGGCGGCCTCATCTCGATCCTGTCGTTCATGCTCGGCCGCTGGTGGGGCCGTTGGAAGGCGGGCCGCGAGTGGAAGAAGAAGGAGTTCTTCAACCGGATCATCGTCAGCCTGAACATCTTCGCCGACGACTACCTCAAGATCCGCACGGTGATGGAAGACTCGCTCGAAAAGGTCTTCCTCAACCAGGTGGCGATCGACAAGGTCCTCAAGGCGGCGAAGGCGTGCACGGCCGATGCGCCGATCTTGCCGATCGAGAAGGCCGACCGCTGGTATCTGCTCAACTTCGCACTCAACGAAGTGGCCGAGCGCTTCGCCGAAGGGCAGGTGCGGCAGGACGCGGGACTGCCGGTCACGAAGGTGAAGTACGCACTGTTCCTGACCTGCGAACTGGTGGGTGAAGAGCGTATCCGCAAGATCCGCGCAATGCTCCTACGCGAGGAGTTGTTGCGGAACTTCCCGTACCTGACGACGCTTCCGAAGCTCGAGAACCCGTGGCACGAAGATCGGATCAAAACGCTGCGCCAGGCGGTCGCGCTGTATGCGAAGGAACCGGATCATTTCCTGATGCTGGAAGTCTGTGTGTGATGTCGGCTGTGTTCGGCCGATTGAGACAGCGTTGTCGCTGGATGTTGGAGCAGGACAGAAGAGAGTGGCCAAGGTGGGACTCGAACCCACACGTATTGCTACGCTCGATTTTGAGTCGAGTGCGTCTGCCATTCCGCCACTTGGCCCTTCGATAACCTACGTTGAGACGGACACGCGGGCAAGCTGGAGGTTCGTCTTGACCGCGCCCGATCGAATGTGACAATCTGACGATAGAAACCGGATTTCCTCCGACTGGTGTAATCGCCATGGACTCGGCCGCGATGGATCGACCTGCCGAACCCCGCCGCCTTTGGCAGCTTCCGACGTTCCTGCTCGGACTGGCCGCACTCTACGGCGCCTACCGTTACGTGCCGATTCCCAGTCTGGCCCCGGTCGTCGGTCCGTCGGCCGAACTGACGGAACTGCGGGCGTTGATGGATCGGAAGCCGATCGATGCCTCGGCCATCGAACCCCTGTTGCGCAATCTCGCGATCGCGGAGCGGACGGACACGTCGACCAATTTCGCCGTCGGTAGCGGGTATGTTGCGCTAGCTAACCTCACACCTGGTGAAAACACCGAACACTGGATCGCGGCCGCTCATGCGTTCGCGAAATGTGACGCACGGCAGCTTGATCGGTCGGCCGACGCGGCCCTGCTGTCCTACCGCTTCGCGCTGGCGCAGGCCGCGACGGGTACCGGAGTGCCGGCGGAACTCGTGCATCACCTGGTCGCGCCGCCTCCGCCGGGAGAGGAATGCCCGGAACGATCCCGCCTGATCGCGGAAACGGCTCTCCGACTTGTGCCGCCGGACCGCACGCTCGCCAAGGAGCAGTTCGCCAAATACCTCGGTGGAGCGAACAAGGCGTCTTCGGCTTCGATCGCTCGCTGCAAGCTGGAACTGGCTCAACTCCACCGCGCGGATCGAGAGGTGGAGCCGGCGCGGGCCTGGCTGAAGGATATCGGATCATCGGCACCGCCCGACGTTCTCGCCCGGGCGAAGGTTCAACTGGGTCAGTTGGCCCTCGATGAAAAGAAATGGGAGGAAGCGACCGCCCATCTGGAATCGGCACTGGCCTCGTCCGGACTGCCGACTGCGGACCGCGCGTCGATTCGTTTTCTGATCGGACTTGCGCACTTCCGCTCCGGCAACGACGCCGCCGCGGCGCCGTTCCTGCTTCAGGTCGCCAACGAACCCGGCTCGATCGGCGGTGCGGCGGCGATGAAACTTGCAGAAATCCGAAACCGTGATCCGAAAGCGACGTCGCGGGGAGAAGCGGCCGATTGGCTGGAAAAGGCCGTCTCGCAAGCCAGCGCGAATGGAGAACACCTTCAGGCGACGGAACTGCGGGCGATCTTTGAGGATGTCATCAAGGCGAGCAATGCCGAGGGGGATTTTTCGACGGCGCTGCGGGCGGCGACGGCGTACGCCAAAGTGGCCGAGGGGCGTGCGGACCGCAAACATCGGGCCGAGATCGACGAGCGCTGGGCGAACGCGTTGTTGAAAACCAATCCGTCGACAGCGAAGCCAAAATTCCTCGATGCCGCAAACGAGTACGCCGCCCTCGCGGAGGAGTCAACGGCCGCCGAGTTGAAGGCCGATTATCGCCGCCGCGCGGCGTTCCAGTTCCAGCGTGCCGGCGAAAATTCCCGGGCGCTCGAACTCATCGACCGGAACGTGACCGCCAAGGATCTGACCGAGGAACTGCTTGGCCAGGCGTGGCTGGACCGGGCCGACCTGTTGCCGGGCGATCGACCGGCGGAGATCGAGGAGGCTCTGCGAAAGGCCGTCGCGCTACCCGGCGCGGCTGCGGCCCCCGCGCGGTTCAAACTCGCCGTTGGCTATGTCAAACGCGGGCAGGCGCAACTGGCGAAGGAAACGACCGCGGAGGTGCGTCACGAGGCCGAATCGACCGCGAAGCTCGGCCGCGATATGCTCGCGCAGCTCGCCGACGCTTCGGCCGTTTCCGATGCGACCACCCACGAACACGCTCTCTTCGAACTGGGTCGGCTGGCGATGTTGGACCGCAACCTCGCCGAGGCCGAGGCTAGGCTCCGCAAGCAACTGACGCTCTACCCGGCCGGCGAACAGGCGGACAACGCCCGCCTCTGGCTGGCGAGCGCCCTGCTCGCCAAGGCGCAGGCCGATGGCGCCGTCGCCAACAAGGCTCGCTCCGAGGCGCTCGTGCAACTCCGGGAATTGGCGAAATCCAGCGATTCGTTCCTGCGCACCTGGGGTGAAATCTGGCAAGCGAACACGCTACTCCAGATGGGGGACGCGGCCGCGACGATCCCACTATGCCAGGAACTGATGGCCAAGCACACAGGTACTCTCGAAGAACTCGTACTCGGTAAGTTGCTCGTCCACGCCTACCTGACCGCAACGCCGGTGAACGTGGCGGAAGCCAAGCGGACGTATGCCCGGATGGAGGAATTGTTCGCGAAGCTGCCGCGAGAATCCTATCGCTCCGACGCGGAGTATTCCTACGACCACTGGAAGGCCGAGATGCCGCGTTTGAAGGAATTGGTGGCGAACCGGTAGCCACGACGAACCCCGGCCGATCGGCCGGGGTTCCGCTTGCAATTATTCAAACGATCGGATTCGCCCTCAGTTCATAGGGCTTTTCTTGACTCCAGAAATGCAATCACAATTCGGATGGATTCGTAATCCACTTCTTCGTTGAGCGCCAGGAAAATCGGTTTCAGCCGGCCGGTGCCGTGTTGCTCTGCCGCGGCGGCCACGCGCTCGCACACCGCCTCCGGCACCCAGTGGAAGATCGACTCCGGTTTCTCCCGCAGGATGAATTCCGCCAGGTGGTCCGCGATGGTTGCCCGCGTGAGCTTGGTGCGGTGCAGCACGTCCTCGATCCCCGCGCCGTCACGGAAGAGGGCGAAGGACAACTGTTTGGAGGCCGAAATTTTCGCCAAAGGCGGGGACGACGGACGAACTTCGCGCGAGGAATTCAGGTCGGTCGCGAGGCCGCGCTCGCGCGCGAAGTTGGCGATCGCCTTGAGGAACACGTCGCCGAAGTCGCGCAGCTTCACGTCGCCGACACCGCTGACGAGCCGCATGCGATCCGGCGTCGTCGGTCGAACGCGGGCGAACTCCGCGAGCGTGGCATCGGTGAAGATCTGATAGGGCGGCACGCTCAAACGAATCGCGTTCTGCCGCCGGAGTTGCCGTAAGAGTTCGAACAGTTCCGGGTCGCTGTCGGCCGGGAGCGTGCCCTTTTCGGGCCTCGCCGTCGAGGGCGTCGCGCGCTGGATCAGCTTCACCCTCTGTTGGCCCTTCATGATCGCCCACGATGTCGGCGTGAGTTGAAGGACCGGATACTGCCCTTCCGATTGCGCGAGCGCCCCCTGACCGACGAGTTGGAAGACGTAGTCGCGCAACTCCGGCTTCTCCATCGATCGCAGGAGGCCGTACGTGCTCAGGGAATCGTGACCGCGCGAGCGGATCGCTTCCGTGGATGCCCCGCGCAGCACATCGATCACGTGGTTCGCGCCGAATCCCTCCTTCACGCGCGCCACGCACGAGAGGATCTTCTGCGCCAGCAGGGTCGCTTCTGGTACATCTTCGGTGTCGCCCAGGCAGATGTCGCACGCGCCGCAGTTCGGCTTGTCGTAGTTCTGCCCGAAGTGGTTCACGAGCGCCCGGTGTCGGCAGACCGCGGCGCCGGCGTACCGCGCCATGATCTCCAACTGCCGCTTCGTGGCCAGGAGTTGTTCCGGCGGCACGTTCGCCTCGGCAGCGGATTTCTCCTTGATCCGCTTGAGCGCCATCACATCCGCCTGCGAGAAGAGCAGCACGCACTCGCTCGGCAGCCCGTCGCGCCCGGCGCGGCCCGTCTCCTGCTGGTAGTGCTCGATCGACTGCGGCACGCAGGCGTGGATGACGAATCGTACGTTCGAGCGGTCAATCCCCATGCCGAACGCGATCGTCGCCACCACGATATCCGCGGATTCATCGGAAAAAGAGTCGTGTGAGCGCTTGCGGTCCTCCGGGCTCATGCCGGCGTGGTAAGGCACGACCTTGTAGTTCGCCCGCCGCAGCGAGTCCGTCGTCGTGTCGACGTCGGCGCGACGCAGGCAGTAGACGATGCCGGCCTCGTTCCGGTGCCGGTCAAGTACATCGCGGATCTGTGAAATCACGTCCGTTTGAGGTAGGACGCGGTATGTGAGGTTCGGCCGGTCGAAGTTGCCGACAAGAATTTCGGGATCGTGAAGGTTCAGCTGCGCCGCGATGTCAGCGCGCACTTGTTCCGTGGCCGTGGCCGTGAAGGCGTGGACCGCCGCACCCGGAAAGTAATCGCGCAGCCGCGAGAGCATCCGGTATTCCGGGCGAAAATCGTGGCCCCAGTGCGAGATGCAATGCGCCTCGTCGATGGCGATGGCGTTCGCGCCGGCAGCGAGCAGCAGTTGGTGTGTGGCGGTGTTGACGAGTCGTTCCGGCGACACGAACGCGAGCCGCGTTTCGCCGGATCGGATTGCGGCAATGGCGGTGTTCCACTGATCGGTGGTCAGCGAACTGTCGAGGCGGACGGCGGCGACGCCGTTGCGGGCAAGGCCGTCGACCTGGTCCTTCATGAGGGCGATCAGCGGAGACACAACGACTGTGAGCCCGCCCCGTACGAGCGCAGGGGCCTGGTAGCACAGCGATTTTCCACCACCGGTCGGGAGTACGACGAGCGAATCGCGCCCGGCGAGAGCGGCGCGCATCGCATCGGTCTGCAGGGGACGCAGTTCGCGGAAACCCCAATGCCTCGCGATGGCGGAAAGCAGTTCCGGCGGCAGTTCGCTGCGCATCCAACGGCTCCCTTCGGCCTCCGCCCAGTTTAGCGAATTCACGGTTCCATAACGGAGTCCGAATAAGATGACCGTCCCCAAACGCCCGTGCGATCCCTCCGGCCGACCATGCACCGCGAATTCGATCCTGCCGTCGAACCGTTCGAACGAACCTCGAACCTGGGTCTGTACGCGCTCACGGCGCTTGTGACGGGGTTGCTGGTGCTGGACCTCTGGCCGCCGCTGGCCGGCTGGATCGCGAGTACGTTCGGTGTCGAATTGCCAACGCTTGCCGCGCGCGAAATCGGGGGCTATCGATTCGCACTCGTCGCGGCCGTCGTTGGCGGTGCCCGGGTTCTGTACACATCGCTGGAAAGTGCTGCCGAGGGGCGAATCGGCGCCGACTTCGCCGTCGCGCTCGCTTGCATCGCGGCGATACTCGTTGGCGAACCACTGGTCGCCGCCGAAGTGGTCGTGATCGGCCTCGTCGGCGAATGCCTGGAAGCCTTCACGTTCGACCGCACACGGAACGTCCTGCATAAACTCGTCGAGTTGTTCCCCACGCGGACCTGGGTGCTGCGCGACGGCGTGGAAGTTCGCGTGAACACGACCGGCCTGGTGGTCGGCGATCGCGTCGTCGTGAAACCCGGCGGCAAGGTGCCGGTCGACGGCGTCGTGCTGGATGGCCGATCGTCGATGGATACGGCGGCGTTGACGGGCGAGAGCCTGCCGCGCGAGGTCGGCCCCGGCGACGCGGTTCTGGCCGGCAGCATGAACCGCGACGGCGCGCTGGTGATCGACGCTCGCAAAGTGGCCAAGCAGACGCTCGCGGGACAGGTGATCGAACTGACCGGCAAGGCCCTGCGGGACAAGGCCCCGCTCGAACGACATGCTGATCGCTTGGCCCGCCGTTTTCTGCCGGTCGTTCTGGGTCTGGCCGCGCTCACGTTCGCGGTCAACGTCGGGTTCCAGTGGAGCGGGCGCACGCCGGAGCGTCCGGTGTCTTTCGCGGCGGCGTCGCGGATGGCGATTTATCCGACGCTTGCGGTCCTCGTGGTGGCGTGCCCGTGCGCGCTCGTACTCGCCACGCCGGCGGCGGTGATCGCGGCGATCGGCCGACTTGCGGGCACGGGTGTGCTGCTCAAGGGCGGTGCCGCGCTCGAACGGCTCGCTGGCGTGACCGCGATCGCCTTCGACAAAACCGGCACGCTGACCGAAGGCCGCCTCACCGTCGGCGACGTGGTGCCGATCGACGGAATCGCCAAGGACGAGTTGCTGGCGCTCGCCGCCGCCGTGGAACGGAAGAGTGAGCACCCGATCGCGCGGGCGATCGTCGCCGCCGCGCAGGAACGGGGATCGCCGTTGCCAGAGGTTGGCGATTTCCGTGCTTCGCCGGGCGCGGGCGTGCGCGCGGTGGTCGACGGGAAGACGATCCTCCTCGGCACGGTCCGGCATCTCGCGGAACACCAAATCGCGATAGGAGCTGAATTCGAAACCATCACGACCCGGCTCGAAGCCACCGGGCAGACGATCGTGTACCTGTCGCGTGATGGCGAAGTCATCGGTGCGATCGGCGCCCGCGATACGCTCCGGCCGGAATCGATCGGAGTGCTGGACGAACTCGCCGCGAACGGCCTCGCGCTGACACTGCTCACCGGGGACCGACCGGGCGCGGCGAACCAGATCGCCCGCGATCTACCCTTCGCGGCCGTGCATTCGGAACTGTTGCCGGTCGATAAAGTGGAGCGCTTGCCGCCGAACGCCGCGTTCGTCGGCGACGGCGTCAATGACGCCCCTGCGCTGGCGAAGGCAACGGTGGGCATCGCCGTCGGAACCGGCACCGAGATCGCCGCCGAAGCCGGCGACATCGTCCTGCTTGGTGAACCGCTGCGGACGCTGCCGCTCCTCGTGCGCCTCAGCCGCGAGACCGTCCGCGTCATCCGCCAGAACATTCTCTGGTTCGGCTTCGGCGTGAACATCGTCGGCATCGTGATTGCCGGGCTTCTTTGGCCGCTCTTCGCCACAAGCCCGGACCTCTACGAAAAGGCCCCGCTCGCCGGTGCGATCTACCACCAAATCGGCTCGCTGCTCGTCTTGTTGAATTCCATGCGATTGTTGACATTCGAGCGGGTCGCGACGAATCCCACGCTCCACGGGTTGCGCGAATCCTATCGCGCTTTTGACCACTGGCTGAACACCGTTCACCTCGATGACCTGTTCCACTGGGTCGCTCGCCGGCGCCGGGAATTGACAACCGGCGCGATCGCGTTCGCCCTGTTCGGCTGGATCGCCGGTGGCCTGACTCGCATCGACGCCGATCAAGTGGGCATCGTCCAACGGTTCGGCGCGGCGCGTGGCGTACTCGCGCCGGGCCTTCATGTCCGATGGCCGTGGCCGATCGAGTCGGTCGACAAGCTCCGGCCACGCGAAGTCCGCACGGTCGAGATCGGTTTTCGTCGTGTTTCCGATGATCGACTCGTCCAGTTGGCACAAGCGCGAGACGAGCAGCGACGGTTGCGTCGCGAAAGCCTATCGGGAATTTCCGATCGCGATCAAACCTGGTCCAGCGGGCATTCCGACGACATCGCCCGCGTCACCGACGAATCGCTCATGGTCACCGGCGACGGGAACCTCGTCGAGGTCCTCGCCACCGTGCGCTATTCGATCGTCGACGCCGAACGGTACCGGTTCGGCCTGCGCGAACCGGATCTTTTGCTCGGATCGCTGGCCGAGGCCGTCTTCCGCGAACTCGTCGCCGGCGAGGCGTTTCTCGACCTGCTCACCACACGAAGAACCGGGTTGGAATCGTCGGCATTCGAGCGGATGAAAGCGCGACTGACCGAACTGGATCCACAGGAGTTCGGGATCCGGTTGGACGGGCTGACGCTTCACGACCTGCACCCGCCGCAGGAAGTCGTCGCGTCGTACCACGCCGTCGCGGAGGCGATCCAGAAGCGCGATCGCACGGTGAACGAAGCGACGGCGGACGCGCTGCGGTTGAAGCGCCGGTCACAGGAAGAGGCGGTGCGCCTCGTGCGGCAGGCCGAGGCCGAGGCCGTAAGGAAAGTCGCGGACGCGAAGGCGGAGCGTGACAATTTCCTGGCGTGGCACCGCGCGCGGTCGACACTCTCGCCCTCCGAAGAGGAGGAGCTGAAAACTGAACTGGATGCTCGCTTGCGCGGCGGAGCCGATCGCACCGCTGTACTGGCCGAATTGAATCGCCGGCGAACCGACACGATCGCCGCGCGCCGTGCGCTCTCGGAGTTCCGACTCGGTCTGGCCGCCATTTCCGGCGTGCTCGCCGGCCGCGACAAGATTCTCCTCGACGCCGCCGAACTCCCGGGCAAACGGCACCTGTTCCTCGCCGATCCCGACGGCTTCAAAATTCCCCCGGCCCTCCTGCGACCCCCGGAGAAGGACCCGTGAGAAAGCTCCGCTGGCTCGTGCCCCTCGCCCTGCTACTCTGGCTTCGAACGGCGTTCCACGCGGTCGACGTGGCCGAGTTCGCCTACGTCACACGCTTCGGCGAACCGGTCGCGACGCTCGACGGCGCGACCGACGCCGGCCTGCATTTCAAACTCCCCTGGCCGATCGATTCCGTCCGCCGCATCGATCGCCGCTTGCAGGCTTTTGATTTGCCGGCCGTCGAATCGCTCACCCGCGACCTAGCCTCCCGCACCGTGGACAAAACCATCGCCGTCGATGCTTTCGTGGCCTGGCGCATCCCGGACGCCGCCGCCGCAGACCGGTTCACGCGCACCGTCGGCTCGCCGGAGGCGGCGCGCCGCACCCTCGCGCCGCGCGTCAACGGCAAGCTCGCGGCGATCATCGGCACGCTGCCGCTCGACGACCTCGTCGCCGTCGCGGACGCCGCCGCGATCGACGAGCGGTCCCGAAAACTCCGCGCGAAGCTGCTCGAAGACGACCTTCTGGCCAAAGTACGCGAGGAATACGGCATCGAGATCGTCGACCTGCGGCTGCGTCGCTTCGGTTTCCCGGAGGCGGTGCGGGCGAGCATCGCCGAGCGCATCCGCAGCGAGCGGATGCGCAAGGTGGCCGACTATGAGAGCGAAGGACGGCAGAAGGCCGCCGATATCGCAAGCGCCGCCGAGAAGGAATCGCGCACGATCGAGGCCGAGGCCCGCGCCAAAAAACAAACGGTCGAAGGCCAGGCCGACGTCGACGCCGACCGTATCCGCAACGAGGCCCACGCGCTCGACCCAAAATTCTACGAGTTCCTGCAAAAGCTCAA
>JAHBXO010000046.1 GCA_019636445.1 Gemmataceae bacterium | reverse complement strand
ACCTTTTCAACTGAGGCCCCGGGTTCGGACGAAACGCCGAAGCGTTTCCTGAGCGTCTATCATCCCGACGGTGTCGGCCTACCGCTCAAGTCCGATCCGGCGTGGAAGGATTGGTGCTGGTTCCCGCGCGGCGGCGAGAAGGACTTTGAGCTGACGAAAGTGCTCGATGTGCTGCAACCGTTGCGCAACGACATTACAATTTATTCCGGTTTGTCGCACCCGGCCGCACGACAGGTCCACGGCCATTCGAATGCCGATCAGTATTTGACGGGCGCGCCGATCGGCGGTTCGGGTCCGTATCAGAATTCGATCTCGGTCGATCAGGTCTACGCGGAGTACGCAGGCGACTTCACTCGACACTCCTCGTTGGTCATGTCGACAAACGGTGGAGTTGGCGGACCGCGTGGCGCCCAGACTCAGTCCTTCAATCGCGAAGGACGGCCAATCCCCGCGATGAACAAACCCAAAGAAATCTTCGATTTGCTGTTCGTGACGAGTGGCAAAGATGCCGCCGCACGACTGGCGAGAAGCAAAAGTGCCCTGGATCTCCTGATTGACCACACGCGATCTCTGTCACGTGAACTCTCCAAAAAGGATCAGGAGACTCTGAAGCAGTACCTGGACGCAGTTCGCGATACGGAGCTGAAACTCGCGAAGGCCCAAAAGTGGCTCGATACACCGGCGCCAAAGGTCGACGTCCGTAACCTCCATCTGGATGCCGAACCCAAACAAGCCAGACTCTACTTCCAGACCATGTACGAGTTGATCTATCTCGCCTTCCTGAGCGATTCGACTCGCGTGGCGACGTTCCAGTTGGGGCGAGAAAATGGCGAAGGCCCGCACGATCTGCTCTCTCTCGCAGTGGGACTTGGCGCCGCTCACGGGCTGACTCACGAGGTCAAGAAGCCCAACGGCTGGAAGAACCTGGGCACCTACAACCGTTACCAAGCCGAGGAATTCGGTCGTTTCGTCCAGAAACTGAAAGATACCAAAGAGCCGACCGGCAAAGGCAACATGCTAGACAACACGTTCGCCATGCACGGCTCCGCGTCCAGCAGTTTCCACCTTTCGCGCAACTACCCCATCATTTCCGCCGGCGGCAAGAACCTCGGTTTCACCAATGGCCGGTACCTCAAGTTCGGCAAGGGGAACGAGGACAATCAGGCTGGCGCTGGAATCGACACGGATGCCGGCTGGCAAGGCAAGGTTGCGGTGGAAGAGCTTCCGCTGGCAAAGCTGTTCGTCACCATCTTGCAACGGCTTGGGGTGAAGACCGATTCGTTCGGCGGGTACAGCGGAACGTTGAGTCGGGTTTAATTCGTAGCGCGCCCTGAGTAGGCTTCACATAGCAAATGCCCTCCCAAGGTCTGCGGGGGCTCGAGCTGATCAGACTTCGGTTTGAGCGAAAGGGATCAAGCATGTTGATGCACCAGCCTTTCACCAGGCGCCAGATCCTTCGCACGGCCGCATGCGGGTTCGGCTCGTTGGCGCTCGCGGACATCCTCCAGGCGGCAGAGAAATTCGACGCCCGCCTTCCCGGTGCCGTGCCGAAGGCGAGGCGCGTGATCTTCCTGTTCATGGCAGGCGGGCCATCGCAGCACGACCTCTTCGATCCCAAGGAATTCATCCGCAAGAAGCACGGCGAGAAGATCGACTCGCCGTTGCGGAAGGAAGTCACGCAGATCGGCACCGAGAAGTTCCTGGCGCTGGCCGAAGCGGCACCGGTGAAGCCGCGCGGCCAATCCGGGATGATGGTCTCTGACCTGCTCCCGCATCTGGCGAGCGTCGCCGACGACCTCTGCCTGCTGCGTGGGATGAACGCCGACAACCCGCAGCACGCCAGCGCCACGAACCAATTCCACACCGGCGTCTTCACGGAAGTCCGACCGTCGATGGGTTCGTGGATCAGTTATGGCCTCGGCACGGAAAACAAGAACCTGCCGAGTTTCGTCAGCATCCACGCGCCGGGCGTGCGGACCTACGGCTCCGGGTTTCTCCCCGCCGACCATCAGGGGACGCCGCTCACCGTGCCGCTCGATCCCCAAACCCTGCCGATCGCGAACCTGCGAAACGCCTCGGCCAGCGACGAGATTCAACGCAAACGCATGGAACTGACCCGGCGGCAGAACCAACGCCTCGTCGACGAACTGCACGGCGACCGCAACATGGAAGGCATGATCCAGAACATGGAACTCGCCTTCCGGATGCAAACCACGACGCCGCAACTCGTCGACATCTCGAAGGAAAGCAAGGAGACGCTCGCACTCTACGGCATCGGCGACAAGGACGCCGACAAGCACGGCCGCGCGTGCCTGCTGGCCCGCAAGCTCAGCGAATCCGGCGTGCGGTTCGTGCAAGTGACGATGGACGGCTGGGACCATCACGGCGACATCCGCGGTAACCTCCCGCGTCTCTGCAAGCAAACCGACCAACCGGTCGCGGGCTTGCTCAAGGACCTGAAACAACGTGGCTTGCTCAAGGACACGCTCGTTCTGTGGTCCGGCGAGTTCGGCCGCACCCCGTGGAGCCAGGACCTTTCCGGTACGGCTCCGATCGCGAAACACGGCCGCGAGCACCAGCCGGAAAGTTTCTGCGCGTGGATGGCGGGCGGCGGCGTGAAAGGCGGTCTGACCTTTGGCGAAACCGATCACATGGGCTACCGCGCGATCAACGGCAAAGTCCACATCCACGACCTGCACGCGACGATGTTGCACCTGCTCGGTCTCGACCACACCCTCCTGACCTGGCGGCACCTCGGCCGCGATTTCCGCCTGACCGACGTACACGGCAACGTCGTGAAGGAGATCTTGGCGTGACCGCAACCATCGGCACCAGCTTGCCGGCACTCGTCCTCCTCGCATGCGCAGGATCGGCTTCTCGTGCGTCAGACAACTTCGAGAAGCACGTCCGTCCGTTGCTGGTGGAGAAGTGTCAGTCGTGCCACGGTGCCGAGATGGCCAAAGGCGGGTTGCGGCTCGACTCGCGGGCCGCGCTGCTCAAGGTCGGCGACAGCGGCCCGGCCGCGGCCCCCAGCGGCACCCGCACCACAACCCCGGAGCGGAGGACGACCTCGGCCATCGGTTCGGCGACGACGCGAACGGGTACGAACACCGGTGATGGGGTTTGGGGCGAGACAACCGGATCGGCGGCCAGGATCCGCTGCCAGCGGTCGAAGTTTGAGCGGGTGATCTGACGGGCGCGACAGAAGGCGTTGACCGTCTGCCCGGACCGCATCCAGGCGTCGATGGTGGCTTGCCAGGCGGGGACCTTCTCGGGGCGTTGTTTCGACATGCTGGAGTTCTCCCTCGGGGGAAAACTCACAGACTACCTGACGGCGGAAGGCGTCGATTCACCGGACACATACGGTGCAACCGACGACTACTTCTCCTTCGCGACGGGGACCAGTCGATCGAGGTCTGCCTTCCCCCGCCCGAGGACCTTGAGCCACTCGCCGTAGGCCGAGTTCGGTAGGATGACCCACCGATTCCCCCACATGCTGCGGGTCGCGTCCACCTCCGCGTTCCGATTCCGGACGGCCGCGTCCAACTCCTCTCCGGTTGCTTTGGAGAGGTCCGGGAAGCGGAACCGCTCGTCGAAGTCCCGCAAGTTATCCCCGACGTACAGGAGCACGTGATACGCCACCTCGGCCTCCTGCCGCCGTGAGGTCTTGTTGGTCCCGGTCTTCTCGTCTGACAGTTTCAGATCGGACTCGTTCGCGAGCGGCAACCCGAGGCGCGTCAGGGCTGCCTTTGTCTGTTCCCGGTATTTGTTGTTTCGGTTGCTGATATAGACAACCCCGACCCCGAGTCGCTCGGCCTCGTCGATAAACTCCTTCGCGCCTGGAATCAGTCCGATCCGGTCCGCCGACTTCTCCTCCCACCGATCCCACAACCGCTGGTCGTAGGCCAACCCGCTCCTGAGTTGCATGGCCTGGAACCCGGCGTTGTCGAACACTGTCTCGTCCAGGTCGAGCACCACGGCCGGCTTCCAACCGTCCTTTTTCCCTGCCACGGCCTGCTTGAGGCGGTCGATCGCCGTGTTGTACGCCTGCAGGCAGCAGGCCCGATACTCGGCCGCCGTCTGCATGAAGAGATTGGCGTCCAACGCCCGGTACGGCGGATCGTCCGACACGTAAGCCTGCGGAGCTTTCGGACCACCCGGTGCTTGCGCCGGCGCATACTGGCTGGAGACAACCCACGCGCCCAGTCCGAATCCCAACATCGTGGGGAGAAGCCCCATCACCCAGCGGTTCCGCGAACCCATTGTGTAACTCCAGTAACAGCAATTGAGGAATGTGGAATCACAGCCTACTTTGTCGGGGAGACGCCCAACGCCTCGCACACCGGGACGAGTGGAAAGCCGTCGACCCGCGAGATCGAAGCGATGGCCGCGTAGACCGTGCTCAGGCGTGCCGGCCGAAAATGGCCAACGCTTTTTTACGGGTATGAACACTTCAGACGGACACCGCAACGTTTTCACTTGCGGCCGACATCAAAAGTTCGTCCCATTCAGGAGCCAAGTTTGGGACGAGTCGGAACTCCACTGCGGTGGTGGAGGTAGACCCTGCAGAAGATCCTCGCGCAATCCGAGCCGACGCCGTTCCGTCGGAAGACACCTCGGGCGCGGCCGCGACTCGATCCGTTCGTGCCGATCAAGAACCAGCCGAAAAACACCGAGTTGCTCAGTTTTCGCGCCGAGGCCGCGAAGTTGCTGGGGCTGAAGGAGAAGAAGTAGAACGGACCGACGCGCGATCCGTCGCGGATCGAGAAGCGGACGGTGGGGTCCTTACCGCCAAGCAAGCCCCCACCGGCCCGGCACCGCTCCGGCGCATGGTCTGCGTGCCGAAAGTGCCGTCGTCATCCTACCGCAGACCACCACAGGAGACGACAATGTCTTTTCGTGCCTGGCTAACTAACCTCCGCTCTGCCCTCGCACCGGACCGCGGCGAGCATGGGACAGCGCGGAGGCCTTCGTGGTTCTGATCAACGACGGCAACTGGCCCTCGTCGCTGCCCCCTCCACCTCTTCCTTCGCTCTCGATTGGCGATCGCACAGTTACCGAGGGCAACAGCGCCATCGCCGCGGCCACGTTCACCGGCCCTTCGCGAGCGGGTCGAGGCGCTGCTGAGGGCACATCACCGAAGCGTCAACTTCCTCGGCACACCTCTAAACGACCAGACGATCACGGCGGCGTTCACGCCGGCGTCATTGCCGGGTGCCCCTGCGTCGTCAGCCCGTGTTTATCAGGAGGAGCTTCGCCGGCTCTTGCGGTCCCGCCTGATTCTCGTGCACCTGCTTGTGTTTGGATATGTCGTGATGGCGTCGGCGCTGAGCTTCAGCGACCCGCCCGACAGCGAAGGCATTTCCCACCGGCCCGATAAAGGCGTGTGGTGGTGGTTCGCCGCCCCGTTCGTTGAGAGTCTCATTGGCGTTGTCGTCTTGTGGCGAGCACAGGACATGTCACTGCGGTCACTTCGAATGTGGGAACTGAACTGCTTCGCCATTCTCGCCGCGATGTACGGCTACGACAGGTTTGCGTCGATGGCATTCCTCGACGCAAGCGTTCTGCCCGCTCCCTTCACTGCTCTTGGACTCTTTGGATTGGCAACATTGCAAGCGTTCTCGATGATGATCCTGGCGTACGGAGTGCTCATCCCCAACACCCGGGGCCGGAGCCTCATGGTCGTGGCCGGATTGTTCGCCGTCGCCGTCGCAACGATCCCCGCAGCGGCCGTAGTCAATCCGTTCATACGAAGTGCAGGCGTCTTCGGATTGATGGTTCAAGCATTTTTAACGCTGATGATTCCGGCCGCCATCGCGGTCTTTGCCGCCGCACGTGCTTCGGCACTCCAGCGACGAGCCTTCGATGCCGAACGCCGGGCCGAGCGGATGGGCCAATACACACTGAAACGCAAGCTCGGCGAAGGCGGCATGGGCGAGGTCTGGCTGGCGGAGCATGGCCTTCTGAAGCGACCCTGTGCGGTGAAGTTCATCCGCCCCGAGTTGGCCGCGAATGCGTCGAATGCGGCCCGGTTCGCCCGCGAGGTGCAGGCCGTCACCGCGTTGAGCCACACCAACACCGTCCGCGTTTACGACTACGGCCAGGCCGACGACGGCTCCTTCTACTTCGTGATGGAGTACCTCGACGGCCCCACACTGGAGGAATTAGTCAAGACGTCAGGTCCGCTGCCCGCCGGCCGTGTCGTCCACCTGCTCCGGCAGGTGTGCGGAGCACTGGCGGAAGCCCACGCCGCGGGACTGGTCCACCGGGACCTGAAACCGGGAAATGTGATCGTTGCCTCGCTCGGGGGGCAAAAGGATGTGGCCAAGCTGCTCGACTTCGGTCTAGTGCAGGACTTGTCGTCGGATGCCGATGGCCGACTCACCCGGACCGGGACGGTCCTGGGGACGCCGGCGTACATGTCCCCGGAGCAGGCGGCCGGGGAGTCAGCCATGGACGCACGGGGGGACGTCTACGCGCTCGGGGCGGTGGGGTTCTTCGCCCTCGCCGGCCGGCCACCGTTCGAGGGGAAGAACGTCGGCCGACTGCTGGCCGCGCACCGCTCCGAGCCGCCGCCGTTGATGACCGATCTCCGCGCCGACGTGCCGGCAGACCTCACCGCGATCATCGCCCGGTGTCTGGCGAAGAACCCCGACGACCGCTACCCGTCGGCGGCGGACCTCGACCGAGCACTCGGACGTTGCGGCTGTGCCTTCGAATGGGAGGCGAGTTCGCGACGTGATGTGCCGGCCTAAGCGGTTGCCACTCCTGATGCGCGCTTCGGTCACACCTCCCGCGGTGTACGTCGTCCCGTAGCGTAGCACGAGGTCACCGACCCCCGATGCGTCTGTTTAGCCGTTGGTACAGATTCGGAACAGAGAAGCGTACTCGACTTGCAAACCGAGCACGACGGGCACGCCGCGGATGTCGAAAACCCCGGGAAAACATGTGCCGCGTGCACACCGCGATCCGTCAGACTCTGGACGCGGATGCCCAGTCGCCTCGGAAGCGGCGTCACACGGCGAATCGGATCTGGCAACGTCTTCGGGACGAGCAGGGTTTCACCGGCGGCTACACGGTGGTGAAGGACACGGTGCGTTCGATCCAGTTGGGCCGGAAGGAAGTGTTCCTGCCGCTGGACCATCCTCCGGGCGAGGCGCAGGTCGATTACGAGTTCGCGACGGTAATCTTGGCGGGCGTCGAGACGAAGGTGGCGGTGTTCGTGCTGTCGCTGCCGCATTCGGGTGCGGTTTATGTGCAGGTGTTTCCGCGGGAGTGCACGGAGACGTTCCTGGAGGGTCACGTCCGGGCGTTCCGGTTCTTCGGCGGGGTGCCGCGGCGGATCGCCTACGACAACACGAAGGTGGCGGTGGCGAAGATCGTCGGCAGCCGGGAGCGGGTGGTCACGAAGGAGTTTTCCCGGCTGACGAGTTATCATCTGTTCGAGTCGCATTTCTGTCTGGTGCGTCGTCCGAACGAGAAGGGCCACGTCGAACGGTTGGTGGACTATGCGCGGTCGAACTTTCTGGTTCCGGTCCCGGCGGTGTCGTCTCTGGCGGAGTTGAACGCGACGCTGGAGGAGCAGTGCCGGCGGGATCAGGAACGTCATGTGCGGGGCAAGCCGGGGACGATCGCGACGGGTCTGGCGGAGGATCGGGCCGCGTTCCTGCTCCTGCCGGCCCGGCCGTTCGAGGCCCGGCGGGTGGAACCGACGACGGCGGATTCCCTGTCGCTGGCGACGTTCGACACTAACGAGTACTCGGTGCCGGCGAAGTACGCCTATCGCGACTTGACCGTGATCGCGACGGTCGACGAGGTGAAGATCGTCCACGAGGACCAGGTGGTCGCACGGCACCGCCGCCCGATAAACCTCATCCCAACCGCGCTACACTATCGCCCGCCGTGGCGCTGCACTTTTGATCCGCCGCCAACATGCGAAAGCCACATCCACTCCGTAACTCTTCGAAAGCCTGACAATAAAGTTCCCGGCTGGCTGTCTGGCGAGCCGGGAACTGGGACTTCTTTTATCTATTAGCAATCGAAAGCACGAAGGATCGTTCCGTGGCCCGGCGACGCAGAAATTTCCTGTATCTGTCTTGACTGTGTTCAGAAGTACCTATGCGTGGATGGGCTCTCAACCAGTTGGCACCATACACAGGAAGTGGCAGCAGCCTTTGTTCGATTCGTTGTCAACTTTTGGCCACCGCTCACACTTCGTTCAGCACGCCCGTGCTGGCACCGAACGACTTCGCTTCGATGCCGAGTTGATGCAGCATGCGAACGAAGAGGTTTGATAGCAGAGTGTTGTTCTTGCGGTCGAAGGCGACGTGGCCAGCATGTTTGAAGCCGCCACCCGCGAGCAGGATCGGCAGGTTCGTGTTGTCGTGCGAGGACGAATTGCCGAGGTTGCTCGCGTAGAAGATCGCCGTGCGGTCGAGCAGCGTGGACTCTGTCTCGGCAGCGGCTTTCATCTTGGTGAGGAACTCGCCGAAGACTTTCAGTTCGGCCTCTTCGATCATCGCGAGTTGTTCGAGTTTCGTCGCCTCTTGGCCGTGGTGCGAGGCATCGTGGTGAGGCAGAGTCACGCCATCGATCTCCGGGCGTTCCTGCGAACCGAGCCACAGCGAGATGACACGCGTGGAATCGGTCTTTAATGCGAGTTGCACGAGATCGAACCACTGGCGGCTACGTTGTAGCAACTGCGGGCCGCCGAAGTCCTGCACGGGCGTCGCCAACTTCTCTTCCGGCTTTGGCGTCTGGCTCCATTTTTCATCTTGTTGAAGGCGCTGTTCCGCCTCGCGGATCGACGCGAGATACAGATCGAGCCGCGTGCGGTCGCCATCTGCCAGCTTGGTGTTGAGCGTTTTCACCTGCTCGCGGATGCCGTCGAGGATGCTCTGGCCGTCGCGAATTCGCCGCATCTCGCGGGCTTCCTCTTCCGGCGTTCCGCGAACGAACAGTTGCTTGAACAGTTGCGTCGCGCGCGATTGCGAAGGCACTCGCACGCCGCGTCGATTCCAGGCGGCATCGCCACCGCCGAGGACGAGCGACGCGAAGCGCGTTTGGCTGCCGATGTGCGAGGCCGCTTCTTGATCGAGCGAGATGCCATTGCGGATTTCGTTCGGGCGGATGTGATCCGGGTGAACGCCGGTGAAGAGGCCGACCTCGGCAAAGTGGCCAGCCGGGTAGCGGTGCGACATGCCGGAAAAGACGGTGAATTGTTCGCGGTGCGGTTGCAGCAGTTTCAGGTAACGGCTGGGTTCGTAGTCTTTCCCCGCCTTCTCCGGGAAGAGGTACGGCGTGTAGAGACCAAGTGGCCGCCCGACGAGCAACATCCGCTTCGGAGCGAGTGCCTTCTTGGTGTCCGCAGCCGCACAGGCCGGAAGCATGGCATCGAGGATGGGCAGCCCGATGGCCACGCCAGCGGCTCGCAACAGCGTGCGACGATCAAGAGGCTTGTGAGGCATGATGAACTCCAGGGTTACTTGTTCCGAAACACGCGGCTCTGCGTCACCTCGTGAACGAGCGCGCGGAAGCCGTAATTCTTCGCGCGAACAGTCGCAACGATTCGCTCGATCTCCTCGCGGTCGGCGAACTGCAGGTCCGCACCGGTCGCGAAGACGAGCAGCTTTTCCGTGAGATTGCGAGCAAGTTGGTCCTTGTCCGCGAGCAACAGCTTCTTGTACTCATCGATACTTGTGAACTTTCGACCATCATGCATCTCTCCGCCGGTTTCCACATCCGGACCACGATAGAACGCACGGCCCGTGTAACCGGGGATGCTCACGATCCCTTTCGACGTGCGCGTGCTGGCTCGGTAGAAGTCACGCCAACCGCCAATGGGGTCGAAGTTCTCCAAGGCGAAGCCGGGCGGGTCGATGTGAACGTGACACGACGCGCACGCGGCGATGTTTCGATGCTTGTCGAGTTGCTGACGAATCGTCGTCGCGCCGCGGATATCCGGCTCGATGCTCGGCACGTCCGGCGGTGGCGGCGCCGGCGGCTTGCCCACGATCTTTTCGAGAACCCACTTCCCGCGAAGCACCGGCGAGGTTCGCGTTCCGTCGGCGGTCACCTTCAGCACGCTCGCGTGAGTCATCACACCGCCACGATGGCTGCCGGGTGGAATCGCGACCTTGCGGAAATCGTTGCCGACCACATCAGGGATGCCGTAGTGTTTCGCGAGCCGCTCATTCAGTATCGTCCAATCGGAATCGACAAACTCCAACAGACTGCGGTCGTGTTTCAGAATTTCTTCGAAAAACAGAGTCGTTTCTCGTGGCATGGCCCAGAGGAGCGTGCCGTCGAACTCGCCGTACAGGTGCGGGTCCGGGATCGTCGCGGTGATCTTGCGCATCTCCAACCACTGGCCGACGAAGTTATCGGTGAACCGCTGCGCCTGCACAGCCTTCAACATTCGCTCGACTTGTTCGCGTAGCACGGCAGGTTTCGCGAGTTCGCCGCGGGATGCCAACGCGAGCAGTTCCGAGTCCGGCATCGTGGACCACAGGAAGTACGACAAACGTGAGGCCAGTGCGAAGCCATCGAGTTGTCCAGGCTGTTCGGTCAGCAGCAGGATGTCCGGCGAAGCGAGGATCGACTTGTAGCCGAAGGTCATCGCGTCGTAGAACGTGTAACCTTCCGCCAGTTTCGCGTGAACGCCGCGGACATGCTGCGCCATCACTTCCTCCGGCACAGGTCGGCGGGAGGCACGCGGCAGAAAATCGCGAATGAGACGCTCAGCGTCTTCCTTCGGCTTGTCCGAAGTCGGCACGAGCGGATCAGTGGCCCACGAATATTCGGAGCGCGTCTCTGGAATCTTCGGCGGCTTCTTCCCCTCGGCCAGCGCCTTCGCCACCGATCGCGGCTTCAGCGGCACATTCCGGAACAGGCTCTCGTATCGCTTCGGCGGAAACTCGCCCACCGGGCCTTCGATCTTCATCCACTCCACCAACAAGCCGGGCCCGGTGTACTCTTCGATCGGTTTTTTGAATGCACGGATATCCCAATTGATCAGCAGATTCACGACAAACGCTTCACGGCGTTCCAGGTCGACTTCCACCTCGATCGTGCTTGGCTTCCCCGGTGGGATGTCTCGCAGTTCGCGCAAGACCGGATCTTCGCGGCCCGTGCCGACGACCATGAACGCTGCCGGCACCGGGCGATTGTCCGCCCCTACGGCCGCGATGGACATCGTCACCTTGTACCGACCGGCAGCAGGCACCCCCGCCGTGGCACACAGGCCGTATCGTGGCAACTTGCTGTAGATGATGAGCGAATCGCCCTCGAGCTTGCAGCTTCGCGTGAGTGTCTGCCGGAAGTTCGATCCCTTCTCGGTCATTGTTCGCCCTGTGCGGCGATCCGAGAATGGGATCGGCGGATGCGGCGGCACCACGGACTGCACCGCTTTTTCGGCAGCTTCAAGGAACAGCAGTTGGTGCGTCGCGGAGAGGTCGAGAGCTGCACCGATGTTGTCGAATCCCGCGACGATATTCTCTTCGGGCAGCATCTCCTTGATCGCCACCTTCGAACCAAGCAGATCGCGAATTGTGTTCTCGTACTCTGTGGCATTGAGCCGACGGATCGCAACACGCCCTTGCTTCAGCTGTCGAGCAAGCGACGCGGCGTGAAGCTCTTGATGCAAAGCCTCGATCGCGGTTTTTCGCTCCGTGTCCGAGGGCTGTTCCCGATTCTTCGGTGGCATCGCGCCGGACACGAGTTTATCGTGAACTTGCGTCCAGATCGCGGCCGTTCGCTCGTCGTGGACCGTTGCCGCGAGATTGTCGAGTCGCAGGTTCGCCCTCTTGGTTTCCGGACCGTGGCAGCTCACACAATACACTGCAAGGAGCGGTTGAATCTTCGCCGCAAACGCCGCCGGCTCCGCCGAACGGGCGATGGGTGACGACAACGCAAGAAAAACGAGGAGTGCGTATCGAATCATGAGATAAGCTGCTGGCGGGAGTTGTCTTTGAGTTTCATGATATTCGCTCGTGCTGCAAAGCGGGGTCGCGGCTCGCAAGTTCATTTGTGCCAACCCCGACTGTTCGACACACCGCATTTGCCGTGTAAGGCTTGATGGGTCGAACCGAATGGAAGCCTTGCGGAACCGGGTCACAACTTCGCCACCGAGCACCACATGTTCGGAACGGTCGACCAATCCTTCTCCGGACCCACGAGTTGAGGGGAGCGACCCACACATGTCCCGACCACCCACTCTGCGGACGCCCGGCGAGGGCCGCACCGTCGCCGTCGTCGGTGATGTGTACCGCTTCTTGGCGACCGGCGAGGACACGCACGGCACGTACGCCCAATGGGAGGCCGTCGTGCCGCCCGGCGGCGGTCCCCCGCCGCACGTGCACAGCCGGGAAGAAGAAGGGTTCTACGTGCTCGAAGGCGAGATCACGTTCACCGTCGACGGCGAGCGGGTGGTGGCGACGGCCGGGACGTTCGCCTCCATGCCGGCCGGCACGCCGCACAGCTTCAGGAACGAGAGCGACCGCCCGGCCCGGATGCTGATCACGGTGGCCCCGGCCGGGCTGGAGCACATGTTCTTCGAGGTCGGCGTGCCGCTGGCCGAAGGGGCGACGGCGGCCCCCCCACCCACGCCCGACGAGGTCGAGCGGCTACTGGTCGCCGCCCCCCGGTACGGCATCGAGATACAGGTGCCGCCGCACTGAGCGAGCCCACGTCACTCTCCACGTCACCGCCTCACGAGTGCCGGCAGCAGCATCACGGCGGAGTGTGCCGAAGCCGAAGCCGAAGCCGCGAGCGGCCATGTTGCGTGACTGCGACCAAGGGAGGGTGCGACGTGCCGAAGCCCGTGGAACTTGTCCCCTACTCGGCGGAGTGGCCGGCCACCGCCGAACGGGAAATCGGTCGGCTGGTGCACGCCCTGCATGGCCTCGTCGTCGTGGGGCACCACATCGGCTCGACGGCCGTTCCGGGCCTATCCGCCAAGCCGGTCGTTGACCTGCTGCTCGTGGTGCGGGGCGTCGCCGAACTGGATGACCGGGAGGCCGCGTTTCGACACCTCGGATATCGTTGCCGGGGCGAGAACGGCATCGCCGGGCGGAGGTACTACACGCTCGACGACACACGCACCGGGCGACGGCAGTTTCAGGTCCACTGCTTCGGAGCAGGCAGCCGCGAGATCGAGCGACACCTGGCCTTCCGCGACTATCTGCGAACGCACCCCGACACAGCACGGGCGTACGAGGCGGCCAAGCAACGGTGCCGGGAACTGCACCCGGAGGACTCGAACGCTTACTGCGACGCCAAGGCGAGCTGGATCGCGGGCGTGCTGCCGCTCGCGTTGGCCCACTTCGCTGGCCGTGCGGTCGTCGGTGGCAGTTCCTCGGTGACGGGTAATGGCGACGGCGGCATCGACTTGGGCAAGGGAGGGTGAGCGATGCCGCGGGTCGTGCTGCGGGTGGTCCTCGTCTGGCTGGTGATCATCGCCGTCGAAACGGTACACGGCGTCCTCCGCACGCTCCTGCTCGTTCCCCTCGTGGGCGACTTCCCGGCCCGACGCGTGTCGGTGCTCACGGGGTCACTGCTGATCTTCGGCGTGGCGTGGGCGTTCGTCCGTTGGATCGGGGCGGACACGCGGCTCCGGCTGCTCGGCGTCGGGCTGCTGTGGGTCGTGCTGACCGTCCTGTTCGAGATCGGCTTGGGTCGGTATGTCCTCGGTCTGTCGTGGGAGCGGATCGCGGAGGACTACGACGTGACCCGCGGCGGCCTGCTCGGCTTCGGGCTGCTGTTCATGGCCGCGACACCCACGCTGTCGGCGATGCTCCGGCGGCGGTACAGCAACCGGCTCCAGAGGATCTGGTGAGGGACCGCCGCGAAGGTGAAGGAGCAGGCCTGGGAGGCGGCCCTCGACCTCGCCGCGTGAGCCTCCAGTCCGACCGAATTCCGTCCGGGACCGGCTCGCCGCCGGTCCCTCGTCATTGGCGGCGACCACCCGTCGGAGGGGTACTCCGTCCGGACCCGATACCCCCGGAGACTCCCATGCTGGGAGTCAGCGTTTCCCGCTGGTAATCGGCCTCGGGACGGGAAACAGGATCGGCTTCGAAAAGGGAAACGCCGTAGCACAGCCCTGCGTGTGGCGATGATGCCGCCGCAGGGGGACAAGGATGCCCACGGTGGACCAGTTTGCCCGCATCCGTCAGCTGCGTCGCGATGGACCGCCCGTACCTGCCCGTCCCGCCGGCGGCCGCCCTCCGCGGGGCCATCCTCGAAGCGGCCCCGTGGGTCGGCTTCGAGGAGTTGCTCGACCACTGCTGGGCGGCCGGCATCCCGGTGCTGCACGTCAACAACTTCCCGGCGGACGCGAAGAAGAAGCCGATGGGGTTCACCCTGCGGGCGAACGGCCGGCCGGCGGTCGTCCTGTGCGTGGACAAGAGCCAGCCCGCCTGGCTGCTCTTCATCCTGGCCCACGAGCTCGGCCACCTGCACCACGGGCACGTGCCGGAGAACGGGGCGCTGCTCGACGAGACGGTGCACGAGAACGTGCCGGACGCGGAGGAGGAGCAGGCCGACCGGTACGCCATCGAGCTGCTCACCGGCAACGCCGCCACCTGCCTCCAGGTGGGTGGCCGCTGGCCGAAGGCCGACCGACTGGCCCAGCTCGCCCGCGAGTTCGGCCGGCGGAACCGGGTGGACCCCGGCCACGTCGTCCTCAACTGCGCCCACACCGAGGGCGGCGGGTTCTGGGCGGTGGCGAACGCGGCGCTCAAGCTTCTGTACCCGGACGCCGACGCGGTCGGGACGGTCGGCGAGCGGGTGGCCGCCAACCTGGACTGGGAGAAGCTGCCCGAGGACAGCAGCGAGTTCCTCTCGCGGATCACCCGGCAGGAGGCCCCCGGGTGATCGTCCTGGCCGACAACGACATCCTCCTCAAGCTCGCCCGCTGTGACCTGTTCGACGAGTTCCTGACCGCGTTCGCCGTCACCGCCGCCGACCTCCGGGTGCTCCGGACCGCCCGCTTCTCCGTCACCACCGCCAGGCACCGCAAGCGGATCGGCGACGCCAGCTTCGCCCGCCTCACAGCCTTCCTGGCGGCCGTCGCCGACGTCGACGCCGACCCCGATCCGGCGGCAGTCGCCGCCCTCACCGAGCAGACGGATAAGAACATCGACGCCGGCGAAGCGGTCCTGTTCGCCGTCTGCCCGCTCGTGCCCGACTCGGTCATCGTCACCGGCGACAAGAAGAGCCTGGCCGGGCTGGCCGCCGCCGGGGCTGAGGAGGCGACGTGCACCGCCCTTTGCCGGTCGTTGGCCGGCCGGATGTTCTGCTTCGAGCAGGTGCTCGCCCGCGTCCTGGACCGGTTCGGGTTCGACGCCGTCCGGCAGAAGCTTATCGACGGCCGCGAGTGCAACCGCAGGCTGGCCCTGTGGCTCGGCTCGGTCCTGGACGCCACCGCGGCGAGGTTCCGGGAGCGGCTCGACTGCCGTTTTATGGGCACTCCTCATTGCCACCCACGGCTTGCTGGCCACTTGATCCGTCGATCGTGCCGCCATTTTGAGACCCGAAGACTGGTCTTTGGTGCTTAGACGGGATCTCAGCGATGTCGTTTGTGCTGGTGTATACCCCCCCGAGTGATCGGTCCGCAGTTCATCATCCTCGGCCGCTCGCGATGATTGACTTTCGCGCCATCCGACCGATCCGCAGCTCTGCGAATAACGGTTTCGAGGAGTTGTGCGGCCAGCTCGATCGCGCCGATGACCACGACCTCTTATCGGATATTCCAACCAGCAACAACTCCACCTCGACGACCGCTTCGTTCCTTGTTGAAAGGATGGTGCGGCGAGGGATCAGGCCGAGCGGACTCGCGCAACCTGACCGTCGGCAAAGACCGCGAGTATCTCATCGCGCGATTGGCCCCTGGCGAGGAACGCGATCGGCGACGGATGGCCGAGGACCGTCGAATGAAGTTCCGACACGATCCGGTTCCCGCCTTCGACGGCGAGCCAGTGGATCGCACCGTTCGTGGTCGCCACGGCGATCCGTCCGGGTTCGCGAAAGCAGGCCGCCACGAACGTGACGTTCGTCAAGACGAAGTGGGCCGAATCCATCGTGCGGTCCGGATTCGGATCGTGAAACTCGTTCCATCGCAAGACGCCGTTCGCAGTGATCCCGACGATCTGGAAGTCATTCCCGTCGGGGGCGATCCAATCCACCGCCGGTTGCCGGAGGGGATTTCTCGCCGGATGTCCCGGAGTCCAATCTGTCACCCAGCGCCGCATTCGATCGGCGACGATGATATGACGAACGAAATTCTCGTCCCATTCCCAACGCTCGGATGAGTTGAGATTCGCGAGCAAGTACTGCTTCGGTCCGATAAGTTGGCCGGTCGTGTCCTCGGTGGTCTTCGCGCGGAGGTACGTTCCGTGGAAGGTCGTGCGACGACCCGGCCGGACGAGCGCGACGGCCGGTCCATTATCTTGAACGTACGACGCCGGCTGGAGGTACCAGTCCGCGATGGCGTCGTCATCTTCGCACAGCTTGATCTGTCCTTCCGCGAGGTAGGCCGGCAACGACCGGACGCTCGCGGTGGGGTTCGCGCCGTAGCACTTCAAGTGAACACCGGTCGCATCGGCATACAGGACGTGGATCGTCGTCGCGTCATCGTTTGTCGCCAATCCGAGCGGGCGAGCGCCCGACAACTGCACGACGCGGACGGTCTCGCCGGTGGCACTCCGCCAGACCGAGACGCGATCCCCGACGGCGAGGACCAGATCGCGCGAGACTCGCGCGACGGCGACGGCCGTGAGGGTACCATCCGTGGGGGGTACCGCCAGGGCGAAGTCCGGTTTCGTCGGGTTCGATCGCTTCGCCAGCGCCCGGGCCGCGAATTCCGCATCGCGGACCTGCGGGCCGGTCCAGCCGCCCTTCGGCGCGAAGAGTTCGCGCGCCTGTTCGCCGGCCCGGCGGATCGACGTGGGATTCTCGCGGAGCCGACGGGCATAGAAGAGTTGCACGCGGTCGCGCGCCGATTCCATCCGTTCAACCGGCAGGGAATCGCGCCCGGCGTCGAGGGCGTAGTTGAAGAACCTCGAGGCGTGCGTCGACGACTCGAGGCACATCGCTTCGTCCAGCAATTCGTCGAACGCGGCCCACGATTCAGCCACGAGCACCTCGTCGATCAACCGTTCGCCGCAGGCGAGGTGATTGGCGCCGCCGCGCTTCCATCCCGCGCGGTAGAGCGCGGTCGCGGCCTCGCGACGGCCGAGCTTCTTGCGCACGAGATCGCCGGCCTCGAGCCATTGCCCGCGATCCCGTAACCGATCCGACGCACGTTCGAAAAACTCGACGGCGCGGTCTTCGTCGCCGATGCGCCGCAGGAGCTCGGCGGCCGCCTCGTAGTCCTCGCGGCGTTCGTAGAGGCGCACGGCCTCGTCGTATTCGCCGGCGCGTTCGAAGGCCTTCGCGGCCGCGAGCGGATCGGCGAGCTTGTCGCGGTAGAGGATGGCGGCGTCGTGAAAGTAGCCGCCGGCCATGAGGGCGTTCGCGGCCGCGCGCACGTCGCGGAGGAGGACGCCGTAGAAATATGCGGCCCGGCGGGCGTCGCCGTGGCGGGCGGCTTCCTCAGCCAGGCGGCGATACTCGCGGGCGAGGTCGTTCCAGACGTCGCCGCCGCCGAGCCACGCCGCGCCGCCCCCGCCGCCGAGCAGGTCGCGCAACGAGAAGCGCGGATCGCGCGGGGTCAATTTCGCCGAGGTGTCGACGGCCGGCGTACTCGAGGGATCGCCGACCGCGATCGGGGCGCGCTTCAGAGCCTTCTCGATATCGCCCGATTGCAACTGCCGGAGCACCTCGCGCAGCGCGGCCTCCTGATCGCCGAGGATCTTCTCCGTGATTCGCGGCACTTTCTCGACGGCTTTGCGGGCCAGTTTGCCGGCAAGGTTGCCGAGGCTCGGCGCGTTCAACTGTTTGCCCATCCACGCGGCGAGTTGGGCCACGCCGAGGAGCGTCCCCGCTCCGACCTGCCCGAGCATCGACCCCGCGACCGGTCGCGCATCCTCCGGCACGCCGCCCGATTGGCCTTTGCCGGCGAGCGGGTTCGCGTCGTCCGGCTCACCGGCCGCGAGAATCTCCAGCACGGCCCCCGGCGGCGACGGCCGCTCGATCGCGGTGAGTCGATCGGCGAGCGCCGGCGGTTCGGGAAGCGCGGTCCACACTTCACGGCGAACGCGCGGCGGCTTCAACCACTCGTTCGGCAAGAGCGGCCGCGTCGGGTCGAACGCGAGCGCGCCGTCGGCCAGGACGATCAGACCCCGTGTCTTCGTGAGGCCGACGATTTCGTCGGGGAGCAATCGCGGCAAGAGTTGCGCATCGACCGGCACGAAGAGATCGCCGCCGAGCCGTCGCAGGCGCAGCGTGCCCGGCGGCAGGGCGCTCGCGAGCAGCAGGAACCCGCCCGCGACGCGAAAGACCGCCGGCATCGGCTGCATCGCCGCGCACGCCTTCGCGAGCGCGGCGGCATCGTCCGCGAGCAGCAGCCCCGCATCGGCCGGGCCGGCTGGCGATTCCAGTCGCGCGAGGCGGAAGGGGATTTTCATGGAGATGTCCCGCCATGATGATCGAGCCAGTTCTTGATTTTCACGGCCGCTTGTGGCGTTGCGGGATAACCAAGCAAGATTGGATCGCCCCAGCTTGTACCATCCGAACAGATGGCCGCAGCCTTATCGCGTCGAATGAGAAACGAGACGAGAATCCTCGACTTTTCCATTAACAGTACTTGGCCCAACCGATCGACCACGGCGCGAAAGACATCGAAACCATTCTGTGCTTTCAAGGGAAATCGGGATGGATCGTAATCGACGAAACTCGAAGATGGGATTCCGCCGCGGGATAGCGATTTACCACGCTGGATCGAATGGACCATTGCAGACGAATCAAACGAGAACTGATGAATGAATCCACCGACTGAAATCCACAATACACAGGGCGATTCGTCGAATTTTACGGACAGGCCGTTGTGCAGCCGCGCCGTCGTCGCCACGGTTCGCGGCCGGGCGGCCGAGATCGTCTCCACGATCGAGACATCCGATACGCGGCCCTTGTACGCGAGCAGCCCGCCGTCCGGCGACAGCGTGGATCCCGATCCCCACTTATTCGGCAACTGAAAGACCAGCCGGGCGTCCGGGCTGCGGAAGACGAGCCGCTCGCGGTTTCCGTTGCAGTACGTCGAGAGCACGAGCACGTCGTTCGCGAGCTGGGCGCCCTCGACGATTGTGCCGCCGAGCAGCGGTTTCCCCTCGCGCATCGGTTCGTGCTTCGGCCAGGACGGCGAGACGAGCCGAACTTCGAAGCTCTGGTTCTCGAGGTACAGGTACGGCACGCAGCGGAAACTCTCTTCCGTCGACCACTTCGTCCAGACCGGTAGCCGATACGGCGGGGCATCGGTGCGCGATGTCCATTCGGGGCTACGGTCCCGCTGCGTTCGCTTTCCAGTCTCCAAATAAACGCCGACGTTGAGTTCCGGAATGTAGGCCGGAATTGAGCGGATGCCGACCTCGCGACGGTCCTTCGAAACGAACCAGAGAATCGTACCCGTCGCCTTCGCCAAGCGATGGATCGCGAGCACCCGGAGCTTTTGGCTGTAGTGGGCGACGACGTACCACTCGGAACGGCTCGGGGGATTGAACTTGGTGGCGGACGAAATGACGGCCGGCTCGATCCCGGAGACGGTGCTGGTCACGACACGCACGAAACTCGATTCGTCGTCCAGCATCATCCGCCCACAAACGGCGACGCCGTCGTTGGTGCCGAAGATCGCCTCGACCGATTTCAAAACGGACCCATCGCGGTAGGCGCGCGGCAACACCTCCGGCGGTTCGCCGTCGAGCGTGATCGCCTGCACGATCCCGTCGCGCGAGGCGGCGACGAGCCATTCGCCGGAACCGTCGAAGCCGAAGACGGCCGGCTCCGCGACGAGGCCGGGGCGGAACGGGAAGCCGATCGGTTCGACGTCGCCCGTCCACGGCGCCAACGCCCGGCCGAGTTTCGGCGGACGGACCTCGCGAGCCTCGTTCACGCGAATCGCTTCCGCGCCGGCGAGATCGACGCGGAACGACCGCAACCTCACAGGCCCGCGCTGGCCCCACTCGCCGATCTCCGCGTGGCCGGCCGCGTCCACGGTGAGCGCGAAGACGCGGTCCGTCTCGCGGCGGGCGTTGATGGCGAGGATGACGCCCGGTTCCAACATCGAACGCGGATGCGTCAGCAGGAACAGATCGCGCGGCCGTTCGCGATCCCCGGCCGACACCACGGCGTTCGCGAGCGTGTCGGCCGGCGAGTCGGTGAGGTCGCTCGTTTCGAGAATCTCGGCCAGTTCGTCCGGCGACATCTTGTCGAGCGAAATCGGATTGCGGTCCGGCGAGTGGACGAGGTACGCGGGGCCGAAGCCCTTGCCGTGCTTCCGGAGAAGAGACAGGGCGGCACCCGCGAGGGCGAGTCGGACGTGGCCCCAGGTCCGCACACCCTGATCCAGCACGATGACGCGGTCCGGTGGTTGCGGCGCGTGCGGCTCCTCCGGCTTGAAGTAGAGCAACTCTTTTTCCGCGAACCGGCGGACGAACTCGTCCGAATCGAGCGAGAACTGGCTGAGCAGCAACTGCTCCGGCCGGCCGCGGGTCGTGACGTCGGCGTGGCCGCCCTGCGGGATCGCATCGGCCGAGCGGCGGCGCGGCGGGAACGCGAGGGCCGCGTCGAGCGCCGGCGTGAGCCATGCCGCCCCGACCAGGCGCGGTCGGGCATTCGCCAGTTCGAACAGCTTGCCGATCCGCACCGAGAGGGTCTCGACCGGCTCCGCCAGCTTCTCGGCCGCGTCCGCGTTCGACGGCGCGCCGGTGCGCAGCCACGAGACGAGCGAATCCGGTTCGATTTTGAACAGCGCGGTGGCCAGGGTCCGCTCCACCTCGTCGAACACAAGCCACGAATCGGCGACAAGCCCGGGCATCGACTGCCGGCCGAAGCGCAGCCGGTCGTCAAGGGCCAGCCGCACTTCGTTCGATTCCGGAGGCGCGACGGCGGCCGGCAGTTCGCGACACAACTCCGCGATCAGTAGGCCAACATTGCGCGGGAATCCGACAGCGGAGCGATGCTTTTTGTAGGCGTCCCCGGTCCCGACACGGCTGTCATTCGTGCATTGCGACAGCAGGCGCAGCGCCGCGAGGACGTACGCGAACGGCGGCACCGGCGGACGCGCGAAGACGCCGTCGAGGATTTGCGCCAGCTCTTCGACCAACACGAACGTCTGGCCGTCGGAGTCGAGGATGCCGTCGTGCGTGAACGACCAGCGCAGCCCGCCAAGCTGTTCGGCGAAGCGAGGCGGAATCGCGAGGTAGGCGTTCGCCCGTTCGTGCGGCTTCACGGTGCGGCCGGGGTTCGGTGGGAAATGGCCATTCGTACCGCCGCACGCGTCGCCGGAACGAACGCGCCGTTGGGAACGATTTCGACCTCGGTTTCGCTGAGAAAAACCAGCTCTTCGTTCCCGGCTCCGACGGCTTCTCGAATCGTTTCGGCCAGAAGTGCCGGCTCGGTTTGAAATCCGAGCGGGACGAAAACGCTTTCGCCCCAGTAGCGCACGGCGTTCGGAATCGCGGGCAGGCCTTCGCCGAGCAGCACGGCACGGTCGCCGCCGATCGCGACTCGCACGCGGGAGAGATCGCGCGTCGTCGCCGTGTCGGCCCAGGCGGCGAGGTCGCGCACCAATGCGACCAGCGCCGTCGCCGGCCGGGGCGGGCCACCGCGAACGGTGCCGAGCCGGAGGGGTGTCAATGCGTTGTCAGTCGACGCTCGCGGATCCATGCGGTCCGGCACGATCGTGCTGGCGAGCGGTTTCGTTTCAGCGGTCGGCGGGCGTTCCGAAGTTGGGAGGCGGCCGTTGAACGGAACCCATTCGTCTCCGTCCTGGCGGTAGAATCGCAGGCCGGCGACGGGCAGCAGGCAGCGCACGACGTCGATACGCCCCGCCGGCCAATGGACCCACGCGCAGTCGCCCTCGAGTTGCACGCCGATGCCGGGCAGGTGCCGGACGGCCGCGAGCGCGGCCAGCCCCGCCGCCGGCAATCGCGCGGCGAAGACGGCCTTCCACGGATCGGCCTCCGGCGTCATCCCAGTTTCTCCAGGAGCAAGCCTGCGCGATTGAGAAGGTGCCGGCGCTGGTCCGCGTCGGCTACCCACGCCGAACGATCCGCAACCGACTGCACCCGCTCGCGCACCCGCGCCAGCTCGACGAGCTTCGCCCCACTAGCCAAGTCCTTGTCGGCGCGTTCGAGTTCCAGCGCGAGCGATTCGGCATCCACCTGCTCCGGCCGTGCGGCGCGCGGATGCGCCACCGCTGCCTTCGGGGCCAATTCGAGTAGTCCGTTCACGAGCATGCCGAGCGGCGCGATCTGTTCGGCGCGGTCCCAGACGTAGCGCAGCACCCAGAGGTCGGACGGATTCGCGCTCATCCGGCCGCACATCACCGCCGAGGCCGCGATCAGCTTCAATACCTTCACCGCACGCCGGTCGGAGAAGGCGATGCCAAGATCGCGGATCTTCGTCGCGGCGTCGGCGTAGACCTCAAGAACCGGGTTCAGGTCCACGTCCTTCGCCCTCGCGGCCATCGCGCGCAACTGGTCGGCCGTCGGCGAGTCCGGCGCCGGGGACCCCGTGCTTCCGCTGCGTTCGAGTTCCCACCCGGCCGCGAGCAATCCCGGCAACTGCTCGCGCGGCAGCGAATCGACCTTCACCCGCAGCAGGAAGCGGTCGAAGAGCGCCTGCAGCGCGTCGTCTTCCGGCAAGTGGTTCGATGCCGCGAACGCGCTGACGAGCGGCAGGCGGTGCGTTTCCAGCCCGCGGCGGTAGGTGCGTTCGTTCAGTACCGTCAGTAGGTTGTTCAGGATCGCGCTGTTCGCGTTGAAGAGTTCGTCCAGGAACGCGAACTCCGCCTCGGGCAGCATCCCCGACGTGACCGTGGCCACGACCCCCTCGCGCAGCTTCACGAGGTCAATGGGGCCGAAGAGTTCGTTCGGCTCGGAGAATCGTGTGAGCAGGTATTCGAAATACCGGCAGTTCACCGCCCCGGCGAATCGGCGCACGAGCAGCGACTTTGCCGTTCCTGGCGGGCCGTAGAGGAAGAGGTGCTCGCCGGCGACCGCCGCCAGCGCGATCAGATCGATGACTTCGTCCCGGCCGACGAAGGCCTGCTTGAGCGGCTCCGCGACGGCCGATTGCAACTGCGCGGCGATGGCATCAGACACTCGCGGCCTCCCCCAACGGCGCGGGCGGCACCGGCATCGGCCGGCCGCGCTCGACGCAGATTCGCTCGACCCACTCCCGGCCCGGCCCCTCCGGGGGCAGCCACTCCCCGCGCGGGTTCTCGACGAACCGCTCGGCGTACAGCAATTGTAACCCCGGATGACCCGCGAATACCGGCGAAGTCGTCGGCGGTCCTTCGAGATCGAGCAAGACACCCGTCAGTGGCCAGCGACGCGCGATTGCTTCGAGTTCCGTGACCAGCGCATCGTCGGCCCCACGATTCTTCACTCGCCGGTAGACGCTCGGGAGAAATCGCAGAATCGTGTCCGCGGAGAGATGCGCGTCCGGCGTCGTGGGTTCGCGTTCGCCATCGAGCGGTAGCGGAGGCCCTTCGCCGCCGACCGACCGCCAGCAGGCCAGAGCCAGCAGATCCGCGGCCCACAGGCTCACCTCCACGTCGAATGACAGGCACGGCCCGGCCACTTCCCGTGCCCGGAATTCGAACGTTCCCTGCAAGAGGCGACGGACCTCGGCCGAGTCGCCAACTGAGAGAACCGGCAACCCGGACTGGATCGATTCGCCATTCTCAATCACACCGCGAAGCCACGGCTCAAAGTCCGACATGATTGAAACTCAAAACGGATCCGTCGATGTCGTCAATCGTACAGGGTTTCCAGCAACACGTTTGATAAGGCCACGACCCGTCGGAGGAAGCCCCAGACAATGCGGGGCACAGGGCGAGCCTGGGGGGCGAGTACCACGGCCACGACCAACACGTCCGCTGGCTGGGGCAGGCGCTGTAGGATGAGGTACGGCGTTCCACGAAACACGCGCAACCGGAACGGATGCACCACGAGCGATGAACTCTTGGTCGCCGCGCGGCGACAGGTTGTTGACAACCGCGGAGAGGCTGTCACTGCGGTACCGCCGCAGCACACCGCCCAGTTCCCACAGCGCGTTCTAAAGGCCGTCGAAGAGCGTCTCGAACGACTCGGAGGCGCACAGCGTCACCGACTCCCAGTTCGAATAGGTGAGCACGAAGTGGTACACCATGTGATCGAACGGCCGGCCGGCGACGGTCATGTTGAGCGAGTTCATCTGCGTGATTCGGATGCCGCGAGGTCGCCGACTGCATGGACCTGGCGGAACAGAGTAGTCCGCCCCTCGCCATCGTTCGGCAGCGGGTGGCGCTGTCCTCACGCTCGTGTGGGTGAACCGACCAGAATGACGGAAAGAGGGCGGCTCAGGTTTCTGTCCTCACGCTCGTGGAGGTGAACCTAGCGTCCGACACGGATAAAGCTGAATCCGTGAGCTGTCCCCACGCGCGTGGGTGTGAACCATGACCCCGCACCATAACCCCGTCGCCCGCCCGTTGTCCGCGGGGAGACGGCCGTCGCCTGTGTGCATTTCCGCGTCGGGGTGGAATGATCCGGCACGGCCCACGCACAGGTTTTCTCGGAGATCTTGTGGAAGACAGCCCTTCCTAACTGAACAACTCGTGGAGCGGTTCGCCCGTGGTGATCGGACGAGCTCCGACTTTCGTATCGAGCGGCACGCCCAGGGCTTGATAGATGGTCGCACCGAGAACCTGCGGCGGAACCGGACGATCCTTCACGTAAGCGCCGATCTTGTCGGACGCCCCGTAGACGCCCCCGCCGATCCCGGCACCGGCCAGCACGGCGGAGAAGCAGGCCGGCCAGTGGCTCCGGCCGGCGATGTTGTTGCTGGTTTCGATCTTGGGGGTCCGTCCGAACTCGCCGACGACCACCACCAGCGTGCTTTCCAGCAGACCGCGCTCGTGCAGATCCTCCAGTAGGGCCGACAGCGCTTCGTCGAGCCGCGGCAGTGCCCAGCCCAGCCCGTAGGATCCGGTGCCGAAGATGTTCCCCTGGCCCATCCCGCCGCCGTGCATGTCCCAGGTGAAGCTCGCGGCCCCGCCCTGCGATCCCTCGCCCGGAGCGAATCCGCACCAGCCGTTGACGCTCACGAAGCCGACCCCGGATTCCACCAGCCGTCGGGCCATGAGCAGATATTGCCCCAAGGGATGTCGGCCATAGCGGTCGCGCACCTTCGGCGACTCCTTTTGCAGATCGAAGGGCAGCCGGCCGTTCGGCCCGGTCGCCAGTTCCACGGCGCGTTGTCGCAGCTCGCTCCAGCCCATGGCCGCCTGATAGCCGGTTGTGCTGCCCAGCGACGGCTCGAACCGGCCCAGCAGATCTTCGCGATCGAGCGTCCGCTGCGGCGAAGAGCCCACGACCGAATCCAGCTCGGACAGTTGAAAATTCGACATCGCCGGATGATTCGTGGAATTGCCGACGAAGAAGGGCGCGTAGGGCCGACCGAGGAAGCCGCCCAACGAGATGAACGGCGAGCAGAAGACCGTCGTGTTGCCGTCGCAGCGATGCAGCCAGACGTACGGTGTCAGGACTCGCTTGGAGGGCCGGACCTTGGCCAGCACCGAGCCGTAGCAGGGTGCGTCGTCCGGGGCTTTCGCCTGCCCGGTCAGGCAGTTGTGCATCGCGTCCGGGTGGTTGCGGATCGGCGCGGTGTGCGTCATCGAGCGGATGATGCTGTAGTGCTTGCTCTGCCGGGCCAGACGCGGCATCAGCTCGTTGATGTGCACGCCGGGCACCGCGGTCGAAACCGGTTTGTAGGGACCGCGGATTTCCGTCGGCGCGTTCGGCTTCATGTCCCAAATGTCGACGTGCGAGGGGCCGCCCCCCATCACGATGAAGATGCAGGACTTTTCGGACGCGGACGCCCGTGCCCCCGGTTCGCGCGCCCGCGCGGGCAGTCCGGGGTCGCTCGCGCGGAGCGCGCCGGGAAGGCCCAGCCCGAGCATGCCGAGTCCGCCCACGTGAAGCATCTGCCGGCGGGAGAGTCGTCCCGACTCGAAATGCCCATCGAATTCCAGCGGCATGTGTAGCATGTGACTCTCCCGGGGAGGCAGAAGGGCCGTCAGGCGGATTCATCGCGCGTCGGGTGGGATGGGACCGATAATACCGCCTGATGCCGCGTTTGTCACGCGAGATCCAGCCGATCCGTCAAGCCGCGCCGGACCCATTCGACGATGGCGACGCTGTTGAAAAGTCGCGGTTGGTCACGTTGCCCGATCCGGCCATCGGGATACGGTGAACCTCGACGATTCTCGCAGGGGAGCGGCCATGGCGAAGAAATACCGCGTCGGGATCATCGGCCACACGGGCCGCGGCGATTACGGCCATGCCGTCGATGTGGCGATGTCGAAAGTCGAGCGGGCCGAGATCGTCGCGGTCGCCGATCCGAACGAGAAGGGCCGCGCCGAGGCGATGAAGCGGACCGGTGCCAAGACGGCCTACGCCGATTACCGCGACATGCTCGCCAAGGAGAAACTCGAAGTCGTGGCGATCTGCCCGCGTTGGATCGACCAGCACCACGACCTGATCGTCGCGGCGGCGCAGGCCGGGTGCCACGTCTACATGGAGAAGCCGTTCTGCCGGACGCTCAAGGAATGCGACACCGCCGTTCGCGAGCTGGACATGCGGCATCGAAAGCTCGGCATCGCCCACATCAGCCAGTATTCGCCGGTGCTGGCCACCGTGAAGAAGGTCATCGCCGACGGAACCATCGGCGACCTGCTCGAGATTCGCGGTCGCGGCAAGGAGGACGGTCGCGGCGGCGGCGAAGACCTCTGGGTGCTCGGCTCGCACATCTTCGGCCTGATGCGGAGCATCGCCGGCGGAAGCGCCACCTCCTGCTACGCCACGGTGACGCAGGGCGGACTTCCAGTCATCAAAGGCCACGTCAGGGAAGGAGCGGAAGGGATCGGTCCGCTGGCGGGCGATCACGTCCAAGCGAGCTACGCTTTCCCGAAGGGCGTTCAGGGCTACTTCGCGAGTCGGCGAGGGGCGGCCGGGAAGCCGACGCGCTTCGCCGTGCAGATTTTCGGATCGAAAGGGATGATCGAACTCGAAAGCGGCTATCTCGTGAAGGCGAACCTCCTGCGCGACGGCGGCTGGTCCCCGGCGCGCAGCGGCGCGAAGTGGGAGACGATTACCTCGGCCGGCATCGGCGTGCCGGAACCGCGGACCGACGGCAATTACGAGGGCGGCCATGTCGCCGCCATCGAAGACCTCCTCGACGCGATCGAACAGAATCGCGAGACGAAATGTTCCGCGCGCGATTGCACCGCCATCATCGAGATGATCGCGGCCGTCTTCGAATCCCACCGCGTCGGCAAGCCGGTGGAACTCCCGCTGAAGACACGCGTCAACCCGCTGACCCTGCTGGCCTGAGAGGTGCGCCGTGAGCGCTAAGATCCTGAAGGACAAGCTGATCAAAGGCGACCGCGTCTACGGCACCTTCTTCCAGCACGCCGTCGTGCCGGCGATGGTGGATTTCATCCCGCCCGGCGCGCTCGACTTCGTCATCGTCACCGAGGAGCACAATTCGCTCGCGATGGGCGACTTCCTGCCGATGAAGCACGCCCTGAACGCGAAGGGGATCGCGTGCCTCGTCCGCACGCACAGCCGCGATCCGGACGACGTGTCGAAAGCCTGCGACGCCTTCGATGGCGTCGTGGTGCCGTACGTCGAGGAGGTGGCGCACGCCAAGGCCTTGATGGCGGCGGCCCTCTACCGACCCTTGAAGGGCCGGGCGCTCCAGCGAGTGTTGGAGCGGAACGAATGGCCGAGCGCCGCGACGAAGGAATACGTGACGAACGTTCGCTGCAAGGACACCGTCTTCATTCCGATGATCGAATCGCTGGCCGGCATCGAGAACCTCGACGCGATCTGTGCCATCCCCGGCGTCCACGCGGTCTTCGTCGGCCCGAACGACCTGACCACGACGATGGGCATCCCCAACGAGTACGACCACAAGGACCTGATCGCGAACCTGAAGAAGATCATCGACATCGCCGACCGGCACCACGTCGCGGCCGGCTGCTGGTTCGGCAAGCTGGACCAGTCGATCCGTACGATTCGCCAGGGCGCGCGGCTGGTCGTCTACTCGAACGACAGCTCGATGCTGAAGGACGCCGTGACCTCGGCCTTTTCGGAGTTGAAGAAAGGCTGAATTCCACCGAAATGAAATGATCTCGCCGACAACTCATTTTCGGAGACGACCATTCCGATGCTGCATCGACGGGACTTCCTGCGAACGATAGCGGTGTAAACGCCGATCGAGAACTGGTTCTTCCGCAATGTTGGTGATGAACGTCGATTCGAATAACGTACGCCCGATTCTCGCTTGGCAGGATGGCCGTCATGGCGCGCACGATCCATGTCCGCGATGGGACGCCCGTCAAGATCGGCGATCAGTTCGGACTCGGTCGCAAAACCTGATTCCGATCGAGTTCCAAGCTCGCTTCGCCCTACTTGCCCACGGCGATCTTTCGCTCGATGCGGGTCACGTTTCCCTGCCTGTCGGCGACCGACACCGTCAGCGTGCCGGCGGGCAGCGAGTCCAACGGTTGCTCCAGCTTCCAAACCCAGACACCCTGCGTGGTCGCTTGAAACTTCGCCGCGAGGTTCTCGCCGGCCGGGACGCCGTCGAGCGGGAAGTCGGCCGTCACGCGGAAGCTCTCGCGGTTCAGGCCGCTGCCGGTGTCGTGCATCCCGATCACGATTCGGTCGAGCCGTCGGTTTACACCGGGACCCGGTGCGGTCAGGGTCAGGGTCGGCCGTTGGTCGTCGAGCATCCAGCCGAAGCCGACCTTGTCGGGATTCTTCGGATCGTAGTCGAGGTCGATCGGGCAGCCGAGGTCGATCCAGCGGACGATGGTGCGGATCTGCTCGTCCGAAAGCGGGATCCCGCCGCCCCAACCGGGAGGCGGCATCACCTTGCCGAGGTAGTCCACGTCCTGTCGCGACTTGTTTTTCTGCAGATCGACCTCTTTGCCCGCGTGAACGAGCTTCCCGCTGCCGGGCACCTTCTCGGACGGATGGTCGTCGTTGGAGAAGCCGTCGAGTCGTTCGCCGAAGAGCTTCCACACGAGGAGGCTGCGGCGCGATTGGAACTTGCGGACGTAGCGGCTCGCGTTCGGCGAACCCCACGAGTCCCAACCCGGCGGCTTGTGGCCGAATTTCGCGCGCTCGTCGAGCGCGAGGCGGTAGTACGTGCCGGGGAACTTCCCGAGGTTCTCGCGATCGACGAGGGTGTCGTCCGCGTCGAGGTCGAGATTCCCATCCGGCGTCTTACCATCTTTTGATGTGTGGCATTCGGCGCAGTGCTTCGCGAGGATCGGCTTCACGTCGCGCCAGTATTCCACGTTCAACGGACCGTTCTTGGCGAACCGCAGGCCGCTCTCGTCCTTCGCGTCCCACTTCGCCTTGCTCTCGTCCTTCGCTTTCTCGGTGAGCAGCGGGGTGGCATTCACCAGATCCCATAGCTTGTAGTCGTCCTTCGCCGCGGCGGTGTCCTTGAACTCGGTGGGCTTCTGACTGTGGGCGTGGCAGCCGCCGCAATCGTTGCGGATCTCGCCGGGCCGGAGCTGGTGCCACGTCTGGGCCGAGTTCAAGACCATTCCCGACTTGTCGAGCGTCTGAAACGTGAACCCGACGTCGGCGGGAATCTTCGCGAGGAAGCTGGTGTCGGGGTTGCCGTCGGGGTCCTTGGGCTGTCCGTCCTTCGTGAACTTCCGCAAGGGAATCTCGCCGAGCACTCGCAGCCGTTCGCCAGCGTGGTTGTAGTAGCGGCGGCCGGCGTTCGCGCCCTTGCGGTCGGTCGTCGGCTCCATCGCCAGGATGCGCACGGCATGGATGTCGTCATTTGAGTAGAGACCCGCGTCGGCCCCTTGATTGTGCCAGTTCAGCGACGGTCCATTGCCGTGGCTGGTGAAGGCGTCCAGCCCCTTCCACGGGTCGTTCTTGCCGACGTAAGTCGAAGTGACCTTGCCGTCGGGGACGCCGCCCTTGGGGTAAGTCTCGCGCTTATAGAAGCTCGACGTGCCGACGAGGGCGAACGGCGTCCCTTCAGGCAAGTGCTTCGATCGTTTCCCGTTGTTGGCGATCGGTGCGAGGGAGCGCGGTTCGGTAATGCCGTAGACGCGCCGGTACGGCACGACCGCCCGCGGCCAGCACTCGTTGAAGTTCGGATCGTTCTTGATGAGCCGCATCTCGCTCGGAGCGTTCACCACACTCCCGTTCTTGATGAGGTAGATGCCGCCGTCGAGTTCCGGCGGATGGCGGTACTGGTGGTTCACCGGACCGGGCGAGTAGCACGTCAGCAGGTGGTTGTGCGGCGCACCCGAGGGATGCGTGAACTTACCAACGGCGGGCGAAGTCTTGTCGCCGAGAACCGAGCGGCCGGCCGGCCCTTCGAGTCCGTGGGTGAACGGAGTGAGCGATACGCTGTGCTTCGGCATGAACGGCATCCGATAATACTGCGGCTTGCCGTTGTCGTAGCGTCCGTATCGCCAGCCTTTGGCGGTATTCATGTTTGCCGACTGGAACGCCGGATACAAAGCGTCCGTTGAATGGACACCATCCGGCTCGATGAGGACCGGTTTCCCCGGCGCGAGAAGCTTGATGTACGCCCCGAAGCCGCTGTTGTTCTGGTTGTAGTACTGCTCGACCACGATCTCGCGGTTCGAGAGCTGCGTCTGGAAGTGGAAGCCGTTCGGCGCGCCGCCCGGATCGAACGCGCTGACGAGCGGGTTCCAGTTCGTACCGTCCGGGTGGATGGTCCAGATGCCCCAGAGGATGTCGCTGCGGGCGCCCTGCGATTCGAGCGAGCTGTACATGATCCGACCGTCGGCGAGCGCGACCGGGTGCAGCGCGCCGGCGAGGTTCAGGTGCCCGATCTTCTCCAGGTTCGTCGGCGTCTCGTCCGGGCCGATGTCGGCGTCGCGGTCGTCCATGACGAACAATTGCAGGCAGACCGCGGGGTAGCCCTTCGCGGGGCGGAAGCCGTCGCGGTTCGATGTGAACGCGAGCCGACCGCCCGGCAGCGGGCACGGCCCCATGTTGTAGACGCCGTACTCGAAGTGCGACTTGCCCGGCTCTGGTTTGCGGTAATCGCGGCTCCAATTCGCGGCCCCGGTGTTCGGGCTGAACTTCTGGTTGGTGAGCCGGACCACCTTCTTCGTCTTGACATGAATCTTGTAGATGTCGCCGCCCTGCTTCGGCGGGTTCCATTGGCTGGCATTCTTCATGTTGTGGAGCAGGACGTAGTAGACCCATTCGCCGTCGAACGACACGACCGGATCGGTGACGGAGCCGTCGCCGCCCGCGACGAGCAACTCCTCCGTGCCGTCCGGGCGGAGCAGCATGAGGTCGGCGCCGGGTTCCATCGTTACGGGAGACGAGAAGTCGGTGAAGAAGCGCTTATGGACCATATCGCCGGCTCTTCGGGCGCGGACGTAGACGATGTCGTAGTCGACCGTCACCGATTTGTCGGAGGCGATGGACGGCACCGCGACGTCGATCGGATCGAGGTACTTCTCGTCCGAAGGCTTCTCCTGCGCGGTAATCGCGAAAGCGGTACCCAGAACGGCGAGCGCAAGTACGAGCGGTTTCGTCCACATGGCGTCGGATTCCGCGAACGGAGGGAGTCGAGCATTCGGGCTTGCAAACCGGCGATCCAACCGTTCAGTTCGGGTCGCCGATGAGGATGAACGCGGCCCAGTACTTCGGGTGGGCGAACGGCTTCGCGTCTTTGGTCTCGGTCGCGACCACCTTCAGGTCGACATTCTTGCCACGAGTGCCCCGGGCGATGCCGTTCGAAATCTTCGCCGTCAGGGCCGTGGCCTCCTCGCGGGACAGGTTCCGCAGCCAGCGCTTGGCCTCATCGAGCGCCGCCGCCTTGCCCATCGGTTTCGAGAGGCCCTCACGCTTGCCCAACAGGTTCTCGTAGAAGCGGCTCATCAGAAGTGCCGTGGCCGCGTCGTCCACTTTCCACAATGAGAGGCATACGGACCGTGCCCCGGCGGTGAGGAACGCCTGGGCGAAGCCGAGCAGACCGTCGCCGCCGCCCGATTTACCGACGGCAGTCTCACAGGCGGAGAGTGTGACCAGCTCCGCGTTCAGCTTCCAGTAATCGAGGACCTCGCGGGCCGAGAGCTGGCCGTTGATCCACGGCTCGCCCGCCTTGGGCAGATTATCCTTCGGCAGATTGTCTTGCGAGAGGATGAGCGACGACTCGAACGCCTTGACGTTGTTCCCGTCGCCGTGGGTGGCGAAGTGCAGGTAGCGATACTTTGCCAGTTCGCCGGACTTGCGGAGAGATTCGAGCGTCTGCTCGCTGGCGACGCTATCGGTCAGCACCTTGGCGGAGTCGCCAAATAGTTGTTGAAGGCGATTCGTCTCGACTCGCGTACCGGGCAGGTCCGTCCACTCCCCGCCCCGGATCGACGCCAGCATCGCCTCCGTCTTCCTACGATTTGCGATGGCCACGGGGGCGGGCTCAGGCTCTAATATGAAACCCATCTTGCCGGGTTTGACTTCCCGAACAACTGGCTTCTCGAATGATTCGCGCCAAACTGTGAATGGAACGAGTTTGTCGGTCACACATGCCGCGAGGGCTTTCGACAACGAAGTGAAGTCTGACAAATCCGTATCGCCGAGTTTCAACAAGACGTCGCCAGGCTCAATATTCGCTAAGGCGGCGTTGGATCCCGGTTCAACGTGCGTGACGAGTAGACCGCCGCTGGGCAAAGACTTGGCCTTGCTGGGGTTCGCCGTCGAAGACCCGAAGATCGGATCGCCCATTACGAGAAGACCCGAACCGTTGTTCGTGGGTCGTTCTCCGGAGCGAGCCAGCATCGTACCCGAAGCGACGTAATCGACGCGAAAATCCGGTGCGAAGACTTCGACCGGCACGCCGGCCATTTGGAAGACCGGGATGACGTGCAGAGCCTTGACACCCTCGAGATGTCGGAGGATCGGCGTCATCTTCTGGGTGTGGAGCTTTCGGGATAGAGAATCGACCATGTCGATGGGGCCGCCTCCATCGAGCATGGTGCGGAGCGTTTTGGGTAATTCACGATCGGCTTCGGTCCATGTACCGTTCGCGCCTGTACCGGCGAGCCATTCCCACTTCGGTGGGCCCGACGAACGAACGACGCAGCCCCAATGGGATTCAAGTTCGGGCCGCGAACTGAATATGTCGATCCAGATCACGATAGCGGCGTCGGCCGCGAGACGATTCTGGATGGTCCGAAGGTCGGCCACGGACGACCGACTCTTCCGAATGGCGAGATTGGTCAGTTCGGACTCAATCGCGCGCCGACGTTGCAGGAGTCGCGCCCGGTTATCGTCGTCAGAATTCGATCGATTGGGCTTGGATAGAAGGGTCGTCAATTGCAAGTTCAGATTTGCGAGTTCGCGCTGAAGGCCAGCCGTGTTAATGTTCTCAGCGTTTGCGATTCGATCTCGGTCCTCGATATGATCGATCAAAGCCCGCGCGAGAGACAGTTCCAACGCCGCGTAAGCTGCCGTTGGATCCGTGGCCGCCAAGCGGGCAGCCAGTTGCACACTCGGGTTACGGGTCGCTCCGCCGCGTGCCAATCCCGGTCCAAAATTCAATCGGAGTCCCTCATAGCAACGGACCGCCCGTTCGAGGTACGCCCGCTCTGTTGCGGGGTCCGACGGATCGGCCAGAGCGATTGCGATATTCATGGTGTCGGGGTGAAACTCGCCGAATCTCGTCGAGTAGATGTCTAGGCACTTCTCGTGCAGTGCGCGTGCCTCGACATTTTGACCTGTACGGATCTTGTCCGCCGCCTGAGCTTCGAGGCATTTCGCGACAAGGTCGCTTGAGTCTCCGAAATGTCGGCGAGCCAGGTCCAACGCCTCTTGTAGGAGCTTGCGGGCTTGGTCGTGCATCCCAAGTTGTTGGTGGATTCGGGCAAGGTTGTAGAGGCGGCTCGCGCGGCGGGGGTGGTTTGTGCCGAGGATGTCCGTCTCGATGGCCAGGGACCGGCGAGCGAGTGGCTCCGCCTCGGCCAGTCGATTGGAAATGCTCAGGCTCGACGCGAGATTCCCGTAAGCGATTGCCGTATCGAGATGCCGCTCCCCTCGAGTAGTCCGAATGATTTTCAACGCCCGCTCGTAAAGTGCCAAGGCTTCGGGAGTCCGGTCGATGCGATTGTAGACACCGGCCAAATTCGCATAGCTTTGGGCAACCTCCGCACTTTCGGCACCGAAGATCCGCCTTCGTTGTTCGAGTACGTGAAGCTGAAGTCGCAGGGCGTGATGGTACTGGGTTTGCGCGGCGAGATTCACGGCAAGATTGTTCGAGATGTTTATCCCCTGGATGGATATTTCTCCAAGACAACCCTTCGCGATTTCCAAGGCTTCTCGATACAAGATTTCGGCCTTGGCGAATTCGTGAATGTGATCGCGATGGCCTCCCAGATTTGTCAGACACCGGGCCGTGTCAGGGTGGGTTCGACCAAAAACCTTGATGTAACAGTTTAAAGTTTCTTCCTGATATGAAATTGCATCGATGTAACGGCCAAGTGTTGAGTGAATATACGCGATTGAGTTGAGCGCGTTCGCGGTAGTCGGCGATTCATTGCCCAAGTATTTCCGGCATGCCGCCAAGTAGCGAAGCTGTCGCTCCAGCGCATCTGAAAATCGTTGTTGTCGGATCAACGAGTCCGATTCGAACATTTCCTTTCGGGCCGTCTCGTACCGTTCGCGATCGGCCGGCTCGAGTTTGGCGACGGTCCGGTAATAGTTGAGGGATTGCTTTTCGGACGCGACTTGCCAGTGATCTTCACCCTGCCGCTCGATCCGATAGCGGATGTTCTCTTCCATCGCTCGGATTGCGTCATCGTAGAGACCCTTTTCAAAGGCATCCGAGGCTTTTCGAATCAGTCCTTCGACGGTCTTGAGTTCGTCTCCCGCCAACATCCGTTGCCACTGCGGCTTCTTCGCCAGCTCCGCTTGTTTCGGATCCTCGGCGACTACGAACACCGACGCCAGCAGCATAGCCGCACACGCAACGAGTCGCTTCATGGCTGCACCCTCACGGTTTCGGAGCCACGCCAAATCCCACCACGCCGACTACCGTTTCATCGACCTTCAACTTCCGTCCCATCGCCACCACGGCCGCGGCGGGACCCGTCAGGTTCTCGCCTTTGGCACGCGTCGTGGTCTTACCCTCAACTCGCATCGAGTCCAACGTGCCGTCGTACGACCAGATCGTCGTGCCCGTCGCTGGCAAGCAGCTCCATTCCGGCTTGTTCTTCGCGATCCATTCCTTGAACGGCGGCAATGGCTGCTCCGAAGCCACCACGGCAAAGAGCCACAACCCCGTCCCTTCTTGTAGTCCATAGGCTTTACCCGTGTCACTCGCCGGATAGCGCGGCGAATCCGTCCGCTGTGGTACCGCCGACTCGTCCTCCGGGTCGCAGACCTCGATCTCGCCGTCCGGTCGGAACGCGATCAGATACGCATACGCCGGTTTCGAGAGCGTCGCCACCACCTGCACCTTGTCCCCCAGCCGTGGCGATTCGGACGACTCGCCGAGCACGCCCTTCGCCACATCGCCCGTCGGACCGGGAGCAAAATGCTTCACGACGATCGATTTCACTGCCAGCGGGGGTGCGGACGGAGGCACTTGCGTTTTCGGATACGCCGTCATCGCATCTGGCGGGGCAGGGACGCTGTTGGTTCCGGTGCGGTCCTGTCGGAAGAGATCCGGCATGGCCAACACCACCACCAAACACAGCGAAAGCGTGACCGTGCAGCCCACCGTCAGCGATCGCCGGCCCACGCGGCGTTGCGGCTTCCACTCCACGGTCGCGTTCGGATCGCCCGCCTCGATCGCCCGTAATGCCTGCGCTACGTCCCCCGCCGTCGCCGGCCGCTCGTCGCGGTTCTTCCGCAACAAGCGCTCGATCAGGTCTGATAGCGCCGGCGAAACGTTCGGGTTCACGCTCCGCGCCGGTGGCGGCGTATGGTTCGCCAGAGCGTACAGAATCGCCGTCAAGGACGGCCCCGCAAACGCCCGCTGCCCCGTCACCATCTCGTAGAGCACGCAGCCGAGGCTGAACAGGTCGGCGCGGCCGTCCACCTTCTCCCCGGCCGCCTGCTCCGGCGCCATGTAAGCCGGCGTGCCGAAGATCGCCCCGCTCTGCGTCAGCGGTTCCGCCCCGTCGTCCCGCGCCAGGCCGAAATCCAGGAGGCGGACGTGCGTGCCCTCCGCCGATTCCTCCAGCCAGATGTTGTCGGGCTTGATGTCCCGGTGGATCACTCCCCGGGCATGCGCCGCCGCCAGCCCGTCCGCCGTTTCCCGTGCGAATCGCACCGCTTCTGTCACCGGCAGCGGCTCCTCGGACCGCAACCGCTTCGCCAGCGATTGCCCCGCCATCAACGGCATCACCAGGTACGGCACGCCGCCCTGCTCGCCCACATGATGCACGATCACCACTCGCGGATGCTCCACCGCTGCCATCGCCCGCGCTTCCCGCAGGAACCGCTCCTTCGCCGTCGAACGCTCCGCCACTTCCGGCCGCATCAGCTTGATCGCCACCTTCCGGTTCAAGGCGGCATCGCGCGCTTCGAGCACCACCCCCATGCCGCCCGCCCCGAGCACGCGCAACACACGGAACTCGCCGAACCGGCCCAGTTCCCCGCTTTGCTCCGATGGTTGGAGAAAGCCCTTCAGGAACACCATCGGGTCCGACGGCGCCAGCGGCGGGGCGTCGGTCTTCGTCTCCCCCGACGGCCGGAACGGCGTGGTGCCCATCTGTGGCGTCGTCAGCAGTTGATTGCCCGCCCATTCCGGCAACTGGGCCAGATCCGGATACCGCTCGCGGAAACTCGCTTCCGTCGGGCTTGGTTCCCGCGATTGCACCGCCCGCATTTCCGTCTGGATCAGCCGCAGCGCGACCGTCGGATCGGAGCGGAGTTCGGGGAAGCGCGCGAAGTAGTCGGCGGCCGAAGCGGACTCGCCCGCTCGCAGGAGATAATCGAGTTTCAGCGCGGCCAGTTTGGGCAATGCCTCCGCCCGGGCGGCCGGCGTGGCCGGCAACCAATCCTCGATACGGGGTCGCTCGCCCCGCCGGAGCGCATCCTCGAAGCGATCGCACAGCGTCGCGATCGATTGCAGATCATCGGTGGGTGAGGGAGTTTCCGCCATGGTGGATTCTCAGTTCGGGTCGCCAATCAGGATGAACGCGGCCCAGTACTTCGGGTGAGCGAATGGCTTGGCGTCCTTCGTTTCGGTCGCAACCACCTTCAGGTCGACATTCTTGCCACGGGCGCCCCGCGCGACACCCTGGCTGATCTTCGCGAGTCGTACGGTCGCGTCCTCGGTGCTGAGGTTCCGCAGCCACTGCTTCGCTTCGCGGAGGGCGTCGGCTTTGGCCATCGGCTTCGCGAGGCCGTCCCGCTTGCCGAGCAGGTTCTGATAGAAGCGTTCCATCAAGAGTGCCGTCGCCGCGTCGTCGACCTTCCACAAGCTCAGGCAGACGGACCGCGCCCCCGCCGTGAGGAAGGCTTGCGCGAAGCCGAGCAACCCATCCCCGCCGCCGTCCTTGCCGATGGCGGTCTCGCAGGCGGAGAGCGTCACGAGTTCGGCGTTCAGCTTCCACGTGTCGAGGATTTCGCGGGCCGTCAGGCGAGCCACGGACTTGTCATCGCCGTGCAGAATCAGCGACGACTGGAAGGCCATCACGCTGTTCGCCTCGCCGTGCGTCGCGAAGTGGAGGTAGCGGTAATCCTTCAGCTTGTCCGCCTTCACGAGTTCGGCGAGCTTCGTGGGGCTGGCCTCTTTGCGGGTGAGAACCGTGCTCTGCGGGAAGAGGGATTGCAGGCTCGCCAGTTCCGCGGCCGTGCCGGGAAGCTCGTCCCAATCGCCGCCGCGATTGAGCTTGGCAAGACTCTCTTGGAGTGCCAACGATTGCGTTGCCGGTATATCCTCGACGCCTACGCCGATTTTTCCGGAAGTCACATCGATTGTGTGAGTTTGGCCATCGCGCCAGTAGCGAACTGAATTCGTGGGGTTGGTCGAATGCTTTTTGATAGATGTCACCAACTCCTCGTGGCTGTTGATCGGCTCCTTCGCATAGTCAAGCAGGACATCGCCCGTCCGCAGACCGACTCTCGCCGCGGCACCATCCGGAAGAACTTGCTTAATCGTGACCCCATGTTTGGGCCAGTTCTTGGAATCCACGGCGAGCCGTACAGATGGATACGCGGGATCGCCGATAGCGAAGAAGGATGTGGGTTGCATGGAGTATTGACTCGCAGGAGCACTCAACCAGGAAGCGGCTGGGAGGTAACTGACCGCATAGTCTGAGAACATGGGATCGAGGGGAACTCCAGCAAGTTCACTCGTTGCAAGGAACTGGATTGACTTCACGCCCTTCAGCGACTCTTTTATGGGGTCGACACGTTGTTCCAGGAAGTGGCGTTGTAACGCGTTCCGACGTTCCGTTGGGGCGGCCTCCAGAACAGCTTGCCGGTATTGTTGTGGAACTCGACGAGCCTCCATATCCCAATTGGGTTTCGCTGCGGACGCCGGGAGACGTACCCAACGGATTGGCTCGTTCTTCCGAAACACACATCCCCAATGTTCTTGAATGTTGCCACCGACCGCCGCCAGATCGAGCCAGAACACGATGGCGGCATCTGCCGGCAACTGTTGCTGGATGGCTTTACTGTCCCGTCGGAGTCGCTGAGTGGCCGCATTCGCGAACTCGGCCAAGCGTTTTTCAATCTGTTTGCGTTGATTGAGTAGTTTCTCGACTTGCGATTTTTCCGTATCGGTTTCCCGCGGGAACAGCAACGATCTTATCGCCGTGCCCGCATCCGTTGCCAGAAAAAACGCCGCCCCTTCGGCCGGCGAAGTCGATCGGTCGACGGTCGTCGATCGTCGCAGTCGGTGCGGAACCCGTCAACGGCGAACCGCCGGGGCCGGAACCAATCGGGAACGACCGCGCGCGAGACGATCGGCCCGGGGAACAACTGATGCAGGTAGACCGCCCGCTCGTTGCGCCAGCGGTCGTCGCGGTCGTTGCCGAAGGAGAACCGGGGCGGTCCGTAGGTTTCGCCGTCGATCTCGAACCAGTGCATGCGGATGTCCAAGGTCCAGCCCATGGCACGGTTGAGCAGGTCCTGGAACATCCGCAGCGTGCAGTCCTCGACTTGGAGCCGGCGCCAGATCGGCGGGTCGACCCCCTCCAACTCGATCCGGAACTGATAGACCCGGCCCCGCACCCGGTCGGGGGCCGGCCCCTGTCCGCGGGCACCCCGACCCTCGCACGCGGTTTCCTCGCGCTCCCGCCGCAACGTCTCCGATTCGGCCCATTGAATCGCCCGGGCCTCGCGTTCGCGGCGGATCCGCCGGAGTCGGGCCTGGATCGCCTCCAGCCGTCGGGTATGGGGGAACTTCGATTCGTCGATCTGGCGGTTGAGTCGGTGGTCGAGGTCGGCGAGTTCGCTGGCCGTCAGCTGCAGCCGGACCGGACCG
>JAHBXO010000045.1 GCA_019636445.1 Gemmataceae bacterium | reverse complement strand
CGGCCCTGGGGCGGGGGAAACACGTCCTGTGCGAGAAGCCGTTCACGCTGACCACCGAAAGTGCCCGCCGAATGGCAACCGAGGCCGAGCGTGCCGGCAAACTGCTGACGATGGCGTCCAAGTTCCGCTACGTCGCCGACGTGAACAAGGCCCGCGCGTTCATCGATGAAGGCCTGATCGGCGAGGTTGTGCTCTTCGAGAACGCCTTCACCTCCCGCGTGGACATGACCAACCGCTGGAACGGCGACCCGGCCATCTCCGGTGGCGGCGTGCTCATCGACAACGGCGCCCATTCCCTGGACCTCACGCGGTTCTTCCTCGGCACGCTTGCCGAACTCCACGCCGTCGAAGGCCGACGCTTCCAGCCTTTGCCCGTCGAGGACACCGCGCAAGTCACCGTGCGCTCCGCCGCCGGCGTCATGGGCACCATCGACCTCTCCTGGAGCATCAACAAGGAACGCGAGAGCTACATCGAAGTCCACGGCCTGCTCGGCACCATCCGCATCGGTTGGAAGGAGTCGAAGTACAAGCTGCACCGCTCGCCCGATTGGGTCGTCTTCGGCCACGGCTACAACAAGGCGCAGGCGTTCCGGGACAACGTCGGCAACTTCGCACGCCACCTGCGCGACGGCGAACCGCTCGTGATCTCTCTGGACGACGCCGTCGCGAACGTCGCCGCCATCGACGCCGCATACCGCTCCCTGAATCGCGCCGACTGGACACGCGTGCCCGTGGAGCAGCCCGAGGCGGCCCTGGTATGACCGCCCCGCGCGTGCACCCCACCGCGATCCTCGAACCGGGCGTGACGCTCGGTGCCGGCACGAACGTGTGGGACAACGTGCACATCCGCCGCGGCACCACGCTCGGCGACGAATGCATCGTCGGCGAGAAGACGCATATCGCGTACGGAGTGCGCATCGGGCACCGGGTGAAAATCAACAGCTTCGTCTACATCTGCACCGCCGTGACGATCGAGGACGGCGTGATGGTTTCGGCCGGCACGATCTTCACCAACGACCGCTTCCCCCGCGCGACCACGCCGGACCTGAAGCAACTGCGAACGTCCGACCCGGACGAACACACGCTGCCGACGCTCGTGCGGGAAGGCGCGACGATCGGCGCGGGATGCGTGATCGGCAACGACCTGACGATTGGCCGGTTCGCGATGGTGGGAATGGCTTCGGTGGTGACGAAATCGGTACCGGATTTCCATCTGGTGCTGGGTCATCCGGCGCGGACCGCGGGCGCGGTCTGCCGGTGCGGGCGGCTGCTCGCGCGGTTCGTCGAGCCGGCATCCGAGCCGCGCGACCTGTCATGCGACGATTGCGGGCGGCGCTATCGGCTGACGGGTTTTGCGGTCGAGGAACTCGCATGAGCGATACGACGGACCCGTGGCTCGACTACTGGGAGAGCGTGCCGGAAGGCCGACTGCTCTTCGCACCGGAGAGCGAGGAGTACGTCTGCAACTTCCTTCGGGAATTCCAGCCGAAATCGACCGATCGCGTACTCGATTACGGATGTGGATTCGGGACGATCGCGCGATTGCTGGCCCCGCACGTGGGCGCCATCCGCGTCTGGGACGACGCCGCGAACATGCGCCGCATCGCGGCCGGGAACATGGCGGGCATTCCCAACGCCGCCGAATGGGATCGCCGAGAGAACGGGTTCGACTACGTCCTCGTCAACAGCGTCGTCCAATATCTTACGGCTGCGGAACTGGAGACGAAAATTGGCGAATGGGCCGAACTGCTCGGCCCGAACGGCCGGATCGTTCTCTCGGACTGGAGCGAACCCGGGCATTCGACATGGTCGGATCTGTGGTCCTTATTCCGCTTCAGCGTGCGACGGGGGTACTTCGTGCGTGCGCTGCGGAACACACTCGCGGAGCGCGGCCGCTACGGTGCGACGGCGCGACGCCGGCCGCCGTTCCATCCGTCGAAAGCCGAGATCGACCGGTTTGCCACTGCCGCCGGGCTGTCGGCGTGCTACCTTGCCCGTAACCTCACGCACTTCCGCGGTCGCCGGACCGCGGTCCTGAGCCGCACCGCCCATGCATCCGCTTACCGCGAATCCCCCGCCCCCGCCGTTTGCGCCCACCGGTAGCCGATGGGCGGTCGTCGGCGGCGGCCTGCTCGGCATCGAGTTGGCGCGGCAACTCGCCGCCGCCGGCCACGCCGTCACGCTCATCGAGGCCGCCCCGCACCTCGGCGGACTCGCCGACACATGGCAACTCGGCGACATCGCCTGGGACCGCCACTACCATGTCACCCTCCTGTCCGACACGCGCCTGCGGCAGATGCTCGAAAGCCTCGGCCTGATCGACGAACTCCACTGGAAAGAAACCCGCACCGGCTTCTACACCGACGGCCGCCTGTTCTCGATGTCCAACTCCCTCGAATTCCTGAAGTTCCCGCCGCTCGGCCTCGTCGGCAAGTTCCGCCTCGCGCTGACGATCCTCCGCGCATCCCGCATCCGGGATTGGAAGAAACTCGAAGGCATTCCCGTCGTCGACTGGCTCCGGCGCTGGTCCGGCCGCGCGACGACGGAGAAGATCTGGCTGCCGCTGCTCCGCGCCAAACTCGGCGAGAACTACCGCCATGCCTCCGCCGCATTCATCTGGGCCATCATCGCCCGCATGTACGCCGCCCGGCGCACCGGACTCAAAAAGGAGCTTTTTGGCTACGTGCGCGGCGGCTACGGGCGCATCCTCGAACGCGCCGCCGACGCGCTGCTCGACGCCGGCGTCACCCTCCGAGAAGCCTCCCGGGTTTCGCATATCGTCTCGAACGACTACGGCCTCGATATCGAATACGACGATGGCTCGATGGAATCGTTCGACCACGTGGCCGTCACCGTCGCCGCGCCAATCGCGGCCCGGATGTGCCCGCAGCTTTCCGACGATGAGCGTACGAAACTGAACGCCCTGCGCTACCAGGGGATCATCTGCGCATCGCTCCTGCTGCGCAAGCCGCTCGCCGGATACTACGTCACCAACATCACCGACCCGGCGCCGTTCACGGCCATCATCGAGATGACCGCCCTCGTCGACCCGGACGAATTCGGCGGCAAGCACCTCGTGTATCTCCCGAAGTACGTCGCTCCGGACGATCCGCTCTTCGAAATGCCCGATCAGCGCATCCGCGACGAATTCCTCGCGGGATTGATGAAGATCCACCCGCACATCGAACCCGACGACGTACTCGCATTCCGCGTCTCGCGCGTCCGGCAGGTCCTCGCGATCTCGACGTTGAACTATTCCGAAAACCTGCCGCCGATGACGACCTCCGTGCCGGGCCTGCACATCGTCAACTCGGCGCACATCGTCAATGGCACGTTGAACGTGAACGAGACACTGCAACTGGCCGACCGCGCCGCGCGGCACCTCCTCGCGGGGGCCTCGCGATGATCCGACCCGCCACGCACCGGCCGCTCGCCTCCCTCTCGCTCGACCTCGACAACAAGTGGTCGTACCTGAAGACCCATGGCGACGCCGGCTGGGAATCGCTGCCGAGCTACCTCGACATCGTCGTGCCGCGCGTGCTGAAACTGCTCGCGGATCGCGGGTTGACGATCACCTGGTTCGTCGTCGGGCAGGACGCGGCGCTGGACCGAAATCGCGCCGCATTGAAGTCGATCGCCGACGCTGGACACGAGATCGGCAATCACTCGTTCCACCACGAGCCGTGGCTGCACCTCTATTCCCACGATCAGATCGCCGATGAACTCGCCCGCGCCGAGGACGCCATCGAGTCTGCCACCGGCGTGCGTCCGAACGGCTTTCGCGGCCCGGGCTATAGCCTGTCCGAAACCGTGCTCGACATCCTCGTCGAACGCGGCTACCGCTACGACGCCTCGACCTTTCCGACGTACCTCGGCCCGCTCGCCCGCGCCTACTACTTCATGACGGCCAAGCTCTCGCCGGCCGAACGGAAGCGACGCGCGAAGCTGTTCGGCACGCTCGCCGACGGCCACCGGCCGTTGAAGCCCTACCGCTGGCGCACCGAACAAGGTTCCATCCTCGAAATCCCCGTGACGACGCTGCCTCTCGCCAAGGTACCGCTGCACCTGAGCTACCTGCTCTACCTCGGCCGCTTCTCCCGCTTCGCCGCACGGCGCTATTTCCGCACGGCGATGGCGTTCTGCCGCGCCGCCAACCTCGAACCGTCGATCCTCCTCCACCCGCTCGATTTCCTCGGCAGCGACGACGACGCGGACCTGGGCTTCTTCCCCGCGATGGACCGACCGGCCGGCTGGAAGCTCGATCTCGCCTGCGAAGTGCTCGATGGTCTGGCCGGACAGTTCGACGTACTGCCGATGGGCCGCTACGCCGAAACGCTCGTATCGGCGAAACTGCCGACGCGCCGGCCCGACTTCGCGCGGATCGGCCCATGACTGCGCGCCCGGGCCTCGCGCTGCCCGCGATCCTCGCCCTCGCGATCGTCGTTCATCTCGTGTGGAAGCAACCCACCGAACCGTATTTCAGCGGCGACGAGACGCGCCACGTGATGACCGGCGTCTTCGTCCGCGATGCGATCCGCGACGGCGGATATCGTTCGCCGCGCGCCTACGCCGAACGGTATTACGCGCAGTACCCGTGCCTCGGCCTGCTCGTCTGGCCGCAGGGGTTCCACGCCCTCGAAGGTGCGGCGATGCTCGTCTTCGGTCCGGAGCTGGAAACCGGCCGCGGACTGGTGCTCGCGTACCTACTCGTCGCGCTCGCCTATTTTCATTCGCTCGTTCGACGCACGCACGGCGCGACGACCGCGGCGGTCGCAGCCACGCTTCTAGTCCTCTCTCGCGAGGTATTCGTCAATTCCCGCGCCGTCATGCTGGAAGTGCCGACTCTCGCCTGCGTGCTCGCCGCGATCGTCCATTTCGAACGCTATCTCGCGGATACGAAACGCCGCGATCTGATCGCCTTCGCGGTCGGCGTCGTCGCGGCCGGATTGCACCGATACGACGCGGTCTTCCTCGCCCCGCTCTTCCTGCTGCGCCTGGCGATGGAAGGCCGCCTACGACTGGTCATCACGCGCCCGGTCCTGCTCGCGACGGTCACGATTCTCGTCGCGCTCGCGCCGTTCTACTGGCTCGCCTATCAAACCATCGGCCAGCAACACGCCCTCGCGGCCAGCAGCGGTTCCAATCCCGACGTCGTGAGGCACGGGTGGGACCGCCTCACCTACTATCCGCGAAGCCTCGAGTTCCAGCTCGGCCTCGTGGCGACCGCCGCCGGTGTGGCCGGTCTAATCCTGTCGTTCCGTCAAATGAATCGGGCGAAATCCCGGACCTACTGGGCGCTCGCGATCGTCGTCTATGCCTGCTTCGCCGCCCTCTCCGAGCAGGAGACACGCCACACGATCTACTGGCTGCCCGCATGGTGCGTTTGGGCCGCCGAAGCCGCGCTCGAACCGCTCCGCCGCTTCGGCCGAAAATGGTGGACGCTTGTGGTCGCCGCCTTCGTCGTCGGGTCTGCCGGCTGCTGGACGCTTCGCCAACCCGTGCCCTGGGTCCGCGGCTACGCCGATGCTGCCGAGTACGTCCTCGCGAACACCGACGGCCCCGGAATCGTCCTCTTCGACGGCCACTTCGACGGCACGTTTATCCACTCCACACGCGTCCGCGACGCCGACCGACGGATCTGGATCGCGCGCGGCGACAAACTCCTCTACGCCGTCCGCAGCGATCCCGGAGCCGGATACGTGGAATGGACGAAATCCGAACGCGAGATCGCCGACCTGCTGACGCGGCTCGCGCCCGAATTCCTTGTCATCGAGGAACCACCGCTCAAGCATGTCCTGCCGGCCCAGATCGCCCTGCGAAGGGTCCTGAAGGAGCGGGTCGATCTCTTTGAACGGGTGGCGGAATTGCCGATCCACAACAACAACATCGAATGGATGGACGGCGCCCGGCTTGCGATCTATCGAATGCGAAACCGACCCGCGGGGCCGCGCACACTGAACATCCCGATGCTCTGGGGCGGCCGCGATCTCGCGATCGAAGTCCCTGTTCGACGTTAGACATCCACGACGTGGATCTGATTCGATTCCGAGCGGCGGCGGACGAAGGCGATCCGCTTGCCATCGGGCGAGAAGACGCAGGCTTCCGGTCGCGGTGCCTCGGCCTGCGGCACCGGTTCGGTGAGAAACCGGATCGCGCCCGTCCCGGCATCGGCCACGGCGATGCGGCCGTCGCAAACGAACGCGAGGTGCGAACCGTCCGCGCTCCAGGTGAACGCGGAGGCGATCCCCGCCGTCGTTCGTGTCAGTTGGCTGGGCTTTCCGCCGGCAGGTGATACGGTCGCGAGTTGGGGCACGCCGGCATCGTCCTTCATCAGGAACGCGATGCGCGATCCGTCCGGGGAACACCGCAACCAGTGGCGCGGACCTTGCAACCCCGGATGTTTCCGATCGGCCGTGAACGTGAGCCGGCGCTGCCGCGTACCCTTCGGCGGGAGCGGCCGCCGCGATTCGGTGCCTTGCAACGGTCCGTCGCCGACGGCGCGCAGGTCGTCCGGCAGATCGACCACGAAGACTTCCGAAATCGTCTCTCCCTTCTGCGTGACAACGTGCCCCTGGAACGCGAGCGTTCGATTATCGATCCAGCCTTCTTCGAAAGCCTTGGAGATTTCATCCGAGCCGGGCTTCGGATGCGCCGTCGTCTTCGAGACGAGCACGCAGAAGTACGTTCCGTCGGCGTTGCGGGGATGCCCTCGCCCGACGCGCACCAACCCCGCCGGCACGCCGACGCCGACATTCCGGAGATTGATCTCCCGCCCGTCGACTTCGCGTTCGTGACGGGTCAGGTACTGGTCCTCGTAAGTGAAGCTGACCTTGCCACCGTCGGGGCTGAAGACGTGGACATGGGACCCGCCGCGCAGCGCGCCAGGCGTGAACGGCGGGACGAGATCCCGCCCGTCAAACGGCTCCGTCGTCCGCTTCTCGAAGTCCACGATCACGCCCTGCCGGCGCGGAGCACCGTAGCTCCATTCCGGCGTCGGGTTCTCGGGTCCGTGGATGAAGATGATCTTCCCGTCCTTCGGGTGCCAGGTTGCCACGCCACATTGGGCGCCATTGCGGGATTCGTAGACGGTCCGCACCTCGTTCGTTCGGACGTTCACGGCCTGGATGCGCGTGCCGTCAAACCGTTCCCCGGCGGCGTCGGACCGCGTATCGAAGACGATCCATTCGCCTTCCGGCGACCAGACGTTCGCGTTCGTCAGGATGCGGCCGCCGGGGCCGTCGGTGAGTTGGCGTTCGTTCGGCATGGCTCACGCCCGGGGTTCGTCGTCCGCGATCGGCTCGCGTCCAGCGTCGAGGAGTTCGTTGATCCGTTCTTCGTCAACGCCGAGGATGTCGCCGAGTTCGTAGGCGCGCCCGCGACCGGCGCGGTCGAACGCGCGCAGTGCCGTCAGTGCGAACAGGCAGCCGTTGGCGTAGAGGAACAAGTCGGGGAGGTCCGCGCGGTGGCGATGGCCGCGCGCGACCGGTGCCTTGAAAGGGTTATCGGGCTTCGGCGGCAGCGGGTTGGCGGCATCCCACGAGAAGTAGCCGCCGGTGGCGGCGAGCACGACGAGCCAGGCGGCGATCCACGATTTGTGCGATCCGATCATCGCCCACCAGACGGCGGCGTACGCAACGGCGGCGACGGCGATGGCCAGCGCCGTCATCGCGTCGCCGGGATTCGTGTCCTGGATCGCCTCGATCGATTGGATGCCGCACACCGCGAAGAGCACGATCGTCGCCAGCCCCACCCAGCCGCGGAAATAGCCGACGAGGACCGATTTCAGGTTCATCGGGATCCGGCGAGGAACCGCGAACGCGGCCGGAACGGCTTCGGGAACGACGTACGATCCAAGCGGGAAAATCGGCACGAAATTGAAATGGAAGAACTGCGTCGCGACGTAGGCCAGCCCGGGTACCCGGTCGACGTAACCATAGAACCGTTCTCCATGCACGCCCGCCATCGGGTCACTCCTGACGCAAGAGTTTTGCGGCCTTCACGACATACTGGATCCCGCTGCCGATCGTTGCGACGAGCATGGCGTAGAGCAGCACCCACCAGACGATTTCAAGCCTGGCGAGTACCGTGCCGTCGAACGTCTTCAGGGTCAGGATCGCGATGATGGCGGCGCACTGGAGCGCGGTCTTCAATTTGCCGAACCAGTCGGCGCCGAACTTCTTGCCGGTCGCTTCGACGATGCCGCGCAAGCCGGTGACGAGAATTTCCCGGCCGACGACAGCGGTGACCATCCAGGGCAGCACGCCGACGTTCGCGGACTGTAGATAGATGAAAGTGCCGCAGATGAGGAACTTGTCGGTGAGCGGGTCGAGGCTGCGGCCGACGGCAGAGGCGAGTCCGTAGCGTCGGGCGTACCAGCCGTCGAGCCAGTCGGTGAGGGTGGCGAGGAGGAAGACGGCGAGGGCCGCGGGCCAGAGCCCGTGCGCGATGGCGGCGAAGACCCCGATGCCGAGCGGGACGCGCGACAGCGAGAGCAGGTTCGGCACGGTGGTGAGCGAATTCGGCGACACGCGGGTCATTCTACGGGCGGCGGGGTCCTTGTTCGCCGGGTCGGCCGTTCGGGCGCTCACCGCCGGGGCGGAACTCGAACGGTCGGAACTCCGGCATACGCGCCCGGATCGCCTCGGCGAGTTCGCGGTCGCCGTCGGCCTGCGCCATCCGCGCCAGTTGATCGAGGGTCCAGCGCGTCGCGCCCGCGCCCGGCTCAACCAGCGACGCCGCGCGGCGCACCAGTTCCAGGCGCTCGCCAGTCGCCAGTTTCGGGTCCTTCACCGCGTCCAGCGCCGCGACGCTCAGCACGAATTCCCGCTGGACATCCCGCACGTCCGGATAACTGCGCATCAGTTCGCTCAAGATTTCCAGCGAGCGATGGAGGGGCTGCGCGGCCGCGTTCGGTTCCAGCCGGCCGAGGAACGATTTCATCTGCCCGACCTTGCGGTACGCCTTCGCGGCGTTCAGGCGCAGCTTGTAATTCGTCTCGTTCTCCTGCTTCAGTTTCGGGTTGGCCGAGTTCTGCTCGGCGAACTTCTCGTAGAAGTCGAGAACGACTTCCAACATCTTGACGGGATCGACGACGAGCGCCCGTCCGCCGGGCATGGGCGCGTTCGGCCGCCCCCGGTCCCCTTCGGGCCGGCCGCCGTCTGGTCGCCCACCATCGGGGCGTCCGCCTTCAGGGCGCATGGGAATGCGCGGCCCATCCCCTTCCGGCGGGCGCGGCGGCGGGCCGAAGCCGAACGGTTCGGTCGGATTAGCCGCCTCGAAAACCGCCTCGAACGCCGCGAGCGAGAGGTTCAGATTGTCCAGGAGCTTTTTGTTCGCTTCTTCGGTATCCGCGAGCAGTTTGCGTTCGCTCGCCAGGGCCGCACTGGTGCGGCTGTAGCTCACCCAGCCGACGATCGCGGCGAAGACCAGCGCCCCCGCCGTGATCGTGGAAAGCATCGCGAGGATCGGGTTGCGTTTCGCCCAGAGCCACGATCGCTGGAGCACCGACGAACGCCGGGCGCGGATCGGTTGATCGTTCAGGTAGGCGTCGAGGTCGTGTGCCATCTCGGCCGCACTCGCGTATCGTCGGCCCGGCTCGCGGGCGATCGCCTTGAGGATGATCGTCTCGAGGTCGCGCGGCACGCGCGGGTTCACAGCGCGCGGCGGCGGCGGATCCTTTTCCCCGATCTCGCGGATCAGGACGGCAGGGTTGGAATGCTGATACGGCATCGAACCCGTGGCGAGTTCGTAGAGGGTCATGCCGAGTCCGTAGATGTCGGCGCGGTGGTCGCCCTCGCCGCGCAGGGCTTCCGGGGCCATGTAGGGAATGGTGCCGAGCAGGTCGCCGGTGGCGGTGAGCGTGTGGTGATCGAGGAGTTTGGCAAGGCCGAAGTCGGCGATCCAGACGGTGCCGTGGTGGTCGAGCAGGAGGTTGCCGGGCTTCACGTCGCGGTGGAGGACGCCCTGGCCGTGCGCATACGCGAGGCCGTGGGCGGCGGCGGCGCCGATGTCGGCGATGCGGCGCCACTGGTTCGGCCGCACGAGCGCCGGCGACGCGTGCCGAATGTCGGAATTCAATTCCTTCCAGCTCGCGATCACGTCGTTCAACCCGCAGCCGGGTATGAACTGCATGACGAAGTACGGGATCCCGTTCTCTTCGCCGACGCCGAAGACCGGAACGATGTTCGTATGGTGCAGTTTGGCGGCGACCTGCGCCTCGCGGAGGAATCGCTCGCGGCGCACGGCGTCGTTCCGCCCTGGCAGCGGCAGCATCTTGAGCGCCACGCGCCGGCCAAGCGATTCCTGCATCGCCTCGTAGACGATCCCCATGCCGCCACGGCCGAGTTCCCGCAGGATGCGGTAATCGCCGAGTTTCTCCGGGCAATCCGAGACGTGCACGACCGGCAGCGGCGTGGACGAATGACGGTGGCGCTTCAGCAGTTCGATCTGCGCGACCGCCGGCAGGAGATCGCGCAGGTCCTCGGCCAGGTTTGGATAGCGCCCCAGGAAATCGGTGACGGAAGGCATCTCGCCGCGCCGGCAGCGGTCCGCAAATTCCTCGGCGACGAGGTCCAGAGGATCGCGATCGGTCGTGGAATTCATGGTTGGCGTTCCGAGGTGCCTTCAGTTTACGCCGGCTTCCGTTTGAAAGAAATGAGAGAACCGCGCGGCTTGGTCACTCGTCCATGGCATCCACGATGCGAAAGACCATGGCGACGCGTTCGCCGTTGTTCCGGTTTTCGCCCTTCGAGCCGATGAAAAGCGTACGTGTCCCGTCGGGTGCGTTCGCCACGACCGGCGTCGAGAGAACCTGCACGATCTTGCCAGTCTGCTCGGCGAGGTTTCGCTGCCAGAAGATGTCGCCGTTCGCCGGGTTCAGGCACGCCGCGCGACCGTCGAGCGTGACGGCGTACACCGCCACCGTCGCCGCGCCGTTACCGTGCGTCGCCAGCGCCGGCCCGGCCGCAAACGCCTCGCCGAGTTGTCGCTTCCATCGCAACTTTCCGGAATGACGATCGATGGCGTAGACCGTGCCGTCCTTGCAGCAGGCGTACACCGCGCGCAGGTCGGCGGACATCTCGGAATGCACCGACTTCGGCAGGTCGTACCGCCAGACTTGTTTCCCCGATTCGGCCAATACGCAGACGACTGCCCCCTTCGCCATCGTCTCGCGCGGCACAGTGGTTTCCGATGCTTCTGTGGAGAGATCGTCTTTCAAATCGCCTGTACCGAGGCCGTAATAGACGTGCTCACCTCGAGCGAGCGGCGCTCCAAACGATCTTAAATCGACGGGTGTCCGCCAGAGTTCGTCTCCCGTGTCGACGTCCGCGCAGAGCAATGCCAGCGTGTGGTAGCCGGAGCCGAAGAAGACGCGCCGCCCGCGCACGGCCGGCGGCGTGTCAATATGCAATTTCTGTTTCAATCCTTCGAAGTGCCAGAATTTCTTCCGGTCGTTCGCGTCGATGCAGTAGAGGCCATCGTCGCCGGCACAGAAGATCAGCTTATTACCGGCAAGCGCGGCCCGACCTTCCGTGTGGCTATCGGTCTTGAAGTGACCTATGGCGGTCCCGGTCTTAGCATCGAGGCAGAACATTCGGCGTTCCGAATCGGAATGCAGCCCTTCGCCGACGAAGACCTTCCCGTCGGCGACGGTGGGGATGCAGTAGACCGGTTGCAGGTCGCCATCGTTGGTGAATTTCCAGATCGCCGCGCCGGTCTTCGGATCGACGCACCAGACACTTCCGGTTCCGCCCTTGCTCTCGGCTCCGAAGTAGAGTCGGCCGGCGTCGTCGAGCGCGAGCCCGGAATAGACTTCGAGCGCGCCGGGGAAGGTGAACACCTGCACGTCCGCGAGTTTCGGACCGATCGAAGTCTCGACGGCGTCCCCCTGCTCCGCTCCGGTCGGCAGCGCGGACGAGCGCGATCCGGTGGCGAGCATCGCGAGGCCGAAGAGCACCATCCCGGCGAGTGCGACCGTTTCGTCCGACAGACAGAGCTTCGGGTTCGCTTCGGGCGGATCGACCGTTTTCGTGACGGTTCGATATCCGGTGTAAAGGAACGCGAGCACGAGTCCGGTGAGCATGCCCGTGAACTCGCGGACCGGCAGTTCGAGGATCTGCGCCTTTCCGAAGAAGATCCAAACGGGAACGAGCAGCAGGACAAAGAACCCGACGATGGCACCGCCGAGGCCGAGGAGTTGCTGGGAATTCGGCGAGGCGGTCGAGGCCGGGTCGAGCGCGACCCGGCGATGGCGCTGCCCGGCCCAGATCGTGCCGATGGTCGCGTTCAATGTCATCAACACCAGGAACGCGTTCGGCGATGCGAGCCAGTGATCCGGCAGCCAGCCACGGCAGTAGAAGTAGACGGCGGCGGCCGTCGTGTTCACGCTGGCGAAGGCGAGGAAGGCGCGCCAGCGCTTCATCGTCATGGCCAGCCGTGCGAAGACGCCGGGAAAGAGCGCCGCCACGATCGCCAGCGGCGCCATCAGTACCGCGGACGGTATCACGCCGAAGAGCATCGGCGTGCGCACGATTCCGCTTTTCTTCTCGGGCAGCGGCCCAAGCCCCGGCTCGGCCTTCTCGTTCGGTTCCGGTGGCGCAGCCTTCCCGGCGATCGCCTTCTCGACCACCCCTTTCAACTCGTCCGTCGTGCCCTTGTAAGTCCGCGTGAAGTACGGCTCGCAATGCAGGAACGCCCACGCGGTCTTTCCTTCGCCGGCCGGCGTGCCGCGAATCTGGAACCAGGTGCCTTCCAGGAAACCGAACGCGACTGTCGTCTTCTCGACCGGCGTCAGGAAGAGAATCAGCTTCCGGCCGGGCGTCAGTCGGTCGAGCATCGCCTTCCCGTGGTTGTCCTTATTCGCGAAGGCATCCCCCTTCAGGTTCACGACGATCGATGCCCAGTCGGCCTTCCCCTTCAGATTCTCCTGGAACTTCAAGACCACGCTCGGCTTGTCCGAGTCGACCGCGTCCACTTCCGCGACGAGGATCGTCTCTGCATCGCCGATCACCTCCTTGAGCGGGGTGAGCTTTTTGATCACCGCGAACGCGGGCACGGCGCATCCGACGAGGCAGGCGACGGCCAGAACAAAACGGGAGCGCGAAGACACGATACGATCTCCGATCGGTATCCGACGGAACGATTGTACCGGTTGGACGCGGCGGCGGTGAGAGAGTTCACCGCGAGAGGATGATGGCGACGGCGGCGACGATCGCGACGATCAGTACTCCGCCGGCGATCCAGACGGAGATCGGTAGGGACGGGCTTGCGGGTGGCGGAGCCGGGGACGGCGAAATCACCAACGAGGGAGGGAGGATCGGCCCGGTGAGCGAACGCGGGATGTTGCTCGGCGTCGCCGACGGGGCCAGTACGACCGGAATCTCGCTGTCCAGCGGCGGCGGCACCGGCACGCGCGCCCACGCCGCCACGGCCTCCACGAACTCCGCCGGCGTCTGATACCGGTCCTCCGGCTTCTTCGCCATCAGCGTCTGCATCACGGCGAACAAATCCCGCGGCACGTGATCGAGCGGCGGCGGCTCCTTGAACTGGTGAAAGAGCAGCTTCTGAGCGACGTTCAGGTCGGCGTACGGCGCCTTCCCCGCCAGCAGGAAATAGAGCGTCACCCCGAGGCTGTAGAGGTCCGACCGGATGTCGAGGTCGTCGGACTTCAGCGCCTGCTCGGGCGACAGGTAGTCGGCGGTGCCGAGAACGACATGGTCGTTCTGCATCCGCGTGAGTCCGTCGTCCTTCGATTCCGCGAACCGCACGAGTCCCAGATCGAGGATGCGCACGATGCCGGCACGGTCCAGCAGCAGGTTGCTCGGCTTGATATCGCGGTGAACGAGGCCGCACTCGTGGATGTGCTGCAGACCGGTGGCGGCCTGGATCGCATAGTTCACCGCCCGTTCGGGCGGCAGCGGGCCGACCCGCGCAACGAGATCTTCGAGGTTCACCCCGTCCACGTAATCCATCACGATGTAGTAATGCTTCCCCTCGGCAAGGTCGAAATCGTAGGCGCGGACGACATTCGGATGGTTGACCGCGGCAGCGGCGCGGGCCTCGCGTTTGAAGCGCTCGAGCGTGCCGGGGTCGCTCTTCGCGTGCAACTTGAGCATCTTGACCGCGACGCGATGGCGCATGACGGAGTGTTCGCAGAGGAACACCTGACTCGCGCCGCCGGAGCCGATCGGCGCGAGGACCTTGTACTTGCCGATGAAGAAGTTCTTGTAGCGGCCTTTCAGGATGTAGTTGGCCTGGAACAACGTGAGGTGGCCGTCGGCGACGAGGAGACGGGCGGCGTCCTCGACCGTCTGACCGGTCCAATCGGCCTGCGCATAACGGTCAATCACTTCGTCCGCGACGAGCAGGCTCGCGCGCGTGCACTGGAGATAGTCGTGGGCGGTGCGGGGGACGGGCATGGCACTCGTATTGTGACCGCGCGGGGGCGGGCTGCCAATCGAAGCCGGCGGGAAATGGTGGGCGAAGTCTGACGGCCATGCCGATTGTGCCGGCGCAGGTCCCCATTGACAGCCCCGGCCGGTTCCGGCGTAGAATCCGGTCCTCCCCGGGATCAAGGACGACCCCATGCCGGATACTTTCCAAGAACTGCTCCAGCGCATCCGATCCAAGAATGCCCGCGTCGGCATCATCGGCCTGGGCTACGTCGGCCTGCCGCTTGCCCGCGCCTTCGCCCGCGCCGGGTTCACCGTCACCGGTTTCGACGTGGACACCGCCAAGGTGGCGAAGCTGAACGCCGGCCAATCGTACATCCAGCAGATTCCCGACGGCGAGATCGCCGCGATGCGCACCGCGGGCTTCCGTGCCACGGAGCGCTACGACCGCCTCGCGGGGATGGACGCGATCATCGTCTGCGTGCCGACGCCGCTGACCGACTCCCGCGAGCCGGACCTCAAATACGTGGTGAACTCCGCGCACGCGATCGCCAGCCAGCTCCGGCCGGGACAACTCGTCGTGCTCGAAAGCACCACCTACCCGACGACGACGCGCAACGTCGTGCTGCCGATTCTCGAACGGACCGAAATGAAGGCCGGCGAGGATTTCTTCCTCGCCTTCAGCCCCGAGCGCGAAGACCCCGGTAACACGACTCACTCCGTGAACACCATTCCGAAGGTGGTCGGCGGCCTCGATGAGAAGTCGGGCGAACTCGCGGAACTTCTCTACGCCGGCGTCGTCGAGCGCGTCGTCCGCGTCGGCACGCCGGAGGTCGCGGAGGCGTGCAAGATCCTCGAGAACACCTACCGTGCCGTGAACATCGCGCTCGTGAACGAACTGAAGATGCTCTACGACCGCATGGGCATCGACGTGTGGGAAGTGATCGAGGCCGCGAAGACCAAGCCGTTCGGCTTCCAGGCGTTCTACCCCGGCCCCGGCCTCGGCGGGCACTGCATTCCCATCGACCCGTTCTACCTCACGTGGGTCGCCCGGCAGTACGGCATGAACACCCGCTTCATCGAACTCGCCGGCGAGGTGAACTCCGCCATGCCCGCCTACGTCGTGGGCAAGGTCGCGGACGCCCTGAACGATGCCGGCAAGCCGGTCCGCGGCAGCAAGGTCGCCATCCTCGGCATGGCGTACAAGAAGGACATCGACGACCCGCGCGAGTCGCCCGGATTCGAGTTGATGGACCTGCTGCTCAAGAAAGGCGCCGTCGTCACTTACAACGATCCGCACATTCCGAAGCTGCCGCCGATGCGCCACTACCCGCACCTGAGCATGGCCAGCACACCGCTGACAGACGAGTATCTCGCCGACCAGGACTGCGTGCTGATCGCCACCGATCATAGCGCGTACGACTATGAGTGGATCCTGCGGGAATCGCGTTGCGTGGTCGATACACGGAATGCGACCAAGCATATCGGAACGGGCCGGGAAAAACTGATCCGTGCCTGAACCGAACGGTCGACGAAAGGCTTGCCGCTCGAATCACTTCACATTTTCTTGAGTACGGACCGGTGATACGGTCCTCCTAAACCACCGGCAATCCGGGCGTAATCGGGTTATTCCGGATGGTTCCTCACGGCCGATGTCACGGGTACAAATCGGATCGCGCCCATTCCCGCCCTTCGCAAGTTGACGAGTCGAGTACAATTCCCGAAATAGTCCGCACGTGGATTCGCTTCCAAACGAGAGCCGTACGATGACCTCCGCCGAACAGGAAAAAACCGGCCTCGGAAACTACTTCATCGCGAACTACCCGCCATTCTCGGCTTGGAAGCCGACGTTCCTGCCGGACGCGTTCGCCGCCGTGAACCGGCCGCCCGTGCCCGGCACGCCGCTTGGCCTATACCTGCACATCCCCTTCTGCCGGAAGCGCTGCAAGTTCTGCTACTTCCGCGTCTACACCGACAAGAACGCCCGCGACGTCGAGACGTACACCGACGCGCTCGTGAAGGAAGTCGAACTTTGCAGCCGGCTGCCGATCGTCGGCGGGCGGAAACTCGACTACGTCTACTTCGGTGGTGGTACGCCGTCCTACCTGAGTTCGTCGCAACTCCGCGACCTCATGGAAAAGCTGAAGGCGATCATGCCATGGGACGCGGCCCGCGAGGTCACGTTCGAGTGCGAGCCGGGCACGCTCCAACAGCACAAGCTCCAGACGCTGCGCGAACTCGGCGTCACGCGGCTTTCCCTGGGCGTCGAGAACTTCAAGCCGGAGATACTCCAGTACAACGGCCGGGCGCACCTCGAAGAGGAGATTCACCGCGCCTATGGCTGGGCGCGCGAACTGGGCTTCTCGCAGATCAACATCGACCTCATTGCGGGCATGGTCGGCGAGGACTGGGACAATTGGAAAGAGTGCGTCCGCAAGACGCTGACGCTCGCTCCGGACAGCGTGACGATCTACCAGATGGAACTGCCGTACAACACGACTTTCTCGAAGGAACTGCAGATGGTCGGCGAGGAGGCGAAGCCGGATGCCACGAAGGTCGCCGACTGGCCGACGAAACGCGAGTGGGTGAAGTACGCCTTCGACGAGTTCTGCGCCAATGGTTACGAAATCTCAAGTGCCTACACCGTGGTCAAGTCCACAGGAAACAAGCGGTTCGTCTATCGCGACGCCCTTTGGCACGGGGCGGACATGTTCGGCACCGGTGTCGCCAGCTTCGGCCACTTGAACGGCGTCCACGTTCAGAACGTCGACACGTGGGAAGCCTACATCGCCAAGGTGAACGCCGGCGAACTCCCACTGGGGCGGGCATTGCCCGTGAACGACAAGCAGAAGCTGATCCGCGAGATGATCCTGCAACTGAAGACCGGCCACCTGGAAAGGGACTACTTCCAGTCGAAGTTCGGCAAGGACATCACGCGGGAGTTCGAAGCCGGCTACAAGAAGCTCGAAAGCGAAGGCTGGCTGCGGATGAAGCCGAACGGCGTCGAGCTGACCCCGGCGGGCCTGATGCAGATTGATAGACACTTGCCGACGTTCTTTGAATCGGAATTCGTTTCGAAGAGATATACATGAAATCGAATTCCTGATCTCCCAGCCCGGAGCGCGAGCGACGGGCGAGCCTCGCCCGTCGCTCGCGCTCCGGGCTGGACAATTCGACATGCCCGATTCTCTCACCTTCCTGATGGGCAAGCACCCCGCGGTCCTGCCGACCGATCGCCGGTATTGCCGCAACCATATGTGGTTCGACCCCGCCACGGGTCGCTTCGGCTTCTCCGCGTACGCCATCCGCCTCATGCAGGACGTCTACTTCCTCGAATGGAAGTTCGACGTCCCGCGCACCGTCGCCCTCAAGGAAGAAATCGGCTTCATCGAAAGCTCGAAGGCGCAGAGCGAACTCTACGCCCCGCTTGCCGGCACCATCGACACGTTCAATTCCTCCCTTCTCTCCGATCCCTCCGCCATCAACGCCGACGGCTACGGCGACGGCTGGCTCTTCACCATGACCGCCGAGCCGACTGGCACGATGACCGCCGACGAGTACTATCACTACTTGGAGTCCGCCTGGGCCACGGCCCAGCGGATCCTCAAGAATCAGGTGAACCTCACCGACGACGAGTGACGCCATGAGCCGCAAGCTGACGGTCGTAATCTCGCAGGCACCGGGGAAGAACCCGGCCAAGCGCTCGCTGGAGGAAAGCCTCGCGGCCGCGCTGCTCGTCGAACCGGGCATCGATCTGAGCATCGTGCCGAACCTCTACGACCTCGGCCCGGACCACACCGGCCGGCTATACCTCGGCGGAGTTTCCGGCGACATGGTCGTCGTCTCGTGGCTTTATCCACGGGCGGCGTTCTGGCTGCTCGACCGCGACGGGATCAAGGGGCACTTCGGCGAAACGCTCATCAAGCCGGCCGGCGACGACGACGAGGACGACACTCCACAGGAGGAACCCGATCGCCCCGACGCCATCGGCGCGGCCGGCGCGATCCCCAACCGACACATCTATACGCTCGACCTGCGGGACAGCAACAAGTACGAGACGTACCTGACCGAGATTCGCCGGATTGCGGCGGAGTGCCGGGAGCGTCGGGAGAAACAGGCCGCGGACAAAGCGCCGGCGATTATTCAGCTCGGCGTGATGCCGAAAGCCGAAACGCCTGCGTTCAAGCCCGAGGAACTCCTTGCGCCGGCGAACCGCCGTTGGTATCCGGTCATCGACTACAGCCGCTGCACGAACTGTCTCGAGTGCCTCGATTTCTGCCTCTTCGGCGTTTACGGCCTCGATTCGCTCGACCGGATCGTGACCGAGAACCAGGACCAGTGCAAGAAGGGCTGCCCGGCATGCAGCCGCGTCTGTCCGCAGCAGGCGATCATCTTCCCGGAGTACAAGTCGCCGGCGATCGCCGGCGCCGACGGTGGCGCGGTCGGCGGGTTGAAGATCGACTTGAGCAAGCTCTTCGGCGGCGGCGACGCCGTCGATCCGCTTGCGGCGGCCGTGGCGGAGCGCGACCGCGAGTTGGTGGCTGACGGCCGCAACGCCGTCGGCATGGCCGTCGGCATCCCAAAGCGCCAGGCCGGCAAGGCCGCCGGGCCGAAGGACGACCTCGATAAACTGGTGGATGATCTGGATTCGCTGGGGTTATGATGGAACGAGGAGGTGCGATGATGGAAAGCGTGAAAGAGATAGCAAGAAAGCTGGTCGAGAAACTGCCCGAGGATACGACTTGGGAACAGTTCTTGTACCGGGTTTATCTGAGTGCGAATCTCGCAAAGAGCATGGAAGAGTTGGATCGCGGCGAAGGCATTCCTCATGAAAAGGTAATGCAGGAGATGGACGAATGGTTCGCGTCGTCTGGGCGCCGAATGCAAGTCGTCAATACGAAATGATTTTATCGACGATCACTCGGGAAGCCGGTGAATCGGTAGGGCAAAAGTGGCGCCGTAAATTCAACCGGGCCATCGGTATTCTGAAGCGATTTCCTGAAGTCGGATCGCCGGTCGAGGATGTCGCGTTAGATGGTTATCGCGAGCAATTCGTTGGTCCCTATCGAATTATTTACCGCTATTTCGGATCAGTTTGTCAAATCGCCATCATGGTGCGAGCCGAACGAGATTTGAATTCCCACTTCCCAAAGGTCGAGCCGAATTGAATATCGAACCCCTCAGTCTCCGACGAAATTACCTTGCCGCCCGCGACGCTCTGCTCGCCGAGCGCACCCCGGCCGGGCATTGGGTCGGCGAACTTTCCACTTCGGCCCTCAGCACGGCCGTCGCGGCCATCGCGCTGCAACTCGTCGATGCCGAAAAACACCGCGCGATGATCGATGGCGGACTTCTCTGGCTCGCGGCGAACCAGAACGCCGACGGCGGCTGGGGCGATACGACCAAGAGCTTCTCGAACATCTCCACGTCGATGCTCGTGCGAGCCGCGTTCGCCCTCGTCGATGACGATTCCCACCGCGAGACCGTTGCAAAACTGGAAGTCTATCTGAACGAGAAATGTGGTCGAACGCCGGCGGAGCGCGCCGAGGCGATTCGCGCCCGCTACGGGAAGGACCGCACCTTCAGCGTACCGATCCTGATGACGAGCGCGCTCGCCGGCCTCGTGCCGTGGCGGGAGGTGCCGCGATTGCCGTTCGAGCTGGCCTGCCTGCCGCAGAGCTGCTACCGCTTCGCCGGACTTCCGGTCGTGAGCTACGCGCTGCCGGCGCTCATCGCCATCGGGCAATGCGTCCACCACCACCGCGGATCGTGGAGCCCGATTCGACCGTTCGCGAAGTCCCCTAGCTTAAAGGTGCTGCGCCGGATTCAGCCTTCAAGTGGTGGCTACCTGGAGGCGACGCCGCTGACCGCGTTCGTGACGATGGGCCTCGCGAGCATCGGCAAGTCGGATCACGACGTCGTGAAGGAAAGTGTCCGCTTCCTCGTGAAATCGGTGCGGCCCGACGGTAGCTGGCCGATCGACACGAACCTGAGCATCTGGGTGACGACGCTGAGCGTGAACGCCCTCGCGGCGGCCGGCGATCTGGAATCATTGCCCGACCGGGAGAAGTTGCTCGAGTGGCTGCTCGCCCAGCAGACGAAGGAGCGGCACCCGTACACCGGCGCGGCCCCCGGTGCCTGGGGCTGGAGCGACGAACCCGGCAGCGTGCCGGACTGCGACGACACGCCGGGGGCGATTCTGGCGTTGGAACGACTCGGTACTCCCCTCGCGGCAATCGAATCGGGTCGGAAATGGGTCTTGGATGTACAGAATAACGACGGTGGATTTCCGACCTTCTGCCGCGGTTGGGGAAAACTACCGTTCGACCGCAGCGGAGCCGATCTCACGGCTCATGCCCTTCGTTCGCTTGCTCGCCGTCTTCGCGATCTTTCGGAGATGCCAAAGAACTTCTGGACACTCGAAGTCGAAGACCCCTGGGAGTTCGAAGCCGTCGAGTTCGCACTCGAATACCTCACCCGGCAACAGCGCCCCGACGGCTCCTGGCTGCCGCTCTGGTTCGGCAATCAACATGCCCCAGATGACATCAACCCCGTCTACGGCACGGCCCGCGTCCTCGCGGCGTATCGCGATCTGGACTTGAAGGACTCGCCCGAATGCCGGCGCGGCGTCGAGTATCTGCTCGGCGTCCAGAATGCCGACGGCGGATGGGGCGGCGCGAAGGATTGCCCGTCCAGCGTGGAGGAGACGGCCGTCGCTGTCGAAGTGCTGCTCGATCTGACCGACGATTCCGCCGTTGAACGCGGCATCCTCTGGCTCATGGAAGCCGTCGAATCGGGCCGGTTCCGCGAGCCGTCGCCGATCGGCTTCTACTTCGCCAAGCTCTGGTATTTCGAAAAGCTCTACCCGATCATCTTCACAGTCGCAGCGCTCGGACGCGCCAGAAAAGTAGCCACAAATAAACGCGGATGAACGCAGATAAAGACGGCTTTCATCTGCGGTCATCCGCGTTTATCTGCGGCTACTTTTTTACTTCTTCGTTGGCGGCAGGATCGGTTTGAACTCGGCCTTACCCTTCTTGTCGAGGTTCTTGTTCAGGTCGGCCGGATCGAATTCCACCTTGGCACCGCTTTCCGGCACGTCCAGCTTTGCCGTCCAGAGGATCGCGTTCACCACGAGTCGACGGAAGTTTTCGTCCGCCCAGTTGCGGTGGAAGTGACCGCCGGTGAAGCCAAAGCCACGGCCGCCGTTCGGTCGGTCGTAGGCCCAAGCCATCGTCTCGATCTCGCCTTTGCGGGACTTCGTGTAATTCGTGTTCCGCGTGTTGTCCGGCGGCACCGCCTGCAGGATCGGCGTCAGGCCCTTCTTGTCTTCGAGGAAGCGCATGCCGTAGTACCATTCGTCCCGGAGCGTGAACGGCTTGACACCCTGCGTGATCGGGTGCTTCGGCAGCGTGCGGATCTCGGCGTCCCAGTGCGGGTTGATGGAATAGTCCGGTTCGTAATATCCGCCCATCCAGCCCAGCACGCGCTTGCCGTGCTGCGGCAGGTAATCGACGGCGTAGTGCAGGTTCACCCAGCCGGTGCCCTTGTCCATCAGCTTCTGGAGGCGGTCCATGCGGTCCCCTTTGGCGTCTTTTTGGACGACGGGGTGGCCCTGCCGGCCGTCCATGTAGAACATCACGCTGTCGGCCTTGTCGAACAGTGCCTCGTTCTTCGGCCATCCGTCGCGCGCCATGATCGGCCAGACGCCGGGGTTCTGCTTGAGCAGGTTCATCAGGATGGCGGTGCCGGCAAAGAACTCGTGGTCGCCCGGCCCGTGGCTTTGGCGTCCGGCGATGAGCAGGACGACCTTGCCCTTGAAATCGGCGGGCGGAGGCACTTCGAGCGCAACCTTCGACTGGTCGTAAGGATCGACCGTCGGCTTATCCTCGGCCGATGCGACCGACAGTGTCGCGAGCAAGAGAAACGCGGAGAGGCGGAACATCGCGGGTGGCTCCTCGAGTTCGAATTCTGAAAAACCGATGATACGCACCGGGCGGGAACGAGGGCAGTTTATGGAGAAAACCACCCGGCGAACGGTCCCTTTCCAGTTGGCGGACGGCGACGAAATTGCGAAACTGAAAGCGTGAGCGAAAGACCCCGCCTCGACGCCGGTACTTCCCCGGACCGCGTCCTCTCGAAGGATGTCCCCGTGACGACCGCCGAACTTCCCGCCGACGCGCCGTCTGACTCGCCTCCGAAGAAGCCGAATACCGCCGCCTTCAAAGTGGTGCCCGAGACGAGGCCGAACCGCGACCGCATCCGCGAAGCCGCCATGGCGGCGGTCGCGAAACTCGACAAATCGTCGCCGTTGACGCGCGAAGTCACGCGCGACCTCGCCGACGCCTTGCTCCGTTCGCTCGGCCTCGGCGATCAATATCTCGGCTTCACCATGGTGATGCTGACGAACGCGTTCTGGCGCGATCAGGTTGCTGCCATCCCGTTCCACCGCCGGCTCATGCTGCTGCCGCACTGCCTGAAGAACGCCGAGGGTTGCCCGGCCGAGTACGACGAATTCGGCCTCGATTGCGAAAAGTGCGGCGCGTGCAGCGTCGCCGACTACAAGACCAAGGCGGAACAACTCGGCTACAAGGTGCTCGTCAGCGAAGGCACGCCGATCGTGCTCAAGATCATCGTCAGCGGCCACGTCGACGCCATCGTCGGCGTCGCCTGCCTCAACGTACTGGAAAAGGCCTTCGACAAGATCCTGCTCGCCGGCATCCCGTGCGTGGCGACGCCCCTACTCTCCAGCAACTGCAAGAACACTTCCGTCGATCAGGACTGGGTGTTCGACATGATCGACCTGCAAACGGCGCCGCCCGAAACGGTGACCAAGACCTACGTCCGCCTGATGCGCGCCGCGAACGCGATGTTCGACGAACCGGAACTCTCGCGGCTCGTCCCGCGCAGCCGGTCGGCGTCGCCGGCGAGCGATCCGCTGCGGAAACACGAGGAGATCGCCTACGATTTCCTCGGTCGCGGCGGGAAGCGCAGCCGGCCGTTCATCACGCTCGCCGCCTACGACGCCCTCACCGGCGGCAAGGCCACGACTTCGGATGAGGGTTGGGAATTCTCCGACTCCGTGAAGCGCGCCGCGATGGCGATCGAGACCTTCCACAAGGCCTCGCTCGTCCACGACGATATCGAAGACGACGACGCCTACCGCTACGGCCAGGAGACGCTGCACCGCGTCCACGGCATCGGCGCGGCCATCAACGTCGGCGATTACCTCATCGGCCTCGGCTACCGGCTCGTCAGCCGCGACCGCAAGGCGCTCGGCGCGGAAGTCGCCGCCGACATCCTCGACAAACTCGCCGACGCGCACCTGAAGCTCAGCGAGGGTCAGGGCGCCGAACTGCTCTGGCGCGATGCCGCGGAGAAGAACCTCCTTCCGGTGGATGCACTCAAGATCTACGCCCTCAAAACCTCACCGGCGTTCGAGGCGGCCCTCTACACCGGTGTCCGTCTCGCCGGGCCGACCGACGCCTACGACAAGCTCATCCCTGACTTCTCCCGCAACATCGGCGTGGCGTTCCAGATCCTCAACGATCTCAAGGATTGGACCGGCGACGAGGACAACAAACTCGTATCCGGCCAAGACGTGCTCGCCGCACGGCCGACCCTGCTCTACGCCCTCGCGCTCGAGTCGGCGTCCGCGGCCGACAAGGCGGAACTTCATCGGATCGCGACGGGCCGCACGAAGCTCTCGCCCGAGGAGACCCTGGAACGCGTGCGTGCCATCTATTTCCGCACGAAGGTATTCGAGAAAGCCGACAAGCTCGTCGAGAAGTTCCGCACCAAGTGCGAATCGCTGGCGGACGAGGTGGCGAGCGATCCGTTCCGCGAACTGCTGTACTACCTGGTGGACTCGGTGCTGGAGCGGGTGGAGTTGCCGGTGGAGCCGATCGCCACGACCTTCAGCGTGCCGCTCGGATTGCCCGCGCCCCGTCTGGCGGCTGTCGCGGGGAGCTGATGAAACAAGTACCCGAATTCGCTTCGCTTTATGGCCGGTTCCCGGATGCCGACGGTTTGCCGCCGGCCGAGTCGATCCCTTCGTATGAAATCCCCGAGCCTTATCGCGCGTTGTTGGTCCATCACCACCATATGACCGTCACGGTCGAGAATTTCTACGGCGACCGCGTCGAGGTCCGCGTGCTGGAATCGCGGCGGTCCGGCTCGGAGTATGCGCGGAAGATCCTTCTGGAACTGGCCGGGAATCGGCGGGTCGTCCAACTCGGCGTCGTGGGTATCGACCTGGACCTGCTGTCCCCGGCCGTGCGTGATCGGATCGTCGCGGAAGAGACGCCGCTCGGCCGCGTCCTGATTGAGCATAACGTGCTGCGCGAAGTCCATCCTATAGGTTATTTGCGCATCGCGCCGAACGCGTCGTTGCGGAACTTGTTCGGTATGGTGGTCGATGAACCGCTCTATGGCCGGTTGGGCGTCATCACCGCCGACGGCCGACCAGCGATTGAAGTCCTCGAAATCCTTGCGCCGGTCCCGCGCTAAAGCCCTTCTTCCAATTCGATTCCCAATCCGTTGAGTTTCGCTTTCAACTCCGGCAGGCGGTCGTCGTCCACGACGACGGCGGTCGGGCCAAGCCGTTCGCGGACGAGTTCGGCGGTGTCGGGCCATTGCAGCAGACCGTCGGCGAACTCGGGGGAGGGTAGCCGCACGACGCGGCAGGTGCGGGCTTGCGGCCGCGGTGCCGGATCGAAGGTGAGGAAGAGACGCCCGGCCGCGGAGAGCGGTTCGCCGGCTCGCGTGCCGAGCCAGCGGTCGATCGATTCGAGGTTCATCCCCTTGCTGTTGGCGGCGCGCAGGCTGGCGGGCGTGAGCCGGAACTGGCGGTGGGCGGTGCCGTTGAGGGGGAGCGGTTCGGCGAGGCGGCCAATCTCGGCTTCGAGAAGGAGATCGGCCTGGCCGGCGTCGACCGTGAGCGTCAGACCATCGGGCGCGATGCTCACGCACTTCGCGGGGCGGGCGTCGTATTCGCGATTGCCGATCAGGCGCAGGAGGCGGAAGTCGGGATCGTGACCGTCGGCAGTGAGGCCGATGCGGTCGGTGAGCTTGATGGCGACCGTGCCGCGCGAGAGCGCGAGATCGAGGTCGGCCGGGCTGAGGAACTCGACGAGCGTGGCGGACGGGTAGACGGTGACGCGTTCGCGTTTGTCGGCCCAGCGGCGCAGGAGGTCGGCGACGTTGGCGGGCAACGGCCGCATCGCGTGGCGGTCGAGGGTCTGCCGCATCACGGCGAGCGTGAGGCCCGATTCCAGTCCACGATAGGTTTCGTCCGCGGTCAGCTCAAGTGTGCAGGCGGTGCCGAGTCGCTTCCAAGCGGCGAACCTGGACAATTCCGCGATCAGGCGGGGTGTCAGTCCCTGCCGGTAGACGATCATCTCCGCGTTCGGCTGGACCATCAGCGTCTGTGCATAGACGGGCGGAGGAGGCGGTTCCGGGTCGCCGCAGAGCAGGTGTCGACCAAACTCCGCGAGGCGATACGCACGCGGCTCGCCGGCGACCGCCTCCACCAGGCGGAGCGGTCCGGCGATCGCCTGGAGGAACGCCTCCACCCACGCCGCACCGTGGTCCCTGGCATCGTCGCGCGACAGTGCCGACGGCCATGAGGGATGATGCTCCCAGAGCGGCCCGGCCAGTTCGGCGGCGGTCCGGGGCGCGCTTGCGCGGGCGAGTTGGTCCAACATGGCGAGCGCGGCGGTCGGCGTCGGGTTCAGGCCTCCCTCGCTGGGGGCATAGCCGGCACGCGGGTCCCACGTTTCCACGGCGAAGAAGCGCGCGAAGAGATGCGTGAGCGTCGGCCACGGCGATTCGCTCCAGTCGGGGATCGCCGGCTCCGCGACGAATTCGTTCACCCCGGCACGGAAAAGCCCGGCGGCGACGGCCCACTCGAACGCGAGCACGCCGGCGTCCGGGACGGCCAAGGCGGATTCCGCAAACGGGGAGATCAGCAGTTCGTCGGATTGGAGGCGCGCCAGATCTCGCTTGAAGAGTGTCTTGGCCAGTGTGGTCTTCACCGCCGCGGCGCGCGATCGCTGCCATGCCGCGGCGATGCGCAGCGGCCATTCCAAACCATCGCTCGTACCGACGGTGGCACCGCGGGGTTTCGCCGGCGGCACGGCCACGAGGCCCCGTGCCCGCGCCAGCACCGCTGGGTGGACGAACACCGGCGCCGCCAGCGTGCCCGCCTGACCAAACCACGCCGCGAAGTCCGCGATCTTCGAATCACCCTCGTCCGCCGGGAACGCGACCCCGGCACCCAGCAATTCTTCCACCGGGGCGAATCCGTCCGCGTGGCCCGCCGCCGCCGCCAATGCGATCAGGTGCCCGGCCTTCCAGACCGGACAACGCGACAACCCCATCAGCCGAACGAGCGCCTGCGCACCGGCGGGCAGTTCGCGCAGCCGGCGATCGATCACCGGCGCGTTCGACTGCGCGTCGCACACGCGATCGCGCAAGTCGTCGATGCTTTGACCGATCTTGGGTTTGACCAGCGAACCGGTCGAAAGGCGGAAAAGGACATCCGTGTAGCGCGCGAGCGTGTCGCGCACGCGATCGGTCCAGACGACAAGATCCGGTGGCGTTGGAGGCATCCAGTCGTTTTACGACCCGGCCCGGCCAACGACTTGCGGGGCGTGCCCCATCTTCAAAAGTTCATCGATCACGGCATCGACCCGCCCCGGCCGCACCAGCAACACGCGATCCGACAGCCGGCCGACAATCTCGGCCGCCAGCTTTTTTCGCGCCAGCAATTCTTCCGCCAGTACGGCATCGTCCGTCTGCACGAAGCAGACGCGCCGGTGGAGCTTGGCGACCAGCCGCGGTTGCATGCTTATTCAACCTCCGATCGCGGTCCGGCGGGCAGAAACTGCCGCTCGTCCAGGATCTCGTAGCTGTACCCCTGCTCCGTCAGGAACATCTGCCGGTGCTGCGCGAAGTCGAGTTCCTTGGTGTCGCGCGTTACGACCGTGTAAAAATGGGCGCCACCGCCGTCGCCCTTCGGCCGCAGCACGCGCCCCAGCCGCTGCGCCTCTTCCTGTCGGCTGCCGAAGGTTCCCGACACCTGGATCAACACATTCGCGTCCGGCAGGTCGATCGCGAAGTTGCCCACCTTCGACAGCACGAGGTGCCGAACGTCGCCGCGGCGAAATTGGTTGTACAGGGTCTCGCGCTCGTCATTGGGGGTCGAACCCGTGATCAGCGGTAATCCGAATCGCTTGCTGAGTTGCTTCAACTGTGTGAGATACTGGCCGATCACGATGACGCGCTGGTCGGCATAGCGTTCGAGCAGCCGGGCGACGATTTCGTCCTTGAGCGGGTTCTCGCTGGCGAGGCGGTACTTCTGCCGCCACTCGGCGACGGCGTAGGCCAAGCGTGCCTGGTCGTCCGGCAGGCCGACGCGGATCTCCGAGCACGCCGCCGACGCGATCCAGCCTTTCGTCTCCAGTTCCCGCCAGGGCACGTCGTACTTCTTCGGCCCGATGAGGCTGAAGACGTCGCCTTCGCGCTGGTCCTCGCGGATCAGCGTGGCGGTCAATCCAAGGCGCCGCCGCGCTTGGATCTGCGCCGTCACGCGAAAGACCGGCGCGGGCAGCAGGTGCACTTCGTCGTAGATAATGAGGCCCCAGTCTCGCTGTTCGAACAACTGGAAGTGCGGGTATTCGTCCGGCGTGCCCGGCCCGCGCCGCGCCGCCGGTTCCTCCTCGATTTCCGGAACGTTGGCGTCGAGTTCAACGTCGGTTTCGTCCTCGGCCTTCTTTCCCTTCCGCTTACGGCCGGGGCGGTACGTGAGGATCTGATACGTCGCCACCGTCACGTCGCCGATTTCCTTCACGTCGCCGGTGTATTCCTTCACGATGTCGGGCGAGAGATCGGTCTTGTCCAGAATCTCCCGGATCCACTGTTTGACGGCGGTGACGCTGGTGGTCAGGACCAGCGTCGATTTCTTGAGAAGCGCCATGGCGACGATGCCGACGATCGTCTTGCCCGCGCCGCATGGGAGCACGATGACACCCGAACCCCCGCGCACGTCGCCGCCGGCATGGAAGACCGCCGCGGCGTCGCGCTGGTAATCGCGCACCTGGAACGGCAGGCCGGTCGTCGCGATCGCTCGCAGTTCGATGGGCAGGTCGGCACCTTCCGTGTAGCCGGCGAGGTCCTCGGCCGGATACCCCACGGCGATCAACGCTTGCTTCAAGACGCCGCGGTACCGGGGATCGATCGCGAAGCTCGTCTCGTCCAGCCGGTCGCCGAGATACTCCTGGAGCTTCTTCTGTCGGGACAACTCCTCGATGAGCGGCCGGTCCCGACAGACGAGCTTGAGTCCGCCGTCGTCCACGCGGACGAGTTGAACCCGACCGTAGCGGCCGACGGTCTCGGCGAGATCCGCCGGGATATTGGGCGGGACCGGGAACTTGGAGTAGCGCGTGAGCACCGCCAGCATCTGGTCCGCGGTGAAACCGGCCGCCGCCGCGTTCCAGAGCGAGAGGTTGCTGACGCGGTAGGTGTGGATGTGTTCGGGGCTTTTTTCGAGTTCCGCAAACGGCGCCAGGGCGTCGCGTGCGGCCGCGTACAGCGGGTTGTCAACTTCCACAAGGATGGAGCGATCCGATTGCACGATGATCGGATTCGCGGGATCGAACGCCGGGGGGGCGGCCTTGGCGGACGACGGAGTGCGTTTCATTCGGAACCGATCAGAGTTCGGGAGCCGGAATGAGCCATTCTATGGATCGGTTCAAGGGCGGGGCAACCGGGTCTCACGATCGGCCGTAGGCGGCCTTCAACCAGGTCCGGCATTCGGCGTCGAACCCGGCGTCGGGCGTGAGGGAGATGAGGTGCTGTCTCCGGTCGTCGGTCTTGGCGCGGGGATTGCGAACGAGCCGGCCCCGCACAGGCGCTTCGCCGAGCACGAGTGCTAGCTCAAGCCGTTTGTTCGTCGCCGGCTTCATTTCGGCGAAGACCTTCTCGCGATAGAGTGGAATAATCGTCTTGCACGGGCAGACACGGACATCCTTTCCGAGCGCCCGCGCGAACCGGATGACCTCTTCGAAGATCGGCCGCTGCCATTCCTTCGGCCCGGCGAACATGTCGCGCACGTAGTCGATGGCGTTCTGGAGATAAAGCTTCGGGTCGCCCTCCCACGGCAGCTTGCCGACCGCGTACTCGGCGATCGAGTAGGCGGTCATCGTGGGCAGACCATACTCGGCCTTGAGCCAGGCGGAAGCGTCGCGCGGAGACGCGAACTTCTGTTTGCGAACGAGGGTCGACCATTCGTCGAGATCACGGCCCGTCTTCGCGGGTAGCTGGGCCTCCCACTTCTGGATCATCGCCACGCCGGGATGCACGTCGTATTGAATGGTCGATTTCGTCTTGGCCATGCGCGAGCCTCGAAGTTCGTAGGTCGGGCCGAGTCTTCTAAGCCCGACATGGGTGTCGTCGGCAGCGCGTCGGGCCTCGAAGACTCGGCCCGACCTACTTCTGATCGTCCTTCGCGCCGACGATGCTGTACTTCTCGAACTCCGCCGTGAAATCGGCCTTGCTCGTGTTCACGGCCACGACACCCGCATGGAGTTTCTTCCCCATCTCGATGTCGAGCGACTTCAGCTCGTTCCACGTCTTGCCCGCGTCCTCGCTCACGGCGGCGGTGATGACGCTCCCCTTCCGTTTCAACCGCAGCATCGCGCCCTTCTTCGGGTCGAGCACCCCATCGTCGGGCGTGCCGAACTTCACGAACTCGCCGTCCTTGCGGAGTTCGAAACTGATGTAGCACGGCTCCTGATTCTCGCGGCGGAACATGGCCCGTTCGAAGCGGACGTAGTTCTTGCTATCACCCCACACAAGGAATCCGGCGCCCCAGAAGGCGACATTGCGTTCGGTCCCGCCGGCCGTGCCCTCGGGTACCGCGAACGCGCCGACGCTCACCTCCATCGAGAAGTCGCCCTCGATCTCCTTCAGGACGCGCGGGGCGTTCATCGGCGCGTTCAGTTCGGCGCTCAGGTCGTGCGGGTCCTTGCCGCCCGGCACGACGATCTTCAGCTTGCCGTCCTTCGCCTCGAATTTGCAATCCTTGGCGGGATCGACCGGTTTACCCCAGTGGGCGAGCGCATCCCGCGGCGCCGGTGCGCCGAGCGCCAGCAGCGGGACGACGAGCAGGAACGTGACGGCGCGAAGCATCTTCATATCTCCCGGAAAGAGGGTCCACATCTGGAGACGACATTCCCGACCGGACGTTGCATGCGACTTCCCACAACCGTAACATGATCGCCAGACGATGGCACTCGAAAACGCAGCGAGGCGGACTCTGATGGGCAAACCCCTGGAACGCAAGGACACCGACGGCTCCCACGGATGGCGACTGCACGACGCGCTCGAAACCTACGGCGTGAAGAACTGGGGCAAAGGCTACTTCGGCATCAACAAGCTCGGCCATGTCACCGTCCATCCGGACAAGGACGCCGACCGCTCGATGGACCTGAAGGAACTCGTCGATCAGCTCAATCACCGCGGCATCCAGCTCCCGATTCTCCTCCGCTTTTCAGACATTTTGCGCCATCGCATCGGCGAGATCGGCGGTGCGTTCCAGCGCGCCATCGAAGAGTACGGCTACCAGAGCAAATACTCCTGCGTCTACCCGATCAAGGTGAACCAACAGCGCCACGTCGTCGAGGAAGTACTCGAGTACGGCAAGGAGCACGGCTTCGGCGTCGAGGCTGGCAGCAAGCCCGAACTCCTCGCCGTGCTCGCGATGACCAACGGCAACACCGAGACGCCGATCATCTGCAACGGCTTCAAGGACGACGAATTCATCAAGATGGTCGTCCTCGCCCGGAAGATCGGCAAGAACATCATGCCGGTCGTCGAGAAGTTCACGGAGCTGGAACTGCTTGTCAAACACATGGACGAACTCGGCACAAAGGTGCCCATCGGCGTGCGCGTGAAGCTCGCCTCGCGCGGCGCGGGCCGTTGGCGCGGCAGCGCCGGCTACCGATCCAAGTTCGGCCTCACGCTCACGGAAGTCCTCGAAGCCTTCGAGTACCTCAAGGCGCGCGGGCACGAAGATTGCCTGCAGATGACCCACTTCCACATGGGCAGTCAGGTCTCGAACATCCGCAAGGTGAAGGACGCGCTCACCGAAGCCGCCCGCGTCTACGTCGAACTCTACCGCCTCGGCGCGGGCCTCAAGTACATCGACGTCGGCGGCGGCCTCGGCATCGACTACGACGGTTCGCAGACCGACTTCGAATCGAGCATGAACTACACGCTCCAAGAGTACGCCAACGACGTCGTCTTCCGCATCAAGAGCGTCTGCGACGACGCCGGCGTCCCGCATCCGAACATCATCTCCGAGTCCGGCCGCGCCCTTGTGGCGTACAGTTCCGTACTCGTCTTCGATGTGTTGGGGACGTCGAACTTCGACAAGTGCGTCGCGCCGGACGAACTCCCCGCCGACGCCCCGCAGCCGATCCAGGACCTGTTCTCCAACTATCGCGACCTGACGAAGAAGAACTATCTGGAGAGCTACCACGACGCCGTGCAGAGCATGGACGAGACGCTGAACCTCTTCAACCTCGGTTACTTGAACGTCGAACTGCGTGCCCTCGCCGAACGGCTCTACTGGGCGTTCGGCCGCAAGCTCCAGCGGCTCGTCAAGGAACTCGATTACGTTCCGGAGGAGTTGAACGGTCTCGAGAACATGCTCTCGGATACGTACTTCTGCAACTTCTCCGTCTTCCAGTCGATGCCCGATAGTTGGGCGATCAAGCAGCTCTTCCCCGTGATGCCGATCCACCGGCTCAACGAAGTGCCAACGCGCCGCGGTGTGCTCGGCGACATCACCTGCGATTCGGACGGCAAGATCGACCAGTTCATCGACCTCCGCGACGTGCGCAGCACGCTGGAACTCCACCCCGTAACGGAAGGCGAGCCATACTACATCGGCACCTTCCTACTGGGTGCCTATCAGGAGATCCTCGGCGACCTGCACAACCTCTTCGGCGATACGAACGCCGTCCACGTCCGAATGGAGGAGGACGGCACGCCGAACGTGGACACGGTCATCAAGGGCGACACGGTCACGGAGGTGCTGAACTACGTGCAGTACAACGCCGAGAAGTTGACGGACCGCGTGCGAAGGGAGGTGGAGAAGGCGGTGCGCGCCGGGCAGATCTCGGTGTCGGAGAGCAAGCAGTTCCTGAAGTTCTACGAGAGCGGACTGGACGGTTATACTTACTTGGAAGAGCCATAACCGGAGAATCATGATGAACGCCGCGACCGTTCTGGAAGACGAATGGATCGACGCGGATGCTCCGCGCCCGCTTGACCCGCTCGACGTGCCGAAGGGCTTCGAGTTGATCGACGGCGAACTCGTGGAGATGCCAGTAATGGGATTCAAATCGAGTTGGGTTGCAAGTCAACTCCACCTTCACCTCGGAGTATACCTGCTTCGGAAACCGATCGGTGTCGCCGCAACGGCGGAAGCGAGTTATGCCTGTTGGCCGGATCGGCCCAAACACGTGCGAAAGCCGGATGTATCCGTCATTCTGTGCGATCCGCATGAATTCGTTCCTCCCAAGGTCAATTCAGCGATCGCGCCGAGTCTTGTAGTCGAAGTCGTATCGCCAAACGAACGGGTTTACGAACTCGATGAAAAAGTCGCCGAGTTCCTGTCCGCGGGGACACGACTGATCTGGATCGTTAATCCCGAGTTGCGAACCGTTTTGATTCGACGAGCCGAAGGTTCACCCCAATTATTGTTCGACCCCGCCGAACTTTCGGGCGAGGACGTGCTGCCGGACTTCAAGGTCGCGCTCGCCGACTTTCTTCCCAGAATCCCCAGTCCGAAAACCGAAAATCCCACGGCGTGAATCGGCACGCGTTTCCGCATTCTGATACATCGGATTTTTCTTCTCTCCGGCCCCTTCGGAGTCGATCATGCGCGCGCTGCTCATCACCATCCTCATCACGGCTCCGGCGTCCGCCGCCGACTGGCCGCAGTGGCTCGGGCCGAACCGCGACGGTGTCTGGAACGAAGAGGGTATCCTGGAGACATTGCCGAAGGACGGGCCGAAGGTCCTCTGGCGCAAGCCGATCCATCCCGGTTACACCGGCCCCGCCGTCGCCGCGGGCAAGGTGTATGTGATGGACCGCATCCGCAAGGAACCGGCCGCCGACGCCCCGCGTGGACAAACGCCCGGCACCGAGCGGGTCCTCTGCCTCAACGCCGCGAACGGGGAGACGATTTGGACACACGAGTACGAGCGCGTCTATGCCCGCGTCGACCGGCCGATGGGACCGCGATCGACTCCGACGGTCGACGGCGACCGCGTCTACACGCTCGGCACGATGGGCGATCTCTACTGCCTGAATTCCACGACCGGAAAGCCCCTCTGGCAGAAGTATCTGCCGGACGACTACAAGACGAAGCCGCCGGTGTGGGGCTATTCGGCGCACCTCCTCGTCCACGAGGGTCTGGTGATCGCGCTGGTCGGGGGCGAGGGTAAGGCCGTAGTCGCCTTCGACAAGACGACGGGCCAAGAGCAATGGACCGCGTTGAGCACGACTGACGTCGGCTATGCCGCGCCGGTGATTACCGAGGCCGGCGGCAAGAAACAGTTGATTGTCTGGCTCTCGGACAAGCTTTGCGGCTTGAACCCGAAGACCGGCGAAGTCCTCTGGTCGCACGCGCACCCGGCGCAGGGAAAGAAGCAGATGACGCCGGCCGTGAGCATCGTCACGCCGAAGGTTGTCGGCAACCGGCTGTACGTCTCGAGCGCCTACGACGGCGCCCTCGCCGTCAAACTGTCCGACGACGGGAAGGGAGCAGACGTGGATTGGCGGGCCAACGACACCTTCCCCAAGACGCCCGAAAAGCTTCCGGTGCTGATGACGAGCCTGATCGCCAAGGACGGATACCTCTACGGCATCGCGGCGAACACCGGCGCGGTCGTCTGCGCCGACGCCAAGACTGGTGCCGAAGTCTGGACGAGTCAGGATCTCTTCGGCGGCAAGGACGCGCTCTTCGGCAGCGCCTTCTGGGTGGAACAGGGCGACCGCGTCTTCTGCTTCACCGACGCCGGCGACCTCGTGATCATGAAACTCACGTCCAAGCGCTACGAAGAAGTGTCCCGGGCGCATGTCCTGGACCCGATCGGCGCCGATCGCGGCCGCAAAGTGATCTGGTCGCATCCGGCCTTCGCGAACAAGGCGATGATCGTGCGGAACGAGAAGGAGATCGTTTGCTTCTCGCTGGCGAAGGGATGAGGTACAATGGCGGCATCACGTGGAGGACGCCGATGACGATCACGATACCGGACGATTTGACGTTGAAAGTCGAGCAACGGGCCAAGCGGTTCGGTTATCATTCGGCGGAAGAGTACGTACTGGATTTCCTGAAGGAGGATGTCGAAGAACACGAACCTCAGGTTCTAATTCCTTCGTTGAGTTACCGGAGCCGGGAGGAACTGGAAACATTGCTACTCGAAGGACTGAACAGCGGTAAATCGGTCGAAGCGGATGAAAACTTCTGGAAATCACTTCGGGAGAAAATCCATAACGGGACGTTGCGCCGAGCGGGAACAAAATCGTGAGCATTGAAATCCCGGAACGAGCCCGATGGGATATCGAAGAGATCTCGGATCATATTCGAAACGATTCCGGCCCATTTGTCGCCGAACGATTCACCGATCGATTGAGCAAGACTTTGGCACTACTGGAATCGCTCCCCGCAATGGGCGAGTTGATCGAACCCGGTTTCTCCGGTTTGCCGGGGATGCGCGCGATGAACGTGAAACAGTATCCGCGGTTTATCATCTACTTTCAGCCGAAACCCGACGGCATTCGCGTCCTCCGCGTCCTCCACGCCTCGCGCGATCTCGACGCCCTGTTCGGTTCATAATCTAAACGGGTTCCCCACGGTGCCCGCGATGAACCACGATCGACCGGTCGATAATGCTCCGTACTTGACGCATCACCACGGCGGCCTCACCGTCGAAGGGTGGTCCCGCGCGGCCGTGCAGAGCTACTGGCGCGTGCCGGAACTGAAGGTCGGGTTCGACCTCGGCGCGCAGCCGTGGGACTTCATGGGCACGCCGAACTGGTTCGTCTCGCACGCGCACCTGGACCACATCGCCGCCCTGCCGGTGTACGTTGCCCGGCGGCGGATGATGAAGATGGAGCCGCCGACGATCTTCGTGCCGTCCGAAGTGGTCGAAGAGGTGAAACGACTGATGATGGTCTTCCAGCGATTGGACCGCGGCCGCCAGACCGCTCATATCGAAGGCGTCGACCCGGGCGACGAGATTGACCTGTCGCGGGAACTGGTTGTGACCGTCTTCGCGACGACGCACACGGTGCCCTCGCGGGGGTTCGTGGTGTGGGATCGGCGGCAGAAGTTGAAGGACGAGTATCTCGGCCTGCCCGGCGAGAAGATCCGCGATCTGCGGCAGTCCGGCACGCCCGTGACGCGTGAGGTCCGCCTGCCGCTGGTCTGTTACACCGGCGATACCAGCCCGGCCGGTCTCGACGATTACCCGGCCGCCTACGAGGCGAAGATTCTCATTACCGAGTTAAGCTTCATTCGAGCCGCGCACCGGCGAGAGAAGATTCACAAATACGGCCACATGCACCTGGACGATTTCCTGGAGCGGGCGGACCGGTTCCGTAACGAGTTGATCGTCGCCAGCCACTTCAGTACGCGGTATCACCCGACGGAAATCCAGCGGGTGCTCGACCGGAAACTGCCGGCAGCATTGAAGGCCAAAATGAAATTGTGGATTTGAAATCGCCCCGACCGGGGCGACCGGTCACTTGGCGTATCCGTTGACACCGGTGGGGGCGATCAGTTCCTTGGGCGGCGGGAGCATGTTTTTCGCCGACGGCACGGCCGGCACCGGAGTGGCGGGCAGATACGTCGGCGGGATGTTCGGCGGATCGCCTGCGGGCGCCATCGGCGCGGACGGTCCGGGAACGACCGGAATGCCGTCGTAGATCGGAGCCCCCATCGGGTAGCCAAGCTGCGTGGCGAACGCCCCGTTGGGGCACGGGTTCGCGTCGCGCGAGCCGGTCAGCCGGCCCAGGACCGTATCGGAGCGGTCGCGATTGAAGAGCTGGAAGCGGCGTTCGCCGCACGCGTTCCGGCAACCGGTCTGGCTGGCCAGGATGGCCACGCCCAACAGGCCCCACCACATCCGGTTCATTGGTCGCTGCCTTTCACCCGCACCCGGTTCCGTTGGAATCGAACTTCAATCAATTCACCAAATCCTTCGATTTCCTCCAACGCCACAACGGGGAAAAAGAAAAACCCGCCGGAATTCCGGCGGGTAGAAGCGATGCAGGACTGCGAGTTTGGCCAGTCGGCACAACCGGATCAACCGGCCTTCTTTGCCGGCGCCGCCCCCTTCGCGCTGATTTCCTTCCGCAGATACTCCAGGGCCTTCTCCAGTTGCTTGTCTTTGATCGGCGGCTTCTTGGTCGCCTCGGAGGCGTTCCGCTTGATGTGTTCCTTGTCCAGCAGGAATTCACCGAGTTCCTGGCGCTCCTCGCGTGTGAGCGGGACTTCGAACCCTTTGTTCGGCACCACGCCCCACTCGTCGTCGGGCTTGCCGGAGGTGCTGCGCTTGTCGATGTTCCGGCCCAGCGGCGGGAAGTAGCGTGCCGTCGTCATCTTGAACACGCCGCCGGTGCGATCGAACGGATCAACCGTTTGCACGCTGCCCTTCCCGTAGGAACGTTCGCCGACCACGACGGCGCGGTCGTAATCCTGCAGCGCCTGCGAGACGATCTCGGACGCGCTCGCGCTGCCGCCGTTGACAAGCACGGCCATCGGGAACTTCGAACGATTGAAGTTCAATCGCGGATCGTTCTGGTCGTAATAGCGTTCGTCCTTGCCCTCACGCGGCTTGATTTTCAGCAGCAGGCCGCTTTCGAGGAACATGTCCGAGACGGTCAGGGCGCCGCCGAGGGCACCGCCGGGGTTGAAGCGCAGGTCCAGGACGAGGCCCTTCATGTCGCTCTTGACGAGTTGATTGACGACGCGGAGCAGTTCGCCGGCGGTCTGCGGGCCGAACTGCGTCAGGTAGACGTAACCGATCTTGTTTTCCTCGTCGACGAAGAATTTCCATTCGTCCTTGTCGTCGCGCTTGACGCCGAGGACCGTTTCGAGGCTGACGCGGCCGCGCTGGAGATCGTAGACGATCGGTTCCTTTTCCCCTTCACGTTCGACGACGACCGAAATGGGCGTGCCGGGCTTGCCGAGGATGATCTCGATCGCCTTGTCCGTCTTCATGCCTTTGAGCGAAATGACTTTCGGCGCGCCCTCGGGGAGCGGCTTGCCGTCCGGGTCGAGTTCGCGGCGGACCTCGGTGATCAGGTCGCCGGCTCGCAGTCCGGCCTTGTAAGCCGGGCTGCCCTTGATGGGCGACACGACGAGCAGACCGTCGCGGGCAAGGTCGCGGCGGATGTGCACGCCGATGCCGCTGTATTGCGAGCGCCAGCGGCTCTCTTCCTTCTTCATCGTTTCCTTGTCCACGTACACGGTGTACGGGTCCTCGATGCTCTGCGCCATGGCCGCGAGGGCGAGGTCGGCGTCCTTCCCGTCGTCCAGGTCCTCCCGTTTGCCGAGCGCCAGGCGAGCCTGCGTGAACAGCGATTTCTGATCGTCGTCCGTGAGTGTCTTCGGATCCTTGATCTTCGCCTCGATATCCTTGGGCATCGGTTCGTCGAGCCGGCGGAACAGCCCCTTGAGGCAGCCGGCGGTCAGGGTCCCCGTATCGATCGGTTTGACGTATTTCAGCTTGATCGTCTCGGCTCCAATGAGCATGGTTTCCGTGAATTCCTTGGCTGCGTCGGCGGGAAGCTTCATCGCGGCGATGAGCTTCTCCCGCGTCTTGCCGAATTCGTCGATCGTCAGTTTGCCGTCGGCGAGTTGCTGGTAAGCCTTGCGCAGTTCTTGCGGAGTCTTGAACTTCGGCATCCGATCGAGATACTTTTCCCCTTCGGCGGCGATCTCGTTCCCGACTCCGCCCTTGGCGACGAGGGCCGCGAAGGCCGCGCGGCGCTTCGCCGCCTCGGCGTACGCCGGCGATTTCGAAATGGCGTAATGCGCCGTTGCGGCCCCAACCACGACGGGCACCGCTTCCTTTTCGCTGGTCGTCTTCCCCAACGTCCGCGCCTTCTCCGTCACTTCCTTGTCGAGATATTTCGCCAGCTCGTCCACCGTCACCACGCCATCGGCTTCGTACCCGTCCTTGTCCGCATCCCCGCGCAGGGCGTCGATGAACGACTTCACAAACAGCCCCTGGTCGCCGACGGCGATCGGATCGTTGCCGGGCAGGTAGGACAGCGCGATGACCTTGTCGCGGATCTGCTGGGGTTCTTCGTCGTCGGCGTCCTTGTTGTCGCTGACCGTGCCGTAGAAGGCGGAAAGGATGGCGTAGGTGTTCGGTTCGGCCAAGGTCTCCTTACCCGCGTCGAAACCTTTGAAAGCGAGGTCGGTCAGCGCGAGCAGCCGCTGGGTCTTCAGTTTCTTCATTTCGTTGGAGAGTTCTTCGCCCACGATGGCATTCTTCGATCGATCCGCGACCGTGCTGTCCGCGGCGAAGAAGGCGACTTTATCGAATCCGACCGGCGCGCCGCGGCCGAAGAAGCCGATGACGAGCAGGTCGTCCTTTCCGGTCTTTTCGATCCCGTCGCGGATGGCCTTCAGGATGTTGGCCTTGGTGGCCTTCTCGGACTTGCGCTTGGCATCGGGGCTGGACAGGAGCAGCGCCACGCGCTCGGGGGCGATGCCCATGTGTTTGCCGTCGATGACGAAATCGTACATCGCCTTGGCGTCGACGTCGGCGGTGGGGCGGGGTTTGATGGCGCGGTCGTCGTATTCGCCGACCCCGATCAGCACGGCGTAGTTGCCCTTCGCGGGTTTCACGGCCGGTTCTTCGGCGGGGAGAGAGGGTGCCAGCAACACCGTCGAGAGAATTGCGGTGATCAAAAAGCGGTTCATTGGCAGGTCGGTCCTTTCTGATCCGGGTCGGCGTTCGTGCCCGAGAGACCCGGCGCATTCTATTGTGTGCGGGCCGAGGACGTGGAGTCAATCCGAACGGCGCGCGATTGTGACAATCGAGTCCCCGAACCGCGGGGGACCGGCTACAATTTCGGGAAGACATTTGCGGACGAAGCCATGCCCATTTCGGCCACCTGCCAGCAATGCGGGGCGACTTTGCCGGTCCCGGACCAGTATGCCGGGCAGTCGGTGCGCTGTGGCGGATGCCGGGGTGTGGTGAAGGTGCCGGCGCTCGCGATCCCAACAGCACCGGTAGCGGCGGCGGTACCGAAGGCAAGGCCGGTCGCGCTGCCCGTCGCCCGGAAAGTGCCCGCGGAGGCGAAGCCGGCCCCGATCCGCACCGCGCGCAAGGTCCGCGACGAGGACGAGACACCACCGGACCTGGACCTGCCCGATCCGCCGGAGCGCAAGCGGGACCAGGCGAAGGCGCGTCCGCTCGCCAAGCGCCGCCGCGATTCGATCCTCACCGTCGCCGCCGGCAAATGGCTCGTCTGCTTCCTGATGACCGGCGTGGTCGGCCTCGGCGTGCTCGCCTACGCAGCCTGGGGCCAACGCAAGAACGACGGCACCGCGCTGACGCCCTCGACCGATCCGCGCCGATGACCGCTGGAACCTACCATGCCCATCGACGTGACCTGCCCGAAATGCAACCTGATCCTGCCGGCCCCGGACGAATACGCCGGCAAACGCATCCGTTGCGCCGACTGCGAAACGATCGTGGACGTACCCGTTCCCGGTGCCACGACCGTCGAACGCGAATATACCCCGACCGTGGCCGGCCGCGAACGCTCCAGCGGCGAACGGCCGGTTCGCCGCCGGCGACCGGCTGAACCGGCACCGCGCCGAGCGGGCCTTTTCCTGGCGATCGGTGGCGTGTTCCTCGCGACGATCCTGGCCGGCGGCCTTTGGTATTGGACCACACGCGAAGACGAACAACCCCAACCGCCGCCGGCACCGGCCCCCGTACCGATTCCCGCGCCAGCCCCGGCCCCGGCACCCGCGCCGATTCCCGCGACGGGACCCGGACCGGGAATCGAGCCAAGACCGACACCGCCGCAACCGATCACTTCCAAGCCGACTCCGCTTTCGCCGGCCAATCCCTCCGATTTCACCGGTCTCCGCTTTCATCTGACCTTCGACCGCAAGATCGGCTCGGCCACGCTGGATTCGGTCTCAGGGAAATTCGTCGGCAAAATCGCCGATGGCGCAACGGTGGTCGATGGCAAGCGCGGCAAGGCGATCCAGGTGACCCCGCCGCCGCGTGCCGGCGGTGTGGCAGGGAACCTCCCATTCGCGATCGATCTTTCCGACCAGAAGGATCGTTTCACGTTCGACGCGAACACGGCCCAGACGATCTGCCACTGGTCATCGGTCGATGCAGCGACCTCGATCTACGGACTCTACCTGGGACAAGAGCGGATGATCGAGCGACCCCGAATCTACTCCATGTCGTCGAGATCGAGCGGCAGCGCGTTCTTCTATCCGAGCGGCGGCGATTACTTCAGTATTCCGATCTCGCACACGGGAACGTCGACCTGGCACCACTACGCCCTGCGGCGCACGTCCGATGGCGTCTGGTCGTTCTTCGTCGACGGCACTTCGCGGGAGTCCCTGTCGAAAAGCCCCGGTACGAATGCCGGAAAGCTGACCTTCGACAAAGTCGGCTTCGGCGGAACCTCCACGTTGAAGGGCAAGGATCTCCGGCCCACGATTGGGATCGATGACCTTTGCATTTTCAATCGGGCGCTCGCCGATTCCGAAATCGCCCGACTCGCCGGGAAGCCATGATCGCGGACACCGTGTCGATTGAGTGCGACGGGCGCGAGCGGGAGTATGTGCTCGTGCCGCCGCCGCGCGCGAACGCGCCTCTGTGGCTGTTTCTGCACGGTATGGGGTGCACGGCCTCTTGGGCCATCGACGAGGCACGCCTCGATTCGTTCTCGCGTTCCCAAAGCTTCGCCCTCGTCGCTCCGCAGGCACTGCGTCCGAAGCCGCATGAGCCTGCGAAATTCCTGACGAACGCCCCGCGCTGGAACGACGGCTCCAAGGCCGACCAGGCCGACGACGTGGCCTTTCTCGACGCCGTGCTCACCGATGCCCTCGCGCGGACACTGGCCGATGGAAAGCGTATTTTCGTCTCCGGCTTCTCGAATGGTGCCGCGATGAGCTTCCGCTACGCGGCCGAGCGCGCGGAGCGGGTTGCCGCCGTCGCGCCCGTGGCGGGGCATTGCTGGATCGAGCCGATGCCCGCGCGGCCGGTGCCGACGCTCTACCTGATCGGCACGCGCGATCCGCTCGTCCCACTGCGGGGCGGCACGATCGAACTTCCGTGGGGGAACCGGCTCGTACACCGGCCGCCGGTCCTCGACACGCTCGAACGCTGGGCGCAGGCCAACGGATGTTCATCCCTTTCGGAACTGCATCGCGAAGGTCCGATCCGCGAGGAGCGATTCCCCGGCCCGGTGGCGCTGCGGTCCGTCACCGTCGAGGGTCTTGGGCACCACTGGCCGGGCGGCAAGGGCCAGTTGAACCCGCGCATCGGCGGCGCGACCTCGAACGCCCTGAACGCGAACGAACTCCTGCACGACTTCTTCCAATCCATCCCTGCGAGCTGACCGATGCGCATCGCCGTCGTACTGGCACTCCTGATTCCCTCCTCCGCCTGCGCGCTCGAGCCGAAGGAGATCGCGATTCTCGTGAACAGGCGGTTGCCGTCGTCCCGCGAGGTGGCGGATCACTACGTCGCGAAGCGCGGCGTGCCGAAGGAGAACGTGTTCGAACTGCACCTGCCGACGGGGGAGGACATCGCACGCAAGGACTACGACCGCGAAGTCGTGAAGGGCCTGCGCGAGGCGATGGCGGAAAAGAAAGCTACGATCCGGTGCATCCTCTGCGTCTACGGTGTGCCGCTGCGGATCGGCGGGAAAGAGCCGACGGCCGAGGAGAAGAAACAGCTCGACGAATTGAAACCGAAGCTCGACGCGGCCAGGAAGACACTCGCGGAACTGGAGAAGGCCGAGAAGAAGGACGCGATCGAGATTTTCGCATCGAAGGCCGAAATCCGCGCGCTGGAAGACAAGATCGCCGCGCTCTCGCATCGCGAAAGTCAGGCAGCGTTCGACAGCGAGCTGATGCTGCTCTGGCAGAAGGACTACAAGCTCGAACGCTGGCAGCCGAACCCGCTGAACTGGCAATTCCCCGCCGACAAACGAGCCCGATTACCGGAGCCGATCCTGATGACGGCCCGGCTCGACGGCCCGACACCCGAGATCGTCAAACGGCTCGTTGACGACGCCATCACCGTCGAAGCGAAGGGGCTGACGGGCAAGGTCTACATCGACGCGCGCGGCATCGGGTTCAACGCGAAAAAGCCCGGCGACGCCCACGGTTACGGGGGCTACGACGAATCGTTCCGCGAGACGGCATCGCTTCTGAAAGACGCGACGTTCGACGTGACGCTGGACGACAAGAACGACCTCTTCAAACCTGATGCGTGTCCGGATGCGGCGCTCTACGCCGGGTGGTACTCGCACGCCAAATACATCCCGAGCTGCACCTTCGCAAAGGGCGCGATCGCGTGGCACCTCGCCAGCAGCGAAGCCGTGACGCTGCGGAACGACAAGTCCCCGGTCTGGTGCCCGAACCTTCTGAAGGCCGGCGTCGCGGCCACCATCGGACCGGTCGCGGAGCCGTACACGATCGGCTTTCCGAAGCCGGCGGAGTTCTTCGGCTTCGTCGCGACCGGCAAGTATCCGCTCGTCGAGTGCTACGCGAAGACCGTGTACTTCACGAGCTGGATGACCGTCCTCGTCGGCGACCCGCTGTACAACCCGTTCAAGGCGAAGCCGATGCTGGAGGAGGCGAAGTTGTTCGCCAGCCCGAAGGGCGGCGCGGCGATGTTCAAGTAACGAAAAAAGACTATACCGTTTAGCG
>JAHBXO010000044.1 GCA_019636445.1 Gemmataceae bacterium | reverse complement strand
TTGGTAATTTTCGCTTAAAATTATGAGTTAATTGCAATTCCAGAAGGAAAATGGGAAGGGAAATAGCCGGGGGAGATGGGCCATGAGTCGCAAAGGGCGGAAGGCGTCCGTGCGGTACTATGCGAGCAAGGGCGGGTACTTCACCCATTCTGAGGGGAAGAAGATCAGGCTGGCCGATGGACCGGACGACGCCCGGAATGGAGAGTCATAACTCGCCGCCCTCGACCGCTTCCGGGAACTGAAGCAGGTCAGCAACGCCGACACCGCAGACCAAGGCAACACGGTGCGGGTGGTGGTGGACCTATATGGTCAGCACCTCGAACGCTATGGTCAGGTCCGCACCCTGGAAATCCTCATCCAGACCTGCACGTCGGCGGTGAAGGAAATCGGCGATAAGACGTTCACCCTACTGAAGCCGGTCCACGTCACCGATTCGCTCGCCCTCATGTCGAAGCTGCGGACGACGAAGAAGTACAAAGCGGCGAAGTGGGGGCCGATGTACCAGAACAGGGTGGCAGCGTCCGACGGACAGGGTCACATTGTGGCCCGACGGGCAGCGGACCTCGACAGGGCCGGCGGTTCTGGGACCGGCGGCCGCACTGTCAACGGCACGAATACCGGAGTCGCGGTTCGCGGGGCGGCGGCCGCGTCGTGTTGCGGAGTACGCGTCGCCAGTGGTGGAAGGACGTCTCGGCAAACTGACGGTCGTGGAAGAAGTCGAGGACGGTGCGTCCGCTGGCCTGTTGGTCAGTGATTGCTTGTCGGCAGAACTGCTCGCGGGTGGGATCACGTGCGGGTTAAGCATGACAGAGAATTTCTCGGAGGACGCCCCCCCCCGAGGCTTCCACGCTAATCAAGAAGCCATTCGGCCGAACGGACACCGAAATCCCGAAGATCTATCTATTCGAAAGACCAAGGCACGAGTTCAAAAACTGTTCGATCCTGGGACGGAGTGAGTCTCAGCCCACGAAGACGCCGCCGGTGAAGCCGGCGAAACTGTCGAAGTTTAGGGCGTTCGACGGCGTGCCGGCGGGGGCAATGTTCTTGCCCAGATACGCCGTCACGCGGGAGCCGGCCCTCGATCCCGAACCGACCACGAGGTCGGCGCGGTTGTCGCCATCCAGGTCCTTCACGGCCAATCGGATGCCGCCGCGGCTGTCCGGGTCGCCGCCGAAGAAGTTGGCCAGGTGCTCGTACTGATTGCTCAGCAAACTCTGTCCATCGAAGACGAGCACGCGCGGTCCGCCGCCCGGTCCGCCGCCAGCGATGAGATCCGCGAACCCGTCGCCGTTCAGGTCGCCGGCTGTCACGAAGATGCCGTTGCGCAAGGTCTGCTCGAAGGCGAAGAAGTCGCCGAAGATCTTCTCGGGCGTCTTGGAGAGGGTCGTGCCGTCGAAGGCGGCGACGCGCGGTCCGCCGCCGAAGCCGGCAACCACGATCAAATCGCCCACGCTGTCACGGGTCATGTCTGCGATGGTCGCACGGGCACCGCCTCGGAAGTTGACGTCGTCGATACCGAAGAAACTGACGATCTTGGCGAAGCCGTTGCCGGAGTACATGTCGACGCGGGGTCCGCCGCCCTCGTCGGGCGTGATTGCGAGGTCCTGCACGCCGTCGCCGTTCACGTCGCCAGCCGCGACGTAGACCCCACCAGTGAAGCTCGCTTCGAAGGGGTCGACGGTGAACAGTTGTTTCTGCGTTATGCCATCGAGGACGACGACGCGGGTGGCGCGACCGGGGCCGGTGCCGGCGATGATGTCGGCAACGCCGTCGCTGTTGAAGTCGGCTGCGGCGGTACGCACACCACCGGTGAAGCCCGGGAACGGCGTGACGGAGAATCGCGGGGAACCGTCCGGATTGAAGAGCGTAACGGCGGATCCACCGGCGTCGGCACCGGCGGCGAACTGCTGGAATCCTACGAGGAGACGATTTGGCCCCGTGGGCGTGGTTGAGATCGTCACGAGGAAGGTATCATTGGCCGTCGCACCGTTGCCATCGGTGACGGTGACGGTAATCGTCGTGGTCCCCGTTTGACCGGCGACGGGTGTGACCGAAACGGTGCGATTGCCTCCGCTGCCGCCGAAGGTCACATTGTTTACCGGAACGAGCACGGTATTGGAACTCTTGGCCGTGACGGACAGCGCTCCGGCCGCCGTCTCGGCGTCACCCACGGTGAAACCGATCGGTCCGATTACGGCACTCGGTTGACCGGCTTGATTCACGATGTTGGAGATCGTCGGTGGCGACTTGGTCGCGGTTATCGTGATGGATCGAGCGGAAGGTAACGCGAGGTCGCCCGTACTCGCCGTTGCAGTAATCGAGAAGTTGGCGGTCCCCGTGGAAGTCGGCGTACCGGAGATGACGCCGGCGGAACTGAGAGTAAGCCCGGCCGGCAGGTTGCCGCTGTCGAGCGCGAACGTGAACGTGGTTCCAGCGGGTAGCCCGGGAAGGGACGCGGTGAGCGTTTGGTTGTAGGGCGTATTGAGCGAGCCGTTAATCAAATTCGGCGGCGCGAGCGAAAGAAGTTGCGGTTCGACCGCGCCGATGTCGGGGAAGAAAGTCGGGTCGGCGGGCCGCATGAAACCGCGCTGGTCGGCGGCCGGGGCGGCGGACTTGGAACCGGTACCGATCGCGGGGCCGTTCGGGTTGATCGCATGTGTGCGCGTCGGACCGCCATTATTGGCGAGTGTGGGATTGAGGACGTCGGCGACGCCCACAAAGTTGCCGGTGTTGGTGGAGAAATTAAAGTTGTTGGTCAGCCCGCCGGCTGAGGCCGCATCGCCGATGACGTTATTGGAACTCGAAGTGTTGACACCCTGTCCGGAAACATCATTCGCGGACCCCATTTGGCCCGGCGCGGAACCTCCGAAATTCCCCGCGATAATCGTGTTCACGAGGAGGGTACCGGAATTGTTGTTGAGAATTCCACCACCGCCGCCAGAAGCCTCCGCACGATTGTTCGTGATTGTCGCGTTGGTGATGGTGAGCGTTCCGAAGTTGTTAATTCCACCGCCGACCGCACCGTTAGTCTTCTTGCTTCCATCGAAGGCGACGTTCCCCGAGATGGTGCTATTCGTGAGGGTCAGCGTGCCAACGTTGAAGATGCCACCGCCGCCGCTGGTCCCGGGCGAGAAATCACCGGCCTGAGCGTTATTCCCGGAAATGGTGCTAGTCGTGACGGTCAGCACCCCGTTATTCCAGATGCCTCCTCCATCGAATTGGGTCGCATTATCCGCGATGGTGCTGTTTGTGACCGAGAGCGTGCCGAAGTTCAGGATCCCGCCACCATTGGCGAGGGCGAATCCGTCCCGGATCGTCAAATTGGATATCGAAGCGCTCGCGCCAGCGTTGATGTTGAAGATGCGGAAGGTATCGCTGGTGTCTCGTCGCACCACTTGCGTGCCGGTCGTCGGCCCCGTGATGGTTGTGGTTCCGGTTTTATCCGTGATGGCCAACTCCGCCGATGACAGGACGATATCGCCGAGTTTCGCGCTGAAGGTGATCGTGTCCGCGCCGGGGTTCTGGTTGGACAGATTGATCGCCTCGCGCAGCGTGAGTTGCCCCACGGCGTAGTTCCCGTCGTCCGCGTCGCCCGCGTTATCCACCAGGAGCGGCCCGGCGGGCAGCAGCGGCGTCAAGACCACGTCATTGCCATCGCCGCCCTGGTAATTGATGGCGTAATTGCCAGTGGTCCCCGTTACGACATTGCCTTGCGCGAACATGCCGGTGATCGGGTCGGTTCCATCGTTGTTGATGATGGTGATCGGGCCGGTGGCGAAGACCGAATCGGCCAAAACGAGTTTTGCGTTGCCGAGGTTCACGGTGCCAGCCACCTTGAGCACATCAAACTGGCCGGCTGTTGAGCCGTTGATCTTCACACCGAAGGTGCCACCGGATTGGAACGTGACCATTCCCGTGGAGAGAGTGCCCGCCGTCGTGGAACCTGGCTGAATCGTACCTCCGCTTTGAACGAGAACGGGACCGACAATCGTCCCCGTGCCGCCAAGGATCCCGGACGCAACCGTCGTTTGGCCGGTGTAGGCATTCACGGCATTCAGTTCTAACTTGCCAGGACCGTTGAGTGTGAACCCACCGGGCGCAGAACTTTTATTTCCGTTCTGATTGAAGATCCGGGCCGAGATGACCAGGTCGGCGTTCCCATTGCCGGTGGCGTCGGCGACGGTGATCTGTGTGTTGGCGCCCAGATTGATGCCGGCGTTGGCGCCGGTCCCAGTGATTTTGGAGGGTGCATTCCCACCAACAGTGAGCGATCCGCTGAGGATGAACGCTTGATAGTCTTGGTTGAAACCTCCGGTTGCGGCCATGGTGCCGCCGTTGAGAACAATGGGTCCAAATGTCGTCGCGGCATTATTTGAGTTCGTAACTGTCCCGCCATTGACGTTTAAGATCACCGATGGAGTCGCTGAGGCGCTGCCGAACAGTGAGCCACTTGCGATATTGAGTGTCCCGACGACGTTAATATTTCGCGACTTTGACGGGTTGCCGAGTGCACTGGATGTCGGGTTGTCATTGTTCAGATCTGCTGTCTGGACAACGAGTGTGCTACCGGAGTTGATCGTCACGTCGCCTGTGTAGTTGCTCGTCGCTTCGGTCAGTTTGAACGTACCCGTGCCGGTGGTTGCCAGGGCGAGCACGCCCCCGGGTCCCGCGGGCGTACCGGCGACATCCTTGAGGGTGCCATCGAACTGACTGCTGGTGTTCCCTCCACCCACGACGAGCGTTTTTACACCGCCGGCCGAGACCCCAACATTGCCGGTGCCGTTCAGTCCTCCAATGGTTTCGGAATTGAACACCGTCATCACGGCGTTCGGGTCGAGGTTGAAAATCGTCTGATCACCGAAGTCGTTATTTCCAAGACCAAAGAGTTGTCCGCCAAAGAGATTGACCGTTCCCGTCCCGGCGTTGATCTGATCAATCTGGCCGTTGACGTTGCGAATCTGTCCGGATTTGAGGGCAAAGTACTGGTTGCCGTTGTTCTGAGTGGTGTTCGCGATCAGTAGCCCAGATCCGCCATCGAGGCCGAGAGGGGACTGGGCACTGCCAATGGCATCGCCGGATCCGGTCGCGGTAATCCGTATGCTTGGCGCGGAGAACTGCGGTCGCGGGGCGTTCGGCGTACTGCGATTGTCGCTCAGCTTCATAGTTTCGATTGAGATGTCGCTCGCGGTGAGCGGGTTCAACTGCGATGTGATAACCTGGGAGACGAAATTGTTGACGGAGAACGACCCCGAGAGATTGATCCGCGGAGCGGTGAACACGCTGAAACTGAGAAGGAGGACCTGGGTGTTGTTGAAGAGATTGCCGGAGGTGTTGTTGACCGAGATGGAGTTCACGCCGTTAAAGGTTTGAAGATTCCCCGTCGTCGGCGGGTTCTTGTCGGAAACGCGGATCGAGGTCTGGGCGTCGCCCTCGTTGCTATTCGCTTCGATCAGGGCGAAATCCGCACTCCCGGAAAGATTGATCGTGAGCGTCCCGCCAACGAACGATGTTGTTACAACTGGGTTCGTGCGATCCTCAAGTGCGAGCAGGTTGAACCGTTCTTGGCGGCTGATGGGCCGGTGACCGGCGGGGAAGAGCTTGCGAATCCAACGCTTCATGGCGATACTCTTGGACGGCTGCCGTGGATCGGAGTGGTTCCGTGGGCGGCCGTTGCGTTCAATGCGAGAGCGAGCGCGGAATCGCGCGAGGAAATCCGAACTATTCCGAAGCGAACGATTACTCTTCGCGAAGGGCGGTGACGAGCCAGGCCCGGGCGTAGGCCCAGTCGGCGTCGACGGTGCGAGGAGAAATTCCAAGGGCTAGCGCGATTTCAGCGACTTTCAAACCGGCAAAGTATCGCAACTTCACGATCTCGGCGGCGCGCGGTTCGACGACCGCGAGACGGTCGAGCGCTTCGTCGAGTTGGAGCAGTTGATCGGACCGTCCCAGTTCGGCGGGTAGTTCGTATTCGAGTTCTCGACGGGTGAGGTGGCCGCCCCGTTCCGGACCGCGTTTTCGCCGGGCCGATTCGATGAGGATGCGTCGCATCGCCTCGGCTGCGGCGGCGAAGAAGTGCCCGCGGTTCTGCCACCGGGGCGCGTCCGTCGTGCCGACCAGGCGGAGAAAGGCCTCGTGGACGAGCGCGGTCGGTTGCAGGGTTTGGCCCGCGGATTCCTGGGCCATGCGCGCGGCCGCCAACTTGCGCAGTTCGTCGTAAACGAGCGGGAGCAGTTCGGCCGCCGCTTTCGGATCGCCCGACGTCGCCGAGTCGAGAATGCGAGTCACTTCGGACATGGCGGTAGTTTAGGCTGCGACATTGGCACGACAATCGATCATTTCTCCGAGCGAAATCGTTCTCAAGAGTCGATTTTTGGAACCGCAAAAGTCGCGTTTAATGCTCACGATTTGCCCGTTGCCTCAATCCGACTTTCCAGAACCGATATCCCACGCACGGATCATACCGTTCTCGGCCGCCGCAGCGAGCGACGAACCGTTGCGCGACCAGGCGACATGCCGGACGACGCTACCCAGATCGAATGTCACGGTGGCACGGCCGGTGAGAGAGTCCCAAACTTTGACCAACCCGTCCGCACTCCCCGTTGCGATTCGGGTGCCATCGGGTAACCACGCCACAGTATTCACCGTTGCTCCGTGACCCGTCAGTTCCCGCACCATGCGACCGGTCGCAGCGTCGTAGAGACTCACGTTCGGTTCCTCGCGGCATACGGCGAGTTGACGACCGTCCGGCGACCAGGCGAGCGCCAATATTTGCCCGTTCCGACCGGCATGTGTTGCAACGACCTCACGATCGGCCAAGTTCAGAATCTGAATCTCCCAGGTTCTTTCCTCGCGGGATCGTTCCACTCCAAATGCGAGTTGACGGCCGTCCGGCGACCAGGCCAACCCCCCACCAGATCGGAAATCGATCGACTTCGGAATTGCCCCGCCGCTGACCACGAGTGGCTTTGGCTCCGACAATGGCTTCCAGAGCGAGATGCGATCGGCCGTACGAATCGCCAACGTCTGGTTCTGGGGCTGCCAGGCCAAGACCTTGGGTTGCCCGACGAGTTCAACTCTGGCAACCGCCGTTCCGTCGGCGTCCCACACCGTGATGAATTCGCCGAGGACGCTTGCGCTCAGTTTTCCATCATCGCTCCACTGCCATTCGACGCCGGAAACTTTCCGCTTTCGCAGGCCATCGGCTCCCCAAATGATGGTGCCGGGAGCCGCTCCGGACCCGGCAATCTGCTTACCATCCGGATGCCAGGCGCAGGTCAAGTAGGAGGTGTTGGACAACTTCGTTCCAAAATGAAACGACCATTCTGCGGGTCGCCGATTCATTGGCCAGAAATGGACATTTCCTTTGGAATCTCGAGCGAGCAGTTCGGTACCATCCGCACGCCACCCGAGTGTATGAATTGTCCCTGTCACGCGACGACATAACGGCACTTGCTCCCAACTATCGGTTTCCCAAACGCGAATCAATCCGCCGTTATCGCCGGCAGCAAGGCATCGTCCATCGGGTCGCCACGCGAGACAGGAGTTCATGAGGCCGTTCGCTTCGAGAGTTCGTGCTATCGCACCGGAAGCGGGATCGATGAGAAAGACTTGGCCGATGAAATCCGCCACGGCAACGGCATTTCCATCGGGTGACCAGGAGATCGACCGCGAATCGTACTTTCCGATGGGAATCGTCCTGGCCTCGCTCCAATCCTCGGTTTTCCAAATTTGCAGGCCGTGTGTGGGATAATTCAACATGATCACAGTCGCGAACCACCGGCCGTCGGGGCTAAACGCGAAGGCCTCGTGCAACTTCGAGAATGAACGCAATTCGGCGCCGGTGTCCGCATCGGCAATCCGGCACACGCCGTCGCGATCGAGGTACGCGACCCGATTGGAATTCGGAACCCACGCCATTCGCGGGTGGCCAGCCGCGGGTCGCTCCCATGTTGTTGTCCCGTTCTCGGTATCGAACACTCCCACTCGTGTCCCTTTGGAGATGGCAATCCGGTCGCCCGACCGCTCCTGTTGAAGGGAATCGGCCGAACCGAGGGAATCCGGTACGATCCACTGACGGTTTTGCACGCCCGTCTCCAGATCGATCAGTGTCAATTTTCTACCGACGTTGACAATGAGATTCCGGCCATCCGACGTATTCGCGACAGCGTCCGCGGTCAGCGGGAAGTTGACTTTCACAAGCGGTTTCGACAGTCCTCGTACCAGCTGCCATTCCCAACCGCGCAACTCGGCTTCGTCGGATCTCGGTTCCCATCGTTTCGCGTGGGCCGAGAGCCGTTCGATACTTCCCAGCTCGAAAGTTGAACGCAAAACGAGCGTCGTTTCCGCGTGATATAACTCCCGACGGCTCACGTCCCGCGCTTCGTCGGCCGCGATGCGTGCGTTCTTCTCTTTCTCGGCCAGTTCGGCCTGCACATTCGCCATGTCGCGAAATTGATCCGCGACGATCAAAGACGCGAGCGTGACACAAACGAGGATGGACACGAGGAATGCCAGCGAGGCCGCCACGACCGGATTTCGTTTCACCCACTTGCCGGCCCGTTCAATTCGACCCACCGGCCGAGCCAGAATCGGTTCGTTATTCTGAAAACGGGCCAATTCCGCCGCCAACTCCAGTGCCGACGCGTAGCGGTTTTCCGATTCCTTCCGCAAACATTTCAGGCAAATCGTCTCGAGATCGACCGGCACGCCCGGCACCCGGCGCGACGGCGGCTCCGGCTCCCGCGAACGAACTTGATCGAGCGTCTCCGCGAGCGTACTGCCGCCGAACGGTGCCCGGCCCGTGAGACAATCGTAAAGGATCGCGCCGAGGGCGTACACGTCGGCCGCGGGTCCGGCCTCATGCGCGTACCCGGATGCCTGTTCGGGAGCCATGTACGAAGGCGTCCCCAACAAGAGTCCGGTATGCGTCGCGCCGGTCTCCCGGTCCAACTGCCGTGCCAAACCGAAATCCGTGATTTTGGGAATGCCGTCGGCTGTCATCATGATGTTGGACGGCTTCAGGTCGCGATGGACCACGTTTCGGCTGTGGGCCAGCTGCATGGCCCGGGCCAACGTTTCAACCAATTTGGCAGCTTCCTTGGCCGGCATCGGCTTGCCGCCCAACCGTTCAGCGAGAGTCCCACCCGCGACATATTCCAGCGCGCAGTACGGATAGCCACCCGACTCGCCGACCTCGTGAATTTGCACAATATTCGGGTGCTGCAATCGGGCCACGGCCTCGGCCTCTATCCTGAACCTCGCTTTCTGGTCAGGCCCCGCGTGCGCGCCGGCCAGCATCATCTTCAGTGCGACGGTGCGTTTTAGGGACAACTGTTCGGCCTTGTACACGACGCTCATTCCGCCCCGCCCGAGGACTTCCCCGATCTCGAACCCCTCGACTTGAATGCGAGGTTCGTGCGGCCCCTTCGCGCCGCGGCGGTTGACCGAGCGGGTTGCGTGAGGGTCGGAGGCCTGCGTCGCGAGTGTTTTCTGTGTCGAGACTCCGACTTTGAACTCGAAAGGCGCATCGGCCGGCATGTCGAGGAGGCTATCAGTCGTGTCATTTGCAAGAAGGAGGAGCCGAACGCGTTGGGCGAGGGCGGGATCTTCGACTTCGATCGCGGCCAAGAATGCCGCTCGATCTACCGGGTTTGCGCAGTCCATGGCATTCGTGAAAACATCACGTTCACTTAACATGGATTACTCGTCTTCTATCGTTGGTTGGCCAAATCAATCATGCGCGCGTACCTCGACAATCGGGACAGTTCGTGCGGCGTGATCGCGATCCGATCTGGCAACTTGCTCCGCAAAATCCTTTACTATTCGCAGAGAAATTCGACGGTCTGGCGGAGTATCCTGTCGGATAGTGCGGCGAGAACAAGCCAAAGCGGTTCGAGCTGACACGGCATCGAGAACCTACGATTTCCAATGGAAACGCGGCAGATAACATGATACTTGACAACCGCCGGAAGGCCGTGAAAAGGCGACCACCGACCGATCAAGTCCCGCCTTGTTAACTCGATTCCAGTTGCGTTTTTGCATGAACCCGGATTGGCTTGTTAGTTTACACAACTCGAGACTTTTTCAGCTCGGACATCGTATGTGAATGGGAAAACATCTCGAGCTATTCCCTCCGCTTCCCTACCCTTCACGAAAACGCTGGATTTCCAAGGTCAGAAACGATATCTCGAGGATTTCTTGCCTCGAGAGTCTCGTGCGATAAGCTCGGAACCTGTTATGCCAGGGGAGGGGGCGGCTCCCGCCATCGCGCCGTGACGTTACCGGGCATAGGTCACCTCATGTCGGCCGAATAACCGGGCCGGCTTGATCAATTGGAGAATCACGACGGGATCTCCGGTAGCGCGTCGGTTCTGACCGGAGTCGGGTCGAACCAACGGTACACGGCCGGGATGACGAACAGCGTCAGCAACGTGGAAGTCACCAACCCGCCGATCACCACGGTCGCCAGCGGTTTCTGCACCTCCGCCCCGGACCCGCTCGAAAACGCCATTGGGATGAACCCGAGGGTCGCGACGAGTGCCGTCATCAGCACCGGCCGCAGGCGGAGCATGGCCCCCTCGAAAGCCGATTCCTGGACCGGGATGCCGGACTTTCGCAACTCGACGATGTAGGTCACAAGCACTACTCCGTTCAGCACGGCCACACCGAACAAGGCGATGAACCCGACACCGGCCGAGATGGAAAAGTCCATTCCCCGCAGCCAGAGAGCAAACACACCGCCCGACGCGGCCAGCGGCACGTTCAGGAAGATCAGGGCGGCCAGTTTCGACGACCCGAACGTCGAGTGCAGGAGAACGAAGATCATCAACAAGGCGACTGGAACCGCGACCGCGAGCCGCTTGGACGCCTCTTGCAGGTTCTTGAACTGGCCACCCCACGCGACCGTATAACCTGTCGGCAATTTCACCTGCGTGTCCACCGCCCGTTGTGCTTCGCCGACGAACCCGGCGAGATCTCGACCCCGGACGTTGCAACTGATCACGGCCCGTCTTCGGACGTTGTCCCGGCTGATCTGGGCCGGACCGTCCTCGAACCTCAACTCGGCCAGTTGCTCCAACGGAATTTGTCGCCCCTGGGCGTCGGCCACCGTCACCCGCTTCAGCTTGTCCAGGTCTTCGCGGATGGCCTCCGGGTAGCGAACTTGGAGAGGGAACCGCCGTTGCCCCTCGAACACTTGTCCGACTTCCTTTCCGCCAATCACTGCCACCGCATCGAGCACGGCTCGGGCATTGATGCCGTACCGGGCCAAGGCGTCGCGGTTGAGGATCACCCGCAGGTACGGCAGCCCGCCGGTCTGTTCGACCGCCACGTCCGCCGCCCCGGGCACTTTGTTGACCACCGCAGCAACCTGTTCGGCGGTGGCCCGCAATGTTTCCAAATCGTCCCCGTACACGCTGATGCCGACGTCCGTCTTGACCCCGGCCACGAGCTCGGCGACCCGCAACTCGATCGGTTGGGAAAACGCATACGCTTGACCCGGCACCTCCCGCTCGAGGGCCTCTTCCATCGCCTTCACCAGGTCTTCCTTGCGGGCGAACCGCCACGTCTCCTTCGGCTTCAGGGTGACGATCACGTCCGTCAGGTTGATCGTCATCGGGTCGTTGGCGATCTCCGGCCGTCCGCTCTTGCAGACCACGGTTTCCACTTCGGGCAACTTCATCAGGCACTTTTCAATCTGGGTGGTCATGGCGACCGATGTTTCCAGCGACGCGCTCGGCAGCCGAGTGGCCTGGATCGCGATCGATCCCTCGTCGAGTTTAGGAATGAACACGGCCCCCATCCCGGACGCCGTCCAGAAGCTGAGTCCGAACAACACGGCCGCGGCCAATACGACCGGCACCGGGTGGTGGACGGCGCGCTGAAGGAGTGGCCGGTAGAGGGCTTTCGCCCACCGTACCAGGAAGGGCTCGGTCTCGGACACGCTTCTCAGGAACACCGACGCCAACACCGGCATCAGGATCAGGGCCAGTGCGAGGGAAGTGAGAAGGGCGAAGATGACGGTCAAGGCCATCGGCTTGAACATCTTCCCTTCGACGCCCTTCAGAGTCAGGATGGGCAAATAGACAAGCAGGATGATGCCGACACCGAAGACGACCGGGCGTGCCACTTCTCGGCAGGCGTCCCGGACGACTTCGAGCGGTGCCTTGGCCACCTTGTGATGGTGCCTGTGCTCGGCCACCCGTCGCACGACGTTCTCGATCAAGACCACGCTTCCGTCCACGATCAACCCGAAGTCGATGGCGCCCAGGCTCATCAGATTGCCGGAGAGGTGTGCATACCACATGCCGACGAACGCGCCCGCCATCGCTAGCGGGACGGACAGGGCTACGACCAACCCGGCCCGCAAACTGCCGAGCAGGACCAGCAGGACGATGACCACCAACACGCCGCCTTCTAGGAGGTTGTGTTCGAGCGTTGTTACCGTCCGTTCAACCAACTCGGTCCGATCGTACACCACGTCGATCTCTATCCCCTCGGGAAGTGTCTTCTTGATCTCCTCCATCTTCTCCTTGCTCGCCCGTACCACTTCCCGCGAGTTCTCGCCGGCCAGCAACATGACGATCCCGACAACCCCTTCTCCGCGACCGTCCCGCGTCACGGCGCCTTGTCGGAGTACGGACGCAAATTGGACGTCGGCGACCTGTCGAACGTAAATCGGAGTGCCGTCCCCGCGAGTGTCCAGAACGACATTTCGAATGTCGTCGAGCGTTCGGAGGAGGCCTTCGCCGCGGACGATCCGCTGCTCCTGGGATTTCAGAAGCAGATAGCCGCCCCCCTCGTTCGCGTTGTTCTGTTGGAGGGCATCGAACAGTTTCGCGAGCGGTATGTTGAACTCTCGCAGCTTGTCCGGGTCCGGCCTTACCTCGAACGCTCGCAGTTCGCCACCGTTGGTATTCACCTCGATCACCCCGGGCACCCCACGCAATTGTGGGGCGATCTGCCAGTCCAACACCTCGCGGAGTTTCATGAGTGGTAGCGAGTACCCGGCTTTGTTGCGCACCTCGAATTGGTAGATCTCGCCCAGACCGGTGGCGATTGGCCCAGGCCGGGGCGACGGCACGCCGGGGGGGGATTTTCTCACGGGCCTCTTGCAACCGCTCGTTCACCTGTTGCCGCGCCCAGAAGATGTCCGTCCCCTCCTCGAACACGACGGTGACGACCGACAGCCCGAACTGCGATACGGAGCGGATTTCCTCCACTCGTGGCATTCCGCTCATCGACGCCTCGACCGGGATGGTCACGGCTTGCTCGACCTCCAGCGGGCCGAGCGCCGGGGCGGTCGTCATCACCTGGACTTGGACGTTCGTCACGTCCGGCACGGCGTCCACCGGCAGCCGACTGGCGGCGTACACCCCGGCCGCGAGCAACAGGAGCGTGCCCAGGAACACCAAGAAACGGTTTTTCAGAGCGAAGTCGATAATTACGATCATGGTGTGATCACTCCCCCGCCATCTGGTCTTTGAGCAGCTCGGATTTGAGCACGAAGCCGCCGCGGACAACAACCCGATCGCCCGCCTTCAGGCCGGCGGTCACCTCCACCTTGTCCCCGGCCGAGCGGCCGAGGGCGACGTCAGCCCGGCGGAACAAGTCTTCGCCCGTTTGGACGAACACGAATGGCTTGTTCTCGTGCCGTAGGACCGCGGCCACCGGGACTTGGAGGACCGCCGTTCGATCTCCCGTGTCGAATCCGACTTCGACGAACAGGCCCGGCTTGAGTTGCCGGTCGGTGTTGTCCGCCTCGGCCGTGAGCGTGAGGGACCGCGACGACTTGTCGATCAGGTCGCCGGCGTACACCACCTTGGCTACCCGTTCGGGCACCCCGGCGACGGCGGAACGAAACACGACACTCTGCTCCTTCAGGCTACGGGCGAGAGGCAGGTCGGCCTCGAACACGTCGGCTTGGACCCACACCCGGGACAGGTCCGCGATCACGAACAACTGGGTTTGCGGGCCGACCCGTTCGGACCGGACGGCGTGCTTCTCCACGACCGTCCCGGCGAACGGGGCCTTGACAAAGAGTTGGGACGTCGTCGCCCCCTCGGCGATCGGGTCGAGTTTCTCGAGAGCCGCGGCGGACAACCCGAAGAGAAGCAACTTGGCGTGGGCGATGTCGAGCGTGGTCTCGGCGTCCCTGAGTTTCAAGTCCGCCTGCCGAACCTGGTTTTTCACTTGGAATCGTAATTCCTCTACGAGCGCCGTGTACGTTGCTCCGGCCGCCTCCGCATCCGCTTCTGACTTGCGGAGGATGGACTCGGCCACCGCCCCGCCCGCCGCTTTCTGAGAGGAAGCCTGGACCTTCAACTGGTTCCACCGGGTGTATGCTCCGAGGAGTTGCTGTCGCCAGTCGCCGATGGGCTTGTCGGTCATGCGTTTCTCGATTTCAGCGAGCGGGGTTTCGGCGACCAGGAGTTTGAGCAACTCGTCGGCGTTGGCCATCGTCGTTTTGGTTCGGGCGGCCACCTCTCGTTCGGCGGTCAGGGCCATTCGGGCTTTGTAGGCGTCCAGCTTCGCCTGCCCGAGTTCCCGGCTGTCGATGACCGCGAGCACGTCGCCAGCGGCGACCGACTGGCCGAGGCGGGCTGAAACCTCCCGCACTACGCCTTCGGCCGGCGGACAGACGTGGGCGAGACGATCATCGTGCAGGGCCACCCGGCCGGTCCGCCAGGTCTTGGCTAGAAGAGGTTCAGGTGTGATGGCGACGGTCCCGATCCCGGCTGCCGACTGTCGGGCCTCGTCGAGTCTGACCAGCCCTTCGTCCCTATCCGGTTCCTTCTCCACGGACACGGAGCTCGGCATCTCCGTCGCCGAATGCGATGCGAGGAATAGGCGGGTGCTGATAACTCCGGCGATGGCTCCAGCAGCCACGAGGGCTATGCCGACCAGCACCCGTCCGGCACGGGATGGTTGATGCGAAGGTAGCGGGGTCGACGGCAGACTAACGGTCGGCATGACCGACTGGTTCGCAACGGAAACGGACATGAAATCACCTCGGGATCATGGTGAATCTGAATGAATTGAGAACGAGTAGACTGCCGGGGGTCACAGGCCCCATTAAGCGGGCCGCGAGCAAGGGATGTGTGTACTGTGGGGGTTACGAGCGCAGAACGCCGGCCAGAGCGCGACGGGCAAAGGTCGAAAGAGTGACGGACGGGTCGAGTCGAGGCGCGAAGTCTTGGATCAGGCAATTCGGACAACAGTTGAGGGCATAACCAAAGACCGGAGAGTCAATTGCCGATTGGCTCAAGTCTTCCAAGAAGAGCGAATCGCACGATTGCGCGATGGCCGGCTCGGTTGCACTGACGTTGGCGGGGACCGTGTCCGGTGTCGATTCGTTCGGGAACTCGATTCCGAGCAAGTACAAATGGCGGTGCGCCTCGTCGGTGCCATTCGTTACCGAGAGGGGCACAACGGGGCAGAAACTGAGGTTCCAACCGCTGCCATGAACATGACGAGCCCCTCCGGTCGCATGGGCATGCGTCACTGACACGCCGAGTCCGATCACCGTCATCCAGACGGTAAGCAGGGATGTCATCGGCTTTCTGAAGTAGCGGGCTAGTCTTATCACAACTTAATATTGTTTGTCACGAGTTCATCATCGGCAAGCCCCCCACCCCCGCCTAGCGATTGAAATGGGCGATTCGCATGATCTGACCTGCCCCCATTCGTCATGCCTTGGAAACCCTTTTTACCGATTGAGCTATAGCTGAATGCCGTTGCGTGAGTGTCATTTCCCTTGGTTTTTCAGCAATCGGTCCTTCAATTCCTTCCGCGGGCCTGTCAATCGGTCGAACTCCTTCGGTCGGCGTTTGACCGCCCGCGGCTCGAACCGGCCGGGACGCGCCGGGTGCACCAACAACACCGGCACCGGCTCGTCGGCCTTCGCCCGCCGCAGCCACCGCAACGCATCCACGAAACTGATCCGCTCCGCCGGCACCCCCTGCTGCCCGCCCGCCGTCGCCATCACCGACCGCACCAGATTGTACGCCAGCACGAACGCCTGCACCTCCTTCCGCACGCCATCCACGGTCCGGCTCCGCAACACATCCATGTTCAGCGTCGCCTTCAGGTGCCGCAGGTTCGTCTCCGCCGCCCAACGCTGCGCGTACAGCTTCGCCAAGTCGCGGGCCGGGTATTTCTCGCGGTCCAACAGCGTTGTGACCAGCCACAACTTCCGCACGCGACAGCCGGGGACCCTCACCGTCACCCGCACCTCGCGCACGGTGATCGTCGCCGGCAGTTCGGCGTACGCCGCGTCCGTCATCCACGACGGATTTTTCGGCGGCTTCCGGTAGGTCAAGCGGCGGTCGCGGGCGAGTCCGTGCGGCCGTCGCTGGTGCAGTCGGAACAGCCCGTGCAAGCCGCGCTCCCGCAGGAGTGCCAGGTGGGCGAAGCTGCCGAACGCCCGGTCTCCCAAGAGCAAATCGCCCTCCTGCATGGCGTCGTGCATCGTCGGCGTGGGGGCGAGGTCGTGGGTGCGGAGCGGGGCGAGGTGCGTCTCGACGAGGTAGCCGGTCTGGTGGTCGAAGAGGGCCAGCAGGTGCGCCACGGGGAAGCCGCAGCCGGGCTTCTGGTTGCCGGGCTGGCCGAATTCGGCCTGGAGTTCGGGCGTGTCGGGCATCGAGACGCCGCTGCCGTCGAGCAGCCGGACGCGGTGGCCGTGCCAGAGCGGGGCGGGGCGGTCGCGGCGGAGCTTGCGGGCGACGACGCCGGCGAGCAGGGTGAAGAACGTCTCCGGCAACCGCTGCACGGCCCGGCCGTAGGAGGAGCGGTGGAAGTCGAGTCCGCCGAGGTGCCGCAGGTGGCGGACGGCGGAGCCGCCTTCGAGACAGCGTCGGACCGCGAGTCGCACGGTGACGGCGGGGGTGAGGGTGCACGCGCGGGTGGCGAGGCCGTGGAGTTGGGCGATGCGGTTGACGAGGTCGTCGGGGAGGATCTGTTCGAGGTTGCCCTTGATTTGGGCGATGGCCTTGGCGAAACTGGTCATGGCGACGTTCTGTCGAGTGGATGGTGTGAGAACCCCCACTCTGGCCGGACGTCGCCACTTTTTGCCAGCTCAACTCCCTGACGGGTCAACGGTTTAAGGTTTCACGCAACGGCATTCAGCCGAGTACCCTCTCAGCGCCGGAGTTGCCGCGCGGCGACTGTTCCAGAATGGTTCGCAACACAAGGTATTGAATTTGTCATTGATAAGATCGAGATTAGCCGATTGACCTCCAGCATGGGATATCGAATCCCCGTCATTTGGCGGAACCGACTTGGTGCCAACGTGGACGGTGGTCAACTGCTGAGTACGATTGTCTACACGGCGACCCTACTGGCGCGGGGGGTGGGGGACCTACGAAAGTGCCGACCGTACACCGTGAAGAATCCGACTATATTCCACTTTTCGCACGCTCCCATTTGGGGCGAATTCGATCTTGATAAAACAGGGTGCAAGAGGGCGAAATCGTTCAATGCTCACACAATCCGCATAGAGGGCCGGCCCCGGTGAAACAATGGTTAATTCATTAGTAGGCAATGGATTCTTGAGTGTTGGCCAAGAATGGCTGAAATTCAAGATAGACCATGCAGAATGGATCAAGCAATGGCCAGAGGCTCAAGTTAAATACGCGTTGCCAGAATCGGCGACCTCTCATATTCTTAGTAAGAAGTTCTTCACGAATAAAATCTTGGATGCCGAAGTCGCTTTTACGTGTTTCTGCAAGCGTCACAATATTATTGGCGTGACAGGCGACCATTTTATTGTTAACCACTTGCTGACCTACAAGAGATTTGACTTAACAGAAGACGATATTAAAAATCTCAACTTAAAATGGTCCCAGTCTGAAATACTAGACTCTAAGCGTGCGGATAATGAAGCGGAAGAAGGCATCAACAGGTTATGCGGCGTCGCGGGGCGTCTACTGACCGAGCCGCAATTCTGCTTGGAACGCGATGCATTGAAAACCGAAGCTGAGCGGATCTTTGGAAAGAATATCTATTTGGGAGTTCAATTCGATGGAAATTATGGCTCCAACTTGTTGGCCAAGAAGTCTAAATCTAGAAGCAAATATGAAAAAAAGATCAAATCATTCCTGGGCCGCTGGGGGCTGACGGGAATGGCTACTTGGGATTTGCCAGTCCCGCAAGGCCCGCTCATTCCAAATTTTTTAGCCCACAATCCAGCGTCGAATCCTACAAGTGGAATCCACATCTTTCTGCCAATCCATTATCCATTTCAGACTGATGACCAGATGTTAAGAAAGATCAGGCGATGCCAGCAGCAGGCCGCCGAGAGACTCGGTTTGCCTCGCGGCTTCGCGGGAGTCGCGCATTATGCGCAGTATGCCCAGATGTTTCGGCTGATCCACTTTGATCGATCGCTGGACAGCCGCTTTGAAACGAAACGGCCTCCCGGCTACGTCAGTTGGAGCGAAGAGGTGGCCATGGATGTGCTAGAGCTAACTTCAACCGCCTCGGTCCGCAGGCTTCGCTCGTGGATCAAGCTTTGCTGGCAGGGCAAGAGAAACAAGATCAAACAACTTCGCGAAATTGGCAACGACTGAACCTGAAAGAATTATCGAAGATCACCTCAAAAGCCGCGACTGAATCTTTGTGAATCACACAACTCGGTCGTGCATACATTCCGGTTGCGTGCTTGGACATGAGTGCACCGACGTCTCGTGACAATCAATACGCCACCGCCGCTTGATCGCGCCCCGCCCTTGGGGTGGAGTTATTTTGCATCACGACTGCACGCTGCCTGAACGACGCCGCTCTCTGCCGGTTGTAAACCAAATCGCGCAGTGCGTCGGCAACTGGAGCGACGTCCCCCGCCTCGATCACCCCGTTAGGCACACGTGCAAACGCGTCAGGTAGCAACTGTATGCAGGCGGCATGTTCTCGATGGTGTGCTCGTCGCCGGTCGAACTTATTCGACAAAACACGCTCCAATCGCGAATTCAATTCCGGCAGCATTCATCCAATCTCGGACTCGAACAATCCGTGCATAATTTTCGAAATCCATGCACTAGAGCCAACTGCAAATAACTGGTCCAATCCGGCCATGTTCGATTCAACGAGGTCACTTGTTCGATGGCTGCAGACTCCACGCCCAAGATCGAACCCGCCCCGATCGGATTCGCGCACCTCGCCGGAGAGGACCGCAAGTATCCGCCGGTCATCTCACCCGAGCAACTGGCACAGTTGCTCGGGCGGAGTCGGAGGACGATCTACTACTGGATTTCGCAGGGCCGACTCAATGGAGCCGTCCGCAAGCGAGGAAAGCACTTCCTGATTTTGCGCGATATAGCGCTGACGCTGCTTTTTTTTGGCGAACCATGGAATCCAGCGAGAGAACCGGAGTGATCATCAACGAATTGAGCCGTCTGGGCGTGGGAAGAGCACCCACCTTCAGAAAACCGCGGCCCAGGATCGTACCCTGGGCCGCGGAAAACCACAACGCTCTTAATGGGATCCGCGTCATGGCTAATGATATTATATCCAATTTATCCCGCCGCGAAGAGATGACATCAGTCAATGGCGATAACCGTTGTCCGGTCTGCGACGGGAACCACAAGTGCTCGGTCGGTCACGACGGCCTCATACTCTGCGGTAGGTGCACAGGGGAGCAGTCCGGCTTCGTTTTTCTGGGCCTTGCGAAGGGCGACCCGCAATATTCGATCTACCGCGAGGTAGGAACCACGCGACGACCGAAGGCAGGTCGAGCGGATGCATCATTTCCGGACTGGGGGACTGTTGCACGTGAACACGCTCGCGCGTTCGACGAGTGTTGGCGCGGAACACTAGGGTACGCACTACAACTCCCAACAAGCGTGTTCAAATCTCTACCCGGGATTGGCTTCATCGCCAACGAAGTGCCGGATGCCGTACCAGGCGATGGGCCTCAGGTCTTGGCGGGATGTTGGACATTTCCGGAGAGAAACGCGCAAGGAACCATTATTGGATTGTTGCGGCGATACCGCAACAGCCAGAAGAAAACAATGAAAGGCAGCCGCCGAGGACTATACCTGCCGACAGGCTGGCAGGATCGAAGTGGGCCCCTTTTCGTGGTCGAAGGGCCGTCAGACACCCTCGCGATGACCGCCGCCGAACTATCGGTGATCGGACGTCCCTCGAATAGTGGTGGAGCCTCGCTGACAGTGGAACTGCTGGCCGAGATCGACGGCAATTTCCCGGTGATCGTAGTCGGTGAGAACGACCAAAAAGAGTATGGTCTGTGGCCCGGTCGCGATGGGGCGGAGTCGTTCGCCCGGAGTTTGGCGAAGGGACTCGACCAACCGATCCTCATTGCGTTTCCACCCGACGGCGCGAAAGACGTCCGCATATGGCTCACTCGTAAAGATCGCGAAAACATTCCATGGCCCGAGAGGGGCCGGTTACTTTGCGAGCTGCTCATGCAGTCGGCGGTGCCCGTCGCTCCGGAAGCCGTTACTTCAACATCATCGCAAGTATCCGAACCGATCACCTGCGGCCCGACGGACGCCGAGCGGGCTCTGCGGTACGTAGCCCGCTACAACGATCGAGTCCGATACGTCGCCGATTGGGGTTGCTGGAGCGTCTATGACGGGATCCGCTGGGTCAGAGATAGCCAGGGCATCCTCGTCCAGCGTCTCGCATTCATGTTGGGCGAAGAGCTGCGGGCGAAGGCGCTAGAAGTGGTCGCGACGGGGATGAGGTCACTGGAGCAGCAGCGCCAAGCAACTCCGCCCGCCGACCCGACGGCTATCGCGACCGCCGAGGCGAACCTCGCGGAGGCACGAGAATCACTCGGCTGCACGGGAGCCTGGCTCTCGGTCGTGAAGGTCCAACGTATGCTGACGGCGGCACGCAGTCACGTCGATATCTACGTCGAATGTGGGGCAAAAAAGTTCGACTTGCATCCCTACCTGCTGACGGTTGCCAATGGGACCATCGACCTTCGATCGGGGGAACTCCGCCCGCACAACCCGGCCGACTACCTATCCGCACTTTGCCCGTTGCAGTATCTGCCCGACGCAAAATGCCCTCAATATGATCGGTTCCTCGAAGGCCTGTTCCCGGACCGGCCGGCCGTGTCCGAGTACTTACGTGATCTCAGCGGCTATTTCATCACGGCGGAAACGAGCGATCAGACGTTCGTCCTCTTGGTCGGTGACGGCGCGAACGGCAAGACCGCCCTCCTTGAATTGTGGGGGCACGTACTCGGCGAGGACTTTGTTTACTTCGCGCCGCCAGAAATCTTGATGGATGGGGGAAGTGATCGCCACCCGACCGAGAAGGCCTCGCTGATGGGCAAACGGCTCGTCATCTGCTCGGAAACCGAAGAGGAGGGCCTTCTGAACGAACGTCGCGTCAAGTCACTGACGGGTTCTGACACAGTCACAGCGAGGTTTTGCAGGCAGGATTTTTTCAGCTTTCGCGCAACTCACAAACTGATACTCGCGACAAACTGTCGACCGCGAATCCGTGGCACGGACGGCGGCATCTGGCGGCGGGTCCGCCTAGTCGAGTTCACGAGGCGGTTCTGGTCGGCGGCCGATCGCCTCGCCAAGCCCGACGGCGAGTACCCGCCGGAGGACGAGGCCGACGCCAACATCGCCGAGTCGCTGCGCGGCGAGTCGGCCGGGATCCTCGCGTCGATGGTGCGAGAAGCGGTCAAGTACTACGCGGGAGGCCAGAAGATCCAGCCGCCCGCGGAGGTCATGGCCTCGGTCGCGGACTATCGCCGCGACGAAGATATCGTCGGGCAGTTTTTTGACGAGAAAGTCCGAGTGACTACCGCTCCATCGCTGTCAGCATCGGATTTCTACACAGCTTTTCGCGATTGGCATCGCAAGCAAGGGTGCAGCGATAGATATCTGACGGGACCAAAAAAATTCGGGGCCGCGGCAAAGAAACGATACCGTTGGTCGAAGTCGTCGGTGATACGCTACGCAGTTCGGATCCTCACAGACTACGAGTGTGAATGCCTTCCAGAACGGGAGGAAGGGAGGATCGGGACGCAAATCCCGGTTGTTCTCTCAGCAGGTCCAGGACATGAGCTGAGTCCTGCCGAGCCATGTTCATTGATTTTGGCGAAGGCGAGCACTTCGGCACCGCCATCCGTGTCCATGCAGGCGGAGTCTGAACAGAAGTCAAAGCTAATGATCGATCGCGACCGTCCGCCTCAGACCGAATGACGGGTTGCGATTACACACCGATTCCTTCAGCGATTTTTCTCGGTGACTCCGGAGTGCCCGGGCACCCCGGAGTCACCGAGGTGGGCACGAGACCTCGCAGTTGGGTTGCGAAATGAACGGTGCTGAGAAACAACCGACATTCTTTTAACGATCACCATTTGAGAGAATCATCATGGAAGAAAAATCATCATCGAGCAAAAGCCGATCCCGAGTTCGATTGGCCCCCGGGCTCCTTCGACGCAAGGGGGCTGCCGAATACTGTTCGATCTCGCCATCGACTTGGGACCGAATGACGTCAGCCGGGGAGACACCGGAACCGATTCGATTGGGTGGCATCGTGGGGTGGAATCGACGCGAACTGACCGCATGGATCGATGCCGGTTGTCCTTCTCGAAACGTGTGGGCGCCGATCTGGCAGGCCATGGTGAAGGAGCGACGAACTACTCGAAAGTAGTTCACTCGACCAACAGACAAATTGTTTTCGACCTTCCTCAACCATCACGAGGCTGCATCCATGCCCGCCCTATTTCGACCTGACCGATCCTGTCCTCTCCCTGCCGACGCAGAGATCGTGACGCGCCACAACAGGCCTCACCTCCACGTCAAGGAGAACGGAAAGTCTCAGTACTACCCGCTGTCCAAGGATAAGACGAAGTACCTTAAGCCTTCCTCGAAGTGGTGCGCCGAGGTTCGGCAGTCCGACGACTCCATTAAACGCGTACGTTTCAGCGTCAACAAGGAGGCTTCGCAACGGATGCTGGTCCAACTTCTCAAGAAGATCGATGAGGAGCGGTCCGGAGTTCGCGATCAGTATTCCGACCACCGTTCTAGACCACTCTGCGACGTGTTGGACGATTATCGACAGCACCACCGCGATCGGGGGACAACCGAGAAGCAGGCGGGCCAGGCGGTGTCTCGCTGCCAGAGAGTCTTCGATGGTTGCCGGTTCTTGATCATCTCGGATCTGGACGGCACCCCGGCTGGGAAATGGCTGGCCGACCAGCGGCGGAAAAAGATCGGACCCCAGACCCACAACCACTACGTGGCGGCCTTGATCGGCTTCGGAAATTGGCTGGTAAAAGCCCGCAGGATTCCGGAAAACCCGTTCCGGTTCCTGGAGCGGCAGACGGTCGACGTCGATGTCCGACATGTCCGCCGGACACTCACTGTCGAGGAAATGGATCGCCTTCTCCTTGCGGCCGCAAGCGGAAAGACTTTCCGGAAGTTGAGTGGACCTCAGCGACGGTGGCTCTATCTCGTGTCGAGCATGACGGGTCTGCGAGCTTCCGAGTTGGCGAGCCTGACGACGAAGTCGTTTCACCTCGACGACGACCCACCCCACGTCGTGGTCGAGGCCAAGATTTCAAAGCATCGCAAGCGAGATACCGTTCCGCTCCATCCCGATCTCGTGATCGAACTCCGGAACTGGTTTCGAGAAAAAGAGGCCGATAGCGCTCTTTGGCCGGGCAAGTGGGCGAAGCACAACGAGGCCGGCGACATGATCCGGCACGACCTCGCTCAAGCTCGACGGAACTGGTTGGCCGAGGCAAAAACGGTGGCCGAACGTGAGGAGCGTGAAAAGAGTGATTTCCTCCGTTACGAAAACTCGAAAAAGGAAAAGGCGGACTTTCACTCCCTCCGTCATCGCTTCGTCACCGCACTGATTGACTCCGGCGTTTCGCCCGCGGCGACCAAAGAATTGGCCCGGCACAGTACCATCACGTTGACGATGGATCGGTACAACCACACCTCCCTGAAAGGAGTCGCCCCCGACATCGCGAAGCTCAAGATGCCGGGCACGGGCGCAGTGCCGGGCGCAGTAACGGGCGACAATCCATGCGGAAATATGACGACGGGTGACGAAAAGATCGCCATGAAGATCAAGGACCTCTCTATCGCGGATGGCCTTGAAATGCAGGCGATTAACGAGTCTGGAGGAGATCTGAAGATCGTTGAGAAAAGTACACCCGGAGGGATTCGAACCCCCAACCCTCGGTTCCGAAGACCGATGCTCTGTCCAGTTGAGCTACGGGTGCCCGCATCATCGGTTTACGACTTTGCCCTTCCGTTCTCAAGGCCCCATCAGACCAGACCGGGCAGCGCGGGCTGAAACGGCACGGCGGAGTCGAGCGTCGTCGACGCGGTCCCCTTCCAGGCACGGGTTTCGATCGTGAACGGTTCCGACGGAATGTCCTGCCGCGCGGTGACCAGTTTCGGCTTGAGCGACGAGCCGCGAGTCGCCTCCGTGCCGGCCACCCGTGCCAGGTCCGGGGTATTGCACTCCCGACTGAGATGCAACTGGAACACGGCCCGCAGCGGCACCGCGCGCTCGCGGTTGAGCTGCCCGACGAACTCCCCGGCCTGACGGTTCGACAGGTGGCCGTGATCGCCGAGGACGCGGGCGATCAGGTCCGCCGACCGATGACTGCGCCGCTGCAGATCCACATCGTGATTGAACTCGATGGCGAGTACGTCGGTATCGCGAAACGCGCGGGTCAGTTCGTCGGTCGGTCGACCCAGGTCCGACGCGTAGCCGAGCGACCAACCGCGGGTCCCGGACTCGTCGCGTCCATCGAAGCGGAAGGCGAAGGTGGGTTCGCTGTCGTGGGGGACGCGGACGGGCCACGCGGTGAGGCCAGGGGCAAAGGCGATCGGCTCGCGGGCGCGGAAGGTGCGGACGAGGCCGGCCTTGGCGAGCGCCGGGAATTCGTCCGAGGCGACGGCGAGGTGGCTGGCGTGGTCCTCGTGGAGGACGAGGGCGACGCGCTCGCGGAGCATCCGCGCGAGCGTGAGACGGTTCCAGTGGTCGCCGTGGGTGTGCGTGAGCACGACCGCGGAGACGTCGGACCATTTGGCGCCGGCGGCGAGGAGGCGATCGGAGAGGGAACGCGGACCAATGCCGCAATCGACGAGCAACCCGAACCCGCGGTGCGCGAGGAACGCGGCGTTGCCGGAACTGCCGCTGGCGAGGACGGTGAATCGCGCCGACATTCGGGACCTTCCCTGGAGGTTGATGCGGTGGTGTTTTCTAGGTGTGAGAAGAATCGAAAGTAGGGCGGATGTCGATCACGGTTGACCGGGAAGCTTCGGACGCGGCAGTTTCGGAGGCGTCGGCGGCCGGGGAACCGGCAGTCGGTTTCTCGGGACAAGCCCCGCGCCCGCCGCGGGTGCCGGCGTGTTGGCGTCGAAGCTGATCGTGAAGCTGTCGAAGAACTCGTCCTGCGCCTTCTCCGCCGCCGCTGCGTCGCCGAAGGAACCGTTGATCGTGAATTTCGCCAGGAAGATCCGACAGCCGACCTGCACGGCTCGGATTTTTGTTTTCCGCCCGGCGAAGTCGTCGACGATTTCGTACCCGTCGTGGCCGGCGAACTTGACCGCCCGGACCTCGCCCCGGCGAACGACCGTCTCGGCGACCATCCGTTTCAGGTCGGGAGTCACCTCCTTGGGAACGTCCGCCGTCGTCACTTCGATCGACGCGACCGGCGGGAAGCTGTTGCTGGCGAGCCGCTTCCCGCGGGCATGGGCGATGAGATACGCGTCGTCGTAGAGGTTGAAGGTCGTGAACGGGGTTTCGATCTTCTGGGAAAAGCACTTGGCCGAAAATCCATCGCCGTTCTGGACGACGAGGTCGGGGAACTTGTCCTGCGGCCGGGGAGCCGGCACCGGCCGGTTCGGGATATTGGGAAAAGGATTGAACCCGACCGGGGGCGCGGGTGGGGGTGCCGGGTTCGGGTCCATGTTCGGCAAGTTGAATTGCACGGGCGGGTTGTTGCCATCCGCGGCGATCGGAACGATGTCGCGATCCGACGGACCGCGCGTCGCGCGGGCGATCAGGTAGACGCCGCCGACGAGCAGGAGGATCGTTCCGACGATTCCCAGGATCAACGGCAGCGGGTTGCCCTTCGGCGTCTCGCGGTGCCTGCGGCGGGGGCGGTCGAAATCGTCGTCGTCGTCGCGTTCGCGGCGGCGGGAGCCGCGCGTGCGTGACGGCCGCGCGGGACGTTCGTCATCTTCGGAGAGTTCGGCGATCGGTATCGGTTCGACGATCGCGGGCGCGACGGTGGCAACCGCGGGCGCGATCTCGACGAGCGGTAGGGCCGGCTTGGCGACGACGGTGGCGCGGACGGGCGCGGCGGGCGCAGGCGGCGGCGCGAGGCGAGCGGCGGCCTGCCTCATCCGTTCCTCCAGTTTCGCCATGCCGGGCAGCGGCTTGCCCGGCAGTTCCGGAACGGATTTCGTCGCCACCGTGACGGCGGGTGCGGCCGGGGACGGCGACGCGACGACCGGCTTGGCCGGCGATGGCACCCGTGCCCCTACTGCGACCTCGGTCCAGCAGATGCCGCAGCGGATCGTCGGTTCGGCGTGGTCGGCCGGGATCGCGACGGCAGACCGGCAACTCGGACATGTGACCGATGCAGGCATGGCTTCCCCGTCCGGGCAAAACGATGCCTCTCAATTTACTCCGCCGCCGGGGACGATGCAATTTTTTGCTCGCCTGTTTCCGATTCTGGAATCGGCAGTTCGGCCTTCATGGAGAGGTAGACGATGTAGCCGAGCACGCCGAGGCCGATCTCCGCGACACGCATCGTGAGCCGGCCGATGACGGCGGCTTGTTCCGGTCGGCCGATCAGCGTGTAAAGATAGCCGAAGATCGCCTCCGCGCCGCCGACGCCCCCGGGGGCCGGGAAGAACGCCTGCGCGATGTAGCCGATGGGGCCGATGATGCAGTGCTCGGCAAAGGTGCCGATCTCCGGTCCGGGGAAGACGCGCACGGCGAGGTGCAGGTAGACGATCATGATCGTCTGGGCGAAGGCGGTGATGGGGATGGTGAGGTAGAGGAACTTGGGCCGTTGGCGGAACATCGCGGCGGCGGCCCAGAGATCGGCGAGGGTGGGTCCGACCCACTTCAGGCCGCGCAGGGCGTTCTCGAAGGCCGTGCTGCGCGCTGGCGGGAGGAGGCCGAGGACGACCCAGCCGGCGACGGCGGCGAGGACCAGCCCGGCGCTGATGGCGATGATCTTTTCGAGATAGCCGTTGCCGACGACGCGGGGATCACCGAGGATCCAGAATGCGCCGCCGAAGAGGGCGGCGAAGAGGAGGAGGCCGAAGAGGCCGAGCATGCGGTCGACGACGACGGTGGCGACGGCGGCTGCGCGGCGTTCCGGGTGTTCGCGGTACATGAAGTAGGCTTTGAGGAAGTCCCCGCCGACAGCTCCGGGGAGCACGATGTTGTAGTAGTACCCCACCATTCCGAGGCGGAAGGCGTCCGATAGCCGGAACGGCAGCTCCAGCGCGCGGGCGAGCAGGTACCACCGCGTGATCTGGCACGAGACCGTGATGGCCGTGAGAATCACGATCGCCCCCAGCAGGTCGTAATTCGGGCGCTGCTGGAGAAGATTGCGAATGCCCGGACTGCCCGCGCTCGGCTCCCAGTTGGAATGGATGACGAACGCAAGCAAACCGAAGCCGACGACGTATTTCAGGAAACCGATCGCAAACGTCTTGTACACGCGGGCCACTCCGAATCGTGAGGGCCGATGCTACCCGGCACGGGCGGAAATGACAATCGGGTTTCACTCCCAGCTTGGCATCAGGCCGACGAGCTTGCGGTAGATCGGCCTCGCCCAATCCGGCAACAGGCGGGAAAAACTCGCGCGGCGCGTCTCGCCGACATAAACGTGATCGGACGATTCCACCAGCACGTTCGTCGTCGGGTCGCCGTCCAGCAGCACGGCTTCGACGTCCACGTGGAAGACCTTCGGGGCACCGTCGGCCGCGACGTTCGGCCGCACCACGTACACGTCGTTCAGCTTCGATTCCTTCGGCTGGATCGCGCCGGCGAGTTGCAGGAAGTCCAGCACCGGCGTCGGCCCCGGATACGCCACGGCGCGGATCCGCTTGTTCTCCGGCCCGGTGATGAACACCTTGCCAGACCGCGGGACGGCGACAACGACGAGCACGCCGTCCGCCGACAGGCCCGTCGCCTCCGCGATTGCGGCGCGCGCCTCGGCCGTGGTCAGCCCCTGCACCGGCACGCGACCCGCTTCGCCGAGCGGGGCCGTGCCGTCCACGTCCACCGCCAGGAGGCAATCCCACTCCGGTTTCTCGGCGAAGCCGACCTCGAGAACATCCGGGCAGCCGATGCGGTACGCGGCCATGTCCGGCGGCGCGGGCGCGGGCAGCGGCGGCGCGCGGCGCACGGACGCGAAGTCCGCACAGCCGGCGAGCGGCAGCAGGAGGACGAATACGGCGCAACGCATGACATCGGAGGTATCGGCTGCCGGCGCGGCAGACTTGAACGATTGCGCCGGCGATGCGTCAGAATTCCCGGTCCAAGAAGCCGGATTGCTTCAAGGGTTCCTCGATTTCCGTGCCGTGGCGCAGGCGGACGATGATCGGCGCCGCCATCGCCGTGGTGACGACCGCCATGCACACAAGCAGGCCGAAAAGGCTCCGCGGGATCACGCCGAGGTCGTACCCGATGTTGATGACGATGAGGCCCATGAGACCGAGTGTGTTCATCGTGACGCCGACGATGCCCGCCTCGCGCCAGTTGAACCCGAACAGCCGCGCCGCCAGCGCGCAGCCGCCGAACCGGCCGACGATCATGGCGACGAACAGGATGGCGAAGACCGGCCCGTGCGTGGCGAGCGAGAGCGTGCCGAGGTCGGTGCGCAGGCCTGTGTAGGTAAAGAAGACCGGCAGGAAGAAAGCCGTCACGAAATCGCGGAGTTTGGCGAGCGCCGCCTCGCGCAGGGCGTCCTCGGTCGACAGCACCATGCCGAGGACGAACGCCCCGAAGATCGAGAAGATGCCGATGATGTTCGTGGCGATCGCCGACGCGAGGAGCAGCACCAGCAGGATCGTGAAGGAATTCAGCGTGAGTTGGCCGTTCGATTTCGCAAGCGCCGCGCGGAAGTACCGCACCGCCAGCGGGCGGACGACGACGTACATAACGGCGCAGTAGACGGCCGTCGCGCCCATCAGTTCCAGCGATTGCGTGAGGTCGAACTTCGCCTTCACCATGGACGACACGGTCGCGAGCAGGATCCAACCGACGAGATCGCCGATGGCGGCGGCGGCGATGATGACCGTCGCCAGTCGCGTGCGCTGGATACCCATTTCCATCAGGATGCGCCCAAGCACCGGCAGCGCCGTGATACCGAGCGCCGTCGCCAGGAAGACCGTCATGCCGAACATCGGCACCGGCCCCTTCTCCGGGTGCGGTTCCAGCAGGGGGTGGAGGAACGGCGCGAGCGCGAAGCTGAGCAGGAACGGCACGACGAGGCTGACGCCGCAGATGGCGACCGCCGGGCCGAGCTTCACGCGAAGGTGTGCCAAATCGAATTCCAGACCGATCAGGAACAGCAGGAAGATCAACCCGATCTGCGCGATGACCTTGAAGATGCTCACGAACGCCGCCTGGCTCAGTTCCGACGGAATACCTTCGAAATGTGGTTGAAAGAGGAACTGGAACGTGCCGGGGAAAAGCCATCCGAAGAGCGACGGACCGAGAACGATGCCGGCGACGATCTCGCCGACGACGGTGGGCTGGCCGAGACGGCGCATCGCGATGCCGCACAGTCGCGCGGCCGCGAGAATCACGACGAGCCGGATTAGCACCGGCAGCAGCAGCGCTTCGACATCCAGCTTGCGCAACGCGAGCACGGTGGCGAAAAAATCGACCTGGGCGAGCAAATGCACGGCGGGAGAACTCGGAGGGCGGGATTAAGAACCGAGCGCGTTCTTCAACAGGCCGGCAGTCGACTTCATGATCTTCTGACGGCGCTTCCGCACCGGCTCTTCGGCCTCGGCCTTACGCTTCGTCAGGTCGTCGAGGTTCGCCTGGCAGTGCGGGCAGCCGACGGTCTTCAGGTGGAAGGCGATGTAGTCGTGCAGGTCCGGGTCGAGGGCGTCGAGGAGGTAGCCGCCGAGCTGTTCGCGGGTGGCGCAGGAGAGTCGTTCGCGCCGCCAGATGGCGCCGATGGAGTGTTCGCCGCGATCGAGTTCCTCGCGGATCTGCTTGAACATCGCCTGCACGTCGGCTCGGTCTCGCAGGGCCTTCTCGACGAGCGGCAGCTCGGCGTCCGGCAGGGCTTCGTCGATGTAGTCGCGGAGCATCTCGCGCGTGATCGGCGTCATGGGATTTAGTATAGTGCGGAATGCGGGGTGAAAACCACCTACCGTTTAGTGGCAAGGCGAAGTCTTTGGAGCCGAGCGCGGGACGTACGGGGGATCACCAACCGTTTAGCGGCGAGGCGGAGTCTTCGGAGCCGAGCGCGTCACCTACTCCTTCCCAAGCACCAGATCGAGCGCCCAGCAGCCCTTCACGTGCGGACCCAAACTACGCAAATGGTTCAGAATGTCGCCGTTCTCGCAGCCGGCGTCCTGCAACGCATCGGCGAGGATCGGCAGCCGGTCGAAGGCGCGGTCGTCGTAGATGCCCTCCGCGATGGCGAGGGCCGTGGACGTGCGCCACGCGGGATCGAACGCGACGGGGCGGAAGGGATTGCCGAAGATTTCGCACATTAAGTCACATAGCTCTCGTGATGTTCCCCTGGCCTTAGTTACCTTGCTGGCGACATACTGGGCAATTTGACTTCTCGGATTTCTGTCCGCCAGCACTGCGAGGTAGTCGATGGCGTAGTAGGCCGGAATATCTATCTTGGGATTCACCCTTCCATGTATCCCCTCTCTCGCCCGAATTAGTCGCTCTCGACTTGCTCGACCTTCAATGAACCCATCTGCTATATCAACAACGCGTCGGTATCGTTCATCAGGAAGTAACGGCCAAAGCTTGCGACAGCATTCGATAGTGAACCGTTCCAATTTCCGGTCCGTTGGGAATCCACGTTTCAAGTCGTCGAGTGTCTTCCAATCTTCCTGGAAGTGTGCGAGCATTTTTATCGGGTCCGCACATGCCAACCACTCCGCCTCAGTCATTGCCGTGCCCTCCGCTCCCGCCATCGTACCGCGCTCGGCTGCGCAGAGCCTCCGCCTCGCCGCTAAACGTCGGTGGTTTTCACTCCGCGTTCCGCACTCGGACGCCTTGCGGCCAAACAGACAGCACGTCATTAGATATCGCGGCTGGAAGAACAACTTCAAACTCGCCAACGGGCACGTCACGCTCAACGTCGGAGCGCGCGTCATCGCGTAGTGGCTGCCGGGCCGGCTCAATGTGATGTAGAAATATGAACCGATTGCAAGACATTATCGGATGTGCGCCACGGTCGAAGTCGCCTCCCACCTGGATCGAGGGAGCGCGACGTCGACCGAACCACCTCAGACGTTGGCAAACTCGAACTCGTTGATGCGCACTCGGGTTTGGCTCTTCCGAGTTTCGGGACGCTTAGGCGAATCGGGCGAAGCGTTCCGGACGAGTTGTCCATCGGCCATGCGAATGATCCGATCGGCATAGCTCTCGAGGCGATGGTCGTGAGCGACGACGAGGACCATCGCGCCGCGGAGTTTGGCACACTCTTTCAGAAGGTCCATGACTTGCTGACCGTTGTCCCAGTCGAGGGCGCTGGTCGGTTCGTCGGCGAAGATGAAGGAGGGGTTCTTGACGAGGGCGCGGGCGATGGCCACACGCTGCTTCTCGCCGCCGGAGAGGGCTGCGGGGCGAAGGTGCATCCGGTTGGACATGCCGAGCTGGCCGAGGACGTGTTCGGCACGCTTGCGAGCCTCGCGACGGCCGAGGCCTTCACCCCACTGGAGAACGACTTCCAACTGTTGCAGGGCGGTGAACGCCGGGAACAGGTTATAGCCTTGGAAGATGTACGAGCAGTGTTTCAGGCGGAACTCTTCCATCTGCGAGTTGTTCATGCTCCAGACATCCTGGCCGTGGGCGGTGACGCGGCCGGAGTCGGGACGGAGCAATGCGGAAAGACAGGCGAGGAGCGTGCTCTTGCCACTACCACTCGGTCCCATCAGGAGGTTGAGTTCGCCACGATGCAGCGCCAGCGAGACATCCTTGAGGGCGTACATTTTAGTGTCGCCGGAGCCGAAGCTGCGCGTCAGACCGTCGGCGACGAGTACGGGGGATTTATCGAGAACAACGGGCATGCGAGGAGATTCGATCGCCGCAGGCGTGCGGAAGAGTCGGCCGAGGAACGCGGGCGATTTCAGCATGTCCAGTACCTCCATGAGAAGGAGCGAATCGGGGCTGGGCCATCTACCCGGCCAACACTCCGTTCCGTGGATCCGCCTCGCGTTCGCGTTCAGGGAGGGAACTCAGCTGGCTGCGATTCTTGCGCAGCCCCAAACGAGAGACTATTTGATCCTAGTTAAAATAGGAAAGGAATGCGGGTCTGTCGAGGAATTCGTGAGGAATAAAAAGGCGTGGATAACCGCTTTTTCCCGTAAATTTTTACAATCGCTACACCTTGACCGTCGAATAGACTCGCCTCCGCATTTTATCTTCGGCTGTCCTTCGTCCCAACATGAGGCAGCGTGATCGACCGCTGTTCAGAAATGGCAGCACGGCGGTGAATGCGAATAAATCGCGATGGCATTCGACCCGCTGACGCATTTCCCGACAGCACTGCATGATTCTCGTGGACGAGATTTCCCCTTATTTGCGAACCCGGACACGGATCGGGCGTCCGATTTCGCCGCAAACCTTGTTCAATCCAACCGGCACTTGAGTTATTGTGAAGCCCCGCCGAATCACATTCGTTTCGGAAAGAAGATCCATTCCCTCTCTCGATTTTGCCGGAACGACGCTAACGATTGCGACCGTTTGACCGTGTCCGAAGTCGATCCCATGCTTCGGTCGTTCGCCCCACCACGATCAGGACGTTCGCCTTTCCATCGGGGAGTGATCTCATGCGCCGCGCTCATTTTTCCACACTGAACCTGGAACACCTCAACGATCGGCTCGTACCGGCACAACTGGTCGATCTCACGACGGTCGATGCCGAGGCATTCGTCTCCGACGGGGCCATCGTCCGTCAGGTCGACGCACAGCCCACGGGGACCGGGCATATTCACTCGTTCGTTCGCCTTCAGGGAGCGGCGTCGGGCGGCGGTTCGGAACAGGGTTACAATACCTCCGCGCGGCCGCTCCAATTCGACGAAAACAAAAGCCCGCAATTCACTCGCAATGTCAAGCTTTCCCAAGTACCCGTGGTCATGGAGAACGGTACGGCCTATCGCGAATTTTTGCTGGATGTGAACCAAAAATCGTCCGCTTCCCGGATCTCCCTCGACGACGTTCGCATCTTTGTCAGCGGAGTCGAATACCTGTCGGGTTACGACACGGTCGCGAAAACCCTTTCGGGCCTGGCTCCGGTGTTCGATCTCGATGCCGCGGGCGACGTGACTGTTCTGCTCGATGCCCGGTTGAATTCCGGCAGTGGCTCGGGCGACATGGCACTGCTGGTACCGGATGCCGCCTTTGCCAATTCGGACCCGAACGATTTCCTGTATCTCTACTCGCGATTGGGAACCCGTCCGGGTGCCATTGCCAACGGCGGATTCGAGGAATGGGCCGTGCGCACCGGCGGCGGAACCACGAGCGGAGGTACCGGCAGCATTTCCGGCAGCGTCTGGCTCGACAACGATCGGAACGGCATCCGCGACGACTTCAACGTCGGCATTCTCGGGGTCACGATCACACTCCAGGGCGTCAATGACCTCGGCCAGAGCGTCGTACTGACGGCCACGACCGACGCCGATGGCAACTATTCGTTCCAGAACCTGCGCCCCGGCACCTACACGCTGATCGAAACCCAACCCGAAGATCTTTTCGATGGTGCGGATTTCGTCGGGAGCCTCGGAGGAACCCTGTCCGGCACCGACAGCATCGTCGACATTCACCTCGGCGATGCCATGCATGGCCTGAACTACGATTTCAGTGAATGGTTCCTGTCGAACACGTAAAAGCCGTCTCCCGAAGTCGGGGAATTGGGGCCGCGCGGTTGCCAGTGGCCGCCGCGCGGTCTAGGATAACGTTCTTCGAATTTTCCGAATCGGATTGTGGGAGTCGCGATATGGCAGGTCGCAGGCGGGGCACGGGGCGTCGGAAGGTCGGTCGCAAGAAGCGCCGGATGCGCGCCAAGATTCGCCACCGCAAGTAATCGATTTCGCTGGCTTGACCATTAAAGAAGCCCCGGCTTGACCGGGGCTTCATGCGTTGGAGCGTCAACGGGCTACTTCGTCCCGCTCATCGTCGTATTCGTGATCGTCGTAGGCGTCTTCCTCGCGGTTCCACCGTTTGGCCGCAGCTTCCTTCTGTTTGAAGTCGTAGACGTAGTCGCGGACGCCAATCGGGGCCTCGTGCGGCCGGAAGTCGGATCGTTCCGGTCGAACGCTGAACAGCCCGATCCCGGCGGCCAGCAGCACCGCTCCGCCGGTCACAGCCGGATCGATCCACCAATATTTTTGATGCAGTTTCTTACCGTCAACCACCCCGTGTCCGGCCACGATCGCGCGGATCGACTCGGCCGCACCCGCCGACGTGCCGATGAAAAAGCACATGGGGAGCTGAAAGAACAGAATCACGCCCATGAAGAAGTTCGCGGGCGTGCGGATCTCGTACCCGGCGTAGTTCAGCCGTTTGGCGATCATCCACCACAGGCCGATCCCCATCAGCATCACTTGAGTGCCCAACAAGAGCATCATCATGGCCCGCCCCCTCCCGGCGATCGAGTTCGACCGTCCCGAACTGTAGTTCACGGACACGACCGCGCCAAACCCCGGGCCGGGACTTTCAATCGCGTCGGTTTTCCGCTATCCTTGCCTATCCGCCCCTTTCCACCTCGGTGCCATGCCATGAATCGCTTGCGTCGACCGTTCATGTTCGCCGTCGCCCTCGTGGCGATCGCCGCCGTGGGACTCGTGGGCCAATCAGCGAAGCCGACGGGCGCGAAACTCGCGGACGCCGCGAATGCCTTTCTGGGCACACTGCCTGCGGACTTGCGGTCAAAGGCCGTGTTCGACTGGAAGGATCCGCACCGCACCACGTGGTACTTCACGCCGCAGCAGGACAACGCGACGCGGACATCCACGCGCAAGGGCGTACCGCTTGAAAAGCTGAACGCCGGGCAGAAGGACGCCTTGATGCAACTCCTCAAGGCGGGTCTGAGCGCGAAAGGCTACGACCAGGCGACGACGATCATGAGCCTGGAAGGGATCCTCCTCGAACTGGAGGGGCCGAAGAGCGCGATGGTGCGCAACAAGGACTGGTATTTCGTGAGCATCTTCGGCGAACCGTCCGCGACGGGCCTGTGGGCGTGGCGGTTCGAAGGCCACCACATGTCGATCAACATGACGTTGGACAAGGGCCAGGTGGTCGCGGCGACGCCGCTGATGTTCGGAGCGAACCCGGCCGAAGTGAAGTCCGGGGACAAGAAGGGCCTGCGGACGCTGCCGGAGATCGAGGATTTGGCGCGGGATCTGGTGAAGAGCCTTTCGGACGACCAACGGTCTTCGGCCAAGCAGGCGAAGGCGCTGCCGGAAATCAAGGAGAAGCAAGCCGACGCCGATGTCGGGAGCCCGGTTGGCGTCGCCGCCGCCAAGCTCACGGAGAGCCAGAAGAAAACGCTGTGGAACCTGATTGAAGCCTATGCGAACCGGATCCCATCCGACGCGGCCGCCGAGGAACTCGCGCGGGTTAAATCGGCCGGCCTGGAAAAGGTTCACTTCGCCTATGCCGGCGATCCGACGCCGGGGAAAGGCTACACCTACCGGGTCCACGGGCCGACCTTCGTGATCGAATTCCTGAACATGCAGGCGGACGGCGCGAAGAATCCGGCCAACCACATCCACAGCGCGTGGCGTCGGCTTCCCAAGGACTTTGAAGCGAAATAAGTCGGATCACTTCGCAACGAGAAGGACGCGGAACCCGACCGTATTGAACGGTTGATTCGGGTTCATCGCCTTGCGGGCGGCACTGCGGCAATCGACCGCGGTGTCAGCCCAGCTTCCGCCGCGCGCCACCTTCTTCTCGCCCTTGCCCGGTCCGATCGGATCGTTGCCGGGGCTGTCGAAATAGAAGTACTCGTGGTACCAGTCGCCGCACCATTCGTCGACGTTGCCGTGCATGTCGTGCAAGCCCCAGGCGTTCGGGGTGGACCGTCCGACGGCGTGCGGCTGGCCCTGCCCTCCGGCCGCCGATTTGAAGTGTGCTTCCTTCGCCGACAACAGGGACCCGCACCAGTACGGGGTCATCGTCCCGGCCCGACAAGCGTACTCCCACTCCGCCTCCGTGGGAAGGCGATACGTCCGCTCGGCGAGCGTTTCATCCGCGAGCTGGCTCAGCTTTTGGCAGAACTTTTCCGCGTCGTGCCAGGTCACCGAATCGACGGGCAGGTCGCCGGCACCGCCCTGCACTTTGTGGAAGAAGGAAGGGTTCTTCCCTTTCAATTTCTCGTACTGCCCCTGAGTGACTGGGTGGATCGACAGATAGAACCCGTGGGTGATACGGACGGGATGCTGGGGCGTCTCGTGCTGTTTGCGGCCGGCCTCCTCGTCGGTCGCGCCCATGTTGAAGGTCCCGGCCGGTATGTAGACAAATGTCATCCCGAGGGAATTGCGCACGAGGCGCGGCCGGCCGTCGGTCGTCTTGTCGAGCAGCGCCGGAAAATTCTTGGAACCACTGCCGCCGGTGCCGGGCACGGTCGGTCGGGTTCCATACTTGCCGCCGATGCCGCCCCCGCCGAGCAGCGCGGCCGCGGCCGCAGCGGCGGCGTCCGGCTCCACCGTCTTGCCGCGCAACGTCACCACCGGCTTGTGGCTGGCGGTACTCTGGTTCGTCAGCGAGATCAACTTCGAACCGTCCGGTTCCGCCGCCGGCGTCATCGCGGCGGCCGAGACCGCCTCGACTTTCAACAGGTCCGCGAGCGCCTTCGCGTCGCCCGGCCGGCGATCGGCCCGCGTCGCCACGCACGCCGACAGCAACTTCGCCTGCGACGGGGTAAAACCGTACCGCGAGAATTCCTCCGCCCAGTCGTCCCCGACCGGCGCAGCCACGTGAGGGTCCCGCTTCAGCAGCTGATACCAGATCACTCCGAGCGCATGCACATCGTCGCGGGTATCGGTCGATTCGTTCTTGTGCTGCTGCGGAGACGCGTAGAGCGGCGTGTACGCCCCGCGATACGACAGCCGCAACTGCTCGCACTTGGATGTCTCGCCGTGCCGCGCCATTTCCAGCGAGCGCTCGGCTTCGATCTGACCCCAGCCGAAATCGGTGATCCACAATGAAAACTTGCCGCCCTCGCCGGGATGCACCAGCACGTTCGAAGGCTTCAGGTCACGGTGCACGATCCCCTGCGCGTGTGCTCGGCCGACGATTTCGGCGAGCCGGCGCACGATCTTCATCGCGGCTTCCGGCTTTGGCGCGTCGAACCGCCATTTCCATTCGTTCATCAGCCCCGTCAGGTCGTAACCGTACACGAACGTGGATTCCAGGCAGGGCAACTCGCTGTCGAGATAAACGGCGCGCAGCGGGACAATCCCGTTCACCTCGTTCAGGTTGAACACCTTCACGAACAGCTCCTGGTTCGAACGGATCCGGGCAGCGGTCTGCGGATCGATGGCGAACTTCAGGGCCGCCGGCGCTTCCGCCGCATCGGATGTGTCCTGTCCCAGCCAAACTTCACTGCATTCACCTAGCCCGCGCAACTCGACAAGCTGCCAGTTGTCGAGGTGTTCCGGCGCGGTGCCCGCGCGGAAATGCGACCGCCGCGGCGGAAGATAGGTCAGCAATTGCTCGGACTTGTAGAACTCGAGCTTATCCGCACCCGTTCGCCCCGTCGGATCCGAGGGCCGGCGGAACATCTGCCGCACCGTCGCCGGCAGATGGAGCAGATAATCCACCAGGACTTCCTTGAAGGGTACCGGTTGCACCTGGCTCAGCCGCTCGATCATCTTGTCCAGGTGTTTGCGGTAGGCCGCGTCGTCGCATGAGGCCACGTCTTCGAGCGCGTGCTGGATGTCCTCCGTGGGGCCGTGCTTGCGGAGGTAATCGAGGGCGACACGCGCCACGTCCGACATCACGTCGCCGTAAGCCAGCTCACCTATCAACGCGCGACGGCCTTTTTCACAAAACGCCTGACCGATCGAATCCAGAAAGGTGTTGATGAGCGCCACGGGAGAGGCTCCTCGGTTCCCAATGAACCGCAGGGAGTGGAGGGGGGAGGAATGATGAGAATTCTAACCGGGCCGCGTCGTGCTCCACAAGCGCGAGAAGATGGCGATTTTTCCGATTTCCCACGCACGGAAACTCGTCCGTCACCGGCCAACATGATGCCGGTCATGCGACTATGGCAGGAGAAACACGTTCGACACCTTCGCGCCCGTCGAAGGTTCGTGCTCGATCCAGATCTCGTATGACTGGTTCAGCGCACGCGGCGCCCGGACGATCTGCGTCTGCTGCGACGCCAGCATGCGCATCGTCGAATGGCCGGAACCGCGCCCGTCGGTCGTCCGCCAGCAGATGCGATATCCGCCCATCGGCGGACGACCGTCGGCCGTCTCGACGTCGATGGTGAAGCCCTGATTTGGAATCCAACCCGCGTTCGAGATGCGGAACTTGGCACCCGGCGGCAACGGGGTCGAGCCTGTCGACCAGCCGAAACCAAAGACGAAAAATAGCCCGACCGACACGAACAGCATCGTGAGCATCAGTGCGGCGCCAAAGACGATCGGCGCGATAGCATTGGGTTTGACGCGAGCTTTGTGGCGAATGGGGCGATCGTCGTCGAAAGCGTATCCATCGATGGTCCGGTCGTCGTCATCCTCGTCGTGGGGTACTTCCGACTCGCGGCGACGGCGCGGGCGGGGCGATTCCACGGACGGTGCCGGGGACGGAGCATTGGTCGAATGCTCGACCGTAAACGAGTCTCCGCACTCCTCGCACCGGACCGAATGCCCCAACAAATCGTCGCCGACGACGAGTTTCGTCTCGCAGAACGGGCAACGGATCCGAATGTCCATGGACGCGACGGCTCGTCAACTAGCGGGATTTGGGCTTCGGCTTGGGTTCGGGCGGCCGACGGCCTTGATCCTGTCCCGTCGGACAATCCGCTTTCAGCAGGCAATCCGCGCAACGCGGCTTTCCTTCGCGGCAGGCCGTCGCGGCCAGGGTCGCGATGCGATCCGTGAACGCCGGCCCGGCCGACTTGGCCACCGCATGTTCCAGAGTGCCCCGGATCGACTCGAGATCTTCGTCTTCGGATTCAATCACGCCGAGACGTCGCATCACGCGCAGCGTCGGTTCGTCCAACGGAAGGGCGTGACCGCCAAGCGACCGCTGGATGACCCAGGCGACCGCGAAGTCGGTCATTCCCGTGAAACGGGCGAGTTGCTTCGCCGCCTGCTTCAACCCCTTCTTGTCGAGGTCGGTCAGGTCGAACGAGTAGTACATTTCGAAGACGTATTGCAGGATCTCGCTGATCCGTTGCGCCTTGCGTCCGGCGTCGGGAACCCCCTTCAGGGCGTCCGCGATCTCCGGCACGGTGCTCACGCGCACTTCGTTCCAGTCGAAGAAGGTCCCTTTGAACCTGGCGAACGCGGCGTTGGCGCCCTCGGTCGTGAAGCCTTCCCGAACGATCGCGTAGAGAACTTCTTCCAGAACGGGACGCGGTTCCGGGACGCCCGCCGGCGGCAGTTTCTTATCGAGCAGCTTCAGCGACTTCGCGAGCAGGTCTTGCTTATTCATGATCGCCAGCATGGCGGGAGGCTCACGGATCGGCGGACGCGGTCACGGCAATCCGGGTTGCGGCGACCCGTCAACGGGACCGGCAACGGGTTCGGATCGGGCCTCCTCCGAATCGTCCTCTTCGGCGGCGGCATCGTCGTCCCCTTCATCGGTATCCGTTGCCGGATCGTTGGCAACGTCAGAACCCTTCAATTTTGCCCGTTCTTCCGCCAGGATACGACTGATCTCCACGCTTTTCTTGATCCCGTCGTCCAAAACGAACTGAATGACCGGTACAAACCGCGTCGCCAGTTGCTTCGCCACCTTGGACTGAATGAACCCGGCCGCGTGTTCCAGACCGTACATCGCCAGTTGCTGCTGTTTCTCCGTACCCATCACGGAGACGTACACCTTGGCGTGCTGCAGGTCGCCGGCCACCTCGGTGCGGGTGACGGTGACGCCCTTGACGCGAGGGTCCTTCAATTCGAACAGGATCGTGGTGCTGGCGACTTCGCGAATGACTTCGCCGATACGGGCCAGCCGGTGCGATTTCATAATGCTCGATTCAAGTCTCGGATTCTTTCGACCGTTCCATTCTATGGGAAAACGCGGACGCGATTTCCGGCTTCTCCGGGATGCGACGACCGATCAAAAGGTTCACTCAGGTCCGAATCCGGTATTTTGATTTGGATTCGGCTGGTCGGCCGGGTATAGTTCGATACGGGTCGCGCGTCCGTGGCGCGACGGACTGAAGGCCGAGGACGACTCCCATTGGTACGGAGCCGTCCGACGCGACATCATTCAGCGAAGGAGGTGATCCCTTGAGTAGTCCGTGTTACCAAGGTTTTGAGGCGGCGGCTGTCTGACAGCCGCAGACGGGCAGCTGTCTGCGACAGCCGCCTCCGCGATATCCGAGAGGCCCCGGGTGCAAACCCGGGGCCTCTTGCTTTCTGACCGGCGAATCGGCGGCCGGAGGCTTTGGGAAATCATTCGATCTGAAACTCGCCAAGGCCCACGCAGCCCATCTGTTTTTCGTCCTTCGTCGCAGTGAAGCGCACGGATCGCACCGTCGTGAGCTTGTTCAGGACCAGGTCGAAATCGTGTTTCTCTCCGGCACCTTTCAGGTCGTGCGACGCGATCAGCTTGTCGTCCTTGTCGAGCAGTTCGATCTTCCCTTCGAGCACGAAATAACCTTCGAGGTACTGGGGGTCGCGGTTGCCGAGCACGGTGATCCGCTTGACGGAAACGTTTTCGGGAAACGTGACCTTGATCGTGGGATTCCGGCCGTTCTGCGGGGCTTCACCGTTGTTGGAGTACCAGGAGGTCTTGTCGTTGCCGTCGAAGAGGTGGCCGACGGGCCAGTTTTCCCATTCGGAACTGGCGGAAAGAGTGAGCTTGTCGCGGTGCGCCTTGACGAGCGCATTGGAGTTGGTCTCGCCGACGACCGGTTTGACGGATTTTGGAACCGGGGCAGCCGAGAGATGGGCGGCGATCAGAACCGACACAAGCAATGGAATGGCGATGCGGTCCATGACACCCTCCGAACCGAGGGGAACGAGATGGATCCGATGCTACTCGATGCGGGAGGTTAATGGCAAGCGGCCGTGACAAAATCGGAACAGGCGGTCAGCGGTGGGAGTCGGCGACGCGGCGGCCGGGGAGCGGATCGGCAGGAACCGACGGGCCGCGCCAGGCGCGCACGACGAGCACGCGCATCCGGCTTCCGCCGTTCGAGTCCGACACGAACCAGGCACCGCCGAGGCGGTCGGCCGGTCGCTCGGAGGGACCGATGACCAAAAACTCCCCCTGGCGCAATTTGACTTCGAACTTCAACTTGGGAAAGCGCTCGGCTCCTTTCTGGTCGTGGCGGATGAATCCGGTGCCGTCGAGCGTGGGGCGGAGCCATCCGTGGCGGTCGCCGTGTTGGAGCTTGGGTTCGAAGACCAGTGACAGTTTTTCCCCGTCGGCGGGCGTGGCGGTCACGGTAAAGCCGAACTGGGCGTTCGCGAATTCGAATCGCGTCGGCGTCGCGCCGATATCGTCGAAGGACTGGAACGACACGGACGGGACGGGTCCGTTGACCGGCAGGATCTTGGCCTCGCCGAGGTTGGTGGTGGCCTCATGGGGCCGCACGGTGCCGTCGCCGGCGTCGATCCGTTCGAGCAGTTCAGCCGGGGCATTGCTGGGGAACGTGCCGACGCGCAGGCCGTTCTCGGCGAGCAAGGCCGCCGTCTCCGGCGGCAGTGGTTTCATCGTCGTATCCCATAGTTGATCACCGAGATACGAATCCCCGGTCGGCCGCTCCAGCAGGACCGACCGGACGACGACCTTTTCCCGCGTCGCGGCGGTGGTCAGGCCGAACGGGTTCGCGCTTTGAATCATCTGCCGTGCGGTTCGCTCGCCGCGCAGCGGAAGGCAACCCGAGGCGCAGGCAAGCAACACAATGACGATGGCGCGGCACACGGGCATGCGCGGCGGTCCTTCCCTGGACACGGTGCGAGTCCGGCGGAATAGCGTGGTTCCGTCGACGGGTCAAGACTGCGCGTGCGCGGCGACGACCGAAGGTTGGAGCGTCGGGCCGAGTTCCTCGAAGAGGTGGTCGAGAATCCCGGCGATCGCGCCTTCGGCCTTGGTGGTGCTGGCGAGGACAAGCCGGCAGCGATCGCGGAACGGAGCGAGTTTGCGCCGGGCGGCGCGATCGGTCAGCACCGCCAGCAGGGAGGGCCGGCGCGGGAGCATGCGGCCGTGGAGAACGATGAGCGGCGGGGCGAAGAGGTTCGTGACGGCGCCGACGGCGATGGCGAGATAATCGAGGACGAAGTCTCGCTCGTCCGGGTATTCGTCGATGAGGTCGAGGGCCTCCTCGGCGGTGAGGGAGCGCTGCACCCGCGCCGAGACGAGGCGGGCGAAGGCGGCATCGGTGGCGACGGTTTCGAGGCAGCCGGTGCTGCCGCAGCCGCAGCGTTCGCCGTTGCGGACGACGGCGACGTGGCCGAGTTCGCGGGGCAGGCCGATGTGCCGGCCGAGCAACCGCCCGCCCACGAGGCCGCCGACCCCAAGACCGCCGGCGTAGTCGATGATCGCGAGGTCGTCCACGCCGTGGACGCGCTGCTCGGCCAGACACAACGCGTCGCTCTCCTGCACCAGCACGGTGGCACACCCCAGACGCTCGCGGAGGTCGTGGCCGGGGCGCTGGTCGTCGGTCTGGTGGAAATTCGGAGAGAAGACGGAGCGCTCGCCGGTCGGGTCGATGATGCCGGGCAGGCTCAAACCCAGCCCGAGGGTGCGCGTCTTGGGGCGATCGAGCCAGGGCCGCGCGTGGCGTTCGATTTCGGCGAGCAATCGCGTGTAGGTGTTCGGAGTGGGGAAACGAACGCGGCTTTCGGTGCGTGGTCGGCCGTCGACGCCGCCGAGGATCATCTCGCAGTATTCCGGTTCCACCGAGATGCCGATCACCTGGGCCGAGTCGGCAGTGAGGCGGAGGAGTTTGCCCGGTCGGCCGGGGCCGGTGATCTCGGCGTCGGTCTCCTCGATGAGTCCGGCGCGAACAACCTGCGTGACGGCGGAGGAGACCGTGGTGGGGCTGATGCCGGTGAGCCGGGCGATGTCCGCGCGGGACATGGGGCCTTTGGCCTTGAGCGCCTCGACGACGGCGCGCTGGGTCATCCGGCCAAGCAGTTGCGGCCGGAGGTGGGAAGTAAACTCGTCGGACATGCGCGTCTCCGGCCCGGTCTTCTCAAGGTATCGTACGATTCCGCCCGGCGCGCAGAATTCGAGACCGAACCGAACCCGTCCGCGAATCGATGATTGGCCCCTCGGCTCGCCAACGCCACCGTACCATGGATTGTTAGACTCGTAGCCCCGTCCCGGAGTCCCGTCATGCGCCGCCCCGCCCGGTCCGGCTTCACGCTCATCGAACTGCTCGTCGTCATCGCGATCATTTCCAT
>JAHBXO010000043.1 GCA_019636445.1 Gemmataceae bacterium | reverse complement strand
ACTTCATGTCCCGCACGGCGCGCTCCATGCCGACCATCAGCGCGCGGCTCACGATGCTGAACCCGATGTTCAACTCCTCCACGCCGGGGATGCGCACGATCGGGCCGACGTTCCGATAGTCCAGCCCGTGGCCCATGTGCACGTGCAGCCCGGCCCGCGCCGCGTGGGCGGCGGCCGTGTGCAGCTTCGCCAGCTCGTCGGCCACCTTCGCCCCGCGCGCGTCGGCGTACGTGCCCGTGTGGAACTCCACCGCGTCGGCGCCGATCGACTTCGCCAGGTCCACCTGTTCGATGTCGGCGTCGATGAACAGCGAGACGAGAATGCCGCCGGCCTTCAGGGCGTCGGTCGTCTTCCGCACCGCGTCGAGGTTCGCCGCCACGTCGAGGCCGCCCTCGGTCGTCAGCTCCTGGCGCTTCTCCGGCACGAGCGTCGCCTCGTCCGGCTTCGCCCGGATAGCGAGCGCAACGATGGCGTCGGAACAGGCCATCTCAAGGTTCAACCGCGTGTGGACGGTCTGCCGGAGCGCGACGAGGTCGCGGTCCTGGATGTGCCGGCGGTCTTCGCGGAGGTGGATCGTGATGCCGTCGGCGCCGCCGAGTTCGGCGAGCACGGCCGCGGCCACCGGGTCGGGTTCCGCCCCGCGCCGCGCCTGCCGCACGGTTGCAACGTGATCGATGTTGACGCCCAAACGAATCATGGCAGTGTCATCCATAGCGCGCGAGGTAAGCCAGGACTTCGCGATAGCGGGCCACTTCGCGGACCAGCACTTTATACAGCGCGAGGGTCAGCGGAATGTACATGAGCCGTTCGGCCACCATCGGCAGTACCGGCAGGGCGCAGGTGTAAGTGAAGAAGAAGTAGTTCAGCACATAGAGCGCCAGGAGCACCGGCACGCCGATCTGCGCCACGCGGCTGAGGCGGTAGCGCGGGTCGAAGTACATGCGGGCGATCGTCTTCACTTCACCGAGGATGCCCGCCACGAAGAACTTCCAGAGGCTCTGGCTGTTGGGCAGGCCGATCTCCGGCGGGATCTGCTTCACCGTGCCGTACATCTTCTCCGGCGGCACTAGGCCCGCCGGCGTGGGGGCGGCACCGTGGGCCGCCCGATGCTCGGCCGTCTTGGCGAGGATAATCTGCAAGACGCGGTCCGCGAGTTGCTCCTCGCTCGCGGTCGGAGCCATCGGCGCGAGCGCCGGCCGTACCGCCAGCGCCTCGTCGTTTCGCGGGAGGCGCGCTTCGGGCGGCGGGGACACGATCTCGGCGTCGGGGGGAGAGGGTGGTTCGTTCATCTGCGGCCATGCCTCGGAATGCGGGCCGCTTCGTGCGGTCCCGCCACCGGGTGATTCGCCCCCGGCGATGGATTCTTCGATCATCCTATCGGGTCGTCGAGATTACCCCAGCCGCTTCGTCTGTCGCTACGTCGATGGGTCCGATGCCGTCGGAGGTGTCGGTAGGGCTGTTCGTCCATAATTCCGATGCGCGGCCTCCAACAGCGCGTGAATCTGCTTATCCACCCAGTCCTCGCTGACCTCCGGGAATGGGCGTTGATCGTCCGAATCCGGTGTGACTCCCGTGTTCCACGCGTTCGAGGATTCGGCGGCTTTCTCAGGCTGTTCATTCTGCGGATCGGTCATGACCGTCCTCTCGGAATCCATGCCGGCTATGCCAGCAGCTTCTTCACCACGTTGCCGTGTACGTCGGTCAGCCGGAACGGGCGGCCCTGGAACTTGAACGTCAGCTTCGTGTGGTCGAAGCCGAGCAGGTGCAGGAGCGTCGCGTGCAGGTCGTGGACGTGGACCTTGTCTTCCACGGCGTTGAAGCCGAGGTCGTCCGTCCGGCCGATCGTCTGGCCGCCCTGGATGCCGCCGCCGGCGAGCCAGTAGGTGAAGGCGTTCGGGTGGTGGTCCCGGCCGTCGGAGCCGCCCTGGACCATCGGCGTGCGGCCGAACTCACCGCCCCAGATCACCAGCGTGTCGTCCAGCATCCCCCGCTGCTTCAGGTCGGTGATGAGCGCCGCCGAGGCTTGATCCGTGTTCTTGCAGTTCTTCTTCAGGTCGTTCACGAGGTTGCCGTGCTGGTCCCAGGCTTCGTGGTAGATCTGCACGAAGCGGACCCCCTTCTCGACCAATCTGCGCGCGAGTAGGCAGGCGTTCGCGTAGGTGTTCTTGCCCGGCTCGGCCCCGTAGGCCTCCAGCGTCTTCTTGTCCTCCTTCGCGATGTCCATCACCTCCGGGGCGGCGTGCTGCATCCGGTAGGCCATCTCGTAGCTGCTGATGCGCGTGGCGATCTCCGGGTCGCCGACCGATTCGAGGCGGAGCTTGTTGAGCTTGTTGACGGAATCGAGCGCGTCCTTCTGCGCGGCGGCGTCGACGCCGGCGGGGTTGTTGAGGAAGAGCACCGGCTCGGCGCCGCCGCGGAACTGGACGCCGTTGTAAACGGTGGGCAGGAAGCCCGATCCCCAGCAGGCGTTGCCGCCGGATGGGCCTTTGGCGCCGGTGGAGAAGACGACGAACCCCGGCAGGTCCTTCGATTCCTGGCCGAGGCCGTAGAGCGTCCACGAGCCGAAGCTCGGCCGGCCGAACTGCATGGCCCCGGTGTTCATCATGCACTGGGCCGGGGCATGGTTGAACGCGTCCGTCACCATCGAGCGCACGATGGCGATGTCGTCCGCGATCTTCGCCGTGTGCGGTAGCAGCTCGGAGAGCTCGGCTCCCGATTGGCCGTGCTTGGCGAACTTGAACTTCGGCCCGAGGCACTTCGAGTTCGGGTTGATGAACGCAGCCCGGTAGCCTTCGAGGAGCTTGGGCGGCGGCAGCTTGCCGTCCTGCTTCGCGAGTTCGGGTTTGTTGTCGAACAGCTCGAGGTGGCTGGGCGCGCCGGCCTGGAAGAGGAATATGACGCGCCTCGCCTTCGCCGCGAAGTGCGGGGCCTTCGCCGTGAGGTCATTTCCATAACCGTCGTTGGCGAGCAGCGCGGAGAGGGCGGCGGTGCCGAGTCCGACGCCGCACTGCTGGAGGAACCACCGACGGGCGAGGGGGGGATGCATGGGGGAGGTCTCGATGTATCAGTTCAATCTGCGTGTGCGGTGAACCCAGGAACTCGGCCGGCGCGAGGCGTGGTGGACTGCTACGAATACAAGTTCATTCGGTCTAACTACATAAATTAATCGGTACTTGAATCGCTTGATGTAGTATTCGCGGGTTTCGAGCTTCTTCGGGCCGTCCATCGTTCGCGGGTACATGGCGGGGTTGGCAACGACGGCCAAGACACCTTGCTCGTACAGCGTGGTAAATGCCGGACCGTATCCAGGATGTTCGCCTTCCAATCGAGACTCGGCTGCCAAGGCGTCTTGTAAAGCCCCGTCGATGATCCGAAAAGGCATCATGATTTGCGGTCTTCCGCTTGTTTGCGAAGCGCGGTCATGACTTCTTCGAGCGAATACGCCCGCTCCTCCCCGCGCTCGTAGCGGTCCCAGCGGCGCTGGATTTCCGCTTGAAGCTCGGGGTCTTCGGCTTCTTCGCCTTCAAGGCTATCCAGCAGCAGGTTCGCGAAACGCTCCCGCTCCTCGGGGGCCAACTGCAATCCCTGATCGATCAGTTCCTGGGACAACGTCGTCACGGGTCGGCCTCCGATAACGGTCGAAAGCGTCATTCTACCCGATACCTCTCGCCGCGCCGAGCGCCACTTTTCCAGCGGCCGCGCTCGGCTCCGCGGACTCCGCCACGCGGCGGAACGGGCCGGTACAAATTCGAATTTGATCCGCCGCACCGCCCCGTACAATGCATTGCCCCTCTCGCGGCGGAGAATCTCCCATGGCCCTCACGGCGGCGCAGGTCGCGGAGCAGAAGAAAGACGTCGAAGAACTCCTCGGCGCGGTCGACCAACTCGGCTTCGCCAAAGCGCTCTTCTTCGGCAAGGTTCGCGGCGATCTCGTGTTCCCGTACCCTCGGCTCTCGCCCGACCAGGAACATCTCGCCACCGAAGCCGCGGCGAAGGTACGCCAGTTCGCGAAGGACCGGATCGACCACATGCGGATCGATCGCGAGGCGATGATCCCCGACTCGGTGGTGCGCGGCCTCGCCGACCTCGGCGTGCTCGGCATGACGGCCCCGCGCGAGTACGGCGGCCTCGCCTTCAACCAGCAGCAATACCTGCGGATCATGGAGATCCTCGGCGGGCACTGCTCCAGCACGGCCGTGTTCGTGAACGCCCACCACAGCATCGGCATCCGGGCGCTCCTGCTCTTCGGCACGAAGGAGCAACAGGACCGCTGGCTGCCGGACCTCGTCGCGGCGCGGAAGATCGCGGCCTTCGCGCTGACGGAGCCGGAGGCGGGGTCGGACGCCGGGAACGTGCAGACGACGGCGACGCCGGAGGGCGATGATTTCATTCTGAACGGAACGAAGCACTACATCACCAACGGCGGCATCGCGGACGTGCTGACGGTGATGGCGCGCACGCCAGACAAGGACGGCAAGAGCAAGGTGACGGCGTTCCTGGTGACGCCGGACCTGCCGGGGTTCGAAGTGCTGGAGAAGCGGGCGGAGAAGTGCGGTATCCGCGGCACTGCCACCGGGAAGCTACGCTTCACGAACATGCGCGTGCCGAAGGCGAATGTGCTCGGGCCGATGGGCAAGGGGCTGAAGGTCGCGCTCACGGTGCTGGACTTCGGGCGCGTCACGTTCGGCGCGAGCTGCACCGGCCACGCGAAGGCCTGCATCGAAGCGATGACGAAGCACGCCAAGACCCGCAAGCAGTTCCAGCAGACGCTCTCCGAATTCGAGCTGGTGAAGAAGAAGATCGCGTTCGCGGCGGCGCACGCCTTCGCGATGGAATCGGCCACGGCCGTCTGCGCCGCCGGCATCGACGGTGCGCACGACGACTACATGCTCGAGACGGCGATGTTGAAGGTCTTCTCGACCGAACATCTCTGGACCATCGTGAACGACTGCATCCAGATCTTCGGCGGCAAGGCCTACTTCAGCGATCAGCCCTACGAGCGCTGGATGCGGGACGCGCGGATCAACCTGATCGGCGAAGGAGCGAACGACGTTCTGAAGGCGTTCGTCGCCGTCGTCGGCTGCCGGGCGCCGGGCGAGTATTTGAAGTCGCTGCGCGACGACATGATGGGCGGCCGCTGGAGCTTCCGCAAGATCGGCGCGGCCCTGGGCGTCGGCACGCAGCTCGTGATTCCGTGGGCCAGCACGCCGAGCGTGCCGGTGAAGAGCCCGAAGCTCGACGACGAAGTGACGGCCTTCGCGAAGCAGGTGAAGAAGTTCGGCCTGGAGCTGCCGCACGTCTTCCTGCGGCTGAAGGACGAGACGCAGTTCGTGCAGGCCCAGCTCATCCACGAGCGGATCGCGGACATCGCGATCGACCTGTATGTGTCCGCGTGCGTGCTGTCACGGCTGGACCACCTGCTGGCGAACCCGAGCGACGATGTTCATGCCAACGTGTCGGCGGGGCGGTACTTCCTGAAGCTCGCGAACCGGCGGATGACTGCGAACTTCGCGGCGCTGACTGACCACGACGACGCCGATTGCGTCAAGGTCGCCGATATCGTGATGGATAAACTGAAAACATGACGTTGATCGACTCCTTCGGCCGCGTTCACGACAACCTGCGGATTTCCGTCACGGATCGCTGCAACCTGCGCTGCACCTACTGCATGCCGGAGGACGTGACGTTCCTCGACCGCGGCGAACTCCTCACGTTCGAAGAGATCGCGAAGTTCGTGCGCGTCGCCGCGCCGCTCGGCGTGAACAAGCTCCGCCTCACCGGCGGCGAACCGCTGATGCGCAAGGACCTGCACAAGCTCATCCGACTGCTTGTTCCTATTCCCGGCATCGCGGACATCGGCCTCACGACGAACGGCATTCTCCTGAAGGCCCAGGCCGCCGCGCTGCGCGAGGCGGGATTGACGCGGCTGAACGTCTCGCTCGACACGCTGGATGCCGGCCGCTTCCGCGAGTTGTCGCGGCGCGATGGCCTCGACGCCGTGCTCGCTGGCCTGGAAGAAGCCAAGGCGCTCGGATTCGCGATCAAGTTGAACGCCGTCGCGATTCGCGGCTTCATCGAACACGATGCCGTCCCGCTGGCGAACTATTGTCGCGAGAACGGTTTCGAGTTGCGCTTCATCGAGTACATGCCGATCGGCGCGGAGGCGTGGGAGCGCGAGAAGTGCTTCCTCGCGCACGAGCTGCTGGAGTTGCTGGAGCGCGAAGTATCGCCGCTCGCGCCGTCGCCGGAATACGACCCGCGCGCCCCGGCGATGGAGTTCGACTACGCCGACGGACGCGGGCGCGTCGGCATCATCGCATCGGTGTCGCGGCCGTTCTGCAAGAGCTGCAACCGCATCCGCCTGACGGCCGACGGCAAGGTCCGCAACTGCCTGTTCGCGCACGACGAAGCGGACGTGAAGACGCTTCTGCGAAGCGAAGACACCGACGCGGCGATCGCCGAGACGATCCGTCGGAACGTGGCCGCGAAGTGGGAGGGCCACGAGATCAATTCCGCGAAGTTTGTGAAGCCGCTCCGGACCATGCACGCGATCGGCGGCTGACGGACCGTTTCATGAAAAATCGACGAAGCCCTTGAATCGAATGGCAACAGCGCGCCTACGAATGAGACCGAGTTGAGAAATAGGTTCTCAACACGATCCATTCAGTGAGACGCACCATGAAGAAGATTTTCGCGCTGGCCCTCGTGGCCGTTTGCGCCACCGGACTGTTCGCGACCGCCGAAGAGAAGAAGCTCCCCACGATCGTGGAAGCGGCCGTCGGCAACAAGGACTTCAGCACGCTCGTCGCGGCCGTCAAGGCGGCCGAGCTGGTGGACACGCTGAGCGGCGACGGCCCGTTCACGGTGTTCGCGCCGACGAACGCGGCCTTCGAGAAGCTCGGCAAGGAGACGATCGACGCCGTGTTGAAGGACAAGAAGAAGCTGACCGCGATCCTGACGGCGCACGTCGTCAAGGGCAGCGTCATGGCGGCGGACGTCGTGAAGGCCGACGGCAAGAAGGTCGAAACGCTCCAGGGCACGAGCTTCGCGGTCAAGGTCGACGGCGAAACCGTGACCCTCGGCGGTGTCAAAGTGATCAAGACGGACATCAAGTGCAAGAACGGCGTGATCCACGTGATCGACGCCGTGCTGATGCCGAAGGAGTAAGAGCGGGCGTTCGACTCGCGAAGCGGCCCGCCCCGAAGGGGGTGGGCCGTTTTCGTTCACGCCGCAGCATCGAGGATCGCCTTGTACTTCTTCGGTACGCCACGATACGCAGACTGGTACGTATCCTCCAGCGGGACTTCGACGAAGCGATCTTCCGTCAGGAACAACGGCATCGCAATCAACTCGCGCCCGACGGCCGTCGGTTCGACATAGGCCCGTTTCGGGTTCCCGGCCGAGTACGCCGCGAGCGTCAGCGGCGCGTCCTTCGGCAAGGCGAACGCGGTGTCGTTGAATTCATGCCAGATGGCAGAGTGAATGCCTTCGGGATCGCGCGAGGTCGGCGGGAAGAGATCGACGATGATCAGGTGATAGCCGCGATAGAGCGCCTCGGCCGCCTTCTCGACGAACGACTCGAAGGCGTGTCGGGACGATTTGTTCCCCGGCGAAACGATCTCAAGTAGCGCGACGATCCGGTCGCCGCTGGTGTGCCGGATGACGATCGTCCGGCGCTTGAGGACGTAGTCGTTCATGTCGCCTTCGTCGACGAGGCGGATGCGCGGCTTCGCGGCGATCGCAACTCCGCCCCCCGAATCCGTGCCGTTCCAGGCATGGCCGTTGCGCTCCACGTCCGGCGCGTCGGTCGCTTGCAATGTCAACACGTCGGGGCCGAGCGGGCCGGCGATCTGCTCGGCCTGCGCATAGTAGTCCGGCGGCAGTCGATCGTTGAGAATTTCCTGAATGGAAGAAACCCAACTCGTGTGAAATGCGTGGAATGTCCCGTCCGTCACGCGGGTCCAATCGTGGATCGGCATCGCAAGTTCCTCCACCCACGATTATAGCCTATCACGCCAGCACCGCGTTCACGACGCCTCCGCCGTGGCTGATCGGGATGGGCCGCAGAGTGTGGTCCGGCACGGTGGCTTCGGGGTCGACGCCGACGAGATGGTAGAACGTCGCGGCGATGTCGCCGGACGAAACGGGATGATCCTTCGGATAGGCGGCGATCCGGTCGCTGGTACCGTGGACGTAGCCCTGCTTCACGCCGCCGCCGAAGAGCAGGCAGAAACCGCATTGGGGCCAGTGGTCGCGGCCGGCGGCCTTGTTCACCCGGGGCGAGCGGCCCATGTCGCCGTGGACCATCACCAGCACGTCGTTGAACAGGCCGCGCTCGGTCAGATCGTCGATCAGCGCCGAGACGGATCGGTCGAGGAACGGCAGCAGCACGTGCTTGAGAAGCTGGAAGTTATTGTCGTGCGTGTCCCAGTGGCCGCTGCCCTGCGCCGCTTCGGTGTGCACGGTGACGAACGAGACGCCCGATTCCACGAGCCGTCGCGCCAGCAGCACACTGTTGCCGAAGAGGTCGCGGCCGTAGCGGTCCCGTGTACGCGGAGCTTCGCGCGACAGATCGAACGCGACCTTCGCCTTCGGCGACGTGAGGATGTCGAAAGCCGCCCGGCGCTGATCCGTGATGCGTCCCGTGCTGGCGTCCAGCCGGCGCGTTTCGGTATCGAGCTGCTCCACGAGCGTCCGCCGCGATGACAGCACGTCGAGCGTCACGCCGGCATCCGCTTTCGGCAGTTCCGGCTCGCCCATCGGCACCAGCGTGTGGTCGTAAAAGTCCTTGTTCGACCCCGTCACCTTCCGCGACCACTTCGGCTCGCAGGTGCTGAACATCGGATCGAACTTCGGCCCGAGGTAGCCCCCGTACGGCCCCGCCCGGCGCAGGCCCTGGCTGTAGCCCGGCAAGGCAGGGAGCATCACGTACCCCGGCAGTTCGCGGCCGACGCCGACGCCGAAGTACTGCGCCACCGAAGGCATGCTCGGGTGGTTCGTCGGCTTCGCGTAGTAGTCGGTGCGGTCGTCGCCGCCGTCGAAGCCGGTCATGACGCCGTACGGATTGTGGCTGTTGTACCGGTGCGAGACGGTGCGGATGAGCGCCGTGCGGTCGAGTCGCTTCGCGAGGTTCGGGAGGTGCTCCGTGACGCGGATGCCGGGGAGCACGCTGGGGATGGTGGCGAACTCGCCGCGGATCTCCGGCGGCGCATCCGGCTTCGGGTCGAACGTGTCGATATGGCTCGGCCCGCCGAAGAGATCGATGAGGATGACCGCCTTCGCCTTGCGCGGCCGCGTCTCGGCTTTAGCCGACAGTCCGGTGAGCATCGCGAGGGAGCCGGCGCGCAGGAGGTCGCGGCGGGTGAGTCCGTCGCAGGCCCGCGCGGGGCGGCCGATAATGCGGAGCATGGCATCGACTCGAATGTGATGGCCGGCAGATGCGTGAAGATTAACCGAGAATATGCGGAATCACAAGAAGAAAGAAGCCCACGGACGAACGTCCGTGGGCAGTCCCAACCAATCACTTCTTCTCGATCGACGCCTTGTAGAGGTAGAAGTTCAAGTCGTATTCCCCTTCCTTGAACTTGTCGTTCAGGAACGAGACGACGAGTTTCGAATCGCCCTTCTTCAGCTTCGCCGTGAAGGTGTATTCCTTCTGGTCCTCCGTCGTCAGGTCGAACTTCTCCTTCACCACCGTGTCGCCGACGGCGAGCTTGATCTGGGCGAAGTCCTTCTCGGCCTTGGTGCAGCCCATGTCGAGCTTGATGGTGTACTCGCCGTCGGCCGGGATCTTGACTTCGCAGGTGCCGGAGCCGTTCGCGTAGAAGAACAGCCGGTTCTCGCCCTCGTCGTGGCCGACGAGGTCGGCACCGCCGTCGAAGGCGCACTTCATCTTGAAGTCCTTGAGTTCGAGCTTGATGGCGTCGGCCGCGACCGCGACGCCGAGGGTGAAGGTAAACGCGACGGCGGCCAGGAGAGAGCGCTTGAGCATGATCGGCTCCAGAGATGGGAAAGGACGCGGATATTGTAGGTCGGGCCGAGTCTGCGAGGCCCGACGCGCAGTGCCAGTGGTGTCGGGCCTCGCAGACTCGGCCCGACCTACAGGACCACGCGGTCGCCGAAGTGGTTGCGGAGCATCCGCGCGCCGAGCGGCGTTAGCGGGTTGTTCGTCAGATTCAGGACTTTCAACGATTTCAAACCCGTCAGCGTGCTCAGCATCGTCGCGCCGTTGGCGCGGATGAGGTTGTCCGAGAGGTCCAGCTCCTCGAGACATTCACGGAAGACGGCGTCGCGCAGGGCGCGCTCGAACAGGCGCACGCTGTCGTCGTCGAGCGCGCAGCCGGCGAGCGAGAGGACCCGCACGTTCGCGAGCGAGGGGTAGCGCGTCAGAACCTGAAACGTGAGTCGGACGCCTTCGCCGCTACCGCCGAGTCGCACCATCGGTCCGATTTCGAATTCGCGAATGCGACCGAGATCGGGCAACACACCCGCGATCGGTTCCAACAGCGAGGAATACCAGACGGGCCGACCGTCGCGCGAGGCGACGGCCAGACTCTGGATCGGTGCGACTGCGAAGAGTCGTCCGCCGCCGTAATGCAGCTTGCGGAAATTCGTGTGCAGTTGGAACGGGAATCCGCGGCGATACACGAGCGAGCTGTCGTACCATTCGTTCCACGTCGGCAATTCGTGGTTCCAGGCCTCGGCGAACCGATTGAAGAGCTTCGCCGCGACCGCGTGGATCGCGGTGCGCCGCGGTTCGTCGGCGGTCTCGGCGTCGATCTCGAGCCGGATGAAGCGCGCCCGCGCCTGGTCGGCCTCGGCCGGCGCATGCTCTTCGAGCCAGTCGGCGTACACCAGCCGCGGCGCGTCGGCGTCCGGGTCCGCCAGCACCGCGGCGTAGAGGGCCTCGCGCTCAGTCGGCATCGGTTCCCCAGCCGGGGTTGTCCCGTTGCGGACCGACCGCGAATCCGACCTCCGCGAGCGCGGCAATGCCGATCGGAGAGAGGTGGTTGTCGTCGATTTGAAGCGAACGAATCGTGCGAATCCATTGAGAACTCGCAAGTAAGCAAGCACCGTAATCGGTGATACCGCATCGAGACAGACCCAAACTTTCCAACCGACCCAATCCCGAACGAACGACTAACCGCTCAACGATCTCATCGCCGAGAGACACGAATCCGAACATTCTCCATTCTCGAACCGGTCGATCTTCAAACGAAACGACAATGTTCGTGAATTGATCGCCCGTCAACGGTTCGCGATCATCGAAATTGACCAGACACACCTCCCTCAGCAAACGGCCAAGCGGATGTTCCCCGATTGCCCGGGCGATCGTGGTATAGTTGCGGGCTATGACCGCGACATCAATCCAACCGAGTACCCAATGAATCGCAACTCCGTTGACCGGCGCTGAATCATCGACCTTCATATATTCCCGATCTCTATGCGGTCGCCATTTCGGTGGATAGTTCGGCAGGAAATGTTTGAGTGGTCCCAGCCAATCCCTTTCGAGTCGTGTTCGTTCCATACGTTCGGAAAAGACGGTATCGGGATCGGTCAACTCTCGCCGAATGTATTCCCCGCGCGGGTCGCCCTCCTCGATCAGCAGGTCGGCGTAGGCCGAGTGCAGCGTGCGGTTGTCGGGGTCGGCGGCCAGGGCGGCCTCCAGGCTTTCGCGCGTCGTGGGCATCGTTGCGCCTCCGTCGCAATTCTAGCGCCCATCAACATTTTGCCGCGCGGGAAATCTGTACTATGGTTCCCCGCGTACGGTCCGCCGACGGTGCCCCCGTGAACAATTTTTGGAATAATCGCAATCGGCCGAGTGGTCCCCTCTTCGCCAAGAAGGGCGCGGGCACCACGGACACGCCCGCGCCCTCGGGATCGCTGGGGAAGCCGTCCACCACGCGCGCCCCGGCCGTCGGACCGGCGTCCGCGTCGAACGCGAAACTCTCCGGCGTCCAGCGCTCTGCCAGCGGCCGGATGAAATTCGACCACGACATCGCCTGCGGCGTCTTCGTCGGTGCGTTCGAAGTGCCCGGCTGGGTCATCAGCCTCGACGTGCTCGAGATCACCGACCCGACCAGCGGCCGCGTCGAACGCTGCGAGAACTGGCTGCGGCCGAACGACATGCTCGCGATCCTCACGCGGGAGTTCGGCAAGTCGCGCATCAAGGCCAGTTCCGTCGAAATCCGCCCGGACACTCCACCGCAGCAGCGGACCCAGTTGATGAAGGAACGCGACGACTGGACGCGCCGGACCAACGAAATGCGCGACCAGGTCGTCTGCCTGCTGCAAACGCGGCACGCCTACGTGAAGGCCGGCGAACTTGGCCTCAAGGTGCTCATTCCGCCGCCGTAGTTGGACCCCCGAATACAATCACTTCCGTACGAATTCGCACACCAACGGGTCGACCCATGCGTTTCCTCCTCGCCCTCGGTTCGCTGGCGTTGGCGCTGTCCGCCCGCGCGGAGACTCCCGAAGAATTGTTCGCGAAGCGCATCGAGCCGATCTTCAAGTCCCCCAATCCATCGAGCTGCACGCAGTGCCACCTCTCCGGAGTGGACCTGAAGGACTACATCCGACCGACCCATCGCGAGACGTTTCTTTCGCTGCGCGATCAAGGTTTGATTGATCTGGATCATCCGGAAAAGTCGAAGATTCTTGGCCTGATCGACATGGGCAAGGAAGCGAAGAAGTCGACCGACATCCAGACGAAGAACCGCGCAGCGGAATACGAAGCATTCGCGGCGTGGATCAAGGCGAGCGCGGCCGACAAGGCGCTGCGCGACGCGCCGAAGCTCAAAGCGACCGAACTGGCGAAGCCGCCGAAGCCCGACGCCGTGATCCGCCACGCGCGGAAGGATCGCTTGCTGACGGCGTTCGAGAGCAGCGTCTGGGCGTTGCGGTTCCGCTGCGCGAGCTGCCATACGGAGGACGGCGCCGCCGAGCGCGCCAAGAAGAAGCCGACGGAAGCGGTCGGCGAACACATGGCATGGATCCGACCGACGGCGGAGGAGACGCTGGCGTACCTCGCCCGTTCGCCGCTCGTCGACAAGAAGAAACCCGAGAAGAGCCTTTTGCTGCTCAAGCCGCTCAACGATGAAGTTTCGCACGGCGGCGGAGTGAAGTTCCTGGTCGGCGATCAAGGCTACAAGGCGTTCCGGGGCTTCCTCGACGACTACGCGGCGGTCGTGAACGGTACTTACGCGACTGCGGACGAACTACCGAAGCCGCCGATGCTCGCGCAGTTTGGCACCCAATCGTGGCTGAAGATCCAGAACACGCCGCCGGCATGGGCGGACAAGTACGTCGCCGTCAAGCTCTTCGCCTGGAACGCGGCCAAGGGCACTTGGGAAACGGAACCGATCGCCACGACCGACCGGAAGGTCTGGGGCGGCGGCAAACTCTGGCAGCACAACCTCACGCTGCTGACCGCGCCGGATTCGGCGGACGCCAAGCGGTGGAAGACCGGTCGGCCGGAGCTGAAGCCGGGGAAGTACCTGATGAAGGTCTATCTCGATGCGGACGACAAACTGGCAAAGGACTGGAAGGCGGAGTTGAGCGAGCGGGATTACGTCGGCCAGGCGGTCGTGGAGTCACGCTGGCCGACAGGCTACGGCAACATGACCGTCATCGACGCCGCGACGGTGAAGAAATAAATCGTCAATAATCCCCGATCACTTCGCCCGCCTGCATCGTGCACAGCGCAGCCAGCGTCGTCAGCGGGATTGAATCGCGAATGAATTGCACATGCCCGTCGGCGAACAGGAAGTTCGCGCCGCCCGAGTGGAACGCATACGGCTCGTTGTTGTTCCGCTTGTTCATCGCCATGTTGCAATTCAATCCACACCCTTCGACCGTGCCGTCGGCGCTCGCGCCGTCGAGGCTGTAAGGCCCTTCGCTGTCGATCCAGCCGATCCCCTGATCGTTGCTCAGGGCCGCGTTCGGGCTGCGTCCGTTGTAGACGAGCGGCCGGGCACCGGTCTCGACGACCATGATCGTGTTCGAGGTGCCGTCAAGCACGGAGACCATCGTCGTGCGCGAGTTGCGATACATCACCGAAAAGCGGTTACCCGCGGTGTAGTACGCCGGGTTCGTCATGTGCGGATTGATCGAACCGGGCTGCACGCCCATGATCGCTTCGTAGTCGGTCGGCTGCAGCGCGTTCGTGAACGTCATCGCCGGTCGCGGCGACTTGGCGATCGCGCTCAGCACCTCGGCGCGCTGCGGCACGCTCGGGCACTGGTAGGTCTTCACCGGTACCGCCCCGGCCGTCGGGTTCGTCCCTTCCCACCAGTTCAGGTTGAAATCGTAGAGCTTCTGGAGGTTTTCCTGCTCGATGTAAGGTAGCGTCAGCGGCCGCCAGCCGACGTACTTGCCGGCGGGGTTGCCGGGGCCGGCGGTCGTCCAACCGGAGGCCGGGAAGGCGTTGTTGGAATCGTGGAAGCCGTGGAGCGCGAGGCCGAGCTGCTTGAGGTTGTTGGTGCACTGGGTGCGGGCCGCGGCCTCGCGCACCTTCTGGACGGCGGGGAGCAGCAGACCAATCAGGATCGCGATGATGGCGATGACGACGAGCAATTCAATCAGCGTGAACGCGGACCGTCGGCGGATCATGGCAGTACTCTTGGCGGATGACGATCTGATTCTAACGCCGGTCGGGATATGAAGGGATGAGAAATCGGGAATCCGCGCGGGAACCCGTGCCGGTTGTAACGACGCGGACGCTCGAACGCGCGTTGTCCGATCCACCAACCCGCGATAACCTGAACGGACCCGCCTCTTCCGCGTTTCGGAGTCGTCATGTCCCGCTGGATCCGTTCACTGGCCGTCGTGGCCATGCTGGGCCTGGTTGCCTTGGCCGTTCCGCCGGAAGAGGAAAAGAAGCAAAAGAAGAAGGGGGAGACTTCACCGGACGCCTCGGCGGCGCGGGCGCAGATCGAAGGCGGTTTGAAGGCGACGGCATGGGCCGCCGAGCCGCAGTTCCAGAACCCGATCGCGTTCGCCTTCGACGAAGCCGGACGCTGCTACGTCGTGGAGGCGAACCGGTACAAGGACGGCGTGCCGGACACCCGCGGGCACATGTACTGGCTGGACGAAGACATCGGCGCCAAGTCGGTGGCGGACCGCGTGGCCATGTACAAGAAGCACAAGTATCCGCAGTTCGAGAAGTTCGAAGACCGGGTGCGCGTGCTGTGGGATAGCGGCAACAAAGGCTACGCCGACAAGGCGGAGACCTTCAGCGCCGGCTACAACCGCTTCGAGGACGGCATCGCCGCCGGCGTGCTGGCGCGTAAAGGCTCCGTCTACTTCACCTGCATCCCGGACTTGTATCTCCTCAAGGACAAGGATGGCGACGGCAAAGCGGATGAAAAGCAATCGCTCGCCAGCGGCTTCGGCGTGCGCGCCCAGTTCCAGGGCCACGACCTCCACGGCCTGCGCATGGGGCCGGACGGCAAACTCTACTTCAGCATCGGCGACCGCGGCATGAACGTCGTCAACAAGGAAGGCAAGCACCTGTACTATCCCGACGCCGGCGCCGTCCTCCGCTGCGACCTCGACGGTTCGAATCTGGAGATCGTCCACACCGGCCTGCGAAACCCGCAGGAGTTGGCCTTCGACGACTTCGGCAACCTCTTCACCTACGACAACAACTGCGACTCCGGCGACAGCGCCCGCTGGGTGCAGATCGTCGAGGGCGGCGACAGCGGCTGGCGCTGTGGCTACCAGTACGGCACGCACATGCACACCCCGGACGTGCCGCAGCAGAACCGCGGGCCGTGGAACACCGAGAAACTCTGGCACCTCCAGCACGAGGGGCAACCGGCGTACATCGTGCCGCCGCTCGCGCACTTCGGCAACGGACCGTCGGGCCTGACGCACTACCCCGGCGTCGGGTTGAACGACAAGTACAAGGATCACTTCTTCGCCTGCGACTTCACCGCCAGCCCGGCTAACAGCAAGATCTGGACGCTGGCCGTGAAGCCGAAGGGGGCGAGCTTCGAGGTGGTGAACCTCCGGCCGTTCGTGCAGGGCGTGGTGCCGACCGATTGCGAGTTCGGGCCGGACGGCGCGTTCTACTGGAGCGACTGGATCGGCGGATGGGACAAGCCAAACCGGGGCCGCCTGTTCCGTGCGACCGACCCGGAGGCGATGAAGAACCCCGCGATCGAGGAAGCCCGCAAGCTGCTGGCCGACGGGCTGGAAAAGTTGAACGTGGACGAGCTGGTGAAGCTCTTGAGTCACCCGCACCAGAACGTGCGGCTCGAAGCGCAGTTCGAGCTGGCGAACAAGGCGAAGGCCGATCACAAAAACGTCGCGTTCAAGCTCGCGGCTTTGGCGCAGGGCAAGAAGGCAAACCGCCTCGCCCGCCTGCACGCGATCTGGGGCCTCGGCATGATCGAAGGCGGCGGCAAGAACTCGTCGTTGCTACTACAGAGCGCGAAGACGTTGTTCAAGGACGAAGACGTTGAGGTTCGCGCATCGACGGCGAAGACGCTGGGGAAGTACGTCGGGGCGTGGAACACCCTCGCGACGCAGTTGAAAACGGAGAGTGACAACCGCGTGAAGGCGAACCTGCTCGTGAGCATGGGCAAACTTTTGCCTGAGAACTCGGTCGATCAGACGAAGAAGAATTCCAGTTCTTGGCTTCCGGCGCTCGAAGTGTTGAAAGCGAATGCCGACAAAGACGTGTACCTCCGCCAGGCGGCGATTGAAGGATTGACACAAGCCTTCAAGACATATGACGAACGCTATCGAGAAGGACCGACGCAAATATTACGTCTACTCTGGGCTGAGGCGAGAAAGTTGGAGTCTTCATCGGTAGATCTCGGTCTGGTCGTGGTATGTCGAAAATTGGGGATGCCGAGCACGCCGCGAGATACTGACGATCCCAAAGTTCTCACAGAGATTGCGCGAGCCATTCACGATGATATTTCAGTTAATACCAATCAAGAATTGTTCTTCAAATTTGCCCTGTCCGCGCTCGCGGCGCTTGCCGACAAGCCCGGCCTGCCCGAAGCCGTCGCGTTCCGCGCCATCAGCGCGAACCTGAAGCTCGGCACGCCGGAAGCCGCGACCCGCGTCGCGAACTTCGCCGCCCGCGCCTCCGAGCCGGACGCGGTGCGCATCTCGGCCCTCAAGCTGCTCGGCGAATGGGCCAAGCCATCGAAGCGCGACGCCGTCACCGGCTGCCGCCAGGAACTGCCGGACCGCGACCCGGCCGTCGCCGTGAACGCCGTGAAACCGGTGGTCGCCAAACTATTCGTCGGCTCGGATGCCGTGCGCAAGGAGGCGGTGCAACTGGTCGCAAAGCTCGGTCTGACGGAAGTCGGCGCGCTGCTCGCCAGCATGGTGGCCGACGCCAAGCTCTCCGGCTCGACGCGGGCCGAGAGCCTTTTCGCCCTCGAAGCGCTCAAGGCGAAGGAACTGAACGACACGGCGAAGGCGGCACTCGAATCCTCCATTCCGAAGCTGCGCGCCGCTGCCCGTGTCGTGCTGGCCAAGGCGAACCCGACCGCCGCCGCGAAGGACCTGCCGGCCCTGCTGAAGGACGAGCAGGCCGCCACGATCGAGAAGCAGATGGCCTTCGGCGTGCTCGGCACCATGAAGGAATCGCAGGAGATCGATGCCGCCCTCGCCGATTGGCTCGACCGGCTCATCGCCGACAAGGTTCCCGAAGCACTCAAACTCGACGTGCTGGAAGCGGCCGAGGCCCGGACGCGCACGCGGAACCTCAAGCTTCACGCCCCGCTGCGAGAGAAGCTCGCCGACTACGACAAGCAGACGCGCGCGAAGGCAGCCGGCGACATGGTCAAGCGGAACCTCGAAGCCCTCTCGGGCGGCGATGCCGAGCGCGGCCGCGAGATCGTGCTGAACAACGCCGCCGTCTACTGCACCCGCTGCCACAAGCTCGACGGCCAGGGCGGCGACGTCGGCCCCGCGCTCAACGGCATCGCCGCCATGAAGGACCGCCTGTACCTGCTGGAGTCGATCGTCAACCCGAACGCCAAGATCGCCATGGGCTTCCAGAGCGTGATCATCGACACGCTCGACGGCAAGCAGGTCAGCGGCATCGTGAAGACGCAGACTGCCAAGGAAATCACGCTCATCACGGCCGAGAACAAGCTGATCACGATCCCGGCCGACGACGTGGACGGCAAGCCGAAGCCCGACAAGAGCGCGATGCCGGAGGACCTGTACAAGAAGATCTCGAAGCGCGAACTACGCGACGTGGTGGAGTTTCTCGCGACGTTGAAGGATGCCCCCAAGAATTGAGGTGGACCATGGGAACGAGTGCGACCGTGGACCGGTTCTCGCAACCAACCGACGGGACGCTGCGCGATCAGGATCGGTTTCGCGAGGTATGGGACGGGGAGGATTACATGCCACCGATGCCCAACAACGAGCATTTCCTTGTCCAACTCAAACTCGCGCTCGCGTTCACTTCGGCGATCGACCTGGAGGCGGGCGATTTCGCTTCGACCGGTGGAAACGTCTCCGATCGCGATCGGGACTGGACGGTCAACTATCGCTGCCCGGATGCATTGGTCGCACTGCGATCTGGGCGTGCGATCGACAGGTCCACGCATTGGTTCGGCGGACCGGACATCGTCGTCGAAGTCATCAGCGACACGGAAGACCCGCTGATCAAATTGGCGTTTTACGAGTCGATCGGGGTGCGCGAGTTCGTCGTGATCGAGCGTGATCCGTGGGCAGTGGAACTATTCCGGCTCGACGCGGGCAAGCTCGCGTCCGTCGGCCGGTCGGATGAAACGAACGGTGCGATACTCGATTCGGTGGTCTTGCCGGTGCGATACGGTGTAATACCCGGGAGCGTTCCGGTGCGGGTGGAGGTGTCCAATTTGAAGACGAACCAGACGTGGAACCTCGCGGGTTGACGTGCTACGCTCCGAAGACTTCACGTTTCGGCTAGACTCGCACCGTCAGCAACGTGATCTCCGGTCGGCTGCCATAGCGCACTGGTAAACCGGCGACGCCGAGGCCGCGCGAGACGTACGCCATCGTTTCGGGGGCCTTCACGAACCCGGCCGCGTACTTTCCCGCCCACGGCGAGCCGACACCCGGCACGTTCAACTGGCCGCCGCGATTGATCGACCCCAGCACGAGCTTCACGCGCGGATCCCTCACCGTCTCGGCAATCGCCGGATCGTTGTGCACGAGGATGCGCGATTCCGTCCCGCTCTCGGTGTCGTCCGCGCTCGCGAGCCGGATGCGCTCCCGCCCGCGCGCGAGCCATGCGCCCGCATCGCTCAGGTCGGCGATCCTCGCTCGTTTCATTCCGTCGCGCACCGCGTCCGCGCCCAGGCGATGATCGTGCGAGCCGAGCACGCCGAATTTGCCCATCGGGGCGCGCAGGTCCTTGAGCAGTTCGAACGTCGGCCGGATGTGCTTCGGATCCCGCAGGGCGTAATTGCCGCCGAGCACGATCACGTCGGGGTCGAGCAGGTTCGTGGTGCGGACGATCGCGCGCAGGTATTCGTCGTCCTGGTATGGGCCGTGGAGGATGTCGGTGAGGAACGCGACCGTGACGCCGTCGAGCGGTTTCGGCAGTCCGGCCAGCGCGAACGTCGGCCGTTCGATCGACACGCTACTCGCCTCGTAGAACCCGTAACCGGCTCCTCCGAAAGCCAAGGCGGCGGCGGATGGCGCGAGCATCTGAAGGAATCGGCGTCGGTTCATGTCGCCAAGCCTATCCGAACGAACCGCACCCGTGCGAGGGGAAATCCGCCCGCCGTTTTCGCTTTTTTCCATTTCGGATTCGAGGCGCTTCCGAAAGTTTGCACTCCGATGTCGTAATCCTCGGATTTCGGTTGACACTCGCGCCGTACGAATATAACCTTTTGGTTATGAATACGTCCGCCCGACGATCGCCCGCGCCCGACCGCCTCAGTGCGACCTTCGCCGCCCTCGCGGACCCGACCCGCCGCGCCATCCTGTCACGCCTCGCCAAAGGCGAAGCGACGGTGAACGAACTGGCCAAGCCGTTCGAGATGAGTCAGCCGGCGATCTCGAAGCATCTGAAGGTGCTCGAACGCGCCGGCCTCATCACCCGCGGCAAGCAAGCGCAGTGCCGCCCGCGCAAGATCGACGCCCAGCCCCTCGCGGAGGCGGACGAGTGGCTCGAGAACTACCGCAAGCTCTGGGAAGCGAACTTCGAACGCCTCGACGCCTTGCTGGACGAACTGAAACAGTCCCCTTCCTGACCCGGAGACCACCATGCTGAAGAAACTGCAGGTGACCACGCCGACCGACACCACCGTGCGCATGACACGCACGTTCGACGCCCCGCGGCCGCTCGTCTGGGACACGATGACGAAGCCGGAATATCTCAAGCGCTGGTGCTATGGCTTCGACGGTTGGAGCCTCTCGCGCTGCGAGGACGACCAGCGGCCCGGCGGGAAGTTCGTCTGGGAATGGACCGGTCCGAACGGCGAGCACATGCGGATGACCGGTGAAAACATCGAAGTCGTGCCGCCCGAGAAATCGGTCCGCACCGAGACGTTCGAGATGGTCGGCATGGACTGCCCGCCGATGGGCACGCAGCACGTCACGATGATCCTCGTGGAACAGGGTGCCCGCACGCACATGACCATGACGCTCGCCTACGACTCGAAGGACGCCCGCGACGGGGCGCTTCGCTCCGGCATGGACGACGGCATGGAGGTTGGCTATCAGCGCCTCGACGCGATCCTCGCGGCAGGTGGAGCATGAAGAAACCGACGACGTTCGACGAGTGCCTGGCCGCGATGACTCCGGAGGCGCGCGCCGCTCTCGAGACGCTGCGCCGGCGCGTGCATGCGCTTGCGCCCGACGCCGTCGAGTGCGTCAGCTACGGGCTGCCGGCGTTCAAGCTCCATGGCAAAGGCCTCGTCGCGTTCGGCGGCTGGAAGGAGCATTGCTCGCTCTACCCGATGAGCGGCCGTGTGCTGTCGGAACTGTCGGCCGACCTGGCGAAGTACGAGGTCGAGAAGGGAACCGTGCGCTTCCCGCCCGCGAAGCCGCTGCCCGTCGCGTTGTTGAAGAAGATCCTGAAGGTGCGCACCGACGAGATTGCGGCGAAGGTGATGCCTAAGCCCTCCGATGTCGAAGCGTGGATGAAGTCCGTGAAGTCCGCCCCACGCCGCGAAAAGATCGAACGCCTGCGCGCGATCGTCCGCTCCGTCCACCCGTCGATCGTCGAGGGCGTGAAGTGGAACTCGCCGAGCTATCGAACCACGGAATGGTTCGCCACGATCAACACGCACGGCCCGCGCTCGCTGCGGCTCATCCTCCACGCCGGCGCGAAGAAGGGAGCGACGATGACCGTCCCCGATCCGAAGGGTCTCTTGAAATTGCTCGGACCGGACCGGGCACTCGTCGAGTTCACATCGCTGGATGATCTGGAATCGAAGGCGGCCGCGGTCAAGATGTTGGTGAAGGCCTGGATCGCCCGGTTGCCGAAGGGAGCAAGCGCGTGACCCCCGTCGAAGTCCTCGCACACCTTCGCTCGATCGCGTCGGAACAACATCGCGTCGGCATGGCGCGCTTCGGCATCCCGAACGGCAACGCCGTCGGCATCCCGGTCGGCACGCTGCGCAACCTCGGCAAGACACTCGGCCGGAACCACGGCCTCGCGCTGGCGCTCTGGGCCGACGGGCTGTACGAGGCACGAATCCTCGCCTGCTTCGTCGCCGATCCGGCGCAGGTGACGTCGGCGATGATGGACGCGTGGTGCAAGGACTTCGATAGCTGGGCCATCTGCGACACGGCCTGCTTCCACCTCTTCGACCGGGTTCCGCACGCCTGGAAGAAGGTGAAGGGCTGGGCGAAGCGGAAGCCCGAGTTCGAGAAGCGCGCCGCCTTCGCCCTGCTCGCAAGCCTGGCCCTGCATGACAAGAAAGCGACGGACGAACCGTTCGTGGACTGTCTGCCGCTCGTCGAGACGGCCACGGACGACGGACGTAATTTTGTGAAGAAGGCGGTGAGCTGGGCGCTCCGCGCCATCGGCGGCCGCAGCCCGATCCTGCATTCCGCGTCCCTCGAGCTAGCGACCCACCTCGCCGCCAGCGACGACTCCACGCGCCGCTGGATCGGCAAGGATGCCCTCCGCGACCTCAAGCGCCCCCTCGTGGCGAAGCGCGTCGCGAAGAAATCGTCGGGTTGATCATCATCGAGGCCATCGGGCAAACTCAAACAACCTGAACCCGGACCTCCGTTCCGGGCACATTCGCCAGACCCCAGTCGCGCATCGCGACCAGAACCGGAAAGAGCGACCGACCGCGCTCGGTGAGGTGGTATTCCGAACTGCCCGCCCGTTCCGGGGAGGGCCGGGCAGCGATCATTCCCGACGAGACCAGCTGTTCGAGCCGGGCCGCGAGGATGTTCGTCGCGATCCCTTCCGGAGATGAAACAAGATCCCGGTAGCGGGACTTCCCGGCAAAGAGATCGCGGAGAATCAGCAACGTCCACTTGTCGCCGATCAGGTCGAGCGTGGCCGCGACCGGGCACGGCGAACGCAACGTTTCCGGCTGATCAAGCTTTCGTCGCGCCTTCGAGGATGCGGGCGATTTGCGCACGGTGGATCCCCATGTGAACGGCCGCCATGGCATGCCAGCCCGCCGCGTCGAGCGGACCGAACCACGGATGGGCATACCGGGCTTTCGTACGGAGTTTCGACTTCCCGGTCGCCATCGCGATGAGTCCATCACACGACGACTCGTAAGCGGGAATAACTTTGGCCCCGATGTCGATTTTCGGCTTCACCGCCGCGGTGCTGGCCTGGCCCGCAGGAACGCGGCCCTGTGTCAGCTCGTCGATGACGCGCGTGATCTGTTCGTTCACGATCCGCAGGTGATCGAGCGCCATGGCCACCGACCAGTATCGACTGCTGTCTTCAAGGCCACGCAATCGCGGAATCAGGACGCGCCGATTCAGGGTGTCCTCGTCGCGATCGTGATACAGCCGAGCAATCGCCTGGTGCTCGCGCTCGAAGAGCGCCGTGAATCGCCGGGGCGAGCCGCGCCACCGTTGGATCGCGAAGATCGCGCCCCCGATCAGGCGCTCGATGGTCGGGATGCCTGCGCCCGGCGGCGCGAGTCGCGGTTCGGCTGCTGTTGTGTTCATGGAGACAGGATAGCCATTTCACTTGCAAAATGCAAGTGTCATTCCCGGCCGGGTTTCACTGCCCCTTCACCAGCTCCACCAGTTGTTCCCACGCCTTGCCCCAGCCGTCGGCGAAGCCCATCTGTTCGTGTTCGATTCGGGCGGCTTCACTGTTGTGCAGCGCGATGGCCGTGTACTTCGTCCCGCCATCTCCGTGCGGTTCCAACAGCACGACGCCGGTCATGAACGACTTCGCCGCCGGCCGGTAACCCGCCAGCAGCGCATCGGTGAAGAGCAGCTTCCGATTCGGCACCACTTCCAGATAGCAGCCGAGGTTTGGGAACTCCTGCCCCTCCGGCGAACGCATCGTCGTGCGGAAGATCCCGCCCGGCCGCACATCCAGCTCGCAATCGGAGACACTCCACGGCCTCGGGCAGAACCATTGCTTCAACAGCTCCGGCTTCGTCCAGGCCGCCCAGACCAGGTCCGGCTTCACGTCCACGGTGCGTTCGAGCTTCAGGTCGAGGGACGGGTCGAAGATCATGATTCGGACTCCTTGAGGGTCTTGAGCAGGTCGTCGAGTTGATCGAGCCGGGTTTCCCAGAGCCGGCGCTGGCGCGCGAGCCAGTCCTCGGCGAGCTTCAGGCGCTCCGGTACGAGTCGGTAGGTGCGCACGCGGCCGACCTTCTCGGACTCGACGAGGCCAGCGGTTTCGAGCATCCGCAAATGTTGAAGGAACGACGGCAGCGCCATCTCGAACGGCTTGGCCAGATCGCCAACGGTCGCCGGGCCGCGCCCGAGCCGTTCGAGCACACGGCGGCGAGTCGGGTCGGCGAGGGCGCGAAAGACGGCATCGGCGGGGACGGCGGACATAAGGCACAGAATAGACCGAATCAATAGTTAGGTCAATACCTAACTATTGATTCGATCCGGTTTCACTTGGCTTTTGCTGCGTGATGGCCGTTCCGATCCGCGCGCGGCAGGACGAGCAGGAGCAGACTTAATCCGAGCACGGCGCTGATGGTCGAGCCGACGAGCGTGCCGGTCTTGCCGGCGTTGAGGAGGCTCTCGTCGAGCGCGAGGCCGGCGATGAAGAGGGACATGGTGAAGCCGATGCCGGCGAGGCAGCTCGCGCCGACGAGGCCGCGCCAGCTCACGCCGGCGGGGAGGCGCGCCAGGCCGAGCCGGACCGCGAGCCAGCTGAAGGTCAATATGCCGATGGCCTTCCCGACAACCAGCCCGACGGCAACCGCGACGGCGACCGGGTGGCCGATCTGGTTCATGTCGATCGTCACGCCGGCGTTCGCGATGGCGAAGATCGGCATGATCGCGAACGCGACCCACGGGTGCAGGGCCTTCTCCAAACGGTCCAACGGCGAGACGGTCTCGCGCGCCGTCGCGGTCAGTACCCGCACCGCTTCCTTGTGGTCGACCGTTTCATTCCCATCCTGTCGAAGGCGATGAAGGACGCCATCGGCGACGCGCACCAGGCTCTGTTCGGAATACCACGGACGCGCGGGCGTCATCAGGCCGAGGATCACGCCGGCGACGGTCGGGTGGACGTGCGACTTCAGGGACGCGAACCAGATGATCGCGCCGAGGACGACATAGACCGGGATCGGCCGCACACCGAGCCGGTTGCAGAGATGGACGATGGCGAAGCCGACCGCGGCGATCGCGAGGTAAGCGAACGAGATATCGGAGGTGTACGCGACGGCGATGACGAGCACGGCGCCGATGTCGTCGACGATGGCGAGCGTGAGGAGCAGGATCTTCAGGCCGAAAGGGACGCGCTTGCCGAGCAGCGCCAGCAGACCGACGACAAAGGCGATGTCCGTCGCCATCGGGATGCCCCAGCCGCGTTCGCCCGGCTGCCCGTGCTGGAAGAACAGGTAGATGCCCGCGGGCACGACCATGCCGCCGAGCGCCGCGGCCGCGGGCAGCGCCGCCTTGCGGAACTCCCGCAGCTCGCCGAACACCATCTCGCGCTTGATCTCCAGCCCGACGACGAAGAAGAAGATCGCCATCAGGCCGTCGTTGATCCAGACGACGAGCGACTTGGTCAGTTCGTAGCCGCCGACGCGGACGCCGATCGGCGTGCGCCAGAACTCCGCGAAGCGATCCGACCACGCCGAGTTGGCAAGCGCCAGCGACAGGATCGTACACGCGAGCAACACCAGCCCGCCTGCGGCTTCGATCTTGAGCAAGTACGAGAAGGGGCGGACGAATCGCTGGATCGGCGCGCGGCGCGGTGCGTGATCGGGACCGGTCGGTCGGTGGGCTTCGGGAAGCCAGTCGGGAATTTTCATGCCGAATTGTACGCCAGTAGGTTCCGCAGGGTCGTACCCGATTGGGCCATCCTCAATTACACGTCTACCCCGCCTGACCTTTCATCGCCCGCGCCATACCCTACCGGTTTGACTTTTTCCAAACCGGATCGAAACCATCCATGGAAGCTGGCATCGTCGGGCTGCCCAACGTCGGCAAGAGCACCCTCTTCAACGCCCTCACGCAATCGAAACAGGCCCAGAGCGCGAACTATCCCTTCTGCACGATCGAACCGAACGAAGGCATCGTCCCCGTGCCGGACGATCGCCTCGCGCGCATCAGCAAATATATCGTGCCGAAGAAGCTCGTGCCGACGGCGCTCAAGCTCGTGGACATCGCCGGCATCGTGAAAGGCGCGAGCGAAGGCCAGGGACTCGGCAACAAGTTCCTCAGCCACATCCGCGAGGTCGACGCCATCCTCCAGGTCTGCCGCTGTTTCGAAGACCCGGACATCGTCCACGTCGCCGGGAAGGTCGATCCGGTGTCGGACATCGAAACGGTCGAGATCGAACTGCTGCTGGCGGACGAGCAGACGGTGGACGCCGCGCTGCCAAAGGCGGAGCGCGCGGCCAAGGGCGGCGACAAGGAGATGCTGGCGAAGGTGGAGGTGCTGAAGAAGTGCAAGGCAATGCTCGCGACGAACGAGCCGCTACGCAAGGGGAAGTGGGACGCGGACGAGCGGAAGATCGTGGCATCCTACGGGCTGCTGAGTGCGAAACCGATTTTGTACGTCGCGAATGTGGAGGAAACGGACCTGCAGGGCCAGGCACCGTTGGTGATGGCGGTGCGGGAGTTCGCGGCGAAGGTCGGCGCCGGGGTGGTGCCGGTCTGCGCGAAGCTCGAGGCGGAGATCGCCGAATTGGACGAGGCGGACCGGAAGGAGATGCTGGCGGCGAGCGGGCTGACGGAACCGGCGCTCGCGGTGCTGACGCGCGAGGCGTACCGTACGCTCGGGTTGCAGAGCTACTTCACGGCCGGGGAGAAGGAAGTGCGCGCCTGGACGGTGCCGGTCGGCGCCACGGCTCCGCAGGCGGCCGGCGTGATCCACACCGACTTCGAAAAGGGATTCATCCGCGCTGAAATTTACTCGCTCGCCGACCTGGAACAGTACAAGGGCGAGAAGGAAATCCGCGCCGCCGGCAAGCTCCGCATCGAAGGCAAGAGCTACATCATGCAGGACGGCGATATTTGCCACTTCCTGTTCAACTGAGCCAGGCGGGAATCAGGCGTTCCACGCCAGCACGATCATCGCGTCGGTTTCCCGGGTCAGCGGGCGGCGGTCGAAGTCGCCCGCGATCTCCCAGCGCGTGAAGCCGGCGAGGCGCAGCAGCAGCTCCATTTCGTTCTTGTAGACGTACCGCGAACACACCTGCGAGCGGATCGTCTGTGCGATGTTCCCATCAGCGTCCAGCAGTTCCAGTTCGTTCAGCGAGTGCTGCGTCTGGGCCACGCGGTCGAAGGTGCGCGTGTCGTACATTCGCATCGGCAGGCCGGTCGTCGGGTGCGGCAGCTCGCCTTCGAGGACTCGGGTATTCTCCGCCGCCCCGACGATCGCGTGCGAAGGAAAGAACGTGTCGAACGCCAGGAGGCCGCCGGGCATAAGGTGCTCGCGACAGGTGCTCAGACAGCGGATCTGATCGTCCGCCGTCATGTTGTGGATGAAGGCGTTGAAGGGGATCATGACGAGCGCGAATCGTCGGTCGAGCCGGAAGTCGGCCATGTCGGCCCGGTGCAGCTTCGGATTCAACCCCAGCGCGGCGGCTTTCGTACGCAGTCGCGCGAGCATCGACTCGAAGAGATCCACGCCTTCGATGTCCACGCCGGCCTGGAGGCACGGCAGCAGGATCCGCCCCGTGCCGCAAGCGATATCCAGCACCGGCCCCTTCGCCGCCCGCGCGAGTTCCACGTAGAAATCCCGACCGTACGGAATGTCGGCGAGGACGAGGTCGTAGGCGTCGCCATCGTCGAAGACCGAGGGAAGATCGGAGGTGGCGGAATCGTTCACGGTACGCCTCGATCGAGCGCGAGGATTGCGGAATGACCCCGTTGGCACGCGAAAGGTCCGGGGTTCTATACGTCGTAGTATCGGAGCGTTGTAGGTCCGATTCCGTAGCGGCGCAACTCCTCGTCGCCGCGATTGGGAAACAGCCGAAGGAAGGTCGAACGCCGGCTTTGAAACCACTCTTCGAACCGATCGCAGTCGCCGCCGGTGGCGGTAAGGCTCTGTTCGAGGAGTTGCTGCAACGCTTCGACGAGGAGCCGTTGCGCGTCGTCGTGCCGACCTCGATCGTGCCAGATCGCGGCGAGAAGATTCATTTCCTCGGCCCGTCCCCAGTCCGTATAGGATTCGCGCAATCGGACGAAGAGTTCTTCAGCGATAAACCGATCCCCGGCCCTGAACGCGGCCATGCCCAGGGTGCCATATCCGAGGTTGTGCTGCCAGTGCGGTCGAAACCGTTCGACGAGCGCCGGAACCTCGGCGTGGCGATTTTGCTCGATCAGGGCGTCGACATACCGTTCGAAGTTGCTTCCGAGCGGCGCAAAGTTGTCGTGGATCTTCTCGTGAAGTTCCGGCTCCATACGATCGGCCGCGGCCAGGAGGCGCTCGTACGTTTCACAAACGACTTCCGCGCGCGGCCGGCGACGAACCTTGACAACCGCGTCGACATAATCCGAAAACGCCGAGCCGATATCGCTCCGGTCCTTCAGAAGCTTCACGGAATCGACTTCGTGATCGAGCTTCGCTAAGAGACCCTCATACGCGGCGACAATCCGCTCGGGCGGCACCGCCGTCTCTTGCTGTCCGAGGAAACGTTGACGATCCGGCTCGTCCGTGAAACCGAGCAGAACCCGGCCGACGTGGATCATGAGCACGAGCTTGTCGTACGAATCCTCGGGAAAATCGGAGGCCGCGTACCACCGGCTGCGCGGGCCGTCGAGCACGACCCAGCCCTTCTCGCCGTTCCGGGTCGCGCTCGCCAAGGCCACCAGCTTCTGCGGGTACTTCAGCTCCGGAGACAGTTCGGCGACCATCGAAATCGCGACCGATTCCAGCCCGTCTAATCGACCCTGCGCCAGCATCGAGTCGTATTCGCGGGACGATCGCGGAACGTCGATCTCCACGATCTTCTTGTTGCAGTTCATCTCCCAGTAGCAGTGGATCGCATAGCCGTCTTCGGGCGGCCGTTGCCCGATCTTGTACGAGAAGAGGCAGAACAGGACACTGCCGAACATGCCGACATCCACGTTGTCCGGCTGTAGCCCCGACTCGTCCCGGACGCGGTACTTCAGGAGCCAGAGCGGTATCGGCTCGCGCTCCGGCGGCCAGGCGAGTACGCGATGGTCGTAGACCTCGACTTCGTCGGGAACCTTTCCGAGTTCGTTCGGGTGCGCGAGCCACTGGGCGAACTCGGAGCGGGCCTGAAACGTCGGGTCGCTCGCCTCGGCGGGGATCGCGTCCTCCTGGTCCAGTTCGGTCAGGTACTGTTTTGCTTTCGACGACTTGTTGACATCGAGACAGGCACGGGTCAGCCACTGGATTCCGGATTCGCGCCCGAGCTTTGCGGCGGCCCAGGCGGCTTCCATCTGCACGTCCGGACTCAGGTGGTCGAACGCCAACGCCAGCAGGGAATTCAGTTCCGGTCGCGTGATGAAGGGCAGCGCCGCCGTCGCGCTGACAGCGTAGCTGAAATGCTCCTCGTCCCGATCGGCGAGCCAGCGTTCGAGCTGTGCGACCCCCGCCGCGGTATCGAAGCAATGGGGATAATTCGCTCCTTCTCGTGCCGCGGTATTGGCAGCATCCAGAAGCGAGACGGCGATGAACGCTTCCGGCATCGGATCGCTCAGCTTCCGGAAGAGGCGATCCGATTCGGGATGGTTGGCGGTGTAGCGCGCGAGGATGACATTCCACATGTAGGTATCGGGCCGGATTGGCAGTCGGGCGGCCCGGATGACGAGATCGGTACCTTCGCGCGTGCCGTACATCGCCAGAATCTTGACGGCGAACAGCACGTCGTCCTCGTCGAACTTCGACATGTCCTTGAGCGCGGTCTGGACGATTCGGGCGAGCGTTCGAATCCCTTCACCCCGCATCACGGGGAAGGCATCGCATTCCGTTCCGTCCACGTCCTGAAAAAGTCCGACGAGAGTATGAAATGCGGAACGCCTGCTCGGCGCCACTTCGCCGGTCCGAATGCGTTCCAGTGCATTGCAGATCGCCTGCGCATCGGCTTTGGATTTGATCGAGACGTCGCCCAGCGCCTTCAGTTCGTCCCGCAGGTCCGCGCTGGGGCGGAGTCCGCGCTCGAGCGCGAGCTGGAATGCCGATCGGCGCGAGAACCAATCTCGGAATGCCATGGTGGGACTCCCGGTATGCGAATCGGGAGTCATTAAATCGAGCAAGCGAAAGCGAACCAGCGAATCGAAGATTGAAAAGTTCAGAAGTGCAAGTCGGGGTGACAGAACACCAATTGAACTCTTCTTGGCTGGTGTAGCAAGCTGGGAGCCTTACGTCGAGCGTCTTCTCATTGCGGCGTAAGTTCAGGTCCACACTGCTCTTGGAAACCATTGTTTCCGCTTCACCGTCATTCGCCAAGGGAGTTTCACCATGCCACTCAAGAACTCGGCCTGGCCGATGCCGCCAATTGCGGTTCAAAATCCTGATTCGGGCCGCATCGAAGTGTGGTTTGACGAATCGTTCGATGAGGTCCAAACCATGCTTGCGATCTTGCTCGAAAAGGCGGGGCTACCGGAAGGCGACCACGGCAACGAGGTGGAAACAGTCAGAATCCTCAAGGTGCAAGCCGAGGTCTTTGCGGTGCATTTCCACAAGGAAGTGGTCAGCAATGGAGGGAGTTGGTTTTGCACTTGCCTTGCCTGCGACATTTTTCGTGTCCTCAAAATGTGGCAAATCTTGGGGACGATGAGGGACACTCGAAAGCAGTTCGAGGAGGCAACCAAGGGCGAGGCGGATACTGGTGCATTGCGTCGTGACGAAATCATGGCTGCACATCATCGGTTGATGTGTTCTTTGAGCAACCGGTTGTTGGCTGTCGCAGCCCCGGTGCGGAGGATTGCCAAATGAAGGAGAACACGGGGCTGGAGATTTTGAGCAAAGTTCTCGGTCTGGGCGACAGTCTGAGGATCGACTCGCCGCTCACGACGGGCCAGCCGCTCGTCGTTGACCAGATTTGGGAATGGTCGCCTCCATCTCTCAACCCGATGGTCGATTACATCTTGGCCAACAACGCCGGAGACGGCTCTCCCATGCGTCTCCGAATAATGCGACAGGAAAGTGCCGATAGATCGAAGGCCGCAATCCTCACGCTCTACGACCGATTCCCGTACAGCGAGCAATTCAACGATGTTGTTCGGTCGGACTTCAAGCACCTGGCTGTTCACGACACCGATTCGGAGGAACGTGATCCTTCCATGTTCTGGCGGATTCGAGATGCAATCGAATCGCACGTCAGCCCGGTGAAAATCCGAAAGAGAGCCGGGCGACCAACTCATGCCAACGTCGAATTCTGGGACTATTCCCGACTGACCGACGTAAATGGCGTTGAAGCCGAGGAGTTCATCTTCGTCGAATTGAACTCGGCGGATCGGGCATTCGAGATTTGGCGTGGCGTGGAAGCGCCGGTCGAAGGGTATTGAAGGTGTTCTTCTCATACTGGCCCATCCGATCCTCGACTTCTTCAATACGGTTCAATGGCGATTGCTCCCATTTCCACCAGCGGAATCTCCACCTTTCCCCGATACGCCGCCAACGCCTTCACCGCACCATCGGACAGAAATCGCAGGCTCTCAAAGGCCAACAGCGTGCCTTGGTGCCTTGAAAGTGCATCTGCCACGTCTTCCGGCAAATGAAGCAGCCCATCCAACATCAACTCACCCCGATGCTGGGCCAGAGCCTTGGCAGTTTCGACCGAAAGGGTCTTGATCCCGCCGAACGAAAACAGCTTCGGGAAGCAGGCAAGGATCGCAGCGACATCGGGGGAAAGCTCGATAAGGCCGTCCAGCTTGAGGACCGCACCACGAAAGCGGGAAAGGATCGTGGCGACTTCCGGTGAGATTTCTTCCAATCTGCCGAAGCTGAGGAAGTTGACCGACGAGTTCACGAGAATGCGAACGACTTCCGGCAAGACGACCTTCACGGAATCGAGAAAGAGAATGTCGAGGCCGCTGTCGGCAACGACCTTGGCCGCTTCGGGCGTCATCGAGTCGAAAGTCCAGAGGCTGAACCCGGCGATCTTCAAGACGGGGTACTTGTCGAAGAAGCGGAGTAGTTCTTCGGCAGCATCGGCATCGAGAACGGTTGGCGGGTATCGCATGGGAGTAAGTCCTCTCCCTGCGATACGGACGATGGGCTTTTACTCTCACTTCATCTGGCACAAAGGTGCGAATCGTCTCTGAATAGCGGCAAGGCTGTGCGGAAACCAATCCAACTTGGAGCGGGATCACCTGCCCAATCTTCTCAACACCACAAACCACGCCTTCGGCCCGCCGTCGCTGAAGCTGATGTCATTCGGATCGGGACGAACCTCATACCGTGACGGCTCGATGGACTCGACCGCCCAACCCACGGCGAAGACCTCCTCGATCTCCTTGCGACTAACCCGCCGTGGCCCCTGCGTTCCCGGTTCTTCGTCACTGAAACAGAGAAAGAAGAAGCGACCGTTTGGCTTGAGAACCGAAGCCACTCCATCGACGTAGCGTCGTCGGTCTTCGTCCGAGAAGACGTGGAACAAGCCAGAGTCGATCACGCTATCGAAACGCTCTGTCCAATCCTTCAGCGTCAGAGCATCCATCACGAGGAACGTGGCCGTAAGTCCCCGGTCGGCTGCCTTCTGCTTCGCTAACGAAATCGGCTCGGCTAGGAAGTCGATGCCCGTGACCTTGTGGCCTAGGCTGGCGAAGAAGAAGGCGTTTTCGCCGGTCCCGCACCCGGAATCCAGGATCGACCCCGTGATCTGATCGGCCACATCCATGAACGCCCGCTGTGGCCGACCGATTTCCCACCGAGGCTGACCGGCGTAAAGATTCTCGAAACTGCTGCGACCGTGGACGGGCATAAGTAGTCCTTTCTGCTATCTCGCCTTCACCGCACGGGCGTATTGCACCGGCAAGATCGTGGCAGCCTTCTCGTCGCTGAGCTTCAGGGCGGCGTGGTACGGCCAGTACGGGTCACGAAGCATTTCCCTCGCCAGCATCACGAGGTCCGTGTGCTGATCTCGCACAGCTTCCTCGGCCTGCTGCGGGTCCGAGATCATCCAGCCCACGGCAGTCGGGATTTGCGCCTCACGTCGAATCCGGCTGGCAACCGGGATCATGAAACCCGGCCCCCACGGAACTTGGGAGATGTCCGGCGTGATGAACCCGTGGCTCACGTCCACGAGATCAAGCCCCGCAGATTTGAGCCGCCGCAGGAGTTCGATGGATTCTTCCACTGTGACACCGCCTACGATCCAGTCCGTCACCGACAACCGGGCCGTCAACGGGAAACGCTCCGGCCAGACCTTGCGGACGGCGGCGAACGTCTCCAGCAAGAAACGAATCCGGTTCTCGAAACAGCCGCCGTAGTTGTCGGTACGCTTGTTGGCGAGCGGCGAGTAAAACTCGTGGGCGAGGTAGCCGTGGGCGAAATGAAGTTCCAACCACTCGAAGCCCGCCACCAAAGCCCGCTTCGCAGCGGTGACGAAGGAATCACGCACTCGCACGATGTCCTGGATCGTCATCTCCCGTGGAATTCTCGGCAAGTTCCCGCCGAACGATACGGCAGACGGGGCGATTGTGTCCCAACCACCCTTGTCGGAGTCGATGTGGTTATCACCCTCCCAGGGCTTGTTGGCGCTGGCCTTGCGACCCGCATGGGCGATCTGAATTCCTGGCACGGCCCCGTGTTGCTTCAGAAAACCGGCGATCCTGGCGAAGGGCTGAACGTGGTCATCGAGATAGATGCCGCTGTCGGTGGGGCTGATCCGGCCTTCCGGTGAAACCGCAGTGGCCTCCACCATCACAAGTCCAGCACCACCAACTGCACGGGAACCGAGATGGACGAAGTGCCAATCGTTCGGGAAGCCATTGTCCGAGGAATACTGGCACATCGGCGAGACGGCAATGCGGTTTCGCAGCACGACATCCTTCATCCGAAACTCATTGAACAAGCTCGCCATTTCGCATGTCCCCCTCTTAGGTCCGTCCTGGTTTCCACTCGCAGAAATGATAGAATGTACTCATCCACGGGCCAAGTACGCAGAAAAACGTGGGGTACTTACATGCGAGTAAGTATGGCGAGCGACGAACCCATGACGGACTATCACTGCCCGGTCGAGGCCACGCTGGATGTGATCGGTGGGAAATGGAAGGTCGTGATCCTTTTTCATCTCTCCCACGACGGCACGCATCGTTTCGCCGAACTCCGCCGCAAGATACCCGGCGTCAGCGAACGGATGCTGACCCAGCAGCTTCGGGAACTTGAAGGTGACGGCATCGTTTATCGGGAGGTTTACCCCGAAGTGCCTCCCAAGGTCGAGTATTCGCTGACCGAGTACGGCAGGACGCTGCATCCGATCACCAAGGTCATGTGCGAGTGGGGTCAGAAACACATCAAGCGAATCAAATCTAGGAAGAAGTAAAGTGAGCGATCAAGGTCATGGCGAAGCTCAGCACTCCCGACGATCTGTATGATCCCCGAAGCGGCGGTCAGGCGATCCGCATCGAATGTCTGCGGCTCGGTGACAAACCGTTCGAGCCAACCCGCACAAACTACTTCGCCGTATACCTGATCGAATCCGGTTCCGGGACGTTTTGGGCCGATGCTTCGCAGTTCGCTTTCGGCCCCGGTGCATTGCTGTTCTTCGTTCCTTACCAGCATATCCGGTTCGCACCCGACACCCCGGTACACGGGAAAGTCGTCCAGTTCCACGCCAACTTTCTCTGCGTTGAGACGTTCCACTCCGAGGTCGGTTGCAGTGGTGTTCTGTTCAACGACCCCTACGGCATCCCCGTGGTCGTCATGGATGAACAGGCGAAGTCGGACGTGAAGAACCTGATCGAGCGCATTGGGAAGGAACACGACGAGCGTGAACTTGCTTACGGTGAGGTCATGTTGGCCCACTTGAAGGTGCTGCTCGTCCTCGCCACACGGCTCAAGTCGCCGAAAGCCGATGCGTGCGGGCCTGGGATGGACCTCCGGCATCCGGCTCTCGTCCAGTTGCGTGCCCTCATCGAGCAGAACTACCGCTCCCTGCATTCGCCCGCCGAATACGCCAAGCGGCTGCACATGACGGCGAAGACGCTCGGCAGGATCGTGCGGGAGCATCTTGGAACGACGCCGACCGACCTCATCCGTAATCGCATCCTCATCCACGCCAAGTGGCAGCTTCTCCATACCCTGAAGCCGGTGAAAGAGGTTTCACGGGAACTTGGCTTCAGCGACGAACTGTATTTCAGCCGCCTGTTCAAGAAGGCGACGGGGTATTCGCCGACGTTTTTCCGAGAGTTCGAGACGGAGATACGAGGCGGGAGCAATCTGTCCATGTCTTCGGGCCATGCGCCCATTCTGCTATCCGCCGCAGCTTCCGATACTTGAATCATGGCGGCGAGCGAACCGGGGAGTACCGGGGGAATCAGCCGCTCCTGACTCTCGTGGAGGAAGAACAATGGGCGTGTTGAAACTGTTTGAACTGGCCTCCCGGATGGACAAAGTGGGCGTGACCCTGACCAGGGTAGGGCTGATCGTCGTCCTGCTGTGGATTGGTGGGTTGAAGGCGTTTCGGTACGAAGCGGACGGCATCGTGCCGTTCGTCGCCAACAGCCCGCTCATGAACTTCTTCTACGCCGATGGCGAAAACTACAAAGCTCACAAGAACCCGGAGGGTGTGCTGAACGCTGACAATCGAGCATGGCACGAAGCGAACCACACCTACGAGTTCGCCTACGGCTTGGGGACCGTGATCGTCCTGTACGGGCTGCTGCTCTGTCTGCACCCGTGGCTCCCGCAGGCGGCGGCGGTCGGCAGCTTCCTGGTCTTCGTGATGTCGTTCGTCACGCTGTCGTTTCTCATCACGACACCGGAATGCTGGGTTCCGCCTCTCGGCGATGCGCAGCACGGGTTCCCGTATCTGAGTGGGGCCGGGCGGCTCGTGGTGAAGGACGCCATCATGATGGGAGCGGCGCTCGTGACGATGGCGGATTCGGCGAAGGCGTATCTGAAGAAGCGAGAAACACCGGCCTAAACCAACTGTTCCTGAACACGTCAATTCACGATTCCGTCACTTTGAATTGGAGCTTCCATGTACGATATGAAGAATCTGACGAAGTTGAAGACCTTGGAAAAACTGGCCCCCGACGCCTTCAAGGCTTTTCGTGCATTTGATGCTGCCGTTTTTCAAGACGGAGCCATCCCGGTCAAATTCAAGGAACTGATTGCCGTTGCTGTGGCCGTGACGACTCAATGCCCCTATTGCATCGAAAAACATGCCGAACATGCCCGCAAGGCAGGAGCCAGCGAAGAAGAATTAGCGGAAGCAACGATGGTCGCCGCTGCGATGCGTGCAGGCGGGGGGGTGTCGCACATGCAACTCATGTGGTGTGAACCTCCGTGAGTATTCACGCCAAATCCAGTCTCTGAACCATCAACAAATCACGTTTTGGAGAATGGGCGATGCAAATCGGGTGGTTGCTGGTCACCAATGTGACAACGTGGTGATCTTCCTGAATCCGAGAACAAAGCGATAATCGAGGAAAGCTGACCACGACAAGCGTTTGAACTACAAGAAGGAACGACGCCGATCATTGAAGTGATAACGTGCGCCGGAGCGGCGAATCGTAGGGAGAGACATCATGGCAATCGACCCCATTTGTGGCATGACCGTTGATGAGGCGACCGCCCGGAGCGTCGAGCGTGACGGCCAGAAGGTCTACTTTTGTAGCGAGCATTGTCGCCAGAAGTTTCTCAGCAGCGGATCGAGCCAGACGCCGCACGCTCCGCATCATCATCAGGATCACATTCACGAACCAGCTTCCACAACGAAGGTATCAGCGGCCTACATTTGCCCAATGCACCCGGAAGTTCAAAGCGACCAGCCGGGAGATTGTCCGAAGTGTGGAATGTCTTTGGAACTAGCTCGGCCTGTGGCTCCGGCGCAGAAGGTCATCTACACCTGCCCGATGCACCCGCAGATCGAACAGGACCATCCTGGGCAATGTCCGATTTGCGGCATGGACCTGGAGCCGAAGACCCTCCAGCCGGATGTGGAAGGGGACGACACGGAACTCCGCAGCATGACCGTGCGTCTGTGGATGTCCGCCGCTCTGACCGTGCCGGTCTTCACTTTGGCGATGTTGCCCATGATCGGCGTCCCGGTGGATCACTGGTTGGGAAGCACAGCGTACCTGTGGCTCCAACTCCTGCTCAGTACACCGGTGATCGTGTGGGGCGGCTGGCCGTTCTTCGAGCGTGGGTGGCGGTCGGTCGTCACCCGCAACCTGAATATGTTCACGCTCATCGCCATTGGCACGGGGGCGGCATACTTCTACAGCCTCGTGGCCGTATTATTCCCATCGCTCATTCCAGACGCCTTCCGGCATCACGGGACCGTGCATGTTTACTTCGAGGCGGCTGCTGTCATCGTGACCCTCGTTCTGCTCGGACAAGTGCTGGAGCTTCGTGCCAGACGCCGCACTGGAGCCGCCATCCGGGAGTTGCTGTCGCTGGCCCCGCCCACGGCTCGCATCGTGCGAGACGGCCAGGAGCAGGAAGTCCCGCTGGAAGAAGTTTGTCAGGGCGACAGGTTGCGGGTGCGGCCCGGCGAAAAAATCCCCGTGGACGGCAAGATCGCCGAGGGAAAGAGTGCGGTCGATGAGTCGATGATTACCGGCGAGCCAATGCCGGTCGAGAAAAAGGCGGGCGACCCGGTAATCGGCGGGACGGTCAACCAGACCGGCTCGTTCCTGATGGTCGCCGAAAAGGTTGGCGGGGACACGGTGCTGTCCCGGATTGTCAACATGGTTGCCGATGCCCAGCGGAGCCGTGCGCCGATTCAGAAAGTCGCCGACACGGTGGCCGGGTACTTCGTTCCTGCCGTTCTGGTGATCGCCGTCGCCACATTCGTCGTGTGGGCCGTGGTCCAGCCGGAGCAACCCGCCCTGGCCTATGCCTTCGTGTACGCCGTGGCGGTGCTGATTATCGCCTGCCCCTGTGCGCTCGGCCTCGCCACGCCCATGTCGATCATGGTCGGTGTCGGACGTGGAGCCAAGGAAGGCGTTCTCATTAAGGATGCCGAAGTGCTGGAAACAATGGAGAAGGTCGATACCGTCGTGGTCGATAAGACGGGGACGCTGACGGAAGGACGACCGACATTGACCGAGGCCGTCTCCGTCGCCCCACTCACCGAAGCCGATCTCTTGCGTTACGCCGCCAGCGTCGAGCAGAACAGCGAGCATCCACTCGCCCGTGCCATCGTCGCCGGGGCCGAGGACCGAAATCTCAGCGTCCCGACCGTGGCCGAGTTCAACTCCATCACGGGCGGCGGCGTTCACGGAATGGTTGAGGGCCGAGCGGTCTTGATCGGCAAACGGTTGTTACTCGCCGATAGAAGTGTGCAGAACCTTGCCGCCTTGGACGACCGGGCCGACGAGTTGCAGCGACAAGGACGCACTGTGATGTTCGTCGCCGTGGAAGGGAAGCTCGCCGGAATCGTTGCCGTATCCGACCCGATCAAAGAATCCACCCCGGAAGCGGTGCGGACGCTGCACGACCTCGGCCTGCGGGTCATCATGCTGACCGGCGACAACGAGAAAACGGCGAAGACCGTCGCCGAAAAGCTGGGGATTGACGAATTCCATGCCGGAGTGCGACCGGAGGACAAGCACGAGTGGATCAAGCGACTCAGGGCCGAAGGCCGCAGAGTGGCGATGGCTGGCGACGGCATCAACGATGCTCCCGCCCTGGCGGAAGCCGATGTCGGCATTGCAATGGGAACCGGGACCGACGTGGCGATTGAGTCGGCAGGCGTCACACTGGTCAAGGGCGACCTGCGGGGCATCGTGAAGGCGGTCAAGCTCAGCCGCCACACGATGCGGAACATCCGTCAGAACCTCTTCTTTGCTTTCATCTACAATGCCCTGGGAGTGCCGGTCGCCGCAGGCGTCTTGTATCCGATTTCTGCTCACATGCTACTCAACCCGATGGTCGCCGCCGCTGCCATGAGCTTTAGTTCAGTGTCAGTCGTGGGAAATGCCCTGCGATTGCGGGCGACGAAGCTGACGTGAAGCAAGACAACCGAGAACACATATTCACACAAGGACGAATCATGAACACGCAGAAGCAGGCAAATCCCGACCACCCCATCCACGACCTCATTGCACGGCGATGGAGTCCTTACGCCTTCGCTGACCGTGCAGTGTCCGACGACGACCTCCGCTCGTTGTTCGAGGCGGCACGCTGGGCGGCGTCGTCCTATAACGAGCAGCCGTGGAGTTATATCGTGGCGACGAAGGCGGACCCGGACACCTTCGAGCGATTACTGTCTTGTCTGGTCGAGGGAAACCAGGGCTGGGCTGCGGCTGCCCCGGTACTGGCCCTCGGCTGCACGAGCCTTCGGTTCACCCTCAACGGCCAGCCGAATGCCGCCGCCGTCCACGACCTCGGCCTCGCCAGTGCCAACCTGACTCTGGAAGCCACTGCCCGTGGACTGCTCATCCACCAGATGATCGGCATCCTGCCCGACAAGGCCCGTGAACTCTACCGCATCCCGGAGGGCGTCCAAGCTGTCACGGGTTTGGCGATTGGTTATGCCGCCGATCCCAGCACACTGCTGGAGAAGTATCGGGAACGTGACCTCGCCCCTAGAAGCCGGAAGCCCCTGAACGAGTTTGTTTTCAGTGGAGAGTGGGGAGCGACTTCTTCGATCATGAAATAGGTCGCCGGGTCGCAAACCCTGCTCACCCCCTCTGTCAGATTGTGAAGGAAGTCATGGACGTGAATGTTGTCCTCAAACGGTTCGAGTCGCCGGACGAGGTTCGGGAGATGACGCTGGGGCGGTTCGAGGTCGTTCGGCTCGGCGGATTAGCCATCGGGCGGGCGACCTACCAGCCGGGATGGAAGTGGTCGTCCCACGTCGGGCCAGAGGTCGGGGCGTCCCACTGTAAGGTCGAGCATGTCGGCCTTGTGCTGTCGGGGACGGCTACGGCGGCGTTCGAGGACGGGCGAGTGATCGAGCTTCGGGCCGGGGAACTATTCTACATCCCGCCCATTCCCCACGACAGTTGGGTAATCGGGGACGAGCCTTACGTCTCGCTGCATTTCCTCGGTGCTAACAAGTACGCCAAGTGAGCAACCAGCGGTGTCATCGACCTCAACTTCGGTATAATCCACGAATCACAAGTCCTGCGGTCCATCACCGACCTTCGGCACATCCGTTTCGGATTCGACCTCTCGCAATAAGCCACTAAGATCAAGCCGCCGAGTGAACATCGCCAATTCGCCATGCGGCGTCCGGGGCCATGTTTCCTGTGGTCGATCCCAATAGAGTTCCACACCGTTATCGTCCGGGTCACGCAGATACAGCGCCTCACTGACTCCGTGATCGCTGGCCCCATCGAGTTGTATGCCCGCTTCAAGAACACGCCGAAGTGCTTCTGCCAGCGCACGCCTTGTCGGATACAAAATTGCGGTGTGGTACAGGCCCGTCGTCCCTGGCGGCGGTGGCGATCCTCCCAGGCTCTCCCAGGTGTTCAGCCCGATGTGGTGGTGGTAGCCGCCTGCCGACACGAACGCCGCTTGCGAGCCGTATCGCTGAGTCAACTCGAAGCCAAGGACTTCGCAGTAGAATCCCAATGCTCGCTCCAGGTCGGCGACCTTCAGGTGGACGTGGCCGATCCGAACTGCGTAATCAATCGGAGAAGTGGGTTTGGTTTTCGTCTGAATGCCGCTCATGTGTCGTCCTCCACCGTTTCTGCCAACGCCATCATATTGCCTCCGGGATGCTGATTTTCTGCTGGTCGAACTCATCTGTCGGCCAGTGCAGGAGCATCTTGCATGTGGGGCATGTTCAACCTTCAGGGTTTGACTTCCATCGCTATTCTCAAGCTATTCAGGGCGAGGCCCGCCCAAATCAACGCAACGAACGTCGCCAGTGACCAGCCGAGCCACGCTGAGATCGCCAAGTGCTGCGTGCCAGGAATGAAATCTTCGTCTTGGTGACGCAGATAGCTTCGATGTCGGAGCCACTGCATCCAAAGTTGCCAGAAACCGCCCGCCGTGGAAAGGAGTGCTGGCCCGATGCCATTCAGCGTCCAGCCCTGGACGCATAGATTGAGGGCGGCGAACGCCAGGGACAGGAACAACAGGATGAAGTCGCCAGGGTTCATCGTTTCCTCGACCACGGATCGGCCCTTGACTCTGTAGTATACTCCAGATTGTAAAATGTCGCCCTGACGGATAGGCGTCACATGACGGCCATGAAAATCGGCGAGGTCGCCAAACGATCCAGCATCGGCATCGAGACGATCCGGTACTACGAGCGGGAAGGACTGCTCCTGGAGCCAGAGCGTCGGCCTTCGGGCTACCGACAGTATGACGAGTCCACAGTCGAACGGCTGGAGTACATCCGGCGAGCGAAGGAACTCGGCTTCACCCTCGCCGAAATACGGGAACTGATGGAGTTGTCGTTCAACGCTCACGCCGGATGCGATCATATCCGGCAGCGGGCCGAGGCGAAGATCACCGACATCGAGGAGAAGATTCGTAGCCTGCAACAGATGAAGCGCTCACTCGACAAGATTGTCCAACGCTGCCGGGAGAAGAACTCCACCGATGACTGCCCGCTCGTTCACAAGCCCAAGAGAAAAACCACGCAGTAGCAACTTTGTTGAGGGAATGACATGAAACGACTTTGGATCGGCTTCACGCTGGTCATGTTCGTCTCCTTCCTGGTCCTGGGCTGGATCGGAACTCGCATCTACCAGGAGAAGCCACCGATCCCTTCTAAAATCGTGACGACGGATGGCACGGTATTGGTCGCCGAAGGCGAGATCGTGGCGGGCCAAAACGTCTGGCAATCGCTCGGCGGCATGGAAGTCGGCTCGGTGTGGGGTCACGGCAGCTACGTCGCTCCCGACTGGACCGCCGACTGGCTGCACCGGGAGGCGACGTTCATCCTCGACCGCTGGGCCAACGCCGAGTTCGGAAGCGAATACGCCAAGCTCGACGGCGAAAAACAGGCCCAGCTTCAAGGCCGCTTGGCGAAGGAGATGCGGACCAACACCTTCGACCCCAGCACGGGAACCATCACCGTTTCGCCGCTCCGAGCCGAAGCGTTTCAGGCCAATCTAAAGCACTACTCCGGCGTGTTCGCCAACGGCAAGGCCGAGTACGCCATTCCAGCGGGGGCCGTCAGCGAACCCGACCGGCTGAAGAAGCTGGCATCCTTCTTCTTCTGGACCTCCTGGGCCGCATCCACCAATCGCCCCAACGACCAGATCACCTACACGCACAACTGGCCGTATGAGCCGCTGGTCGGCAACCGGCCCACCGGCGAAACCGTTGTCTGGACCGGCGTAAGCATCATCATGCTCCTGGCGGGAATCTCAGCGATGGTCTGGTGGTACGCCGCCCGCAAGAGCGAAGAGGACGCCCCCAACCTGCCGGAAGCCGATCCGCTCGGCAAATGGGTCGCCACGCCCTCGCAGAAGGCGACCATCAAATACTTTTGGGTCGTGGCCGCACTGATCCTGCTTCAGATGTTGCTCGGTGTCGTGACGGCCCACTACGGCGTCGAAGGAAACGGCTTCTACGGTATCCCGCTCTCGAAGTGGTTGCCCTACAGCGTGACCCGAACGTGGCACGTCCAGATGGGCTTGTTCTGGATTGCAACGGCGTGGCTGGCGGCGGGCTTGTTCATCGGCCCGCTCGTGAGCGAACACGAACCGAAGGGGCAACGCCTTGGCGTCAACATTCTCTTCCTGGCTCTGCTCGTCGTCGTGGCCGGGTCGCTCACCGGCCAGTGGTTGAGCATCCACAACAAGATGTCGGACGACGTGTCGTTCTACTTCGGCCACCAGGGATACGAGTACGTCGATTTAGGGCGAGTCTGGCAACTTGCTCTCTTCGCCGGACTGCTGCTCTGGTTCGGCCTCATGGTTCGAGTGCTGCTACCTGCCCTGCGGCGAACGGGCGAGCAGAAGCAACTCGTGACGCTGCTGGCCGTGGCGAGTGCCGCCATCGCCCTCTTCTATGGAGCGGGCCTGACCTGGGGCCAGCACACGCACCTGTCGATGGTGGAATACTGGCGGTGGTGGGTCGTCCATCTGTGGGTCGAGGGCTTCTTTGAAGTATTCGCCACCACGGTCATCGCTTTTTTCTTCATGCGGCTTGGCTTGATTCGCCCCGGCATCGCCGCCGCTTCCGCCCTGCTGTCGGCGACGATCTTCTTGTCGGGTGGCATCATCGGGACGTGCCATCACTTGTACTTCTCCGGCACGCCGACAGTCGCCCTGGCCTGGGGATCGGTGTTCAGCGCCCTGGAAGTCGTGCCGCTCACGCTCGTCGGTTTCGATGCGATGGAAGACCTGCGGCGGTCGCATCTGACGCCGTGGGTGAAACAGTACAAGTGGCCGATTTACTTCTTCGTGTCGGTCGCCTTCTGGAACATGATCGGGGCCGGGCTGTTCGGCTTCATGATTAACCCGCCGATTGCCCTCTACTACATGCAGGGCCTCAACACGACGCCGCTCCACGGCCACGCCGCACTGTTCGGCGTCTACGGAATGCTTGGCATCGGCCTGATGCTGGTCTGCCTGCGAGCATTGATCCCTGGCCGAGAATGGAAGGACGGACTGCTCAAGTTCTCGTTCTGGTCACTCAACGGCGGGCTGATGATGATGTGCATCTTGAGTTTGCTACCCGTGGGACTCATGCAAACCTGGGCCTCCGTCGATCACGGCTATTGGTACGCCCGTAGCCCGGAGTTCATGCAGACGGACATCATGCAGTGGCTCCGCTGGCTGCGAGTGCCGGGCGACACCGTGTTCTTCCTCGGAGCCGTGGCCCTGGTCTGGTTCGTGGCTGGGCTTAAGACGGGCCACTCGTTCCGCAAGGCGGAAGCGCCATGACATCCTGCGACCTCGATACGTCGGTTCCTGATTGGATCATCGAGCATCCCGAAACGCTGACGGTGTTTCAGGAGTTGGGAATTGATTGCTCCTGCGGCGGAAAGTCGCTGGTGTATGCGTGCCGAGAACGGAGGTTCGATGCGGAAGTCGTTCTGGCGAAGTTACGTCGCTGCATTGAAGAAGGAGCCTGACGATGGCAATTCCACATGCACAGCCGGGCGAGGTGATCGACATTCGACCGCTGGGGGCAGCACTGACGACGGCCAAGACCACCACACTGCTCAAGTCGGAGAAGGTCGAGATCATTCGCCTCGTGATGGCCGCAGGCAAAGTGCTGGCCGAACACAAGGCTCCCGGCGAGATCACCGTGCATTGCCTTGAAGGGAAGATCGCTTTCACCGCCTTCGGTAATACGCACGAACTCACAGCGGGCCAACTGCTGTACTTGCCAGCCGGGGAGCCGCACTCGGTCCAGTGCCTCGAAGATGCGTCGATTCTGCTCACGATCTTGCGGGGTTGAAGGGAACGATCCTGTCACAGTGCGTCCAGGTATTCCTTGAGGACCACGGCGCTGTTGCGTTCCTCATCGTGGGCGGCATACACGAACGTCACCGGCCCCTCGGTCGTGCGGTGCTTCAGCAGCACGAGCAGATCGCCCACTTTGGCAAGCTCGGCCTTATAGCGTTTGCGGAACTCGTCCCACTTCTCCGGGTCGTGACCGTACCACATTCGCAGTTCGGTGCTGGGAGCGAGGTCTTTCAGCCAGAGATCGACCGCCGCCTTCTCCTTGCTCACGCCTCTCGGCCAAAGCCGCTCCACCAGGATGCGCAGGCCGTCCTTCCTTGCTGGTTCTTCGTAGGCTCGTTTGAGGCGGATCATGTTGTTGCTCACATCACGTCTTCAAAATGCCCAGCACCTTCTCGGCGACCGCCGCACCCGACTGCGGGTTCTGCCCCGTGACGAGACGGCCATCGGCCACAGCGAACTCAGTGAACGGCTTGTCGGATTCCTTTCACTTCTTCGGCAGCTTGCCAACGAACTTTATCGCCCGGTCGATCCACTCCTTCAATTGGTCGTCATCCTCGACGCCCTCCGGCTCGACCACTACCCAATTCCGCATCGGCTTGCCCGTGATGTCGAATTGCCTGACGTGCGGCTCCAGCAGCGCCTCTTCGCCGTCAACGGGACCGAGGCGAGCAATCAGTGAATTCTTCCAGACTCCTACCAGGGCATTGCCATTGAGCAAGAGGCATAGGCAGCCGAACATTCGTCTCTCTTCGATGTTCTTCTTGCGGGCCAGGGTGTCACGGATGCGACCAGCAAGGGATTCACTGAATGGCACGGGCTGTTCCTTCTACTGGATCATGCACGCCCTCAGCATCGCCGCCAACGGCTCCGGGTCGGCGAGTCGGTGATCGTTACCGACCTCA
>JAHBXO010000042.1 GCA_019636445.1 Gemmataceae bacterium | reverse complement strand
ATTGAACGGCCAGACCGGACCCAAACTACTCGTCGGAGTGTGAACGATTACGAATCTTCGCTTTCGATTCAATCTTGAATCCGGCCTCTCTCAACGCCAATACCATCGCTTGATGATAAACCTCCTCGGCGAACCCGAACTCCAATTCGTTGTAGACATCGTAAAAGACACCAATAACGCGGCCGGTGAGTTCCGCGTGGGGGTACTCTTCAGAATCTGTATTCTTCTGATCTGTCTTCATCTGTGTTTCTCTGTGGCCTAAAATCTTACACTGCCATTGCCGGCTCCTTCACGGTATTCAAAATGTTCGCCACGACGTCGTCCGCGGGGATGCCGTCGGCCTGGCCTTCGAAATTCAAAATCAGTCTGTGGCGCAGCGCCATCGGGGCGATCTTGCGGATGTCTTCGCGGGCCACGTGGTAGCGGCCGTCGAGGATCGCGTTCAGCTTCGCCGCCAGGATGATCGCCTGCGCCCCGCGCGGGCTGCTGCCGTAGCGCACGTACTTCTTCGTGCTCGGGGCCGCCAGTTCGTGGTCCGGGTGCGTCGCCATTACCACGGCGATGGCGTAGCGGCGCACCTCGTTGGCGATCGGGATCTGCCGCACGAGCTTCGCGAGCGAGCGGATGCGTTCGCCGTCGAAGATCGCCTCCACCTTCGGCGACTTCGCCTCGGTCGTGCGGTCGAGGATCGTTTCGAGTTCGTCGAACTTCGGGAACTTGACGAGTAGTTTGAAGAAGAAGCGGTCGAGCTGCGCTTCGGGCAGCGGGTAGGTGCCTTCCATTTCGAGCGGATTTTGTGTCGCCAGCACGAAGAACGGATCGGGCAGCGGGTAGGTGGTGCCGGCGACGGTGACGTGCTTCTCCTGCATCGCTTCGAGCAGGGCCGATTGCGTCTTGGGGGTGGCGCGGTTGATTTCGTCGGCGAGGACGATGTTGCCGAAGATCGGCCCTTTCTGGAATTCGAACTTACGCCCGCCCTCGCCCGTGTCGAGTACGACGTTCGTGCCGGTCAGGTCGGCGGGCATGAGGTCGGGCGTGAACTGCACGCGGCTGAACTTCAGGTGCAGCGAGTCGGCGATGGTGCGCACGAGCATCGTCTTGCCGAGGCCGGGCACGCCTTCGAGCAACACGTGTCCGCCGGCGATCAGCGCCGCGAGCGTCCCTTCGACGATCTCGTCCTGCCCGACGATCAGCTTGCCGATCTCGGTCCGCAGGCGCTGGAAGTCGCGGCGGAAGCCGTCGAGTTCGTCTTTGATCGCTTCGGCGCTCATCGCTTCGTCCTCGGTGTCTGAGGTTTGTTACAAATGTTTCCGGGAATATTGTTGCGGAGGGCCGTCATCCTCAGGTAACTTGTCTGAGGTTATCCAGTTTCGCCGCGGATGTCAAATGTCATCTGGTGAAATTCTCTTCGATGAAACGAGCGGCGCGGCGAAACGTTAACAGGAAGACGCCGAAAAACGACCAACATTCCGCGGCCGGCCGGGTTTCGTTCGATGTTGCGGAATTGGCATCGGATTTTCAAAGGTTTTCCGCCCCGCGGACACGCTCCGCGGGCACTACAACAGTGGCGGCGTGAGGATCGACCGCGATCCGCGTCTCTCATCTACGGTTGGATGTATTCGCCCTCGGTCCGACGGTCCCCGCTTCGAGGTGGCATCCCATGCGGCACGGACGATCCTGGCTCGACCTCGCCTTCGTCGCGTTTCTCGCCCTCGCCGGCGGTACGTTGTGGGCCTTGGCCCAACCGCCGAAACCGACACCGCCCGCCGTCGAGCCGGAGGAGGAGTCCGAGGAAGAACAGAAGGCACGCACGACCGCCGCCGCGTTCCAGAAGGCGCTCGAGAATAACCCGCGCCGCGGTACCGCCCTCGACCGCCTCTACGGCTACCATGTCGAGCGCGGCACCCTCGACAAGTTCGTCGACAATTACGCCGCGCGGACGAAGAAGGACCCCAATGACGGCGTGGCGTGGATGATCGTCGGCCTCGTCGAGTCCCAGCGCAGCCGGGACGGCGCCGCCGTCGTCGCGTTCCAGAAGGCCGAGGAGATCCTGACCGAGAACGCGATGGCCTCGTACTACCTCGGCCAGACGCTCGTGCTGATCGGCCGGCCGGATAGCGCCGTCGACGCCTTCGAGCGCGCCATCGCCCGCAAGCCGAACCGAAACGACACGCTGGACGCCTATCAGGCGCTCGGCCGCGTCCACCAGCGAGCGCAGAAGACGGACAAGGCGCTCGAAGTCTGGAACCGCCTCGAAAAGCAATTCCCGGACGACCTCCGCGTGCAGGAGCAGATCGCAACGACGCTCGTGGAGGAAGGCCAGTACGAGCAGGCGCTGCCGCGTTACGAGAAGCTCGCGAAGGACACCGACGACAAGTACCGGCAGTCGACGCTGCGCATGGACGTCGCCGACCTGAAGGTGAAGCTGAAGAAGACGAACGACGCCCTCGTCGATTTCGAGAAGCTGCTGAACGAACTGAACCCGGAAAGCTGGCTCTACCGCGACGTGCGCCGGCGGATCGAGGAGGTCTTCCTCAAGAACGACGACCTCGCCGGCCTCGCGAAGTACTACGAGAGCTGGCTGGAGAAGAACAAGACCGACGTGGAAGCGATGGCGCGGTTGGCGAAGAACCTCGCGTCGCAGGGGAAGGGGCCGGAAGCGCGCAAGTGGCTGGAGAAGGGGATCGAAGCCGCGCCGTCGAACAAGAGCCTGCGCACGGCGCTCATCGAGCAGCTCGCCTTCGAGGGGAACTACGCCGATGCCGCCAAGCAGTACGAGGCGATGGAGAAAAACGACCCCGGCAACCCGGACATCCTCCGGGACTGGGGCAAGCTGCACATGCGGGACACGGCGAAGCCGGAGACGGAGCGCAAGGCCGCCGCCGTCGCCATCTGGAAGCGCATCCTCGACAAGAAGGCGAACGACCCCGTCACGACGTCGCAGGTGGCGGAACTCATCCGCTCCGCCGGCATCGCGGACGAAGCGATCGCGCTCTACAAGAAGGCGATCGAGCTGGCACCGAACGCGGCCCAGTACCGCGAATACCTGGGCGAGTACTACCACAGCCTGAAGCGCCCCGAGGAGGCGCTCGCGACCTGGCGGCCGATCGCCGAGGGGCCGAACCGCAACGCCAAGAACCTCGCCCGGCTCGGCGAAGTCTACGCCGGCTTCGGCTACCGCAAGGAGGCGATCCGCGTCTTCGCCGAGGCGATCCAGCTCGAGAAGGACGATTACAACCTCATCATGCAGTTCGCCGACGTCCTCGCGCAGGAGAACGAGAACGACGAGGCGCTCAAGCAACTCGACCTGGCCGCGAAGTTCACGAGCAACGCCGAGGAGGTGGAGCAGATCCTCGCGGCGCGGATCAAGATCTACCAGGCCGCCGACAAACTGAACGACCAGATCGACCAGTTGAGCAAGGAGTTGGCGGCGGACCCGAACGCGCCGGCGTCGAAGTGGTTGGTGCTGGCGCGGATGTTCGAGGCGAACCGGCAACTCGACAAGGCCGTCGAGAGCATCGCCTCCGCGGAAGCGAAGGACCCGAAATCGCTGGCGGTTCTCACCGCCGCGGCGCGCATTCACGAGGCCGGCGGCAACATGCTCGCCTCCGCCGAGGCGAACCGCAAGCTCGCGAGCCTCGACCGCCGCTACCGCACCGAGTACCTGCAGCAGGTGGCCGTCCTCGAACAGCGGCTCGGCAAGCGGGACGATGCGCTCAAGACCGCCAAGGACGTGCTCGCGTCCGCCCCCGGCAATCCGGAAGTCTACAAGTGGTACTCCGAGATGTGCTTCCAGCTCGGCGACGCCGAGGAGGCGCTCGAAGCCTTGCGACGCTCCGTACGGGCGAACCCGTCCGATCCGCAGGGCCTCATCACGCTCGCGAATGCGATGGCTGAGCGCGTCCGCACCGGCGAGGCGATCGAACTCTTCTGGCGTGCCTTCGACAAGACGACGGAGCTGGAAGGCAAACTCGGCGTCATCGAACGCCTGACGCAGCTCTACCTCGAGCAGAACCAGTTCGACAAGCTGATGGAGCGCCTCGAACGCGAACGCCGCGAGCAGGAGAAGAACCGCGAGCTGACCATGTGCATCGCGCAGGCGTTCCAGTCCGCCGGCGACAACGGCTCCGCCCGCCTCCAACTCGAACGGCTACTGACAGAAAACACTCGAGACACGAACCTGCTGGCGCAGCTGTCGGGTCTCAGCGAAGTCGACGGCGACCTGCCCTCCGCGCTCAAGTACCAGCGCCAGCTCGCCGCCGCGGCGCCGCAGAACTTCGACGCCCAGGTCCGCCTCGCTCAACTCCTTCTCAAGAGTGGCGAAGGCGACGAAGCCGCCGACGTCTGGGTGAAGTCGGTGGCGGAGATGAACGAACCGCACCGGAACCTGCAATCGATCGACATGCTGATCAGTTCGGGCAAGCCGGAATCGGCGATGGCGATCCTGTCGCGGATGCTGGCGAAGACGCCGGGGAACTGGGAATTGCTCTACCGCGAGGGCGCGGTGCTGGCGGCGCAGGGGAAGAAGGCCGACGCCGCGAATCGCTTCCGCTCGATCCTTGCGCAGAAGCTGGCGGACGATGACCTCGGCGAAGTGCTCCAGCACGAGATGAAGCTGGCGACGAAGAAGAAGGACGACAAGAAGGGAACGAAGCCGACCGGCCCGGTCGCTCCGGTGGTAGGGATGCGGAACCGGGCGAGCAACATCCTGCGCCCTCCGCTCCAGCGGCGCATGGAAGGCGTCTGGGAGATCCGCTCGGCGACGGGCATCGAGCCGCGGGAATACTACCGCGGCCAGACGCCAACGTTCTATACGCCGAAGGACTTCGGCGAGGCGCGCATGGCCGCGCTCGGCTGGCTCTTCGAGTTCGCCCGCGACGTATCCGACGGGCAGGAGAAGTTCATCGCCGAGATGCGGAAGGAACGGTCCGCCGCGAACGCCTCCGTCCGCGCCCTGTGGGATTGGCACTACCTCCAGGCCCTACGCTACGACAACAAGGACACGTTCGAGACGGCCAAGGCGCTGGCGAAGGCGTCGAACGATCCGTCGGCGCAATACGTGTTCGTCACGTCGGTCGGGATGCGCGCCGAGGCGATGCGCGCCCAGCGGTATTCCCGTAGCGGCACTCCCGAGGACCGCACGCCCCCGCTGCCGGACGACCAGTTGAAGTACCTGCTCGACACGTTCAAGAAGCTGAAACAGATCAAACCGGAGTGGGTGACGCCGGAAGTGTCCGGCTCGGTGCTGCTGGAATTGAAGCGGGCGAAGAAGGTGGACGAGGAGAAGGCGATGTACGCCGAGATCCTCGCGAACGCGACGAACGTGGACCGCGTGGCGTCGGCGCTCGCCGTCGCCGTCGAACGCGACGACCTCGAAACGCTGATGGTCCTCTTCAAGCGGCTCGAACAGTATCAGGGCGTGGCGAAGTCGCAGGCGGGCTTGGCGCAACTCGCCACCCGGCAGAACGTCTACCAGATTCAGACGCTCATGGGCAAACGGCTCGAAGCGAAGAAATACGACGACGGCTTGAAGCTGCTCGACTACTACCTCGGCACAGTCCGCAAGCAGAACCTCGCGGCACCCAAATCCGCTTCCGGCGGGTCGGCGCGCCGCTTCCGCTCCGGCGGCGGCATGCACGTCTACATCGCCATCGGCGGCAACCAGTACGGTCAGAGCAAGCAACTCACCTACCCCACGCCGAACGAATACTACGACGAGGCCTCCATCGGGCTGCTCTACAACGCTTTCTTCCACTACCAGAAGGCCGACCTGCTCACCGACCTCTTCGCCCACTTCCAGAAGAACCTCGCCGCCGCCCCGGACGGCGCCGAAAAGCAATACCTCCACCTCGCCCTCGGCTACCTGCACTGGTGGAACGAGGAGAAGGACGAAGCGCTCGACCAGCTCACCGCCGCGGCGCAGGTCGGCCCGAACGACCACCGCCTCACGATGGAGATTGCCGGGCTGCGCGAGCAGAACAACGAGATCGCCGTCGCGCTCGCGATGGTCGACAGCATCAACCCGACCGACCACCAGGTCATGCAGCAGCGAGAGGAGACGGCGCTGCGGCTCGCGGAGCGCACCGGCAACATCGAGCGCGCCCGGCAGGCGGCGGAACGCCTCTTCGGCCTGCGCCTCGACACCGACAAGCAACTCGACCTCGCCGCCAAGATGCACCGCCTCGGCATGCACCAACTTGCCGAGACCGTGCTCGCCCGCGCCCAGCGCCAGGCCGGCAACAAGACCGCCATCCTCGCCCGCCTCATGAACCAGTACCAGTCGCAGGGCCAGAACGATCAGGCCGTGCAGATCGCCCGCCAGATCCTCCGCAAGCCCGCGGCGGTCTCCACCAGCGGCGGGCGCTATGGCGGCGACGAGGGCGACGGCTACCGCTCCCAGGCCATGGGCATCCTCGCCCGATCGGGACAACTGAAGGAACTCATCGACCGCGCCGAGGCCCAGCTCAAGACGGCCCCGAAATCGATCCAGGTCCACCAGACGCTCCTCGGCTACTACCAGGCGTCCGGCGACAAGGACAAGCAAAAAGCCTCGCTCCTCAAACTCGTCGAACTCAAGCCCGACGACGCGAACCTCAAGTTCACGGCCGGTCAGAAGCTCAGCCAGTGGGGCGACCGCGACGAGGCGCTCAAACTCTACTCGGCGGCCCTCAAGAAGGACCCGTCGATGTTCCAGAACTGGTACTACGAGATCGAACGCGCCTTCTCCGAAGCGGGCAAATACGAGGAACTCGTCGCCCTCTTCGACCAGATCGACCTCAAGAAGCTCGGCAACTATTGGAACGTCGCGCAGATGGTGTCGAACCTGCTGGAGCAGGACAAGACGCGCGAGATCGGCATGCGGCTGTTCAAGAAAGGCTGGGACGCCTACCCGCAGGAGCGCGCCTATTTCTTCAGCTACATCAACCGGAACGAAATCTGGAAGATGCCGGAGATCTACGACTACCTCAAGCAGGCGTTGATCCCGAAGGACGGCAGCCTGATGGAGCCGTGGGACATCATCGGCCAGATCGTGAACTACGGGCAGAACGGCAAGGTCGAATCGCTGTTGAGCAAGATGCTCGCGATCGCCCGGCAGCAGCAGCGCCTTCCGGAGCTTGGCCGGGAGATCGACGCCGCGCTCGCGAAGAACCCCGACTGGCTCGCCGGCAAGGCGCTCCGCGCCATCATTGACGTGCAGACCGGCCGCAAACAGGAAGGCATGAAGGCGTGGAACGCCCTCTTCGCGGACAGGTCCCTGCGCATCCCGCCCAACGCGCGGTTCGTCATGGCGCAGGAATTCGAGTATTACTCCGGCATCGAAGAGCTGGTCGTCAAGTCGCTCGAAGAAGGCTTCGAGGATTTTCTCAAGGAACCCGACGGTTCCGAATACAGCTACTCCCCGGCCCGCCGGCTCATCTGGTGGTACGAGCAGGTCGGCCGCGTCGACGACGCCAAGAAGGTTCTCGTCAAACTCTCCAAGACCGATCGCACCGCCAATCAGAACTACTACAGCGGCGGATACTGGGAATACCGGCAGATCCAGGACGGCATCGCCATCGCGCAGGACTTCGTCCGTATCGGCGATCCGATCGAGGCAATCCGCGTCTACCAGGACCTGTTGAGCAACCGCGAGCGGATCCAGATCGCCAGCACCTACTACGGCGGCGGCGACCAGTTCTCCCGTCAGATCGACCAGGGGATGAAGGCGGCGCTGAAGGCGCTCAAGCCGGAGATCCTTCCGGCGGCGGTCGGGTTGATGCTCACGCCGGCGAAGATCACCGAGACGAACAAGTCGGCCATCGACCTGATGCTGAGCGTGGACGCGCGGAACCTCGAGAAGATGGCGATCACGAGCGTGTTCGCGACGTCGGCGCAGTCGCTGGCGAAGAACCCGGCGGCGCGGACCGCGGCGCAGGCGAAGGCGAAGGAACTGGTGGCCGCGGCGCCGAAGGATGTGTCGGCGTACGTGGCGGCGGCGATCGTGGCGTTCACCGACGACAATCCGGCGACGGCGCGCGACGCGGTGGCGGCGCTCGCGAAGCTCGTCGGCGGGACGCCGTTGGAACCGCTGCCAAAGACCGGCAAGGCGAACAGCCGGCAGCGCGCCGAGGCGATGCTCCAGGTGTCGATGTGGCTCATCGCACGGGAGTGTCTGAAGAAGGACGACCTGCGCGCCGCCGGCGCGCCGCTTGCCGAGCGCGCCCTCGAAGCGGCGAAACGCCAGAACGACCCGAAATACGCGATGGCGCTCCTGCGGGAATGGGGCCAGATCGAATTGGACCGCAAGGACCAGAAGGGGGCGGAGGCAAAGTGGACTCAATTGTTGGAGTTGAATTTACCTAAGCCGGCGATCCGGAGCGCGCAGTCACCCGCATCGACGCCCGTGTCGCCGGTGCCGGTTCCCGCGTCCGGCGCGACACCGGCTCCGCCGCCGTCGAACGAACCGCAAGCCCGCATCGACGACGGCCGCCCGACCTACTTTACGCAGGTCGCGGGATTGTTCGCCCCGCCCGCCGCCGCCTCGAAGTCGCCCTCCACGGCCATCACGCCGAAGAACGGCGTGCCGGTCCTCACGACCGACCAGTTCCAGCAGGCGTACGACGTCGCCAACCTCGCCGCCGACAAGAAGCTCGGCGCCCTCTCGCTCAAGGCGATGCGCGAGGCGCTCAAGGGCGGCCCGCCCGTCGAAGGCAAAGTGGACCAGAACCGGCGCGGCGGCGGCAGCTACCATCAGGTCACGGTCGGCGGCGTTCAGTATCTGGTCGAACGGGGTTACGAAGGCCCGATCTCCGTCGATAGCGCCTTGCTCAACCTCGTGACGAAGTGGAAGAAGCTCGGCGTCGCCCCCGGCGACATGTACGACGTCATCGCGATGGCGGTCTTCCCCGAAAGCCGACCGGCCGAGATGTTCCTCACCGCCGACGTCCGCCGCGCCGGTATGGTCTACACAATGCTCTCGGGCAGCAGCGCGTGGAGCGTCGCCAGCAATCCGCCGCCGGAGGTGTTCGGCGGCTCGGGCGGCGACCGCGGTCTGGCCGGGCTGCTCTCGCAACTCGCCATCGACGCCGGCAAGGTCGACGACCTGAAGAAGAAGATCGAATCCCGCGAGAAGCAACCCCTCGGCGAGATGCCGGCGAAGTTCCTGAGCTTCACCTTCGCCCTCAAGGCCAACGACGAGGCGAAGGCGACGGAAATCCTGAAAGCGCTCGGCGACCGGGCCGCGAAGGATTCGTCCTCCGCGACACTCGACATGGTGTCGAAACTCTGCCAGATCGCGCTGGACCGCCCGACCCTCGCACCGGTGGCGGAGCCGATCCTGCAGAAGGTGGCGATGAACTACGCGATCGCGAAGAACTTCGCCGCCGCATCGGAACTGGCGGAGAAGATCGTGGCGCACCACGTCAAGCGCGGCGACAAGAAGCAGGCGATCGCGCTGATGAAGACGATGGAGACGACGGCGAAGACGTTCATGACGCCGGATCAGAACTTTCACGAACGGATGGGCCACTGGTACTTGAAGGCCGGCTCGGTCGAGGATTCGCTGAAGAGCTACGCGATCGCGGCGGACATGGCGAGCACGGACGGCGCCGACGCCAGCCGGCGCAGCCGTCGCGTCGAGCCGCAGATGGGGAACTTCGTCAACCTCGTGCAGCACCTGCTGGAACTGCCGGCGGACAAGCGCTACGCCGCGTTGAAAGGGTGGACATTGCCGGGCGAGAAGCGGAAGACGCTGCGCTATTCCATCGGCATGATCCCGGACGCGATGCCGCCGCCGGCGTTCGTGAAGCTGCCGCCGCTGGAGCGCGGCCGCTACGTCAGCACGATGCTGCTGCTGGTGGACGCGGCGAAGGAGGCGGGCAAGCTGGACGAACTGCTCGCCGAAGCCGACAAGCTCGCGCAGGCGAAGATCGAGAACGCCGACGCCTTTCGCGTGCTCGCGTACCTCCGCGTCGGCAAGGGGAAGGCGATTGAGGCCGACATCAAGGCCTATTCCGAAGCCGCCGTCAAACGCATGACCGAGACGCGCCCCAACGATCAGTTGCGGTCCCGTTATGACTCCAGTGATCGGCAGACCGTGCCGTTTCACCCGACCGAGTTGTTGTTCGCCCAGCTTTGCTGCGCCGATCCGGCCTTCGCCGCGCACGGCGAGAAGCTCTTCCGCCCGATGGAGGACCGCACGCGCGCCGTACACGACATGGTCGGCTATTCGCAGGTCCGCGAGGCGATGTCGAAGCATAGCGTCGCCGCCCGCAAGGTGCCAGCCGCCTTCGACGACGCGCTGCCCGGCCGCTGGCAGTCGATTACGCCGGCCTCGCGCTGGTTCGCCCACGACGGCGCGCTCGGCGTCGCCTGGTCCCGCGGTGAATCGCAGGCGATCTTCGGCATCCCGCTCGCCGGCACGTTCGAGTTCTCCGTCGAGGTCTGGCAGGGCGGCTGGTCCGAAAGCCACGGCGGCTATGCCAGCGTGATCTACCAGCCGAACCGCGACAATGTCGCCACGCAGATCTACCCCGTCGGCAAGGCCGGCCTCGATCAGATCGCCAAGCCCAAGCCAAAGGTCATGAACGTCGACGCCTACAACCTGCTCACGATCCGCGTCGAACCGAAGAAGGTGACATGCCTGTGGAACGGCGAAGTCTTCTTCGAGGACACCGACCCGGTCGTCATCGGTCCGTGGCTCCTGCTCCACGGCGGCGACGGCCGCAAACCGGTCTTCCGCAATCCGAAGCTCACGGGCAAACCCGAAGTTCTCGAGTCGGTGAAGCTCACCAACGGCAACGACCTCGACGGCTGGTTCGCGCTTTATGCCAACGGTTCGATGCCCGCCCGCCTCACCAAGCGCGAGTTCGATCGCACCGGAAAAATCCTGGATCAATATGGCAACGAAGTCGAGCAGCCCGAACGGCAAGAACCGGTCTACGACTGGCACGCGAAGGACGGCGAAATCCTCGGCCGCAAGTCCGAATCGACGGAGAGCCGGCACGTCGCGTCGAACCTCGCGTACTTCCGCCCGCTGCGCGTGGGCGATTCCGTCGCGTACGAGTTTTATCACGAGCCTGGGAAGACGCACGTGCATCCGAGCCTCGGCCGCTTCGTCTTCCTCGTGGATGCCGACGGCGTGAAGCAGCACTGGATCGTGGCGGGTGACGATTGGACGGGGCTGAAGCCGGACAACGCGGTCCCGCTCGCGGGTGCCGGCAAGCCGATGTTCAAGGCGAAAGACTGGAACGCAGGCAAGCTGACGCGTACCGCCGCCGGCGCAAAGCTCGAGATCAACGGCGCCGTGGTCTTCGACGGGCCGTTGGATGCGGACACCGATTGGCGCTTCGGCTTCTTCCACTTCCGCGACCAAACGGCCGTGCGCGTCCGCAACGTCGTGCTCGCCGGCGACTGGCCCAAGACGATCGCGCTCGACGACGTCGCGTTCGTGACGAAGGCGCCGTCCGTCGAAATCGCACGGACGCGCCGCAAGGAGATCGGCGACAAGTATTACTCCGGCAACCCCGGGGAAATCCTGAAGGCGACGGCGAAGTTGCCGCCGACCGAGCGCTACGCCGCCCTCGCCGCCGCCGTGCTGCCCGGGCCGACGCAACCGTCGTTTGAAATGAGCGGCGTGGTACTCCCGCAGGACGTGCTCGGCATCGTGGACCGCGCCGAGCAGCCCGCAGGCCGCCGCGTCTTCCTCGGCTCGAAGTTCGAGGCGCCGTGCCTGGCGCTCGCCGACGTGGCGAAGCAATTGAACAAACTGGACGAACTCGCCCGCCGCGTGCAGGAGGCGACCGGCCCGGATGTGGACGCCGCGTTCCGCCGCGACCAGAAGGCGATGCTCGCGATCGTCCGCGCCGCACAGGGGAACGACGCCGAGGCGGCCGCACTCTTGAAAGAACTTCTCCCGTTGGCGAAGTCGATGCCGGGGGACGAGCGCGGCGAGAACCGCTGGGGCCTCTACTGCGCCGCGACGGCGGCCGTGGATCGCCCGGCGCTCCTGAAAGCGGCCTCCGACCTGGCCGAGGAGTTCACCAAGAACTTCCGGCAGAACAAACCGTTCGACGGTCGCGAGCCATGGGGCCGGATCTATCAGATCCTTCGCACCCGCGCCGTCATGCTCCAAAAACCCGACGGCAGCGAACGGTTCGGCTCCGACGATCGCCTGTCGGCGTGGATCTCCGTGCCCGGCTTCGATTCGTGGAGCCGCGCCCAGGGCTGGAACGCCGCTCACTGGTCGATCAAGGATAAGGTCTTCGTCCATCAACCGGGCCACAGAGAGGATTACCTGATCCTCAAGACCCCGATCCGCGGCGACTTCGAGCTGACCTGCGAGCTGCGCATCGCCGGCTACGCCGAAGCGGACATCTGCTACGGCGGCTACCGGTTCCGACTCAACTACGACCAGAAGTGGTACAAGTTCCACCCCAGCGTCCGCGACGACGGCCGGCAGGTGACCATCCTGCCGCCGCTCAAGAAGATCGAGAACAACAAGTATCCGTTCAAGATGACCGTTAAGGACGGCGTCATGGCCGTGTTCGTCGACGGTCGCAAGGTCCACGAGGAACGGATCGGCACGAACGTCGACCCGTGGCTCGCCCTCGCGACGATGCACCATTGCACGGCCGAGATCTTCAACCTCAAGATCACACCGGGCGCCAACGCCACTGTGCCGGACAAGATCGACCTGATCGCCAGCGAAAACCTCGCGTTCTGGCGGCCGTACCTCGGCCCGATCTGGGGCAAACGCGGCGAGGAGATCTTCCAGGACGGCGCGAAGCCCGAACCCCGCCCGGACGGCAAGCCGCACGAGCGGACCTTCCCCGAGAACGCCATCTACTACCAGCGCCCGCTCGCCGAGGATTCCAGCGTCGAGTACGAGTTCTACTACCAGGCGGACAAGGCGATGGCGTACCCGGCGCTCGACCGGCTGTGTGTCATGCTCGAACCCGACGGTGCGAAACTCCACTGGCTCACCGACAGCTGGCACGACAAGAGCGGGGTGAAGTTCGACAACCTGACCGAAACGAAAGGACCAAAGGTGCCGCTGAAGGACCGCCAGTGGAACAAAGCCAAGCTCTCGGTGAAGGGCGACACGCTCATCGTGGAAGTGAACGGCGAGAAGGTCTTCGAACGAGACATCGAATCGACCAACCAACGGACCTTCGGCCTGTTCCACTATTCGGACCGGACGGATGCCCGCGTGCGGAACGTGTACCTGAGCGGCTCGTGGTCGAAGACGTTGCCGACGACGGAGCAGTTGTTCGAAGTGAAGAAGTGAATTCGTCTTGGTGCCCCGAATGGGGCACCGGGTTGTAGCCACGGGTGGAGCGCAGCGGAACCCGTGGATCTTGAATCGAGATACTTATTGAGCTGCCCCGAAGGGGCGCTGGAACGAATGACTTCCCATCGCCCCTCCGGGGCGAGTGTCTCGCGATCGACCCCACGGGTTCCGCTGCGCTCCACCCGTGGCTACATTCCACGGCCCCTTCGGGGCCGAAGAGACAGTACCGAATTTGTGACGAGCCGCGGGGAATTGAATCCATGAATCGCATGCTTCCGGTCTTCGTCGTCCTGCTCGCGATGATTGCCGTGCTCCCCGGCGCGGACGCGCCGAAGCCTAAGGCGGACGCCTTCCCGGAATCGTCGCAGTACGAGGACAAGCCCGCGACGCTCACGCACGAGGATGAAGTCCTGGCCGTGTGCTATTCGCCGGACGGCGCGATCGTGGCGACCGCGTGCGCGAACAAGACGATCGTGCTCTGGGACGCCGCGTCGGGCAAGAAGCTCGGCACGCTCGAAGGCCACGATGACGCCGTCTCCGCGATCGACTTCAGCCGGGACGGAACGAAGATCGCCTCCGCGTCCTACGACAAATCGGTTCGCGTCTGGGACGTGGCCACGCGGAAGCGGACCCACCTGCTGCGGGGCCACGAGAACGCCGTGCTCTGCGTCGCGTTCCTGCACGACGGCAAGACGGTCCTCTCCGGCGGGGCCGACAAGCTGCTGAAGGTTTGGGACCTCGCCTCCGGCCAGGAGGCCGCGAACTCCGAGGAACACAAGGGCGCCGTCTGGTGTATCGCTGTCGCGCCCGACGGGAAGTCGTTCGCCACCGGCGGCTCCGACCGCCGCGTCGTGCTCTGGAACCTCAAATACGAATCGACCGGCCAGCTCCGCGGACACACCGGATTCGTCCGCGCCGTCGCCTATTCCCCCGACGGCAAGATGCTCGTCTCCGGCGGTGAGGACAACACCGCCCGCGTCTGGGACCTGGCAAAGAAGGAATCGCTGCACACCCTCACCGGCCATGCGGACTTCGTATTGGGGGTGGCATTCTCACCGCGCGGGCAAATCGTCGCCACCGCCGGTATCGACAAGAGCCTGCGGCTGTGGGAGGCGAAGACCGGCGGCCAGCTCGCCGCGATGGAGGAAGGACACGCCGAGGCGATCAACGCAGTCGCCTTCGCGCCAAACGGCCGTCAGCTCACGACGGCCAGTTCGGACAACACGCTCGGCCAGTGGATCGCCGCGCTGCCCCGCGTCTTCCCCATCGCGCAGATCCCCAGCAAGGCCGGCGGCACCGGCGTCTCGGCGCTCTCGCCCGACGGCACCAAGCTCGCCCGCGTCGGCGAGAAGTACGCCATCGTCGTGCAGGACGCCAAGACCGGCGAACCGATCGCGACGCTGAAGGGCCACCGCGCCGCCGTGATCCAGCTCGCCTTCTCGCCAGACGGCACGCGACTGGTCAGCGTCGGCCGCGATCGCGTCGGCTACCTCTGGGACGCCGTCGCCGGCAAGCAACTCGCGATCCTCGATGGCCACCGCGGTTCCGTTCGCGCCGTCGCCTTCGCCCCCGACGGCAAGAGCTTCGTCACCGGCGGATCCGATCGCCGCGTACTCGTCTACGACAACCCGCCCGCCGGCGCGGACCTGAAGGAGTTCCGCGAGCGCGCCGCCCTCGTCGGCCACAACGCCACCGTCGTGGCACTCGCCTTCTCGCCAGATGGCCAGTCGCTGGCTAGCGGCACCGAGATTCCCAAGAAGGGCCAGCCGTCCGAACTCAAGATTTGGAACCTTGCGACCGGGATGGAAACCGCCAGCTGGGCGGACCACGCGGCCGAGGTGACGGCGCTCGCGTTCCACCCCTCGAAGCCGTTGCTCGCGTCCGCCGGTGCCGACCCGGCCGTGCGGATGTACGACCTCGCGGCGAAGAAGGCCGTCCACGTCCACCGCACGCAGGCCACCGTCGCCTCGGTCGCGTTCACCCCGGACGGCGACGAACTGCTCGTTGGCACGGTCGGCAAATCGGTCATCGCGCTCGACACCGCCACCTGGACCGAACAGGCGCGCTTCGTCGGCCACACCAGCGCCCTCGCCGGCATCTTCACGCCGAAGGGGGCGGACAAACTCGTCTACACCATCACCTCCGACGCCACGCTGCGAACCTTCAACCTGAACCGCTCCGCCAACCTCGGCACCCGCTTCACCGGCCACGAAAGCTGGGTGTCCTGCCTGCTCGTCACGCCCGACGGCAAGAAGCTCGTCTCCGCCGGCTGGGACGGACTCGTGCGCGTCTGGGACCCCGTCAAGGGGAAGGAACCCGAGGCGATGGAAGACCTGATGGGCAAGGTGCTCTGCATGGCGATGGACAAGGACGGCAAGCATGTCGTCACCGGCGGTGGCAACGGCGAACTCGCCATCTGGAGCATCGAGACACAAGAACAGCTTGCGAAGATCGAGGAATACGAGGACGTCGACGACATCGTCGGCGTGGCCTTCTCGCCCGACGGCAAGTCGATCGTGGCCGCGTCGAACGACCAGACCTTGCGCGTCTACGAGATTGCGACCTCGAAGGAGACGGCTCGCATCAAGCTGAAGTTCGCCCCGACCGCGATGGCGCTCTCGGCCGACGGGAAGCTCGCGTACCTCGCCGGCGACGCGGATCACACCGTCGCCATCTTCGACCTCGCCGCCAAGAAGGAAGTCGGACGATTGCGCGGGCACACGGCACCGGTGAGTTGCATTCTCTTCTCGCCCGACGGATCGAAAGTCCTCACCGGCGGCATGGACCGCAGTATTCGGTTGTGGGATCCGAAATCGAACCTGGAGACGCGCAAGATCGAGAACGCCCACACCGGCGGCGTGAAGAACGCCTGCTTCACCCGCGACGGCCAGACGATCGTCTCGGTGGGGTTGGATCACATCAACCGGCTCTGGAACGCAGCCACCGGCACGGTCATCACGGCCTACGAAGGGCACGCGAAGGCCGTCGTCTCCGTGGCCGTATCGCCGGACGGTAAGACGGTCTTCTCCGGCGCCGCCGATGCGTACATCGTCCGCTGGCAGCCCGACCTCGGCAGAAAGTGAAGCCGCGGTATCGCTTCGAAGTCCTCGTGATCGCGCGCCTAGAATATGCCCATCTTCCCGGAGACGACACCATGCCGGCCGCGACCGAACTCGCCACGCTCGGCGGCGGGTGCTACTGGTGCCTCGAGGCCTGCTTCGAGAACCTCGTCGGCGTTTCGAAGTGCGTCTCGGGGTTCAGCGGCGGAGCCGTGCCGAACCCCAGCTACCGCGCCGTCTGCAACGGCACCACCGGCCACGCGGAGGTGGTGCAGATCGAATTCGACCCGGCCGTTCGCACCTTCGCCGAACTCCTCGACGTCTTCTTCGCCATCCACGACCCGACCACGCTCAACCGCCAGGGGGCGGACGTCGGCACGCAATACCGCTCGGCCATCTTTTACCACTCGCCCGAACAGCAGCGCGTGGCCGCGGAGACGATCGCACGGCTGACGGCGGAGGGGGTCTGGCCGAACCCGATCGTCACGCAGGTGGTGCCGTTCGAGCGGTTCTACCCGGCCGAGGAATACCACCAAGGCTATTATCGCGCGAATCCGGAGCAGCCGTACTGCCTGGCCGTGGTGTCGCCGAAGGTGCGGAAGGCGAGGCAGAAATTCGCCGCGTGGCTGAAATCGTGATTCCGCCGCTTCCGCGCCACCCCTCCGCGGAAAGACGCCGAAATTCCGGAACCGTACTGGCCCAATAAGGACTTACGGCGAATGGACGGTGCCGGATTAGGCGATATCAATTAGAACCGGCCGGGTTTCCCCGGCCGGCGTTCCGTCCATCACTTCCCGATCTCGACCCGTTCGAAGTACGGCACGACGCCCTTGTAGCGGGAACTGTTCACGTCGAAGTTGGGCTGTGCGCCGGGGTTCTGGTGGATGCCGTTGCTAACGGAATCGCCGGCGTGGTGCAATCGTGTCGGTGCGGCGGTGAGAATGACCGTCGCCAGTCCCGTGGCCGGGTTGAAAGTCGGCGCGATGGAACCGTCGGGGTTCTGCAGGCCGGTCATCGGCGGCGTGCCGACGACGAACTGTTCGGCGTTCGCTCCGGTGCCGACGATGATGGTCCCGCCGATCGGCACGTTGACGATGCGGCCTTCGTACACCATCTGGATCGTCGTGCCGTTCACGCCCTGGGCGGAGAAGCGGCAGTAGTACGGCCCGACGCCGCCGACCTGATACGGCGCCTCGGAGAGGGTCGTCTGGTAGTAGCCGTCGATGTGCTGGCCGGCGATGTCGGTGGCCATCATCGAGCGGTCGAGGATGGCGACGAACTTGCCGCGGAGGTCGCCGGCGGACTGATCGTGCACTTCCTTGCCGAGGACGAGCGGGTTGGTGGTGGAGAAGGGCGGCGTGTTCCGCACTTCGAAGAAGCCGACGGTCATCACCACGAGGTAGGTGTCGGAGGTGGTGGTGACGCTGTTGAACATCTTGCGGAGCATCTCGGCGCGCTGGTAGGGGTTCGTGCCGGCGGTGGTGAAGATGGCGGGCGTGCCGGCGGTGGGGCCGTCGCGCAGGAGGGTGAACGGCAGGCCGCTGCCGGCCGGGACAAGGCCGCCGGGCGAAAAGGCCGCCGTACCGAAGGATTTGAACGGCCGGTCGTCGGTCGCCAGCCCGGTTTCGTCGATGGTGTTCCCGGGGGCGAAGTTCGTGATGTCCTTGGTGCGGGCGTGCGTGCCGCTGCCGAACAACAGCGAGTCCGTCGGCGTGGTCTGATTGTAATACAGGTGGTCTGTCACGTCGGTAGGCGTGAAGGTGTTGCTCCCGTTCTGATCGAGCAATGCCTCAAACACGCTCCGGTTCCAGATCATGTTGATGTTGATCTTGCCCGGTACGCGGCCTTCGGCCGGGATGCCGTAGCCCCAGGGCTTGACGGCGAGCGCTTCGAGGGCGCGATAGAGGGGCACCGTGGCGGAGCCGAGGGAGATGACATGCTGATGCGCCGTGGGGGCCGCGGCGGTCCCGGTCGTGAACCGATAAGTGAGTTCGTGGGGCTTGACGGCGGCGACCATCTGCAGTTCGGTCTGATTGACGAGCGGTCGATCGAAGTGCGCGAGCCATTCGATGGCCGGGGCCGCGCCGCCGGTTCGCTGGTTATTGTGGTTGAAGAACGAAATGAGTTGGCCGCCCGGCGCGCTGGTCGCATCCGGCATCGTCTGCGCTTGGACGAAATTGGTCGTGTCGGCACCGCCGGTCAGAGGCAGGCGGTAGGCGTAGTGCGGGGCCATGCGGCCCTTGGACGATCGCGTGTTGGCCGGAGCGGGTTCCCCCATGGGCCGCATGCCGCTGCCCGGAATCGTATCGCGTTCGCCGATGCGGATCGCGTCGCGCGAGGTCACGTCCGTGAACACGTCGACCGTCACGTACGGGTTCGGCGGCAGCATCATGTTGTAACTGGATTCCAACGGATCGTTGGCGGCGAGATACGGATTCGCCAGGCGCCGCAGTACGACGGCCTGATCCGTCAGGCGATTCATGGTCATCCCGGCGATATCGGACTGGCGGCGGCGCGTTTCGGCGTACGCCAGCGTGGAGGACATCATGCCGACCGGCGGCGGGCTGCCGCCGTTGGTCGTGCCGATGAACGCCGTCTGATATGGCGGCGCCGCGGTGTTCGGCAGGAACTCGGTGGCGCTCGTGCCCATCGTTCCCATCAGGTCCGGGCCGAGGACGCGGAAGCCGGTTGTGGTCCCCGCGCCGGAATTCCCGTTGTTCGGCTCGATCGTGTAGGCGACCGTGGTCGGCAGGGACGCGTCGATCTTCTGATCGCCGACGCCGGAAATCCGACCGGTGATGTTCGATACCGCGCCCGGATTGGCCGGGTTGTACAGGGTGTTCCGCACCTGGCCGGCGTCCCGGAACACCTGCACCTTGTACGGCGACGAACCGGCGTAGGTCAGGGATACCGACCCGTCGCCGAGCGGTGCCGTCGCATCGCCGCCCGTATTGGCCGTGTTGATCAGTTCGATCCAGAACCGGACATGGAAATCCTCCATGGCGTCCATGTTCGAGGAATCGCTCGGAGCGTTCGTCACTTCCGAATACACCTCGTTAATGACGACCCGCGGTTTCTCGACGCCGATCACGACGCGATCGCGCAGGTAGGCGTCCCGTGCCGTCTGGTCGGTGCTTCCCATCCCGAACAGCGCGGTCATGTCCGAGTAACCCGTATCGGGAGCGAAGAGGCTTCCCGGCACGGTCGGATTCCAAACAAACTGCGTGGCGATGTCGTCGTTGTCGATCGTGTCGACGATGTTGGCGGCGAGCTGGGCGAGGTAGCGCAGCGCGTCGTATTGCGCGGGCAGGGTATCGCCGGGCGCGAGCAGGTCGTAGTTCGGGGCACTGGCGACTATGCGCGGCAGGACCACGGTACCGGCGGTCGGGTTCACGATCGCCTTCGCACCGGTCGCGACGATCAGGCGCACGAAGATGTCCCGCGCCAGCGTCTGACGGTCGTTCGTCGCCGCCTGGAAGTTCGTCAGATTGGTCGGCGAGAGCGGATTGGTCGGGTTCGCGGCCGCGCGATAGTCGGCGAGCGGACGGTTGAGATTCACGGGGCCGAGGTTCGCGAGGGCGTTGCGCACATTGAGAGCGCCGCCGAAATCGCTGCCGCCGGTGCCGACCACCACGGGGTTCGTCAGCGTCTGTGCGGTCGCGACGAGCTGACCAGTCGTCGAATCGTACGCGAGGTTGGCGGCGGCGGAATCCGCGAACATCGGCATCAGTTGCGGGCGGTGCAGCGAGTTGCTCGCGGTCGTCAGGATCGTGCGGCGAAGAGCGGACTGGTTGCCGGGGCCGGTGCCGGTGAGCGTGCCGGGCGCCGTCGCGCCGAAGTACGGGGCGAGGTAGTCGTTAGGCTTGCCGGCGTACTTCACCGCCGAGCGCCGTAGGTCGGTATGCGGGAAGAGCTTGCCGGGGTTGGAGAACGCATTCCAGGTGTAGGGGAGGAACAGGCCGGGGTGCGAGCTGGCTTCGGTGTTCGACGCCGTCGCCGAATCGAACCCCGCCGGGTAGGTCGGGTCGGACTGGTTGCCGGCGGGGAACGTCATCGGCGTGGCGACGGTGTTACCGTCCCAGTTCACCGCGGCGTAGCTCTGTGTGACCGACGACGCGAAGGGCAACACGCTCACGTTCGTGCCGCGCGGGCTGGGCGTGCTGCCGCCGGTGCGGCTGTTGACCATCGCCGTCGCGTCGGTGGTGATCTTGCTGAGGCCGATTTCCCATGGGCCGAAGCCGTTGGTGGATCCGCCGCTGGCGTTGCCGGCGACGTTCACGTTCACGCGGCCGTCGAGCGGGAGGATCGTCGCGGCGACGAGGGGCTGGATCCAGCGGCCGCGCCATTGCATCGGCGGCAGGCCCATGTCCACCCAGACGGAATCGTTCTGCTGGCGGCCGTCGGTCTGCGCGATGTTCTGAACGTCGCCGGTGATGGTGCCGTCGGGGTTCGCCGGCGGGAAAGGGAACTGCGACAGGTCTTCGGTTTCGCCGGGCAGGCGGTGGTCCCACGGGCGCGGCCGGAGGATCTTGTAGCGGCCAGCGGCGTTGAAGTTCGCCGATACCGTGGAGGCGTCGTCCCGCCAGTTCCCGTTCGTGCGGTCCAAGCTGCCGAACAGGCTCGGCCGGTGGAACGAGGGGACGAGGATGCGGCCGGTGTTCGGGTCCTGCATCGCCACCTTCACGTTCAGCCGGTCCACGTAGGTGTAGGGGGCGTTGCGGGCGACGTAGGCCTTCGTGGGGAAGGTGACGGCGTCGCCGGGGCTGTTGACGAGCTGTGCGGCGGTGCGGAAGCCGGAGTGCGAGGGGTCGACGACGTGGTTTGCGGCGGCGACGAAGTTGCCGTTGGCGAGGCGCGGGAACTGGAGGGCGTAGTTGATGACGTCGCGGCGGTCGAGGGCGACGGTGCCGCCGGTGGCGGTGGGGAGCGTCAGCGCATCGGAGAACTGGCCGACGCCGTTGTACGGGATGGTGTTCCCGCCGTTGGGGTTGTCGCCGTAGACCATCGTGCTGTCTTCGTGGCCGCGGATGGTCTTGAGGAGGTTGTTGCCGATGCCGTAGGAGGCGGAAGGTTCACCGTAGAGCATCTGCCCGAGGGCGGCGCTGGCGTAGAGGTCGACGGGGGGCGGGCCGTCTTCGGTGGCGACCGCTTCGCGCCGGGTGCGCGAGCCGAGCGCGTGCGACTCGGCGTAGAGCGCGAAGGAGAGCGCGACGACGGAGAACAACGCGAGCAAGGTCAGCGTGACGAGCAGGATCGCGCCGCGGCGGCGGGCGAAACGGCGGTCGGTGCGTGCGAGCATGGCATCACCTCGAGCAAGTTCGGCGAACCGCCGGAGCGAGCCGGCGGCGTGTGTCGGGGGCGACGGGCGACCTTAGAGGTCCTGAATGATCGTGATCTGACGGGTCAGCTTGTTCTTCGGGTCGTAGATCCGCAGCTTGATCTGGATCGCCTTGAGCCGGATCGGCAGCGGGACGTAGTTCGGGTTCGGGAGCCAGGTGCGTGCTGTTCCACTGGGGTCGGGAATAACCGACTCGTTCCAGTTCGGTACGGCGGCCCAGGTGTCGAAGATACGACGGATGCCGGGCGTGTAAGTCGCGTCCATGAACCAGCGGGCCATGTTCGGGTTGCCGCTGCCTTGCGGGAACGTGTGGGCGTTCATCGACGCATCGTTCGGGTTCCAGCCGCGCTCGACGGACGGGGCGAGGGGCAGATCGTCGAAGGGCGTTTCGGCCGTCGGGGTGTCGGCGGTGGCAAGCGGAATCGGCGTGGCGGATCCGGTGACGATTTCATTGCTGCCGACAGGGCGCACCGGGAGGGCATAGCGCGGGCCGGCGCCGGTGAGGTTGCCGGGATTCGTGAAAGTCGAGAAGCCGCGGTCCCACGACGCCTTGATCTCGAAGGAGACGACGTTCGTGAGCAGGATGTCCTCGCCGGTCATGTTGCCGGCGGCGTCGGCGACGGGGCCAATGGTGTCGATGTTCCCGCCGGTGGCCAGCGCGGAGGTGGCACCCGTGAGACTGCCCATTCGGTTTGTGGGAACGGCGATGTCGCCGGGTCCATTGAGGAGCTTTGTGGTGGTGGTTGCGCTCGGGGCGCAACTCATGCCGGGCGCAGCGGTCTGGTAGGGTTGCCAGTTCAGTTGATGCGTGCCGGAGTCGTTCTTCGTGAGCAGTCGAACGCGGCGGTGCAGGCTGAACAGCGGCCTCGCGCCGGCGCCGGTGGTCGTGGTGCCGGAATTGCGGAGGAAATACGCGACCTCCGCCCACGGCGAAGCGAAGGAGCGGTCGGATGTGCCGACGGCGATGCCGCTCAAGGCACCGAGGCATTCATGCTGGAGCCGGTAGCCATAGTCCCCAAACGCGCGGCCGGGAGCGGGCAGCAGGTTGAACGGGTATTCGGAATTGAACGAGAGGCCCAACTTGCGGTCGCTAGTCCACGCGTCGGCGACATCGCTGGCGGTCATATTCGGAATGGTGGTGTTCGGGTTCGGGTTCGGTACGCGGGCGAGGAACATCTTGGAGGTCTGGTCTGGCGTCCGACGGACGGTCATGTGCAGGAAGTGGCTCGTGGAGAAACTGGACGGAATACCGTCAGGATCGGTTCCTTCGTTCGTGCTGACCGTGTTCTGCTGGATCCGGAAGAAGCCCCTCGCCGGCGGCCTGGCGTAGCGGCCGAGCACCGCGTCCTGCGCCAGCGGCGTGCCGAGAATGTCGTACCGGACGTTGCTGACGCGCAGCGGCAGGCCGGTGTCGTCTTCGAGGTGGGTACTGCGCAGGTCGCCGACGAGGATGTGCTTGGCGACGGCGAGCCGGTCGTTCATTTCACCGGTGGACTTCAGCAGGCTGAAGGTGTCGATGCCGGCGGCGAAGGCGCCGGCGAGGACGCTCATGATGAGCATGCACAGGCCGGCGGCGACGATCACCTCGACGAGCGTGAAGCCGGGCCGACGACGGGAGTAGGATGCAATTCGCATGGTCGCCTCGGTTCAGTGGGCCGTCAGCGGGGCGCGTTCGAAGACCTCGGCGAGGCCCGCGAAGACGATCGCCCGGCAACTGGCCGGATCGTGCCCGGCCGGGATCGGCGTTTGCAGTTCGATGTCGAGCCGCGTTTGCGCCGCGGTGCTGGCGTCCTCGCTCAGGCTCGCGACCCGGTGGAAGGTCAGCAGGCGCGTCGTCGGGGTGAAGAGCGCGATCCAGCGCCCCTTGCCGACCTGCGGACGCGGATCGGTGGTCAGCATGCGCAGCTGGATGGAACTGCCGCCGGCGATGAACGAGTGTGTGCGGTTCGTGTTGGACGGGTCGCCATAGACCAGTTCGCTGTTGGGGGCGACGTAGCCGGGGGCGCGGCCGTCGAAGACCAGCACGGTGAGGTTCGCCTCGTAGGCGATGCCGTTGTTCGGGCGTTGCAGCACGGCCATCCAGTTGTAACGGCCGGCGCGTTCGACGCGGCCACCGGTGAGCACCGGCGTGCCGCTCGGGTCGAAGGTCATGTCGTCCAGGAGCGAGCACTGGCGGAAAGCGGTGGCAAAGGTCGACGCCGTGGCGATGCGCTGGCGGGGCAGTCCGGTGACGCCGGCGATGTTCGTGGCCACGTTCAGGCGGCCGATCGGGTCGAGGAAGACCGGATCGCTAAGGCCGGTGCTGGTGCCGAACGAGGTCAGGATGCCGGCGTCGTTCCCTTTCTCGATCATCTCGATGCGCCAGTGCGTCCGCAGGAGCGCCTCGGCGTTCATCGCGGTTTCGGTGCAGCGGGAGTCCTTGAGCGCCTGGCCCATCTGCAGCGCGCCGAGCGGGAAGAGCGCCAGCAGCGAAATCATGCCGATCGCCGCGACGAACATCGCGACGAGGGCTTCGGTGAGGGTCAGGCCGCGGCGGCGGGCCAGCGGCGAATTCGCGATCATGTCAGGTCCCCGGTCGGGGTGTTCGGCCGAAGGGCCGACGGGTCATTGTTCGAGTCGAGGCGACGAATACCAAAAACTCAATCATGCTTGAAACAAAGGCGTTTCCGCTTCTTGTCCCCTCCCCCCTCGAGGGGGAGGGTTAGGGTGGGGGGGGGCCGTGGGTCAATGCAATTGCAGCACCTCCTCCCACCGGAGGCACCGCCCTACCCCCCACCCGCCGCTTCGCGGCGACCTCCCCCTCAAGGGGGGAGGTTAGAGTCTGACTGCGTTCGACGCGAAGCGATCCATTCAACGAGCGAACGCACACTACAGCCCCGTATTGATGCCGTCCCGCGCGAAGCGGTACGGATCCGGGGACGGCGGCGGATTCACGGGTTGCGTGGCGATCGCACCGGTCTTGTTGTAAAGGCAGATCAGGATCATCTGCCCGGCCTGGTCGTAGTTCGCGCCCAGCGGAGCGACCACATTCGGCAGGTTCGCGTCGCGCACCAGCAGAACGGTGAGTGCCTCGGTGGCGCCGATCACTTCGCCGGTGGGCGCGAAAAGGATGTCGCGGTTCCCGTTCACGTCGGCGGCCGGCGGGTTGAGGCTCGTCGTCTGCGCGGCGCGGACATCGACGGCCATGCCGCTGGGGAGTTGTTGCGTCGGTTCGCCGAGGATCGGCCGCGCGGCGCGGATGATGCTGAAGTTCGTAACGGATAGGGTGCCGCTTAGCAGGGTCGGTGGTACGTTCGGGTGCAGAGTCATATTCCGCCGTGAACTGTCGTGGTATGAATATACGTTTCGGCCCAAGTCCGGGAGTGATTCGGGCGTCACGTTCAATCGGAGTGTCGCCCCGCTCGGCGAACTGGCCGCCGCCACAACCGTGAAAGCGGGTGTGCCGAGCTTCAGAACACTGCGCAGTTCAGGTATCGAAATCAAATCCCCGGACTGGACCGTGGATGTAAACGACGTTTGCTGGGCGGCCGACAATCCCGCGAGGAATAAGGTTTTCTGGCTCGCAGGGGAAGTGTTTGGTGCCGGCGCGCTGGGGGCCGGAAGCCCGTCGAAGTTATAGGTAGGGGGTGGTGCCATCGTGTCTTCAATGACCTGGCACGGGTAGTAGAACACCAAACGACTGCCGAGGAGCAACGGCCCGTTCGAGGGGATCGGGTCGGGCTGTTCGATGTACGCGATCTCGCGGATGATTTCGGGATTGGCGGTATCGGGGATCAGCCGGATGCCGCGCGGCGCCTTGTCGCGCAGCGCCTTGGACTTGGCCGCGATCATCCACTCGGTCAGGCGGTCCGCCGAACCGACGACCTTCTGCGAGTCGAACGCCGACGATTGCGAGACGCCGATGGCGAGCGCCAGCAGGACGACGGCGAGCGCCATCGCCACCAGCAGTTCGACGAGCGTGAAGCCCGATTTGGTCGTGCGACGGATCATTGGTCACCTCGGGCGCCCTGGCGCCGGAGCTTGTAGCCGACGAGATAGCCGTCCGGGATCGGTTCGAATCGGAAATAGTTCGCGGGATACGGCGTGGGGGTCTTCAAGGTGGGAACCAAAAACGTTGGATCCCAAATCCTTGAGGCTCCCCGCGAAACGATGGTCGGTTGCCAGTTCGAATTATCGAAGTCGTAGACCGGCGGCATCGCGCCGGGATTGATGCATCGACCCAGCACGGTCGCCGCGGCGACGCGAGCGGTAGCGTTTGACCAGTAGACCGGACGCGGGGGGGGAGGCAGGGTCGCCGGCGGCGCCGGCGGGGGCAGCAGCGTGCCGGTCGGATCGAACGGATCGCGGCTGGGGTTGTTCCCTTTCTGATATTCGGCACCGTTGACGTCGTTCTGGATTCCGGTCGAAGAGAAGACAAAGGTCAACGGGTAGCCGAACGCGTCGGTGAACACGCGGTATTGGGTACCGGGCAGGACGACGGAGAGCGATCCGATGGCTTCCTCGTTGTACGTCTGGCCGCGGGAGCCTTTTTGAGTGAGGATTCGGTAAAGCAGCGTGGCGGCCTGATCGGGATTGGACAAGGAGCCCGCCGTCATTCCGGCGAAGGTGGGCCGGGCCGGAAGCGAAACGGTCGTGTAACCGGTGACGGCGAGGTTCGTGGCGGTCGTCGCCTCTGCGATCGTCTGCGGAAAAGCGTTCTTCATCCAGAGGTAATTCCAGAGCGCCCGGGCGCGGTCAACGTCGCCGCCGGCGATCGCTTTGGTGTTCTCGACCTGGGTCGCGTACTGGGCGAAGCCGGACTTGCCCGCGAAGGAATCGCGGGCGTTGTCCAGTTCGGCGGACCAGATCTGCTGGAAGCCCGAGGTGGCTTTGGAAACCGTTTCCTCGGTGGCCTTCACGGTGGCGCCGGCGCTGATGCGGAAGTAGACGCCGGTGCCGATGGCGGTCAAGGCGGCGAGCAATCCGATCACGACAAGCAACTCGATCAGGGAGAAGCCGGCGCGGCGTCGGGTGATAGTCGCGTTCATGGTTGCTCCTGGGTTAATCGCGGGCGCCAAAGACCTTATCGCGGAAGTTGCCGTAGTCGTCGGCACCGGCCCCCTTCGAGGGTTCGTAGTCGTCGAAGCCGAAGGTCGCGACCCCCGTGGGGTTTCGACCGAATCCCCACGTTCTGGTGTCGCTGACTTTGTTTCCGTTCGGCCCGCCGGAAATGATCTGGAACGTCGTGTGGTTCGAAAACCGAATGGTAGTGTCTTTGAAGGCGCTCATGCCGATCGCCGGGAACGCGGCAAAGGCGGCGGGATTGGGAATCTGGTTCGCAGCCGGGCGATTGTAACCGGAGAGTTTGCCGCCCCAAGGCCCGATCAGGACCGGTCCGGTCGGGTAGTCGCCGCCAGAGCCGACGCCGCTGGTGGCGAGGTACAGATACGGCGTACCCCACGGGTCCAGGAACCACGGCTCGTTGCTGACGGTCGAGATCGTGTCGTTGAGCGGGGCAGCGCCTTCCCATCGCACCGGTCCGCCGGACGTGATGGTCGGCGACGGTGGAACCGGCAGGGAATCGAATTGCGAGGCCCTCGCGCTGATCCATTCCGCGGGCGGTTTCATCCGGTCTCGCTGCTTGCCGAAGCCATCGAAGAACGGCGTGCCCGCGAGACGTTGCTCGCCGACCGTCGCGGGCGGCGCGAAGGGCCGGGTAGGGTTGGTCGAGAACCCCAGATAGTCGGTGAACGATCCGCCGCTCAGAAAAAAGACCATGCACTGGTTTGGGTCGAGCAGGATCGGAGTGGTGTTGGGTACGGGATTCCCCGCCAGGCGCAAACCATTGTCGGCGAGATCCATTCGGCCGAAGAGGGACATCAAGATGGCGATTTCCGGCCACTCGCGATCCATGGTTGGCGAGGTCGGATCGGGTTCCCGCAGTCGGTTGCCCGAAGAGTTCAGGTAGTTCGTGCAAAGCCGGAAGGTGCCTATTTGGTTGCGGGACGCCACCGTGGCCGTGCTATAGGGAGCGCCCCCGCCGCCGCAGGGCGGGAAGCGGTTGAACTTCGCCTTGAAGCCCGAGATCGCCTGGCTGAGTTGTTCGATATCGGCCCGCACCTTAAATTCTTCCTGCTTGCCGCGTACGGCTTGCACGGCCGAAAGCGTCAGACCCACCAGAACGCTGATGATGGCGATCACCACCAGCAGTTCAACCAGCGTGAAGCCGGACGGCATCCGGCGCGGCGGAGATGGCGACCGCAACATGGGAAAGACTCCTGAAGATACTCCCCGCGGACGGTCGTCCGCGGGCTTCGTGTACGAACCTACTTGGACAAACCTTCCAGCAGCTTGATCAGCGGCAGGAACAGCGAGATCACGATCGCGCCGATCACGCCCCCGAGGAACACGATCATGATCGGCTCCAGCAGCGAGATCAGGCTCTTCACCAGCGTGTCGACTTCTTCATCGTAGAAGTCGGCCACCTTATATAGCATCGTGTCGAGGTCCCCGGTCTCCTCGCCGACCTCGACCATGTTCACGACCATGTCGTCCACGAGTCGGGCTTCGCGAAGCGGGTCAGCAATGGTATCCCCTTCCCGGATGGATTCCAAAACCCGCTGGAACATCCGCTCGAAGACGACGTTGTTGGCGGTATCCTTCACAATCGACAGGGCTTCGAGGATCGGTACGCCGGAACTGATGAGCGTGCCCAAGGTGCGCATCGTTCGGGCCACGATCGTCTTCTCGACGAGGCTCCCGACAATCGGTATCCAGAGCGTCATTCTGTCGAGAGCGTAATTCCCGGCCTTGGTTAAACGGATGAGTTTGATCAACAGGTAGACGCCGAGCGGGAACAAGGGGATGACATACCAGTAGCTGGCAACCCAGTCGGAGACGTCGATCAGGATCTTGGTGGCCTGCGGGAGGCTGAGGCCGAACTCCTCGAAGATCTTTTTGAACTTCGGGATGATCGACACCATGATGAACGTGAGGATCCCGACGGCGACCATGATGACGACGCTCGGGTACACCATCGCGCCGACGACCTTGCGCTTCAAGCTTTGCGACTTTTCCTTGAACTCGGCGAGGCGCTGGAGAATGACTTCGAGCGCACCGCCGGCCTCGCCGGCCTTCACCATGTTCACGTAGAGGCGGTCGAAGCACTTGGGGTGCCGGCCGAGCGCTTCCGAGAGCGTCGAACCGGACTCGACGTCCTCGACGACGTCGATGAGCGAGTTCTTGAGCGCGCTTGGCTTCATCTGCTTTTCGAGGATGCGCAACGAGCGCAGCACCGGCAGGCCGGCGTCCTGCAGCGTGCTGAACTGCCGCGTGAAGATGCAGAGCATCTTCTGCGACACGCCGCCGAGGACGAAGGTCTTGCGGCTCTTGCCGGTCTTCTTCTTCTGGCCTTTCTTGCCCTTGACCTGCGCGGCGGTGAGCTTCGTGACGAAGTAGCCCATCGCCTTGATCTTCTGCGACGCTTCCTCTTCGTTGGTCGCGTCGACCGAGTCTTTGACTTCCTGGCCGGAAGTGTCGAGGGCTTCGAATTTGAAGGTCGGCATGTTAACTCCAGTGCGGAGTGCGGAGTGCGGAGTGCGGAGTGAAATCCGAAAACCGAAATCCGTCACTGCCGTTGTTTGGCCGTGCGTATCGACGCGACGACCATGGCCACAATCTCGTTCGCTTCGCGAGTCAGGTCTTCCAACAGTTCCGGCTTCACCGTTCCCGATTCCGCCAGCAGTTCCAGCCAGTAGACCGTTTCGTCGGCTTCTTCCTCGACGATGCCGAGTTTCGAGCAGAACTCGGCCGTCGATCGACCACGAACCGCCGCCCGGTAATTCGCTCCCACGGACGTCGCCGATCGGAGCAGTTGCTTGCCGAGTACATCCGACACGCGAGAATGCGGGAGCGAGTTCACGAGTTTCATGACCCGGAGAGCCAACTGCTTTGTTCGAGTAGCGAGACGCTTCTCCGAATCGTCGGGAGTCATGTCGGTGCCTCGACCCTCTTGGTTTTCACTCCGCACTCCGCACTCCGCGCTCCGCACTAATCCTCGACGATCGTCTCCCGCACCACCTCTTCCAGGGTTGTGACGCCGGCGAGCAGCGCCTCGACGCCGGCTTCGCGCAGGCCCTTGATGCCGATCTTCCGCGTGTACGCGCGGATCTGGTCGTTCGACGCCCCGCGGCTGATCATGTCGCGGATGTCGTCGTTTATGAGCATCAGCTCGTAGATACCGGTCCGGCCCTTGAAGCCGAGATTGTTGCACTTGTCGCAGCCTTCGCCGTAGTAGAACTTTCCGCCGCCCAGTTGCTCGGCAGTGAGGTTCAGTTCCATCAGCTGGTCGCGCGTCGGTTCGTAGGGCGTCTTGCACACCTGGCAGACACGCCGCACGAGCCGCTGCGCCTGAATCGCTTCCAACGTCGCGGTGATGAGGAAGGGCTCGACGCCCATGTCCCGCAGGCGCGTGATGGACGACGGCGCGTCGTTCGTGTGCAGCGTGCTGAACACGAGGTGCCCCGTGAGCGACGCCTGAATCGCGATCTGCGCGGTCTCCAGGTCGCGGATCTCGCCGATGAGGATGATGTCCGGATCCTGCCGGAGAATCGCGCGGAGGGCGGCGGCGAAGGTCAGGTCGATCTCGTGGTTGATCGGGCACTGCACGAGACCGTCGATTTCGTACTCGACCGGGTCCTCGGTCGTGATGATCTTGGTGTCGATGTCGTTGAGTTCGGAGAGGGCCGAGTAGAGCGTGGTCGTTTTGCCGGAGCCGGTGGGACCGGTGACGAGGCAGATGCCGTTGGGCTTCTTGATGACCTGCCGGAACTCGGCGAGGAGCTTGGTCGGCATGCCGATCTTGTCGAGCGAGAGGCCGACGTTCGACTGGTCCAGGACCCGGATGACGACCGACTCGCCGAAGAGCGTGGGCAGCACGCTGACGCGCATGTCGATGCGGCTGCCGCCGAGGTTCAGCTCGATGCGCCCGTCCTGCGGGAGCCGGCGTTCGGCGATGTCGAGGTTCGACATGACCTTGATCCGGCTGGCGATGGCGGTGGCGAGGTGGCGCGGCGGCGGTACCATCTCGTACAGCACGCCGTCGCATTTGTACCGCATCTTGTATTCGTCTTCGAACGGCTCGAAGTGGATGTCCGACGCCTTGTCGCGGATGGCCATGAGCATGACCATGTTGATGAGCTTCCGCACCGGGGCGGAGTGCGCCATTTCCTCGAGGCTGTTCAGGTCGATGCTCGTCTCGCGCTTCATCGCGGCCTTGTTCAGGTCGGCGTCGCCTTCGAGTTCCTTGATGATGCTGGCGATCGATTCCTCGTCGACAACGGCGCCGCCGGCCGAATAGCATTTCTTCATCAGCTCTTCGACGGCCTTGGGGGCCGCCAGCACGGCCTTCACTTCCGCGATGCCGAGGAAGTTGCGAATATCGTCGAGTGCCTGCAGGTTGTTCGGATCCGCCATCGCGACGGTCAGAACATTGCTCTCGAACGAGATCGGCGCGACCTTGTAGAGGTCCGCCATGGTCTGCGGCACCTTCGCGGTCGCGTCCTTGTTCGGCTTCACGTCCTCGAGGCTCTGCACCTTCATCCCGTGCAGTTCGGCCTGCGCCTGGAGCAGCTGATCCTCGTTCACCAGGCCGCGCGAAGCCACAAGCTCGTGGAGCTTGTCGTCGCTGGTGCGCATGTCCTCGTAGATGGAATCGAGTTGCGCGTCGTCGAGGAAGCCGAGGTCGACGAGTTTCTGGCCGAGTTGCTTGGAGCTGGCGTCGACGTGGGTGAGGGATTTCTTGGCGGGCGGCTTCGGTGCGGGCTTGGGCGCCGGGGCGGCGGGTTTCTGTCCGGCAGCCGGGGGCTTGGGAGCGCCCGGGGCCGCGGGCTTGGCGCCGGGGGCCGCGGGTGCGGCCGGCTTTTGCCCCGTCGCGGCGGGGGCTGCGGGCTTTTGCTGGGGCGCGCCCGGTGCGGCGGGCTTCGGCGCGGGCGCGCCGCCCGTCGGCGCGGTTGGCGGCTTCGCACCGGCGGCCGGCGGCGTGCTGCCAACCGGTTTGGGTGCCGGCGACACCGGACGCTGCGCCGGCGGTTGACCCGGCGAGACCGGCTTGTTCCCGTTGGCCTGCGGCGGCACTGGCGGCTTCTGGCCGGGCGCGGCGCCCTGCGGCGGCTTCGCACCGGCCGCCGGTGGCGTTCCGGGCACGGCCGGCTTCTTCGGGTCGTTCGGGTTTGGCGGGGTCGTGGACATCGGTGTGGACCTTTATTCGCAAGGACGGCCGCTCAACCAAATCCGGGAGTCAGCCGCGAGAGTTCGATTCGGGATTCTGCGATTCCGTGGAAAAACTCCGGGCACCCGTGAAACGAGTGCCCGACCCTCAACGCTTGTACGGGGCCTTGCGAGGTCGGCGACGATCATCGTCGTCATCGTCCTCGTCGTCGTCATCATCGTCGTCATCGTCCTCGTCGTCGTCATCATCCTCGTCGTCCTCGTCTTCGAGCAGGCCGCGCTCGAACGCCGCGATCTTCGCCGCCAGTTCGGCCGGCTTCGCCGCCTTCAGCAACGCCTCTTCCTTCGCGACAAGTTGGTCCTTCCACAGGTTGAACAGCGATTCGTCGAGCAGGAACATCCCGTGCTTCCGCCCGGTCTGGATGGCCGAGTCGATCCGGTAGACCTTGTTCTCGCGGATCAGGTTCTGGATGGCCGGCGTCACCACCATCATCTCGTAGGCCGCGATGACCGACTCGGGAATCTTCGGCAGGAGCGCCTGCGAGAGCACCCCCATGAGCGCGGTCGAAAGCTGCGTTCGCACCTGGTCCTGCTGCTCCTTCGGGAACACGTCGATGATCCGGTTGATCGTGGACGCGGCCCCGGAGGTGTGCAGCGTGCCGAACACGACGTGGCCGGTTTCGGCCGCCTCGATGGCGGCGTGAATCGTTTCCAAGTCCCGCATTTCGCCGACGAGGATCACGTCGGGGTCCATCCGCAGCGCGCGGCGGATGCCTTCCTTGAACTCCGGCACGTCCACGCCGATTTCCCGCTGGTTCACCGTGCACTTCTTGTGCTTGTGGTAGTACTCGATCGGGTCTTCGAGCGTGATGATGTGGCGGTCGTAGTTGTCGTTGATGAAGTTCAGCATCGACGCGAGCGAGGTGGTCTTGCCCGAACCGGTCGGACCGGTGACGAGGAGCAAGCCCCGCGGCCGGACGATCAGGGAGCGGATCGCCTCCGGCATGCGCAGCTGCTCGAAGGTGAGGAATTGCGAGGGGATGCGCCGCATGACCATGCCGATGGTGCCGCGCTGCTTGAAGATGGCGACGCGGAACCGCATGCCGTCGGTGTATTCGATCGCGAAGTCGGCTCCGCCCTTCTGCTGCAACTCCTGCTGGCAGCGGTCCGGCGTGATCGATTTCATCAGACCGGTCGTGTCGTCGGGGTCGAGAATCTTGGCGTCCAGCTTGCGCATCCGGCCGCCCGCGCGAATCACAGGCGGTTGCCCGACGCTAATGTGCAAGTCGCTGGCCTTCATCTGAATGACCGTGGACAGCAACTTTTCCATCGCAACAGTGGCCACGGCACACTCCTTCGGTGGTGGCGACGCCGGACGGCGAGAGGAATCGAGACGGGACGAACGCCGGGCGGTGCGAGTTTCGCTCGGCGGCGGACTGCTCGATTATTCGCGGGATCCGGCGGGCCTCCAAAAGGGCCGGGAGGAATTCTCCCGGCCGGGGTGAAATCGGTCCGAGCAGGGTGAATCGCGTTACTTGTCCAACACCATCGCTTCGGCGTGGCAGATGCTCAAGACCTCTTGGACGGTGGTCACGCCCTTAAGTGCTTTCGCGACACCGTCATCCAGCAAAGTCCGCATTCCCGACGCGCGGGCCTTGCGGCGGAGTTCCTGGGCGGGGGCCTGCGCGAAGGTCAGTTCCCGCAGCGCGCCGGACATTTTCATGAGTTCGAAGATCGCCTGGCGCCCGCGATAACCACCCTGGCGGCAGTACGGACAGCCGCGACCGCGCATCGGATTGGCGGCTTTCATTTTGTCCGGAGTAATACCAGCGGCCTTGAGTTCGCCTTCGGAGGGGGTGTACGGCTCCTTGCACTTGGGGCAATTCACACGCACCAACCGTTGTGCCATGATCGCAATGACCGAGCTGGCGGTGAGGAACGGAGGCACGCCGATGTCGGTCAGTCGCGTGATGGCGCTGGGCGCATCGTTCGTGTGCAGTGTACTGAAAACCAAGTGTCCAGTCAGAGATGCCTGAACAGCAATCTCGGCGGTCTCCTTGTCCCGGATTTCCCCGACCAGAATGATGTTCGGCGCCTGACGCAACATCGCGCGGATGATCCGGGCAAAGTCCAGACCAATCTGGTGCTTCACCTCCACCTGATTGATCCCGGGGAGGTAATACTCGACCGGATCCTCGGCCGTGATGATCTTGCGGTCCGGCCGGTTCAGTTCGTTCAAGGCGGCGTACAGGGTCGTGGTCTTCCCGGACCCGGTCGGACCGGTGACGAGGAAAATCCCGTTCGGTCGTTTGATGATGTTCTGGAAGCGGATGTACTCTTCTTCGGCGAAGCCCAATTCTCGGATATTCACCTGAATGTTGCCGCGGTCCAAGATCCGCATCACCGTCGATTGGCCGTGACAGCTTGGTAGCAAGCTCACGCGAAGGTCGAAGTGTTTGCTGTTCACCGTCATCTTGATACGACCGTCCTGCGGACGGCGTTTTTCGGAAATGTCGATATTCGACATAATCTTGATGCGGGATGTCAGGGCCGACTGGAGCCGGCGCGGCACCGCGTCCCGCTCGACCAGCACGCCGTCGATCCGGTAACGGATCCGCACGCGGTCGGCGAACGGTTCGACGTGGATGTCCGACGCCCGTTGCGAGATCGCTTCGGAGATGATCAGATTGACCAATCGAATGACCGGAGCGTCGCTTTCATCGGCCGCCGCCAGGCTGCCGCCGGCTCCTTCCGTCTGGGTGAATTCGATGGCGGTGTCGGTGAATTCCACCAGCATGGAGTCGACCGACTCGGTTTCCGTCTGACCGTAGTTGCGGTTGATGGCTTCCTGAATCTGTTCCTGCGGGGCCAGGACCGGCTGGATCTCGCGGTTAAGGACGAACCGGAGTTTGTCGAGCACTTCGATGTTCGTTGGATCGTTCATCGCGATCTTCATCGTGTTCCCCTCGAGGGCGAGGGGGAGCACGACGTTTTCGCGGGCGACCGATTCGGGGACGAGTTCGGTGACGGCCTTGGGAATTTCCAGCGTGGCGAGGTCGACGAACTCGAAGCCGCCGTGCTCGGCCATGGCGCGGCTGGATTCGATGAGCGGAACGTAGTTCAGCTTGGCGAGCGCGTCCTGGAGCCGCAGGCCGGTCGAGGCGGCCATGTTGACGGCTTCCTCGATCTGGTCGGGGCTGATCATCTTCTTCTTGACAAGAATGTCCGTGAAGTCATTGCGGGCCTTGGCCATGGCGACTCTCCCGAAGGGCGGCGATGGGGGACGTTGTACGGAAGCGGACCGGGGCGACCGACCGGCGAACGGACGAACGGATTGGGCGATGGGGGCCGGACGGGCGAAGTACGCGGTACACGATGGACTACATGAGTGTTCGATGAGACCGACTCTTTTCCCTATCTTGACCGAAGCCACCCCCTTTCCACAAGGGGCTAATTGTGAAAAATGCCCACCGGACCCCGGACTTTCCCGAAAGAACAACACCCATGACCCGCCTGCTGTTGGCTCTCGTGGTCGCGCTGGCCGGTGCGGCCCTGGCAATCGCGCAGGAGAAGCCGCTCGCGCGCATCGCCTTCGGGTCGTGCGCCGATCAGGACAAACCCTGCCCGATTTGGGGATCGATCGGCAAACTGCAACCCGACCTGCTGGTGCTGCTCGGCGACACGATGTACGCCGACCTCGACAAGTCGAAGAAGGTGGACCCGAACCGGATCCGCGAGACCTACGGCAAGGTCGACGCCGAGGCGGAGTTCGCGAAGTTGAAGAAGACCGTGCCGATCCTCGCAACATGGGACGACCACGACTTTGGCAAGAACGACGGCGATGCCCGGTTCCCCTTCAAGGACGAATCGCAGCAGATCTTCCTGGACTTCTTCGGCGTGCCGAAGGATTCGCCGCGCCGGACGCGCAAGGGCGTGTACCACGCGCAGGTCTTCGGCCCTGAGGGGAAGCGCGTGCAGGTCATCATGCTGGACGGCCGGTACCACCGCAGCACGATCACGACGAAGTTCAACCCGCGCCTCCGCGTGACGGAGTCCCAGCCGAACACCGATCCCGCGGCCACGTTCCTCGGCGAGGAGCAATGGACGTGGTTCGAGGAGCAACTGAAGGTGCCGGCCGAGCTGCGCCTGATCGGTACGGGCATCCAGGTGCTCAGCGAGGAGCATCCGTTCGAGAAGTGGTCGCTGATCCCGCACGAGCGCGAGCGGCTCTTCAAGCTGCTGCGGGACACGAAGGCGAACGGCGTGGTCTTCCTCAGCGGCGACCGGCACCTCGCGGAACTGTCGATGTCTCAGGAGGCGATTTCGTACCCGCTCTACGACATCACCGCGAGCGGCTTCAACCAGGCGAACAAGGCGTGGCGCGCCCCGGAGAAGAACCGCCACCGCGTGGCCGCGATGCCCTACGGCAACAATTTCGGCCTTATCACGATCGACTGGACGAGCGAGACCAGCCCGCGCGTGACGCTGCAATTGCGGGACGAGGAAGGCGAGATTGTCGTCCGGCACGCGATCCGGCTGGGGATGCTGACGCCGAACGAGAACGTGGCCGCGAAGCCGAAGGAATCGAAGCCGAGCGTGGAAGTGAAACGGCCCGAGGGCGTGATCAGCCCGGCCGAGGCGCTGAAGGGGAAGGTCGGCGACGAGGTGACGCTGCAGTTCGAGGTGAAGGGCGGCCGGCTGACGGCGGACAAGCGGCGGCTGTTCCTGAACAGCGAGGCCGACTTCCGGGACGAGAAGAACTTCACGGTGGTGATGAACGCCAAGAGCCGCGAGGGGACGTGGAAGGACGCGACCGGCGACACCTTCAAGGGAAAGACGGTGCGGATCAAGGGGAAGCTGTCGAAGTTCCAGAACCAGATTCAGATCGAAGTGGACGACGAGAAACAGGTGGAAGTGGTGAAGTAGTCCGTTTATGCCCCGCGACGTTCGTCGCGGGGCTTCCGGGAGGTTGTCATGTCTCGCATTTCCTTTCTCGCGTTTCTGCCCTTCCTCCTCGCGGCCGAGCCGGCGGACCTCATCATCCACCACGCGAAGGTCGTCACGCTCGACGCGAAGTCGACAGTCGCGGAGGCAATCGCCGTTCAAGACGGCACGATCGTCGCCGTCGGCGAAGACGAGGACATACTCAAGTTGAAGGGGCCGAAGACTCGCGTGATCGACGCGAACGGGCGCACGGTGCTGCCGGGCCTCATGGACAGTCACGTGCACCCGAGCGGGGCGGCGCTGAGCGAGGTGGGCGAGCCGCTGCCGAATCTGAAGTCGATCGTCGAAGTGCTGGACTACATCCGCAAGCAGGCCGCGATACTTCCCGAAGGAAAGTGGATCGTCATCCGCTACGCCTTCCCGACGCGGCTGAAGGAGGCGCGCTTCCCGACGAAAGCGGAACTCGATTCGGTGTCGCCGAAGCATCCGGTGCTGTACCATGCCGGGCCGGCGGGGGTCGCGAACTCCCTCGCCCTGAAAATGTCGGGCGTGACGAAGGACACGAAGAACCCGACGGCGGGGCAGGTGGTGAAGGACGAGAAAACCGGCGAACCGACGGGGATGCTGCGCAACGCCTACGGGGTCCTCAAGGGCGTGCCGGGGTCCGCGGATAAGATCACGCCGGAGCAGCGCCGCGAGGCGGTGAAGAAACTGTTCCGCCTCTACAACGAGCACGGTCTCACGAGCGTCGCCGACCGGAACGCCGGCCAGAGCGACTACGACTTGTACCTGTCGCTGCGGAAGAACGACGAACTGACCGTGCGCGTCAACGTCGCGCGCAGCTTCAGCCCCGGCGGCTCGCGCGAGGAGATCGGCAAGCGCTTCGACGCCCTCGGCGCGCCCTCCGGTTCCGGCGACGACTGGGTCCGCGTCGGCCCCATCAAGATGTTCCTCGACGGCGGCATGCTTAACGGCTCCGCCTACATGCGCCAGCCCTGGCCCCGCGGCGAAACCTATCAGATCACGCAGGACGACTACCGCGGCCTGCTCTTCATCCAGCCCGATCAACTCAAAACCGTCGTCGAAGAAGGTTCCAAACGGAAGTGGCAGGTCACCGCCCACTGCGCCGGCGAGGGGGGCATGGACGTGCTGCTCGACGCCTACGAAGCCGCGAACCGGAGCGTGCCGGTTAAGGACTTGCGCCACTGCATCACGCATGCGAACTTCCCTTCACAGCGGAACCTCGAACGCTGCAAGGAACTCGGCGTCTGCGCCGACGTGCAACCGGCGTGGCTCTACAAGGACGGCCACACGCTCCTGAAAGTCCTCGGCCCCGATCGCATGCGCTGGTTCCAACCGTACAAGTCGTGGCTGAAGTACACGACCGTCGGCGGCGGCAGCGACCACATGCTCCGCTATGATCCGCTCGATTCGACCAACCCCTGGAGCCCCTGGCTCGGCGTCTGGGTCGCGCTGACGCGCACCCTCGAACGCGGCGGCGTCCTCCGCCCCGACGAGGCGCTGACGCGCGAGGAGGCCCTGCGACTCTACACGATCAACAACGCCTTCCTCCACAAGGAGGAGGCTAAGAAGGGCACGCTGGAAGTCGGCAAATACGGCGACATCATCGTGATCGATCGCGACGTGCTGACCTGCCCCGTGGCCGACGTTCGCGACACGAAGGTCCTGTTCACGGTCGTCGCCGGCCGCGTCGTGTTCGAACGGAAGTGAGCCGGCAACCCGAACCATTCATCGCGAGCGTCGCCCATGAAGATCACGCGTGTCGAAGCGATTCCCGTTTGCGTTCCGCTCAAGAAGGGCCTCACCGCCAAGACGGCACACGGGGAGCACGCCGTCTCGCCGTACGTCATCGTGAAGGTGCACACCGACTCCGGGCTCGTCGGCCTCGGAGAGGCGACGATCAGCGGACTCTGGTCGGGTGAAACGCAGGCGGGCAGCGTCGCGGCGATTCGCGAGTACATCGAGCCGGTCATCCTCGGAAAGGACCCGCGGGATATCACGGCGATCCGCCGGGCGATGGACTTCATCATCAAGCTGAACCCGTTCACGAAGGCCGCGGTCGAAATGGCGATGTGGGATATCGCGGGGAAAGCTGCCGGGCTGCCGGTGTATCGCCTGCTCGGAGGCAAGGTGCGCGACACGGTGCGCATCAAGCTCGTCGTCTGGGCGCGGGATGTGGCCGGGTCGATCCGGATGGCCGAAGACCATCTGAAGCTCGGCGTATCGTGCGTGAAGGTGAAGGTCGGCCTCGACCCGGAGACGGACATTGCCCGCGTGCGCGCCGTGCGCGAGGTGGCGGGGAAAAACATTCCCGTGACGATCGACGCGAACTGCGGCTGGACGATCCAGCAGGCGAAGCACTGCCTGCGGACGCTCGCGGATGTGAACCTCCTGCTCGCCGAGCAGCCGATCCCGGCGGGCGATCCGGCCGCGCTCGCGGAACTGCGCCGCGAGACCCCGGCGCCGATCATGGCGGATGAATCGGTCTTCACGCTGCAAGACGCCTGGCTGCTGACGCTCCACCGCGCCGCGGACATCCTGAGCGTCTACCCCGGCAAGCACGGTGGGATCGCCGCCACAGCGGAGATTGTCGCCGTCGCGAAGGCGGCCGGCCTGCGCTGCACCATCGGCAGCAACCTCGAACTCGGCATCGGCACCGCCGCCATGCTCCACGTCGCCGCCGCCTTCCCCGAAATCGACACCGACACGTTTCCCGCCGACACGATCGGCCCGTTCTACCACGACGCCGACCTCATCACGAAGCCGCTCGACCTCGGCCCGCCGCACGCGAAGGTCCCCGACGGCCCCGGGCTGGGCATCGAGCTGGATGAAGAACAATTGAAGCGCTGGCGCGTGGGTTGAGGCTTTCGCCCCTTACCGGTTTCGGATAGCATCGAAGCATGGCTCCTGAAAACGCTCCGCGCGCCGGCACGGCCGCCGATCCGTCGTCGGCTGCGATCCCGATCGACACCGCCGTGCCCGGCGAATCGACGCCGATGGCGAGTTCGCCGTACGTCCACTCCGGCCTCGCGCAGCCGCTCTCCATTCCCGGCTACGAGTTGATGGGAATCATCGGCAAGGGCGGCATGGGCGTGGTTCACAAGGCGCGCCAGGTGTTGTTGAACCGCCTCGTCGCCGTCAAGTTCCTGCCGAACGCGACGGCCGCGGAGTCGGGCCAGGTGAAGCGTTTTCTGGCCGAGGCGCAGGTCGTGGCCGCCATCCGCCATCCGCACGTGATCGACGTCTACGATTTCGGCGAGACCGCCGGCGTCCCGTTCATCGTCATGGAATTGCTTGAGAAGGGTACGCTGGCCGAGCGGTTCCCCCTCGGCACGGCGCACGATCCGGCCGCCGTGGCGACCGTCATGACGAAGATCGCGCGTGGGGTCGCGGCCGCGCACGAGGGCGGGATCGTCCATCGGGACCTCAAGCCCGCCAACGTCCTGTTCGATCGCGCCGGCGAGCCGAAGGTGGTGGACTTCGGCCTGGCGAAGCGCGAAAACTCCGACCTGACGCAATCGACCACGTCGATGGGCACGCCGTTCTACATGTCGCCGGAGCAGGCCAAGGGGAAGAGCAAGCACGCCGGCCCGCAGGCGGATGTCTGGTCGCTGGGGGTGATGCTGTACGAGCAATTGACCGGTCGCCGACCGTTCGAGGCCGAACACCAGTTCGAACTACTGATCAACATCGTGACCAAGGCGCCGCCGTCGCCCCGCGACCACAACCGCCACCTGCCGGAGATTTACGAACGGATCATCTTGAAGTGTCTGGCGAAGAAACCAACGGATCGCTACACGACGGCGTTGGAACTGTCGAAGGCCTTGGAGGCGGCGCGGCGCGGAGTGCCGACGGCGGCTGCGGCACCGCCGAAACCCGCACCGAAGCCGAAGGCGAAACCGATCCCCGTTGCCGAGCGGCTGGTCCCGTTGACGCCCGTTCCGGTCGCGGAGGAGATTGTCGCGGAAGACATTCCGGTCGTCCGACCGCGGCGCCAGAAGCGGAGCTGGCTTCGGGCTTTCGCGAGGCGGCTGGGGCGACTGGTCCTCCTCGTGGTTGGCGTCCTCTTGGCCGGGTTTCTCGCGCTGATCGTGATCGGCATGGCCGGCCGGTCCTCTTCATCGTCCTTCGGATCGATCCCCGTCAAGAAATGAGTGACGCGATGTTCCGTTCCGTTCTCGTTCTGGTTGTGCTGACCGGTCCGCTCGTCGCCGCCGATCCGATGCCCGCGGCGAAACTCCGACAGGCGCTCGACGCCACAGGCGACGTCGTGCTGGAAGACAAATCGCTGGTCGAACTGGCGGAGTATTTCAAGGGCAAGCTCAAGGCCGAGGTGCGGTTCGACAACGCGGCGCTCGCCGCCGCCGGGATCGATGCCCACGCGCCGTTCTACACCGTGAAACTCCGCGGCGGCAAAGTCCGCGAGGGTCTGACCGCCGCGCTCGCGCAGTCCAACCTCAGCCACGCGATCGTCGGCGGGGCCGTGTACATCGGTTTCGAGGCCGACGTGATCGCCCGTCAGATGCGCCAGCGCGTGAGCGTGGACGGCGAAGCGACCACGCTTTCGGCGGTATTGAAGTCGCTGGCGGACGAGAGCGGCGCGAACGTGACGATCGACCCGCGCGTGCTCCAGAAGCAGGCCGATCCGGCCGTGAAGCTCAAGCTCGACGACGTGCCGCTTGAAACGGCCGTGCGGTTGCTCGCCGAGGTCGGCGGACTGGCGGCGGTGCGGATGAATAACGTGCTGTTCGTGACGACCGAGGAGCGAGCCGCGCGGCTGATGCCCGTATCCGATCCGCCGGCCGCGGCGGCAGCGGCCCCCGCCGCGACCGCATTTCCGGCCGTGCCCTTCGGCTTGGGCGGATTGCTCAAGCCGCCGGTCGGACGTTGAACCGATCGCACGGCATCCGCATCAACAACAAAAACGGGGACCGGTCGCAACCGGTCCCCGCGTGCGTGATCGGCCGAACTTACGCCCCGGCCGGGTCCTTGCCGCCGACCCACGGGCCGGCCAGCTTGAAGTCCTCCGGCGCCGTCACGCTGCTGCCGGCGTCCCCGCCCTGCCAGCCCATGATCTGGTTCGCCTTGCCGCGCGCCTTGCTGCGGGCCTCCCAGTTCTTCGCCCAGCTGCCGTCGGCGTCGACCATCTTGCGGGCTTCCTTGTCCCAGTAGATGACCTTGTCGTTCCGGTAGCTCTGCACGCCCATGTTGACGGTGCTGAACGCCGCGGCGCCCAGTTCCGGCGTGCTCAGCGTCCCCTGGTTCCCGGCCGCCACGCACTTCAGGAAGTTGTCCCAGAGGGCATAGGTGAGCGCCGGGTTCGGTTCCTTCACCGGGTCGTACCCGGCCGGGGCCTCGAAGCCGCCCTCGACCAGATCGCCCTTCGCGCCGGCGGCATCGCCGGGGCCGCGGGCGCGACCGGTCGCGTCCTGCGGAATCACCTCGAAGCCCTTCATCAGGTCGCCGGCGAGCGGCACGAACTTGATCGTGCCAAGTTTGCCGCGGATCACCTCGTCGATCGGGTAGTCGTTGCACATCGTCGCCGTCACGAACATCTGGCAGCCTTCGTCGTAGTCGGCGCAGACCATGCTGACGTCCGGCACGTCGCGGGTGTCGTACTCGAGGTACAGCCCGCCGCCGCCGACGACGCGGCGCGGATAGCGCACGCCCATCGCCGCGATCAGGTGCGTCACCTGGTGCACGAAGAGGTCGGTGAACATGCCGCCGCCGAACGGCCAGTAGCAGCGCCACTGGGCGAACACGGCCCGGTCGAACGCGTACTCCTCGGGCGTCGGCCCCAGCTTCTCGCCGGCGATCTCGAACTTGTGGCCGAGGAACAGGTCCCAGTCCACCGTCGTCGGCGTCATCGTCTTCGTCAGGTTGTAGTAGCGCCACTGGCCGACGAGCGAGTTGCGGTAGTACCGCGTCTGCGCCTGCATGACGTGGCCGATCTTCCCGCTCTTCACGACGTCGTACGCCTTCTGCCAGGTCGGGTCGGCCATGCTCTGCACGCCGACGGACATCACCTTGCCCGTCTTCTTCCAGCTATCGACGACCGCCTGCGCCTGCGCGATCGTGCGCGTCATCGGCTTTTCGCAGTAGACGTGCTTGCCCGCTTCCATCGCGTCGATCGTCTGCCGCGCATGCCAGTGGTCCGGCGTGCAGATGCACACCACGTCCACGTCCTTCAGGTCGAGGATGCGGCGATAATCCTTCACGATGTGGTCGGCTTCCGTCACGCCCATGCGCTTGGCGGAGGGGAAGAGGCCCTGCCCTTTGCCCTTGCCCTTCGAGGGGTCGCCGTCCCAGACGTCGCACGCGGCGACGAGCGCCACGTCCTTCTGGAGTTCCTTGCGCTTGAGGCTGACGTCGATGTGCTGCTGGCAGCGGCCGCCGACGCCGATGAACGCCAGCCGTGCGGCGGTATTCGCGCCCGGCACCTGGGCGTAGCTCTTGGCCGTGAGGGACATCGCCGTCCCCGCGACGGCGGCGGACTTGAGGAACGTCCGGCGGTGGGACTTTTTTGGGGTGGTCATGCATGATCTCCAGGGAGTGGGTGGATTCGAATTAGACGGCGATTTCACAGAGCGGTCGGTGGTCGGAATCGGTCACTTCCACGCGTACGCCGGTCGATCCGACCGTGGCCGCGACTGATTCGGCGAATGTCCTCGCGTAGCGTTTCACCTGCTCCAGGTCGGTCGCATACGCGGTGAGTTGAACCGCTCCGTCCGCAAGGCGGACGGCGGCGACGACGGCGATGTCCGACGCCGACGGCGCCACGGATTCCAAGGCCGTGAAGGACGGGACGAACCGACAGGTAATGTGGTATTGCGCTTGCCAACCGAGGTGAACGCCCGTGCCGGTGATTCCGGCGTTCACGAGGGCGGGGGAAGCGATCGTTCGCGTGCCCGGCGGTAGCGAAATCGGGGTTTCCCAGTCGAGTTTGACGCCCGTGCCGGTGATCCCGTCATTGACGAGTTCGCTCGCGAAGATCATTTCTGGCCTCCGATCCCGATTGTGACGAACAAGCTTCTCCGCAACCGCTGTCCGTTCGCCAAGAGCCGAAACTCGTACTCGCCGGGTTCCAGCAAGGGGATGTTCGAAAGATAAATCGCGTCGTCGATGACGGTCCGATCCGTGGGGAACTGGACGGTTTGGGCGCTCGTCCTCAAGGCAGTCGGTTGCGTGGCCGCTTCCCCCGGGCTGACCACCTCCACTTGTATCTGGAATGTACCAAACGCGTCGGCGAGTTGATAGTACAAGGCCAGTCGATTCAGGACGGTTGGGAACAGTTCATTCACCGCCAGATGAATGCGCGTATACGGTCGCACGAGTACCCACGAACCGATACTCGCATCGTGGGCCGCCGATTCGCACAACACCAACTGAATCACGTCCGGCAAGTTCCCGGCCGCCATCGAACGACCTCACTTCTTCGCGTGACTCAGCAGCCACCCATACAACTCGTCGTGCGCGTAGGCGGCGTCCCACGAGTTATGACCGACGTAGGGGAACTCGCTGTAGCGCGGCTTACCGCCGGCCTTCTTGATCGCTTCGATCATGTCCTGCGACAGCTTCGCCGGCACCACCTTGTCCTCCGCGCCGTGGAAGCACCAGATCGGCAGGTCCTTGAGCTTCTCGCCCCACTCCGCCTTGCCGCCGCCGCAGATCGGCGCGATCGCCGCGAACTTGTCCGGCATCGCCGCCGCGATCGACCACGTGCCGAAGCCGCCCATCGACAGACCCGTCAGGTACAGCCGCTTCGGGTCGCCGTTGTACTCCTTCACCACCTCGTCCAGCATCGCCAGCGCCCGCTTCGCGTTCGGGCTGTCCGCCCGCCAATCCCGCGTCTCCGCCTGCGGGATGATCGTGATGAACTTGAAGAGCTGCTTCTTCTCCTCCATCCGCTTGATGTGCGGTGCGATCCCCTGTTGGATCGGCATCATGCTCCCGCCCTTTGTCTCGCCGGCTCCGTGCAGGAACAACAGTACCGGCGAAGGTTTGTCCTTGTCGTGGTTCGCCGGCACGAAGACGACGTACGGCGATTCGTGCCCGTCTTCGTTCTTGAAGACTTTGTCGACGAACGTGCCCTTGTCGGCGGCGGCGAGCGGTGCGGTGAGCATGGCGACCATCGCGAAAGCGGAGAGTCGGAGCATCGAGATATCTCCGGGAG
>JAHBXO010000041.1 GCA_019636445.1 Gemmataceae bacterium | reverse complement strand
ACGGGTTAATTCCATACGCCCTGTTCGGCGGACAGGCCGTCGCGTATTGGGTCTGAACGAAGGACGATGGAGCCGACCGCTCCACGCCGAATTCCGATTTTCTGATTCGGGAATCCGACTTCGACACCCCACGAACCGCGCTGGAATCGGTCGGCTTCGTTCATCGGCCGGAGTTCTTCCGTGGGGCGTACACCGACGGACCGGAAGGCAAACCCCGCAACGGCGTGCGGCTCTGGATCGCTGGCCAGCGAGTGCGACCGGACGACCTTTTCCCTTTGTCGGATGTCGCCGATCGCGTCATGGGTTCCGAATTTCCAGTCGTTTCACTTGAACCTCAGGTCCGTATGAATCTCGACCGCAATCGCCGCGTGGACGGCATGTACTGGCGCGACATGCTCGGCGTCGGCCTCTTCGATTGGTCGTGGCCGGAGCGATTTCCGCCCCCGCTCGATGAGCGACTGCGTCATGTGCTGAACACGCCCGAGGGTTGATTCTCTCTAAGTTTTCACATCACGTGTTCGAGTGCACGAGGTATCCGAATGTATTGCCCCCGTTGCGGGTTGGAAATGTCTCTAGTCGACGGCGTATTCACTTGCGTTGCCGGTGGAATGGCGCTGAGCCGGAACATGCACCAATTGCTATCGGAGAGGTTTCCGACACGGAAATCCCGCCCAGCCAATTCCGAAACTGGCACACAACGCACTCGATGGTACTGCCCGGGCTGCGGAATCCCGCTTCAAGCTGGAATGATCTGTGGGTCGTGCGGCCGATCAATCCACGACCAAATGTACCGGCTCGTTGAAATACATCCGCACTCGGAAACGTAGTCGTATCGTTTCTGATATGACTGCGTTTTTCGACTTCGACGCCATCGTCCTCGGCGCCGGCGCGGCCGGCCTGATGGCCGCTATCCACGCGGCCGAGCGGGGGCGGCGCGTGCTGCTCCTCGAGAAGGGGAAGAAGCCCGGCGTCAAGATCCTCATGTCCGGCGGCACCCGCTGCAACATCACCCACGACTGCGACAACCGCGGCATCGTCGAAGCCTTCGGGCCGAACGGCAAATTCCTCCACTCGGCCCTCGCCAACTTTGGCGTGAAGGAGACGATCGCGTTCTTCGAAGCCGAAGGCGTCGCCACGAAGGTCGAAGATACCGGCAAGATCTTCCCCGTCTCCGACCGCGCGCTCGACGTGCTCAACGCGCTGCTCCGCCGCCTCGGCCGCACGTCCGCGACGCTCGCACTCCAGGAGCCGGCCCGCGACCTCGAAGCCATTGACGGCGGCTTCCGCGTCGTCACCGACAAGCGAACGCTCTCCTGCGAGCGCGTCGTCGTCACGACCGGCGGCCTCTCGTTCCCGGGCTGCGGCACCACCGGCGACGGCTACGGCTTCGCCACGAAGTTTGGCCACACCATCGTGTCGACGCGGCCGGCGCTCGTGCCCGTCACGGTGCAGCCGGCGTGGATCAAGGAGTTGCAGGGCGTCACGATGCCCGATATCGGGCTGAAGGTGATCGAGGATTCGAAGATCCTGAGCGCCCGGCGCGGCTCGACGCTCTTCGCGCACTTCGGCCTCACCGGCCCGGCCCCGCTGGACGTCAGCCGCGCAATCAGCGGCCACGCCACGCCGACGAAGCTGATCCTCGAACTCGACCTGCTGCCGAACGTGAAGGAGCCGGCGTTCGACGACTTCCTGCGAATCGAGACGGCCGCGAACGGCAAGCAACTCCTGGCGGTCGTCATGTCCGAGATGCTGCCGCGCCGCGTCTGCGATCAACTCATCCAAGTCTGCGGATTGCCCCTCGACCGCCGCGCCGCGGCCCTGAGCAAGATGGACCGTGCGAAGCTCGTGCAGTCCGTCAAGCGCCTGCGGCTGCCGGTGAAGGGCACGCTCGGCTACGAGAAGGCCGAGGTGACCGCCGGCGGCGTGTCGCTGGACGAAGTCGACTCGCGCACGATGCAAAGCAAGAAGAAGCCTGGCTTGTATCTCGCCGGGGAAGTGCTCGATCTGGACGGCTGGATCGGCGGCTACAACTTTCAGAGCGCCTGGAGCACCGGCTGGCTCGCCGGGCAGCACGTTTGAGCGCACGGCATAGAATGGCTTTCTATGGCTGAATTGCCTCCCAACCCGCGACAGCCCCGCCGCGTGCAGGCTTTGTTCGTTGTTGCCCTGCTCATTCCGGTCCTCGCGGGGATCGCCCCGTACGTGTTGCCCGGCACGCCGCTGCCCGTCCTGATCAGCCCCGTCTCGCATTTTCCGCCTACGTCGCTGGCATTCGCCGCGCAAACGCTCGGCCCCGCGCCGGGTCCGCGGCCGCGCATCGCCAACGTCCGCATCGTAGACCTGGACCGCGACGGCCGGCCGGACGTGCTCGCGTGCGACGCCGAGCGAAATCGCGTGATCTGGTACCGCACGCTCCCGTCCGGATCCTTTGAAGAAATCCCTCTCGGCGACGAAGTGAGCGCGCCGGTCGCCGCCGTGCCGGTGGACCTCGACGGCGACGGGGACCTGGACATCGTCGCCGCCGTGCTCGGCAACGTGTTGCCGACCGACGCGCGCATCGGCCGCGTGGTCTGGCTCGAAAACCGGAACGGCCGCTACATCAATCGCGTCTTGCTGGACAACGTCCGCCGCGTATCCGACGTGCAGCCCGGCGATTTCGACGGGGACGGGGACATCGACCTCGCCGTCGCCGTCTTCGGCTACAACCACGGCGAAATCCTCTGGCTGGAAAACAAGGGCGGCGGACAGTTCCGGGATCACCTGCTACTGGCGACCGACGGCCCCTCGCACGTACCCGTGGCCGATTTCAACGGCGACGGCAAGCCGGACATCGCCGCCCTCGTCTCGCAGGAACACGAGGAAGTCTGGCTCTTCGAGAACGCCGGGAAGGGCGCGTTCACGCCGCGCCGGATCTTCGAATCGGCGAATTTCGATCTCGGCAGCGTCGGCCTCGTCGTCGCGGACCTCGACCACGACGCGAAGCCGGACCTGCTGCTCGTCGCGGGGGATAACCTTGAAGTGAACCACCACTACCCGCAACCTTGGCACGGGTGCCTGTGGCTGCGGAACGGCGGTGCCGGCGCGTTTGATGCACGCCGGCTCGCGAGCGTGGGCGGTGTGTATGCTGCGGCCGTCGCGGACTTCGACGGGGACGGCGACGACGACATCGTGCTGGCCTGCATGTTCAATGACTGGTCGCGCCCCGGCGCCGCGAGTCTCGTGTTGCTCGAAAACGATGGCCGCCAGAACTTCACCGTCACGACCCTCGCCGACCGGCCGATCCACCTCGCCACCGTCGCGGCCGGCGATCTTAACGACGACGGCAAGCCGGATATCGTCGCCGGTGCGTTGAATCTCTATTCGGCGGCGGCGGAACGCACCGGGCGATTGACCCTCTGGTTGCAAACAACGGGAGGCCGGCCGTGACGCGCGCGCTTCTGCTCCTGATCGGTGTCGAGTGCCTGGTGGGGGGTTGGTGGATCCAGCGTCATCGGCACGCCGTCCGTCCGCCGCTGCCCAATCTGACCGAGGTCGATCGGGTGACGGCGGCGGAATTTCGCGAGCGGTCCGGCGGTGCGCGGTCCACCGACGACTGGTTCAAGCTCGGCGAAGACTACCTGGCCACCGGTTTTTTCCCCGAAGCCGAGGCGTGCCTACGACACGCGGCCGGTCTGGACCCGACCGCCGCGGACATCGCCTACAAGCACGGATTCGCGCTGGAACGGATCGGCCGCATTTCGGAGGCCAACGCGGCTTATCATCTGGCCGCGGATCGGAAACACCCGCGCGCGAAAGATTGCCTGTATGCCATCGGCCGGAACCACCTCCGGCTGGAAGACCTCCCCGCGGCGGAGGCGGCGTTCGCGCGGATCGAGGCGATGCCCGGCGCGCGTCTCGAACGGGCGATCCTGGACGCCCGCGCGGGCCGCACGGCCGAAGCCGAGGCCGCCGCGAAGCTCCTGGCGGCGGAATTCCCGACCGCGTATCCACCGGTCGCGCTGCGCATCCGGCTGGCGGTGGCGCGCGGCGACGGCGCCGCGGCGGCGACGCTGTCCGATGCGTTCGTGCGGCGGGCACGACCGCTGCCGACCCCCTTCGACACGGACGTGGACTGGATTCTCCGCCGGGCGAGCGCGGTGGGCCGCGACCGGCTTTTTCGGGATGCCGGCCGCGACGCCCAGGCCGGCCGCACGGCCGAGGCCGAAGCCAAACTCCGGGAAGCCCTGGAGGCTCGCTGGAGTTCCGAAATCGCGGACCGGCTTGCGGAAGTTGCGTTCGTCCGCGGCCGCCGCGACGAGTCTCGGCGCATCCTCGCGGAAGCGGTCGAGCGCGGTGGACCGTCCGTGGCCGCGCTCTGGCGGCTCGGTCAGGCCGAAGACGCCAGCCGCGATCCCACAGAGGCGATCCGGACCTGGGAACGCGCCGCCGCGCTGGTGTCCGGCCCGGAAGGGCAGGAACTTCTGCTGGACCTCGCGCAAGCTTACCAAGTCCGCGGCGATCAGTCGCAGATCAACCACTATCGTGCGCGCGCCACTCTCGCGGCCGGAATCGAAAACCTGGACCGGGGCGCGTACGACGTCGCGCGACAGTCCCTCGAAGAATCGACGCGACTCGACCCGCGTTCGCCGAATGCCTGGTTCGAACTGGCGGAATGTCATCGCCTCGCCGGCCGCGCCGCGGATGCCCGCGCCGCCTACGCGCGCTGTCTGGAACTCGATGCGAATCACGGCCGCGCGATCCGCGCACGCGCGCTTTTATCCGATTAGAGCATTTTGGTTTTCCGTCTTGCGCTCGAGAGCGGGATCGGCCAACATCGGGGCTCCTCGTATCGGATGGAGCCGATCATGCGTGCCTTTTCCCTCGACCTCCGCACCCGCGTCCTCGCCGACTTTCAGGCCGGCCCGACCTTTGCCGAACTTGGTCGCAAGTACTCCACCAGTGCCGAGTGGGTCGGCCAGTTCATCCGCCGCTTCGAGGCCACTGGTGAAGTCGACGCCCGGCCACCCCGCGACAAACGCGTCCCCTTCCACCGCCGGTACGAACCAGGGCGCCCCGCGCGCCACCGGCCTCCTCGCCCCGCTGGAGATCGACGGCGCCCTCAACGGCGAACTGTTCCGGGCCTACGTCGAGCAGCAACTGGTCAAGGTCCTGACGGCCGGCGACATCGTGGTGTTGGACAACTTGCGAGCCACAAGGTCGCCGGCATACGCGAGGCGATCGAGGGTGTAGGAGCCATGCTGGTGTACTTGTCGCCGTACAGCCCGGACCTGAACCCGATCGAGCAGGCGTTCGCGAAAATCAAGCACGAGATCCGCAAGCACGCCCCGCGGACCAAGCCGGAGTGCGACGCCCTGTGTGGCGAGTGTCTGGACTGGCTCGACGAAGCCGAGTGCCGAAACTACATCCGCCACGCCGGATACGGATCGCAAAAGTGATACTCGAAATGCTCTAACAACGACCGACCAACGATGCACTACCGCCCGGCGTCGACGCGCGTCATCAGTTCGCGCACGAGGCCACCCATGAGGAGGGTGCGGCCATCGGGGGTGAACGCGATCGCGGCCGCGCCCATGCGGAAGGTCTGACGCGGCAGCACGGCGCGGCCGGTGCGCACGTCCCACACGTCGGCGCCGAAGCCGCCGTTGGACGTCGCCAGGCGTTCGCCATCCGGCGAAAACGCGAGGCCGAGCTTGGGCAACGAGGACGGATCGCGCGTCGTACTCAGGAGTTCGCCCGTCGCCGTGTTCCAGATGCGGACTTTCAGGTCCGGGCAGGCGACGGCCACGCGCTCGCCATCGCGGCTGAAGGCCGCGTTCAGCCAGATCGAATCGGGGCTGTTGACCGGCGGATAGCCGGCGAGATCCGCCACTCGCTTCCCGGTCTTCGCGGAGCGCAGACCGGCGCGCCGTTCCGGCAGCGCGCGATCCTGCGGCGTGTCGTCCGTCAGCAGGAATCGCCCGCAGGGGCTGACGGCGTAGATGCGCATCACTTCGGGAATCACCCCGCGATACGACCGCGTCGCGAGGTCCCAGACGCCCGTGCCGCCGGCGTCGTCGTAGACGTATACGCCGTTTCCATCGGCCGTGAACGCGTGCGCGCCGCCGGATCGGCCTTTCTCCGGAACCTCGATTTCCAGCTTTCCCGTGGCCGCGTCGTAGACGCGAAGGAGGTGGGCCTGATTCGCGTCCGCCCGTGCCGCCGAGAGGAGCACGCGCCGGCCATCGTGGCTGTACCCGCTGCCCGCCGCACTCAGACGAGATCCCATGCCGTTCGCGTTGGGCACGAGCGGGAAGCGATCGAGGATGCGAAGTTCCTTCCCGGTCGCGGTGTCGTATTCACGAGCGCTGCCGTCGTCCCACCAGGTGAGGTAGCGCGTGCCGTCCGGCGAGAAGCGGCCGACGATGCTGCTGACCTGGTTGTAGTCCCGCGGGAACGTCACGGGGCCGATCGGTCGCGTCGCGTCCCAGAGGCGCATGGGCTGGCCCTGCCCGCCGGCGGCGGCGATGTAGCGTCCGTCGGCGCTCATCGTCGCGAACCGCAAGGCCTCCAGCGGGCCGAGGTACTCGCGCGTGCTGTTCTGCCGCAGGTTGGTCCGCGTGACCTTCTGCCGCCCCACCGAGAGGATCTCCGCGCCGTCCGGCGAGAACCAGTGCGGCCCGTTGTACTGCAGGTTCGTCAACTCCTGGGTCGATTGGGTGCGGCCGTCCCAAATCGTCGCCCGGTAGGGATTGGTATTCGTGGTCACAAGCACGCGGTGCCCGTCGGGGCTGACATCCACGACCACCCCGTGCAGGCCGGCCTTGAAGACGCGGGATCCGGGCGCGGGCGCGACGTTCGGCACCACGACCGGCGGCGCTCCCGCCTCCACGTCGTGGACGCGCACGACCGACGGACGGAAATCGTTCGGGGCGCGCCGGTCCAGCGTCACGAGGCGCAGTTTCCCCTCAGGAAAGCCGGCCGCCCAGATCTCCTCGCCATCGGGCACGGAGTAGGTCTTGCGCTCCGCGCCGCTGGCGATGTCGCGGATGCGAGCCGCCGATTCCCGGATGGCCGCCGTGACGACGTGCTGGCCGTCGGGCGCGAACCAGGCGCGGGCTTCGGGTTCGTTCGGCGGTCGTTTCCAGCGCCGTTCGACCGCGAGCGTCTCGGCGTTCCAGACGCACACGTCGCCGGGGCCGGTCGTCAGCAGGCGTTTCCCGTCGGCACTCACCCGCAGCGTGCGCAGGAACGGCAATTCGCTCCGGACCGACTTGGCCCAGTTCCCGGCCTTCGTCTCCCACACGCGAAGCATCGGATCGCTGCCGACGACGTACAGCCGTTCGCCATCGGGGCTGAACGCCGCATCGAGAAAGTAAAACTGCTTCCGCTCGATCTCCCCCAAACCGTCCGGATCGACGAGTGCCCGCTCGGGGTGCGCGAGCCGGTCGAGGTAGTGCCATTCCCAGTTGCGCAGCTTCGGGTTGCAGTCGTTCAGGAGCGCTCGCGTTTCGAGCAGGGCCGCGTTCCCGGCGTGCGAGCGGTACGCCAGGTCGATCGTGGAAAGATAATTGACAACGTCCAACTCGGCGTTCGTCCGCTGCAATTCGCCGCGGGCCTTCTCCACTTGCTTCAGGGCGTCTTCGGTCTTCCCCTTTTCGAGGACCGCCTGCTTCCGGGCTTCTTCGGTGCGGCTCTGTTCCGTGGCCAGCTCATCCCGTGCCCGCTCGGCCCGGAACCACGACGCCGTCGAAACCGCTCCCAGCCCGCCCAGGACCAACACGAGCGCCCCCAGCACCCATGCCGCCGCGAGCGTCGGCTTGCGCTTCGCCCACTTGAACGCCCGCTCGGCGACCCCCGCCGGCTTCGCCGCGATCGGCTCCCCGGCGCGCCACCGCCGCAGGTCCTCCGCCAACTCGCCCGCCGTCGCGTAGCGATCCCCCGGTTCCTTCGCCAGGCACTTCTCCACGATCACATCCAGCTCGCGCGGCAGCCGACCGACCAGCGACCGCACACGCGGCGCGGCGTCGTTCACGATCTTCGTGAGCAGCGACATCGTGTCCGCCGCCTGGAACGGCCGCCGGCCCGCGAGGCACTCGTAGAGCATCACGCCCAGCGCCCAGACGTCCGCCGGTGGGCCGACGAACTTCCCGCGCCCGGCCGCCTGCTCCGGCGCCATGTAGCTCGGCGTGCCCATGAGCGCCTGCGTGGCGGTGAGGTCGGAGCCGGTCTGTTTCGCGAGGCCGAAGTCGGCGACTTTCGGCGTGCCGTCGGCCGCGAAGAGGACGTTCCCCGGCTTGAGATCGCGGTGGACGATGCCTTGCTCGTGCGCCGCCCCGACGCCGCGGGCGATCGCCTCCAGCAGTTCGGCCGCCTCCCGCGGGCGCAGTTGCGGGGATTCCTTCAGCCGTTCGGCGAGCGTCCCGCCCGGGAGCAGTTCCATCGCCAGGTACGCGCGGCCCTCGCTGCGGCCGTAGTCGAACACCGAGACGACGTTTGGGTGGCGCACCGCCGCCACGACCTGCGCCTCGGCGAGGAAGCGCGCGGCCGCCACCGTGTCGTCCCCGACGGGCCGGGGCAGCATCTTGAGCGCGACGATGCGGTTCAAACCGACGTGACGGGCCTGATAGACGACCCCCATCCCGCCCTTGCCGAGCGGGCCGAGGAGTTCATACCCCGCGAGCGCCGGCCGCTCGCCTGGCTCCGCGCCGTCGACCGCATCCGGCACGAACGGGTTCGTGCCCTCTTCCGTCGAGGCGTACGTGGGCGGGTGGTACGGTCGCGTGGATTCGGGTTCGGCCATGCGGTCCGATGCTCCTGCGAAGGGCGGCGCTTCCCGGTTTCACATCGTCCCGCGGTACGTGAGGCCGGTCGCCGTGCTGGCGACACGGCAGATCTCCTCCGGCTGGTCTTCGCTCGTGGTGCGGAAGATCACGTCGTCCACGCTGCCGTAGATGTCGCAGAGCACGATCTGGTACCGCATCGGGTTGATCACCAGAAAATAGAACACGATCCCGGGTACGACGAACAGGAGCAGCAAATAGAAGAAGGTCAACCATTCGAGGAAGCCGAGCGAGTGGGTGTGGATGACGCCGATGGCGTGGCTCTTGCGCCAATCGATTTCCGTGGGCCGCGTCGGGACGAAGCAGAATCGCCAGGTCTTCGTCATCGTGGCCACGCCCTTCTCGGTGCGGTGGACGGCGATCTTCTCGAAGCTGCCGATGAGGAACGCCTGCAGGCCGCCCTGGAAGAACAGCGCGAGCAAGGCGCCGACGACGCTGACGTTCTCCCGCAGCAGCACGATGACGAGGACGTTGAGCACCTGCAACCCGGCGAAGATTTGCAGGCGCACCGTCAGGTTCATCCGCGGTTCCCATTCGCGGTCGATCGGCTGGAAGCGCTTCTTGGGCTTCTTCTTGGTGGCGAAGTCGAGGCCGCAGTTGACGCAGAAGGCCGAACCGAGCGGGAGGCGGAAGTTGCATTCCTTGCACGCCATCGTGCCGTCGCCGGGGACGCGGTACGGGATGGCCTGATCGTCGTGCTCGACCTGGTTGCCTTCGAGCAGGTCGGGGCCAAGCTCAGCGCCTTCGGGGATGACGAACTCCGGGCGGAGGTCGCGCGGGTTCGGGTTCTCGCGCGCGATCGCCTTCGCGGCGGGCTTCTTCGGCTTCGAGCGCGGGACGGGCGGAGGTCGCGGCACGTCCTCGTCGTCATCGCGTCGCGCCCTCCGACGTGGTTCCGGGGCCGCGTCCGGCGCGATCACGGGCAGGTCGTCCGGTTCGTCCGGGGCATCCTCGGCTTCGGAGCGCAGATTCTCCGGCACCGGTGCGTAGTAGCCGCAGTCGCCGCAGCGGATCTTCGCGCGCGAGTGGCCCCGCGGCACCGGCACGCGGCCGCCGCAGTGCGGGCACGGAACTCGCGCAGACTCGCTCATGTCACTTGGCCGCCTCGACGGCCTTCTCCAACTCCGGCAGCGCCTTGCCGATCTCCGTCACCGCCGCCGCCACGGCCGCGAGCGCCTTGGCCGTGCTGGCGAGCAGTTCCTTCTGCGTGCCGGTCGGCTTCGCGATCGCGTCCTGGTGCGGCGTCGCCGCACCGCGGAGGGAAGCCCGAATCGAGTCCGGCACGTTCTCGTTCCGCGCCGCCAGCGTCCGATCGCCGTTCAGCTCGCGCTGGATCACCTTCAATTTCTCGTTCAAGTCGAAGAGCGCCTTCTCAATGGCCGGCTGCTCCTTCGGTGCGATCTTGAGCGCTTTGCGGAGCGAATCGATCTTCGTCGTCGCTTCCGTCGCCGCCGTCGACACCGCCTGCGCCTGCTTCTGGAGCGCCTTCACCTGCTTGTTGAACGCGGCGATCGCGGCGTAGTCCGCCCCCGTCAGCCCCGCCAGCGGATCAGGTTGCACGAGGAAGCTCGTCACGTCGGACAGCTGCTTCGTCTGCCCGGCTACGGTCTGAACGATCTGCGCCTTGTACGCCCCCGGCACCACCATCAGGCCGAAACCGCCCTGTGGCGCATCCGGATTCACGCCCATCTCGCGCAGGCCCCACGTCAGCCGGTGGACCCCTTCGCCCGTCGGACACGACAGCCGCGCGATGATCGCGTCCTCGCGGTCGGTGATGACGAGGGCGTTCGACGCACCCTCCTCCTCCGCTTCCGCTCGCAACTGCTCCTTCGACGGATACGGCACCGGCTTGCCGGCTTTCTCCAGCTCGCGCTCCGCGTCCCGCCGCTTCTGCTTCAGGCTCTTCGGCGCGTCCTTGATCCGCACCGTGAACGTCGTGCCGAACGTCGAGTTCTCGGCCGTGTAGAACGATTCGCCCTGGAACGCCTTGCCCCCGCCGCCGTACTGGGCGTTGCGGACGTACTGGATCGTTTCCTTCACGGGCAGGATCTCCGAGGGCTTCGTCGCCGGCGAAGTGAGTTGCCGCAGGGCGCTGTAGTCGTCGATGACGTAGATGCCGCGGCCGAAGGTGCCGACGACGAGGTCGTCGTTCGCCTTCTGGATGACGAGGTCCTTCACCTGGATCGTCGGCAGGCCGTTCTTCATCCGGTGCCACTTCTTCCCGCCGTCGAACGTGACGTGGAGCGCGAACTCCGTTCCACAGAACAGGAGATTCGCGTTCACGTGGTCCTCGGCGAGGCAGTAGACCGTGCCGCGCTCCGGCAGGTCGCCGCTCACGGCCGCCCACGTCTTCCCGGCGTCGGTGCTCTTCAACAAGTACGGCTTGAAGTCGGCGTTCTTGTGGTTGTCGAACGAGGCGTACACCGTGTTCGCGTCGTGCTGCGAGGCGACAATCTTGCTGACGTACGTCTTCTCCGGCACGCCGGGGAAGGTCTCGACCTTGCGCCAGGTCTTGCCGCCGTCTTCGGTCACCTGAATCAGGCCGTCGTCGGTGCCGACGTAGATCAGGCCTTCCTTCTTCGGCGACTCGGCGAGGGCGACGCAGTTGCCGTAGAAGCTCGTCGAGACGTGCTTCGCGACGGCGTCCGGCCCCTGGATCTTGCCCATCACCGGCAAGGAATCGCGGTCGATCTGGCGCGTCAGGTCGCCGCTGACGGCCACCCAAGTGTCGCCGCGGTCGTCGCTGCGGAAGAGCTTGTTCGCGGCGAAGTAGAGCCGCTTCGGGTTGTGCGGGCTGAGCGTCAGCGGCGAATCCCAGTTCCAGCGCAGCGGTGCTTCGCCGGGGCCGGTCTTGGGTTGGATGTCCACGCTCGTGCCGGTGCGGCGGTCGAAGCGGCAGAGGCCGCCGTACTGGTACTCGCCATAGACGGTGTTCGAATCGGTCGGGTCCACTTTGCAGTGGAATCCGTCGCCGCCCTGGACGACGTACCAGTCGCCGTTGGTGATGCCGTGGCTGGAACGGTTGCGCACCGGCCCGCCGAGGGTGTAGTTGTCCTGCGTCCCGCCGTAGACGTGGTAGAACGGTCCGCTGGCGGGGTTCTGGTCCACGCCGATGTCGTAGAACTGGGTGACCGGCAGGTTCGACTTGAAGTGCCAGGTGGCTCCGCGGTCGAACGATTCGTAGATGCCGCCGTCGCAGCCGACGAGGTAGTAGTTCGTGTTCTTCGGGTCGATCCAGATCTCGTGGTTGTCGACGTGCTTGTTGGCCTCGCCGAGGTTGCGGAGCGTCGCACCGCCATCGTCGGAGACCTGATTGAAGACGCTCATCACGTAGAGGCGGTCCTTGTTCACCGGATCGACGACGATGTGCGAGTAGTACTGCGCCTGCTGGTCGAACGGGTTGCGCTTGCTCCAGGTGATGCCGTTATCCGTGCTGCGGAAGATGCCGCCGGACTTGTCGGCCGACTCGACGATGGCGTAGAGCGTGTCGGGGTCGCTGGGGGAGTTCGCGAGTCCGATGCGGCCGAGTTCGCCGCCGGGGAGTCCGCCGCCGACCTTCTTCCAGGTCTTACCGCCGTCGGTGCTGCGGTGGACGCCGCTGCCGGGGCCGCCGTTGACGAGCGTCCAGACATGCCGGCGGCGTTGGTAGCTAGCGGCATGAATGATATCCGGGTTGCGCGGATCGAGGATCACGTCGGTGACGCCGGTGTTCTCGTCGATGGTCAGCACCTTATTCCAGGTCTTGCCGCCGTCGGTGGTCTTGTAGAGTCCACGGTCGCCGCCCGGGCCCCAGAGCGGTCCTTGAGCCGCGACGTAGACCACGTTCGAATCGCGCGGGTCGATGACGATCGTGCCGATGTGCTCGCTGGCCTTGAGGCCGACGTTCGTCCAGGATCGGCCGCCGTCGATCGACTTGTACACGCCGTCGCCGTAGGCGACGCTGCGCTGGCTGTTGTTCTCGCCGGTGCCGACCCACACCACGTTCGGGTTCTTCGGATCGAGGACGACGCAGCCGATGCTGAAGGAGCCTTCGTTGTCGAAGACGGGCGTCCAGGTGGTGCCGGCGTTGACGGTCTTCCAGACCCCGCCGCTGGCGACGGCGACGAAGTATTTGGCGCGATCGGACGGATCGACGGCGAAGCCGACGACGCGGCCGGAGGTGAGCGCCGGGCCGATGGAGCGGAGCTTGAAGGAACCGACCGGCGGAGCGTAGGCGGCGGGCGCCTGAGCAGGAGACAGCGCGAGGGCGAGGACGAGGGACGCGAGCATCGCAGGGACAACCTCCAAGATGCGGGTGATGCGATGATAGGCGGGGCGGGAACCGGCGGCGACACGACGAAGCCAATCGGATCGATTCGCGCGGAACCCGAAGCACGGCGCGGGGTTGTCTTTTATGAAGGTTTGGTGATACAATAACCTGCGGCCTGCCAACCTCGACTGTAACCCGGTCGATCCGCCGACTGTGACCGTTCGTCTTATAGTCGTTAACTGGCCGGACGCAGCGCGATCGCGAGTCTTCGCGTTCGATTCGTCGTTATTTTCGTTTCTCTCCGAGGTTTTCGATGTTACGTTCCCTCTCCCGGAGCCGTCGCGGCTTCACCCTGATCGAATTGCTGGTCGTGATTGCGATCATCGCCATTCTGATCGGCCTGCTCCTGCCCGCCGTGCAGAAGGTGCGTGAGGCCGCCGCCCGCGCCAAATGCCAGAACAACTTGAAGCAGCTTGGCCTCGCCATGCATGCCTACCACGACGTGAACAACTATTTCCCGGCGAACCAGCAGCAAATCGGCGTCAACGTCTGGGAATCGGTCAGCGCGAGCTACTGGATCCTGCCCTACGTCGAGCAGCAGAACCTGTTCAACCAGTTCGTGATCCCAGCCAACGCCCCGCCGATGGGCCAATCGGCGGCAGGGGCCGGCAACGGTGCCAACTGGAGCACAGCCTACGGCCTGATGAACACGGATCTCTCCGTGTTCAAGTGCCCGTCGGCCTTGCAAGCCCCGCGCCGCGGCAGCCACCCGAACGGCTGGGACGGCCCCGGATCCAACTACGGCTGGAACGTCGGCAGCAACATCCAGGGCATGTGGCTGCAAAACCAGAACGGTCTCATCAACCAGATGCGCCGCCGGAAGATGGCCGACGCCACCGATGGGCTTTCCAACACCCTCCTCGCCTCCGAATTGCTCTCCGGCTCCGGCGCGCCCCAGGCTGGCCCCGGCAAGTATCCTTTCGACGTCTTCTATGCCGGCGACGGTCTGTTCACCTCCGTCGTGAATCGCGATTTCCCCACGGTCGCCGAACTCGACGCCATCGGCAACGCCGCCCGCACCGCTCCCCAGGGAATCCGCTCCAACAACGGCACCATGCCGCTCTGGTACTCCCTCGGCCAATCGTCCGTCTCCACCGCCGCCCCGCCGAACTGGCGGCACCCCTCCGCCGGCGGCAACTGCTGCCCCGGCGGCGCCCACGACTGGAGTTGGGGCATCATCCCGCCGCGCGCCCTGCACACCGGCGGCGTCAATGCCCTCCTCGGCGACGGATCCGTCCGCTTCATCAACAACACCGTCGACGTGCTCGCCTTCCAACGTCTCGGCCATGCGTCCGACGGCCAACCGTTCACCCTCGATTGATCGAGCCGAATACCCACGCCGACCGGTCGAGTCTTTCGACCGGTCGCTTTGCTTCTACCCCCCAGACACACCGAGGTTTTCCATGTTCCGTTCCCTCCGTTGCGCCCTCCTCCTACCGCTGGTCCTCGTCGCGTTCGGTTGCGGCGGCGGTCCGAAGGAAGAGATGATCCCCGTCAAGCCCATCGACCCGATGGCGCAGGTGAAGTCCACGCTCCAGAACTACGCCAAGGGTCAACCGCTTGGCAGCGAAGTCACCAGCTACGAATACATGGTGAACGAACTGCAGAAGGCGGACCCGGCCAAGGCCGAAATCCTGAAGGCCGGCCTCGACGAACTGCAAAAGGTGAAAGGCAGCCCCGCCGCCAAGGCGAAGGAGCTGATGAAGAAGCTCGGCATCGACGAAAAGTAATCGACTCGGGTTCCGGCGGATCGCTCAGATCCGCCGGACACGCACCTCAATAATACTCGTCCAGGATCGCCTGGATCGGTTCCGGTCCGACGCGATCGATCAATTCCGCAAGCATTCTCCGATCATCCGACGTCAACCGCGGCCGCGGGGGTTGGGGCCGGTCGCGTGCCACGAGCACAGACTTGTACGCGCCGACCATCCCGGTCGCCATCATCACACCATAGCGTTCCTTGATCAGCACCGCGATTTCATCGGGCTTGGCCGTGTTTCCCAGTACCTGCAATGCTTCCCGGACCATCGCCAGCTTGTTCATTGCCGCCGGCATCTGTTCGGTCGGCGGGGTCGCCTTCCCGCGCGCGGTCGGCCGCGCCAGGCGGGATTCGGGTTTCGCTTCCTTGGATTTCCTGGCCATTCATAACTCTCGCGATCAGGTTGACTGACATCATATCCGCCGGAACTGTCGATCGAGATCCTGCCTGCTGAACAGCAGCGAGGTCGGCCGGCCGTGCGGGCAATGGTGCGAGTCTTCGGCCATCTGCCGCAGTTCCAGCAGATACGCGATCTCGTCGGCGGTCAGCGGGTCGCCCGCCTTCACGGCGGCCTTGCACGCCATCGTCGCCAGCAAATGGTCCAGCATCACTTCCTTCGGGGGCAACTGCTCCTTCGTCGCCAGAAAGTCCACGACGGCCTTGAAGATCTCGTGCGGCGGCCGCCTCGACAATAGCGTCGGGTAGCTGGAGAGGATGACGGTGTTCCCGCCGAATTCCGCCACTTCGAGCCCCAGTTCCGCGAGTGCGTCCTTCGCTTCCAGCACCATCGCGACCTGATGCGCCGGCAGGTCCACCGGTTCCGGCACGAGCAACCTCTGCACTTCCAGCTTGCCGGCCCGCACGCGGGCCCGGAGTTGTTCGTAGAGGATGCGCTCGTGCAGCGCGTGCTGGTCGATCACGAGCATCCCCTGCGGCGTTTCCTGCACGAGGTACGCGTTGTGGACCTGCAACGCCGTGCCGGGCGGCGGCGTGGGGAAGTCGAAGGGTGGCGCGCTCGCTCCGGGAGTGTCCTCGGAGGCAAGATCGGATTCGACGGCGATCCGCGCGTCGTCAAGTTCCGGGGATGACTCGCGGAGCGAGCCGCCGACACTCTCGGTACTCGGTTGAGACTCTTCGTCTGAGGCGACGGGGGACGAATCGCGGAGCGAGTCGCCGACACCGTAGGGTATCGCCGCCGTTCGCGCCGGCATGGGAGACGCCAATCGGAACGGCAGGTCGGGCGGCGCGATCGGCCGCGGTTCGAACAGCGACGGCGCGGGCGGCGGCAGCCGCTCCGGTTCCGGCGGCGCGACCATCCGCGGCACCAGGTTCTCCCTGAGTAACCGTTCCTTCACTGCCGCACGGATCAGCGAGAAGATCAGGCCGTTGTCCCGGAATCGTACCTCGGCCTTGGTCGGATGCGCGTTCACGTCCACATCGCCGGGCGGCACGGTCAGGAACAGGAAGGCGACGGGGTAGCGGCCGGTCATGATAAGGCCGCGGTACGCTTCCTGCACGGCGTAGGTGAGGCTGCGGTCGCGGAACCAGCGGCCGTTGACGAAGAGGTACATCAGCTTGGCGTTGCCGCGGTCGATGGACGGATCGCCGATCCAGCCGGCGACGCGCAGGCCGTTCTCGCCGGGGGGGCCGGAGTCGAGTTCGTAGAGACCGTTGCGGACGTCGGCGCCGAAGAAGAGGCCGACGCGGTCGGTGAAGCCGGCGGTGGCGGGGATGTCGTAGACGAGCTTGCCGTTGTGGCGGAGCACGACGTGCAGGCCGGGGTGCGAGAGGGCGATCCATTCGACGATGTCGGAGACGCGGCCGAGTTCGGTGGCCGGTCCTTTGAGGAACTTGCGCCGGGCCGGGACGCTGCTGAACAGGTGGCGGACCTCGATGCGGGTGCCGGGGGACCCGCCCCAGGGGCGGACCTGGCCCAGGATGCCGCCGTCGACGACGATCTCGGCCCCGGCGTCGGCGTCGGGGCGGCGCGATTGCAGCGTCACCTTCGCGACGCCGCCGAGGGAGGCGAGCGCCTCGCCGCGGAACCCTTTGGTGGCGATGCGGAAGAGGTCGGCGGCCGTGCGCAGCTTGCTCGTGGCGTGGGCGGCGAAGGCGAGCGGGAGGTCGTCGGGGTGGATGCCGCCGCCGTTGTCCACGACGCGGATGAGGTCGAGGCCGCCGTTCTCGAGATCGATGTCGATGCGTGTGGCGCCGGCGTCGATGGAGTTTTCGAGGAGTTCCTTGACGGCGCTGGCGGGCCGTTCGATCACTTCCCCGGCGGCGATCTGCGTGACGACTTCGGCGGGCAAAAGCTGGATGCGAGCCATGAAGTTGGTGTATGGTTCGGGTACCGGGCGGACGTCGGATCGCTCCGGTTTCCCGAGCGGGTCGTCCGCTTACCCGAGCCGGAAGAGCTTGCGAAGGGCGTCCACGAGGGAACCGCGATCGCCGTCCTTGCTGGCGTCCTGGAGCGCGGCGATGGGGCCGTGCAGGAGCTTGTTCTGGAACAGGCGGAATGCGCCGGCGATCTGGTCCTTCTCCGCGTCGGAGAGCTTGCCATTGAGCTTGGCGAGCAGTGGGGTGAGCACTTCGTCCCGCACCTTGTCCACCTCGGAACGCAGTTGCAGGATCACCGGTCCGTTGCGCCGGCGTTCCCAGTCGTCGAGGAACGCTTTCGTCTCGGCGGCGACGATCGCTTCGGCGGGGCGGAGGTGCGACTGGCGGGCGGCGATGGTCTGCTCGCGGATGCGCGTGAGGTCGTCGATGTTGAAGAGGCAGACGCGGTCGCCGTCGTGGATGGTCGGGTCGAAATCGCGCGGGACGGCGATGTCGAGGACGACGAGGGTGCGGCCGGCGCGGCGCTTCGGCAGCACTCGCTTCGCGAAGCGCTCCGCCGTGACGATCGGCTCGCCGGCGCCGGTGGTGCTGAGCGCGATGTCGGCCTCGGCGAGGGCGTCGTCGAACTGTTCCCACGGCACGGCCGTACCCCCGCAGCCGGCCGCCACCTCGCGCGCCTTCTCCGGGCTCCGATTCGTCACCAGGATGCGCTTCGGCTTCAACTCCTGAAGGTGCTTGAGGGTCAGCCGGCCCATTTTCCCCGCGCCGATCACCAGCACGGTCTTGTCGTCAAAATGGTCGAAAACCTGCCGGACATAGTCGACGGCGACACTGGAGACGGAGACATGCCCGTGGGCGATGCCGGTCTCGGTGCGGACGCGCTTGGCGGCGCGGAGGGCGTGTGGGAAGAGCGCGTTGAGGAACGGGCCGGCGGTGCCGAGGGTGCGCGCGGCTTCATAGGTCGCCTTCACCTGTCCGGCAATCTGGCCTTCGCCGACGATCAGGCTGTCGAGGCTGGCGGCGACGCGAAGCAGGTGCTTGACGGCGTCGGCGTCAGTGTGGGAATAGAGGTGCGGGACGATCCGTTCGACGGGCAGGCCGTGGACCTCCGCGAGGAATTCGGCGGCGAGTTCGGTGGACACCGGCGCGGGCGCGAGGGGGCGGGCGAGGAACAGTTCCACGCGGTTGCAGGTGGAGAGGATGGCGGCCTCGCAGCCGTAGCGGGCGGCGAGTTCGGCGGCGGCCTTTGCTTGCAATTCGGGGGTGAAGGCGAGCTTCTCGCGCAGGTCGACCGGCGCCGAGCGGAAGTTGCAGCCCGCGATGCGGAGGTTCACTTGGGAGCCTCCGCGAATGGGTGGGCGGCCATGAGGACGCCGACGAGCAGGGCGAAGGCGAGCAGGGACCAGACCGCCAGCCGGCGGCCCGAGACGTGCGCGGCGTAGCGCATGTAGACAAGCATCGCGACCACGAGGATCAGCCCGTAACTGCCGAGGACCTTCAGGGAAGGCGTCAGAAGCGTGGCGAGCGGTTCGCGGTTGAGCATGAGCATGCCGAGGAGGACGCCGGCGGTGAGCAGGGGGAAGGCGAGGTTGACGGCGCGGCGGTTCATGGCTTCGAGCCGTTCAAGGCTGAGCATCTTGAGGTCCAGCGGGTTCGCCTTGGTGCGCAGCCGGCGCGCTTGCACAAGGTACATGGCGCTGGCGAGGAAGGCGACGCTGAGGCCGACGGCGGCGGCGAGCAGGAGCAGTCCGTGGACGGCGCCCCAGAATTTTTCGCCGACAAGCCAGGCGGGGATGGCCGCGTCGTTCGCCCCGCCGGTGGAAATCAGCGCCAGGGACAACCCGACGAGACCGACGACGAGCGGGAGTACGAAGATACCCCAGGCCTGCCGGGCGTGGTGGACCGCGCCGTAGAGGCAGAAGATCGCCAGGACCCAGGCGAGGAGCAGCAAGGAGCCGTACGGAGTCGCGGGGGAGGGATGGTGGATCAGCAGGAAGGCGGAGTGCGTGAGCAGGCCGACGGTGGCGGCGGCGAGGGCGGCGGTGCGGAGGGTTTTCCCGGGCCAGCGCAGCCGTGCCAGCTCCAGGACGAGCGCCAGGAGGTAACTGAGTCCGAAGCAGGTGTGCGACACGCCTTGCAGCGTGGAGAGCGTCATCGTGCGCGGGTCCGGTCGGTTCAGGCATTATACGAGCCGATCCCGCCCGGTCCCGTTCGGTCCGTGAACTCTTGCAAACCCCGTTCGGTTCGTCTGTTTCGGTTGCCCCGATCGTTACGATCGGCGCGCGGATTCGATGGAATCCGGCGCCGGTGGACTTGCGGAGGGGCGAAACGCGCACCATAGTCGAGTTGGTTCATTTTCCTGCTGCGAACGCACCATGAAGCGCTTTCTGGCCGTGTCGTTGTTCGTGTTCGTGCTGGGCGGAACCTTGGCGCTAAGCAAGGCGGACGACCTGACGATCCTGATGAAGGCGGGTCGGAAGGCTCAGACGCAGGTGGCGGCGGTGATGCCGGAAAGCCGGCGGCTGGCGGGTCCGCTGGCGGCCTTCCGCGCCGGCGATGCACTGCCCATCGAGGAGCGCGTGCGCTTGCGGATCCGCACCGACAAGCAAATGGTCGGAGCCGATGTGACGGTCGCGATCGCGAGGCATCCCGGGGAAGTGCGGCTGCGGGGCGTGGTGACAAACGGAACCCAGAAAGCACGGGCCATCGAACTCGCCGCCGGCACCACCGGGGTCGACGCGGTGCTCGACGAACTGGCGATTCCCGTGGTGCCCTGATTCAGCGTCCGACGCTCCGACCGAGAGCGCGGAGAACGATCACCAGCCGCCAGCCAACCCCCACCAGCACGATCGCGAGGAATGCGGAGCCTGCGACGGCCGCCGCCAGCGCGCCGTACGCGGCGGTCCATTCCGGCTGCCCCCAGCTTCTTCCCGTCCATCCCAGAAGTATCAGTCCCAACAACCATACGATCGCGGCCCGGAACGGTCGCGGCGATTCGTCCCCGTTCGCGGTCGCGGCGCGATCGTCCTTGGCCGGGAGGGTCGATAGCTCTTTCGGCGCGTCCAACAGTCTGACAGGCCCTTCCGTGTGAATGAGCCAGCCGCCGGCCACCGGTTTCGCGACACCGGGAGCCGGGCGCAGTTCGGGAGGCAATGCGAGCCGATGTTCGCCCGAAGGCAGCGGCACGTTCGCGGCGAGAATCTCGACCGACGGAAGCTCCGGATCAGGTCGCAGGGGAAACCGCGTGACGACGGCGATGCGCAGCAGCGACTCGGTGCGGGGGCCACAATCGACCAGCCAGGTCTTGCGCGGCGCGTTCGAGGCCACTTCGATTCCGACGACGTCCGTCGGCCATTCGATGCGCGTGTCGGCTCCTTGCGGTGGATTCGCGAGCACGACCGTGAATGCGTGGGGTCGATTCGGGGCGAGTGTCGTCTCCAACGAGAGCCGATGTTCGTAGCCGGCGGCGGTTCGCGTCAGTGTCGCGGTTCGTTTCACGGTTGGCGACGTGGGCGGATGAACCTGAAACCGGGGCGCCGGCGTCGGATCGCCGGTCCGAAACACGCGTTCGCGGGGACGCGGCGACGGAAGCCAGGTGACGGCATCGGCGTTGGCCACGGCGATGGCGGCTCCTTCGGCGGGGCGCACGCGGTACGTGGCGCCGGGTACCGGGGGTAGTTCGAACGTCGTGCCCGGTGCGTAGGCGGGCCAGGATCCGAACCATTTCCAGTTGGGTTCCCGCACGTCGGTCTTGAACCAGACGCGCAGGCGGTTGCCGGCACGCTCCCAACCCGCGAGGTCGGCGGCATCGACATCGACGACGGTGATCCCCGGCGGCAACGGACACTCGACGACGGGGCCGACGACACCGGCCGCGGACCCGCTGCCGATCACTTCGGCGCGCGAGCCGAGCGACCAGACGAGTTCCGAGGACGGGGCGAGGGGCGGAGCGGGTCCGCGCAGCAGCGGGCGCGCCACGGGCGGGTTCGTTCCTTCGCGCCGGAGCGAGCGAGCGAGGGCGCGGTCGAATTCGAGTTCGGGGACGGCAGCGAATTCGCGACCGACGGAATCGGCGGGCACGTCCAGCAGGTGTTCGTTCTGCCAGCTTTCGGCCGTGACGCCCGAGAGCCGAACACCGAGATGGCTGGCGATGGTGTCGCCGGTGACGGTCCGCGGAATCGCAAGAGACGGTCGCGCGGAAGGCCGGGCGCGGGACACGAGCCGGAACGTGGTGGCGAGGACGCCGCGCGCCGGCTGGCGCAAGACGAGCGTGGCCCGCGTGCCGGTGGGCGTGGTTTCGAGGGACCAATCCTTCAGCCCGTTGGCGTCGGGCGATTCGAGTTCGCGGACGGCGAAGGCACCGACTTCCAGGCCGGCGGGAATGTCGAAGACGAGCCGGGTGAGGCTGCCGCGTTCGATCTTGTGAAGGAACGCCGAGAGGGCCTCGGCGCGGGCTTCGGTGATCGTCCAGACCGTGGCGTCCTGAACCGTGACGACGGGGGCGGTCGTCGCGACGTCCCGCCAGCGCAGGGCGAGCATGCCTCCGGCACCGAGGTCGGCGCGGAGTTCGCCGCGGGTGCCGGTCGTCGTGGTCGTTCGCGCGCCGGCACGGCCGACGAATTCCGGCACGCGCCCGTCGGCGGGCCATGCGAGCATCACGCGGGAAGCGGGGTGATCGGGAACCGTGCACCGGACCTCGCGGCCGGCGGGGGTTTCCACGGCGGGGACGACGAACACCGCGCCCAAAACGTGGGTACCGACGCCGGCCACCGACACCTTCATGCGGCCGGGGCGAACCGCGTCGGGGAAGGCGGGCGCGCCGTCGATCGTCATCCGTTCGAGCCGCGCACCCGCAAAAGGAAGTTCGATTTCGTGGCTTCCCGTTCGATCGACCGCGACGATCCAGGTCGCCTCGAAGCGCATTCCGCCATCGATCACGGTGCCGGCGTATTCGGCATCGACGAGCAGGGCGGCGGGTCGATGCGGCGCGGCGAGTTCGGCGAGCCGTTGGAGCGTGGAGCGCGGGGCGAGAACGACGATCCGGTCCTGGTCGGCCATCAGGTAGACGGTGGCCGGGGCCGGGGCCTGGGCGATGCCGGTGCCGAGCGCACCGAAGGCCACCCCTGCGAGAGCCGCGGCACGGGGGCGCAGGCGCATGACGAGCCAGGCGACAAGGGCGACCGCAAGCGGCGGGGCGAGGAGAAGGGACCATCCGGCGGGCGCGAGCCATGCCGCGAGACCGAAGCCGGCCACGAGAACAAAGGCGAAACCGCGGCCCAGTCGATCGACCGAGCGCCGCAGGGCGGGAACGAGCGCGAAGCCCAACAGGATCGCGGCCGCGACGAATCCGGCGGCCCGCACACCGGCAGCTGGTAACAAGGGCGTGCCCGGTTGCGCGGACTCCGCCAGCGAGGGCCACGCGCGATGGTACGGGCCTGCGAGGACCGTGGCGCGGATCGTCGGTGCGTCGGGGAGTTCGGGCCGGAATTCGGGCACGCGAATCGGCCAGCCGGATGCGGGCGGCACGCGATACCGCACCGAGAAGGCCGCGCCCTCCGCACCGGTTTCCGGCACCGGCAGCCGGAGCCGTTCGCCGGCCGGCGCATCCACCCATTTGCCTGCGATCCGGATCGCTTCGACCTTCCCGCCCGAAGGCAACACGATCGGCAGTTCCCGCTCCCTTGCGCCGCGAATCCGCCCCCGCAATTCGACCTGGGCCGTCCCGTCCGGCTCGAGGACGGCTTCGGCTTCCAGGTCCGCGAATTGCCAGCTCCGGGCCGCCGGCGGGGGTCGCGGCGGTTCCGGCGATTCGGGAACCGGCCGCGCTCGGGACGCCAGCACGATCGGTACGAGTTCATCGCGCGAGTACTTCACCATCGCGATGCCGGCCTCGAAAAAATCGCTCTCGGCTCGCGTGGACCAGCCTCGCAGGGTCGGTTCGAGTTGAATGGTCATCGTACCGTCGCGTCGGCCCGCACCGACCGGCGACGGATTCGCGAGCGTCATCGCGGCGCGGTTCGATTCGAATCGTGGCACGGAACCGCGCACTTCCAGTCGCGCATCCAGCGTATCGCCCGTGGCCACCGGGTGAGTCGGTTCGATCGCCCAAAGACCGCCGCCGAGCGAGGCGAGCACGACCGTCGGGTCATCGGGTGTCAGGGTGGCCGCGAGGGGCGTCCAACCGGCCGGCATGCGCACGACAAGCCGTGTGAGTGGACCGCGCGCGACGGTGGCGCGGAACCGGGCCGTCAGCGCCGTTCGGCCGGCGTCGATGCGCCAGTCCATCGTCTCGACGGTGGCGTATTCGGCCGGCGTGCCGCGTGCCCGGAGCGCGGGCGGGCGGCGCGCCGCCGCGGCGTCGGCCGGCAGGGTGCCGCGCAGGTTCAACGTCTGGCCTCGCTCGGTGTTCGCGCCCCGAACGGCGCGATAGTCGCCCGGTTCCAAGCCGTCGAATCGCAATTCCGGAGCCAACAGCAATTCGAGTTGATCACCGGCCAGCGGCAGATCCGGGGCCTGGATCAACGGCGGCACCCAGGGTTGCCCGTCGGCGGGAAACGCGGCGGCGGCGGCGATCACGATCCGGCCGCTCGTGAACGGTTCGCGAAAGGCGACCGTCAGCCGATTCGCGTCGACCTTCCAACCGGCCAGCCCGGGCGCGGTGACCTCGCTCACGCCGAGTCCGGGATCGAGCGTGAATTCAAGCGATGTCGGGGCATGGCGCAGGGTGCTCGCGTCGAACTCGCAGGCGAGGGTCGCCAGGCCGGGCGCGAGATCGTACCGGGCAACCCGCTGGAACGAGACGACCGGCGGCGGGCGTCCGGCGAGCGGGCTTCGCACGACGATTTCGAGGCTGGTTTCGCCGCCGAACGCGAATCGCCAGGCCGCGCGTCCGCCGGGCCGCGGGGCCGGGCCGGCGAGCAACGTGCCGGAACGGGCCGAGGGAATGCGATCGGCGGGCAGTTCCAGTTCCAGGAGGGCGAGGGGCGCGGCGGGCGCGGCGAGTTGGAATCGGATTTGCCCCGGCTCCTCGGCACCCCGCGTCGACCAGGTGAAACTCGCCGTCGAGCGGCCGCCCCGTTCGATCCACAGTTTCGCGGGAACGCCACCAAGCAGGGCGGTCCGCCCGTCCGACCATTTCCCGTTGCGCAGCGCGAGTTTGAGCGTATCGAGCGGAAAGGCGCCCGGGCCATCGGAGGCGAACTGCCACTCCGCAGTCCCGGCGAGCGCGTCGTCGACCAGTGACCCGCGATACTCGGCACGGACCAGTTTCGGAACCGCGGGCACATTGTGCGCGGCCGACTGGACGCGGCGCTCGAACTCCTCGCGGGACAGCCGGCGGAGCGGGTCGCCCTCGGGCGCGGCGGGCAGCGGATCGCCGGGCGCGAGCCAGACGCGGCGCAGGGGAATCGGGTCGGGACGGCGCGCGGTTTCGCGGAGCGCGAACTCTTGGGCACCCAGCGCGAGCGCGAGCGCAGACGGAAGGGTCTGTGCCGACGCGGCCGTCGCGCACAAGAAGAGGACCATTCCCAAAAGAAGCGTGCGCGCCATAGTTCACCCGGGCGCGGCGGAGGGTTGCAACGGCGGGCCGGTCCGATCGGAGCCGACGACGACCGCGCCATTCCGCGAGAGGCGTGGGCTTGACCCGGCCGGCGGTTCGGGAAGCGGTCCGACCTCGCGGCGAAACGTGGCGAGATGATCCATGCGGCGGCGGATGATGCCGCGGACGAGTGCGGCGAAGCCGAGCGCGACGACGAGCGCGCAGAGGCCGGGCAGCATCGCCGCCAGCCCCTGCATGGCGGGTTGGGGCCACAGCGTGCCGCCGGCGATCGCCGCAATTCCCACCAGCGACATCGCCGGGCCGATCAGTCGCGGTCGCAGGCGCGTGACGCCGAACCCCAGAACCAGCGCGAAGAGCGAGCATGCCACGACGAACGGCCCGCGCGGCAACCGCAGCACGCGCACCGGCGCCGGTCCGTGCAGCCGACCGGTGACCGCGTCGTCGATCGGCACCTCCCACGGGTCGGCATCTGCCGGCAGCGTACCGCCGAGGAACCAGCGGTCGAGTTCGTCCGACGCGAGGCCGGCCACGGGGGCCGGAAAGCCGCCCCGCCAGCCCCAGCGCCGATCGGCCTCGAACGAACCGCCCACAACGATCGGCACCGAGAACGGCGGCAGCGCCACCTGAACGCGCGCCGGAGCCAGCGCGGCGGCGCCCCGCAATCGCGGCGGCGGGAACACCAATTCGCTCCGACCCCCGTCCGTGAGGGAATGGTAGACTTCGAGGACCAGCGTCGGCCGCGAGGGCTTCGGTTCCGGCAGCGCCACGCGATAGACGCGCGGACCGTCGGTTCCGGGAATCGCCACGGCGTCGCCCCGCTCCCGGTTGACGTACACGGTCGGCGCGACCGCTCCGGTGATCTCCAGTTCCAGCCCCGTCGGCGACCAACGCTTCAAGAGATAACGCGATCGCGACTGCGTCGCGCCATCCGGCGAAATCCAATATTGATGCGCGGCCCGTTCGATCACGGTGCCTCCGCCTTCCGTCGGTTCCGCCAGCTCGAACGCCAGCGGGATCGGTTTCGTCGACCCGGCCGCCGCGAGCGTCAGCCATGGCAGGGAATCGCGCTCGGCCACGGGTTCCGGCGGACGCTCGTCCCACGGCCCCTGCACCTGCACCGGCCGCCGCGCGCCGGGACCGGTCGCGCCCCACACCCGCACCGTCGCCATCACCGACGTGGCGTCCGGCCAGAACAGCGGCACGTCCACCGCGCCCGGCTTCCCCTCGGGTTTCGCCTCCCCGCGTGGCGGCAACGGCACGCTGTAGCTCACCGTCAGCGTCGCCTCCCGCGCGTCCATCGCCGGCGTCCAACTCCATTGACCCAGTCCGCTCGCATCGAGCACCGGTGCGGTTTGCAGGCCCTGCGGCACCGGTGGTCCTTTGAACCGCACGGCCCGGCCGATCGGATCGTTCGCCCGCAGCACCACCGTTTGCGCGATGGTCATTTGCCGCTCCCCGAGCGTGATGTCCGCACGGAGCGTGGCCGACAGCTCCGCACGGAACGGCTGCCACGCCAGTTCCAACGCGGTCGGCGGCGTTTCGAAGATGCCGGTCAATTGGGTTGCGGCCGCGGGCTTCGCGGTGCCCACCGGCGTCAGCGCGGTCGTTGCCGACGCGTCCCGCGCGCCGCCCTTCACCGCCAGCCCGTCGGGCACGCTCACGGTCACTTGCGTCTCGCGCTCCGTCACGCCGGGGAACCGGGGCAGCGGCAGAGTCGATTCGATGGCCGTCTCGGGCACCGAGTAGAGTGTCTCGATCGTCAACGCGAACGGTTCGGTGGTGCCGTTGGTCAGACGGATCGTCCACGGTCGCTTGCCGTTCGCTTCCGGGCCGGCTTGCACTTCGTCCACGCGGTCGTCCGGCCGCGCGACCGGTTCGCGCCACGCGCTCGGCAATTCGAAGACAACCTGCTCGACGGTGGTCCGTACGGGTGTGATGCGCAATTCGGTCCGCAGGCGCCACCCTTCGTGGGTCAGGTCCAGTTTGTGGTGGGGTTGCACGGCGGTGAAGCCGCGGGCGGCCCGGGCTTCGAACGTCAGCGCCGGCGGGACCGCGCCGGCGACCGCGTAGCGAAAGGCCGCGACCGGCGCGTCGCCGCCGGTCACGGTGTCGAGCCGACGGACTTCGGCCGCGTGCTGGAAATTCGAAATCCGGATCGTCGGCGGCGCATGGATCCGCACCGTTCCGGTCTGGCGCGGCAGCCCCATCGTGAACGCCACCGGCACGGCATACGGGCCGACCGATTTCGCGTCCTTCGGGTCGGGTCGGGTTCCCCGCGCGATGGCCGTGACCAGCCACTCGCCCGCGTCCGGCGTACGCACCGACCAGAGGGGTTGCTTGGGATCGGTCGGTCGGGCAATGGTCGCTCCGGTCGCCCCCTCCGGCGCACCGGGGGATGTGGCCGTGACCGTCGCGTCGATCGGCAGCCGCAGCAGCCATTCGCGCGCCGGCCCGCGCAACCGCACCTTCGCCGTCGTCTCCACCTGGGTCTCATCGACGCGCACGGTGATTTCACTGTCGGCGGTCGGCGCCGCTTCGCCGCCCGTCGCCGGCACGTCCCATGCAATCTCCAGCAAGTCGATCGGTCCGAGCGCCACGCCCGCGCCGTTCGGCCGCGCCGCGTACCGCGCCGCGTCTTCGGTCACGCGCTTGGTTTCCGCCGGCCGCGCCGCCCCGGCCTCCGGCGTCCGCGTTCCCACCGTCAGCTTCTTCACCGCCGGACCCGGCGCTTCGAACGTCAACGTCGTGATCGCCGCCCGCGGCAGGCCCAGTTCCACCGCCAGTTCATTCTTCCCGCCCCGCGGCGCGGCCACCGCCTCGAACTCCACCGTCACCTGGCCTTCGCCCGGCTGGTCCACCAGCGCCGCCAAACCCTCGGCCGTCGATTCCAGCAGCGGAACCTTGCCGTCCGGACCGATCGCCGCCACCGGCGCGCAACGCTGCCCACCCAGAAGCACGAGCGTGCGCGCCGCCGTCGTCCGATACGCGTATTCCACTGTCAGCTTCACCACCGGCTTCCCGCCGCCCGACTCCACGCGCCCCCGGATCTTGCACACGCTCGGCGCCGCCGGCTTCGCCTCCCGCAGCTTCTTCAACTGTTCCGTCGCGTCCAGCAATTGCTGGTATTCCTTGGCCGACAGCAGCACGCCGTCGATCTTCGGCGCCGCCTCGTTCGGGTTGGCGGTGTAGAGGACGATCGTGCCGTCGGGCAGCTTGATGGCGGACGGTTTCTTCTCCTGGGCGACGAGCGCGCAGGCGAAGAGGAACACCGCGAGGGGTGGCAGGAAGACACGGGCCAACGGAACGCGTTGCGGCACGGTCGGCCGTCCTCAGACCGTGGAGGGAAACCGAAAAACTTGAAGGTCATTCGCCCGAATCGGGTCTTTCTGAGTATACCCGCGCCGCAGGGTCGGGCGCTTCGCGAAATCCCGAATCTTCCCCGCCGCTTCGCCGGTCCCCGCAATCGGACGAATTGCTCGCGTTGTACGGCCCACGCCGCATCCGGCGCATACGTTAAATCCGGTACAGATTCCCACGCCGAGGCCCGCGACTTCATGCCGACTTCCGACGCCGTCACCGTCCTGACCGAACCCCAAGTCTATCTCGTCGGCAAGCAGATCGTGCAGGCGCCGGAACTCGAACGCTTCCTCGGCGACCACGGCGTGAACTGGAAGAGCGACAGCGACGTACCGGCGGAAATCCTCGCCGAGACCGCCGGCCGCGTCTGTTACATGAGCTTCGCCAAGCCCCGGCCCGGCGGGAACGCGACCTACCTGAACCACATCAAGGAAGTCGGCCACGGCTCGGTCCTCGAGCACGGCGTCTGGAACCTCCTGCTCACCGGCCTCAGCCGCAGCCTCACGCACGAACTGGTCCGACACCGGGCCGGCTTCGGATACTCGCAGCTTTCCCAACGGTACGTCGACGAGTCGGTCGCCGAGTACGTCGAGCCGGACATCATCGCGAACGACCCGGAGCTGCACGCCGTCTGGCTCGACGCGGTGAAACAGTCCCACGCCGCCTACGTGAAGCTCGCGGAACTCCTGAACGCGAAACTCGCCGACCCCGCCGCCGCCACGGCCGCCATGCTGCCCCCGGACGCCGATCGCACCACCCGCCGCAAGGCCGCCCGCCAGGCCGCCCGCAGCGTGCTGCCGAACGCCACCGAAACGAAGATCTTCATCACCGCCAACGCCCGCGCCCTCCGCCACTTTCTCGAACAGCGCGGCTCCACCGGCGCCGAGCCGGAGATTCGCAAGCTCGCCAACCGCATCCTCGACGTGCTCGCGCAGGACAGCCCGAACCTCTTCGGCGACTACCAGAAGATCCCACTGCCCGACGGCACCTTCGAAATCAAGACACCGTACCCGAAGGTGTAATTGCAAACGGAAACGTTAAAGAAAATGGCGCACCGAGATTGTTCGAAACGATTCCTGTTCATTGAACAATGAGTGACGAACACCAGAAGTGGAGAAAGGTTTGGTACGAAAAATCACAGCCACGGATTGATCCGTGGCTGTGACGAGCATTGGCGTTGGGTTCGCGCCGTTAGGCTGGATACTCGTTGGAACCGGGGGTCCAGCAAAACAAGACGAACCGCCTTTGCGGGAGAGTCCACATGGGATTCCCATGTGGATTCCTTTCGACCCTTTCACGAGGCCAGTGGGCTTCGTGGACGGGAACGGGTGCCGGATGGCAACCGTAAGAAAGGATGAGAGAGGCAAGGACGCCTCTCGTTTCTCTCAGCCAGATTATGCTTCAAAGTAACCATCGGAAACGCTCGAAGTTGCTTTTTGATCCTTGTCGTTGTTTCAAATGTTTGATTCAGATCAGCGTTAGAGAAGGTCATCACTAATCGGAGAGACTCCATGCTCATCAGTCGGTTTATTCCCTCGATGCTCGCGGCTTGCGTCTTAACTGCGCCTCTTCACGCCGAAGATAAACCCGCGCTCAAAAAAGGCGAAACCATCGTCTTCCTCGGCGACTCGATCACGCAGGGCGGCGTCGGTCCGAAGGGCTACGTCACCGTCATCAAGAACACCCTTGCGGAAAAGCACAAAGACCTTGATATCAAGGTCATCGGCGCGGGAATCAGCGGCAACAAGGTGCCCGACCTGCAACGCCGCCTGACCAAGGACGTGCTCGACAAGAAGCCCACGCTCGTCGTCATCTACATCGGCATCAACGACGTCTGGCACGGCGAGAAGGACCCCAAGAAGGGCACGTCGCCGGAGAATTTCGAGGCCGGCCTGACGGACATCATCGGCAAGATCAAGGACAAGGGCGCGCGCGTCGTGCTCTGCACGCCCTCGGTCATCGGCGAGAAGAAGTCGAACCCGCTCGATTCCAAGCTCGACGAGTATTCCGAGATCAGCCGCAAGGTCGCGAAGAAGGAATCGGTGCAGCTCTGCGACCTCCGCAAGGCATTCGTCGACCACCTCGCCAAGGCGAACGCCGACGACAAGGACCGCGGCATCCTGACCAGCGACCGTGTGCACCTGAACGAAGCCGGCAACAAATTCGTGGCCCAGACGATCCTGGCGACGATCGCCCCGTGATCGGGCGACCGGAGGAAATTGACGTAAGTCGTTATCGGGCCTAGGCGCTTCCGGAATTGGGGTGTCTTTCCGCCGGAGGGTGGCGCGGTGGCGGCGGAAAGACTGGGCGGTCGGCAACCGATGCTGCCGATTGCGCCGGTTGCTCCGAATCTGCCGCCCTTCGCTACAGCCGTTACAACCAACTCCCTCTTCACTTCCGCTACACGTCGTGCGACGCGAGCGAATCGGCGAACGAATACGACCCGGCGCGCGACCGCCGCTAGTTCCGGCACGACCGGCCTTCCGATAACCCTGACGGACGGGCCGAGCGCCCAACGTCGCGACCGCGCGACGAACAGGAACTTTACCGGGAATACCGTCGGCATCGATTCTTCCGAATCGGCCGACGGCCGCGGCGGAGCCGCGGACCGCATTCCCTTCACCGGAGGAGCATCATGAGGATGCGATGGGGTCTTTGTGTGGCGATGGTGCTTGGCGTGGCACCGTTCGCCTTCGCCGGTCATGCCGGCAGCACGTCGTACGCGCCGGGCCAGCCGGTGTCGGTGGCCCAGGCCAGCCACGCCGAATGCCAGCCGGGGTGCGCCCCGACGGGCGGCTGCTACAAGACCATCACCGAGACCGTGATGAAGCCGGTCACCAAGACCTGCTACCGCGAAGAAAAGCAGACCGTCATGAAGACGGTCACGGAGAAGGGCTGCCAGACGGTGCAGGAAGTCGTCTGCAAGCCGGTCTGCAAGACCGTCATGAAGGAAGAGGTTTGCGTCAACTACAAGCCCGTCTATGAGACCGTGAACAAAAAGGTCTGCGAGACGGTGAACAAGTGCGTCGCCGAGACGTGCATGAAGGAATGCAAGTACACCGTCTACAAGAAGGTGTGCGAGACGGAGTATAAGGAATGCTCCGTGACGGTCTGCAAGCCGGTGTGCGAGACGGTCGTCGAGCGCAAGGACTTTTACGTCTGCCGGCCGGTCTGCGAAGTCACCTACAAGGACTGCACGACCACCGTTTGCAAGCCGGTGACGGAGACTGTGCTCAAGGACTGCGCGAAGGTCGTCTGCAAGCCGGTGATCGAGACCGTCTGCAAGGACGTGACGCGCACGATCGTCGAGAACGTCGTCGAGACGCACAACAAGTGCGTGGAGAAGGAGATCTGCGAGCCGGTCGTTGAGCAGAAGACCGTGTGCAAGAAGGTCCCGCAGCTCGTGACCGAAACCGTCACGATCAAGGGTGCCTGCAAGCTCGTGCCGACGTGCGATCCGTGCGCGAACGGTGCGAACGGTTGCGGCGACCCCTGCGGCAAGTGCGACCCGTGCGCGAAGGGCGACGCCTGCGCCAAGCCCTGCGATCCGTGCGCCAAGCCCTGTGATCCCTGCAAGCCCGCGTGCGGCCCCAAGGGCGGCCTGCTCGCCAAGCTCTGCGGCAGCCGCGACGACGCCAGCCTCGCCGACAAGGTCCGCGCCCGCCTCGCCGGCCTCGGCGCCTCCGCCGGCTCCAGCGGCGTCCTTGGCAACGGCAACTGCGGCGGCCCCGGCCTTCACGGCATGACCATGGTCCGTGAGCCGGATCGCACCGAGACCCGCACCGTCACCAAGATGATCGACGTCTCCGAAGTCGTCTCCGTCACCCGCATGGTCAAGCGGACCGTCAAGGAAACCGTCCCCGTCACGACGACCCGCCAGGTCAAGAAGCAAGTGACGGAGAAGGTGCCCACGACCGTGACTCGCATGGTCAAGGAAACCGTCATCGAGAAGGTGCCGACGCAAGTGACCCGCAACGCGATGGTCACCGAAACCCGCCGCGTGCCCCAGACGAACAAGCGGATGGTCAACGGTGCCTATGTCGACGCCAGCGCCACCGGCGGCGCGGCCGGCACCGGTAGCGCCGGCGAGATCCTCGGCGACGCCGCCAAGGCAATCCCCGCCACCACGCCGACCTACGAAACCGGCGGCCCCGGCCGCGTCTTCGTCGAAGGCCTCAAGGTGACCAAGGACGTGGCCACGAACCACACCCGCATGGTCAACGTCGTCGAGACGAAGAAGGTCCCGGTGAAGGTCGAGAAGACCGTCGCCGAGGAAGTGACGAAGATGGTGCCCGTGACCACCACGAAGATGGTGCCGACGGTCGTCGAGAAGCTCGTGCCGACGACGGTCTGCCGCATGGAGCGCGTCGAGACGAAGAAGCTCGTGCCGACGAAGGTCACGGAGATGGTGAAAGAAACCGTGACCAAGAAGGTGCCGGTGATGCTGACGAAGCAAGTGCCGGTGTGCCAGACCGTGAAGGTGCCCTACACCGTGACGGAAATGGTGCCGACGGTCGTGACGCGCAAGGTGCCGGTGGACAACTGCGGCAACGCCGGCTGCGACAACTGCAACAAGGGCTGTGCGAAGGACGCCTGCGGTAAAGACGCCTGCGGCAAGGATGCCTGCGATCCGTGCGCCGCGACCGCCTGCGGCAAGCTCGCCAACCTCTTCAAGAAGAAGGCCAGCTGCGGCGAGCCGTGCGCTCCGGTCTGCGAACCGGCCCCGGCCGCGGATGTCTGCACCCCGAAGAAGCCGGTCCGCGAATTCGTGAACCGGATCTTCGGCGGCCGCCTGTGCTGCAAGGACACCTGCGAGTCGGCCTGCGACACGGGTTGCACCACCGGTTGCGCCACCGGCGGCTGCCCGACGATGGCCGCCCCCGCCGCTCCGGCGACGGCCCCCGCCGTCAAGCCGGTCGAGAAGAAGTAACCCGATCGGTGTGAACCGAGAAGCCCCCCGCGATCGCGGGGGGCGTTTTTATTGACCGTGACGTTAAAAGTCTTTCCGCCGCCGCTGCGCCACCCTTCGGCGGAAAGACGCCCGATTTCCGGAACGATATTGGCCCGATAACGAGTTACGTCGAATCCGGCGGTCGCCCGGCCGCACAACCTCCAACCGGGCGAAGCCTGCGGACGACCCTCCACGGGCAGTCTCTCCCCACTCCCTCACAGCCGATCCAGCGGGCTGACCATGCCGCACTTCCCCCGGCAGGCGACGACGAGTTGATCGAGCACTTTCATGGGATGTCCCCATGGCGTCAAATCACTGTGCAGACAGTCGCAATTTCACGCAAATGGCTTCCGCGAGGGGAGTTGAATTCGATTGCGGCACCGATTTGCGTCCGGTATTATCGCAATGAAGGATTGTTCATCTCAATAGCGTGATCAGATAAACATTTGTTCAGTTTCGGAAGGTTTAGGATGCTTACGGTCGCGGAACTCTGGCGCTCGACCGACCCCGCCGCGTGGGCGGCAGCCCTCGAACGCTATTGGCAGTTCGTGCAGCCCGCCAATCTCGCGTTGGAGCGGTCGCTCGACCGCCTCGACTTGGATCGCATCCGCCGGCTCGACGCCCAAGGCTGGTACGACTTCCTGCGGGACGAGTACTTCCGATGGAAGTACACCGCCCCGAACCGCTACGCCACGACTACCCGCAGCCTGGCCGAGTACGCGATCGCGCCGGGCGGCCTAGAACTGCTGGACGGTATCCGGCTCCGCCTGCTAACCATCGACCCGGCCGATATCCGGGCCGGCCTGTCCGCCGCCCGCGAGATCAAGGGACTGGGCGCTGCCGGGGCGTCGGGGTTGCTCGCCCTCATGTACCCGGCCACCTTCGCCACCGTGGACCAGTTCGTCGTCAAGGCGCTCCGGGAGGTCGGCAGCCTGCCCGAGTCAGACGCCCTGGCCCGGATGCGGCCGGAGGCGCTGACCACGTCAGACGGCGTCGCGCTCATCGGAATCATGACCCGCAAGGCGGCCGACAACAAGCGGCTGTTCGGAGCTTCCGACTGGACGCCCCGCAAGATCGACCAAGTGCTCTGGACCTACGGCCGGTAGTCGCCACCGGGCAAAGGCACGCAAAACCCGGATAAAGTTTCCCCGTCATGAGAAAATATCTACCATCCACGGCTCCTTGCTCCCGCAATCAGCGTGTCCGGTCGGAGAGACAGAACGTTCTCGCAGACCCAACGACGTGTGGCGATCGATCGCCGCGGTGTCCGTTCGCCCGGCATCCCATAGAGGGCGGATTCTCGCCGACTCCGGCGAGCCGGGAGCGTCAGCTCCCGGGTTCTCGCTTCTCCCATTCCAGAACCCGGGGGCTGACGCCCCCGGCTCGCCAATTCCCGGCCAACTCACGTCGCGCCGGGCGTTTCCTCGTTGAACGGGCCGCGATCGATGGCGAGAATGGGGAGCGTTGAGTCCTTCGCATGCCTCCGGTGGGGAGTAGCGGGCGACACCGGCTAACGTAGCCGACGCACCCGGCGTGCCATGGATTCTTTTCGGCGGAGGAGACCAAGGGTGTGCGATGTGGGATGAACGATATTCTCAGTCCGGTTTTGCGTACGGCACGGAGCCGAACGAATTCCTCGCCTTGGTCGCCGGACAGATTCCGGTCGGACCGGTGCTGTCGCTCGGCGAGGGCGAGGGCCGGAACGCCGCGTTCCTCGCCAGTCTCGGCCACCGGGTGGTCGCGGTCGATCAGTCGGAGGTCGGCCTTGCCAAAGCTCGGCGACTGGCCGCAGACCGTGGGTTGAAGATCGAAACCGTCGTCGCCGACTTGGCGAGTTTTCCCGTCGAGAGGGGCGTGTGGGCCGGCATCGTGTCGATCTTCTGCCACCTCCCCCGGCGGGTAAGGATTCCGCTTTATGCCGCGGCGGTCGAGGGCCTGCGACCCGGTGGCGTCTTCGTGTTGGAAGCCTACACCCCTCAACAGATTGGCCGGGGCACCGGTGGCCCCCAGGATCCGGATATGCTGGTCTCATTGGCACAGTTGTTCGAGGAGCTTGCCGGCCTCGAGTTCGTCCACGCCCGCGAATTGGACTGCGAAGTTCACGAGGGGGCGTACCACTCGGGCCTCGCATCCGTCGTACAGGTGGTTGGAATTCGCCCGGGCGCCGTACCCGGATGAAGGTTTTCCCAGTCAAGAGAAAAACCAACCCTCGTACGGCTCATTGCTCCCGCTATCAGCGTGTCCATTGGTTCGGCTCCCGACGAACAACGTGGCGTCAGCCCGCCGGTGTTCCACCTGGCCCACCGGCGGACTGACGTCGCGCCGTTCGCCGGGCATTTCCTCGTTGAACGGGCCGCGATCGACGGCGAGAATGGGGAGCGTCGAGTCCATCGCGTGCCTCCGGTGGGGAATAGCGGGCGACGAAGGCTAACGTAGCCAAGTGTCCGTCATGCATGGATTCTTTCGGCCGCAGAGTTGGCTGGCACTACACGGTATCGGGAGACGAGCCATGTCCGACGCGGGAACGGTCCGGATGCTCGACGCGGCTGCTGTGAGTGCGTTGGGGCGAATCCGCGTGGAATCGTGGACGGCTGAGTACGACCTCATCACGGATACATTCACCCTGATCGTCTACTGGCAGGGCTACGGGTATGGACAGCGGATCCCGGTCGCGTCGTTCGCTGCGGTCGTCGCGATGTTCGAGGCTGCGTCCCGTGCCAGGTCTGCCATCTACTACAACGGGCAGACTGGTAACCTGCGGTGGTCGCTCGCCCCGGTGCCAGTGTAGCATCGCCGAAACGGGATAAGGTTTTCCAGTCAAAAGAATAAATCCCCCACCGCACGGCTCCTTGCTCCCGCGATCAGCGTGTCCGGTCGGGGGGCAGAGCGGTCTCGCAGGCCCAACGGCTCGTGGCGAGCGATGGCTACGGTGTCCGTTCGGAACGCGGCCGCTTGACCGGCGAACCCGAGAGGGTTGGCGGGTGGCGACTCCCGGTTTCTTGTTCGAATTCGGTTTCGCTCGCTTCCGTCATCGTTTCTTCGTTTCGGCTTCCAATACCTTCAACAGTTCCCGGGCCATCGGGTCGTCGCCGTTGAGTTCCAGCGACTTGCGAACGGACGCGAGGGCGTCCTGCGGACGATTCGCCAGCCGGTAGACGTTCGCGAGCCAGAAGCGGGCGCCGGCGTCCTTCGGGTCGACTTCGACGGCCTTCTCGTAGGACTTGATGGCGTCGTCGTAGCGCTTGAGCTGCACGAGCGACGCGCCGAGATTGCAGTGCGCCGCACAGATGTCCGGCCGCAACTCGGCGAATCGGCCGTAGCCGCGCACCGCTTCGGCGTAGTTCCGTTCCTCGAAGTGAAAGGCGCCGTACTCGTAGGCCGCCTGGAAGTTATTCGGCTCCCGCTGGAACAGTTCGCCCACGAGCGTGCGGATCTCCGCTCGCTTCCCCTGGGCTTTCAACTGGGCGATTCGCTGGCTCGGCGACGCCGGGTCGGGCACCAGCCGGGCGGCGCGGTCCGTCAGCGCTTTCGCGACCGGGGAGTTCGGCGAGCGGGACGCGATCGACTGCGCGAGGAATTGATAGTTGTTGGCGACGTTCGCGTGCGTTTCCGCCCGGCGGAAGTGCGCCTCCGCCTCGGCGGGCTGGCCGAGCGACAGCAGCGCGGCGGCCAACCCCGCGTGCGGCCCGGCACCCGCGAAGCCCCGCCGGATCGCCATCCGGTAATGGTCGATGGCTTCGTTCGCGCGGCCGAGGACGAGCAGCGTGTCGGCGGCGTTGACCGGCAGGTACGCATCGGTCGGCGGGCCGACGGCGAGTCCCGAGCGGGCGGCCTCGAGCGCGGCCTCCCACTTCCCGGCGTTCCGCAAGACGATCGCGAGGCCGTTCCAGTGCATGTGCGCGATGCGTCCCTTTTCCAGTTCGACCGCCTTGCGATAGTGATGTTCCGCTGCGGCGTGGTGGCCCAGCCGGCCGTGCGCGCCGCCGAGATAGTTGTGGCTGAGGGCCTCGTCCGGCCAGAGGCGAACGAGCCGTTCGGCCACGGCCAGCGCCTGACGGTGCGTTTCGGGTGTAGCTTCGCGACCGTCGAGCAACACGCTCGCGAGGAGGACGTGGGCGCCGAAGGTGTCGGGCCGCAGGGCGAGCGCGGCGCGGACGGCGGCCGCCTGTGCGGGCGCGGTCTTCGCGGTGAAGGCGTGGTACATGTGCAGCCAGAAGTCGTTGGGGTAGCGCGTGAGTCCGGCAAGGATCACGCCGACGCCGTCGCCGCCGGACAGATCGATCATCCGCCCCAACTGGCCGATGAGCGCCGGCGTGCGCTCCGCGACGGGCACGGCGTCCAGGCGCTTCTTCAACGCGATCGGATCGTATTCGGTGGGCGGCAAGTCGCGCCGCCAGTCCTGTCCGGTCACGTCCGCCGTGATCTGGAAGAGCGCTTTCGATTTCACGGGATCGCCTTGCATGAAGGCCCAGTCGTCCAGCGCCGCAATGACATGGTCGCGGATCGGCGACGCGCGCAGCCGGGCGGCGGTTTCGGCCCGGCCGGCGCCGAAGAGGTCGAACGGCGGGGACCCGAACGCGGTCGTCGCGGCAAACGCCGACTCGTACCGCTTGCGTGCGTCGTCCTCGACGAAGTTGAAATCCTTGAAGGTGGCTTTCAGCAATCGAATCTCTTCGAGTTCCTTGAGGAACGTCGCTTCGGCGCGGGCGTGGGCGATCCGGTCGCGGAGGGCGGGGTCGGCGTCGGCACCGAGGACCCGTTCGCCGTCGTCGAGCGCACCCAGTGCGTCGGTCCAGAGCGAACGGGCGAAATAGTCGGGCAGCCGGTCCAGGGTCGATCGAATCGCGAGCGTGGCGCGTTCGGCCTGGCGCTGGCGTTCGTACCGTTGCTCGCGCACGATCCACGCCGCCCCGGCCGCGACGGCGACCAGCGCGACGAGCGAGCCAACCAGCGCCCGCCGCACGCGCCGCCGCCGTGCGTCCGCGTGCCGTTCGCTCTCCAGCCGCACGCGCTCCAGCTCCGCCCGGCGCGCCCGTTCGTCCGCCGCCACGCGGATCTCCCGGACCATCCGCGCCACCTCGCCGGCGTTGCGGGGCCGCTCCGCCGGATCGGCGCGCAGGCAGTGCCGCGCCAGCCGCGTCCATTCCGGGTCGGCCCCGCAGGCGTCGAGTCGCCGGTCCGCATCGCTCAGGTCGCCGGCCACGGCCCGCGCGATCGTGTCCCGCACCGTGTTGCCGGAGAACGGCGGATGACCCGTGAGCAACGCGCAGAGGATCGCGCCCAGGCCGAAGACGTCGGCGCGCTCGTCGATGCGCTCGATTTCGCCGCGTGCCTGTTCGGGCGGCATGTACGCCGGGGTGCCCATCGCGTGGCCGGCCACCGTCGCCTGCGCGGCCGTGGCACCCTCCGCTTCCCCCGCCCCCGTCTCGGCGTCGCCGAGCCGCTTCGCCAGGCCCCAGTCCATCACCTGCGTTTCGCCGAACGCGCCGACCATCACGTTGCTGGGCTTCAGGTCGCGGTGGATGATCCGCCGTTCGTGCGCGGCCGCCACCGCCTGCGCGATCGATTCGAAGATCGACCCGAACGAACTCCGGTCCCACTCGGGGTCCTTCATCAGCGCCGCGAGGGTCCGCCCGCGGATGAGCTTCATCACGAGGTAGGGCGTTCCGTCGTCGAGCGTGCCGAGCGCGTGGACGGGCGGGATGCCGGGGTGCTGCAACTGGGCCGCGATCTTCGATTCGACGACGAACCGCTCCGCGTTCGCGCGGGCCAGCAGTGTCTTGATCGCCACGTCCCGATCGAGCACGCGATCGCGCGCGGCGTAGACGCAGCCCATGCCGCCCCGCGCTACTTCGTATTCCACGTCGTAGCCCGGAATCGACGGAAGGGGTTGAGCGGCCCGCGCGCGATCGACGGCCTCCCGGTTCGTTTCTTCGGCGGACGGTTCGTAGACTCCGGTCGCGTTGGCCGTCTTCGGCGGATCGTCGGTGTCGCGGGGCGTCATGTCGATTCTCGATGGCGTTTCCGAAGCATACCAGAATCCCGAGCGGCACGCAAAGGATCTCGTACCACAAGCGAGACGAGATGGATGGTCCTAAGTCCAAGGCACCTGGACCAACTGGATCCCTTATACTTGAACGAACGACACGGAGCCGGAAACGTGTGGATGGCTTTGCTCCTTTCGACGTCATTCAGCCTCGGTGCGCAGCCGGCGGCGGGGTTCCGGGCCGGTGAGCACTTCGGCGAACTCGTCCGCGAGCAGGGCTGGCCTTCGGGCGTGCGCGCGGTCGCCAACCTGCCGGCGGACTTCGACCCGAAGAAGCCGACGCGGCTCGTCCTCTACGCCACGCCGAACGGGAACACCATCGAGCAGACGCTCGGCTGCGCGACGGGCGACGAAGTCGACTGGCACTTCGATATCCAGCACGTCGCGGCGCAGGTGCGGCAACTGCGAGCGGGGAGGCCGAAGGAGAACATCGCGCTCGCCGTGGTCGAAGCCGATGGGCTGAGCTGGCCGGCGTGGAAGCGCCGGCAGGCGGACGGACCGGCGAAGATTCGATCCTTCGTCGACGAGATTCGCGGCTGGATTCCCGGCGCGTCGAAGCTCACGCTTTCATGCCACAGCGGCGGCGGCGGCTTCCTCTTCGGCTTCCTCGATTCCGCCGACGCGGTTCCGCCGTTCGTCGAACGGATCGTGTTCCTCGATGCGAATTACAGCTACTCGGACGCCGACCGGCACGGCGACAAGCTCCTCGCCTGGCTGAAGGCGGACGCGGCGCGCAAACTTTTCGTCGTCGCCTACGACGACCGCAAGATCACCTTGAACGGCAAGCTCGTCGTCGGGCCGGACGGCGGCACCTATCGCGCCACGGAGCGCATGCACGCCCGGTTCGCGAAGGATGCGGCGTTCGACGAAAAGACTCACGGCGACGTTCGCGTTCGCACGGCGCTCGATGGTCGGTTGAGCCTGCTCGTCCACGCGAATCCGAAGAATGCCATTCTCCACACGGCGCTCGTCGGCGAGATGAACGGCCTGGTGCACGCGCTCGATGGCGCGCCGTTCGGCGGGCCGCGCGCCTACGCCAAGTGGGTGCAGCCCTCGCCGGCCATCCCAAAGCGCCCGGCCGACGCCGTCGGGGGTACGGAGTTCATCCGCTCCATCGAGAAACTGAATCGAACCGAACGCGAAGAGGCGATCGCGCGCGAGGTGCTTCGCGGCAACATCCCGGAGTTTCTCCGTTCGTTCCGCAAGGTGGAGACGAAGATCAAGGACGCGGCTGGGAAGGAGCGCGTCGCAGTCGTGGAAGTGATGCCGGATTATCTGGCCATTGGGAGCGATGCGGACTTCGTGCGGATGCCGATGAACCCGCAGACGGCGGCGCGGATCGCGGACGCCTTCGGCTGCGCCCTGCCGACGCGGAAGATCGTCGACGACGTTTATCGCACGGCGACCGTGAAACTCGCGCCGAAGCCGCTGACGATGAACCGCGAAGCGCCGGCGACGTTCCTCCAACATCATTCGATCATCGAGGAGCAGCGATCGGGCAGAGAACTCGGCCAGCTCGTGGCGGGACACAAGAAGGACGTGGTCGTGTCGAACCGCCTCGCCGAGAAGCCGAACCGCGTGGCGATCTACGGCTGGCATCAACTCGACGGCAAGCCGATCCAGCCGCTGACGATCGTGCACGTCGACTGGTACGTCGACTACAGCCATGGCGTGCGGCTGATGAAGCGGTCTGTGAAGGTGGACGGAAAGCTCCAGGACGCGCGGCAGGTGCTGCTGTCGCCGAGCCTCAGCCCGCTGTTGTCGGACGAAGGCCCGGTGCTGCGGCCGTCCTACTGATCGACCACTTCGCTATCATGGCGGAACCATGACGCCATTCACCGACCGCCTCGCCGACGCCGTCCGCCGCAAGGGTCCGCTCTGCGTCGGCATCGACCCGCGCCTTGAATCGCTACCGAAACCCATTCGCGAGAAACATCCCGACCCGGCCGCGGCGTTCGAAGCGTTCGGGCTGCGCATCCTCGAGCTCGTTGCGCCGTTCGCCGGCGTCGTGAAGCCGCAGGCGGCGTTCTTCGAGCAGCTCGGCCCGGCCGGATTCGCCGCGATGCAGGCGATCCTGCGCCGCGCCAAGGAGATGGGCTTCGTGACGATCCTCGACGCGAAGCGCGGCGATATCGCCAGCACGGCGACGGCGTACGCCGAGGCCGCCTTCGGCCCGACGTGGGACGCCGACTCGCTCACCGTGAACCCGTATCTCGGGCGGGACGCGGTCGAACCGTTCATCCAGACGGCTCGCCGGGACGGCCGGGGGATCTTCGTGCTGGTGCGGACGAGCAACCCCGGCGCGAGCCTGTTCCAGAATCTCGTTTGCGAAGGCCGGCCGCTGTACCGGCATGTGGCGGACGCCGTGGCGGAGTGGAACGGAACCGTCGGCGACGTCGGCGCCGTGGTCGGGGCGACGCATCCGGCCGAGTTGAAGGAGCTGCGCGCCGCGATGCCCGGCGTCTGGCTGCTCGTGCCCGGCTACGGCGCGCAGGGCGGCACGGCCGCGGACGTGAAGGCGGCGTACGACGCGAACGGCCTGGGCGCGATCGTGAACAGCTCGCGCGGGGTCACGTTCCCGTTCCAGCCGGACGATCCAAACTGGGAAGCGAAGGTGGAGGCGGTGGCGCGGAAGGCCCAGGCAGAACTGGCGGTCAGCCGTTGATGCGCGCGAGGAGAAGCACGAACCCGTAGATCGCGTGGCCGAGGACGAAGAGCAACAGCCCGGCCAGAAGCAGGCCACAGCCCCAGTGGTCGCGTTTCGTCTCGCGGCCGCGCAGGATCAGCCAGCCGAGGCCGAAGAGGACCATGCCGAGGGCCACGACGGCACCGCCGGTGCCGGGTATCGTCCAATAACCGGCCGCGTTGGAGGATTGCGACGGCAACAGGACAACGGTTGTACCGCGAATCAATCCGACCAGACCCATCGCAAGGACGGCAAGGGCGATCAGGATCTTGACGACACGATCGCGCAGTTCCAGGGAGCGGGCGAATTTCTCGTCCGTCGAAAGCGTTCCCGAAGGCGGGGATTCGCGGGCGATTTCCTGTTCCGCCAGCCGCATCCCCCACATCGCCAGCGGCAGCGCGATCAGTCCGCCGACGAGCGCTCCGTAGCCAAGATCCACATTCAGTTGCACCGCCACGAACATGCCGCCGACGATGGGGAGCACGGCGCCCCAAACGATCCAGGTGGCGATGAGGAAGGTGCGGAGTACTGTCATCAAACCCATCCGAATCGTTTAGCGGCGAGGCGGAGTCTTCGGAGCCGAGCGCGAGACCGTCGTTACGCGCTCGGCTCCGAAGACTCCGCCTCGCCGCTAAACTATCAGCTCCTCGTCCGAGAACATCCCATGCCATCCCTTCGCTTCGCGCTGCCGATCCTTTTCCTCGTCTCCCCCATCGCGGCACAGGAACCCGTGAAGATTCCCGCGTGGGTCCAGGACACCATCGGCGCCGGATACACCCTCTCCGGCATGACCACGGCGCAGCGCACCGAGGCCGTCAAACACGGCGTCACCCTCAGCGAGATGGGATTCGTCGATCCGTTCTATCCGTACTACGACAGCCAGCTCCTCAAGAAGCGCAGCCCGCACGTCCCGCTCGATCGCCTGCAGAAGGACATCGCCGAGTACAAACGGCTCGGCATCCGCATCCTCGGCGTCTACCCGCCGACGCTGCAGGGCGAAGTCTACGAAAAGCACCCCGACTGGCGGCGCATCCCGACGGACACCACCGTCATCCCGCAAGTGGACCTGAAGAAGTTCGGCCACGGCGGCATGCTCTGCCCACTCGGACCTTATGGCGACTTCTTCATCGAGGTCCTCGCCGAGATCCTGACGAAGCACCCGGACGTGGACGCCTTCAGCTTCGATGGCCTGCACCACGGCGGCGGATGCTACTGCGAACACTGCCGCAGGAACTACAAGGCCGACACCGGCAAGGCGATCCCGAAGGCGGACCTGAACGATGCGGAGTACCGACGGTATCAGGCGTGGGCCGACGGCAAACTCGTGGCCATGGTCGAGAAGATGCAGAAGCGGCTGAAGGGGATCAAGCCGACCGTGGCGCTCGTGACTTGGACGACGAATGCGGGGCGGTTCGGGCACTTCCTCAGCGTGCCGCGGAACATGCCGGCGAAGCTGAACCTGCTCTTCGACGCGCCGGACCAGGAGCTATGGCTGGACGAATCGAACCGGGGCAACAGCATCGTCCCGGCATTTGGCGTCGCCTATGCCTGGGCCGTCACGAACCACCGCGTCGCCTTCAGCGAGCCGTACCTGATGAGCCACGGCAACCCGTACGGCAAGGACAGCTTCCCGGCCCACGAGATCGAACGCCGGATGATGCTCTGCCTGACGTACGGCTGCCAGCCGAGCATCGCCGTGGCGCAGCCGCCGCGGATGCAGACGGCGATGTACGCGGCCCTGGACGAAGTACAGAAGCGTAAACCGTGGCTGACGCACAAGACCCCGGAGCCGTGGGCGGCGCTCGTGATGAGCGACGCCACGAAGACCTTCTACGGCCGCTCGGCGGGGAAGGTCGAAGAACGCTACCTGGCGAACGTCTTCGGGGCGTTCCGCGCCTGCGTCGAGGAGCATCTGCCGGCGACCGTCATCGAGGACTGGAACCTGACGCCGGCGGAACTGACGAAGCACGCGGTCGTGATCCTACCGAACACCGCCTGCCTGAGCGATGCGCAGGTGAAGGCGATCGACGAGTACGTTCGCGGCGGCGGCGGCCTCGTGGCGACCGTGGATGCGTCGTTGTTCAACGAGTTCGGCGATCCGCGCCCGAACTTCGCCCTCGCCAACGCCTTCGGCGTGGACTATCGCGGCCTGCCGGACGCGATAGCGCCGATGGACGATCTGGATGTCAACTTCGCCAAGGCCATCGGGCCGGACTACTGGGAGAAACGGCGGAACGTCTTCGAAGCCCGGCTCGTGCCGAAGTCATTCCTTATGGAGAATTCCAAGCTGGCAACATACATCGGCAGCGATCCGGTGACGTTCAAGGGACCGGCGGTGCGGGTGAAGCCGCGCGCCGGCGCGAATGTTCACGCCACGATCGGCGGGCATCCGGGGATCGTCACAAAAAATCATGGGAAGGGTCGCGTCGTCTACCTGCCGGCGGGGTTCGACGCCGGCTACTACCAGTACTCGTATCCGTACCAGCGGCTCATCGTGAAGGAAGCGATCACCTGGGCGGCGAACGGCGTCGCCCCGCCGGTGCGCGTCGAGGCACCGATGTGCGTCCATTCGACCGTCATGCGCCAGGTGAAGGAAGGCGAGCGCCTCGTGGTGCATCTCTTCAACAACGTGAACACGACCGGGGGGCACGCCTTCCCGAACGACGACGTGCCGCTGCGCGAGGAGACGCTACCGGTGCGCGACATCCGCATGACCTTCCGCGCGGGAACGAAGATCCGGTCGGTGCACCTGGAACCCGAAGGGCACGTCCTGGCGGTGGAATCGACGGAAACCGGTCCGCGCGTGACGGTGCCACGGCTGGACGTACACGCGATGATCGTGGCGGAACTGGAGAAATGAAGCGACCCCGGCGGCCGCCGGGGTCGGACGGAATTCGCCGGACGACTTACGACGCCGTACCGTTGGCCGCCTGCAGACGGTCGGTGACGGTGTCGAAAGTCTGACTGGTGGTGCTGCCGAGCGCGGTAATGGCGACGAGGCAAACCACAATAATCAGAGCCAGCATGACGGCATATTCGACGGCGGTGGGGCCGTCTTCGCTTTTCAAGAATCGAACCAACGAACGGGTCAATCGGTCCATGTCACCTCGAGGGGGTCGGTGCGACGGTCGGAACCACGCCCACGCTCCCCCGAGCGACCGCCAAACGACCGAGGGGGCGTGACGGACCGCATCGCGGCCATCACGCCCCCTGGGGTTTTGGATCCAACACACTTAGCTGGCGGTGTTGCCGGCTTGGATGTTGGTGCCAACGTAGCTGAACGTTTCGCTGGCGGTTTGACCCAGGGCGGTGATGGCGGCGATGCAGACCACGATGATGAGGGCGAGCATCACGGCGTACTCGACCGCCGTCGGGCCGTCTTCCTTCTTCAGGAACTCCACCATCTTGCGCGCGAGCTTGTTCATCGGAATCTCCTTCAGGATGATTGTTCGCGGCTGGCTGGAGGAGACCGGTGAACCCGATCTGCTTGGTTGAACCCCGTTGCCGCCTGCGACACCCATATCTAGATCGCGATTACAACCGACGCAAACGGTAGACCCCCGATTTCCGGATTTTTCGGACCGACTCGACAGTCGGGTACGTTGAGTTCCTAGAACACACTCCCGATATCCTCGGTAGTTTGCCTAGTTTTCCCGCGCGGGAAACGAACTTTCAGGTGCAGTCATGGCGGATGTAACGAATCGCAAGAGTTTGACGACCACCGGCGGCGACGGCCGCGCCCCGAACCGCGCGATGCTCCGCGCGGTGGGCTTCCAGGACGACGATTTCACCAAGCCGATGGTCGGCGTCGCCTCGCTCCACTCCGACATCACACCCTGCAACATGCACCTCGACCGCCTCGCGCGGAAGGCGATCGAAGGCATCCGCGCGGCCGGCGGCGTCCCGCAGATCTTCGGTGCCCCCACTGTCTCCGACGGCATCAGCATGGGACATATGGGCATGCGCTACAGCCTCGTCAGCCGCGAGGTCATCGCCGATTCTCTCGAGACCGTCTCGGGCGCCATGAACCACGACGGCCTCATCGCCATCGGCGGCTGCGACAAGAACATGCCCGGCTGCCTCATGGCGCTCGCGCGCCTGAACATCCCCGGCATCTTCGTCTACGGCGGCAGCATCCTCCCCGGCATCGGGCCCGACGGCGAAGACGTGGACATCGTCTCCATCTTCGAAGCCGTCGGGAAATTCCAGGCCGGCTCCATCGACGAGAAAAAGCTCCACAAGATCGAGTGCGAGAGCTGCCCCGGCGCCGGATCCTGCGGCGGCATGTACACCGCCAACACCATGTCCAGCGCCATCGAGGCGATGGGCATGTCCCTGCCGCACGATTCGAGCTACCCCGCCATCTCGAGCGCCAAGGACCGCGAGACCTTCCACGCCGGAGAGGCGCTCGTGCGGCTGGTCCACGCGAACATCCGCCCGCGCGACATCATCACCCGCAAGAGCCTGGAGAACGCCTACACGCTCGTGCTTGCCCTCGGCGGTTCGACGAACGCCGTGCTGCACCTGATGGCCATCGCCCGCGAGGCGGAAGTGACCTGGACGCTCGACGACTTCGACCGCCTCGGCATGAAGGTGCCGCACCTGGCGGATCTGAAGCCGAGCGGCAAGTACGTCATGTACGATCTCTTCCGCGAGGGCGGCGTGCCGGCGGTGCTGAAGGCGCTGCTCGATGCCGGGATGCTCCACGGCGACTGCATCACCGTCACGGGGAAGACGCTGGCGGAGAACCTGAAGGACGTCACCAGCGTCTACGCCAATCCGCGGCGGAAGGTGATGATGTCGCTGGATGCCCCGAAGTACGACAAGGGGCACATCGTCATCCTGAAGGGGAACCTGGCCCCCGAAGGCTGCGTCGCGAAACTTTCCGGTCTGAAAGTCCGGCACATCACCGGTCCGGCCAAAGTGTTCGACGGCGAAGAGGCTTGCTTCCAGGCGATCCAGGCGCGGAAGATCGTGGCCGGGGACGTGGTGGTGATTCGTGGCGAAGGCCCCGTCGGCGGCCCCGGCATGCGCGAGATGCTCAGCATCACCGGCGCGCTGATGGGCCAGGGCCTCGGCGCATCGGTGGGCCTCATCACCGACGGCCGCTTCAGCGGGGGCACGCACGGCCTCGTCGTCGGCCACGTCGCCCCGGAAGCCTGGACCGGCGGAACCATCGGCCTCCTCAAGGACGGCGACAGCATCACCATCGACGGCGACAAGAAGCTCTTGCAAGTGAACGTGAGCGACGAGGAACTGGCGAAGCGCCGGGCCGCGTGGACGAAGCCGCCGGTTCGCGTGGCCCGCGGCGTCCTCGCGAAGTACGCCAAGCTCGTCCATTCCGCCAGCGAAGGGGCCGTGACCGGCTGATTATGTCTTCCCGCTGCCGCCCAGCAGGTAACCCAGGATGGCGTGGGCGGAGTCGTCCAGCGGTTCGAGCCGATGGACGACGAGGCCTTCGCGGACGACGAGATCGCCGAAGTCGCGATAGAACGACTTCGGCGATCGTGCCCGCACGGTGAGCGATTCACGATCGATATCCACGCCGGTCACCTCGTCGAGCGCGAGCAGGAGCCTGGCGGCGTCCTTGGCGCCATCCAGATCGATGCGCACGGAGAGCGGATAATCGTCCAGCATCTCGCGGATCTTTCCGAGCGTCCCGACGGCGGCGATGCGCCCGCGCGCGACGATGGCCACGTGGTTCGTCAGCTTTTCCAGTTCCTCCAGTTCATGGCTCGACACGAGCAGCGCCTTGCCCTGCGCCGCCAGCGCGCGGAAGAGGTCGAGGAGTTCGTGCCGGCCGACGGGGTCGATGCCGGAGAGCGGTTCGTCGAGGACGAGCAGCGGCGGGTCGGTGAGCAGCGCCTGCGCGATCTTGATGCGCTGGCGCATCCCCTTCGAGTAGCCACGGAGCTTGCGGTTGGCGCGGTCGGTCATGCCGACACGTTCAAGCGTCGACTCGGTGCGGCGTTTCGAATCGGCGGCGGGATAGCCGCAGAGGTCGGCCATTGTGCGGACGAATTCGCGGCCGGTCATGTCCTCGTAGAAGGCGTCGAGATCGGGGCAGTAGCCGACGAGCCGGCGGGCCTCCCAGTGCCAGGCGTCGACGCCCGACACGGTGACGCGTCCGAGCGTGGGCCGCACCTGTCCGGTGGCGAGCTTCATGAGGGTGGACTTGCCCGCCCCGTTGGAGCCGACGAGGCCGGTGATGCCGCCGCGGAGTTCCAGCGTGACCTGATTGAGCGCGAGGACGGAGCCGTACCATTTCGAGACCTGCTCGAAGAGCAAGAGTGCGGAGTGCGGAGTGCGGAGTGCGGAGTGGGAAGACAAATCCCCATTCGCATTCGCCGGGCTTTCGGTCTTTAACTCCGCACTCCGCATTCCGCACTCCGCACTATGAGATGATTTCCACGGCTTGTATCCGTTTCCTCAGGTACAGCAAACCGAGGACGATCACGACTCCGCACGCGGCGGCGGCTTCCCAGAACTCCGGCTGGTCGCCGCGAATGCTTTCGCGAGAAGCCCCGAGGCACCAGAGGCCGACGAGGTAGAGATCGTTCCACAGGTCGATCAGTTTCCAGCGCGCGTCCAGCTTCGCCCCTTCCACGAGCATCGAAGCGAGGAGGCGCGCGAGCACGAACATCCCGGTCCAGACCATGATGAGGGGCACGGTGCGGCGGACCCAGACGGCAGTGGCGAGCAGCAACGTGCCGAGGGTGAGCGTGAGCGCGAGGCCGTAGCCGAGGATGCCGGCGAGTTCGCGCAGGTGGTCGAAATAATAACTCTGCCAGTCGTAGAGCAGGCCGGCCTGGAGGAAGAGGACGAGCGCGGGCACGGTGGTGACGAGGTTCAGGAACAGGCCGAGGGCGAGGAACTTGCCCAGCAGGTAGTGCCGACGGCCGATCGGCTTGGCGAGGTAGAACGGCAGGCTGCCGTGGGCGAAGTCGTTGCCGACGAGCACCGAGCCGGCGAGCGCCATCACGATCATGACGATGTAGCCTTCGAACCAGATGAAATTGCCGAAGGTGTGGGCGGAGCCGTTGAGGTTCAGCCGGTCGAGGAACTTCGTCAGGTCGCCCATTTTGACGGGAATGCCGCCGAACTGCACGGTCTGCTGCGAGGTCTGCTCCTGGATCCAGACGACGAGGTACTGCCCGTAGAAGAAGAAGAAGAAGATCATCAGCGCGAGGGCGTAGAGGCCCCAGAAGAGCTTGCGGCGGGCGAGGAGCAGGAGCGAGAGGCGCGCCATGGCGAGGGAGCCGTGGATCGGCCCACGGAACTCGCCGCGCCAGGGGCGGTAATGCAGGAGGGAATCGGAGACGGTGGTCATTGCGAGACGTTCAAAGTTTCAAGTTCAAAGTTCAAAGAGGAAACCGTTTAGCG
>JAHBXO010000040.1 GCA_019636445.1 Gemmataceae bacterium | reverse complement strand
TTGAACGGCCAGACCGGACCCAAACTACTCGTCGGAGTGTGAACGATTACGGCTTCCAATATCGCTACTTGAAATACGTATTTCGACCGGTCGAAAATACGAAGCCCAATGCACCGAGCGCATATGGGACAATCTGGTGCGACAAGCCATAAGAAAGTTGAAGGAGAACAAAGAGGTCGTTTCATATCTCCGAGGAGTATATCGAATTCCTTAGTGTTTCAATTGAATTCTTTTCCCGTTGTGAATGTGCCACAGCAACGCAATTACTGCCTGTGATTGTCAATTCGGGCCACTGTGTTTTTGTATTCTGGATTAATTTCAATCGGATAGCGTCGGTCGCAATTCTCGTTTAACATTTACTGATGCCAAAGGCTTGCGGCCAACAAGTAGAAGATAGAGTGTCTTTGCATTGTTTGGTTGCAAATATGCGATAAAATGGCTCTCCCACGCACCGGAGCCATGCCATGCCGCTGAACTGGACCGATACCCGCGCGATCGGCGAACTGCTCTTCGAGAAGTACGACACGCTCGACCCGCTCACCGTGCGCTTCACCGACATGCACAAGTGGATCCTCGACCTCGAAGACTTCGCCGGCGAGCCGGCGAAATCCAACGAGAAGATCCTCGAAGCGATCCAAATGGCGTGGTACGAGGAGTGGAAGGACGAGTACGGCAAGGATTAGACGGCCTGTGCATTCACGGCCCCAGGCCGGGGTGCCGAAGCCACGACAGGTCCGTTAGTGGTCGCGCCGGAGTTCGTACCATCCGGCGAGGCAGTCCTGACCGAACCGATGGCTGAAATCCCGCGCACCGGTTGCCAGCAAGTGGTGGCCGTCGGAGAAGGACGCATCGTTCAGCCAGTCGGAACAATCGAAGATGCGGACGCCGCGATCCGCCGCGAAGGCGGCTAGGAATTCATCGAGTTGTTTCCGCCGGTCCGCGGGGAGCATGCGGCGGAATTCCTCGGCTTCGGGCATGAGGTAGAACGCCAGCGGGATGCCGGCCTGTTGGCAGAGGTCGACCGTGTCGTTCAGCAAGCGCTCGGCGATCGGCGCGATGGCGAAGTCCTTCAAGGTGGCGCGGTATTGCGCGAGCGTTTGCGCGGTCTGCGTGCGGCGGAAGTCGTCGTCGATGGCGTCGAAGGGGAATTTCGCCCAGCCGCGGTCGTCCATGAGCCGCCACTGGAAGTCGATTCGCTGCTTCCAGTGGAGCAGGGTGGGCTGCCAGTGGCTGAGCAGGAGCTGGCGCTGGGAGTACCAGGGGATGGCTCGCGCGGCGAACCACCGGGCCGGGAACGAATCGGGCGAAGCGCAGTAGGGCGCGAGCCGGCGGAGGTCGGCGTGGTCGAGGCGGACGAGCGAATCGTGGTAGAAGCTTTCGGTGTTTCCGGTGTAGGCGAGCGTGGCGGGCATGATCTCGACGAGCACGGCGTCGGGCCGGATGCCGCTTTCCAGAACGCGGCGAAGGTTCAAAAGCGTCTGGATCGGGCCCGCGCCGGCCTGGCCGAAGTTGAAGACGGTCGGCGCGTCCGGCCCCAGGTCGCGCGGCGAGAGACCCATCTGCGTGCGCGAGCTGCCGAACGCCACGACGAGCGGCCGGCCTTCGCGATCCAGACTCCGCAACGCCTTGATCCGCCAGCCGAATTCCGGGTCCCGCCACTCCGGGCGCACGGTTTCGAGCGCGGCGTGCAGCGCCAGCTGCGCGACGACGAACACCACCGCCGCCGAGACGACGGCGCGGCCGGCACGGCGATGGCGGACCGCGCTCACGGCCGGCTCCGCAGATAATCGCCCAGCTTGCGGGAGAAGATTTCCGCACCGTGGATGTTCAGGTGGAACCCGTCGCCGAGGTGTACGTCCGGCACCCACGTCCGCGCGTCGACGAAGCTGATCCCTTCCGCGCGGCAGAAGGCTTCGATCTCGCGTTCGCCCTGTCGCAGCACCTCGTTCGGATACCACGATCGGAATTCGGTCGATTCCGGCATCCAGAGAATCGTGATCGGCATGCCCCGGACCTTCGCGAGGGTGACGATCTCGCGCAGGGCGAGCCACGCGCGCTCGTCCGAGCGAAACTGGTCGAAGACGCGATGGAAGTAGTCCCACGCGAGTTTGTGGCGTTCGACGCGTTCGGCGGCGGTCAGGTCGCGGTCGTAGCCGGGCAGCCAGCCCCACGGGTCGAGGCGGTCCCATCCGGCGTCGGCCCGGCGGTTGTGCATGAGCCACGAGGGTAGCGTCTGGTTGAGGATCCGCATGCGGTGTTCGTAGAACGGGTTCCACCGGATGCGGTGCATGTGCCCGACGTACCACTCCGAATTGAGGAACCATTCCCGCACGAACGATTCGTCGGTGGCGAAGAACCGGTGCAGGTCGGTTCGACTTTGCTCCGAGTAGAGGCCGGTCTGGTGCATATAGGGTGGCCAGTACTCGACGATGAGTTCCTTCGGCTCGACGCCGTCCAGGATCATCCGCTTCAGGGTCATCAGTTCGGTGAAGGGTCCGCCGCCGACCTGGCCGAAGTTGAAGACGAGCGGTCCGGTCTCGGCGTTGGCGAACTCCGGGCGCACCGCCATCGACACGCGGGAACTGCCGAGCACGGCGACGATGGGCCTGCCGGGGTTCTCGGCTGCGCGGGCGTGGAACCGCGCCACGCGCCGGCCGTACTCCGGATCGCGCACGCTGCGGAAGAGGGTGTCCATGCCGACGCTGAAGACGACGTTGGCGATCAGGAACAGGGCCAGGAAACCGACGACGGCGTGGCGGGCGCTCCGCTTGCGGCGCGCGATGGCCGGTGCCGGAGGCTCCGACGCGGACCGGCGGGCCGGGAACAGGCTGGCCAGGGTTGGAACCAGTTGCAGGATCATCGGCCGTTCACCCAGGGTAGGATTTCTTCCAAGGCCAGCCGCTTCGAGAACGTTTCCGCGCCGCCGCGGAGTTGGTGGTGCCCGTCGGTGAAATCGCTGGCGGCGAGCCAGTCGCGGGCGTCGATCACCGGCACGCCCCGCCCGCGCACGAATGCATCGATCCGCCTCCGCACGTCGGCCGGGTACATCGCCTGGAATTCCCCGCTCTCCGGCATCAGCAGCAACTTCACGGGAATGCCGGCGGACCGGCACTCGCCGAGCAGTTCGTCCAGCGTCGCGGCCAGCGTGGCGTCGAGTTGCCACGTTTGTAGCACCGCGTGGTATTCGTCCCGCGCCTTCGCCGTCGCGAACGCGCGCTCGTCCGCCGTGATGACATCCTTGTACGGCGTGCACCAGCCCGATTCGTCCGTCCCGCGGCTCCAGTCCTGCCGGAACTGCCACGGAATCCAGCTCTGGATCACCCGGCCAAGCAACTGGAACCGCAGACCGTAGACCGGTACGAGGCTCGATTCCCACCAGCGGCCGCGCACGTCCGGCGAGGAATAGCCGCAGCGTTCGACCGTGTCCAGTTCGCGGCGGAGCAACCGGTCGCCGGTCATCCAGTGCTGTTCGCGCGGCCCGTCGGCGCACTTCGCGAACATGCTCGGCAGCACTTCGACGATGACGAAATCCGGCCGGACGCCATCGGCGAGTGTGCGGCGGAAGTAGAGCAGTTGCCCGATCGGCCCCATCGCGGGGATGCCGTAGTTGAACGCCGCCGCGCGACCGCCGGCGTCCCGGATGGTGCGTTCGACGAGCGTGCCGTTGAAGGCGAACCCGGTGCGCGAGCTGCCGTACACGACGACGAGCGGCCCGCGATCGGGACGATTCGCCTTCGCGCGGAGCTTGACGAACTTGTCGCCGTAGTACGGATCGCGGATACGCGGCAGTTGATCGGCCCACAAGCCCAGCCCGGCGTTGAGCAGAACGAAGACGACGACCCCGGCGGCGATCGCGGGGAGCGCGCGCCGTCGGGACATCCGGGCTGGCGGGGCAAGGCGTTCCATTAGAAGGTGAAGTAGATGAAGGTCTTGCCGCCTTCGGGCGCGAGCACGAGGGCGAGGATGAGGCAGCAGGCGTAGCCGGCGCCGAGCACGGTACCGGGGGCGCGGTTCCAGAACTTCTGCCACAGCCCTCGGGCCACGAGCAGGTGGCAGAGCATCACGAACAGGACCGTGTACCACAAGCTGCGGTTGTGAAGCGGCAGGCCGAGGCCGTTGTACAGCCCAAAGAGCCGTTGAAGCATCGTGATCGACTTGTCCCATTCCGGGCGGAAAAAGACCCAGCAAAGCGTGACCGCGAGGAACGTGACGAGGATGCGCAGCACCGTGCCCGCCTGCGTTTGCAGGGCTGCGCTGAGCATCGGCTTCGTCTCGCTCCAGGCGCGGAACTGCCGGTGCATCACGAGCAGCAGGCCGTGCATCGCGCCCCACAGCACGTAGGTCCAGTTCGCCCCGTGCCACAGGCCGCCGAGCAGCATCGTGATGAGCAGGTTGCGGTTCGTCGCCCACGCCCCGGCACGGCTGCCGCCGAGGGGAATGAACACGTAGTCGCGCAACCAGGTGCTGAGGCTGATGTGCCAGCGCCGCCAGAACTCGGAGACGTTCGTGGCGAGGTAGGGCATGTTGAAGTTCTGCGTCAGCTTGTAGCCGAACAGGTGCGCAAGGCCGAGCGCCATGTCGGAGTAGCCGGAGAAATCGCAATAGATGCGCAGGGCGTACGCCATGAGGGCGAGCCAGAGCGCGCCGGTGTTGTGCAACTCCGGCGCGAGGAACGGCCCCGGCAGCCCGGGAGCGCCGTCGGTGAACACCGCCATGCGGTCGGCGATGGCGAGTTTCTTGAACACGCCCAGCAGAAAGAACTGCAACGCGATCTGCACGCGGAGCCAGTTCCAGCGCTTGATCCGCCGCGTCTGGCGGAGGAAATCCCCGGCGCGGACGATCGGCCCGGCCACCAGGTGCGGGAAGAACAGGATGAACAGCATGAAGTGCGGCAGGCTCCGCTCGGCCGGAATCTTCTTGCGGTAGACGTCGACGGTGTAGCTGATCGCTTCGAACGTGTAGAACGAGATGCCGAACGGCACCAGGATGTCGAGCGGACTGAGCGTTCGGTAACCGGCATCGAAACCGAAGCTGCCGACGAGGGAATGCAGTTCGTTCAGGAAGAACCCGCGATACTTGAAATAGCACAGCACGCCGAGGTTCATGCCGATGCTGCTGAAAAGCAGGAGCTTTCTCCAGCGGGGCGCTTCGGTACGTTCGATCAGGCGGGCGAAGAGGTAATCGGCGAGCGTCGTGACCGTCACGAGCAGCGCGAGGCTCGCGTTCCAGGCGGCGTAGAAGTGGAAGCTCGCGATCACGAGCAGCCAGACGCGCACGGAGTTCATCTTCCGCGGCACCATCCAGTACGCCACGGCGACGACGAGCAGGAACAGCAGGAACGCCTGCGTGTGGAAGAACGGCTCCGGCAGCTGCGCGTGCAGCCAGCGGAAGTACGGGTGTTCGGTCGACCAGCGGGCGGCTTCGATCCGCTCCGGCGACCGGGCGGCCTCGACGAACACACTGGCGAACGCACTGCCGGGAAGGGCCAACATCCTGCGACATCCTGTCGGGCACGGTCAGAACGCGGATGGTAGAGGACGGCGCGAACGCCGGTCAAGGCGGGTTTGGGGAGCGGTTTCCGATCATCCTCATTTGAGGATTCGATTCAGTCGAATAGGCGATAGGATCGAATGATGACTACAAGACTATCGACACAGGATTGCCCTTTTGCTCTAATTACATCGGTTTGAGGGTGAATTATGGCCGAAGCAACGAAGACGCACATCTCCGATCCCGTTACTGCGTCCGTCGCGTACTCGGCTGAGACCATTGACGTCGATTCCTCAGGGGATACTGCGCCAAGACCGGAGTTGACCGGCTATGAACTGCTGGAAGTGGTAGGCCATGGCGGTATGGGGGTGGTTTATCATGGCCGCGACCTGGAGTTAAACCGGGAAGTGGCGATCAAGCTATTACTTCCCAAGTACCTTCCCGATTCTGTGGCTGCCGAACGTTTCTTCAATGAGGCTCAGATCACTGGTCAGCTCCAACATCCGGGGATTCCGCCCGTCTATCGTGTTGGTTACCAGTCTAACGGTAGCCCGTTTCTGGCAATGAAGTTGGTCAAGGGCCGTACACTTCAAGAACACTTGAAAGATCGCACGAACTGGACAGAGGATCGTAGCCGATATCTGGCGATTTTCGAGCAGGTGTGTCATGCCGTGGGCTACGCGCATACGCATCAAGTCATTCATCGTGATTTGAAACCTCAAAACATAATGGTCGGGGCGTACGGTGAAGTTCTTGTGATGGACTGGGGGCTTGCAAAGGTCCTGAACGATTCGAGGACTTTGATAGCTCAAGCCGATGTTCTGGCCGAGCCGGCCACGGAAATTCAGTCGCATCGGGGCGACGATGTCGCCACACAAGCGGGAAGTTTATTGGGTACGCCGTCGTACATGCCGCCGGAGCAGGCGATCGGCGCAATTGACGAAGTGGATGCCCAGAGCGACGTGTTCGGCCTTGGGGCGATTCTCTGCGTGATCCTTACAGGTCATCCGCCCTACGTTGGAACTGATCCGGAATCCGTCCGTAAAGCGGCCGTGCGGGCGAATCAGGCCGAGGCTCAGGCCAGGCTTGGGGATAGCGGAGCGGAACCGGAATTAGTGGCGTTGTGCCGTCGGTGTTTAAGCGCAGACAAAGCGGGCCGCCCGAGAAATGCTTCTGCAGTCGCGGAGGCTGTGGCAGCCTTCCGCGCGGAGACGGAAGAACGCGCGCGCCGAGCAGAACTGGAACGTGTGCGAGCGGAATCGGAGCGTGAGGCGGCGAACATCAAGGCCGTAGCCGATCGCAAACGATGGCGCGCACAACTCGCTCTGGCCGGAATGGCGGTCGTACTTGTTGCGATTGGTGGAGTTGGTGCATGGTGGGCGCAAAAACAGATCGACGATCGTGCGAGGCTGGAGTCCGAACGCAATTCGGAAAAGGCTCTCGCGGATGTGGAGAAAAACGCGCGATCGGAAAGGCTGCAAAACAATGCGCGGGGTGCAATTGAGCGTGCCGCCGAATTCCGCAAGCAATGGCATTGGAGACAAGCCGAAGACCTGCTCGCCCAGGTGGCAGGACAATTTGGTCCTGGCGACGACCCCATACTTGCTACGGAAGTTGCTGCGGCCCGCCGAGACACGCAGTTCCTCGAGCGTCTATTCGAAATTCGAATGGCCAAGGCTGGTGTGGACGGTAAGTATCATAACGAAGACGCACCCCCCGCCTATATCAATGCATTTCGCGATTATGGATATGACATCCTCAATGACGACCCTGTCGAATTGGCGAATCGATTGAAAGCCACTTCCATATGGTCCGAATTATTGGTCGCGCTCGACGACTGGGCTTGGACGGCAAGCATAGTAAACGGACTTCAACAGCAAGGCGAACGAGTCTGGGCGGTCACGTCGGCTGCGACGGGTCAAAATAACCGTCCCGGTCGCTTTGCGGGTGAGCTGAAAAGTGCGTCTGAAGTTCTGAAGCTCGTGGAGGCTATGCCCAAGGATCAGATGACGCCGTCATTGGTCTCATTTCTGTCATCACGGATAGGACAACTTGGTGGCGACGCGGCTTTGGTGTCCGAAGTGGGTATCCGCAATCATCCCAACGATTTCTGGATGCATTTCGAACTCGGCTGGGCTTATTGGTACGGAAAGCCGAAGCGGCTTGATCTCGCGATTGGTGCGTTCCGCACCGCAGTCGCGCTGCGCCCGAACGTTCCCGCAGCTCAGAGCTTTCTTGCGGCAGCAACGTTGGAAAAGACGACTCAACAAGCGAAAATCGGAAACGGTTCAGCGAGTAGTGATATCATCGCCAAATTACAAGCGCAGATCGAAACCAAGCCGGACGACTATTACGCTCGCGTTCAACTCGGTAGCTTGTTGTTCAATTCCCGCGACTACTCGGGCTCCGCCAAGATCTTCCACAAACTCGTCATCGATCAACCAGAGGTCGTCGACTACTGGCAGCGCTACGGACAGGCGCTGCAATGGTCGAATCGAACGCAGGAATCGGTGGCCGCATACCGGAAGGCGGTAACGCTGGATCGTGAAAGCGCTCGAAGCATCGGGCTTCTGGGTGTTTCGCTCGCCGCGGCCAATGAACACGAGGAAGCCTTGCGGTTCATGCTGCGAGCCCTCAACCATTCGAATGACCCGCAAACGCATCTGTACAGCCAGATCGGCAACTCCTACGAAGCTATCGGCAAACTGCCCGAGGCGCTGGAAGCATATCGCAATGCGACCCGGTATTTCGCACTGAATGTCTGGGATTGGCGGCGCTATTCCGAGGTCGCCTTCGCCGCGAAAGAGTACAAAATCTCCGCCGACGCCGCACGCGAAGCGATGCGGCTTGCACCGACCGATCCATACCATCCATGGCGGCTAGCTGTCGCGCTCGAGTCGCTGGGTGACAAAGTCGGTGCCGCCGCCGGCCACAAACAAGATGCTATCCTCTCCCGAAAAGCCAATCGCGTCGAAAACGCCATCGTCAGCATCCACCGCGCGATCGCCCTCACTCCGGATGACGCGACGCTCCGCCACGAACTGGCCCTGATGCATTTGGATAAGAACGATCTGCCGGCGGCCGACGCCGCAGCCCAGGAAGCCCTTAGGCTGAATCCGAATCTCGCACCTGCCCATGCCCTGCGCGGGGACATCGCCCAGCGGCAACGCCGATTCGCGGATGCGGTGACCGCCTACGAGGCCGCTCTCCGGCTGGTACCGGACGACCTCGGCTACCGCCATTCGCGGGCGTCCAACCTCCCGTTCCTGGGGCGTTCCCCCGAGGCCGAAGCCGAATACCGCAACATCCTGCGCCGGAATCCCGATCGCGAACCGACCCTGCTAGCCCTCGCGAATCTGCTTCGGCTTAAGGGAGATCTGACGGGCGCGATCGATCTCATTCGTGAAGTGATTCGCGTTAATCCGAAGCTGCCGGTGGCCTATCAGAATCTCGCGTTTCTCTACAGGGCAAACGGCCGTCTTCCCGAGGCGGTCGCGGCGGCGCGCAAGGCCGTCGAACTCTTCCCCAACGATTCTCGCACTAAACCGACGCTTGGTTTTTATGAAAAGCTTCTTGCGACCGAACACGCGTTCCCCGCATATGTCGCGGGTCGGAAAGTCCTCGAGCCGTCGGACGCGATTGCCTATGCGAATCATTGCCTGCAGTGTCGGCCCGGCCTGTTTGCCCGCGCGTACCGCCTGTACGCCGATCATGGGCCGACATCCTTCGCGAATACCTACAACGCCGCTTGCGCGGCGGTCCAGTTCTTAAGTGGTCAGGACGTCTCGGTTTCGGCCGTAAGCCTCGACGAGTGGCACGTCCTACAGGGCCGAGCGCGGGACTGGCTAACGAACGGAATGACTGACATCAACAAACGGTTGGCGGAGACGAATTCGCAAGGACTCGGACAAGCGCGGACGGATCTGCAGCAGTATCTCGTCGACAAGGATCTCGCCGCAGTCCGCGAGCCGGCGCAACTCGCACTTATGCCCGATCCGGGTGAACGCGAGCGATGGGAGCGGTTCTGGAGCGATGTTCGCCGTTCCGCCGATGCAGCCGGGATCGTGTTCCGAGAAGTCTCACCGAACCCTCGGGAAAAGCGTTAATACTGGCGGAACCTCACCGCCCGCGCTTCTTCTTCTTCCGGTCCTCGGCTCGCTCCTTGGCGCTCTTTCGGTGGCCGGTGTCGCCTTTCAGCTTCAGGTTGTTCATGCCGCCGGGGTTGAACGCGCCCATCTTGCCGAGGCCGGTCATCATCTTCATCTTCTGGAAGATCGACATCTCGCTCATCTGCTTCATCAACAGACGCACCTGGTCGAACTGCGCCAGGAACTGCTTCACCTCGTGCGGCTGCACGCCGGCACCTTCGGCGATCCGGCGGCGGCGGCCCTGATCAATGATGTCCGGGTCGGCCTTCTCCTTCTTCGTCATGCTGTCGATCATCCCCTGCACGCGCTTGAGCGCCACCTCCGGGTCCTCGCCCGGCGGGATCATCTCGCTCATCCCCGGCATCCGGCCGATCAGGTCCTTCATACCCATCTTCGCGATCATCTCGAACTGCTTGCGGAAATCGTTCAGCGAGAAGGTGCCCTTCGAGAGCTTCTCCTGCTGCTTCTTCAGTTCCTCCTCGGAGATCTCCTGCTGGATGGCGGCGATCTTCTCGACGACGCCCATCATGTCGCCCTGGCCGAGGATGCGCCCGGCCATGCGCTCGGGGTGGAACTCCTCGAGCTTGTCCACCTTCTCGCCCATGCCGAGGAACTTGATCGGCACGCCGGTGACGTGCTTGATCGAGAGCGCCGCCCCGCCGCGGGCGTCGCCGTCGAGCTTCGTCAGGATCACCGCGTTCAGCTCGAGCGCCTCGTTGAACGCCTTCGAGACGTTCACAGCTTCCTGGCCGATCATCGCGTCGACGACGAGATACGCCTCGTCCGGCTTCACGAGCTTGTCGATCGACTTCAGCTCGTCCATCAGGGCTTCGTCGATCTGGAGCCGGCCGGCGGTGTCGAGGATGACCACGTCGCAGAGGGTCTTCTTCGCCTCGGCGACGGCGTTTTTGCAGACGTCGACGGGCGAAGTCTTCTCGCTGTAGACCGGCACGCCGATCTGCGTGCCGAGCGTTTGCAGTTGCTCGACGGCCCCGGGTCGCTGCAAGTCGGCGGCGGCGAGGAGCGGCTTGCGGCCCTGGGATTTCAGCGTGAGCGCGAGCTTCGCGGCGGTCGTCGTCTTACCGGAACCCTGGAGGCCGCAGAGCATGAGAACGGCGGGCCGGTCGCCGCGGCGCGGGATCTTGTGATCGACTGGCCCCATCAGCGCGACGAGTTCTTCGTAGATGTTCTTGACGATCTGCTCGGAGGGGTCGACGCGCTCGAGAACGTCCTGGCCGAGCGATTTCGCCTCGACGCGGGCGATGAACTCGGTGACGACGGTGAGGTTGACGTCGGCTTCGAGCAGCGCGCGGCGGACTTCGCGCAGGCCTTCGCGGATGTTGTCCTGCGTGAGCCGGCCGCGGCCGCGCAGCTTCTTGAAGGCATCCGAGAGGCCGCGGGTCATCCCTTCGAACATGCGTCACCTGTGCGAGTCTTGTGCGGACAACATCAACCGTACAATCTAAGACTAATTGTGGATTCCATCAACCGGACCGGACCGCTTCCCCGATATCGCTTTTTCCCAGGAAGTCGAACATGCGCCATCTTCTCGCTGGAATGCTTCTCGTCGGATTCGGTGCCGTCCGCGCCGACGACTGGCCGCAGTGGCTCGGCCCCCAGCGCGACGGCGTGTGGCGCGAGACGGGGATCATCGACCAACTGCCAAAGGACGGGCCGAAGAAGCTGTGGGACAAGCCGATCGGCATCGGCTACGGCGGGCCGGCGGTGGCGAATGGCAAGCTCTACGTCATGGATCGCGAGCTGGCGAAGAGCGCGAAGAACCCGGATAGCCCGTTCACGCGCTCCGCCGTCGATGGCAACGAGCGCGTCCTGTGCCTCGATGTCAAGACCGGCGAACGACTTTGGTCGTGGGAATATCCCTGCGTTTATCAGATCAGCTACGCCGCCGGGCCGCGCTGCACGCCCACGGTCGACGGCGACCGCGTGTACTGCCTCGGCGCGATGGGGGATCTCCATTGCCTCGATGCGGCGAAGGGACATGTCATCTGGAAGGCGAATTTCGTCAACGACTTCGACGCCCGCGTGCCGGTGTGGGGCTTCGCGTGTCATCCGCTCGTGGATGGCGACAACCTCATCTGCGTCGGCGGCGGGCCGGACAAGCTCGTGATCGCCTTCGACAAAAAGACGGGGAAGGTGAACTGGCAATCGCAGAGCTGCGAAGGGGATTTCGGCTATGGCCCGCCGGTGATCTACGAGTTCGGCGGGAAGCGCCAGTTGATCGTTTGGCACGCCCGTGCCGTCGTCGGTCTCGATCCGTCCTCCGGCAAGCGCATCTGGAGCGTGCCGTTCGAGTCGCGGTCGTCGTTGAACGTGCCGATCCCGCGCAAGGTCGGCGAGAAAGGCCTGTTCATGACCTCGTTCTACAACGGCTCGTTCTTCCTGAACGTTTCGGCCGACTCGGCAAAGGTCGTTTGGAAGAGCCAGGCGAAAGGCGAGATGCCGAACCAGACGCGCGACCTCAGTTCGATCATGACGACGCCGATCTGCGAGGGGGACTACACCTACGGCGTCTGCAGCCACGGCGAGCTGCGCTGCATCGTCACGGCCACCGGCGAGCGGAAGTGGTTCACGATGCAGGCGACCCGCAGCGCCTCGTCGCCGGCGAAAGGTCCCGAACCCGACCCGCGCACGGAACGCTGGGGCCACGCCTTCCTCGTCAAGCACGAATCGAAGACGATCCTCTTTAACGAGCACGGCGACCTGATCTTCGCGAAGCTCAGCGAGAAGGGCTACGAGGAGACGAGCCGGGCGCACGTGATCGACGCGACGAACACGATGGCCCGCGGCCGGAAAGTCGTGTGGATGCACCCGGCCTTCGCGGACAAGTGCGTCTTCGTGCGGAACGACGAGCGGATCGTATGCTATTCGCTGGCGAAGTAAGCGGGACGAACAACCTCAATTACTATTGGCAACTTTTCCCTGCCTTGTTCATTGCTCCCAGTTGCTATTAATCTCAACAAAGGTCGAGTATGTCCCTGACACGTCTACAACGCGCTTCGGCACGACGCATGGTCGAGTGTTTGGAGCATGCTCGTAAGAATCCAGCCATGTATTTGGACACCCGGAACTCCGAGTTCGTATTTGTCCTGATCAGAGGTTTCAAGATTGGATTTCAGACCTGTCACGGTGTCGCACCAGACTACTACTCGCACAATTTGATTCGTAAGCGAAGGCTGAAGACCAGTGCCTTAGGGCTTTATGGATTCATCCAACAGATGCGGTCCCGCAAATGGTCCGAGGAGCGAATCGTCGACGAATTGTTTGCAATCCAGATCGAGACTTGGCAAGATTGGTTGGAAAGCGACGGAGCTAACGATGGCCTTTGATACACCTCCATTTCTATTCAACCGTCGCGCCGCCCTCCGCGTCGGCGGCTCTTCTTTATTCGGCTTGTCGTTCCCGCAGTTCCTCGCGGCGGCCGAGAAGCCGGTACGCAAGGCTCGCGTCAAGTCGATCATCTTCCTCCACCAGTGGGGTGGCCCCGGTCAGCACGAGACGTTCGATCCCAAACCCGAAGCGCCCGACAACGTGCGCGGCTGGTTCGGCGCCACGAAGACCAAGCTCCCCGGCGTCATCTTCGGCGAGAAGATTCCGAAGCTCGCCGCGATGGCGGACAAGCTCACGATCGTCCGCAACATGCAGCACGGCACGCGGATGAACAACCACAACTCGGCCGGGTACTACAGCCTCACCGGCATCCCGCCCGCCATCGACGACCAGCGCCTCCGCGATTCGCTCGAACTCTTCCCCGCCTACGGCAGCATCGTCAACAAGTTCCTGCCGCCGGACAAAGGGGTCGCCGGATTCGTCGCCTACCCTCACGTCATCGCCGACGGCTCCGTGACGCCCGGCCAGCATTCCAGCTTCCTCGGCAAGACACACGCCCCTCTGCTCGTCACCGAAGACCCGAACTCCGAACGCTTCCGCCTGCCGGAACTGACGCTACCCGACGGCCTCTCGGCCGAGCGCCTCGAGAACCGCCGGCAGGTGCTTGACATCATCGACGCGCAGACGGACCTCCTGGAAAAGTCCGCCCTCGCGCAGGGCGTGGACGCCTCGTACCAGAAGGCGATCGCGATGCTCACCTCGCCGGCGTTCAAGTCGGCGTTCGATCTGTCGAAGGAACCGAAGGCGGTGCGCGACCAGTACGGCCGCACGACCTACGGCCAGTCGTGCCTGCTCGCCCGGCGACTCGTCGAGGCCGGGGCGAAGTTCATCAACGTCTATTTCGCCCGCAGCATCGGCGGCGCGAACGGCGGCTGGGACTACCACGGCTTCCGCGGCGAAGACGTCCCCGCCCGATTGAACTTCCTGCTGCCGATCACCGACCTCACGCTGCCGGCGCTGATTAACGATCTCGAAGAGCGCGGCCTGCTCGACACCACGCTTGTCGTCTGGGTCGGCGAGTTCGGCCGCACGCCGAAGATCAGCAGCAACGGCGGGCGGGACCACTGGCCGGCGTGCTACAACGCGGTGCTCGCCGGCGGCGGGACGCGAAAGGGCTACGTCCATGGCGCAAGCGACAAGCTGGCTGCGCAGCCGACGGTCGGCCGAGTGACGCCGGAGGACCTGGCGGCGACGATGTTCGATGCGTTGGGACTCGATCCGGATCTGGAGATTCGCGATACGCAGAACCGGCCGCACCCGATCAGCCGCGGGAAACCGGTGAAGGAACTGTTTGCCTAAGGTTTGTCGCGCGACGGGGGCGGGAGGAACTTGCCGCCAGGCGGGCGTGGACCGAACCCGGGCGGCGGCGGCCACGGCAGCGGCGGACGCGGGAACATCTCTGGTTGTGGTCGCTCGACCGGATTGACCACCTTCTCCGGTTCCGGCATTTGCGGAACGACGGCCGGCAGGAGCTTCGGATTGTCCGCCGCGGGTTGCTCCGGTGCTCCGGACTTCCCGACCGATTTCACGATCCCGTAGACGACCATTGCCACCACCGCGATGGCCGCGACGCAGGCAGCGCCGACCACCATCGGCCACGTCGCGTCGCGCTTCCGCTTTCTTCTCTTGCGCGGTCCGCTCCTTGTCACGGCCGGTTCCGGTTCGACAACTTCGAAGCCGACATCGGGCGGAATCGTCGGCATCTCGCCCGAAATGCGCACCGCCGCGTCGACCGCGATGGCACTCGTAGCCTTGCGGTCGTCGGCGTGGCCGCGCTCGATCGCCCGCAATTCGCGGATGACCACTTCGGCCGAATCGGGGCGCGCGGCGGGATCGCGCGCGAGCAGCCGATGCACGAGGTCCGCGAGCGGCGGAGGCACGTCCGGATTGCGCTGCCGTAATGGCGCGGGCTCCTCCGATACCAGCGCCGTCAGCGTTTCCATCACGGTCGGCCGTACGAACGGCGGTGTGCCGGCAAGTAGCCGATAGAGGATCGCCCCGAGGCTGAAGAGATCGCTGCGCGAATCGACGGCGTGGCCGCGCGCCTGCTCCGGGCTCATGAACGCGGGCGTACCCATCACGACGCCGGCTTCCGTCAGCGCGGTCTTTCGCTCCGCGCCGATGGGTTTGGCGATGCCGAAATCCAGGATCTTCACCCGGCCGTTGGGCGCTTCCAGCCAGACGTTCCCTGGCTTCACGTCGCGGTGGATAAGACCCTGCCGGTGCGCTGCCGCCAGCCCCGCCGCGATCTCGCGCGCGAAACGGATCGACTGCGGGATCGTCGGCAAGCCCTTCCTGGCGAAGTACGCCTCGAGCGACATGCCCTTGAGCAGGGGCATGACGAGATAGGCCGACCCGCGGTGATCGCCGACGTGGAAGATCGTGACGACGTTGTCGTGACTGATCGCGGCGGCGGAGCGAGCCTCCCGCAGGAACCGCTCGCGCGCCTCGCGGTTGGCCGAATACTCCGGCAGCAGCAACTTGATCGCCACGTTGCGGTGCAGTTGGGTGTCGTAGCCGCGATAGACCGCACCCATGCCCCCTTCGCCGAGCTTGTCCTGGATTTCGTAATCGCCGATACGGCCGAGCGACAGGGGATCCATCGCTGCGAGCGGCGCGGGTGTCGCCGTCGTCGGGGCCTCGCCGGTCTGCACCATCGTGTGCGCGACCGCCTGGCGCGGCGGTGCCAGGGTCGGAGTCGCGGGAATGGTCGATCGGTCGGGCATCGCGGGCATACCGGGGGAATTCGTTCCCGAAAGATGAAACGCGGATGAGGACGCAACCGCGACAATCGGAAGCTTAGGACATGGATCGGAATCCGGCGGACCGAATCGGTTTGCGTGCATCGCGCGAATCTTCTCGGCCCACGACAACTACACTAAAGGCATGAAAGCGGAAATCCTCTCGATCGGCAGCGAGATCACCAGCGGTCAGAACCTCGACACGAATTCGCAGTGGCTCAGCCGCCGCCTTGCGGAACTCGGCATCCCCGTCGGATTCCACACTACCGTCGCGGACGACCTCACCGACAACCTCGACGTCGTCCGCACCGCGCTCGCCCGCGCCGACCTCGTCATCGCCACCGGCGGCCTCGGCCCCACCCAGGACGACCTGACGCGCGAAGTCCTCGCCGCCGTCGCGGGTGTCGGTCTCGTTGAGGACCCGGATTCGCTCGAGTACATCCGCGGTCTGTTCGCGAAGCGGAACCGCGAGATGCCCGACCGCAACCGCGTGCAGGCGATGTTTCCGGAGGGGGCCGAGATCCTGTTCAACTCGTGCGGCACCGCGCCCGGCATCTGGATGCGCTTCGGCGCGAAGGCCGTCGCGGCGATGCCCGGCGTGCCCAGCGAAATGTTCGCGATGTTCGAGTCGCAAGTGAAACCACGGCTTATCGCGGCCGGCTTCGGCGGCGGTAGCGTCTTCGTCCAGCGGAAGATCAACACCTTTGGTGCCGGCGAGTCCGCGATCGAAGAGAAACTGCTGGACATCACGCGCCGCGGCCACGTGCCCGAGGTCGGCATCACCGTCAGCGATGCGGTCATCTCGCTGCGCATCCTCGCACACGGGCCGACTCTTGCCAAGGTCCAGGAGCAGATCGATCCGGTGGAGCGGACCATCCGCGAGCGGCTCGGCAACTACGTCTTCGGAGTCGAAGACGAGGAATTGCAGGACGTGGTCCTTCGCCTCCTCGCGGCGCGCGGGCAGACCGTTGCCACGGCCGAGAGCATTACCGCCGGCCTTGTCGCGCATCGGATCGGCACGGTGCCCGGGGCGAGTAAGCACCTCCTCGGCGGTGTCGTCGCCTACACCAACGAAGTCAAGATCCGCGAACTCGGCGTCTCCGCCGAGTCCATCGCCCGGCATACCGCCGTCAGCGCCGACGTCGCGCAAGCGATGGCCGAGGGCGTGCGCGCGAAGTTCGGCGCGGATTGGGGCATCGCGACGACCGGCTACGCCGGCCCGACCAGCGGCGACGACGGCACGCCCGCCGGCACCGTCTTCGTCGCCGTCGCCTCCGCCGATCGCACCCGCGTCCAGCCCTACTCCTGGGGCGGCACCCGCACCGAAATCCAGAGCCGAACCGCCAAACTCGCCCTCAACTTGCTCCGACTGGAATTGGAGCAATCCGCGACGGTGCCGCCGTCCGTATCATGATCGCACCATCGGGAGCGAACTATGGGCCGTCGATCGTCGGGCATCCTGTTGCATCCCACCTGCCTGCCCGGCCCCTACGGCATCGGCGACCTCGGCCCGATGGCGCGCCGCTGGATCGACACCCTCGCCGCCATGAGGCAATCGTGGTGGCAGATTCTCCCCCTTGGCCCGGTCGGCTCTGGCGACTCCCCGTACCAGTCCTTCTCCGCCTTTGCCGGAAACATCAACCTCCTCAGCCCCGAACTCCTCGAACGCGACGGCCTCGTCACCTCCGCCACGTGGGCCGGGAAATGGTACCCGGACGAACGGCTCGACAGCGGGCCCGTCACGGAATTGAAGACGCTCATCCTGCAGGCCGCGTGGGATCACTTCCGCCACGCGAAGTACCACGACCTTCGCGCGCCGTTTGAAGACTACTGTTCCCGGGAATCGGCCTGGCTGACCGACTACTCGCTTTTCATGGCCCTGCGCGAGGCGAACGGGAACGCCGCGTTCACGCAATGGCCCGCGGATCTGGTGCGCCGCGAACCCGCCGCCTTGGCGAAGGCGTCCGAAAAATACCGCGACGCCGTCGAACGCCATCGCTTCGGCCAGTTCCTCTTCGATCGCCAGTGGGCGCAACTGAAGGCCTACGCCCACGAGAAGGGGGTCAAGATCATTGGCGACATTCCGATCTTCGTCTCCGCCGACTCCGCCGACGTCTGGGCGAACCCGAAACTCTTCCTTATCGACAAGAATTGCGAACCGACGGTCGTGGCCGGCGTTCCACCGGACTACTTCAGTCAGGACGGCCAGCACTGGGGCAACCCGATCTACGACTGGAAAGCGATGCAGGCCGACGGCTACGCTTGGTGGATCGCGCGCGTTCGACAAACCTTGAAACAAGTCGATTTGATCCGCCTCGACCACTTCCGCGGCTTCGTGCAGGCGTGGCACATCCCCTCCGGCGAGAAAACCGCCCGCAACGGCAAATGGGTCGACGGCCCCGGCCGCGCACTCTTTGACGCCCTCAAAGCGAATCTCGGCTCGCTTCCCTTCATCGCCGAAGACCTCGGACTCATCACTCCGGACGTCGATGAACTCCGCCTCGGCCTCGGCCTCCCCGGCATGCGTGTCCTTCAGTTCGCCATGGACAAGCCGCAGAACCCGTACCTACCCCACAACTACGTACCCGAAACCGTTGCCTACACCGGCACCCACGACAACGACACCACTCTCGGCTGGTGGCGCGCCCTCAACGGCCGCGATCAGAGTTTCATCGGGGAGTACGTCGGCCACTGGGTCCACGAACCCGCCTGGGAATTCCTCCGCCTCGCCTGGTCGTCCGTCGCCGAACTCGCCATTGCCCCGCTGCAGGATGTCCTCGGCCTCGGCGGCGACGCCCGCATGAACGTGCCGGGCAAGGCCGACGGCAACTGGAAATGGCGCATGAAGTGGGAGTACTTCCCCTACGGCACCGTCGAACGGATCGCCGACCTGACGGAACGCTTCAACCGCCTGCCGTGCAAGAAAACGAAGGAATAAAGCCGACTCTGGCGCGTCGTATCGGTTGACCCCGTCTGAACCGTCAACCTCGGTGCACCATGTTCCGCTCGCTTGCGCTAGGTGCGCTTCTTCTCCCGTGTGGGTTCGCGCTCGTTGGCTGCGGCGGGCAGCCACGTGTCGCCGCTCCAGCCGCGACGGAAAAAGCGGCTGATGCGGTGGCAAAGAATGCCGCCGGCAGACCCGACGCGACAACCCCGCGCAAGATCCGCTACACCGCGACGGTCCACATCGTCGTCCGGAATCTCGACGACGCCAGTGCGGAAGTCGAAGACCTCGTCGATCGCCATCGCGGCTACATCGCCAAGACCGAACGGATCGGTTCCAGCGGCCTGCGCCGCGTCGGCACCTGGACGATCAAGGTGCCTGTCGAACAGTATCGCGATCTGGTTCAATCGCTCGCGAAACTCGGGTTCGTTGAACGCAATTCCTCCGACTCCGAAGACATGACCGAAGAATTCGTCGATCTCCAAGCACGCCTCAAAAACATGAAGGTCGAAGAAGAGGCTCTCAACAAACTGCTCAAGGACGGCGCGAACAAGATCGAGGACGTGCTCAAGATCCGCGATCATATCGTCAAGGTTCGCGGGGACATCGAACGGGCCGAGGGCCGGTTGAAGTTCGTTGAATCGGCGACCAGTCTTTCGACCGTGAACCTGACGCTCCGCGAGGACGCCGAGTACGTTTCGCCGACCGCGCCGACGTTTTCAGGCGAGATATCGGATGCGTTCGACAGTTCCACACGATCGCTCAAACAGACCGGTCGGGCGGCCGTGATCGGCGCGGTGGCCGTGGCACCGTGGCTGCCACTGATCGTGATTGCCGGTCTCGTCGTTCGGTATCTGTATCGAAAGGGGAAATCGCTCGCGGAGCCGGCGGTACCCAACCGACGTCGGGCGCGGGAACCGAACGCCACGGCCGTGGAACCGAACCGGCCAGACCCGGAATCCCCGGGGTGAATCTCCGGCCCGGCGAGCTGGCGTCCTGTCGTCATCAAGCCACAGAGCCAGACACCGCAACTACGAATGAATCGCGTGCCTCTCGCGGCCGGGCAGGGGGTACACTTCGAGTAAACCGTAGGTGGTGTCGGTCATGCCGAGGGAACGATAGGTGTTTTTCGCCCGGTCATTGTTCGCCTCGACGTAGAGTCGCAAACCGATGACGGTTGGGTCATCACTCGCGAGCCGTTCGAGGTGTCGGTAGAGTGAGCGGAAGACGCCGCCGCGCCGGGCGTCTTCGCGGACGTACACGCTTTGGATCCACCAGAACCAGCCGTTGCGCCAATCGCTCCATTCGAAGGTGACAAGCGTCTGCCCGACGATCTCGCCAGCCCGTTCGGCGACGGTGTAGAACCCTTTGTGTGGGTCGGCGAGGCCGGCGGTCACGCCCGCGAGCAGCGTGGCGGCATCCAGCGTGATCCGTTCGCTCTCCCACGCAAGCCGGCGGTTGAACTCCGCGATCGTGGCGGCGTCCGCCAGGTTCGCGCGTCGAAGGGTTAGTTCCGCCATCCCGCCTCCGCTATAAAGAAGGTTCGTGTCGACCGACCGTCCCCCGAACCCGGCTATCCGTGATGGACCTGAATCCGTTCATTCGCGACATCCCCGATTTTCCGAAACCGGGCATTCTCTTCAAGGACATCACGCCGCTGCTGGCGAATCCGACCGCGTTCGCGCATGCGATCGACCTGCTCTCGATCCGCTACGCCGGGGAGCGGATCGACGCGATCGCGGCGGCGGAGGCGCGGGGCTTCCTGTTCGCGGCACCGCTGGCGCTTAAGCTGCACAAGCCGCTCGTACCGCTGCGGAAGCCGGGGAAACTGCCGTACCGCACCTATAGCCTGAAGTATGATCTGGAGTATGGCCAGGCCGAACTGCACATGCACATCGACGGCGTGGAGCGCGGCCAACGCGTCCTGCTCGTGGACGATCTGCTCGCGACTGGCGGCACGATGGCGGCGGGTGGCAAACTCGTCGAACAAGCCGGTGGCATCGTCGCCGGCTGCGCGTTCCTTGTCGAACTCGGCTTCCTGCAAGGCCGCGCGAAGCTCGCTCCGTACGACGTGTTCAGCGTTCTCACCTATTGAAAGCGACCCATGAACGATTTCGACGACGATCGCGTCGATGGCGAACCGCCCCCGCGGCGGGAATGGCACCGCGCCCGCGCCCGTACGGGCGCCCCCGGGGTCTTTCTCATCATCCTCGGCGTGCTTGGTATTCTCACGAGTTCCGCCTTCCTGACCTTCACGCACAACCTCGCCCCCGTGCGCGATTGGATGAAGGAAGTCGAAGCGAAGCAGCCGCCGGGCGAGATGAAGGACCGGATCCGCCAGAGCATCGAGGATCTGGAACAGGCCGACACGCCCGAAGGCCGCATGCTGAATACCGCGTTGTACGGCGGCACGTTGTTCGCGAGCCTGCTGGTGACGATCGCCGGGTTCAAGATGCGTTCGCTTTCGGGTTATCCGCTCGCGCTCATCGGCGCGGTGCTGGCGATTATCCCATTGAATGGATGTTGTTGCTTCACGACTCCGTTCGGCATCTGGGCATTGGTCGTACTGCTGAACCCCGACGTGAAGGACGGCTTCGGCCGACCCGCCGCAAGATCGGAAGACGACTTCGACCGGTAGCGCGCTATGATCCGATGCCCAACCTGTCGTGCACGACTACCTGACGCTCCGGATTCCGGGGAAGCCGTTTGCCCGGCGTGCCAAGAACGGTTCATGCCCAATGGGGACCCGGAGCCAGAGCCGGAGCGGTCCGATTCGAAAGGATCGAAGAACAAGCGACGGGAACCCGAATGGGAGGACGACGAGCGGGACCGACGCCGACGCACTAGCGCTGGAAGCAAGCGGGACGCGAAGTCGCTCGTACAGGTGCCGGCGATCGGGCTTATGGTCACCGGCGGGCTGGGCCTGATCGGACTCGTCGTGGTGCTCGCCATCGTGCTACCAGGCTGGGGAGGCGGCGGCCTGAACAAACTCGCGATGGCGATAGTCTTGTTATCGATCGCGTGGCCGTTCGCCCTCGCCTACGCCGGCTGGGAATTGCTGAACCTCGGCAGCCGACAATACATCGGTTACGGTATCGTGCTCGCCCTGCTGCCATGCAATCCGGCCGTGCCCCTCGGCTGGGTGTTCGGTCTGTGGGCGATGAAACTTTTGAAGGATCGACGGATCCGACGCTATCTCCAGGACTGATGGGAACGACCATGCTGAATTTCGACAAGGCCGGTGGACTCGTTTCGGCGATCGCGCAGGACGCGGCCACGGGCGAGGTGCTGATGATCGCGTGGATGAACCGCGAAGCGTTCGAAGAGACGGTGCGCACGCGCCGCGCGGTCTACTTCAGTCGCAGCCGGAACAAGCTCTGGCGCAAGGGCGAGGAGAGCGGGAACGTGCAGGAGGTGCTGTCGATCCACGTCGATTGCGACGCCGACGCCGTGCTGCTGAAGGTGAACCAGATCGGCGGCGCGGCGTGCCACGAAGGGTACAAGTCGTGCTTCTTCCGCGAACTGACGGGCGAGGAACTCCGCGTCGTCGGCGAGCGCGTCTTCGACCCGAAGGCGGTCTACGGCAAGTGATGTCCAGGATCGCGGCGGATTTCGACCACGAGCGCCGGCGGAGCGCCCACGCGCAGTGTCTCGCCGGGTCCCAGGCGGTTGCTGCGGGTGGCATAGACGCTGTCGTAGATGCCGAGCCGTGCTTCGCCGAAAGTCAGCGATTCCTCGGTGTTTCCACGGGCGATGACCGCGTTGGGCAGCCCAGACTGCGCCAGTCGATATTCGCCGGTCGTTCCATCGAGTTCCAGGATTGCGGCGGCAGCCGGCAAGAAATCCGTCGGCCGTTCGGCCAAAACGCGATTCATGCGCCGCAGGCGCTCGCCGGGCGATTCCGACCCCGTGAGCGCGTGCTGGCGAATCAGCATCGCCGTCAGCGTACTCGCGAGAGTCCGCCCCGGCACGGTCGCCGCCACGATCCGCAGGGTCGATCCGCAGGCGATCGCGTCCGCAATCGTCGTGTCCGGTTCCTCGGTGCGAGCGATGGCGATACGAAAAACGTCGAACTGTTCCGGAGCGGGTGAATCGCCGAACCGAAGCGTCGCCCGCGCGAGGTCGGCGTCGGCGATCCGCGCGGCCCGGCCTTTCGCCAGTTGCTCCGCAAGCGGTTCGACCTGCGCGGCGCGGGATCGCTGACCATCGACAAGTTCGCGGATCCGATTCCCGATCACGAACTGCAGTGCGAGCGATTTGGCGAGCGGTTCCTCCAGGACGGCGTCCGCGCCGGACGCGAACGCCGTCGCCGCGTCCGCCGGCGCGAGCCAGTAGATCGGCCGATACGTATCGCCGAGGTCCACGCGCAGCCGCCGTGTTTCGGCAATCGCCGCGTCGACCGGGTCCGGGGTCAGGATGATCGCATCGATTCCGTCGAAGTCGACCGCGGGCACGGCGCCGAGGTCGCGTTCGACCACGACGCAGCCGTTCGCGGTGAGATCCGGCACGGACACGCCGGGCCGCCGGACGAGCAGGATTGTCTTCGGTTCGGTCGCCATAGAATGGCGGAGTGTCGGGTATTCGCCGCCGGGCGTCAATGCGGGTCGAACGCGGACGGAGGATCGCCGTGCCGGTGCAAATGGAACTCCGTCGGATCATCAGCAGCGTGGTGGACGACCAGCACGTCATCATCTTGAAGGAAGTGGACGGCGAGCGCGCCTTCCCGATCGTGATCGGCGTCTTCGAAGTCGTGAGCATCGGCCGGCGCATCCGGGGCGAGGAAACGCCGCGCCCGCTGACGCACGACCTCATTCTCTCCGCGATCGAGCAACTCGGCGGGGAACTCCAGGACGTGATGATCAACGACCTGCAGGACCACACATACTTTGCGAAGCTGCGTGTCCGGCAGGCCGGGGAACTCGTCGAGATCGACTGTCGGCCGAGCGACGCGATCCCGATCGCCGTCACGGCGCAGGTGCCGATCTACGTCGCCGAAAGCGTACTCGGCGACGTGCTGGAGGAGTGAATCACTTCGATTTCGGTGCCGCCAGCGCCTTGAACGCTTCGCAGAGAATCGGCGCCGTGCGCGGGCCGACGGAGTTGATTTCGCCGTATTGCGACTTTTTCAAGCCGTAGCAGAACGGAGCCTTTTCGTCCCACTGTCGCTTCGGAATGAAGTAGCCGAGTTCGTCGTTCGCCAAGCCAATGATCATCTTGTGCTTGCCGGTCATCTGGTCGTAGATCGCCGGTTCCTTCGGCGCGTCCGGGTAGTCGGCGCCGGGGTCGATCGGGTCCTGGATTTTCCCGAGCACCAGTTCGGGATAGATTTCGCCGGGGATCGCGGCGACGTCCAGTTGCCCGAGGCGGATCAGGCCGATCTCCGAGAGAATCGCGACGTCGCCGGCGGCGTCCTTCGATTCGACGGGCTTGGCGTGGAATGGGTCGCCGGTCCAGTCGTACATGGGCCTCTTCAGCTTGCCGATCTGTTTGGCGATCTTGTAGACGGCATTGTCCACCGGCACAAGCAGTGGCTTGGCACGCACATCGAACGGCACGAGGTCGGCCGGTACCGCCTTTGCCAGTGCCCGGTCCGCGAGCGCCGCCACCAGCCGGCCGTACTCCTCGGTCTTCTCGAAGGTGCCGTCCTTCAGTTCCTCCCCCTTCGCATTTTTGACGGGAACGCCGAGGGACGTGAGCAAGCCGCCGACGGTGCCGGTGAAGTATGCTACGGGGCAGCCGTGCTTGTCGCGGAGCGCTTTCACGGTGGCGGCGACGTAATCGGCGCTCACTTCGGTGTTCTTGTCGTCGAGCGTTTCGGGGTGGCAGTTCCACTGCACGAGAATGCCGATCGCCTTGCCGGCGGCGTCCGCGAAGCGGATCGCCACGATGTCGTCGTGGAGCACGTTCGGCTGGCGGCCGTCGCGGAGGAGTTCCGGCCCCTTGGCGGTGCCGATGGCGGCCACTGCGGGCGCGAGGGCCTTCTCCGCATCGCGGATCGCCTTCACGGTGCCGGCTTCGACGCGCTTCATGTACTCGGGGTCGACACCGGAACTGAGCTGGTTCGGCCCCCACAGTCCGAGCGTGTCCGGTCCTTCGTGGTTGTGCGTGCTCGAGACAAGGACGTAGCGGAAGCCGGGGAGTTCCTTGCGGATGTTCGCGACGTTCTCGATGAATAGGCCGACGATATCGATGGAGGCGAAGGCAATCTTTTGCGTGCCGTCGGAGAAGACGACGGCACGGGCCATGATCGGATCGTGGATTTTCGTGGCCTTGCGATCCTGTCCAAAACCGGCGAGGTAGACCGGCTTCTTGCCGATGGTCGGGGAGACGTCGACTTCGGCGAAGCCGACGGCGAGTTTCGGATCGGCGGCGGCGATCGGCGCGACGAAAGTCAGCAGAATGGCGAGGGAGAGGGCGCGGGCGGTCACTGGCACTCCTTCATGTAGCGGATGCTTTCGCGGGCGATCGTGACGGGGTCCGGCGAGTAGTCGAACACTTCGACCGAGACCCAGCCTTCGTATTGGGAATCCCGGAGCGCATGGAAAATCGGCTTGAAGTCCATATCGCCGAATCCGGGGCCGCGGCGGTTCGGATCGTTCGCGTGGAAGTGGAAGGTGTGGGCCTTGTACGCCGCGATGAGTTCCGGGATCGGCATAACTTCCGAAGACATCGCCTTTACGTCGAGGTGGAGTTGGATGCGCGGATGGTTCAGCCGTTCGATGAGCCGCGTGGCGTGGGCGGCCGTGTTCATGTAGTTCGTTTCGGAAGGGCCGAGCGGTTCGAGGCAGATCGTCACGCCGGTTTTTTCGAGGGTCGGCAGGCAGCGGGCGAGCGTATCGCAGGTGAAGTCGTCGGCCTGGGTCTCGGTGACGTCTGGCAGAAGGTTCCGCTGGAGCGGCGAGCCGAGGACCATGAGATTCCCGCCGAGGTCGGCGGTGGCCTGTGCGAGGGCGGCGAAGTAGTCGCCGGTTTTGGCGCGGACGGCGGCGTCGGGGGTGGTGAGGTAGAAACCGGTGGTCTTCGCGAGCAGCCAGTGCGTGCCGATGATCGCGATGCCGGCCTTCTCGGCGTCGCGGCGGAGTTCGGCGCGGCGGGCGGCGCTCACGTCGGTGATGAGCGGCGCGAGCGTGAAGGGCGCGACTTCGAGACCGCCGTAGCCGAGTTCAGCGATCGTCTCGCACACACGGGCATGGTCCCAGCCCTCGAAAGTCTCATTGCAGATTGCGTACTTCATGGCAGCGTCACCGTGCGTTCGGCTCCGGTGTAGTCCATCGCGTTCACGACGGTCAGGCGGAGCGTTTGGGATTTGGCCGCGGCGGCGTGGAACGCGGGCGGGTTCGCGACCGGGGTGCCGTTGACCTTTGTGATAAGCCAGCGGCCTTGCCCAATGGGCAGTTGGCGGAATGCGGCCTCGGCGCGGCTGTTTGGTTCGAGGTCGCGCACAATCACGCCGTTCAGGTTCAACCCCATGCGTGCGCCGGGGCCGATGAGTTGTTGCACCATAAGGCTGCTGTAATCGACTCGCAGGCCGGAGTACGCCGGCGGCGGCACGGAAGCGATGTGAGGGTACGGGTGCTGGAACTTGGCGAGCGTGGCGCGGACTTCGCGGCTTTGGTTCTGACTGATGACTGTCAGCGTCACGTCCTTGCCGGCGAGGGCCCCGCCGATGAGGAGGAAGAGGTCGGCGTCTTCCTGGATCGGGCGGCCGTTGACCGACTGGATGAGATCGTTCGGTTCGATCCCGGCGAGAGCGGCAGGGGAACCCGGAGTGACGGTGCTGACATAAAGTCCGGGCCTGCGCGGGTCGGCGGAAAGACGATCGGGGGCGACGCCCAGGAAGCCATATTCGACTTCGCCGCCACGGCGGAGGACGTCGACGACGCCACGATAGATCGCATCCATCGGTATGGCGTAGCCGCCGGCGGCCTCGCTGCCGGCGACGCCAGCGGCCGCGGAGAGCAGGCCGATCAGTTCGCCGTCGAGGTTGAAGAGTCCGCCGCCGCTGCTGCCGAGATTGGCGCGGGCGTCGGTCTGGATGAGGCTGCCATACTGGTGGAGGTAGCCGGGCCGGATGTCCTCGGCACCGGGCGGCAGGGGCGAGCGGCGGCCGACGTTGCCAACGATTCCCCAAGACGCCGTGGCGCGACCGTCGGCGGCACCGGCGGCGAACGGATGCGCAATCGCGATGATCCACTGACCCCGCGTGACGGTCGCTTTCGCGCGGGGGGCGTCGTGCGTCCGCACGTCGGCGAGTTTCGCCGCCTTCAACTTGAGCATCGGCGTGCGCAGCCGGAGGACGGCCAGATCGCTGCGGGCGTCCCCGGCCACGATATCGGCGTAGCTGCCAGCGTTCCCCACGCCCCGAGCGTAGATCTTTCGAGCACCGTCGATGAGATGGTAGCAGGTGAGGATCAAGCCTTCGCGTTCATCCAGAACGACGCCGCTGCCGAGCGTGTGGTCGGCGGCATTGCGGGCGTCGGCGAGGTCGAGCTTGTCCCGATCGGGTTGCCGGCCTCGGAACCCGGCGATCGCCGGGCTGCGGTAGTCGCCCAGTTCCCACGGTCGGTTCGCCCGGGGGATCGAGTGCTTCGGATTGTGCGAAACGACGAGTGAAACGATCGAGGGCTCCGCGCCGTCGATCAGTTTCTTCATCTTCTCCTGCAAGTCCACCGGTTCGGCCCCGACCGCCGGGCCGACGACGATGGCAAGCGACAGGATCGCGGCAAGTCGAAGCATCATCGGCGGGGTTCCGTCACGGGCCGGCCTTCGCGGCGCGGATGTAAGCTTCGAAGTTCGCCACCGGCGTCTCTTTGCCGACGCCGTGGTTGAGGTTCAGGATATGACGTCGCCCGCCCCCCGCCCGCAGGCAGGCCTTCACGGCGGCTTCCACTTGCTCCGGAGTGCCCTTGCGGAGAATCTCCTCGTCCACGTTCCCTTGGAACGTCAAGTACGGGTACAGTTCTCGTGCGGTGGCGAGGTCGTGCCGTTTGCCCAGGCTGATCACGTCCGCTCCGGTTTTCGCCATGGAATCCAGGTAGGGGCATTCCTTCACGAACAGGATGCGAGGAACCCCGGTCGCCTCGCTGAAAATCGTGCGATGGCGGGACTGCGCCCAGCGGTCGTAGTCCTCCGGGTTCAGCATGCCGGCCCAGGAATCGAAGAGCTGGTAGACGTCCGCCCCGTCGGCGATGAGCGTGCGGAGGAAATGGCCGGTGGCTTCGGTGAGCTTGTCCAGCAGGCCGTACCAGGTCTCGGATTGTCGGGTCGCGAACTCGCGCGTGGCGGCGATATCCTTGCCGGTGCCGATGCAATAGGTCGCGACGGTGAAGGGCGAGCCGGCGAAGACGATCACGGGGAGTTCGCCCTTCAGTTCCTGCTTCGTCCGTGCGAGCAGGCGGCGAATATGGTCGTAGCTCGAAGGCGGCGGCTTTGGGTTCAGGCGGTTCAGGTCGCTCGGAATGCGGATCGGGCGGTCGGGTTGTGGGCCGATGTCTTTCAAGAGATCGAAGGGCAGCCCCATCGCGATCGGCAGGGTGGTGATGTCGTAGAAGAGAATGATGCCGTCGACGCCGAAGCGGCGGGGGCAGAGGGTGCCTTGCAGCGCCCGTTCCACGTCCTCCGAGAATTCGAAGAACGGCATGCCGGCGCGCACGGCGTTGAACTGCGGGTCCCAGCGCCCGGCCTGGCGCATGGCCCAGACGGGTACGCGTTCGATCGATTCGCCCCGGGCGGCTCGAATAAGCAGGTGCGGCGAGGAGGGCATGGCGCTTCCAAACGGTTCAGGCGGGCTTCCTTCCAACATACAAAGTGGCAATGCCGAAGGTGAGCGGATACGCCTGGGTCTCGATCAAACCGTGGGAACTCAATTTCGCCAGCATCGCCTCGCCATCGGGGAACCGCAGTACGCTTTCGGGCAGATAACGGTAGGCGTCGTCCTCGTTCCGGCAGAACGCCTTGCCGATGCGCGGCAGGATCGAGCGGAAGTAGCCGAAATAGAGCCAGCGCAGGAACCGGTTGCGGGGCTTGGAAAATTCAAGAATGGCGACGCGCCCGCCCGGCCGCGTCACGCGCACCATCTCGGCAAGGCCGCGGTCGGTATCGGTGATGTTCCGCAGGCCGAAGGAATTCGTGACCAACTGGAAATACGCATCGGGGAACGGAAGATACTGTGCGTCGGCTTCGACGATGCGAATGCGGTCGCCGGCGCTCGCGAACTTCGTCTGCGCCCGCACGAGCATCTCGTGGCAGAAATCCGCCGCCACGATCGGCACATGGCCTCGCGCAACCCGATCGTAGGTGAGAGCCAGGTCCCCGGTGCCGGTACAGAGGTCGAGGATCGGTTCCGTTCCGACAGGCGGGACGCGCTTCGCCACAATCGTACGCCATCGCTTGTCGATGTTCAGGCTGAGGAAGTGGTTGAGGAAGTCGTACCATGGCGCGATGGAGCCGAACATCCGGCGGATGCGAACTTCGCGTTTGTCGAGCAAGTCGGTCGGCACGGTTCGTATCTCGATTTCGGGGACTTCGGAGCAACCGCAGCCTTGGCCATTCCATAACACGGTCGAACGGATAGCTTATCGGCACCCATCGCATCGAGGTGCCCCATGCTCACGGCCGAAGGTTGCGCCGCCCGCCGATCCCGGTTGCTCGAACAGTTGAAACCGTCGACCCCGCTCGTGCTCGGCGATCCACTTCACCTGCGATATTTGGCGAATTTGTACATCGACCCGTTCAGCCTCGGGGCGGACTACGGAGCACTCCTTCACCTGACGCCCGACGGGGAAACGACGCTGTATTACGACCACCGGTTGCCGAAGACGTACGAGTCGGCGCACGTCGCAAAGAAGGAAGCGGTGAAGTGGTACGACGGGCAAACAGCGGGTCAAGGGCCGCGTCGGGCGATCCTGCTGCCGATCGTGGCGAAGCTGGGCGGGCGCGTGCACGATTCGCTGGCGGACCCGATGGCCGCGGAACTGTTCAGTGTCGTCGGCGAGATGCGCCGGCGCAAGGACGGGGATGAGGTGGCGCTGCTGAAGGCGTGCTGCCGCGCGGGCGAGGCCGGGCAGGCGTGGGCGCGGACGAACGTGCGGCCCGGCATGACGGAACTGGACGTTTACAACGGCATCTTCACGGCCTGTTCGACGCAGGCGAAACAGCCGGTCATTCTGTATGGCGACTTCGCAGTGTCGCCCGGCTCGGCGAAACGCGGCGGGATGCCGACGCAGAAGGTGATTCAGGCCGGCGAAACCTTGATCCTCGATTTCTCCGTCGTCATCGGCGGGTATCGCAGCGACTACACGAACACGCTGGTGGTCGGTGCGGAGCCGACGGCGCAGCAGCAACGGCTTTTCGATTTATGTGTCGCGGCGATGAAATCCGGCGAAGCGGCAATGAGGGCCGGCGCGACGTGCCAGGCGGTGTATGACGCGACGCGGAAGCCGTTCGCCGACGCCGGCGTGGCGGACGCGTTCCCGCACCATGCCGGGCACGGTCTGGGCTTGGGCCACCCGGAGGCCCCGTTCTTCGTGAAGCAATCGAGCGAGACACTTGTCGCCGGGGATGTGGTGACGCTGGAACCGGGCCTGTACGTCGACGGCGTCGGCGGCATTCGCATCGAGCACAATTATCTCATCACGGATAACGGCTATGAACAATTGTCACAGCATGTCATCGCATTGAAATGATTGGAACAATGCAAAATGGAGAAAGAAAAATGAAAAACCGGAGGTTCCATTTTGCATTTTTCATTCTCCATTTTGCATTGTTCCGATTATCAGAAAAGTAGATATTTCAATATCGCCATCGTCACCAACACTCCACATGCTCCACCGGTCAAGGCGACAAACTTCGCCCTTCGGATCGCCTTTGCCTTCTGCGGCACGAACATCCGCCACGTGCCGAAATCATCGGCCGTCTTCCGCACGCGCGGCTCTGGCGCGCCAGCACCCGGGTTAAGCCTCCACCAGTTGCGGCTGAATCCGTAGCGCATCATCAGGATTACCGGCCGGCACAGTGATTTCGTCGGGAATTCGTGGAGTTTGTTCTGGACGTAGTTGAAAAACCATTCGGCTCGTTCCAGGAATTTCGCGCGTTCTTCGTCGGTCGCGTGCTTCGCCGCGAACTGAAACACTTCTACTTTGCGCATGTCCTGCGCCGCCCAGGTTTCCGTCGGGTATTGCAGCTTCTCCGGCGTGTCGAGGATCGGCCGTTCGTGCTTTGCCATCCAGCGGGCGTAGTGCAGGAGCGTCAGCCGCGAATAGGCATAGTGTTCGTCGAGTTCATCGAGTTCGATCTTGTAGTCCAGGTATTCGCCGAGAGCCTGTAGAGTCATGGTGTAGAACCAGCGCAGCTCGGCGTTCAGCAAGTCGAGTGATTGCAGGTTCTGCTTGGGATGAACGACCCGGCGGATGAGTTGCTCGGCCTTGTCGAGGTACTTGCGCTCGCCGGTGAGCCGATGGCCGACGAGCAAGGCGAGGATGGAGTTTGCGGCCGCGCGGCCGGGGCCGTGATAGCCGCCGCCGCCGGATTCGGTAGCGAGGCCGGTGAATTCGCGTGAGAGAAAGCGGAATGGCGTCTTCGACGGATCCTCCATGTTGATGACGAAGTTCGCGAGGTCGAGCGCCGAGTCGCGGTAGAGCGGATTGCCGGTGAGGAAGTACGCAAGCATCAACCCGGCGTTGTAGTTGTGCGACGCCGACGGCCCACCGCCGACGGCGTAGGACTTCTTAAGTTGCTTCGCGGTCTCGCCGAGTTCGTCCATCTTCTGCGTGAGGCTCTCGACCGGCCCGCGCGTCAGGGATTTCGGGTAGGCGCGGTGCGTGCCGGTGTCGGCGTCGGCGTAGTGGTAGGTGTGCCAGAAGAGGCCACGGTTGTAGGCCGCCTTGTCGCCGTCGGTGTGGTAGATGTCAATGTCGCAGGTGTGGTCGGCGCACTCGAGGCCTTGTGTCAGCCAGCGCAGGTCGCCGCTGCGTAGGAACTGCGCGAGAAAGCCGAGAACGCAATCGTACTGGTTGTTGTAATGCGAGATGAGCGGTGTCGCACCATTGTGGTAGACCGCTTCGTGGTCCCCATAGATGTCGCCGAAGTTCCGCCAGCCGTATTCGTCGATCTTCTCCCGCTTGTGGAGGAACGTGTCGGGGCCTTCGACGGCTTGATCGACGAGAGTTAGGTAGGCCGCATGCGGATCGGTTGATTTGGGTGTGAGATAGGGTATTGCTCCGCTGGCTGCGTACCATTCCGGCGACGCCGTCACGACCGTCGGCGAACGGCACCAGACCATCGGCTCGTCGGTGATCGTGTCGCGGCCGAAGGCGATGTAGAAGGTGTGGGTCTTCTGTTCGCCGCCCTGGAGTTCGTGCAAATATGGGACTTCACCTGGGAACAAACTGAGAGTTACACTCGTGGCACTAGCGCGAATGCACTTTGGGAAGTTTTCCCAAAACCGATCCATCGCGAAACCGAGAAATCGCTCGTTCTTCTCCAAAGTCAGAATGGGCGTTGCCCGCTGCTTCGTAGTCAACTGGGGACCATCCGCAAACTGGTAACCACTGAATGGCAGGTGAACGCGGTGATCGGAGCATATATGATTCGAAGAGTTCCAATTCTCGCCACCGCTGGAGGCTTGAAAGAGGGCGATTTCGTTCTCAAATCTTTGAAATGGTTGCTTGCGCTCAAAAGACAGTCGGGCTTCACCATTCAACGAAATGTCGTCAAAGACCAGCCGTATTGAAATGTCGCGCGCGAATGCGGAACCAGCAGCATCCAGGTCCCAGTTCCCACCCGGATGATCTGAAGGTGTGGAGTTGCCTATTGTGATTGACACCCTAACTGCCGGTGTTGATTCAAAAAGATCTATCCATCCATGAAAATCTAAACCACGAACCGGGTCGGAGCGCATGATTGTACGTTGGCGAATCGGACCTTTCTGATATTCACTCGTTCGATAATGACCAATTTCAGTTCCCGAATCGTTGAAAGAAATAGCTACTCCACGAAGAATTCGACGGACCACTGCATCGGTTCTTTTCGTTCCAGTATTGTCCATACCGTTTCTCGGCCGGTGCACCGCCTCCACCCGATAACCGCTCACCGCGCTCGGCTCCGAAGACTGCACCTCGCGGCTAATCGTGCCGTCCCACGTTGCGAGGAAGTCGAACAGGCACCAGCGCACGCTGCCGTCGGGCCAGCGGTCCAGCACCTTTGTTTGCAGCACCTGCTCCGTGCCGTCGGGGCCGATCAGGCGGAAGCAGCGATCGTCCTTCACCGCGCCGCGCGGCCAGGGGAGGCCGACGGTCACCGGTTCGCCGCGGCGGGGACAGGGTTCGAGCGTGTGGAAGTACAGCGGGCACGACAGCATGAACGGCCTCGAAGCGGAATCGGTTCCATAATGACTGTATGTCACGAATCGCCGCCCGCCCGCTGGTCGTCTTCGCCGACGACTGGGGTCGCCACCCGTCGAGCTGCCAGCACTTGATCGGAAAGCTGCTGGATCATCGCAAAGTCGTTTGGGTCAACACGATCGGCACGCGCCCGCCGCGCATGGATTGGGGCACCGCGAAGCGCGTCGTCGGCAAAATGAAGGAGTGGAGCAAGTTTAGCCGCGAGGCGAAGTCTTCGGAGCCGAGCGCGGAAGCGAAATCGCCGCGTGTCGTCGCCCCGAAGATGTGGCCATCGTTCCGTTCGCGATTCGGGCGTTCCTTGAACCGGAAACTCCTGCTGCGTTCGCTCCGCCCGATCTTCGAGGCGTTCCCCGAACCGCCGAATGTCGTTACAACTCTGCCGCTCGTGGCCGACCTAATCGGCGAGTTGCCGGCGCATCGCTGGACGTACTACTGCGTCGACGACTTCAGCGTCTGGCCCGGCTACGACGGCGAGACGATGCAGCGGATGGAACGCGATCTCGTGCCGAAGATGGACGCGATCGTCGCCGTCAGCGACACGCTCGTGAATCACATCGGCACGTTCGGACGAGAGGCCAAATTGCTGACACACGGCGTCGATCTCGATCATTGGAAGCGCGATGGAACGGTTCCGATCGAGTTCGCCAAACTGCCGGAGCCGCGCGTCGTCTTCTGGGGGGTCATCGATCGGCGGATGGATACGGCGTTCCTTTCGATGCTCGATACGAAACGGGTTGCCGGCTCGATCGTCCTGATCGGCCCGAAGGAAGACCCGGACCCCGTCGTGTTGAATTTGTCGAAGGTGCGAATTCTGCCGCCATTGCCGTTCGACACACTTCCCGCAATCGCGCAGGCATCCTCGGTGCTCGTGATGCCCTATGCCGACCTGCCGGTGACGCGGGCGATGCAGCCGCTGAAACTCAAGGAATACCTGGCGACGGGAAAGTCGGTGGTCGTGCGCGGGCTGCCGTCGACGCGGGAGTGGGCCGATTGCTGCGATGTGCGCGACACGCCCGAAGCGTTCGCAGAAGCGGTCCTTGAGCGAGTCGAAAAAGGCGTACCGGACGAGCAGTTGCGGAATCGCGAGAGGCTGAGTCTCGAGAGCTGGGCGGGCAAGGCGAAACAATTCCAACGCTGGTGCGATGGTGCCACGGAGCCGGCCGGATTGTGAACCACTCGTGCGGTCGAGTCGTAATTTCGTTTGAAAGGATAGGCCGAGCGAAGACTATTGATAACGAAAGGCTGCGGACGAAGCGATTATGGGCAACGAACACGAACCGACCTCCCACCTGCACATCACGCCGTTTCGCCGCCTTCTGGGTTTGTTCCGCACGGAAACCCGCGAACTTTGGATCGTGGTTCTGTTCGCGATCGGCGTCGGTCTCTTCACGCTCGCCACGCCCATCGTGGCCATGGCGGTCGTCAATACCGTCGCCCTCGGCACGCTCGTCCAGCAGCTCTTCGTCCTCTGCGCGGCGCTATTCGTGGCGCTCGGACTGGCGGGATTCCTGCAGTTCCTCCAGTTCATCGTCGTCGAATACATTCAGCGCCGCCTGTTCGTGCGCGTCGCCAGCGATCTCGCCCACCGCCTTCCACGAGTCGATCTCAAGGCCTTCGACCGGCAGCACGGCCCGGAACTGGTCAATCGCTTCTTCGACGTGCTCACGGTTCAAAAAGCGGCGGCCACCCTCCTGCTCGACGGCATCACCATCGCACTGCAAGTCATCATCGGAATGATCCTGCTCGGCTTCTACCACAGCTATCTGCTCGGCTTCGACCTGATTCTGATCGCCTCGCTGATCTTTCTCTTCACGGTGCTCAGTTGGGGCGCGGTCCGGTCCGCGGTGCGGGAGTCGATCGCGAAGTACACGGTGGCCGGGTGGATGGAGGAAGTGGCCCGGCACCCGATTCTGTTCAAATCGGCCGGCGGTCCGACCTATGCCCATCAGACGGCGGATCACCTGACGAAGGAGTATTTGAACTTCCGGGCCATCCACTTTCGCGTGCTCCTGCGGCAACTGGCGTTCGCGCTCTTCCTGCAGGCGGCCGCAAACGTGTCACTGCTCGCCGTGGGCGGCATACTCGTGATCCGAGGCGAGCTGACTCTGGGCGAACTGGTGGCGGCGGAAATCGTCGTCACGCTCGTAGTGGCCACGTTCACCAAGGTCGGCAAGCAACTCGAAGCCTATTACGATCTGCTCGCCGCCGTCGAGAAGCTCGGCCATCTGATCGACCTGCCGCTCGAGCGAGAAACGGGCGAGGCGCTGGACCACCGTACCGGCGGTCTTTCCATCGCGGTGCACGACCTGGCTTACCACTACGACGAGGCGCGACAGAATGCACTCCAGACTTTGAATTTCGAGATTCGCCCCGGCGAGCGCGTCGCCATCGAAGGCCCGAACGGGGCGGGCAAGAGCACGCTCGCCGATCTGCTCTACGGCGTGCGGACGCCGTCACGCGGTTGGATCGCCCTCGACGGGCACGACCTGCGCTCTCTGAGGCTCGATACGTTCCGCTCGTCGATCGCCGTGGTCAAAGGGATCGAAACGATCCAGGCATCAATCCTCGAGAATATCCGCATGGGGCGACCGGACGTGTCGCTGGCGGACGTGCGGGACGCGCTTCACAAGGTGGGTCTGGACAAGCGCGTGATGAATTTCCCCGACGGTCTCGATACGGTGCTTTGGACGGGCGGTTCGCCGTTGTCGTTGGGCCAGGCCAACCGGTTGATGCTCGCGCGGGCGATCGTGGGACGTCCGCGTCTGCTGATCCTCGACGAGACGTTGGACCATATGGATACGGAGATCCGGGAGTCGGTTTTGCCTGCGATCTTCGACCGCTCGAACACCTGGACGGTGCTGATCGTGACGCACTCCGAGGAAGTGCGCAAACTCTGTGATCGCACCATCACCCTCGCCACCCCGCCTTCCGACCGGAGTCCGTCATGAGCGAGCCGCTGGCCCCTCGATCGGATTTTGAATCATATCATTCGGCCGGCACGCCGCGAATCGTGCGTTGGGCGGCACGCATGGTGGTCATTGTTTTCGTATTGCTGGTGCCGCTGCTCTTGCTGGCACCTTGGACGCAGACCGTGCACGGCACGGGCCGCGCCATCGCCTTCAATCCGTCGCAACGGCCTCAATACGTGGTGTCGCCGATCGAGGGCCGCGTGCGCAAATGGCACGTCGTAGAGGGCGATCGTGTGAAGGCTGGCCAACTGATCGTCGAACTGGTGGACAACGACCCGAACATCCTGGAACGGCTCCGCGAACAGGAGTTGCTCGCATTGCAGCGGTTGGCGCTGGCCGAAGGCCGAATCAACGACCAGCGCAACCGCCAGCGATTCATCCAGGACGAACGCGAAGTCCTTCTCGCCGAGGCGCAGTACCGGGTCGAACAGGCGGAATCGCAATTGATCGTCAACCAGCAGGAACTCCAGCGTGCGAATTTCGATCTGGAGCGGGAACGGCTGGCGTACGATCGACTGCAGAAGTTAAACGCCAGCAAGGTCGGCGAGGTCGTCGCGAAGGACGCGGTGGAAGAGGGCAAGCGTAAATTCGAGCTGGCCCAGGCGCAGATCCCGCTGGTGGAAGCGCGCGTGAAACTCCAGGAGAAGACGATTGAAGGACTGAAAGCCCAGAAGTCCGCGACCGACAAGCGGACGTCCGCCGCGATCCAGACGGAAGAGGCCAGCTTGAAGGCCGCGCAAAGCGAACAAGCGTCCGTCAAGCAGCAGTACAACGCGATCAAGACGCAGGTGGAACGGCAGGAGAATCAGCGGATCTACGCGGCGGCGACGGGGACGATCTTCCGCGTGCTGGCGAACGCCGAGGCCGGCGGTCAGTTGGTGCGGCCGGGCGAGCGCCTCGCGGTTCTGGTGCCGGATCTGGCCGCGACGGAAAGAGGTGACTTGACCTCGAACAAGTACCCCGGTATCGTCGCCGAACTGCTGATCGACGGGAACGACCTGCCCCTGGTGCGCGAGGGGGATCGCGTACTGGTGCAATTCGAGGGATGGGCGGCGGTGCAGTTCGCCTCCTACCCCGAAGCCGCCGCCGGGACTTTTGAAGGTCGCGTCTACCTCGTGGACCCGACGGCCGATGGTCTCTCGGGCCGGTTCCGGATTCTGGTCGAGCCGGCACCCGGTGCGGTTTGGCCGGATGAATCGTACCTGCGGCAGGGCGTCCGGGCCCAGGGATGGACTCTGGTCAAGGAAGTTCGGCTGGGCTACGAATTGTGGCGGCTCTTAAATGGATTCCCGCCGGCACGCGACGTGAAACCGAAGGACCCAGCGACAAAATTGGGGCCGGTCGATCGCAAATGATCGATGCGGAACGGGGAACAGGATGTTCAGGGGCACGATACTTTTGATCTTGGCCACCGGTTGCGTCGGCACTCGGTCGCCCCTGCCGGATCGGGCGCTCATTCGGGAGTCGATCACACTGCCGACGGTTCAGGAAGCGCCGGTCCCCGTCAAACTGCCCGATCCGCCCGCCTCCCCCAGCGTTCCATCGACCGATCCCCTGACGCTCGACAGCGTCTTGAACACGCTCGCCACTTCGTTCCCGCTCATCCTCGCGATGGAACAAGAACGCGGCATCGCCGGCGGTCAGCGGCTCGCGGCCGAAGGCTCCTTCGATACGCTCCTGCGCGCCCGGGCTGCGGATCAAACCGGTACATTCTCCAGCGCGCGGCTGGATTTCGTCGCCGAACAGCCCATCCTCGAAAACGGTGGCAGCGTCTTCGCCGGCTGGCGGATGGGCGATGGCAATTTTCCAATCTACTACGGCGATCGCAAGACGGCAGACGGCGGGGAATTCCGCGCCGGCGTGGCCATACCGTTGTTGCGGGATCGACCGATCGACCGGCGACGCGTGGCGTTGCGGCAAGCGCAAATCCAGGAACAACTCGCCGATCCCGTCATCCGGCGTGCCCGGCTCGACTTCTACCGTGCCGCGGCCTTCGCCTACTGGGGATGGGTCGCCGCCGGCGAGCAATATCGCATCGCTCGCGAATTGCTCGGACTCGCCCGGGACCGACAGGGATTTGTCGACGAACGCTTCAAGCTGGGGGCCGATCCGGAAACCCTTCCGGTTCTGAACAAACGTTTGATCGCCTCCCGCGAGGAATCCTTGATTGCGGCCGAGCGCGCTCTGCAAGCGGCCGCGCTGCGGTTGTCCCTGTACCATCGCGACGCCGCCGGGAATCCGATTGTCCCGTCGCCCGTCCGGCTGCCGGCCGGCCTACTCGATGGAACGCCTTCGGCACCGCGATCGAATCAACTGGCCGAGGATGTCGCGGTTGCGTTGCAAAACCGTCCCGAACTCGAACGATTCCGACTGTTGAAGGAGCGGGCCGCGACCGATGTGGCGCTGGCGCGGAACCGCACGCGGCCGGGGTTGAACGCGTTCGCGGCCGCCGCGCAGGATGTGGGATTCTCCAAGAAGACGGCGGGCGGGGCCGGCCCCTTCGCGACAGATCGGACGACGGCGGAGTTCGGTTTGACCTTTGAACTGGAAGCCCAGCGCCGCGATGCGTTGGGGCGACTCCGGGCGGCGGAAGCCCTGCTGGCGCAAACGACCGCTCAGGAGCGCTTTGCCCGCGACGAGATTGCCGTTCAGGTGCAGGATGCCACCTCGGAACTGACGCTGACCTACCAGCGATTGGAACGCGCCCGCGAGGAATATCGTCAGGCGGTAAGGGTTCGTGAACTGGAGACGGAATCGTTTCGGCAAGGCCGAACCAGTCTGATCGACCTCAATCTTCAGGAGATTGCGACGGCGGAAGCCCAGTTGAAGATCATCACGACGATCGGGGCGTATTATCGGGCCGTCGCGGAATATCTGACAACCCTGGGCATCGAGCCGGGCCAGACGCGATCGGGTCTCAAGCCTTGAGCAGGGTGGCGAGGACGGCGCGGTCCGGTTTCGATCGATTGGACTCCATTCGTTTGACCAACTCGTAGACGGCCTGGTTCAAGGGCGCGGGGACGAGTCCCTCGGCGAGCCGCAGCAGGTGGCCGTTGTAATTGTCGATCTCGGTCCGCCCGGTTTCGATTTCGCCGGCCATCGAACAGTAGGTGCCGCGGAGGGAGGGTTCGAAAAACCTCGCGAGGATTTGGGCGATCCAACGGGAACGAAGGATGCGCGCCACCGTGCGGGGAGGGAAGGGGCCGATTTGGCCGAGTTCGACTCCGGCGGCGTCGAGGATCGCGTAATTCTCCTGAAGCAGGGCAAAGAAAAGTCGGCGGGCGTTCGGGTCGCGGAGCAGGTCGCCGTTGTCGATCCCGGCCGCGGCGGCGAGCGGGGAAATCGCGGCGTTGTACATCAGTTTGGCGTGCTTGTAGGGCAGGATCTTCGAGACGAATTTCAATCGAAACCGATCCGAACCGGCGACTCTCTGGAACAGGTTGCGAATGGTCCCGTCGAGTGGCCGCCCGTCGACCGAGCCGACGTGCAAGTCGCCGGGTCGCGTGATGGCCGGTGCAAAGTGATCCGGTCGGCACGCGGCCACGAAGGATGCGATCCCTTCCGCCGCGAGTGACGCGTTCTTCAATCCGGGGTCGAACCCGTTCTGGATCGGCACAAGCGCCGCTCCCGCGGGGATACGCGCAAGCACGGCGGCATTGTCGTAACACTTTGTGGCGAGAATGATGATGTCATCGGGCGTGGCAGTCCAATCGTCGAACGCGCGAATCGCGACCCCGGCGCGACGGCCGCGATCGATCCTTCGAGAGTCGATTTCCACGAATTCGACGACGGCACCGCCGGCCGCGAGCGCAAGACCGATTGTCGCGCCGATGCCGCCGGCGCCGACGACCGTGACGCTCCCTTGAACGGGTTGCTTCATCCCGATAGTCTTACGATTCAGCCCGCACCCGGCCTTCTCCCGGCGGACCGATGGCGTTGACTCTTGAACAGTACGCGACGAACTACCTGCCAACGCGCGGGTTGCCGTGGCCGCTCGCGCCGAAGATCGAACCCAAGAAGAAGGTTCACGCCCACGTTGCGCCCATGCCCATCAAGGCCGTCTTCTGGACGGCGTACGGCACGCTGCTCAACATCCTGCAGGGGGAACTGCTCTTCGAACATCCGCAATCGTTCGTTACCGACAACGCGCTGGATAAGACCATCAAAGAGTTCAATATGTGGAACTCGATGAGTCGCAAGCCCGGCGCGCCGGCGGAACAGATGCGGGACTATTTCACCAAGGCCCTGACGACGCTGCGCATGGTGGGACACGGGGCCGAGAAGCACCCCGAAGTGCAAGCCGAAAAAATGTGGGAGGACATCGTCAAGAAACTCCTCCAGAAGGAATATAAGTTCGACGTGAACCTCTACGGGGCGATGAACGAGTTCACGAAAAAGATCGCGTACTTCTATCACGCGAGCATCCAGGGCGTGGCGGCGTACCCCGGCGCGGCGGATGCCGTGCGGCTGCTCGCGGATCGCGGCGTCGTCTCCGGCCTGCTCGCGGACGGGCAGTGTTTTACGCCGGCGCAGATCCACAAGGCGTTCCGCGAAGACGATCCCGCCTTCGATGTGAATGCCTTCTTCCCGATGAATGTGCGATTGATCTCGAGCGAGTTGCACGCCCGGAAACCCTCGGACACGATTTTCAAGGCGGCGGTCGCGGCGGCGGCGGCCCGGGGCTGGAAACCAGAACAGGTCCTGCATGTCGGTTCGAACGTCGTGCGCGACATCGCACCCGCCAAGCGACACGGTTTCCGCACGGCGCTCTTCGCCGGAGACAAGAATTCCCTGGTGGCGACGGCCGACCACCTCAAGGAGCCGGAGTTCCGACCGGACGCCTTGCTCGCCGAACTCACGCAAGTACTGGATATTGTGGCGTAGATGGAGGTCCACCCATGCCCGCGGACGACGCGCCCGTCGATCTGGACGCGCTCGATTTTTCCAAGCTGTATGCCGACCGGAGTCGCATTGAAGAGGTCAACGCCCAACGCGGCGACATGGTGATGCTGACCGGCGTCGTCATGGTCGATCCGTCCCGGCACCTCATCGTCGGCTATAAGGACGTGCTCGCCGGCGAATTCTGGACGAAGGGGCATTTCCCCCGATATCCGGTCATGCCCGGCGTTTTGCTCTGCGAGACGGCGGCGCAACTCACCAGCTTCTACGTCTACGATCAGAAGGTCGTCTCGGCGGAGCGGCTCGTCGGTCTCGGCGGTATCGACAAGGCGCGGTTCCGCCAGCCCGTCAAGCCGGGGCACCGGTTGGTCGTGGTCGGGCGCGGCCGGCGCGTCGGACGGGTCGGCACGCAGTTCGACGTCGTCGGCCACGTGCGCGAAAACGGCCAGTATGTCGAGGCGTTCTCGGCCACGATCCTCGGCATCAACATCGGCGAGTGGAAGGATCTCGAGCGTGCGTAAGCCGCGGAAGTTATCGAACGAAGACTTGGCACCCTACGTCTGGGAACTTCCCAAGGAACTCCACGCCCGTTGGGGCGACCCCGAGCGCGCCGGTGCGGCCCTCGAACCCGTCCGCCCGATCAATTGGAGCGAACTCTACGGCAACGCGAACCCTGTCGAACTCGAAGTCGGCTTCGGCAAAGGGCTGTTCCTTGTCACGAACGGAACCGCGCATCCCGAACGCAACTACTTCGGGATCGAAATCGTCCGCAAGTATCAACTCTACGCCGCGTCGCGGATCGCCAGCCGCGGCCTTCGCAACGTGAAGACCTGCTGCGCGGATGCGAAACTCGTGCTGCGCCGGTTCGTGCCGCCCGGGAGCGTGTCGGCCATCCACGTCTTCTTCCCCGATCCGTGGTGGAAATCCCGCCACAAGAAACGGCTTCTCTTCACCCCCGAGTTCGCCGAACTCGTGAGCGGGGCCCTCGTGGCCGGCGGGCGGTTGCATTTCGTAACGGACGTCGCCGATTATTTCGAATGGGTCATGGGGACGCTGGCGGCCGTGCCCGCCTTCCGGCGGTTGCCGAACCCCGAAGAGAACGCGCCGTCGCACGGCATGGACTATCTCACGAACTTCGAGCGCAAGTTCCGACAGGAAGGGCGGCCGATCCATCGGTCCCTCTTCGAGAAAGTCCAGGCGGTTCCGTGATCGCCTTCGTCCGCCGCATCGGTCCGGTTCCTCCCGTTTTTCTGGGGATCTGGCTGCTCCTGCTGATCGGCGGACGCGAGAAGTTCCTTCGCGATCCGGGCATGTTCTGGCATACGACGGTCGGCGAGAAATTGCTCGCCGACGGGTTCTTCACCGGGGATCCGTTCTCGTTCACGCGCCCCGGCGCGAGGTGGGTGCCCCACCAGTGGCTTGGCGAAGTCGGTATGGCTCTCGCCCACCGGGTCGCGGGGTTTGATACCTACCTGCTCCTGGCATCCGCATTGCTGGCCGCCCTCTTCACCTGGCTCGCGACCCGCCTGATGCGCACCGGATTGCACCCGATGGCGGCGTTGCTCGTCGTGCTCGCGGCGCTCGCCACCGGAGCCTTGCAGTTCCACGTACGGCCCCTGTTGCTCACGCTGGTGCTCACGACCGTCGTCATGGTCCTGCTCTGTTCCTACGAGGCCGGGCGCATTCCCCGGCAACGGCTCTGGTGGCTGGTGCCGGCGTTCGTCGTCTGGTCGAATACCCACGGCGGTGTCATCGCCGGGTTCGTCTTGCTCCTCGCTGCGTGGACGGGATGGACCTTGGCGCGCGTCGTGGGTTGGCCCACGCCGTTCCAATCCCATCGCGCGACCGGCGCGTTTCTGTTGCTGGTCCTGGCCTGCGCGGCCACGGCGTTCGCCAACCCCTACGGTTGGGAAATCCCCCGCGCATGGCTGATGATCATGCGAGGACCGAAGTTGTCCGGTCTCATTGAAGAGCACAAACGGTTGGATCCGACCGAATCGACTTCCTGGCCGCTCTTCGCGTTCGCCGGACTCTATCTGTTCGTCCTCGCCGGGCTGCGCGAACGCCCTCGCATCGTCTGGCTGTTGCCGCTGCTCTGGTTGATGCAGTCGTTCTTCCGGGTCCGGCACGCGCCGCTGTTCGCGCTCGCCGCGCTCGTCGCGATGACGGATTGCTGGCCGCGCACCCGCTGGGCCGCGTGGCTCGCCGCGCACCGCCCGGACCTGCAAGGGCCGGCACCACCGCGAAGCCCGAACTGGGTCTGGTGCGTGCCACTGGCGATGATCCTCGCCGTCGCGGGGTTGCAGGCCGGCGGCGTGCGTGTTCCCGTCATCGGTGCCGGTTGGGCCGGATTCCAACGCGATCGCTGGCCGGTCGAACTGATACCCGTTCTCAAACGGCATGAGCCGCGGCCGGGTGAACCGAATCGGCTGTTCAATACCTGCCTGCTTGGCGGCTTCGCGATTTACCATGTGCCGGGATACAAAATCTTCATTGACGACCGCGTCGAACTCTACGGCGAGGACTTCTACGAGGAGCACATCCTCGCCAACACGCCGGTGGATGCCGGACCGGCGCTCGACCGCTGGCAGCGAGACTACGGCACATTCGACTTCGCGCTGGTCGAAGTGAAGAGCGCGTTCGCGGCCGAACTCCGCCGCCGTTCCAATCGTTGGGAGATCCTCGGTGAAGACGCCGCGGCCGTCTTCTTTCGTCGGAGGCCCTGACCGTGCGCGTCCCCGTGAACGTCGTGACCGGGTTTCTCGGCGTCGGCAAGACGACTGCGATCCTGGATCTGATCGCCCGCAAGTCGCACGGCGAACGCTGGGCCGTGCTGGTGAACGAGTACGGGGATGTCGGTATCGACGGCACGATCCTCGAAAGCCACGGGGTCGCGGTCCGCGAGGTGGCCGGCGGCTGCGTCTGCTGCGCCACCGCGCCGTATCTGCAAGTCGCTCTCCATTTGCTCATGGTGGAAGTGAAGCCCGACCGGATCATCATCGAAACGACCGGCCTGGGGCACCCATCCCAGTTGATCGAGAAACTTCGCCGGCAATATGCCGACCGGCTTGAGGTGCGCGCGACGATCGCCTTCGTCTCTCCGGACGATTTCCTCGCGCCGGGTATGCTCGAGAATCCGATCTTCAAGGAACAAGTGGATGTGGCCGACGTGCTCGTTCTCAACAAGCTGGACCTCGCGGAGCCGGGCACGGTCGCGGAGTTCCAGGCTTGGGCGAACGGACTCGATCCCGCCAAGGCGCTTGTCGCCGCGACGCAATCGGGGCGGCTCGAGCGAGAATGGCTTGACCTGGCAGCGGTCGAGGATTGGTTCCCGTTCGCGGCGCCGGTTCTGAACGAACCCTATAGTTCCCTGGGCTTCGTGTTTCCCGACGAGCTTCGATTCGACTGCGAGCGCTTGCTGACGGCGCTCGGGACGATGAAATCGGTCGCACGATTGAAGGGTGTGTTTCGGACCGGGGACGGCGCGGTGGCGATCCAACGCGTCGGTGGATCGACCACGATGGAACCGCTGCCCAAGGGTTGCGGGAACCGCTTGCAGGTGTTCGGCGTGGAACCGCCAGACCGCGCCGCGATCGAGCGAGCCGTAGTCGCGTGCGCGTCAGTCGAGGGTGAGCGTTTCCTGTCCGGCGCGGGTGACGGCGGCGGCCATGGCGCGGATGTCCACATTGGCGCGGACGAAGCGCGTGCTGCCGTCGGCCATCAGGATGCTCGCGCCGCCGGAATGGAATGAATAGATTTCGTGTCCGTTCGAGCAGTTCACGGCGCACGGCCCCCAGGGGCCAGACCCATCCGCCAGCCAACCGTCGAGGTTGATGGGGTAGATGCCGTTGTAGCTGGCCCATGCGGGTGGGCGCGTCGCCGATCCGGTGGCACGGCCAAGGGTGAAGATCTCCGGCCGGCCCGCCACCTCGGCGATCAGCAGCGTTTGCGATGTGCCATCGAGGACGTCCGCGATGCGGCCGCCGGTATCGAACGGCATCGCGCTCTTCGGATCGCCGTTCCACGGCGCAAGCAACCCCGTCGAGATCAACCCAGGGTCCACGTCGTAAATCGCGGTATAGTCGGCGAGGCCATAGGTGTTACTGCCCTCGGTGTTCACGCGCCCGGTCGGCGCGGACGGGCAGAGGAGGATCGGAATCGACTGGCTCGTCGCGGGCTGATTGTCGACGTGGTCCCACGCGCGGTCGTATCGATAGCGTTGGTGGATGTTTTGCTGTTCGATGAACGGCAGGATTTCCGGCACCCACGACCGCGTCGGCGCGTTGTACATCGTCGCGGGGAACCGGCCGTTCGTATCGTGGGCCATGTGCAGGCCGAGGCCAAGTTGCGACAACTGGCTGGCGCATTTGATGCGGGCCGCGGCGGCGCGGACGTTTTGAACGGCCGGGAGCAGCAAGCCGATCAGGATCGCGATGATCGCGATGACGACCAGCAGTTCGATGAGCGTGAACCCCGTTCGCCGCGGATCGCGCATGGTCTTCTCTCCGCCCGGTAACACCTCAGTATGCGAGGACTATCCTATTTCGGCGCCCGGGCTTTCTGACGGCGATTCGCCCATAATCTAATGGAACGATTTCCCGCGGAGATTCCCATGCTGCCGATGACGCTTGCGCTATTCCTGATTTCACCGGGTGCCGATCCCGCCGATTGGCGCGCCGAAGAAGCTCGTTACCTCACCAACATCCGACAAGTTACGCGCGACTTCGTCCGCGCGGGCGAGGGCTACTTTTCGCCGGACGGCAAACGGATCATCTACCAGGCCGAAGAGAAGGGGACCGGCAATCCGTTCTACCAGATGTTCGTTCAGGAACTCGACACGGGGCGATTCCGCCGAGTCAGCCCCGGGAACGGCCGCACGACGTGCGGCTACTTCCACCCCGACGGCAAGCGGATCATCTTCGCCAGCAGCCACGAGGACCCGAACACGGACAAGCACCAGATCGCGGAGTACCAGCAGCGCGAGGTGGACGCGAAGGCCGGCATCCGGCGCCGGTACTCGTGGGATTTCGATCCGTACATGAAGATCTACGAATCCGACATCGACGGCGAAAACCGCAAGTGCCTGACGCCGAACGCGAAAGTCTACACGGCCGAGGGAAGCTACTCGTCTGACGGTAAGAAAATCGTTTACAGCGCCGGGAAGTCCGGTCATGCGGAACTCTTCATCATGAACGCCGATGGCACCGGCGCGAAACAACTGACGAACGCCCCGAACTGCTACAACGGCGGACCGTTCTTCAGCCCGGACGGTACGAAAGTCATTTTCCGCTCGGATCGCAAGGAGAAGGAGCGACTGCAACTTTATGTCATCAATGCCGACGGTACCGGCGAGAAAGCATTGACCGACAACGACAAATGGGTTTACTGGGCGCCGTTCTGGCACGCGGACGGCAAACATATCATCTATACCGCCGCCGACCATTCGGACGAGAAGAAGCGACCGAACTACGATCTCTTTTGGATGAACGTGGCGACCGGCAAGACCGCGCGGATCACGCACGCGCCGGGCCAGGACGTGCTTCCGGTGTTCAGCCCGGACGGTCGCAAGTTGATGTGGACGAGCAGTCGGGATGGCCGCTCGCCGACGCAACTCTGGATCGCGGATTTCGCCGCGCCGAGGGAGTGACCGGTCAGGTTTAATGGATGATGCGGCCGGTCGAGCCTTCGGCCGCATCTTCCCATTCCCGGCGGACTTCCCGCAATCCGGTCGCGCACAGTTCGAACTGTTCGCTGAGACGTTTGAGCAAGGGCGCTTCGTCTCGACCGGACGCAACGTCGCATTCGCTCGCAATAAGGTAAGACCGTTTGCCGCACGTCGTGTAATTCAGAATGGCGTAAGCTCCCCAGGTTTCGCGGCGACGATCGAGCGATTCCGGGAATAATCCGGTCCAGAACAAGCTCACGTCGCCGATGTGACGGTAGAACTCGCGACGCGTCCGTCCGCCTTCCGGCAGCGAGTCCGCTTCGTGAAGCATCGAGGCGAGTTCGAGGATCGGTCGGCCGTCGGCGTCGCGCAGCCGGTAGATCGCGTCGCGGTGGACGAACCGGACAAGCATGGCCGAGAGGTAGTCGACGAGCGGCGGATCGGCAATGCCGAACCGGGAGAAGAAGGCCTGTTCGGTGCATCCGGCGAACAGGCGATGGAGCGGATGTTCCGGAGTGGGTTCCCACATGGCGGTAGACCCCGATGGCAAGCGGGACGTTGGCGGACCGGCCCGTACAATTCTTGGCCACGGCATCTACGAAATCAAGTCTGTATCGTCAAGGAAAATGTTGATAATTTCGAGGCGGAGACGGAGGCCCGGGGAATGGGCGGCCGCGACGGTCTGCCGGATAGGACCGGTTATCCCCGCGTTTCGAGGATAACCGGCAGAATCGAGTACACGCCAAATCAAAGCGGATCATTTCTTGCCCGGCTTGGGTGCCGCGGCGAACTCGCCGGCGGAGACCTTGACGACTTCGCCACTTTCCAGGGCGACGTGTCCTCCGGCCGTCGGGACATCCTTTTCGTGAGCCACGATCGTTTTGCTCGCGCTGCCGCCGCCTTCGCCCGCGACCGTACCGCCCCAGAGCACGACGACCTCGCCGGATTTCACGGCCGCGAATCCGCGTTGAAATTCTGTTTCGTAGGGTGCCAGGTCGGCAATTTTTTGCGGGCCTTTGCCTTTTGCAGCCGAGTAATTGCGGATCAATCCGGCCACTTCCAGCAGCACGTCCGACTGGGAGTGTTCGGTTGGTCCGTTGGTTTTCTTGCCCTCGCCGCATCCGACGAGGCCGAATCCGATCAGGGCAAGGAGAACGGCGTATGCGGTTCGTTTCATGGTGGGAATTCCAAAAGGGCGCGGCCCCGCGAGGTGTCGCGGGGCCGCGCGTTGAAGGAACGGGGTTCAGTTCAAGGGGATCGACTCGCCACCGGACTTGGTCCCGGCCGCGCGCCACGCGTTGAAGTCGACCGTGTCGGTCACGAAACGGACGGAGCCATCGCCCATCCCGACGTTGACGCCTCCGCTGTGGTAGCTGCTGGCGGCCATGTGGTTGCGGTTCAGGTCGGTCGAACTGCCGCAGTTGTAGTGCTGGACGCCGGTGGTCACGCGGCGATTCCAGTTCGGCGGCAGCGTGTGCGTGTAGGTGATCATTTGCGGGATCGCGCGGTAGTACTGGTGTCCGACATATTTGATGGAACTGACCCAGCCGGAGCCGTCTAGGCAGTGCGAGATCGCCCGGCCGTCGACGTCGGAATTGATGCTGGTTCCGCGAATGACGGTCGCGTGGTCGCGGACGCCGCTGGCGGCGTTGTACTGGATGCCGGACCGCATGATCTCGGCGAACATGGCGGTGTTGCTGAGGCCGTCGAGCACGCTCAGCAGCGTCGGGCCTTGCATTTCCAAGCCGCCCGACGGATACGGCCCCGTGGAGAAGATGCCGGAGTTCACGCTTTGATCGCGAACGAGGGCGGAACCGCCAATGGAACCGAAGTAGTTCAGTCGACCGGCACTGAAATAGGTTTCGTTCGAAGTTTCGGACGGGCAGATGAAGATCGGCACGTCTTGAAGGCGGGCGCTGGCGTTCGCGCCGGTCAGCGGCGGAATCGCGGGCGTCACGGTCGTGGCAATCGGCGCGCCGCTGTTGACGTTGTAAAGGAAGTTGAACTGGCTGTACTTGTTGGCCTGTTCGACATAGGCGAGCAGCAGCGCCTGAAGGCTGCCTTCGGACGTGAAGGTACCGCGGCCGCCGGCGGTCAGGTTCAGGCCGACCGTGTGCTGGTACGGCGGCAGTTTGCCGAACGTACTTTCGTAGTTGTGGGCGGCCAATCCCATTTGCTTGAGATTGTTGGTGCACTTCGCGCGGGCCGCGGCCTCACGCACTTTCTGTACGGCCGGTAACAACAGGCCAATCAGGATCGCGATAATCGCGATGACGACGAGCAGTTCGATGAGTGTGAACGCGCGTCGTGGGCTACGTCCCAGCATGGGAGTCCCTCGATAAAAAGGAATGGAACATCGAAAATCAACCATTTATCATTATAGCCTCACAAATCTTTCCGAGACAATCTTTTTCAGGCTTGGGATTGTCCGCGCAAGGACAGGTTTCGCGTGTACCAGACTTCGATCGCGAGGAAGCACAGGGCGACGATCAGGATCAGCCACCAGATTTCGACCGTGCGCGGGCCGTCGCCGGCTTTCGATTCAATCTGGACCGGCGAGTCGATGTAAGTCATCGACTTTACGATCTCGGTCACGCGTTTGCGGTCGTCCTCCGTGCACGGCGCGAGGGCCGATTCCTGCGGGTCGGATCGCACCGCGAAGTAAAATGCACGGCCGCTCACGGTTGTCAGTTTGTATGCGCCGGGGTCGCGCGTCGCCTCGAAGATCAAGGGCCAGGTCTTCGGTTGAAGCACTTTCGCGGGTCCGTCCGGCACGGTCACGGTCACGCCGGCAGGCGGTTCGTTCGTGCGAGGATCGAAGACGATCGGCTGACCGGGGGCGAGGTTCCGCTCGGCGGCTTTGGCCCCGGCCAGGTAGTAGCCCATCTCGTGCGCGAAGCGGACGAAGTCCGGCAGCGTGTGGAAATTCGTCCGCCAGGAATTGTCGAGCGGGACGGAGCAGAGCAGGGCACGGCCTCGGCCGACGCCGCGCTCCACGAGGAACGGATCGCCGTTCGTCAGCGTGGCAATCGCAATGCCGGTCGCGCCGTTCGCGCCGGCGTGAGGATCGAGTTTCCAGCGTTTGGGAAAATACGCCGTGTGCAGGCCGCCGGGCAACGGTTCCTTGAAGACCTCCATCGCGGGATGCGTGAAACTCGCGGGTTGCGGACGCGGCGCGTCGTCGAGTTTCGCGGTCGGGGCATCGTCGCCGACGATGTCCACCAGGCGAGCGGGCAGCCACCCTTGGCCGCCGCGGAACGAGACGCGGTTCCAACCGGCCGCGTCGCACCGATCGCCGGGCGCGACGAACACGGCTCCGCCGTCCGTCAGGAACTTCTCAATGGCTTCGTTCTGTTGCTTGTTGAGGATGGCAACGTTGGAGAGTACGACGGCGCGCGGCGCGGTATTCAGCCCCTTCACGTCCGCGAGCAAGAGGTTGGGGGTGAAAGCAGTGAGCGGCACGACGCGCACGATGAAACCGGGCGTGGGGTCTTTCGCCGGCGCAAGGGCGTCTCGCAGGAATTCGCCGCCGCGCGAACGGGCATCGGCGCGCGGATCGCCGTCCA
>JAHBXO010000004.1 GCA_019636445.1 Gemmataceae bacterium | reverse complement strand
GAGCGCCACATTTCTCAATCGGCGAGCGCTGCACTTCTCGATCGGCGTTTACATCACCCCGACGACGTCGAGGTAAACATCCGGGGCGAGGCGGCGGTTCAGTCGCACCTCCTCTTGGCAGTCGTGAAGACGGCGGTCGAGTGTCGATAGGTCGACGAATCCAAGTTGGACTGGCTTGTGGAGCTTGTACGCGAAATCTCCAGCGAGAAACACCACTGAAATGTGTGTCTGGATCACCCGCACGTCGGCGGCCGGATGCGGGTAGGCGGCCGGTCGGGATAGGCCATCGATTAACCGGGGAAGGTCCATGTTCCGTGCGGTCTTTCCCAGATGACTGGGAGCAGAGAGTTTCGGTGCCAGTTTCAGTCCACACTCTTACCTGGTCAAGCACATTCTCCCGTCCGTGAATCTTTTGGTATCTTTCAGTGCAGTGCTCCGAACCCACACGGGCCGCCTCAACAACCCGCTCCAAGCCCGATCCGGCCTCAGAAAACTGCCTTCGGTCCGTATGGCCTCAGCTGGCGAAGTCGCCCGTACCGGATTTGGTCCCGATCGACGGAACAAAGTTCGACCAAGCGTCCACCGCTCTGCCAAGACGGGTGGTCTGCGAACGGCCAAGCTGATTGCTTGCCGACCAAATGGTCCGGTTTGGGGCAATATACCAACGACAGGCACGTCGTAATAAAGTCGAATTCCGTGCGATTTCTGCAGACAGCGTCCTACCGATCCGGATTGTGGCGCGAGATTTGCCTTGGCTTCTAAAGTCGCGAACGTCCGCCGCCAGGCGATTCGCTATCCGCGTCGTCCAAGAAGTTGGTCACGTTATGTCGTGGGCCAACGTTCGAAGTTCCAACCAGAAACCGCCATGCACTATTCTTCAATACCCACTATTGCATTTGGCGCGATATTCTGCCTTGTCCTGCCCGCCTGTCAGAATCGTCGGGAATCGAATGAGCATCATGAGCACCACACTATCGTGGTGACCAACCCGCTGGTGCGGGATGTCGTGATTACCCAGCCCTACGTCTGTCAGATCCGATCCCGGCGGCATATCGAGGTTCGTCCGTTGCAGGAGGGCTACCTCGAGAAGATCGAGTTGAAGGAAGGCCAGGCGGTGAAGGAGGGCGATGTCCTCTTCCGGATCCTGCCAACCCTTTACAAGAAGCGAATGGAAGCGGAGCAAGCCAAGGCCGAAGTGGCTCAGATCAAGTTCGAACAAGCCAAGCAGTTGGCCCGGAAAAACGTGGTGTCTCCAGTCGATCCGCAACTGGCCGAGGCCGAGTACAACGAGGCCAAGGCACGGGCGTTGCAGGCGGAAGCCGAAGTGGACTTCACCGTCATTCGGGCGAAATTCGATGGCATCGTTGACCGGCTCTTTATGCAGGAAGGCAGCTTCGTCGACAAGAAAGACGTTCTCACCACGCTTTCCGACAACGAAGTCATGTGGGTTTATTTTAACGTCCCGGAAGTCCGCTATCTGGAGTATCGGGATCACGAAAAGACACATGACGTCTCAAAGCTCACGCTCGCGGACTCGAAGATCGAACTCAACCTCGCGGATGGTCGCAAGTTTTTGCAGCCTGGCAAAAACAGCCTAACGGTCGAGGGCGATGTCAACTTCGAGACCGGCAACTTCAAGCTGAGGGCGGACTTCCCGAATCCCGATCGGATGCTTCGCAACGGACAGACCGGAACCCTGCATGTTCACCGTGAAATCCGTCAAGCCATCGTCATTCCGCAGCGGGCCACCTTCGAGATTCTCGACAAGATGTACGTCCGCGTGATCGGCGAAGACAAGGTGGTGCGCCAGCGTGCGATCACGATCGCCCATGAACTGGAAGACAAGTTCGTGGTTTCCGCCGGTCTGGATCCGAAGGACCAGATCATCCTCGAAGGCGTCAAGCTGGTCAAGGAAGGCGAACACGTGGAGCATTACGAATTCGAGAAAGCGGAAACGGCGATGGCGCACCAGAAGTTCCACGCGGAATGATGCGCGTTTCCTCCGAATCCGGCCAAGACCCCGACGAGATCCGCCACCAGCATGTTCACGAAAATCCTCTATCGCCCGGCGTTGGCGATTGTCATTTCCATCATTCTCCTGTTCCTCGGCGTGTTGGGGATCAAGACGCTGCCGATCGCGCAGTTCCCCGACATCGCTCCGCCGACCGTCTACGTGTCCATCGCCTATCCCGGTGCGAGTGCGAACGTACTGGTCGATTCGGTACTCATTCCACTCGAGCAGTCGATCAATGGCGTACAGAACATGCGATACATGGTCTCGGACGCCACGAGTGCCGGCGAAGCGACAATCCGGATCTTCTTCGAGCCGGGTACGGACCCGAATATCAACGTCGTGAATGTGCAGAATCGGGTCAACATCATGTTGAGCCGTCTGCCGCCTCTGGTGGTGCGGGAAGGGATTCTCGTCAGCCAGGTGGTGCCGAGCATGCTGATGTATGTTAATTTATACAGTACCGATCCGAACGCGGACCAGAAGGATCTTTATAACTTCGCCAACGTCTACGTCATGCCGAGGCTCAAGCGGATCCAGGGCATGGGCCTGCCGTGGAATCTCGGGAACCGTTCCTTCGCGATGCGGATCTGGTTGAACCCGGATCGCATGCGGGCGTACAACATTTCCGTCGAAGATGTGATGAAGGCCGTCGGCGAGCAGAGCATCATCGGCTCGCCGGGGCGCCTCGGTCAAGCCACCGGGATGACATCGCAATCGAAGGAATATGTTCTGACCTATATCGGGCGATTCAACAAGGCGGAGCAGTACGGCAACATCATTCTGCGAGCCAGCCCGGACGGCGAGATCCTCCGCCTCCGGGATATCTGCGTGCCGCCGACCGAGCAGCCGGTGCCGGTGGCCGAGGGAAAGGCCGCCCCTCACTCTCCGGCGGGCGACGGTCACGGAGCGAAATCGGTTGTCCAGAAAAAGCATAAAGGCATCGAACTCGGTTCGGAGTTCTTCGACATCTATTCGGACATCAACGGCCATCCCGCGGCGTCGATCGTCCTCAAGCAGGCTCCGGGTTCCAACGCTGCCAAGGTCATCGAGGAAATCAAGAAGGAACTCGAAGCAATCAAGAAGGAATCGTTTCCGCCGGGGATGGATTACGAACTCGCCTACGACGTCTCCCGGTTTCTCGATGCCTCGATCGAGAAAGTGCTTCATACCCTTCTTGAAGCATTCATTTTGGTCTCGCTCGTCGTTTATATGTTTCTCGGGGACGTGCGGTCCACGTTGATCCCGATCCTCGCGGTCCCGGTGTCGCTGGTCGGGACATTCTTCTTTCTGCAGATGATGGGTCTGTCGATCAATCTCATCACGCTCTTCGCGATGGTTCTGGCGATCGGCGTGGTCGTGGACGACGCCATCGTGGTTGTCGAAGCGGTCCATGCGAAGATGGCCGCGAAACACCTGCCGCCCTATGCCGCGACGAGAGAAGTGTTGCACGAGATCAGCGGTGCGATCATCGCCATCACGCTTGTGATGACGTCCGTCTTCGTCCCGGTGACATTCATCCCCGGGCCGATCGGGCAGTTCTATCGCCAATTCGGGATCACGATGGCGACTTCCATCGTACTTTCCGGCCTGATCGCACTGACGCTCACGCCCGTGCTTTGCGCGATGATCCTCCAACCGCACGGGCATTCGGCGAACAATCACGCTTCGAACCACACGAATGGTACGAGGAAACGCGGTTGGGTGAAGACGGTCCTGTTCGCGATCGCCGGGCTTGCGATTCTGGCGGGGATCACCTACCTCGCTTATGAATTGTGGGGGCCAATTGGGTTTGGTCTGATCCTGATGCCACTCGTGCGGAAGCCGTTCGACCGGGCGGTTGAAAAGGTCACCGGAGTGTATGCGGGGATCGTCAAGCGTGTCGCGGTTCGACGACTATTCACGATTATCGTTGTCGGCGGCTTCATCGCCGGCACCGTCGGCGTGAACCTGAAACTCCCAACGGGTTTCATTCCCGGCGAGGACCAGGGGATCATTTACGCCGTTCTCCAGACCCCAGCCGGGTCTACGCTCGAGTACACGAACGCCAAGTCTCAGGAATTGGAACATATCGCGAAGACGGAGTTTCCGGACGAAATCGTTTCCGTGACGTCGCTGGCCGGATACGAGATCCTGACCGAGGGTCGCGGGTCGAATGCCGGGACCTGCATCATCAGCTTGAAAGACTGGAAGGACCGCAAGCGGACCGCGCGGGAAATTATTGCATCGCTGGAAGAAAAATGCAGTCATATGAGCAGTGTGAAACTCGAATTCTTCGAGCCGCCGGCCGTGCCCGGCTTCGGCGCCGCCGGCGGGTTTTCGATTCGAATTCTCGACCAGACGCAGTCGAGCGTCGCGGACTACAAGAAACTCGGCGACGTGACCGATACGTTCATGGCGGCCTTGAAGAAACGCCCGGAAGTACAGAATCTGTTCACCTTCTACACGGCCGACTATCCCCAGTATGAATTGATCATCAACTACGACATTGCCATGCAAAAGGGCGTGTCGATCGAGGCCGCGCTGAACAACCTCAATATTCTCGTGGGTAGCACCTACGAACAGGGGTTCATTCTCTTCAACCAGTTTTATAAGGTCTACGTCCAGGCCTGGCCGCAGTTCCGTCGCATGCCGGAAGACCTCGGCAATTTGTTCGTCAAGAACGAGAAGGGCGAGATGGTGCCGTATTCTGCGTTCATGAAGATTCAGAAACAACAAGGCTTGAACGAAATCACTCGTTACAACCTATACCCATCTGCCGCCATTCAAGGCGCCCCGTCGCCGGGTTTCAGCAGCGGGCAGGCCCTCCAAACCATCCGCGAAGTCGCCGCGCAGACCCTGCCGCCGGGCTACGGTCTCGGATGGGAGGGTATTTCGTACGATGAGTCCAAAAAAGGGCTTGAAGTCGAGGTTCCGAAGCTTGGGCAAGTCGAAGTCAGTCAGGCGATCGCGATCTTCATGATCGTCGTCATCTTCGTCTATCTCGTTTTGGTCGGCCAGTATGAGAGTTTCATTCTTCCGCTCGCCGTGATACTGTCATTGCCGATCGGGGTCTTCGGCGCGTTCCTCTCACTCCAGGCGATGGGGCTGTCGAACGATGTTTACGCACAGATCGGCCTGATCATGCTCGTCGGATTGCTTGGCAAGAACGCAATCTTGATCGTGGAATTCGCGGTGCAACGACGCCACGAAGGCCAATCGCTTCTCGATGCGGCCGTGGATGGCGCCAAACTGCGATTCCGTCCGATTCAGATGACCTCGTTTGCCTTCATCGCCGGTCTAATCCCGCTGGTGGTGGCGACCGGGGCCGGGGCGATCGGGAACCGCACCATCGGCACCACGGGAGTCGGTGGGATGCTTTTCGGTACGATCCTCGGAGTACTCGCGATCCCCGGCTTGTACTACTTCTTCGCCAAAATCGCGGACGGGCGAAAGCTGCTGCAGGATGAGTCGGACGAACCACTTTCGGAAATGCTCGAACATCCTTCCGAACCGATTATGCTCGCGAAAGCCGAACCAACGGAAGCGGAGCCAAAACGAGATAATCCTCACTGAGAGCACGGTTTGGGAAAATCCCGTTTGGTCTTCGCAGTCCCGCGAACTGCGGCGAACCCCTGCGCATTCTTTGGAAAACGCCCATCCTCGGCTTTTTCCGCAATCACGGCCCATTTCGTCTGTTCTCCATTTAACGGTAATGCCGATGGTAGGGATACCGCCAAGCGCACCCCCTTCCAAGGATGAGGTCGATGAACGTTTTCGAGCGTTTCATTCTCGCCAAAAGTGCGCATCGTCGGGTCGGACGAGCGGCGATATGCGGTCTCGTTCTCGGTTTGCCGGCATGTCACATACCGGCGCAACGCATGGCCGAGGCCGGGCCGGAACTGCCGGCCAGTTTCTCCAATCTTCCATCCGCTCCGAAGAGCGCGGCGATCCCACGATTGGGCACCAGTCCCGACACGACGGCCGCGAACCCGGAGTCTGGTAACCCCATCAGCGGGGCGGTGCTGATTCCCGCCGGGGGCACCGTGGTGGCGTCCGTTGCGAGTGCAACGCTGACCCCGGCGAGTGCGACCGCTGTGGAGGCCGCCGGCCCCGCGACCGGCAGCACACCGCGAACCGACAGTTCGGCCCAACTCCGTGTGGAAGATTATTACAGCGACCCCCTGCTGCTCGAACTGATCCAGAAGGCAGTCGCCGGAAACCGGGAATTGAAGTTGCTGGAACAGGAGGTCCAAATCGCCAGCAACGAAGTCCTGTCCCGACGGGGTGCGTATCTGCCGTCCGTCCGGATCGGCGGGGGTGGGGGTGTCGAGAAGACGAGTCGGTTCACCCGTAACGGCGCCGTCGAGGAACAACTCCTTCTACCGCCGGGTCGAACGTTCCCCGACCCGTTGCCGAATACCCGAATGGGGCTGGATATCGACTGGCAGCTGGATATCTGGCGGCAACTGCGGAACTCCCGGGATGCGGCGATCCAGCAATTCCAGGCAGCGATGGAGCGCCGGAACTTCTTCGTGACGCGCCTCGTGGCCGAAGTGGCTGAAAACTATTACGAATTGATGGCGCTGGACAAGCGGATGGAGAACTTGAATCAGACCATCAAGCTGCAGGAGCAGAGTCTGGAACTGGCCAAGGCGAAGAAAGACGCGGCCCGCGGCACCGAGTTGGCCGTGCAACGATTCCAGGCCGAGGTCCGGAAGAATCAAAGTGAACGGCTCGTCGTTCAACAGGATATCCTGGAAGCCGAGAATCGGATTCACGTCCTCCTGAACCGCTACCCGGAACCGATCGCGCGCGCCTCGGCGACGTTCTTCGACCTGAATCTGCAATCGCTGAACGTGGGCTTCCCGGCCCAGTTGCTCCAGAACCGCCCCGACATTCGCAAGGCCGAGCGCGAAATGGCGGCGGCCGGGCTGGACGTGAAAGTCGCCCGTGCCCGCTTCTATCCGGCGTTGTCCATAACGGCGGGCGTCGGTTATGAAGCGTTCAATCCTCGATATTTGTTCCGTCCGGAGGCCTTCGCTGCGGGCGTCGCTGGCAATCTGGTCGCGCCGCTGATCAACAAGAAAGCCATTCAGGCGGATTACCTCACCGCGAATGCCCGGCAGTTGCAGGCGATCTACGAGTACCAGCGCACTGTTCTCAACGCCTACACCGAAGTCGTCAACCGCGTGTCGATGGCCGACAACTATCGACAAAGCGTGGAACTCAAGCAGCAGCAGTTGAAAGCGCTGGAGGCGTCGGTGACATCCGCGACGGATCTCTTCCAGAATGCGCGGGCCGAGTATATCGAAGTCCTCTTCGCCCAACGCGACCTGATGGAGGCGCGGATGGCGTTGATCGAAACGAAACGGCAGCAATTGTCCGCGATCGTCACCGCGTTCCAGGCATTGGGCGGCGGTGGGACCTATGCCCCGCCCCCGACCCTCGCGACGGCACCCTCGCTGGGCCAGCATTTCCATCGTCGCTAAATCGGTTCCAATCGGGAGGATCGGACTCCCGCGCATCCCCATCGGTTCCGTGTATGCCGAGCCGCCCCCGCTCGGCCTGCACGGAACTCATCATTTTCCGATTGGACTCTCCATAGTTACCCGATAGTCTCCATGTAATCCGCCAAGTTCCCAAACTTGCCTGCTAGCGAGGTGCGCTTATGCGCCGCGGCGGATTTACGCTCATCGAACTTCTTGTCGTCATCGCCATCATCGCGATCCTGATCGGGCTCCTCCTCCCGGCCGTGCAGAAAGTCCGCGAGGCGGCGGCAAGGGTCAAGTGCCAGAACAACCTCAAGCAACTCGGCTTGTCGTTTCACAACCATGAAACGGCGCTAGGCTACTTCCCAGCCGGATACGAACAGAAAGTATCCGCGGCTTATCCCGCGGTGCCGGCCTTTCGATTCCGTTGGGGGGCCTTCGCGAAGTTGACTCCGTATCTCGAACAGACTGCGGTCTATAACGCGTGCGATCTCGACAATCCGCTTTATGATTCGACCGGAGCGGTCATCAATAGCAAGGGAAACCTGCTCGCGGTGCAAACCGCCGTACCGATCTTTCTCTGCCCGTCCGATCCACTCAGCAACCAGAAACCGGATCCCTTGTTCGCCCCCACGAATTACAACGTCTGCGTTGGCAGCGGCAAGAACGGGGGCAGTCGCGGTCCGACGATCAGCCCCCCGCCGGACGGCCTGTTCTACAACGGGTCGAAGACCCGAATCGCGGACATCATCGACGGGACCTCGAACACGGCCATGGCGTCCGAATCGCTCATCGGTACGAACGCGGCCGCTTCGACCACGGCACCGACCTCTCCGACCGATTCGGAGCGGACCTACCGGTGGTTCCAATCCGCGACCGCCTTCACCTCCGCCAACTGCGGTTTGACAACGACCGCCCCTCAATACAAGTTCGATCGAAATACCCGCTGGGTCGACGGCGACGCCTACGAGACACTCTACGACCACGGCCTGCCGCCGAACTCTCCCGCGCTGGATTGCATCAGTACCGGCGCCAACTGGAAGGCCGCCCGCAGCAAACATACTGGGGGCGTCAACCTCCTCCTGGCCGACGGCAGCGTACGGTTCGTCGCGAATGCCGTTGATCCGATCAACTGGTCGAACATCGGCTCCCGCAACGGCGGTGAAGTCCTGACCGATTATTAATGCACCTGTTCCATCCGGGGAGAGTACTCGATGACTCGATACTTCACAGCGTTCTTGGCATTGTCCCCGCTGGTCGTCCAAGCCGACGAGCCGGTGGAAGCCCGACGCATTGTCGAACGGGCGATCGCCGCCATCGGCGGCGGGAAAAATCTCGAGGCGCTCAAGGGCGGCGTTTGGAAGACGAGCGGTACGGTCCGGGGAAACCCGTCGCAGGCGGAGTTCCACGGCGAACTACCGGGCAAGTTCCGGATCGATAGCACCCGGGTCGTCGACGGCAAATCCGTCCGCTATTCCCGGATCGTGAACGGGGACGAGGGCTGGGTGGTGCAGGGGACCGCGATCGAACCGATGACCGCCGACGAGATCGCAGGCGTGAAGGCATCGTTCTATCACAAACAGGCGGCGACGACGCTCATGCCGTTGAAGGAAAAGGACGTCGTACTCAGCGTCGTCGGCAAGGTCGCGATTGAGTCCGGCAAAGGGACGCAAATCCAAGTCGCGCGCAAAGGCTACCCGAATCTCGTTTTCACGTTTGACGACAAGAGCGGCCTGTTGGTGAAATCCGAGATGACGGACAAGGATCCGCGCACGCAAGCCGACCGAAAAGTCGAGATCGAATGGAGGAATTACAAGACATTCGATGGCGTGAAAATGGCGTCGCAGACCAAGACCTATCACGATGGCAAATTGTTCATTGATACCGAGATACTGGACTTCAAAGCTGCTGGGCGATTTCCCGAAAAGACGTTCGACCCGCGTAAGTGATTGGGTCGCAGGGAACATCCCCGAAAGTCCCCGCCGTGGCCGACCATCTTCAACCCGCTCGACATCCGCCAAGACTGAGCGGACCGACGATTTTCGCACGGCGGGGGCTTTCGAGGACGTACGCGTCGACGAGTCGTGATGCACGCGGGATGCCAGTTCGCAAGAATTGTCGAGCTTCGAAAATCAAGGGACTTCGCGAGAGGGTACGACGGAGGGCGTGGTCGATTATGCACCAGCCTGATCGTCATCCGACCACACCGTGTGCTCGATGGTGATGCCAAGGAGTCGGATCTTGTTCCGCAGGCTGCCACGGGTAATGCCGAGGATCCGAGCGGCCTGAAGCTGGTTGCCGTGCGTATGCTGGAGTACGCGAACGAGGACCTCCCGCTCCATCCGCGCCAGGGCTTCGGCGTAGAGGGTCTCGGACCCGGCGGCGATCTGATCGCGGACGAACCCATCCCAGTCGAAGGTACCGCGCGCGTCGTCCGTGTTGGCGGTGGGTTTTGCCAGGACTTGCGCGGGGAGAAAATCGGCGAGTAGGACCGGACCGCGGGCCTGCAGCATGGCTTGCTTCAACACGCTCTGCAATTCGCGGACATTGCCGGGCCAGGAGTATTGCCGCAACGCCGCGAGCGCCGCCGGTTCGAGGTGACGAACCGGACTACCGAAATCGGCCGCGATCCGCCGAATGTAATACTCCACCAGCAATTCGAGGTCGTCTCCGCGTTCGCGGAGTGGCGGCAATCGCACGGCGAATACGTTCAAGCGGTAATACAGGTCCTTGCGAAACTGCCCGTCGGCGACCATTCGCTCCGGATCGACATTCGTGGCCGCGATGACTCGCACATTGGAGTGGACCGTCTCGTTCCCGCCGACCCGTTCGAAACACCGTTCCTGCAGGACGCGGAGCATCTTGACCTGGGACAGGGGCGGCAGTTCGCCGATTTCGTCGAGGAAGATCGTGCCGCCGTTGGCCTGTTCGAATTTGCCGATCCGCTTTCGCTCGGCCCCGGTGAAAGAGCCGCGCTCGTGGCCGAAGAGTTCACTCTCGATGAGCGTTTCCGGTATGGCCCCGCAATTGACCGCCACAAACGGTTGCTCGGCGCGATGGGAGTGCTGGTAGATGGCCCGCGCGACCAGTTCCTTGCCGGTACCGCTTTCGCCGAGAATCAGGACCGTCGCATCCGTCGCCGCGACCCGGCCGATCGCCTTGTAGACCTCCTGCATCGCCGGGCATCGACCGATCAGCAGATCTCCCTGCGGCGGCGTCGGTTCGACTTCCGGCATCGCGGCCGGCACCCGCATCTGCTGACTGGATCGGACCGCCCGGTCGATCAATTCGCGGACTTCCTTCAATTCCAGGGGTTTGAGGAGGAATTCGAAGGCACCTTCCTTCATCGCCTCGATCGCCAGATCGGTCGTGCCATGACCGGTGATGAGGATGATCGGCGTGCGGGCATCCAGTTGGCGGGCACGGCGGAAGGTCTCCAAGCCGGTGGCGTCCGGCAGGTGGACATCCATCACGACGACGTCCGGCCGCGCGCCGGCGAGGGCCGCCATCGCCTCCGCCGCCGTGGTCGCAACGGTCAGTGCGATCGGTTGGTCGCGAAACGCCCGACGGAACGCATGCGCGATCGCCGGTTCGTCGTCAATCAACAAGACGCTAGCCATTGCCGAGCACCTCCGGTGGCAGATGCACGATGAAGCTCGCGCCGCCACCCGTCCGGTTTGTCGCGGTCAGCGTGCCGCCATGGTCTTCAATGATTCGTTTCGAAATCACGAGGCCCAGCCCCAGTCCGGTATCTTTGGTACTGGCGAACGGTTGGAACAGCCGCGGGATTATCGCCTTGGAAAGACCGCCGCCCGTATCCACGATTTCAATCCCGACTCCGTCCCGTTCCCGCGAAACTTCGACGCGCAAGGCTCCGCCGGTGGGCATGGCGTCGAGGGCGTTCAATCCGAGGTTCACCAGCACCTGCCGCAGTTGTTCCGGATCGACGGTCGCGATGACCGACGCGGCCGGGGCGTCCAACCGGAGCGTGACCCGTTGCTTGTCCGCCCGCGGGCGGAGAAGGCCGAACACGTCCTCGATCAGGGCGTTGAGAACCACCGGTTTCCGCTGGAGTTTCGGCGGTCGGGCGAAATCCAAGAACGTATTGAGCGATTGCTCCATTCGCCGGACTTCGCCTTCGATGACGCGCAGATCGTCCCCGGATACCCCGGCGGCATCTCCCTGTGCCGCCTGGACGAGCAATTTGATAGCGGTCAACGGATTACGGATCTCGTGGGCGACCCCTGCGGCGAGTTGTCCGACAGCCGCGAACTGCTCGGCCCGGAGGATCTCCCGTTCCCGTTCCTGCAGGTTGCGGACCAAACGCTCGATCCGTTCGCTCAACTGGTCGATTTCCTCATGCAATCTGCCGAAATCGCCTTCCTTCGTGAGAACGATCTCTGGCAGGTTGGGACCGAGTTTCCCGGCCGCGTCCCGTACCTGCACGCGCAACCGGCGGATCGACCGCGCCAGCCCCCGCGCCACGACGAACCCCAGCAAGACCCCGGCTCCCCCCCCGAGGACGCCGATCCCCGCAAGCCCCCAGGCGAGTTGCCGCAAGACTCGTTCATGCTGAGCAGCGGAGTCTTCGACCCGATTGGCGTAATATTGTTCGAACTCCTGACAGGGTTTCAGGACCGCCGCCTCCAGATAGCGCGTGGCGTTCCTGCGTGCGTCCTCGTGGCGAACATCCGTCGCCGGCGGCATCTCCCGCCATCGACGCAAGTAATCCTCGTATGCGGTCGAAACGAGTCGGAATCGTTCCTGCTCGTCTGCATGGTCGGCGGAGTCCCGCACGGCGGTCAGCAATCGTCGAACGCGTTCATGGAGAACGGCGACCCGTTCGACCCGGTCGTCTTCCAGAGCGATCAGGTCGCGCAGGCACTCCTCCAGTTCGATCGCCGCGCGCTGGCCGCTCACGCTGTTGCGCAACAGGCCCGCGATCGTGCTCTGCTGGATGAAAAGGGAGACGGCCACGATCGTGCAAAGGACGATCAGACTGACGCCCATCAGCAACATCGGACCAAAGTAACGAACCCGATATCCGTCCATCGCATCACCCCCGCGTTTTTGTAGAAGCTATTTCCCGACGTGTTTTCCCATTGCAATGGATCGCAGGCCGCTCGGTGGGTGGTTTTGATTCGGTTGCTTGAACTCGCGTCGGGGTGGCCGTGACGACAAAATGACCACGGGGATGCGTGAAGAGCGTTCGTCCGATTCATGAGGATTCGTTGGGTTGGGTCCGTGAAGAGTCTGGAAACAGTATCAAAATCAACGTCTCGGCATTGGACTGCACCGAAGGGTAACGAAATCGGGAGGCCGAAATGCAACGAATCCGTTTCATGCCCGTATTGATCTTGGGTCATCTGATTCCAACGGCCGCAAAGGCCGAGGACAGTGTCGCGATCTCCATCGCGAAGCCGGACGACTCCGGCGTGCTCGTCCATCAGGTCCGTTCACCGTATCAGGCGAAGCCAACGCAGTTGCGCGTGCTGCTCCCGGATCCGGTGGAAAAGGGTCGGACATATCCGATCGTGTATGTCCTGCCGGTCGAAGCCGGGACCGAGAGCCGCTATGGCGACGGGTTGACGGAGATGCAGAAGCAGGGGCTACACAAGAAACACCGGGCGATCTTCGCGGCACCGACGTTTTCCCACCTGCCGTGGTATGCCGATCATCCGACCGACCCGGCTCTCCGACAGGAGAGCTACTTCCTCAGCGTGATCGTGCCGTTCGTCGACAAGACCTACCCGGTTCGGGCCAAGGCGGAGGAGCGGCACTTGCTCGGGTTCAGCAAGTCGGGTTGGGGTGCGTGGTCGCTGCTGCTGCGGCATCCGGAGCGGTTCGGCAAGGCGGCCGCATGGGACGCCCCGCTGATGATGGACGGCCCCGGCAAGTACGGAAGCGGTGCCATCTTCGGTACGAAGGAGAATTTCGCGAAGTATCGGATCACCACGCTACTCGCGGACCGGGCGGATCGGTTTCGTTCCGGCAAACGGTTGCTGTTGTTGGGTGCCGGCAACTTCCAGCCCGAACACGTCAAGGCCCACGCGCTGCTGAAGCGTTTGAAGATCGATCATGATTACACGGACGGCCCGGTGCGCAAACACGACTGGCATAGCGGTTGGGTGAAGGACGCCGTCGAACGCTTGCTTGCGGAGTGATACCGCTCAGGCTTCGGATTTGCGCGTCGATGGATCCGCGTTCTCCTCCAGAGCCTTGACGGCGTTCGGAACGACCAGCACGCCCGCCGCCCGCCAGCCGTCCGCTTCCACCAGTTCCGAGACGGCGAGATTCGCCACGCGACCGAGGGCATGCCAACGGGATGCGCGGCCTTCTTCGAGCAGATCCAACAAGAGGACTTTGCAGACGACTCCATGCGAGACGAGTACGATCCGTTCGCCGGCGTGCGTTCGGACGAGGTCGTCCCATGCCGGTCGAAGTCGGGAGCGAAGGGCATCGAACGATTCCGCGCCGGGCGTGGTGTAACCGGTCTGCCCGGCGGTCCAGGCCCGCAGCGTGTCGGCCCACGGGCCATCGGTCGCGGAGAACGGCACGCCGCAGAGATCGCCGACGATCCGTTCGTGGAAGCGCGGGTCGACGAGATGTCGGATGCCACAGGCCTCGGCGATGGGACGGGCCGTATCGACCGCGCGGCGCAGTGCGGACGACACCACGAGCGTGGGCCGCACGTCCCGGAACCACTCCGCGGCCGCGTGTGCCTGGCGGTGCCCCAACTCGCTGAGCGCGACGTCGGACTCGGCACCGTGGAACACGGTGGGGTCGGCCGACTCCGCGTGGCGGACGAGGAAGACGCGCGTCGGTTCGGACAGAGTGTGGATTCGCGGGTTCATGGTCGGTTAGAATACGAACGCCCGCGCATCCTCCGCACGGACGGGCGAGAAGATGGTTTCGATTTTCGTGCTTGCTGCAGCGTTGGCCGCTCCCCCGCCTGCTGTCGCACCGTTGCCGGGTCCGCCGGCCGACCGCCAGACGGCCCGATTGTTCGCGGTCCGGATGGCGCGGATGATCCCTTCGATCCAGTCCGTCTACTTCAAACCGGTCTCGCAGGGGGAACTCGCGTCCGCCGCCATCGATGCGCTCTACAAGGCCGCGCATCGGACGGTTCCCGCTGAATTCCGCGGCCTCTCCGGCAATGACATGGACGCGCAGGACCTTTTCGAACGGGCTCGCCGCAAGCTCGGGAACCCCGACGAAGTCGCCGGCCTCCGGGACTTCGTCCATGCCGCCAACGGCTTCGCCAGGGCGCTCGACCCCTCCTGCGTGCTCACCCTCTCCCACGGCGGGCCGTTCTCCATGAGCGAACAGGAGTGCCTCGGAGGCTTTGAACTCGACGGTATCAATCCGGTCGAATGGATCGTCCATCGAATCGAAACCGGTCCCGATACGGGCTGGCGCGCCTCGCCGCCAATCCCCGTTCCGTGGACGGTGAAGCGCGTGACTCCGGGACTCGCCGCCGCAGCCGCCGACCTGCGCCCCGGCGATGAGATCGCCTCGATCAATGGCGTGACCGTTTCGAACGAGACCGCGCCGAAACTCTTGCCGCCGTTCCTCGTGCCGCTGCTCGGTCAGGCGTCGGATATCGTCGGCACCGCGGCCGGCCGTCGCTACAAGCTCGTCGTCCGCCGCGATGGGCGCGAGGTTCCGCTCACGCTCGACATACCGAAGGAGACCGTGGACCAGGTTGCGAGCGAGTCGGTCTTCGGATACGCGCGCAAGTCGGACGAAGAGTGGAACTTCTTCCCGAATCCGACGGACCGGATCGCATACCTGCGGCTGACCGGGTTCGACGACCAGACGCCGATGAGCCTCGCGCAGACGCTGAACAAGCTTGCGGAGGAGAAGCCGATCGGGCTGTTGCTGGACCTGCGCTGGTCGCCGGGCGGGTCGCTGCAATCGGGCGGTCGGGCGACGTCGCTGTTCTTCCGGGACGATCAGGAGATCGCCAAAGTGGTGTGGAAGGACCCGCGCCGGACCGGCGAGAAGCTGCCGCGCATCCCGAATGGTGTGGTGGACGAGATCTGGCAGACTTTGCCGCTGGCGGTTCTCATCAACGCGGAGACGTTCGGCGGCGGCGATACGATCGCGGGGGCGGTGAAGGATCACAAACGCGGCATCGTGATGGGTCAGCGTACGTCCGGCCGCGGCCTGTTCTACATCTCGACCGACACCGGCATCCCCGGCCTGCGCTTCCGCGTCACCTCCGGACGGATCGACTACCCGAGCGGCAGGAGCCGGCACCGAGCGGAGAACCATGGTCCTTTGGACGAGTGGGGCGTGCGGCCCGATCCCGGATACGAGATTCCAGTGACGGCGGACTTCTCGAAGCGCCTGCGGGAGTGGCACGATCGCGCGACGATCCGCCCGGCCGGCGAGTCGAGCGCAATCGCGTTGGATGATCCGCTCAACGACACGCAGCGTGTGCTGGCGTTCAAGATGTTCAAGGAGGCGCTCGAAAAGAGACCAAGGAAATAATTCAGAAGTGATCTCCTTGATTGATCCGACGATTCGAGCCTGTGAGTTTCACAAACCCGGCAGCACCGCATAGCAAAGTCATCGCTAAGCCCGCCACAAGGCCGCCGAAATATGCGCCCCATTGTGGCGGACGATCGTTGAACGCAATCGATGCGCCGAACGGTCCGATCAACAATGCCATGAGAATCATACCCCGTGTCATTGTCATGCCGGGGTCTTCGGTTCTTTCATTGAAGACATCCGCTTTGAACTCGCGTAGCGATACCCGCAGAAACTCTCTGCCGAAACCCAACAACGCACCGAGATATATGCCGGCGGTACCCACCGCGAATCTCTGGATCAAATTCTCTCCAGGATCACCGGTGAATTGCGCGCCGATCGCTGCAGAAAGACCAACGGATATCCCGAGGAATGCGAAGAAGAGCAACAGGTACGCGAATTGGATCTGACGATCGCGCGCATGCTCTTTTTCCCGCGATTTGCGTTGCACTGTCGAGTCATTCAATCCATCGAAGAATTCGTTGCCATTGTCCATTACGAATTCCGGAAATTCATATCGTTTCAGCCTTCGAAATTCTCGGAACACCTTTTCACCCCGTCACGCCGGCGGCGTCGAGGATCGCCTTCAGCTTCGCGCGCTTCTCTTCGGAAAGCGGCGAGATCGGCATGCGGTTTGGCCCGGCGGGGCGGCCCAGCAGCGCCATCGCTTCCTTGATCGCGCCGTTGCCGGTGCCAAGCGAGAGGGCGGTGCGGATCGGGTGCAACCGCGACTGATACTGCTTTGCCGCGGAGCGTTCGCCGCGAACGAACGACTCGTAGATGCCGACGCAGAGTTCCGGGGCGATGTTGCAGGATGCCGGGATCGCTCCCTTCGCGCCGAACTCGAGCGCCGCAGCGATGAGCGTATCCCGCCCGTTCAACACCGAGAATGTTTCCGCCGGTACGCGACGGATAATCTCGATCGTATTCTGGAGGTCGCCAGAGGAGTCCTTGATGCCGACGATGTTGCGGATCTCGGCGAGTTTCGCGACGGTGTCGGGTTCGATGCTGAGGCCGGCGCAAGTCGCCGGGTTGTTGTAGAGCACCACGTCCTTCGTCGTGGCGTCGGCGACACGACGGAAGTGTTCGATCAGTTCCGTCTGCGTCGGCTTGAGGAAGTACGGAGTGATGACCGACACGCCGGCAGCGCCTTCCTTTTCCGCCATCTTCGTGAGTCGCACGACTTCGCGAGTCGTCTCCGCGCCAGTGCCGACGTAGACGGGGGCCCGCCCCGCGACGTGCGCCATCGCCGTGGCAACGACCCCCTGCTTCTCGGCCTCGTCGAGGGCGTAGAACTCGCCGGTGGTGCCGAGGACGAAAATGCCGTGGACGCCGTGGCCGAGGAGGAAGTCGATGTGCTTCTTCAGGCCGGGCAGGTCAAGCGATTCGTCCGGGAGGAAGGGCGTGACGAGCGGCGGGATGATGCCGTGGAGCATGGGGAGTCTCGCGGAGGGAATTCGATCCCTTCGATTTAGCGATCGTGAATGGCGAGGCACTCAGATTCGGTGGTCGAAGATGTCGAAGAGCGGCGTGCCGGTGCTCAATGGTTTCGAGAGGCCCTGCTTCGAAAGGCGGGCCTCGAACGACACACCCAGCGCGTGGTAGATCGTGGCGCTCAGATCCTGCGGGCGGACGGGGCGGTCTTTCACGTAGCTTGCGGTCTTGTCCGATTCGCCGTAGACGATGCCGCCCTTGATGCCGCCGCCGGCGAGGATGGCGGAGTAGCAGTGCGGCCAGTGCTGGCGGCCGGGGTTCTCGCCGGGGATGATGCGGGGCGTGCGGCCGAACTCGCCGGTGACGACGACGAGGGTGCTGTCGAAGAGGCCTCGGTCCTTCAGGTCCTGGAAGAGCGCCGCGAGAGCCTGATCGAGTCGCGGGAGGCAGAAGCCCATGCCGTAGCTGCCGTCGCCGAAGGCGTTCCCCATGCCCATGTTGCTTCCGTGCATGTCCCAGCTCGAACTGGGCGGACCACCAAGCTTGTCGGTGGGCGACTTCCCGGTCCAGCCGTTGACGGTGACGAAGCCGACCCCGGCCTCGACAAGGCGGCGGGCAAGCAACAGATTCTGACCGAGCGGGTTCCGGCCGTAGCGATCGCGAACCTTCGGGTCTTCGCGGTACACCTCGAACGCGCGGCGCGGGCCGTCGGAATTCGACATTTCGAAGCCGCGTCGCTGGAGTTCCTGCCAGTCGCGGCCTTCACTCGTGTGCGGGTTGAGGCGGTCGAGCAAGTCCCAGCGGGCGTTCATGCGGGCGGGCGGATCGGTGGCGAGGAGGGAATCGGGGGCCTTGAAGTTGGGCAGGGAGGGATTGTTCTCGGCGGTGCCGACGAAGAGCGGGGCGTACGGGGCGCCGAGGGAGCCGCCGGTGCCGATGTTCGGGGCGCAGAAGACCGGATCGCCGATGCACTTGATGAGCCAGACGTAGGAGGCGATGGTACGCTCGCTGGGGCGGATCTTCGCGAGGATCGATCCCATGTAGGGGGAATCGGCCGGAGCGTCTGACTGACCGCTGAGGCAGTTGTGCATCGCGTCGAAGTGGTTGCTGATGTTGCCGGGGTGCGTCATCGAGCGGATGAGACAGAATTGGTCCGTCAATTTCGCCAGTTGCGTATGCAACTCGCTGATGCGCATGCCGGGCACGGCGGTGGCGACCGGCTTGTAGGGCCCGCGGATCTCGGCGGGTGCCTCCGGTTTCAAGTCCCACGTGTCCACGTGGCTCGGCCCGCCGCAGAGCAGGACGAAGATGCACGACTTCTCGCGCGGCTTGCCGGAACCGGAGACGGGCACGCTGGCGGCGACCGTCCCGGGCATGCCTGCTGCGAGAGCACCAACGCCGCCAAGTTGCAGGAGTCGCCGACGCGAGAGGAGGGCGTTCATGGGACCGGTCCGGGAAAGGGAGCAAGCGGTGGGATTCCGCCAGATTACCCGGACGCCGATCGAAATGCAAAACGAATCGGATCGATCAGTCGTCGCCGTCGTTCTCGCCGCTGTCATCGAGGTCGAGCGTGGCGCGGAGGCATTCCGAGAGTTGCTTCATCGTTACGGGGCGCACCAGCACATGACTGCCATCACGCTTGCGAACCGTTTCGGCCCAACCGGCCTGTTCCTCGTTGAGGATGAGCATGCCGGCGAACCGCAGATGCAGAAGCTCGGCTTCGCGCATCACCTTCTCGTACCACTCAACGCCTTCGCGACCGACCGTGCCGGCATCGATAATGAGCGCGTGGTACGGTTGCTGCTTGAACCGGTTGAGGGCCTGCGCGGGATCGATCGACATGAGTACGCGAAAGCCGAGTTTCTTGAACTGCTTGCGGAAGACGTCCTGCAATTTCTGATGGTCTTCGGCGATGAAGATCGTGAGGGGGCCGGTGGCCTGGAGCGCCTTGGAACTCGTACTGCCTCCGCCCTTCAATTCCGCCTGCACGGCCTTGAGTCCTTCGTGCATCAGTGCCGGGGTCTGGAAGCGGGCGTTGGGGTCGAAGGCGCACATCTTCAGGAGCAGACCGATGACCGACGACGGCAGGTCGTTCTCGATGCCCAGCCGGCGGATGGTGTCGTCCAGTTCGTAGCGCTGGCGCATCTGCATGACCTGCTTGTCGCGGGTGCGGGGCAAGAGACCGATGCCGGTGAGCACTTCGAAGAGCACGATGCCGAGGAAGTAGATGTCGCTGCGGGGATCGCCCTTCTTGCAATTCGTGAGCTTTTCGAGACCGGCGTAATCGACGGTGCGGTCGACTTCGGCATCGTCCCCGTGGCCCGGTTCCTTCAGGCTCATGACGGCGGCGCCGTGGCTGATTTCCGCCAGGCCGAAGTCCACGAGCTTCGCGATCTTATCGGTCGAGATGAGGATGTTCGTGGGCTTGATGTCGCGGTGCGTCAGCCCGCGCGAGTGCGCGTACGCCAGACCGGCGGCGCATTCTTCGAGAATGTGCAGGCCTTCCGTCAGTTCGACTTTCTTCCGGATGGACAAGATGTCGCGGAGGTTGCCTCCCTCGACGAACTCCATGACGATGAAGTACTGCCCCGTTACCTGATCCTTGCTGACGGCGAGAATCTGAACGATGTTCGGGTGCTGCATGCTCTGGCCGATGCGGCCTTCCCGTTCGAAAAGCTCGACCCGCTTCTTGTCGTCCGTCCAACGTCGCCGAAGCACCTTGATGGCCACGATCTGGCCGGTGCGCGGGTCGTCGCCGCGATAGACCCGGCCGAAGCTTCCGGAGGCGATCTTGTAGAGCAGCCGGAATCCGCCGAGGATGTAGCCGTCGGTCTCGCCCTTGAGCAGCTTGGAGGTCTGCAGGGGCGTGATCAGCCCCTTGCGTTCCATCAGTTTGCCGAGTTCGCTGGCGGGGCGTGTCTTGTCTTCCAGTTCGTAGAGGCATTCCTTGGCGACGTTGTCTTCCACGAGGCCGACGCGGACGGCCAGCTGGGCGAACTCGGCGGCATCGGCAGGCAAGGACATTCCCGGCTCCGGTGGGCGGGGCGACTCGTTACGACTGCATCACTTTAGCAGGTTCCGCCATCGACGCAAGAAAGGGAGCCGGTCGTCGGGCATCAGTTATTTCTTTTCATAAAGTTTCAACGAATCCTCGACTTTTTTCACCAGTGCGGGGTCGTTGCGGCGGACTTCGGCGAGATACACCTTGGCCGCGTCGTCGGGGCATTGCAGGGCGTAGCGGAGAATGCCCCGTGCGACCGCCGGCGCCTTGTGGGTCGGCTTGCCCGCCTGAGCCAGAATCGTCGCCGTGAGATCCCACCATTTCCAGCGGCGGAGGTCGTCGATGGCGAGATCCGCCAGGTCGCCGTTCGCGATCACGACGGCATAACAGGCGAGGATTCGGTCTCGCGATTCCTTCGATCGCGCGGCCTGGAAGAACCGCACGGTCGAGATCGCATTCAGCTTGTCGGTGAAATTCCGCTTCGGGTCGGCGAGCAGGTCGGTCGCCGTTTTCCACCCCTCCGACGGCGCGAGCAGAATCGCACCGCCGAGCAGCCCGCCCAGGTTCGCGGCGATCCGCTCGTCGGCGGACTCGGCCCGGAGAAGCCGCAGGAGTTCGCGGCCGTCGTCGGCGCTGCCACACAATCCCAGGAGCAATCCATAGACGCCGAGCCGTTCAATCGGGGTTTTCGAATCGGCGATCCAGGCGCGGAGTTTCTTGCGATCGAAGCGATTCGTCGCGGCCGCGAGTTCGGCGTCGGATGCGCGGGCGAATTCGAGGAACGCCTCGCTGGCCACGGTCGTGTCGGTGGAATCGAGTCGGGTGAATGCGTACGCGAGGCGGGCGGTGGCCCCGTCCGCCTTCGCCATTGCGGCCAGATACTCGGCCAGCGCGGCGGTTCCCGGCACGCCGTGCTGCGGCTCGATTTTGCCCTCCACGATCGAACAGAAGAAGACGAAATCGGGCGGCGTGTCCGCAACGACGGGCAGGTAGCGAGGCACGACGAGTTTCGTGATTCCGTTCGCGTCCCCCTTGAGAACCTTGACGACGTGGAAATCGGTGGTTCCCGTGCCGTCCGGGTTGGCGACGGCGTTTTTCAGTTGGCCGGCGAGAACCAGCTTCGCATCCGCGAAGCGTTCGCGTAGCGGTTGACGCCGCGCGAACGAGTCTCCGCAGAAACTGCACGCGAGGAGCGGCGCGGCGACGAGCAAAAGGGCGAGGAACGATACGGTGCGCTTCACGAGGATTCCCCGGTGGTCCCCGCGAGTAGAACCGATCCCCTCGGCGGGCGTCCAGTCCGAACGCGCGATGCTCAACCGACGAGGAGGGCCGACTCCGGTTGGGCGTACCATTGCGCCGCGACGGCTTGGGGCGAATAACTGCCGGGCAGCCGCACGAGCCGCTTGGCGTAGGCGGCACACAGCCGTCGGATGTCGGCGAAGGCGTGGCCCGCCCAACGAACCGAATAGAACACGGCGGCGGTATCCGGATCGGCGATCGCGCGTTCGATCTCGAGCAGGTCGCGGTCGGGTTCGATCCAGTGCAGGGCCGTCAGGTCGAACGCGCGAATCCAATCGTCGCGGTCGTGGGGGCGAATCTGCCCGCCGATGAGGACGACCGAACGGCCGCGAAGCGGTTCCAGTGCGATCGGCGGGGTGGGCGGGCGACCGTTCGCCGACGCGCCGGCAAGATGACGATCCAGTTCGCGAATGATCGCGGCGACCGGCACCGGTACCATGACATCTTCCGGGATGACTTCGACGACGGGCAGGAGAGCGTCGCGCAATTCGGGATGACTGGGCGCGATGCCGCCGCCGACCGCTTCATCCAGGAGTTCCATCACGCGCGGCCATTCGTCGAACCGGTCCGGTTCCTCGGCCGCTGCGGCCCGTTTCAATTTGAACTTCAGGTTCGCCAGCACCTTCTTGGTATTGCCGGCCTTTTTCTGGAAGGAAAGGAACGGCTCCAGCAGGGCCGCGATTCGTTTGCGGAGATCCGGCCAGGTTCGCGGATCGACGCGGTCGTCGCGGCGCAGGTAGCGATGGATGTAGGTGTTCCGGGCCGCCGCCAGTTCGCGCACGGTCACGTACAGTTGAATCTGGTCGGCGTCGGGGCGGGCATTGCCGGTGTCGATCACGGCCGAGAAGAGCAGCGACTGCGCCTCGGCGGCGAGGTTGAGCGCCGCGAGGATTTGTTCCGGGTCCGCCTTGGCGGCGGGATCCGTGACGATTTGCAGGCAATCGGCCGCGTCTGCCGCCGCCAGGTAGCCGCCCGCCAGGTCGTCCCACACCGCCGCGGCCCGGCTCAGGGACACCATGTCCAGCATCCACAAGGAGCACTTCGGCCACTTGTCCGCCGCCGCACGCGCCTCCGCCATGCCGTTCGCGTATTGGGTTTCGTCCAGCGTGCCGGCGACCTTTTTCGCGATGAGTTTGCAAGCCTCCGACTTCGCACGACAACGGCCCGCGATGACGGACGGCTCTTGCGGCATCCATCCGCCGCCATCCTCGGTGTGCGGCCCGGAGACCGATACGGAATGAAACGTGGCCGGCGAGGGGGCGGGGGCCGCCGGTGCGGGAGGTTCTTCGAACCTCTTCCCGTATGTGGGAGCCGGCGGGAGCGGAGTCGGAAAGATCGGCGGCAAGGGCGTGATCGGCGTGGGCTTCGGTTCCGGCTTGGTTTCCGCGGCCGGTTCGCCCCACGCCGCGAGCGCCTTGCCCAACGCCGCGACCTCCGATCGCAATTTCCCATCGGACTGCACGATTTTGTGCAGGCGGTCCAACAACGGTGCAAGCGCGGCGAGTAGTTCGGCGGACATGGGAAAATTCAAGTCCGGTAAGGGATAACCGGAATCGTACCCGCCGCCACGCCGGATGAAACAAAAATCCGGCGGAAAATCCGCCGGATGGGTAAAGATGGCCCGTCGCCGCCTCAGGCGCTCTTCTTCCCCGGCTTCTTGTCGAACAGCCGCCGATGGCCGTGAACGACGTCCGCGCTGACCACGTGCGTCCCTTTCTGCTCGAGATCCGGTAGTTCGAACATCACGTCCATCATGATGTCTTCGACGATGGAACGCAGCCCCCGCGCGCCGGTATCGCGCGTCTTGGCGAGCTTCGCGATCTCCTTCAGGGCCGCCGGTTCGAACACCACCTCGGCTCCTTCCATCTCGAAGAGCTTCTGGTACTGCCGCACCAGGGCGTTCTTCGGTTCGGTGAGGATGCGCACCATCGCCTCCTCGTCGAGCGGGTCGAGCGGTGCGAGGACCGGCAAGCGGCCGACGAATTCCGGGATCAGGCCGAACTCGATCAGGTCGTCGGCGATGACCTGATTCAGCAGTTCGGACTCGGATCGTTCCTGCTTTTCGTTCGTGCTGGCCGCGAATCCGATCGACTTGCGGCCCAAGCGTCGGCCGATGATATCCGTCAGGCCCACGAACGTCCCGCCGCAGATAAACAGGATGTTGGACGTGTCGATCTGGATGTATTGCTGTTCGGGATGCTTGCGGCCACCCTGCGGGGGGACGTTGGACACGGTGCCTTCGAGCATCTTGAGGAGCGACTGCTGCACGCCCTCGCCCGACACGTCGCGCGTGATGGAGACGTTGTTGCCGGTCTTGGACACCTTGTCGATTTCGTCGATGTAAATGATGCCGCGCTGGGCCGCCTCGACGTCGAAGTCGGCGGCGTGCAGGAGTTTCAGGAGGAGGTTTTCGACGTCCTCGCCGACGTATCCGGCTTCCGTCAGCGTGGTGGCGTCGCCGATGGCGAAGGGGACATCCAGGACCTTGGCCAGCGTCTTGGCGAGGAGCGTCTTGCCGCTGCCGGTCGGGCCGACGAGCAGGATGTTGCTCTTTTCGATCTCGACGTCGGACCGGCCCTTGTCGCCGTGCGCCAGTCGCTTGTAGTGGTTGTGGACGGCGACGGAGAGCACCTTCTTGGCACGGTGCTGGCCGATGACGTACTGGTCGAGTTTTTCCTTGATCGAGCGCGGGCTGGGCGTTCCGCTGGCGGTGGACTTGGACGAACTTCCGCCGCGGCGCTTCTTTTCCTGCTCGATGATCGACTGACACAGTTCGATGCATTCGCCGCAGATGTAGGCGTCGCCGGGGCCTTCCACGAGCGGGCCGACGTCGCGGTGGCTGCGCCGGCAGAAGGAGCAATAGGCGTTGCGGTTGCGGCCGGTGGAGCTGGTCGGCCGGCGGCCGCCCTCGGTGGTTCGGTCTGCCATCGACGCCTCGGAAGGAGGGATTTGATTGCGGGGGAATCGGTGCGGCGGTGGGGCCGACCGTAGCCGTACTGTATCGCGTCCCCATTTTCGCCGGGACGCCGCTTGAGTCCATTTCCCCGATTCCGCCGGATTTCCAGCATCGGGTCTGCCGATTGTATGCCGCGTAGTGTCCGGTCGATGCGCGTAATTTTTTCAACTCGGATTTTCGGGTGCGGCCGCGGTTCCATCGGGGCCGACGGACTTCGGACCGTCCTCCGCCGGCAGTCGAAGGTTAAGGCCGCCCTTCATCTTCGCCGCCATCTTGTCGCGGATCTGCCGATACTCTTCTTCGGTCAGTTCCCCGTTCTCGTACATCTCGCGGTACGTGCCGAGGCTCATCGACGAATGATCGCAGTCGTCGGCCTGTCGGCGCACCCACCACTTCGCGAGGGCGAAGATGATCCCGAAGATCGCAACGACGGCACCGAACAGCGCGATGTTGATGAGGAGGTCGGTCCGCGCCTGGCCCTTGTCCAGCGGCGGCCGCAGGGCCGGACCCGGAACCGGTTGACCGACGACCGCGCCGTCGGGGCGCGGGATCAAACCGTCGCCGGCCGGCGGCATCGGTTCCACAGGGGGCGGAACGGAGGGTTCGGCTTTCGGGTCCATGCCGGGAACTTCCAAACGAATGGTACCGACAGGATAGTTCCCCCGACGGACGCCGGGAAGATTTTCCCCTTTCCCGCCGACGCCGACTCCCCGCCGGCGCGGCGATCTGTTCAAATACGAACATGTCCGAAAGCGAGTTGATCCAGCGGCTGCGCGACGGCGATTCCGCCGCCCTCGCGGACCTGTTCGCGCTCCACCGCGATAAGCTCCGCCGCATGGTGCAAGTGCGTATGGACCAACGGCTCAACGGCCGCGTCGCCCCGTCCGACGTGCTGCAGGAAGCCTACATCGACGCGCTGAAACGCTATCCGCACTTCTTCGACAAGCCGAATCAGAACTTCTTCGGCTGGCTGCGCCTCGTCGTCGGTCAGCGCCTGACCGACCTCCACCGCGAGCACGTGCTCGCCAAGCGCCGCGACGTGCGGCAGGAGAAGCCGCTGGACGTGCCCGCCGGCCCGGCGACATCCGCGTGCCTCGCCGCGATGCTCGTCGCCGGTCTCACGTCCCCCAGCGGCGCCGCCGATCGCAACGAACGCTACCTCCGGCTCGAAGCCGCCCTCGACGAACTCGAACCGATGGATCGCGAAGTCCTCGCCTTGCGGCATTTCGAAGAATTGTCCAATACCGAAACCGCCGACGTGCTCGGCATCCAGCCCGCCGCCGCCAGCAAGCGCTACGTCCGCGCCCTGACCCGCCTCAAGCAGATCCTCGAAGGCATCGGATAAGTGGTCATCCCACGACGGCGTGCTTCGCGATGATCGCGCGGGCCGTGCGCAGACCGTCCACCGCCGCAGAGACGATGCCGCCCGCGTAGCCCGCGCCTTCGCCCACCGGATACAACCCCGCTAACCCCGGCGACTCGCGGCTTGCGCCATCGCGTTCGATCCGCACCGGCGAACTGCCACGGGATTCCGGACCGAAGAGCATCGCCTCGTCGAGGAACTTGCCCCGCCAGCGGCGATCCATCTGCGGCAACCCGTGGCGCACGGCGTCGGCCACCACCGGCGGCAAGAGCGACGCCAGGTTCACCGCCACCGTCTCGCGCGGGTAGCTTGTCTTGGGCAAGGTTTCCGTCGTGCGGCCGGCGAGGAAATCCCGTGCCCGTTGCCCCGGCGCGGCATAGCGGCCGCGGCCGATCTCGTACGCCAGCTTCTCGTACTTCTGCTGCAGCCGCACGCCCGCGAGGATGTCCGTCCCCTCGAAATGTTCCACCGGCACCGTGACCACGAGGCCGCTGTTCGAGAACGGCGAATCCCGCTTCGAAAGGCTCATGCCGTTCGTGCAGAAATAGCCGGTGTCCGATACGCTCGGGATGATGTACCCGCCGGCGCACATGCAGAAGGTGAACAGGTCGTTTGTTCCGTGCGCGACAAGCGAGTAGTCGGCGTTGCCGAGGAGTTCCTCGTAGTGCTCGTGCCGGTAACCGTACTGGACTTCGTTCACGACCGATTGCCGGTGTTCGATGCGGACTCCGAACTGGAACGGTTTGAGCGCCATGGGCACGTTCCGCTTCGCCAGCATCTCGTAGGTGTCGCGCGCCGAGTGGCCGATGGCTAGCACGGCGACATTCGTCGGGAGGAAGCCGGACGACGTGGCCACGCCCTTCAGGCCCGCGTCGTCGAAGATCAGGTCTTCGACCTTGGTGAGGAAGCGTACTTCGCCGCCGAGTTCTTCGATCTTGCGGCGGATCGCCTTCACGACGGCGGGGAGGCGGTTGCTGCCGAGGTGCGGGCGGTGGTAGTAGAGAATGTTCGGCCGGCCGGCCTGCTGGCCCTTGCACTCGGCGAAGAGTTCGAGCACGCGGTGGAAGTCCGGTCCGCTGCCGCGGCAGGTGAGCTTGCCGTCGGAGAAGGTGCCGGCGCCCCCCTCGCCGAAGAGATAATTGCTGTCCGGGTCGAAGTCGCCGCCGTCGTCGAAGCGCTTGACGTCGCGGATGCGGTCGCTGACCTTCGTGCCGCGCTCGAGGACGATCGGCCGATAGCCGTGGAGTGCAAGGAAGTACCCGCAGACAAGCCCGCCCGGCCCGCTGCCGATCACGACTGGCCGATGCGGAAGAGGAGTCGGACCCGGCTCGGGCATCGCGAAGGGCGGTTCGTCGAACGGCTCGATCCGCGCGCCGCTTTGACCCGACGGATGCGGATCAGCTTGCGGATCGCTCAGACGAACCTCGAAATTGTAGACGAATTTCAACCGCGACTTGTCGCGAACGTCGAGCGCCTTGCGCAGGATGCGCCACCCCGCGATGTCGTCGGTCTTCACGCCGACGGTCCGGGCCAGCCGGGAAAGCAAATTCGCTTCCGGCTCGTCCACCGGAAGCGAAAGGTTAGTCACGCGAAACGGCATGACGTTAGGATACGGAATGATTCACTTCTTCGGCACGGTCCAGACGTGCAGCGTGTACTCGTCGCCGTCGTCGCCCATCACGTTCACCGTTTGATCGGGCTTCCAGTCGCCGAGCGTGAAACGGTGCGATACGACGCGAGCACCGGGTTGCAGGAGTTTCTTCAACCGCGGCTCCAACAGCTTACCCAACTCGTCGCTCATGTAGAGCATCACGACGGACGCGTCCGCGAGGTCCTTGATCTCCAGTACGTCCCCCTGCCGGATCTCGACCTTGCCTTCGAGGTTCGCTTTCTTCACGTTCTCGCGGGATTCCTTGACGCGCTCCGGGTCGAGGTCCACGCCGATGCCCGCGAGCGCCTTGCCGTCCCGCACCGCGGCGATCACGATGCGCCCGTCGCCGCAGCCAAGGTCGTACACGACGTCGTCCTTGCCGACCTTGCCGAGTTCCAGCATCTTCTTGACGATGTCGTCCGGCGTCGGCACGAAGCGGATCACCGCCTTGTCGTCTGGCTGGTCCTTCGACAGGTCCGCGACGATTTCGGTTTGCGACCCCTTGAATACGACTGTCTTTTTCCGCGTGATCGTGGTGTAGTTGTTCGGCTCGAACTTCACGATCAGTTCGTATTCGTATTCCTTCTTCGGATCGAGGCCGACGACGTCGAACTCGCGAGCCTTGCCCACGGTCTTCATCACCTGGTTGTCGATCTTCAGTTCGGCCGTCTCGTTGGGGACCGTCACCTTGAGCACGGCCTTGTTCGTCGCCGGGGCCTTGGGCTTCTCCTCGGCCTTTTTCTTGTCGTCCGGCTTGGCCTTTTCGTCCGCCTTCGGCTTCTCCTGCGCCACAGCCGTCATCGTCAGTCCGGCCATCAGCGCCAACGCCAGCAATCGAAGGTATCGCGCCATGTTCGATCTCCCGTGGGGAACCCGCTCATTCTCGCACGGTCGGCGGAAAACGGCAAATCCGACGCCGATTTTTCATCCCGTCACGCTCAGCCATATGCTGCTCATCCCGGTGGCCGGCGTCGTCCGTGCCCGGCGAAGGGCCAACGGGAGCGAGCGTTCCAGTTCGTCGCGATGCCGGGCCTCGAGGTACGACGGGAACAGCCGGATGCGATAGCGATCGCTCCCTTGCAGCAACGCGCGCACGAGGTACGCCTCGTTCCACGCCCAGCCGCGGTCGTACCAGACCTTCGGGTACTCGAACGGCCAAAAGATATCGTGGATCTGCACGACCACGCCGGGACGCAGCCGGGGGAAGACCTCGAAAAAGAGTAAGTTGACATCCGACCCGATCTTCGACACGTGCGACGAATCGATGAACAGCACGTCGTTCGCCTCGAGCGCCTCGAAGACCGACAGCGGCACCGCCTGTACCGGCGATTCGATCAGCGTCGCGTCGTCGCTCGGTTTCAACAGCGAGCGCAGCCGCGTCGGGTACGGCTCGATGAACGTCAGTTCCGGCTTCCAGTCCGTCCGATCGCGCAGGTCGAGCATCAAGGCCGAGGAGAATCCCGAACCGACTTCGATGACGCGCCGGGGGCGCAAGTGCTGGAGCATGCCGGCGAGGACCAGCGCGTCCCCGTAAGTGAAGAAATCGTTCTCGAAGTGGTAACGAAATCCGTCGACGGGTTCCGCGGGAAACGAAATCCGCTTCGCGGGCTCCGTGATGGATCTCAGCAGTTCGAGTTGCTCCGCGACGCGCAGGTCGAGGCCCGGCAGGGAGTCGGCCGCGATCAAGCGGGGATGATCGCGTTCGAGCGCGTCGTGGTCCGGCAACGGGGATGCGAAGTGCCCCGGCGGATATGCAAGGAAACGCCGGTTCGGGCTGCGCCAGAGGGCGAGCAACCGGCGCAGCCAGCGGAGCGAATAACGGAACCGATGGATCATCGGGGCAGTTTACGAATCCTCGTCGCGCGGCCGGCGTCGTCGGGGCGCTTCGTCGTCGCCATCGTCCCCGTCGTCGTCGTCGCGTTTCCGGCGGCGTGGCGGCGCATCCTCGGATGGTTTCGGTTCGGGCGCCACTTCCGGCATTTCGTCGTCTTCGGTGTACTTCGGCTTGCGGCGCGGGCGGCGCTCGTCGAGCGGCACATGGTACGCCGGCGTACCACCCCAGCGGTACAGGAAGACGTGGATCGCCATCGACGGCAGCCAGACGGCGAGGGATGCGAGCGCGGTTTCGTAGATGCCGCCGGGCGGGATGTCCTTCTGGAACTGCATGGCGACGAGGAAAGTGAACGCGAAGGTGACCATGAGTCCGGCAAGGGCGATGCGCCCGCCGGTGAAGAGGCGGCGGACGGCGGGCCATTCGCGGTCGCGCGTGCCGAGCGTGCCGACGAGGTAGAAGGCGAGCGCGAGGAACAGCCCGGCGGTCACCATCGCCCAACCGGTGCGGGACGCCTGGCTCCAGGAATCGTTGCCGCCCATCCCGCCTCGGCCGAAGTTGCCCCCGCCGAAGCGTGCCGGTCCGGTGAGTTCGAGCGCTTCGAGCCAGTGCGAAAAGAGGATCGTGAGGCCGAAATGGAAAATGAGGACGCCGAGCGTGTAAAGCAGCCAGTAGGCGGTTTTGAGGCCGAGTTCGGGGTCGGGGTGTTCGGCCTTGGCGTCGCGGACGCGCAGGCCGACGTAGATCAGCGCCACGAGCATGAGCACGGCCGGCAGCAAGGCCATCAACAGAAGCGAAAAGCCGAGGCCCGCGAAGAGCGCGCCGGCGAACGGATCCATGATCGGACTCCCGGGAGGTGGCCCGATGCTAACCGCAGACAGGCCGGGAGCCTAACGAATTGCGGTGGTTTTATCGGGCCCCGGTCACTGGGATGCCGGACTCATAGGTCCGGCCTTCCTCGCTCTTTGTGCGCAATGAGAGTTGATAGAGTTGTTCGCCCGTCGGCGTCGGGTAGTCGCGCGTCAGACACGCGCGGCACAGGCGTTCCGGAGGCATCTCCAAACAATTCGCCACCGATTCCACCGGCAGGTACAGCAGCGAATCGGCGCCCAACTCCGCCGCCATCGCCTGCTGCTCCTCGAGCGTCGGCACCGCGCCCGCCATGCGCGACGGTGCGTACAGTTCCGTCACCGTGCTCATGTCGATGCCGTAGAAGCACGGCGCGATGATCGGCGGGCACGCCACGCGCACGTGGATCTCGCGCGCCTTGCCCACGTCCCGCACGTAGTTCAGCAGCGTCTTGAGCGTCGTGCTGCGCACGATCGAATCCTCGACGAGCAGCACGCGCTTCCCTTCGAGCACCTCGCGCAGCGGCGTGAACTTCAGCCGCACCTTGTCCGCCCGGTTGCCCCCCTCGATGAACGTCCGCCCGACGTAGCGGTTGCGGATGAGGCCCTCGCGCGACGGGATGCCCAGTTCGAACGCCATCGCGTCCGCTGCCGCCTTGCCCGTATCCGGCACCGGCACCACGATCGTGTCGTCGGAATCGATCGGGAAGAGGTTCAGCCGGCGCTCCTGCTCCGCGAGTTCCTTGCCGAGTGCCGAGCGAGACAGGTACACGCTGCGGCCGTCGAGCGTGCTGCCGACGTTCGAAAAGTAGATCCACTCGAAGAAGCAATGCGCCGTGCGCTTCGATTCGGCGTAGGTGTGCAGGCTGAACTTGCCGTCGCGCACGAGCGCGAGCTGGCCAGGCGCGAGCGAATGGATCTGCGACGACGCGAAGCCGAGGTTCTGGAGCGGAATCGACTCGCTGGCGGCGGCGAAGAGCCGGCCGTCGAAGGCATAGCACATCGGCCGGATACCGAGCGGATCGCGCGAGACGACGAGGTCCCCCTGCGCGTTCAGGAAGACGATGTTGTACGCGCCGTCGAACTTCTCGCTGAGGTTCCGGAAGACGGTGACCAGATCCGGCCGTTCGGACGCCTGCATCTCCTTCGCGAGGTAATGCAGGATCACTTCCGTGTCGTTGTCCTTCCGGACGATGTGGTAGTCGGGGTGGCGTTCGAGGAGTTCGCGTTGCAGGTCGCCGAAGTTCGCCAGTTGGCCGTTGAACGCGAACGCGAACCACTTCGACTTCTGCGAATGCTTCCGCTCGAACGGCTGGGCGTATTCGCGGCTGTCCTGGCCGCAGGTGGCGTAGCGCACGTGGCCGATGCAGGCCCGGCCGCCGTGGTTCTCGAGGATGCTCGCGTGCTTCTCGGGGCGCGCCATGCGGAACGCTTCCGACACGGGGCCGAGGTCCTTGTAGGTATCGAGGAGTTTGCCGCGGTCGGGCCGGTAGCCGCTCATGCCGGCGGCGAGTTGGCCGCGGTTCTGCAGGTCGAGGAGCATGCGCGGCATGAGTCGGGCGACCTCGTCCGGGTCGCCGTTCCAGACGCCGGACCGATTCCCGCCGAGGTCGTAGAGTGCGGCGACGCCGCACTCGTGCTGGAGTTCGTCCATGCTTTGCCGCCGGGTGGGAAAGGCCGCGAGTACCGCAAGGTCAGGATAGGACGCAAAGAGGCGGAAGGAAAGCGAAGCTGTCTGGCGAACCGCGCGGCGTCGGACCGCCGGTGGTTGCCTCGTGCACGTGTTTTCCTTTTCGTCGAGTTCAGCCCGGTCGGTCCCGTGGCTCTCCGCGGTCGCACTTGACACAGTTCAGCCGGAGGCCGAGTCGGCTCTGGCGGCCCTCCGGGGTAACGACCCACGGGCGGCACTCCCATGGCGGATCGTGGCGGACATGCTGGCCGTGCCCGCACTCCAAATCGGCCACCCAGTGCCCCTCGTCGTCCTGATGGAAACCGACGACTCCCTGATCCATTGTGCACCTCCGCCGACCCGACCGATCGACCTGCTGCCGAAAGAATCCTTGTGTGTCTGGGGTGCCGATACCGTCAGTGCGGATAGGGGGCGAGGGCAGAAAAGGGACTGTACCATTCCTCTTCTGGGCCGAGTGTGGTCCGTGGCCGCGGGAATCCGAATCCGTGTTGGGTGCCGTCGCCAGTGTGTCATTGCGACATCGTCGGCCGGACACCGAAGCGATCAATCGCCACAAGCCGTTGGGTCCGGGACAATGCTCTGCCCCTGAACGGATACGTTGATCGCTGCCGCGATGAGCCGTGCGTGGGAGATATTTCTCTTGGCTTGAGAAGCCTTCATCCGGATTCGGCGTTTGGGCTACTCTCGGCCGAGAGCCTCCGGGAACCGCGCTCGCAGCCCGGCCATGATCTCGGGCACCTCACCCACGAACTCGAACGGGTCACGGCCCCTGACATCCCGACCGGCGGCCCGCAGCGCGCGGGACACGGTGATGCGGGAGTACAGGAGTTGGTTGACCGTGTGCCGCCGCCGCTCCTCGGGATCGACCAGCGACTCTGGGTCATACTCGTCCCACAGGTGCTCGTTGCCCGGCTTCCACTGCTCCCGCACCTGGGCGAGCACGGCCATCAGGTCTTCGCCGCCGTGCTCCAGGCGGATTGCCAGTTCGAGGTTGCCCGTCGGGTATTGATACCGCCGAGTCCCATAGGTTGGCGGGCCGGCCGTCGGCTTGCGGGTGAACCAATCGAATAGGCCCACGGCGACCCCCATCGCGATAACTGCGGCGACACCGGCGAGTCAAGTCAGGGTCCGGCGACTCGCCACCGCGTCGCCCTACGCCACCGAACGAATCCATGGCATGCCGCGGGCGTTGGCTGCGTTAGCCTTCGTCGCCCGCATCTCCCAGCCGGAGGAACGCGATGGACGCAACGTTACCCATTTTGGCCATCGATTGCGACGTGTTCAACTCCAATCGCACGGCGAACAGGAGCGTCCCGGCGTCAGCGGGACGTGACTGCGCCCCCTTTTTGGGCCTGCCCGCGCCCGATGAGGGCGTGCGAGCAGTACAGGTCGACCGTGTCGCGCGCGACCGCCGGCAGCCGTGCGGTCTCCTTCAGCGCATCGACGAACCAACCAACAGGCCCGACGGTAAAGGAGCCGAACGGCCCTATGCCGATCTTGAACAGGTCGAAGACGCTGAGGTCACGCGGCCCTCGAAACTTGAACTTGGCGGTCAGTACGTGGGAATTGTGCGCGCGGTGCGCTCCCATATGGCGGAGGGCTTGCCCACTGTGCGGGGCGAGTCTTCGAGACCTGCGAGGACGTATCCCAATCCAACAGTTAGTTCGAACGCCGATTGATAGGGTTGGGGCATCGCAGGGCCGTGCGGTTTCTCGAAGACTCGAAACCGCACGGCGGGCAAGCCCGCCGCTATCTGTCGGCGGACGCACCCGTCACTGGTTGAACAAAAACGCCTTCGTGTTCAACAGCGCCCAGACGATGTTCTCGTAGGCTTGCTTCTTGTCCTTGGCGTGCTTGTCGAGGTGTTGCTTCGCCATCGCCAACTGTTCGACCGTCGGCTTCTTGCCGATCGCGGCGAGGAACAGTTCGGCCACCTTCTCGTCGTCGGGGCGCGGGTCCTTCGCCAGCTTGTCGGCGCGGGCACCGCCGCGGGCGATCTTGTCCTGTACCTCCTGCGAGTTCAGCATGTGCAGCGTCATTGCCAGGCTGGCCTCGTTCACCCGTTCGCATTCGCAGGCGCTGATCCGCTGCGGCCGGCCGAAGACGTCCAGGAAGTACGACGTGAACGATTCGTCCGGCAGCATGATCGCCCGCTGCGGGGCGTTCTTATCCGCCGGCAGTCCGCCGAATTGCGACGGGCTGTCGGTGAGCTTGCACACGGCGTCGAAGACAACCTCGGCCGCGAGGCGCTTCGGATAATAGCGGGCGAACGACTGCTTGTCGGTCTTGTTGAACTCGGTCGGGTTCGCACTCAGGGAATACGTCCGGCTCTTGCAGATCAGCTTCACGAGCGACTTGAGCGAGAACTTCGAATCGACGAGCGACTTCGCGAGGGCGTCCAGCAGTTCGGGGTTCGACGGCGGGTTCGTCACGCGGAGGTCGTCGATCGGGTCGACAATGCCGCGGCCGAAGAAGTGCGCCCAGTAGCGGTTCGCCACGGCACGGGCGAAGAACGGGTTCTTCGGGGCGGCCATCCAGTCGGCGAGACGTTCGCGCGGGTCGTCGGTGCCGTCCACATCGAGCGGCTCGGCATCGAGCGGCTTAAGCGGCGCGGCCTTACTGGTCCGCTTGTTGGTCACGCTGCCGTTGGACCGCACGTAGATCAGCTGGTTCCGATTTTGTCCGTCGTTGTTCCGGCCGGGCGTGTTGATCGTCTTCTTGCCGACGCGGCCGTAGAACGCGGCGAGGCCCCAATAGTCGTCCTGACTCCACTTTTCGTACGGATGGTGGTGACAGTTCGCGCACGAGAGGCGCTGGCCGAGGAAGACCTGCGACAGGTCGTCCACGAAGTTCTCGGCCGAGGCGACCTCCTTGTACCAGACGGACGGCGGCGACTTCAGTTCGTCGCCGGTGGCGCAGACGATTTCCCGGACGAACTGGTCATACGGCAGATCGTTCGCCATCGCGTCGCGGATCCAGGTATGGAACGCGAAGGTGCCCGTGGCCCGCCCCGCCTGCCCGCGCCGCTTCACACGCAACACGTCGGCCCATTTGTTCGCGAAGTAGTAGGCGTATTCCGGCGTCTCGACGAGCTTGTCGACGAGCTTATCCCGCTTGTCGGCGGACGCATCCGCGACAAAGTCCAACACCTGCTTCGCATCCGGCAGCGTGCCGGTTATGTCGAGATAGGCGCGGCGGATGAAGGCTTCGTCAGTGGCCGGATCGGACGGCGCGAGGCCGAGTTCACGCCACTTTTTTGCGGTCATCTCGTCGACGACGTTTTTGGGCGCGAAGTCAAACGCCTTCGCCTGTGCCTGCGGAACGATGGCACGGAACACCGTCACCTGTCCGGAGAATCGCACCATGACGGCCGCTTGCCCGGTGCTCGAGAGCGTCTGCACGAGGCCGGCGCCGTCGACGACGGCGACTTCGGTCTCGTTGCTCTCGAACTGCGTGCGGCGCGTGACGTCTTCGACGGTGCCGTCGGAGTAGTGGGCGTGGACCGCGAGTTGCTGGCGGCCTTGGCGGTCGATCACGCGTGATTCGGGATGGACGACGACCTTCGTGATCGTCGGGTCGGTCGGCTCACCGTAGGGCATGCCGGCGGCGATCCAGCGGCGGAGCACCTTGTACTCCTCGCCGTTCGGTTCGAGCTTTTTGCCGCCGCCGTGGGGGACTTTGCCGGTCGCCTTCGTGAGGAAGAGCGAGGCATCCGGCGACGCCGGCATGAGCCGTCGGCCGCGGGATTCCTTTAGCAGCGTCATGTAGTCGAGTTCAGGGTCGAAGCCGAGCAGCGAGAGGCGGAAGCCGTTCTGGCCCTGGATCTTGCCGTGGCAGCCGCCGGAGTTGCAGGCGAGCTTCGTGAGGATCGGCTCGATCTGGTTGGCGAAGTTGATCGGCCGCGGCGCCTCCATGCCGCTGACGCCGACCGGCACCGTCACGCTTTGGCCGTCCACGGTGGCCGTGATCGTGGTCGAGCCGTTGGCATTCGGGAAGACGCGGCCGGTCTCGTCGACTCGACAAATACTGGCATTCGCCACGGCGTACTTCGCCTTCGCGGTGGCGTCCAGTTCGCGCGTCGACGTCTTGGCGGTGACGAGCAACTGCGGTGCATCGTCCGTGCCGCGGATCGCGAGTTTCGCCGGGAAGGCCGTCAGCGACTGGGCCGCCGCAACGGAGGCCAGGATCATGACAAATGCAAGCGAAGCGAGTGTGCGCATGGGAAAATGTGCGGAGGTAGGCAGGAAAAACAAATCAGCCACCGATGAACGCAGTTAGACGCAGATTAAGACTTCGATCTCTTTTCTGATCTGTGTTTATCTGCGTTGATCAGCGGCTAAAACTCTTAGACCAGCTCTTTCACCGGGTCGCGGTCGTCGAGAATGTACATCGGGCGGCCGCTGCCGTTGGGAAAGGTCATCGCGGGGTCGATCCCGATGGCGCGGTAGAGCGTGCCCATCAGATTCGGCACCGTGTACGGACGGTCCTTCGGGCGCTCGCCTTTCGCGTTCGTCTCGCCGACGGCCTGGCCCATCCGCAGGCCGCCGCCCGCCACCAGCGCGCTCATCGCCGGCGACCAGTGGTCGCGCCCGGCGCTGCTGTTCACCTTCGGCGTACGGCCGAACTCGCCCCACATCACCGTCACCACGTCGTCCTGCATTCCGCGATCGTGCAGGTCCTGAATCAGGTTCGCGATGGCGGCGTCCACCTTCGGCAGTTGCTTCTTGAGGGTCACGAAGTTCTGGCCGTGAGTGTCCCACCCGCCGATGGAGAGCGTGACGAAGCCCACGCCCGCCTCGACGAGCCGGCGCGCTGTCAGGAACTGCTCCACGCCCTTGTAGCGCTCGCGAGTGGCCTTGTCTTCCTTCTCGATGTTGAGCGCGTTCCGAACGGCCCCGCTGGCCACCATGTCGAGTGCCCGTTCGGTGTAGCTGTCGATCCCCTTCATCGCGCCGCTGGCGTCGATCTCGCGGCGGGTATCGTCGAACGAATCGAGCAGACTCTTGCGGTTGTCGAGCCGTTCGCTCGTCACGCCATTGGCAAGCTTGAGGTTGGAGATGGCCGATCCGCTCGGCGTGAATGGCCGGTGCGCGACGCCGAGGTAGCCCGGTTCAGTACCGCGGGACATCCCCCGCAGCGAGACGAACGGTGGCACCGATTCGGACGAATCGCCACGCAGCTTCGAGACGACGGCACCGAAGGACGGGTGCCCGGCCGTCATATTCACGCGATCCGGGTAGCCGGTCATCACGAGACCGTCGCTATGTTCATCGACGCTGGTGAGAGAGCGCACGACGGCGAGTTTGTCCCACATCTTCGCCTGCAGCGGGAAGTGTTCGCTGATCTGCACGCCCGGCACGTTGGTCTTGATCGGGTTGAACTCGCCGCGGATCTCCTTCGGAGCGTCCGGTTTCAGGTCGTACATGTCCAAGTGGCTCGGCCCGCCCGGCAGGTAGATGAAGATGGCGGACTTCATCGACTTCGACCGCGTGCCGTCGGACTTGGTGGCCGCCTGCGCCCGATAGGCGTCGGCGAGCGTGAGGCCCGCGCCGAAGGCGCCGATCTGAAGGAAGTTTCGTCGGGAGACGCCATCGCAGAAGTGCCCGTTGCGGGAGCCGAGGAGTGAGAGCATGATTCACCGAGGAAAGTGGGGCGGGGAGGTATTCTTAGTCTCTTCTCATTTGTGTTGCCGGTCAAGCGGAAAGTGGAGAAGATTGATAGCCACAATAAGGAAAGTCGAAGCACAAAAAGGATTCGTTTCAATTGCCTCGATTATTGTGCCACTTCGTGCCTTTTCGTGGCCATCCGGTTTCGATCACCCCAGTTCCCGCACCGGGTCGCGGTCGTCCAGCACGTGCATCGGGCGTCCGTCGTGGTCGGGGAAGGTTTGTTGCACGTCGATGCCGAGGAAACCGTAGAGGCTCGCGAGGACGTTGCTCGGCGTGTACGGCCGACCCTTCGCACGGTACGCGTGGCGGTCGGTCTCGCCGATCGCCTGGCCCACCTTAAATCCGCCGCCGAACACGACTGCCGCGCCGGCATCCGGCCAGTGGTCCCGTCCGGCGATGCGCGAGATGCGCGGGTCGCGCCCGAACTCGCCCCACACCACGACAGCTACGTCCTTGTCGAGGCCGCGATCGTGCAGGTCGGTCGCGAGTGCGTGGATGCCGCGATCGAGTTGCGGGAGTTGCTCGCGGTGGTCCCGGAAGTTGTGCTCGTGCGTGTCCCAGTCGCCGACCTTGAGCGTGATCACCGACACGCCTGCTTCCGCCAGGCGTCGGGCCCGCAGGAAGTTTTCGCAATACTTTCCGTACCGCTCGCGCACGACCAGCGGCTCGCGGTTCATTTCGAAGGCGTCCCGCACCCTCGGCGATACGACCATCTCGAGCGCCTGCCGATTGTGGTCGTCGATGCCGTTCATGTTGTGGGAATACTCCACTTCGCGCTTCAACGAGTCGAAGTGCTTCAAGAGACCTTTGCGATCTTCAAGTTGTTCGAGCGATACGCCCTTTACGAGGCTCAGGTTCGCGATCCCCTCTTTCCGGGGCACGAACGGCCGGTGCGAGTTGCCGAGGTAGGTCGGCCCTTCGGTGTCGTAGAGCTTGGGCGGTTCGTACATGAGGCTGACATACGGCGGCAGGCCGTCGGCGCGCGGTGACAACCGGCTGGCGACCGCGCCGATGACGGGGCGCTTGCCCCGATCCGGGAAGCCGGTGAGGATGTAGTGCGGCGTGTGGTCGCCGATGTCGACGGACTTGATCCCACGAATGATGGCGAGCTTGTCCATGATCTTCGCCTGCATCGGCATCAGATCGCAGATCTGGATGCCGGGGACGTTCGTCCGTGCCGGCTGGAACTCCCCGCGAATCTCGGCCGGGGCGTCCGGCTTCATGTCGTGGCTGTCGATGTGGGACGCGCCGCCGCGCAGCCAGACGAGGATGACCGACTTCGGCCTCGCCGTCGCGGCCGCCCGCGCGCCGGGAAGCATCAGCCCGGCCGTGGTGAGCGTACCGACGCGAAGGACATCGCGGCGCGTGACCGAGGTCCGGCACTTGCGGGCGGAACCGAGGAAGGTGAACATGGCGGGATCTCCGGCAAAACTCCAAAGTGTTACGGAACCGATGCGAGAATACAGGCGAAATACCGACTTCCGAAGTCCGGCTTCGACTTCGGAAGTCGATTGCCCGACGGACTTCCGAAGTCGAAGCCGGACTTCGGAAGTCGGTTCAATCGAAATACTCGTCCTCGGCGTTGAACGCCGGCACGCCAAAGACGATCGTCTTCACTTCGCCGTCGGCGACGAGGCGATGACGCACACCGGCGGGAATCCAGATCATGCGGCCCGGTTCGATGGCGGACCATTCGCCGTCGAGTTCGATGCGGCCGGTGCCTTCGAGGATGTAGTACACCTCGGTCGTGTCGCGGTGGTAGTGGCGGACGGAATCGCGGATCGTCGTGATGTGGAAGGAACAGGGCGCGCCGTCGGCGGCGGTGAGCACGCGCGTGCTGGATCCGCAGGGGCACGGCACGGTCGGAGCGTCCGCGACGCGGCGGACCAGATCGGCAGCGGTGAACATAGGATGATATTCTATGGCCGACGCCGTCACCTACACCGCGCGATGGATCGTTCCCGTATCATCCGAGCCTTTGGAGAACGGGACCATCACGGTCTACAAATCAAAGATTGCGGCGGTCTATGACCGGGGAAGATTGAAGCCGGACGTGGACCTCGGCAACGTCGCGATCATTCCGGGGCTTGTGAACTGCCACACGCACCTCGACCTGAGCGGGGCGCGCGGAAAGATTCCGCCGACCGATCCCGACCACTTCACCGATTGGCTCAAGGGCGTGATCGCGTATCGGCGTAGCCGGACGCCGGAGCAGACGCAGGCCGACATCCGCGACGGGCTGGCCGAGTGCCTGCGGTACGGGACGACGCTGGTGGGGGACATCGCGGCCGACGGGGCGAGTTGGGAGGCGCTCGCGGAGGCCCCGCTTCGCGCAGTCGTGTTCCATGAACTGATCGGATTGAAACCCGATCGCGCCGACGTCTCGCGACGCGAAGCCGAATCCTGGATGAATGGTGGCGAATCACAACTACGTCGGCGGGCACTGAGTCCGCACGCGCCCTACAGCGTCCGCAAGGACTTGATCGTCGAAGCGGGTCGGCTTAGCCGCGTCGGGAAGCGCCCAACGGCGATCCATCTTGGTGAAAGTCGGGACGAGATCGAGTTGCTCCATCGAAGGCGCGGACCGTTCCGCGAGTTCCTCGAATCGATGGCGGTCTGGTGCGCGGACGGGATGGCCGACGATTTCTCTTCCATCATGAAGATCGTCGACTTCCGCCAGCCGAAGCTGTTCATCCACATGAACCACGTCGCGCCGTCGGCACGCATCCCCCGCAACAGCACCTGCGTCTTCTGCCCCCGCACGCACGCGGCCTTCGGCCATCCGCGGCATCCCTTCCGCGAGTTCCAGGCCCGCGGCGTCCGCGTCGCGTTCGGCACCGACAGCCTCGCGTCGAACCCCGATCTCGACCTGCTCGCGGAGGCTCGCTTCGTGCATGCGATCCGGCCCGAAGTACCGCGCGACGAGTTGCTGCGAATGGCGACGCTGACCGGGGCGGAAGCCCTCGGCTGGGCGAACGAGACGGGGAGTCTAGAGGTCGGCAAGTCGGCGGACTTCGTAGCGCTGCCGCTACCGAATCGCGATGCGGTCGACGTACATGAATTGATCTTCGAGGATGCGAATCGCGAGCGTAAGACGATGTTTCGTGGTGAATGGCGATGACGACAAGCCCGGAGCGCGAGCGACGGGAGAGCTTTGTCCGTCGCTCGCGCTCCGGGCTGGAAGTCAGTCCTTCGAAAACACGATAATCGGACCCATCCCCATCAGCCGCCGCCACACGGTCAACTGTCCGTAGTGGATCATCGTGTGCGTCATCAGCAGGTTCTCCAGGATGTCCCGCTGCGTTGGTAGCTCCTGCGTCATGAACTTCAGCGCGTTCGGCTTCGCCAGATCCTCGTCCGTCAGCTTCGGAATCTCGGTCAGCACCGACTCGTACACGGCGCTCAATTGATTCAACAGCGTCTCCTTCGTCGGCGGCGTCGTGGGCAGGCTCTCCAGCTTCGACGTCGGGCCGAACCAGACGAGATACTCCTTCGGCACGATCGACACGTTCGCGATCACCTTCGGCACGACCGAAATGGTCGTCACGATGTGCCCGAGGATCCAGACGGGCGGATTGATCCCTGGCGCGGGCTGTGCCCGCATCTGCTCTTCGGGGATGTCGGCGAACGCCTTTCGCACGAGGCCGACGACGGACCGGAACAGCGTGAGGTTGATGGCATTGGCCATGGGAACCCTTCCTTGAATCGAACGGGGACGATCATATAAATACCGGGATTTCCTGCGAAGTCTTTCTTTCCTAGAGGTGATTCGTCTCCATGGCTCAGAAGCATGTGTACTCGTTCGGCGGCAAGACGGCGGACGGCGACGGCAAGATGAAGGAACTGCTCGGCGGCAAGGGCGCCAACCTCGCCGAGATGTGCAAGATCGGCATCCCCGTGCCTCCGGGCTTCACAATCACCACGGAAGTCTGCGCCGCCTATTACGACGCCGGCAAGAAGATCCCCGAAGCGGCCATTCCCGAGATTGGAGCCGCCATCAAGAAGATGGAAGCCGACTTCGGCGGCCGGAAGTTCGGCGATCCGGCCGACCCCCTGCTCGTGTCCGTTCGCTCCGGTGCCGCGCTCTCGATGCCGGGGATGATGAACACCATCCTCAACCTCGGCCTCACCGATGCGAGTGTGGAAGGCCTGGCCAAGAAGACCGGCAACCCACGCTTCGCCTACGACAGCTTCCGCCGGCTCATCGACATGTTCGGTTGCACCGCGATGGGCTGCGACCATGAGGATTTCGAACACGAAATCCACTCGATGAAGCAGAAGAAGGGCGTCAAGCTCGACACCGACCTGACCGCGGACGACCTGAAGGAACTCTGCAAGCGATACGAAGCGGTCTATAAGAAGCACGTCGGCGAGGACTTCCCGCAAGAGCCCAAGAAGCAGCTCTATCTCGCCATCAACGCCGTCTTCAATTCGTGGAACGGCAACAAGGCCGTCGAGTACCGTCGCATCGAACGCATCAGCGGCCTGAAGGGGACCGCCGTCAACGTCCAGGCGATGGTCTTCGGCAACATGGGGAACTCCTCCGGCACCGGCGTCGCCTTCACCCGCGACCCGAACACCGGCGAGGACGTCTTCTACGGCGACTACCTCATCAACGCCCAGGGCGAAGACGTGGTGGCCGGCATCCGTACGCCGGAGCCGATCTCGCAGCTCGCGCAGGAGATGCCAAAGGTCTACGAACAACTCGTCGGCATTCGGGCGGCGCTCGAGAAGCACTACAAGGAGATGCAGGACATCGAGTTCACGGTGCAGGAAGGCGTCCTGTACATGCTCCAGACACGCTCCGGCAAGCGGACCGGTACCGCGGCCGTGCGCATCGCCGTCGAGATGGCGAAGGAAGGCCTGATCTCCGAGACGGAAGCCATCAAGCGCGTGCCGGCCGATTCGCTCAACCACCTGCTCCAGCCGCAACTCGATCCGAAGAGCAAGATCAAGCCGATCGCGCAGGGCATCGCCGCGAGCCCCGGCGGCGCCAGCGGCAAGGTCATCCTCTCGGCGGAAGCGGCCGTCGAGTACGCCGCGAAGCACCCGAACGAGCCGATCATGCTCGTGCGCAAGGAGACCAGCCCCGAAGACGTGGCCGGCATGCACCTCGCGAGAGGGATTCTCACGAGCACCGGCGGCAAGGCGTCCCACGCCGCCGTCGTTGCCCGCGGCTGGGGCAAGCCTTGCGTCGTTGGCTGCGAGGCGGTCAAGATCGACGAGAAGAACCAGACGATCACCATCGCCGGTCAGACCGTGAAGGCCGGGGACTTCATCACCATCAACGGCACCACCGGCGACGTGATGATCGGCAAGGTCGAGACGATCGCCCCGAGCATGACCGGCGACTTCGCCACGCTCATGACCTGGGCCGACAAGGTGCGGAAACTCAAGATCCGCACGAACGCCGACAGCCCGGTCGATAGCCTCAAGGCCCGCGAGTTCGGAGCCGAGGGCATCGGCCTCTGCCGCACCGAGCACATGTTCTTCGGCGAGGACCGTATCGCCGCCGTGCGCGAGATGATCCTCGCGACCACCGAGGAGGGCCGCAAGAAGGCGCTCGCCAAGATCGAACCGCACCAGAAGGCCGACTTCGTCGGCATCTTCGAGGCGATGGCCGGGCTGCCCGTCACCATCCGCCTGCTCGACCCGCCGCTGCACGAGTTCCTCCCGCAGAAGGACAACAAAGCCGGCGCCGAAGCCGTCGCCAAGCAGATCGGCACGACCGTCGAGAAGATCTTCGAACGCGTAGAAGAACTGCACGAAATGAACCCGATGATGGGCTTCCGCGGCTGCCGCCTGCCGGTGGTCTTCCCGGAAATCGGCGACATGCAGGTGCGGGCGATCATCGAGGCCGCAATCGAAGTGCAGAAGAAGGGCAAGACGGTCCTTCCGGAAATCATGATCCCGCTCGTCGGCGTGCTCGAAGAACTGACGGTGCTGAAGAAGCGCGCCATCGCCGTCGCCGAGGAGTGCATGAAGAAGGCCGGCGTGAAGGTCGAGTACCAGATCGGCACGATGATCGAGCTGCCGCGGGCGTGCATCGCGGCCGACAAGATCGCCGAGGAGGCGGAGTTCTTCAGCTTCGGCACGAACGACCTCACTCAGATGACGTTCGGCTTCAGCCGCGACGACATCAAGGGCTTCATGCCGACCTACCTCGCCAACAAGATTCTGCCGATCGACCCGTTCCAGACGATCGACTTCACCGGTGTCGGCGAGCTGATGAAGATCGGCATCCAGAAGGGCCGCGACAGCCGCAAGGCGAAGCACGGCACCCACCTGAAGATCGGCATCTGCGGCGAGCACGGCGGCGACCCGGACAGCGTCGTCTTCTGCCACGCCATCGGCATGGACTACGTGAGCTGCAGTCCGTTCCGCGTCCCCATCGCCCGCCTCGCCGCCGCGCAGGCCGCCTTGGGCGAAGGCGCGAAGCGGGACAAGTAAAGACGATGTAAAATGAACAAGCCCAGCCGATCGGCTGGGCTTGTTGTCGATTGGGAGGTGTCATGGCCACGATGCAAGTCGTTTCTTCGTTCGAGGACGCGGTTCGACGATTGGGGGAACGCGTCGAACTGATCGACGCCGACGGTCGATTGATCGGATATTTCGTCGCTCCCGACGAGTACCGTCGACTGGCCTACCAATTCGCGAATGCGCTCGTCACGGACGTCGAGTTGGACGCCAGCCGTCGAACGCCCGGCGGATCGACAACCGAGGAACTATTGAACCGGTTGGCCGCAACTTCCTGATCCCGACGGCAGCCATGTACAAGGTCGTCTGGAAACCTCTGGCGGACGAACAAGCCGGCCGAATTTGGCTCGATCATCCGTCGCTGCGCGATCGCTTCACGGAATTGATCCGCGAGATCGTGGAACGCTTCAAACGTGATCCCCTTGCCTGCGGGGAAAGCCGGTCCGGCGATACGCGCATTCTCATCGAGGAATTTCTCGTCTTGTTCTACGACGTCGTGGAGGGCGACTCTCGTGTCGATGTCCTCGCGATCCGGAAGATTTAGGTTGATGGATCGCCAAAAAAAAGGTGAATCCACGTCGTGGACTTGATGCCCAAAGTCAACGTTCGGCCGGCGGAGCGATCGGCATGCGCGGCGGAGCCGTCTGCCACATCAACGCAATCTCGTCTTGCGTCAGGCCGAACGCCTCATTCACCAGGTCGGACACGCGGCGCTCCAGCCGATCCGACTCGCGCAGGTTCGCCTGCAGCGGTACGACGGACGAGCCGTGCTCGTCCCGCAACCGCTTCACCTGCGCGACGGAGAGCGTCGATTTCCGCCCGCGAATCTTCCGCACTTCCTCGATCAGCGCCTCCGGCGACAGCTCCACGAGGGCGGCCAGCTTCTGCGTCGGCTTGTCGATGCCGAACTCGGCCCGCAGCCAATCGAGCACCGCCCGAATGCCGCCGGTCCGCCCGGCTTTCAGGTCGATGAGCTTCGCGACCAGCTTCTCGGCTTCGGCGCGGGCTTTCTTGACGAGCAGGGGAAGTAAGACTTCGGTACCGTTGGCATGAAGCCCTAAGAATTTCACCAGTATCACTTTCTGGTCGATTCCGATTCGTTCAAATCACATTCAGTCCAATTTCTCGTAAGTAATCGAACGTGGAGTCGTAGTAACTCGGATCGCGCGTCGGATCATCGAGATCACCCTCCGGCACGACGATGACCATGCCCTGACGCGCCCTCGTCAGGAGCACGCGATAGGCATTTTTAAGATAGGTCTGACGTTCCTGCTTGCGAATCCGATTCCATCGAGAGCCCACGAAGGACCAATGTTCCCAAGTATCTCCCGAATACCGAAAGTCGGCATCCCACGTCACGCATGCCCAATCGAGTTCGAGGCCTTGAACGTGAAATTCGGTGGCGACATCTTCGAGGTAATACGAAGATCTAACATCGTCTTTCTCGTCGAGAAACCAATTAACGGGATTCATCGGAGAGCGGACATCGATTGCGTGAGGTTTCAGCCGTTGAGCCTGCGAGGAGACGAGAATTCCATAACGCTCCGATCCGCGGGCTTTGGTTCGGAGCCACTGTTTGGCACGAGTGAGATCGCGCGTTAACACGATGGGGAAATGTCCGGCGACTTTCTGGAGCGTTTTCACTGCTTCCTTCTGGTCCAAATCCAGCAATTGTTTGACGAGCAGCGATACGCTCTCGGAACGGAAGGACCTCATCGAAACGCTCAGGTGCAGTTGCTCCCGCACATTGACATTGGGTAGCGCTTTCACTTGTTCGATCACCTTCCCGGCACCGTATTCGGCGTCCGTAAGGCGCGATGAGATGTATAGGTCCCAATTCCGAAACGAACGGAGAAGAGAATCGATCCATTCGCCGATTCCGGCTTCGCCGGTATTGATCTCCTGTCCGCCTCCGACCAGACAAACGATTACCGCCCAATCCTTGTGACGGTCCATGCAGGAAATCAGAAACTCCGGCTCCGAATATCGAAAATCCGGACGCCTCTTTTTCTGTTTCATGAACTTGACAGTTTGGTCGAGATTCCATGCCCGCTGTGCTTCATCGAATAGTGCGACATGATCCACGGGTGGACCTGAATCGATCAAGCACTCATCTCGGAAATGGTGGACGTTTTGAATAATCGCTTTGACTTCACTCCGCGCGACGCCTTTCTGGTACTTTTTATTCCGTTCCGCTTCGCGTCGTACCTTGTCACGAGCGAGCGCCTCGCGAAGTACCGCGACGAGTGGACCGTTTCCAGAGAGGAACACGCAGTGAAATTTCGAAGTCTTGTCGCGATGTTGCGTTGCGATATTCAGGCCGACGAGCGTCTTGCCGGCCCCCGGAACTCCCGTGACGAAACAGATGGACTTCCGAGAGTTCGCTTTCGACGTTCGAATGATTTCGGAAATGGTATCTGAAGTCTCGGTCAAGTTGATCGCGCCTGCGTCACTCCGTGAAATCTCGGCCACCCCGTGTTCACCATAGAGTGCGATGGCCGCTTCAATGATCGTCGGTGTGGGACAGTATCGACCCGCCTCCCAGGAAGGCACGTCGATAGCCGGTGCATCGGCAAACTCGAGAACGGTCCGAATCAAATCCGGAAGGTCTCCGACCGTGCTCGCGAGTGGCTGGAGAAGTCGATCTTCGTGAGATGCAGCGATTTGGTTCGCTGGAGATCGCCTTGCTTCGGTCGCAATCAGAATCGGTGCGATGAAGCAGTAGTGGCTGGTCTCGTGGAAATTCTTCAGGTCTAGCCCGTAGTCGTGCACTTGATCGAAGGCGTGTAGCGGGAAGTTGCGCTCACCGACTTTGAATTCAAGAACGAAGATGACGGAGTCGAGGATAGCGACGACATCGATTCTTTTTCCGAGTCTGGGGATCGCGAACTCGAAATAAACGGAGCCTTTCGCCCGGAACGGCATCAGAACCGACTTGAGGATTTCGATCTGAGTTTTCCAGGCGTCCCGTTGAGTCAATTCAACGTCGAAGCTACTGCCTTCAACGAGACGGCCGAGAATCGCTTCCTCGCGTTCGAGCAAGAAATCTGCAATGGTACTCGCGTATCCTGCTCTCTTCATGGGAAGTTCCGCGATTCTTCTGCCAACCGCGCCTTCGCGAGTTCGGGGAGTGTGGGATAGGCGCGCATCAAGTTGCGGTGCGTCAGGCGGTATTGGGCGTCGGTAGTGCGGGCCGAGAGGACGATGTAGAAGATTTCCTTAACCGGATCGCGAAAGTTACCGAGCGACGGTACGCCGTGTTCCGCCACGAGGCGATCCGCGACTTCGGCGAACAGTTCTCTCCACGGAGAGCTGTTTCGTCGCCTCGTGCGCAGCAATCGGGCCGTCGTCGCGCTCATGCTGTTCTTATTCTGTAGTTTCGGCGATTGGGGGACAAGTTTACATTATATTTGCGCCGTCAAGGGCACTTTACCATCCCCTGTGCGACGGCATGAGTTAAAGTCGGCTTCCCCGCTTTCGTCCCGAATTCGTCCCGAATTCGTCGTAAGTCCTTACGGGGCCAGTATGGTTCCGGAAATCGGGCATGGGTCCGCGGCAGGGTGGGCGTGAAGTGGCCGGACCCACTTTTACGGCCCCGGCCCTCACTTCACCGGCCACGGTTCCACGTGGGCGCGATTCGCCCAGGCGTGGTACTTCGCCACCATTGCCGCCACGCGGTCGGGATGGGTCTTCGCCAAGTCCTTCGATTCGATCCGGTCCTTTGCGATGTCGTACAACTCCCACGGCCCGCCATGCTTGGCCACGAGTTTCCAGTCGCCTTGCCGGACGGCGCGGTTGCCTTCGTGCTCCCAGTAGAGGGCATCGCGGTCCAGCGGTTTCCCGGCGAAGGCGGGGGCGAGGCTCCGGCCTTCCAGCTTGTCCGGCTTCGCGCCGGCGAGGTCGGCGCAGGTGGCGGCGATGTCGATCAGGTGGCCGGGCTGTGTTCGGAGTTCGCCCTTCGCCGCGATCCCCTTCGGCCAGTGGGCGACGAGCGGCGTGCCGATGCCGCCCTCGTGCACCCAGTGCTTGTACTCGCGGAAGGGGGTGTTCGACACGTTCGCCCAGCCGCGGCCATAAGCGATATAGGTATCCGGCCCGCCGGGCATCACCTTCGGCCCCATGCGCACCGGGTAGCCGTCGCGCGTTTGCTTCGGCACGCTGCCGGCGGCGGCGAAGTCCTCGGGCTTCATCACCGGTAGCGTCGGCTTCGCGGGGCGGAGGATGTTCGGGTGGTCCTTGTTGCCGGTGCGGCCCTGGAGTTCGGCGCAGCCGCCGTTGTCCTGCAGGAAGAGGATGAGCGTGTTGTCGAACTGGCCGGTGCGCTTCAACTCGGCGACGAGTTTGCCGATCCCCTGGTCCATGCGGTCGATCATGGCGGCGTAGACCTCCATGCCGGCGGCTTCCCATTTCTTGTCGGCGACCTTGCTCCAATCGCCAGCCTGCGGGGTCATGCCTTGCGCGGGGTCGACGAGGCCGAGTTTGGCCATCTTCTCGAGGCGCGCCTTGCGGATCGGTTCGTAGCCGGCGTCGTACTTCCCCTCGTACTTCTTCACGTCCTCGGGCAGTGCGTGCATCGGCCAGTGAGCGGCGGTGTAGGCGACGTAGAGGAAGAACGGCTGGGCGGCGTGGTCCTTCGCGTGGTCGCCGACGAAGCGCACGGCGTGGTCGGAGATGGCGTCGGTGTAGTAGTAGGTGGCGGGTTTGTAGTGCGGGTCGGCGTAGGGGGAGATCATGGTGTCGTCGCGGACGAGCGAGGAGGGATCGTAGAAGCTGCCGGCGCCGTGGATGGTGCCATAGAAACGGTCGAATCCGCGGGCGATGGGCCAGTTGTGCTTGGGTCCGTCGGCGGCGGCGTGGCGGGTGACGTGCCATTTGCCGACGGCGTAGCTGCGGTAGCCGGCGGGTTTGAGCCGTTCGGCGATGGTGAGGGAGGCGTTGAGGTTGCCGCGGTAGCCGGGTTTGTTCTTGTCGTCCATCATGTGTCCGACGCCGGCCTGGTGGGGGTAGAGTCCGGTGAGCAGGCTGGCGCGGGTGGGGCAGCAGCGGGCGGTGTTGTAGAACTGGGTGAAGCGCAGGCCGTTCGCGGCGAGGGCGTCGAGGTTGGGGGTGGCGATCTCGCCGCCGTAGCAGCCGAGGTCGGAGAAGCCCATGTCGTCCGAAAGGATGACGACGACGTTCGGCCGGGGGGCGGCAGCTTGGGCGAACGCGGGGAACAGGAGCAGGGCGAGGAAGGCGCGACGCATGGCGGCACCGGGAAGGGGGGAGGCCGGCGGATCCACGGTCGAAGTTACGAGACGTGCGAGAAAAGGAAACGCCGGCGACGGGGGAATCGTCGCCGGCGTGGAGCGGGGGTCACCTCCAGGGGGATTCGAGATCAGGCCGAGACGATGTTCAGTTCGCTTTCCGAGTTCGGCCGTTGGCCTTGCAATTCGGCGCGGTCGGCGAGGATCGATTCCTTCACTTGCTTCGTCATGCGGAGGACGAAGGCGATCTCGTGAAGCATCTCCTCGACGGAGCGGGCGGGGCGGGTGGCGGTCTTCATATTCTTCGCTTTGCGGGGGATCAGGCACATGGTTCAACCTCCATCGGGGGAGAAAGACGAGAGGGATAGTTGCACGCGTCGTGCCAAACCGAAAAATCCTGAAAGTGACCGATCGGGGTTGAAGATGGATGCGATGGGGCAAGGCGTGACGGTTGACCGGCTGCAAGCTTTACAACTTGAACGATTCTCGACAATCGCGGCACGCCATTCTTGGAAAGAGTTCAAACGCGGCGAACGCCCCAGGCCGTGTGTTTTGCCGGCGCTTTCACGAGTGCGAATCCCGGGCGCTTTGCGAAGGCCGCAAAGGTCGCGGTTTCGCGCGCCGCATCCACTCCGCCACGATGAGCGTGCAGGAGATACCGAAGTACGAGTGGTTCCGCCTTGGTAATGGTGCGTGGCGCCGCGAAGCACGCGGAGGCGCCCATCCAGCCATCCTCGCGGACGTGCCACGCGGTCGGGTGGCCGGGGTTCGAGGGATGGTCGAAGAAGGCGATGCCTTCCTTGTGTCCGCCGGGTTGCGTGCCGGAGTAATCCATCCACTTCGCCGGTTTGCCGAAGATCGCCGGCTCGCCGATTTGTCCTTCGGAGTTCGTCAGTGTACCTCCGCCGAAGAACGCCGAGATCGCCTTGGCGACGCGTACGGCGAGAAAGCCGAAGTTCGTCTTGCCGAACTCGAGCGTCTGCGCCGTCGGTACGAATCGCGTCTGGATTTCGAGGAACGTCTCGTCGTTCGGTCCGGGCAGGATCGCCGCGATCAGTTCCTGTTCGAGAAGCGCTTTCGGGTCGTGACCGTCGAACCAGCCGAGCTTCACGGCCATCGTGGCTTCGGCGTCGCCGTCGTCGTAGGCGAGCCAGTCGAGTTGGCGGATGCGCGGCGGCTTGCCGTCGGCCCAGAAGTCGTGGCCGACGACCTGATTGTGGGCGAACCAGATCGAGCGATGGTGGTCGTGGTTCGGCGCGCCGGGGTGGCCCATGCGCGTGAGCGATTGCCCGGAGGCCGGGCCGAGGAGGGGATAGAAGAACGGCCGCGGGTACTGCGGGCCGTGGTGCCAGCGCAGCCGTTCGCGGCCGTCGACGAGGAACGCGACCTGATGGTCCGGCAGCGGGAGCAGCGTGCAGCGGGGAGTGGGCAATTCACACCTTCGGCTCGTAGCCGGCGGCGTACTCCTTCGTCCAGAGCTTCATCGCGTCGGGGTCGTTCTGGATCGCGCCGGTCTTGGGGTCACAGTGCAGCGTGCGGCCGGTGCGGTGGGCGATGTTCCCCAGGTGGCAGAGCAGCGTGCTCGTCGCGCCGAGGGCGATCTCGCTGTTCGCCTTCGCCTGCCCACGAACGGCCGCGAGGAAGTTCTCGATGTGCACCCCGTCGCCGCCCTTCACCGGTTCCTTGAACGTCTCTTTCCCCTTCGGGTCGTAAATCGTGTAGGCGCTATCCGCGAGGACGAGCGTACCGTTCTCGCCGTGGAAGAGGCAGTCGAAGGCCTTGCCGCCGGGGCCGCGATTGCAACTGAAGCCTTCCCACGTTGCCGTCTTGCCGTCGGGGAAGTCGTAGCTGACGATGTGCGTGTCGGGCGTCTGCTGGTCGTCCTTGAAGCGGTAGCGGCCGCCGGCGCTCGTGACCTTGATCGGGCACTCGGCGCCGAGGCCCCAGCGGAGCAGGTCGATGGTGTGGATGCCGTTGTTGCCGAGTTCGCCGTTGCCCCAGTTCCAGAACCAGTGCCAGTTGTAGTGGAGGTAGTTGGAGCGGAACTCCTTGCGGGCGCTCGGTCCCTGCCAGAGTTCGTAGTTGAGTCCGGCCGGCGGGTCGCCGGGCTTGCCTTCGCCGATGGTGCCGCGGTCGGCCATGTACCACGCTTGGGCGAAGTAGACCCGGCCGATGACGCCCTCGTGCAACTTCGCCATCGCCTCCTGCACCTTCGGCCAGCTTCGCCGCTGATTCCCCATCTGGACGACGCGATTATGCTTCCGTGCCGCGGCCACGAGCATTTCGCCTTCGCGCGGCGTATGGCTGCACGGCTTCTCGATGTAGCAATGCTTGCCCGCCGCGCAGCCGAGAATGCCCGCCGGCGCGTGCCAGTGGTTCGGTGCGGCGCACACAAGTATGTCTACGCTTTTGTCGTCGAGGATCCTGCGGAAGTCCTCGACGAAGGTCGGCTTCGGCTTGTTCGCCTTTTCCAAGCCTTCGGCCGCGGCGCCCGCGCGCTTCGGGTCGGGGTCGCAGACATACGCAACGTGGACGTTCGGCTGAGACGAGAACGTTTTGGAGAGGCCGGTGCCGCGGCCGCCCATGCCCATCACCCCCACGACGATTTTGTCGTTCGCGGCGGCGCGAGTCGTCGAGGCCAGGGCTGTGGTCGCAGCGGCGGTGGCAAGAAAGGTCCGGCGAGGAAGGTCGGCCATGAAGACACCTGGAAAAGGAGCCGGGCGGGATGTTCCGATAGTATCGCGGATCGGCTTCGGGTACAACAGTCGGCCTGGATTTCCTGCCGGAGTCGTTATGTCGTCCGAGCCCATCGATTCCGGTCGCCGATGGGCACTCGGTATCATCGCCGTCTGTTCGCTCGGCTTCTCTGTCGGTCCGATCGTCAACGCCGTCCGCCAGCCGGAATACAACAAGGATTACTCCGCGTGGTACGGCATCGGGTTGGAAGTCCGCAGGGATGCGCCGCTTTACGCCTCCGGAGCAAACGGCGAAGTCTTGTACATGTACCCGCCGACCGCGGCGGTGCTGGTCTTCGCCCCGTTGACGTTTCTCGGCCCGGTGGGCTTCACGGCCGTTCTGGCAGCAGCAACGGCGCTGGCCTGGGCGGGTTGTGTAGTGCTCGCGGTCCGCGCCGCCACGGGGCGCTGGCGGGGGCACCCGCGATGGTACTACGTGCTCGTCGTTCTTCTCGGCGGCATCCACGTCTACGACCTGTTCCTGCTCGGCCAGGTGAACCTCATCCTGCTCTGGCTTGTGCTGCTCGCGATGGAGTCGCTTCGCCGTGGGCGGTCGTGGCTGGCAGGGTTCTGTCTCGCGCTTGCGATCGTCGTCAAAGTGTTCCCGCTGCCGATCCTCGTCTTCTGGGCCGTGCGCCGGGAGGGGCGGGCGATCCTCGCGACGATCGTTTGCGTGGTCCTCTTCGCTTCCTTACCCGGGCTGGTTCGCGGGCCAGGGCGGAACGCCGACGAATGGAAGCAATGGTTCGGGCTGATGGTCGGCGATCAATCGGGCGAGCGCATGGCCGCGCGGTCAAGCGTCGGCTTCACCCGGCGGAACCAATCGCTCTTCGCGGTCGCGCATCGGCTCACGCGCAACGTCGACGGCGGCGGAGTGCGCGTCAACGTCGCGAACCTCGAACCGGGCCAGGCGCAGCTCGTCGGCCTCGCAGCGGTCGGACTGCTGGGGCTGGCGCTGCTCGCCGCCACCCGGTGCCGGTTCGCACCGACCCCGGAAGCCGATGCGCTCGAAACGGCGATGGTCCTCATCCTCGCGGTGCTCGCCTCGCCGTTGGCGTGGACCTACTTCTTCTGCTGGCTGCTGCCCGCGTGGGCCGCGTTGCTGCATCATGGGAGAACACAAACCGCGTTCCGGTATCCGATCGCGCTCGGCGGGCTGTTGATCGTCTCCGCTTTCTCGGAGCAGATCGACCCGACGCTCCAAGCCTACGGCGTGACGGCGGCCGGGAGCATCGTATTGTTTCTGACCTTGGCTTTGCTCCGAAGGCGAATTCATTTATCACCGATTCAATAGAGTATTCCGAAGTGAAGATTCCGAAAGGAATAACTGGCAGTGGACGATTAACTCTCTTTTGTCGATAACAATAGTGCTGATTAAACTCGTGGATGGCGTCGTGTTCCGAAAACTGCTTGCTTTCGCGTTCGTCGGCTACCTCGGCTTCGCCGCGTGGTGGGTGATCGCCGCTGGCGTCGTCCGCAACGACGGGCCGGTCGAGTTGCTCAATGTCGCCTGCGATCCGACGCGCGAGCTGTGGCGCGATATCAACGCAAAGTTCCTTGAGAAGTACACCAGCGAAGTCGGGACGCCGATAGCGATCCGCCAGTCGCACGGTGGATCGGGCAGCCAGGCTCGCGCCGTCATCGACGGTCTCGATGCCGATGTCGTTACGCTGGCGCTCTTCACCGATACCGATGCGATCCGCAAGGCCGGCCGCATTGACGAAAACTGGGAAAACAAGCTTCCCAATCGATCGCTGCCTTACGTTTCCACGATTGTCATCGTCGTGCGGAAGGGGAACCCCAAAGGGATCCGGGACTGGCCCGATTTGCTGCGCGAGGACGTGAGCGTCATCACGCCGAACCCGAAGACGTCGGGCAACGGCAAGTGGAGTTTCCTCGCCCTGTGGGGCGCGGTGGTCACGCGCGGCGGGTCGGACGAGGAGGCCCGGCAGGCGGTCACCTCGATCTATCGCCGCGTGCCGGTACTGGATCCGGCCGCGCGGGGCGCGACGATGACCTTCGCCCAGAAGAAGATCGGCGACGCCCACCTGACCTGGGAGAACGAGGCGCACCTCGAAGTACAGGAGGCGAACGGCGAACTGGAGATCGTTTACCCGCCCGTGAGCGTGCTCGCCGAGCCGCATGTGGCGATCGTGGACGCGGTCGTGAAGCGGAAGGGAACGAAGGCGGCAGCCGAGGCGTACATGAAGTACCTCTATACCGACGAAGCACAGCGGATCATCGCCGGGCACCATTACCGGCCGACGAACCCGGCCATCCAGCGAGAGACGGTGGACCGCTTCCCGCCGATCCGGCTTTTCCCCGTTCGCGCACTGGGACCGGACTGGGACGCGATCAACAAACGATTCTTCGCCGAAGGCGGCATCTTCGACCAGATCTACGCCGGCGGGAGAGCGAAATGACGCCGACCTCCCGCCGCGTGTTGCCCGGCTTCGGCCTCGGCCTCGGCACGACGATCCTCTACCTCGCCATCCTCGTGCTCGTGCCGCTCGGCGCGGCGGTTTGGAAAGCCTCCGACCTAACCTGGTCCGAATTCACCGCCGCGGTCTGGAGCGAACGCGCCGTCGCTGCCTATCGTCTGACGTTCTCGGTTTCGTTTCAGGCCGCGGCGATCAACGTCGTACTGGGGCTGATCGTCGCGTGGACCCTCGTGCGCTACCAGTTCCCGGGAAAGCGACTGGTCGATGCTCTCGTGGACGTTCCGTTCGCCCTGCCCACCGCGGTCGCCGGCCTTGTCTACGCCAGCCTCTACATCCAGGACGGCTGGCTCGGCCAGTTCCTCGTTCCGCTCGGTTTCGAAGGAGCGTTTTCCCGCACGGGCATCGTCCTCGTCCTCGTCTTCACTGGTTTCCCGTTCGTCGTGCGCACCGTGCAACCCGTTCTCGAAGAACTCGATCCCGAGTCGGAACAGGCCGCCGAAACTTTGGGAGCCAACCGCTGGCAGATCTTCCGCCGGGTGATCTTTCCCGTGCTCGTCGCGCCGGCGCTGACCGGCTTCACGCTCGCCTTCGCCCGCTCCATCGGCGAATACGGCTCGGTCATCTTCATCAGCAGCAACATGCCCTTTAGCACCGAGATCGCCCCAGTGCTGATCGTCTCGCGGCTGGAGGAGTTCGCATATCGCGAGGCGTCGGCGATCGCCACGGTGCTGCTCGGAGTCTCGTTTCTCCTGCTGGTAGCGATCAACCTGCTGGAACGCTGGAGCCAGCCAGGCTCGACTCCGCAACCGCTGCGGGCGACGTTCGCGGTCCTCGGCTGGCCCTTCGCCCGCCTCGTCCGCCTGCTCGACGGCCCTGCGGTCCGTGATCCGGCACTGGCAACCCCGGCGCTCGCGCGGATGATCCGCGTCGCCCCGCGTCTATTTTCCGGCCTCACCGTCGCCATCGTCGGCCTGCTCGTGCTCGTGCCCCTCGCCAGCGTCTTCGTCCAGGCATTCTCCGGAGGCGTCGGCGCTTACCTTCGCAATCTCACGGCCGACCCGGACACCCGGCACGCGATCCTGTTGACCCTGATCGTCGCTCCGCTTGCGGTCGCGATGAACACGGTCTTCGGCATCGCCGCCGCGTACACCATCGCGCGCTTCCGGTTCCCCGGCCGCGCCCTCCTGACCACGCTCATCGATCTGCCGTTCAGCGTCTCGCCCGTCGTCGCGGGGCTGGTTTTCGTTCTGCTCTTCGGTCTCCAGACGCCGTTCGGCGCCTGGCTCAAGGAACAGGGCTATCAAGTGATCTTCGCCCCGCCCGCGCTCGTTCTCGCCACGGCGTTCGTCACCTTTCCGTTTGTCGCGCGCGAACTCATTCCCGTGATGGAGGCGAACGGACCGGAGGAGGAGATCGCCGCGTGTAGCCTCGGCGCGAACGGCTGGCAACTGTTCTGGCTCGTCACGTTGCCGAACATCAAGTGGGGCCTGATCTACGGCGTCATCCTCTGCAACGCCCGCGCGATGGGCGAGTTCGGTGCGATTTACGTCGTCAGCGGACGCATCGGCGGGCGGACGGACACGATGCCGCTTCGCGTGGAAAAGCTGTTTCAGGAATACAACCAGCCCGCGGCGTTCGCGCTGGCGTCCGTGCTGACGATGCTCGCGCTGGCGACGCTTGTGATCAAGGTGGCCGTCGAACACCGGCTCCGTGCCGAGCGAAAGGATCGACCGACACCCAACGATTAACCATGCTTGACGAGGAACGCGAGCTGTTCGAACTGAATGGCAAGGTCCACATTCACGACTTGTACGTTCGCGGGAACTCGAACGACGGTCGGCGCAAAGCTGAGTAAACCTTTCACACCGGCACGAACCAAGGCATCGGCGACCGATTGGGCCGCTTCCGACGGAACCGAGATCACCCCAAGCTCGGCCTTCAACTGGCCGACACGTTCGATCAATTCGCGGACCGGGTAAACGCGCAGCCCTTCCACGTCGTGATCGATCTTCTCGGCGGCGATATCGAAGAGGCCGACAATTTCGAAACCCTGCTCGCGGAAGCCCCGATAGCGGAGCAGGGCACGGGCGAGGTTGCCGACGCCGACGAGGACGGCACGCCAGCCGCGGTCGGTGCCCAGCGTATGGCGGATGGCGGCGGCGAGGGCGGCGGGGTCGTAGCCGACACCGCGCTGGCCGAGATGACCCAGCGCGGCAAGGTCGCGGCGCACCTGGGCGTCGCTGACGCCGACTTCCGACGCGAGACGCGAACTGGAGAGCGGCGATCCGGCCGGATGGTGGATCGCGCAGCGGAGATAGTGGCTTAGTCGCTCGGCGGTGGCGCGGGAGAGTTGGCCCGACGGTTCGACGGCCCGTCGTTGGGTCACGGAGTGCGTCCTCGCTCGGCGGAAATCGGACCGGTCATGAGGGTAACCTAGATTTCGTTCGGGAACCGGTCAACCGATCTCGAAGCGGATGGCACCGCCGCCGACGCCGCCGCGGAGGTTGCCGGTCGGCTTGCGATTCTGCATCCGTTCGGCGGCGGCAGCCTTGTCGGCTTCCGCCTCGGCCTGCGCGGCCGCGTCCGCCGTCGCAGCACTCGCCGCCTCGGCTTCCGCCGCCATCGCCTTCAGCGAGAGCGCGATCCGCCGGGCTTCGGTGTCGATGTTCAAAATCTGAACCGTCACTTCCTGGCCTTCGCTCAGGATGTCCCGCACGCGATTCACGCGGCCCGTGGCCAGTTCGGAAACGTGAATCAGTCCCTCGATACCGGGCGCGATCTCGACGAACGCACCGAAGTCCATCAGGCGCGTCACCTTGCCGGGGATGCGCAGGCCGGGGCGGTGCTCCGCCGCAAACGTCTCCCACGGGCTGGTGCTCAGCGCCCGCAGGCTCAGGCCGATCTTCCGCGCCTCCGGGTCCAGTCGGGCGATCTTCACCTCGACGACCTGACCGATCTGGAGGACCTCTTCCACCGTGCCGACGCGCGACCAGCTCAATTCGCCGATCGGAATCAGGCCGTCGGCTCCGCCGAGGTCGACGAATGCGCCAAACGGCTTGATCGACTTGACGATACCCTTGTGGGTCTGCCCCTCGGCGATCGTTTCCCAGAACGCGGCCGCCTTCTTCTGCCGTTCGGCTTCCTGGATCGCGCGATGGCTGACGATCAGGTTCCGCTCCTGCGGATCCAGTTCGACGACCTGCACCTTGAGTTTCGAGTTGACCAGGCTTTCCGGCTTTTCGATCCGGTACAGATCCGCCTGGCTGAGCGGCATGAAGCCGCGGATGCCGTTCACTTCCACCTGGTAACCGGTCTGATTCTTGTTCATCCCGGTGATCTTGGCTTCGACAATCATGCCGAAGGAGATACTGGACCAGTCGGTCACCTGCTTGACGGCCCCTTCGCGCGTGAGCACGAGCAGGCCATCGTCCGAGTCGTACCGTTCGATGAGGACTTCGACGGTGTCGCCGACCTTCGGTTTCGCGTCCTCGAATTCGTCGAGGGACATGCGGCCCTGGCTGCGGCGGCCGGGAATGTCCACGAAAACATCCTTGCCGCGGATGCTGACGATGGTGCCCTTGAGGCGGCCGTTTTCGGATTTCGGCCCCATCGGCTTGTCGGCGTCCATCGCCGTGACGTCAGTGCCGGCGAATGCGGCCGCGATCTCGTCTTCGATGGTCGCGTCGAGCGCGCGCTTGTTGGGTTTGAATTCGCCGAACTGGCGCGGGCCGAAGTTTTCGATGGCGGGCTTGTCCTTCTTCGGCGGACCGCCACGCTGCCATTTGTCCGGGATGGGCTTGCCGCCGACACGCGGGGCACCGGGTTTCGGCGGCTGAGTTGCCGGGGGATTCGGCGCGGGGGCCGGCGCGTCGGGCTTCGGGGCTTCGGCGGCGTTCTCGGCGGACATCCGATTCTTCCTCGTTGGGCCGGTGTTTCCGGCCAGACAGTCAGTCTAGGCTGACAACCGGGATCGACAACTCGATTGCCGTTGCGGGCGTAGCCGATTGCACGGTATACCGGACCCGATTCCCCGCACAAGGACGTGCCATGACGGCAGCCCGAAAGCTCCCGTTCGAGACGCTCGCGTACGCACGGCAGATCCTCCTCGCGGAGGCGGATGCGCTGCGGACCGTTGCGGACCGGATCGGCGCCGATTTCGAGTCGACCGTCAACCACCTGGCCGCCTGCCGGGGGCGCGTCGCCGTCATCGGGGTAGGGAAATCAGCGGACGTCGGACAGAAACTGGTCGGGACGTTCAACTCCACCGGCACGCGAGCCTACACGCTCGACGCAACCAAGGCTGCGCACGGCGACCTCGGCATGGTCGCGCCGGACGACGTGGCCCTGTTGCTTTCGCACAGCGGCGAAAGCGCCGAAATCGTACGTCTTTTGAATCCCCTCCGCGAGTTCGCCAGCCGAGTTCTTGCCATTACGGGAAATGCGGCCGGCACGCTCGCCCGGTTCTCGGACGCCGCCATCGTGTACGGTCCGATTGCGGAGGCGTGCCCGAACCGGCTCGCCCCCAGTTCCAGCACCACCGTGATGCTCGCACTGGGCGACGCGCTCGCGTTCACGCTCAGCGAGCGGCGCGGCTTCGGCCCGGAGGACTTCGCCCGGTTCCACCCCGCCGGCAGCCTCGGCCGCAAACTCGCCGGAGTCGAGGCCTTCATGCGGTCCGGCGACGAGTTACGGGTCGCGCCGATGTCGGAAAGCGTGCGTTCCGTGTTCGCGAAGACCCATCGCGACGGTCGAAGAACCGGCGCCATTGTTCTCGTCGACGCCGAGGGAGTCCTCGCCGGCCTCTTCACCGATTCCGACCTCGCGCGGCTCTTCGAACGGAACGACGATGCCGCGTTCGACCGCCCGATCGCGGACGTCATGACCCGTACGCCGTTCACCATCCGCCCGACCGCCAAAGTCGCCGACGCCGTCGAACTGATGAAATCGCGGAAGATCAGCGAACTGCCCGTGGTCGACGAGCGGGATCGCCCCGTCGGCATGATCGACATCACCGATCTGATCGGTCTGGAACCGCCGTCCGTTCCGGGCGCTCCGCGACCCGCATTGCGGTTGCTCGCGCAGCCAGCCGAGTAAAGTGTGATGCCGTTAATCGATTCCAACGAATTGAACCTGCGAGCCGCACGAATCGAGTTGCTCCTGCTCGACGTGGACGGCGTGCTGACGGACGGCAGCGTCCTCTACGCCGACGATGGCGCAGAGTTGAAGCGATTCCACGTGCGGGACGGGTCGGGGTTGAAGTTCTGGCGGGATCTGGGTAATCGGGCGGCGATTGTCTCCGGACGAATGTCGTCGGCTGTGGACCGCCGCGCGAAGGAATTGGGAATCGCTCCGGTGTTGCAAGGCCGTTCGGAGAAGTTGGCCGCGTTGGATGAAGTCTTGAAGGTGTTGGACATGCGGCCGGAACAGGTGTGCGCGATCGGGGACGATCTACAGGACCTGCCGGTGTTGAAGCGGGTCGGACTCGCGGTCGCCGTAGCCGACGCGTGCCCGGAAGTGCGGGCCGCGGCTCACCATGTCACGGCGGCGCCCGGGGGTCGCGGTGCCGTCCGCGATGCGATCGAGTGGCTGCTGAAATTGCGGGGCCAGTGGGACACCGTGCTGGCGAACTATTCCTGACGGTGGAGGGATTTGGATTTCGTGTGGACGCCGCGCCGGATCCTGATGCTCGTGGTGGGCCTCTTCGCGTTCGGGGCCGCCTACGCCGGGTACGCGCAATTCCTCGGTGCGATCGACGGTCTGCCCAACCTTCCGGCCAAGTATCTCGAGGCCGTCGATGGTCCGCTCCCGCCGCTCACCTTCAATGAATCCCCGACCATCCAGCGGCTCAAGGACGCCTTCGGCGAGAATTGCGTCGAGATCGAATCCAATTACCCGACGCGACTGGAACTCCGCGATCAAGGGATCGTCTTCGCCGCCGGCCGACCGGACCCGATCGACAACCCGTCCCGCTTCGTGCGCCTCGCCCCGTTCAGCATGGCGCAGTTCGGCAAGCCGAAACCGGGCCAGATCACCGAAATCACCACCATGCACGGCGACGAGGCGATTCTGGAACTGGACCGCCCCATCGGTAACGAACGCGAGATGATCGGGGGCAAGGCGAAGATCGTCGGCATGGAACTCCGCGCCGTCCCGAACACCACCGCCCGCACCGATCCGCGCAACGGGCGCATCTTCTTCACCAATAACCAGCAAACGAACGACCCGAATCGCTACTTCGTCTTCAAGACGCCCGGTCCGGTGCATTACCGCACGGCCGATCACCCCGACGTGAAGGCCAACCCCGACTCGCCGCATATCTGGACATCGTCCGTGGTGGAGATCGTGAACCGGGACAACCAACCGCGACCGCTTCGCGGGGCCGGCCTGCCGTCGGTGCCCCTGACGGCCGACGAGGTGCTGAACGGCAACGTGCTGGCGGACATGACGCTGGGCCTGCACACGCCACCGCCGACGATCACGGCGGAGGGGTTGAAGATCCACCTCAAGCCGCGCGATCCCGCACCGCCGAAGCCGGGCGCGAAGCCGTCGGGTTTCTCCGGCATTGGTCGCATGGTGCTGCAGGAGAACGTCGAATTCAACCTGTGGAGCGATGGCAAAACCAGTTTCCTGGCCGAGCCGGGGGCGAAGCCCGCGCCCGGCGCGCCGATCGCCGTGGACCCGTCCTTCGGCCAGCTTGCCGCGATCGGCGGCCTCGCCGACGGTTCCGCCATTGCCCGCCGGCTCGCCTCCAAATCGTTGATCCGTATCCGAACGCTCGGCCCGTTCCACTACGACTGGGAAAAGCACACGGCCCGTTTCGAAATCGCCGTCGGAGCGAACCCCCTGCTGCCGAACAACGTGGAGGTCACGAGGCTTTCGCCGCTTGGCGGCCGCGACCACCTCGTCTGCCAACTGCTGGAGATCGAGTTCAACGGCCCGATCGCCCGTTCCGCGCCCGCCAATCCCTCGGCACCGCCCACCAGCCAGTTCAAGAACCTGCGCGCGACCGGCCCCAGCGTCTACCTCTCCGCCGAAGGGGACGGCTTGCAGGCGTTCGGCACGGCGCTCATCCACGAAACCGATCCGGCGAAGCGCCTGGTCCGTTCGACGCTCCGCGGCGCGCCGCTGGTGGCCGTGCGTCAGGGGAATCGGCTGGTGACCGGCACGGCCGCGACGCCGACCGCGCCCGCGTCCACGGGCCAGCTCGTACTCGAAACGCTGGACCCGCCGCCCAACTCGAAGCAACCGAAAACAACTCGCATCGAGGTGCTCGGACCCGGCAAGGTCGATCTTTTCGACGAGGCAACGAAGACCAACACCATGACGGCGAGCTGGTCGCGCTCGCTGAACCAGACTCGCGAACCGGTCGGGGGCAAGGATTGCGATCTGCTCGTGTTCGACGGCGACGGACGATTCGCCGACCCGAAGAGCGGTTTCGATCTGAAAGCCGACACGTTGAAGCTCTGGCTGGAGTCGGGCGCGAAGGGTGCCGGCGAATCCGCCAAACCAGCGAGGGTGCAAGGGATCGGCCACGTGCAGGGGCGATCGGATGACACGATCATCCGGGATACGGACCTGTTCAACGCGTTCTTCGTGGATGTGCCAAAGCCGATCAGCGTGGCCGCTTCGACGGCACCGACGCCCGCACCGCTCCCGCCGCCGTCGCCGAATCCGCCGAAGGGCCTGCCGTTCGCCGAACCGGTCGCGAAGGTGCGGGTCGAACCACCGAAGAAGAAACCGTTGGAACTGTCGGCCCGACTCGTGGAAGTTCGCATCGCGCGGTCGCCGTTGCCGGCCGGTCCGAAGGAAAAGCCGGGCGTCCGCCAGGAATTGGATACCGCGCGGTGCGAAGGCCGCGTGGTCGCCCACCGGGACGCGGCCGACGTCGGTCAGCCAAACGCCCTGCATATCGAGGGCGATACGCTGAACATCGACCATCTGCCGGCCGGTCACGCGATGAAGGTCGTCGGCACCCTGGCGAAGCCGGCGTTCGTGCAGTTCGAGGAGACGACGATCACCGGTCCGGACGTGGACGTGAACCAGCCGAACAATGCCGTGGTTGTGAAGGGGCCGGGCCGCCTGCGCATGCCGAGTGCGACCGACCTGGCGGGTACGCCGCTCTCGGAAAAATCCGATATGCAGGTCGACTGGCAGCAGGGGATGACCTTCAAGGGCGAATTGCGGACGGCGGAGTTCACGGGCCTGGTGCAGGCGGTGCAGACGCCGCCGGAGCGAAAGCCGAACACCTCCGCCAAGTCTCCGATCAACACCGGCACCTGGCAGCGGTCCTACGTCATCTGCCACCGGCTCTCGGTCGTCTTCGATCGACCGGTCTACTTCAACACGATGAAGCGCACCGCGAACGCGCCGGCCACGGCGCGACCGGGCGAATCCAAAGAGGCGGCCAAGATCGAACGCGTCCTCTGCGAACCGCAGCCCGAAGACGACGCCGAGAAGAACCCGGCCCGCCCCGCGAACTACGTCTATTTCGCGGACGAAACGATCGACCGGAAAACCGGCAAACACACCAAGGCCCAACGCATCACGGCCAAATTCCTCGACGTGCAGGTGCAGGAAGCCCGCACGTTGATCCATGCGACGGGGCCGGGCGAAACACGAACGCTTCAGATGGGTGCCAAGGAACAGACGACCACGCCCGGCATGGTACCCACAACGGCGCCCGCCGCCAACGCGAAGGCCGAAGAGGAACTGAAACTGACCGTCGTGCGATTCGCGGAGCGTTTGCAGATCGAGGACAAGAAGCAGATCTTCTCGAAGGCGGTCTTCACCAGCAATGTCCGGGTCTTCCATATCCCGACCGACCAGTTGGACCTCTCCGTTCAGGAACACGCCGCCCCGGCGCGGACGATGGTGTTGAAGTGCACCGACACGATGACCGCGACGGAGTACCGCGCCAAGGCCGGGCAGGAGGAACGCCGCACGCTCGAAGCCGTCGGCGACGCCCGCCTGCGGACCGATGACTACGACGGCGTCGGCCACGTGGTCAAGTACGACGGCAACCTCGTCATCCTCGAAGCATTCGGCGATGGCCAGGCCACGCTCTACCGCCGGCAGGGCGGCGTCGGACGGGAAAAGGATTACAAGAGCGGCAACCCGCTGACGTACAACACGAAGACCGGCCAGGTCAGCGGCGCCGAAAGCTCCGGCGGCACGTTTTCGAAGTGAACGCGACGACTGCGGCTTAACGAATCCGCAATCGACCATCCTGATAAACGGAAAATCGCGCGGCCAATTCCGTCGCGAAATTCGCAAAGATCGCGTTCACGACCCGAACCTTTTCTTCCGAACCCATCGTGTCCAATCGCAACAACAGCACGCCGGAATGGGATTGTCCGGATCGATGCACCAACTCGCCGAAATCCTTGTCCATCGTGACGATCAATCGTCCGTCTCGGGTCGCCCAATCGAGAATGTCGCGGTCCGACATTCGAGGATCGACATCCCGCACCGATACGACATCGTGACCGGACGATCGCAGCGCCTCCGCGATTCGAAGCCCCGCACTGACATCGACGAGGACTTTCACGTCGGGCCGCCGACTGGTAGGCGAAGCACTCGCTCCGTTTCGACGAGTTCGGCGGCGTAGGCGTAACACGCTCGAAAGTCGTCGGATTCCAGATCGGGGAAGTCTGCGAGCAATTCCGCTTCAGGCACACCGGCCGACAACGAACGGAGGATTTGCTCGACCCCGATTCGCAGGCCGCGAATCGTCGGCTTGCCGCCGAGCACCGCGGGATCGAACGTGATTCGATCGGTGAGAGTTGTGGTCATGGGCGCTTGAACCCTCGCAATTAATCGAACGAACGACCAACGCATTTTACTCGAAATGGCGTTCGACGCGATCGATCCACGGAGGATATCCTCAGGACTCGCATTGGAATTCGCGTAACGAGGCCAACGCGAACGGGCCGGGGATTCCCCCCGGCCCGCAGTCGATTCACTTGTCCCGTCTCAGTTCAATTCGTCGTCGGTGAACTGTTCGAGTCGGCCCATCCGCGTGGGCTGGCGGAGTTTCAGGAGGCCGCGGGCTTCGATCTGGCGGATGCGCTCCCGCGTGATGCCGTAGTGCTTGGCGACGTCATCCAACGTGCGCGGCGTTCCGTCCTTGAGACCGTAACGCAGTTCGATCACTTCCCGTTCGCGCGGCGCCAGCGATCGGAGCACCTCGTGAATCCGTTCCTTTAGCAATCGCTGGTCGACGTTTTCACCGGGGTTGGTCACCTGGCCATCGGAGAGGAAGTCCTCGACCGACCGTTCGCCGTCGCCACCGATCGGATCGTGGAGGCTCATGGGCTGCCGGCCGACAAGCCGGAGCGAACGCGTCTCCTCTTCCTTCACGCCGAGCGCCAGCGAGAGTTCCTCGTTGGTCGGTTCCTTGCCGAGGACAAGCGTGAGTTCGCAACGCTTCCGCTCCATGCGTGCGAGCAGGCCGATCTGATGGCACGGCACGCGAACGGTGCGGGCGTTGTCGGCCAGCGCCCGCTGCACGCCCTGACGGATCCACCACGTCGCGTAGGTGCCAAACTTGAAGCCGCGGCGGTGCTCGTATTTGTCCACCGCCCGCATCAGCCCGCGGTTCCCTTCCTGAATCAGGTCGGCGAACGGCAGACCTCGATTGCGGTAGTTCTTCGCGATCGAAACGACCAGCCGGAGGTTGGCCTCGGCGAGATGGCGGCGCACCTCGCGGTAGGCGGCGCGGCGCTTCACGAGCAGTCGCACGGCCCGCGCCAGTTCCGGTGCCGTCATGTGGATCTTCGACTGCGCCTCGGCCAGCCGGCGGAGGGCATCCGCGTTCCCGCACTCCGCGGCTCGGACGAGGTGCTTCATCTCGTCCGCCATGTCGACCAGTTCGTCAACCCAATGTTCCAGGAACTCGGTCCGCGGGGAGAGTTCCGCCATCAGCCGATTGAGTTTCAGCAGGCGGCGGAAACGGAGGCGGCGCCAGATCGGGTCGTCCGTCGCGCCGTGTTCGAGTCCGGCGACGAACGCCACTGATTCCTCGTGCAGCAGGCGGCGCACCAGCGGCAGGTTGTGCGGCATCCGCGAGAGAATCTGCGGGCGGCTCATTCGCATTTCGGGGCTGGAGTAAACGTCGATCGTCGGGTCGACCGGCGTGTTGCCCGCCATCACGCGCTCGAAGGTGAACATCGCACGGCCGACGATCCGCGTGCAGAACAGCGCCGCGTGCCGGAACCGCGTCCGCGCCCGCTCCAGCCGCTCCGCGATCGCCAGCTCTTCGTCCCGCTTCAGGAGACGGATCTCGCCCATCTGGCGGAGGTACAGACCCAGCGCGTCGTCGACGCCGCTGGTCGTTTCCTCGGCCATCGATTCGAGCGGCAGATCGTCGGCGGTATCGAGGTCGGTGTCGTCCTCGCCCGGTTCATCCAGGTCGTCGACATCGTCCTCGTCCGGCGGCAGCATCGTGTCGCGCGGCGAGTCGATCAACGCATCGGGGCGGGCAAATGGCGTGCGGCTCATGTACGCGGATACCTCGAAGGAAACCGCTACCTCCCGCGCGTCGCGGCCGAATCGGCCGCCAGCGTCGGTCGGGGCGGACGTCATCCGTGCGCGGGTGGGGTCTGGCGGCGGGCAGTTCCGGGCGCCCGACGCGGGGGTCGAACAAGAAATTGTACGGTCGGAGGGTCGCCAACCCCAACCGTCAAACCAGACTCGTGGCAAAACCGGCAGGTTCGGTGCGACCGGGTCGTTCAGGGGGACAGGGATAATATACCCCCGCTTTCCAGCGGGGTCGGATCGAAAAGTTTTCGGGTCGGGAATCCTGCACAAGATGGGCCGAATGTGCGCCCCGACGTTTACCATCCGAACGACCGTTGCAACCGGACGCCTTTCCCCGGCCCGCGGCTCGTCCGCAAACTCCTCACTTTGCCAATCTTACGACGACGAAGTCGACGAACCGGCGGCGATCAAACCCGCCAGAAATGTCACCGCGTCCCCCTTCTCCTTGGCCGCGTTTGCCACGGCGGCGAAGTCGCCCACCTGCCGCGCCAGTTCCATCGGGCCGGGGCACGAGAGGTTCCGCTCGTCCGCGTGCTCCAAATAGCGGCGCGCCGCCGCCAGCGCGTCCGCCTTCCGATCCAGCTTCAACAGCAGATTGACGAACACCTCCGCCGGAAACGTGACCCCCTCCGCCAGCTCACCGGCGATCTTGTCCTCGAAATGCTTCAAGCCATTTTCCGATTCCCGCCCCAACAAGACCCGCAGGTACACGGAATAGTCCGCGTACGAGTTCTCGAACGGGCAGTCGCCGCCGCCCTGGAACTGCGGCGAGAGCCGTTCGCCGTATTCGCTCAGTTCGAGCGCCCGCTCTAGCGACTCCCGTTCCGTCGGCGGAAGTTGGATCGCCATCTGCACCACGCTCGACAGGTGCGAAACGTCGATATGATACGCGTCCTCCCCGAACAGTTCATCCCGAAGCATCGCGCGCACGCCGTCGCCGACGGGCAGCCCGCGATGCTCGAGGTCGTTGCGCAGCCGTTCCGCGAGTTGCTCGTAGAGCGTGCGCACGAGCTGGCCGTAGCAATGGTTTCGCAGGTCGGGGTGGGCGCTCAGGTCGGTGCTGCCGACCATCGTGATGGTCGAGCAGATGCCGTGGCGCGACAGGTAGATGTCGAAGCCGCGTTTCGGGTGCACCTGCTGGTGCCAGGCGATGTCGACGATCGGGTAGGTATCGTCGTCGGGGCCGGGTTCGTACTTGTCGAGGGCATCGCGGACGGGGCCGGGTTCGCCGATGAGGCGGAAGTAGCCCCATGCGCGCGGGAAGTCCTTCTGAGCGAGCAGCGCATGGCCGACCTCGCGGGCGGCGTCGCGGATCGCGGCCTCGTACGGCTCGTGTGTCGAAGGCGGCAGTTCGCTCGACGGTCCGGACGGGAACGGCGACACGCCGAGTTCCACCCGTTTCCGCAGCAGTCGCGCGTAAAAGTACGAGTGCCAGTCGCCATCGGCCTTGAGGCGCTCGCACAGGCGATCGGCCGCGGCATGCGGACCGGCCGCCGCGAGTTGATCGCGGATCGAATCGAGCGGGCTGGCGTCGGTCGGCGGGGAATCCATGGATCGGCTCCGAAGGCGGGACAGATTGTTCTACGTTCAGCGCGGCACCCCGCCATCGGTCGGGCGATCCCGACCCGCCACCGCCGCTCGCGGACGGTCCCTGCGATCGCGGCAAACCGTTCCGTTCACGCGATCCGCTCGGCCGCGGCGCGACCCTCCTGCGGGAATTCCGAATTGAGGTAACGCCTACATGGAAAGTTGTTCGGGGGAATGCTTTAGACGGAGATGGCGACCGCCGAGTGCGACAGTGAGGCGTACGTGCGACACGTGGTCCAGGAGTATGGGGTCTACTACCGCTTCGACCGCAAGCTCTCGTCGCTCGGCTACCTCACCCCCACTCAATACGCCCGTCTCGGTCGGCTGCGCAGTGATTCGGGCTGACCGTCAAACCGTCAGCACCTCAAACAGCGGCAAATTGTGCTACGGTTGATTGGTGATCCGTTTTCTCCTCGATCCGGGATGACCACCCAGAAGATCTACACACAGCCCCGCGCAAGTTAAACCTATCTCCCTGTCGAACCTTCCGCCGCAAGCGCGTGGTTATCCGTTCGGAGTTCGCCCAATGTTTCCGCTGAATGCCGTGATCATCCACCACTCGCAGGCCACTCCGGAGCCGCTCCGCCTGGGATTGATCGACAATGCCGTCACGATTGCGGAAGAGTTCCCGACCGTGGACGCCATGCTTCAACGCTGGCCGTCACTTCCGGATACGACACGGAGGTTGATCGTGATTCAATTGCGTTCCATATCGGATGTCGAAAAACTATCCCGACTGGAAGGGCACTTTCCCGGCTGGCCCGTCCTGGCCGTCGTTGAAGGCGATGTCGATACGACTGCACTATTTCGCGTGAGTCGGGCCGGTGCTTCGCAGATCCTCCCGTATCCGTTTGACCCGGTCGAACTGGAGAAGTCGCTGGATCGGTTGCTTCTGCAATTTGGATTGCGAGAGTCGCCAAGTATCGTCATCGCTATCAGCGGAGTCGTTGAAGGTTGCGGGGCCACGAGCCTTTCGATCAACCTGGCGGCCGAACTGGCAGCGATTGGCGAATTACCCGTCGTTCTCACGGAGATGTCTCTTGGAATGGGCCGCCTGGCGACACAACTCGATTTGAACCCGACGATGACAACGCGGGAGTTATTGACCGATGGCGTCGATCCCAACCTCGCAACCGTGAAAGCGGCGCTGACCGCTTACAACGACCATCTTTTCGTGCTCGCCGGCCAAACCAAAAGCCTTGACCGTTTCACGCCCCCGCCGGGCCGCTTGCACAAAGTCGTGCGATGTCTCCGCCAGGTATCCAACTTTATCATCATGGACATGCCATACACATTCGATCCTGATTACTTTCAAGCCCTTTCCGAGGCGGACCAGATCTTCCTCGTGACCCGCCAGAATGTCCCATCCGTCCAGTCCGCCAAAGTCATCCGGGATGCGCTCTTTGAAAAGGGCATCAAGGATATCGGACTAATCGTCAACCAGTACGATTCCGAACTGAAATCCTTTTCGACGACGGCCTTGAAAGATCTCCTGCAATTGAACCCGGTCGTGCCCGTCGCGGATGACGGCCCGGGCCATCAAGCGGCGATTCACCAAGCCCGATTGCTCCGAGAAGTGGTCCCCGCCAGCCGCTCGATCACCGACATTCGCGCACTTGCCGCGACGATCCTCGAGCAGTCGCATTTCCCCGTTCACCTGCCGATCATTCCGATCTGGGATCGCTTGAAGACAGCCCTCAACCGATTCCGGAACTCTTGAAACCGGGTCACGCGGAGCGATCCCAATCCAAGTGACATGGGAGCGTCATCGCATCAATAATCGCGGTGCAGAATCCGCTCGGCAAAAAGGTCCTGCCCCAGGCGGCATCCCGCCGTGTTCATCTGTTCCGAGTAATGCGTCCGCACGCCCGTCGACTGGAAGAAACCGGTGACAGTTCCCGTCGGCGACATTCCCTGCTGTTGATAGTTGAAGAGTTCCTGCATGCAGATCACGTCCTGTTCCATCCCGGTGATCTCGGTGACGGACGTCACGCGTCGCAATCCGCCGATCAATCGATTAGTTTGCACAATCACATTCACCGCCGATGCAATCTGTTGGCGGACGACCCGGACGGGAAGATCGTAACCCGCCATGAGTACCATAGTCTCCAGGCGTGTCAGCACATCCCGTGGCGTGTTGGCATGCAACGTTGTCAGCGAACCATTGTGGCCGGTATTCATCGCCTGGAGCATATCGAACGCTTCACTCCCCCGGCACTCTCCGATCACAATCCGGTCCGGCCGCATCCGCAGCGCATTGCGGACGAGGTCCCGCACCGTAACCGCCCCTTTACCCTCGATGTTGGCCGGTCTCGCTTCCAACGGAAGCACGTGACGCTGTTGCAACTTCAGTTCCGCGGAGTCCTCGATCGTCACTATCCGCTCGGTATCCGGAATCGAATGACTCAGGGCATTCAGGAGCGTGGTCTTCCCGGAACCGGTTCCCCCACTGATCACGACGTTCAAACGGGACTTCACCGCTGCCCGGAGGTAATTGGCAATCTCGGGCGTGAGCATGTGAAGCCGGATCAGATCCTCCAAGGTCCTCGCTTTATTCCCGAACCGACGAATACTGATCGCCGGGCCTCGGAGACTCAAGGGCGGGATGATGGCATTCACGCGAGAGCCATCCGGTAGCCGGGCATCGACCATCGGAGAGGAATCATCGACCCTGCGATTGATTCGCTCCACGATCCTGCGGATGACCTGTATGACATGGTCGTCGTCACGGAATTGCACGTCCGTCAATTCCAGAACCCCTCGCCTTTCGACATAAACCTCTTGGGGGCCGTTGACGAGAATGTCCGAAATGCTGGGATCCGCAAACAGGGGTTCGAGCGGCCCCAATCCCAGAATGTCGTCGAGAATCTCACGTGCGATTCGCTCATGCTCCGCAACAGGAGCCGGCGGAGGATCCTGGGCGATTTGCTTGATGATCAATGACCGGATTTCATTGCGTTGCGTTTCCGGATTCGGCATCTTCAATTTCGAACCGCCGACCGCATCCACGATCTGCTTCTGGATCGCCCTTTTGTAGCGGTCAATCGCGGTTCGGTGGTCCGAAGTGATTGCGGTTACCGAAAAGGGAGGTGGCGTAACGCTGGATGGGCCAATGGTCGACCCAACGGTCTCTTTGGCTGTCAGCGTGCGCCAACCACCAGGGCTATGCGGTCGTTCGGTTTGTTCCATGGGCGCACCGGGCGTGGCGGCGGGTCACACCCGGAATCTAGAACAGAAATATGCGGACTGCGGAAAAGCCGGAGCGCTCGAGCGTGTCGAACCGACCACTTGATTTTCAAGCCGCATATCCGGCCGGACGGGAACGCGGTCCCTTTGTCAAACCCGGATCAAATGAACCGCGATCTGACCATTACCGACTACCCCTTCCACGAATACCCCTCCTGCTTGCGATATCCCGCAATCACGATCGTTCCGTCCGACTTAACGTCCACGGTCGAATAGCCGTTGTTCTCGGCGCCCGAACCTTCGATCATCCCGACCAGCGTGCAGTAGTGGATGCCGGCGATCTCCTTGTGGTCGTTCTTGTGGCTGTGGCCCTGGAAGACGGCGAGGACCTTGCCCGAGTCTTCCAGCAGCTTGCGCACGGCGGGGGCGTTCTGGATGCGGTAGTCGTTGGTCACGTCCAGCCGCTGGTGAACGAACACGATCACCTTCCCCTTCGCGGCCTTCAAGTCCTGCTTGAGCCAGTCGAGTTCGGCGGCGGGGATGTTGGCGTCGTTCCATTTCGAGTTCTTGCGGCCGTAGGGCTTGCCGTCGGAGCGGTAGCAGGCGTCTAGGACAACGAAGTGCGTGCCGCCGGAATCGAAGGAATAGTGGGCGTCCTTGCGTTCGATGCCGCCGAGGAATTCGTCCTTCGTAAGCATGTCGACGCAGTGATTGCCGAGGACGTGGTGGCGATCCTTGGCGATGGCGGCGAACTCCTTGTTGATGGTCTTGAGGTAGGCGAGTTCCGTCTCGACGGCGCTGGCGGCGTCGATGAGGTCGCCGAGTTCGACGACGAAGGCGGGCTTGTCCTTGGCGAACTGCCGGCCGGCCTCGGCGAGTTTGGCGATCGTTTCGCGGTAGTGGCGGGTGCCGGCGGGGGGCTTGTCGGCGTAGTGGAGGTCGGTGATGACGCCGAAGCGCATGGCCGGGGCGTCGGCGGCGCTGGCGCAGGAACCGGCGGCGGCGAGGACGAGCGCGCCGTCGCGCAGGAAGGCGCGGCGGGTGGGGAAATCGTTCATGGCGGTCGCCTGCGGGGAGGGGATGCGGACATCGTATTCCGGCGTTCGCGGGCGGGAATCTCCGTAAAACGATCCTGCCCGATTCCCGTCCCCGTCGAAGGAGAGACCGGTGTTCGCGTCGATCTTCTTCGAATTCCACCTGCCGAACTCGACCTCCTGGTTCTATTTCGCGTTCGCGATGGCCGTGGCGTTGTTCTTCCACTTCCCTCGGCCGCTGGCGCTAAGGAATTGGGACCTGCTCGCTCTGTTCCTGTTCGTACCCGGGTTTCTGCTATTGCAGGAAGCGAATCAGACCGCGAGCGCGGAGCCGAGCATCGCGGCCGGGGAGCGAGTGTGGGGCTACGCGTGGCTGCTGGGGGCGTCGGCGTTCTGGTTCGTGCGCTGCTTCCTGGACCTTGGGGCGGTGCATCGGCCGGCGGTGCGCTCGAACCTGTCGGTGGCGGGGCTGACGTGGCTGGGGATCGCGCTGTTCATCTGTCTGGCCGCGGTGGCGGCGCGGCGGCCGCCGGACGCGTGGGAACCGGTCGGCAAGCAATCCGTCGCCATCGAAGGGGTGGCGGAAGGGGCGACGGCCGTGGTGGCGAAGGGTGAACCGGTCGACGCGCAGGACTATGCTTCGTTGCGGAACTGGACGGTACGTGGACTGGCGATGGTGGGGCACGCGGCGGTGGTGGTCGGGCTGTTCTTCGTGGGGTGGCGGCATTTCCGGGACGCGGAAACCGGGGCGGCGATGGGCGGGCTGTATTTGTTGCTGCCGTACACGGCGTTTCACATCTCGCAGTTGCACCACGTGCTGCCGGCGGCGCTCGTACTCTGGGCGATCTTTGCATACCGGCATCCGCGTGTGGCGGGGTGGCTGCTCGGCCTCGCGGCCGGCACGACGTTCTTCCCGGCGCTGCTCCTGCCGCTTTGGCTGCACTTCTACTGGCGGCGGGGCGCGGGGCGGTTCCTGTTGGGCTTCCTCTCGGCGTCCGCGGTAGCCCTGGCCGTCACGCTGAGCCTCGTCTGGGCGGCGGGCTATTATCCGAACGGCCTCTCGCAGCAGTTGCACCTCGCCGACTGGCAGCCGTGGAAGCGCCCTCTGGCGGAGAGTTTCTGGCAGGGCGTGCACTGGGCGTACCGGCTGCCGGTGTTCATCGTGTTCGCCGCGTTCACATTCACGTCGTTCTTCTGGCCGTCGGTGCGCACGATGACGCACGTCTCGGCGCTGTCGGCGGCGGTGCTCATCGGCGTGCAGTTCTGGTACGCCGACCGCGGCGGGCTGTATGTGCTTTGGTACACGCCACTGTTGCTGATCGTGGTGTTTCGGCCAAGTACGAGTGAACTGGAACCGCCGATGCCCGCGCCCGGCCGGGGCTGGGGCACGCGCCTCGCGCTCGGGGCCTGGAACCGCGTGGTGCGGCGCACCCCGCAGAGCCAACCGCCGGCGCTCGCCGCCTGACCCCTTCTCACGGGAAATTCACCGCTTCGCCTGTCGCGTCGGCTTCCGCCGATCCGTTTGTTTGTGTAGGCTGTGGAAACCCGCCGATTCCTCTCTCAGGTACACCTCCCATGCGTCGACTTTGGACACTCCTGACGCTCGCCAGCCTCGGGCTTGGCACCGCGTTCGCACAACCTCCTGGTGGCGATCGGCCCCGTCCCGGTCCGGGTGGCCCCGGCGGCCCGCCGAACCGTGAACGAACTCGCGAAGAACCACGCCGGGACCAGCCGCGCGAAGAACGCCGCGATCAGCCCCGGGCCGAGGAACGCGGCGGTCGCGAGCATGTGGAACGCTGGATGCACATGCTCGCCGAGCACATGATCGACCCGCACGACACCGTCCGCGATAGCGCCCGTGCCGGCCTCGTGGCGATGGGCGAAAAAGCCCTGCCGATGCTGCGGAACCTTGCCAACGGCCCCGACGATGCCCGTGCCACGGCCGCGAAGAAAGTGATCGAAGCCATCGAACGCGGCCACCGCCGCCCCGGCCCGGGTGGTCCCGGCGCCCGCACGGGCGGCGGCTTCGGCGGTCCGATGGGCCGCGGCGGTCCGCCGCTCGCATCTGGTGGTCCGGCCCCGTTCAACCGCGGCCCGATGACCGGCGGATTCCCCGGCGGGCCGATGGGATTCGGACGCGGCGAACCGATGCCCCGTCCGGATGGACGTCCAATCGAACGTCGTCGTGAAGGCGATTATCGCCGACCCGACGCCCCGCGGCCCGAAGGCGGCGAACGACGGCCCGAAGCACCGCGGCCGGAAGGTCGCCCAATGGAACGCCGGCCCGAAGGCGGCGAACGACGCGAAGGCGAACGACGACCCGAAGGCCGCCCCGAAGGTCGCCCAATGGAACGCCGTCCCGACGCCCCGCGGCCCGAAGGCGGCGAGCGACGCGAAGGCGAACGACGCGAAGGCGAACGACGACCGGAAGCGCCGCGGCCGACCGAACGCCGACCCGGATAATCGACGAAAAAGAAACCGCCGGGGATGGCCCCGGCGGTTTCGCGTTACTGTCGTTCGATTCACTTCGTCGGCGAATAGTCTGTCGGTTTCAGGAACAGTGACTTCACTCCGTCCTTCACCGTGAGCGATCCGCCGGCCTTCTCTTCGGACGCCGTGCGGGCCTTGACCCAGTCGGGGTCCATTCGGAACGCGTCGAACGACTTCTTCGCAGCGTCCGGCGAGGCGTGCGACAGCATGTAGATGAGCGACACCGGTTTCGCGTCGGCCTTGCCGTCGGCATCCGCCTGCGCCTTCTCGAACGGCGAGCAGGCGCGCAGCACCTTCTCCACGTTCGACTTGTCGTTGGCCGCCAGGTTCCAGTATGCCACGTTCGTCATCCCGTGCTTCTCGAAGAGCTTGATGGTATGGTCGCGGAAGCGGGCGTTGATGGCGGCGACGCCGTTCGCCGGGGTGATGTACGTCCGCAGTTCGAAGACGCGCTGGCCGTCTTTCTTCTCGGCCTTGATTGCCGGGCTGAAATCCGTGGCCGTCATGAAGAATTCGTCGATCCGCGCCAGGATCTTGCCGTCTTTCTCCGAGTCGGCCGCGGCCTTTTTCCAAGCGGGGTCGGCGACGAACGAGGCGAATGACTTGTTGCGGGATTCCATGTCCTTGTGGGCGATGACGTAAATCAGCCGTTCGTCCGGATTGTCGATCGGCACCCAGTAGCCGATGTTCGTCATGCCATGCTTCTCGAAGAGCTTGACGGTGTGGTCGCGGAAGCGGGCGTTGAGGTTATCGAGCTTGCCCTTGGCGGCGGTGTAGACGCGGAGTTCGAACAAGCGGGTCTCCTTTTCGGCGGCCGGGAGCGTGCCGGCCAGGGCGAGGACGACAATCGATACGATGCGGAACATGCGGAACCTCCGGGGAAAGACGGTCTGCATTGTTCTAGCGATGTCGACGCAACCAGGAAGTTGAACCGACGCCGTTGTTCGCATAGGCTCTGGGTATCCGCAGCCTCCCACCGGGTTACGCCATGTCGCTTCGTACTCTCGCCGTTCTGCTCTTCGCCGTTTCATACGTTCGCGCCGAGCCACCGAAGGGTTTCACGGCCCTCTTCAACGACAAGGACCTCGCCGGCTGGCACGGCTGGGCGATCCATGAGAAGGGGGCCGGCCCGATCGACTTTGCGAAACTCCCGGCCGCCGATCAGGCGAAGAAGGTCGAAGGCTGGACCGCCGACGCGAAGAAGCACTGGTCGGTCGACAAGGGCGAACTCGTCAACGACGGCAAGGGAGCCTACCTCGCCACGGATGCCGACTACGGCGACATCGAACTGCTCATCGAGTACAAGACCGTCGCGGGGGCCGACTCCGGCATCTACCTGCGCGGCACGCCCCAGGTGCAGATCTGGGACTCGAACCAGAAGTTCGATCCGAAGAACCCGAACCGAAAGCCGCACCTCGGTTCCGGCGGCCTCTTCAACAACACTCCCGGTACCCCGGGCCGCGATCCGCTCGTCCTCGCCGACAAGCCGTTCGGCCAGTGGAACCAGTTCCGCATCGTGCAGGTCGGCGAGCGGACGTGGGTCTGGCTGAACGGCAAGGCCGTCGTCGAGGGTGCTCGCATGGAGAACTACTGGGATCGCAAGAAACCGCTGCCGAAGACCGGCCCGATTCTGCTCCAGACCCACGGAGGCGAGATTCGCTGGCGCAACCTCTTCGTCCGCACGATCGGTACGGCCGAAGCGACCGACTGGCTCGGCAAGGTCGCCGGCAACGGCTTCAAACCCGCTTTCAACGGCAAGGATTTCACGGGCTGGGCCGGGCCGGTCGAGAACTACGACATCGTCGACGGCACCATCGTCTGCAAACCGAAGAAGGGCGGATTCATCTTCACGAGCGAAGAGTACGCCGACTTCGTCGCCACACTGGAGTACAAGGTCCCGCCCGGCGGCAACAATGGCCTCGCCATCCGCTTTCCCGGCACCGGTCGGCCGTCGGTCGACGCCATGTGCGAAATCCAGGTCCTCGACGACGAACATCCGAAGTACGCCAAGCTCGACGTCCGCCAGTTCAACGGCTCCGCCTATGGACTCGCGGCCGCCCACCGCGGCTTCGCCCGCCCCGTCGGCGATTGGAACTATGAGCAGGTAACTGTCAAGGGCACGACGATCCAAGTCGAACTCAACGGTACGCTGATTCTCGACGCCGACCTCGGCAAGGTGACGGTCGCCAAGAACCCCGAGCAGCACCCCGGCCGTGTCCCGGCCAAGGGCCATTTCGGCTTATGCGGCCACAACGACCCGGTGGCCTTCCGGAACGTGAAGATCAAGACGCTTCCCTAAATGGCGAATCGACGACGGAACGCGATTGCCGGGTCGATGGTTTGTCGCCCCAACGGGGCGTCCGGAAATAGCCTGGGGTGGAGCGCAGCGGAACCCCAGTACATGACGAACGGACAGCCGCAGCCCCGGAGGGGCGACCTTGCCGGCAAGGTCGCCCCTCCGGGGCTGCAATCATCATCGAACTCGGTTCCAGGGGTTCCGTCGCTTCGCTCCGTCACCCCTGGCTATTTCCGGTGGCCCCGTTGGGGGCCGAAAGGCATGCGGTCCCACAGGTGATATTTTCCCAGAATTCCTCTCTGCGTCCTTTGCGGTGAATCCGCCTTTACTTCTGACCGGTCAGGGCTTTCGCTTTCCGGACCAGACTCAGGAACTCCGCGCGGTACTGGCCGGGGTCGTGCGTCATCGCCGATTGGGCGAGTTCCTCGACAAGGGCATAGCTCGCCTGGCCCTTGTACGGCGATTGCTTCAGCAGCATCCCGAACGCGGCCACGGCCGAGGCGAACTGGAAATCCTCGCTCGCCTTGTCGTAGCTCTTCGCCACATCGCCGACCGGAATCTCGCGGAGCGTGCTCTTGTCCGCGTCGGGCAGCTTGTGGCGGAGCTTCACCACGAACGCTTCGCTCGCCACCTTTGCGTCCACGTCCCCCTTCGGCTGCTCGACGACCTTCGGATTCGCCTGGTACCGCAGGCCTTCGTTCTTCTTCTCCTCCGACGTCACGGCCGCGCCCACCGGCACCAGTTCGTAGAGCGCCGTGACGACGTGGCCCGCGCCCATCTCGCCGGCGTCCTTCTTGTCGTTGTGGAAGTCCTTAGCGGCGAGCTTCCGCTTCTCGTAGCCGATCAGGCGATAGGCCGCGATCTTGACGGGGTTGAACTCAATCTGGATCTTCACGTCCTTGGCGACGGTGACGAGCGTGCCGGAGATCTGCTCGACGAGGGCCTTCTTGGCTTCGGCGATGGTGTCGATGTAGCCGTAGTTGCCGTTCCCCTTGCCGGCGAGTTGGACCATCATCTCGTCACGAAGGTTGCCCATGCCGAAGCCGAAGACGGAGAGGAAGACGCCGGACTTCTTCTTGTCCTCGATCAGCTTGACGAGGCCGTCGGTGCCGGTGGTGCCGACGTTCCAGTCGCCGTCGGTGCAGAGGATGACGCGATTGGTGCCCTTCTCGATGAAGTTTTTGATCGCCACGTCGTAGGCGAGTTGGATGCCCGCGCCGCCGTTGGTGGACCCGCCGGCCGCGAGGGAATCGAGCGAGTTGATGATCACGTCCTTCTTGCTGGCGTTCGTGCTGTCCAGCACCAGACCGCTGGCGCCGGCGTAGACGACGATGGCGACGCGGTCGTTCTCGCCGAGCTGCGAGACGAGCAGCTTCATCGCCTCCTTGACGAGCGGGAGCTTGTTCGGCTCGTTCATGGAGCCGGACACGTCCACGAGGAAGACGAGGTTGCTCGGCGGCCGCTTGGCGTTGTCGATCGGCTTCGCCTTGAGGGCGACGCGGGCGAGCCGGTGGGTGGGCTTCCACGGGCACTCGGCCATCTCGACGCGGACGGTGAACGGGTCATTGCCGTCCGGCGGGGCGTCGCGATAGGGGAAGTAGTTGATCATCTCCTCGAGCCGCACGGCGTCCGGGTGCGGGATGGCGTTGCGGTTCAGGTAGTTGCGGACGATGGAGTAGCTGGCGGTGTCGACGTCGACGCCGAAGGTGGAGAGGGCATCCTGGCCCTGCACGCGCGTGAAGGCATTCTCGACGAGCTGCCGGTAGTTGTTGCCGGACGCGTGGTAGCCGTCGCCCTTGGCGGCGGACTCTTGTTCACTGATTTCACGCCCTTTGGGGAGCGCGACGGCAGGCGCTTCATCCGTGGCCACGACCGGAGCAGCAACGGGAGAAGGCATGGTCGGGTTCGATGCGGGGAGCTTCGAGTAGTCGGCCGGCGGGGTCGCAGTGGTCGAGCCGCTGGGCGCGCCGACGCCGGCGCCGGGGGGAAGGTAGCCGCCACCGCCGAACCCGCCACCGCCGAACCCGGCCCCCTTCTGCATCCCGGCGCCGGTGCCACCGCCGAAGCCCGTGCCACCGAACGGTTGCTGAGGGAAAGGCTGCGCTCCGCCACTGCCGACCGACGGCGCAAGATCGGAGGTCAATTTCTCGTCGACGACCTCGACGAGAAGGGCGTTCGCGGATCCTCTATTCAGAGACAATTCGCGACCACTCGACTTTTTGGCCAAAACTCGACCATCCCCAAACGCGTCGCCATCGACGGGGGCCGCCTTGGCCGCGTAGCCGCCGTTCGGCGAATTCCGCTCCCACATCGGCCGGCCGACGAAGACCGCGAGCATCACCACGGCCGCCAGCGACGCGATCGTGATCGCGAACCGGTTGAACGACGACGGCTTCGGTTTCGCCAGCGTACTCGCGACGGTCGCGGGGAGCTTCGCCTCCACGGCCTGCGCTTCGGCCGCGAGGCTTTTGAGGAGCAGGTGGCCGACCTGGCGCGTCTCCTCGAGCGCTTGCCGGGCGGCCGGGTCGGTCCGCAGGCGGGCCTCGATTTCGGCTCGCTCAGCGTCCGTCAGGCTCGGATCGTTGAGAGCGTAAGCGGTGAGTTTCGTTTCGAAGATATCGGGAGTCATGGGTGGTTCCTTGTCAGGAAAATTCGGGGACACTCCGGTCCCCTCGCCCCCGGCTTTGCGGGGGAGAGGGTTAGAGTGAGGGGGTCTTCGCGATCGCGAGACATTCATCGTGTCTCGAATGCTCTTGCCCCCTCACCCCGGCCCTCTCCCCCGCAAAGCCGGGGGAGAGGGAGTGGTTTCTGATCACGCAAGGTGCGGCAGCGACTGCCGCAGCGTCTTTAGGGCCGTGTGCAGCAGCACACCGACATGCGATTCGCTCAGGCCCATCACTTCGGCGATTTCGCGGTACGAGAACTGATTGTGGAACCGCAGGCGCACCGCTTCGTTCTGGTCGGGCGGCAGCGTCTCCAGATGCTCCAGCACGGCGCGGGCGCTGTCGCGCGTTTCGAGTTGTTGATTCGGATCCGGGCCGCGGGCGGGCGGCTCGGCCATCGGTTTCAGGGTGGCGACCATTCGCTTGTCCTTTCGCAGGATGTCCACGACGCGACGGCGGCACACCGCGAACAGCCACGGCGCCAGTCGGGCTTCCAGCTCCTCGCGGGGCTGTTTGCAGAGTTGCAGAAAGGCGTCCTGCACCACGTCCCGGCCGCGATCGCCATCCGGCAGCAGGCGACGGACGTACGCCAATAGCGGACGTTCGTAGCGCGCCACGGCGGCGAGGATCCACTCGCGATCCGGTGACATGGCCCCTCCATCGCGTTCGAAGAGACAACGTGCGACGAAGGGTTTCCTTAATGAAAAAACGGAAGGAAACCCACGGACGAACGTCCGTGGGCTGTGTGGCGATTCACTTCACCCGGAACAGCCGTTCGGCGTTCTCGCGGAAGACGAGTTCGTGCATGTCGGACGGGATGATGTCGGTAATGAACTCGCGATAGGCGGCCATCGGCACCAGCGGCCAGTCGGTCCCGTAGAGGAAGCGGTTTGGCCGGCCACAGTAGCGGATCGCCTTCTGCACGCGGTCGATCGAATCGACCAGTTCCGCGTGCGCCGCGGGTCCGATCAACTCGTGCTCCTCGCCGATCACGATGCCCGAGAGGTCCGCCCAGACGTTGACGTTCTTGTAGATGACCTCGGCCGCGTCCAGCGTCCAGGGATTGCCGAGATGCGCCATCACGAAACGGACGCCCGGATGGTCGACCGCCACTTCATCCACGGTGAGGGGGTGGGCGTATTTGAGCTTCGCGTACGGGGAGAACGTGTCGCCGGTGTGGAAGATCACGGGCAGGTCGAATCGTTCGGCCAGTTCGTAATAACGGCGATAGGTCGGGTGCGCGGTGTCGAAGTGCAGGTATCCGAGATAACCCTTCAGCGCGGCCACGCGACCGGTGGCGAGCACAGCGGCGACACGGTCGAAGTGTTCGCGATCCGCGGGGTCCTTCGTCGGGTCCATCACGCCGACCGCGGACAGTTCCGGCACGTGAGCGGCGATTTCCAGGGTCCGGTTGACGCCTAGCGGATCCTCGCCGGTGATGCGCCATTCGCCCATCGCGAAGGCGCGGCGGATGCCGGCCGATAGCAACTCCTCGCGAACGATCGCGGCGACTCGCTCCGGCGGCAGGCGCAGCACGGGAGCCAGACTCCCGGCCCCGGGAATCTGCGGCGGAACGACGTGAAGGTGCGCGTCGATCATGTTCCCATGCTAACCGATAGGTCGGCCGGTGGGAATCGCGGGCCGTCCTAGCGGTTCGCCATCGTGGCCCACATCCCCAGATATCGAAGGAGGCTGGTGCAGATGACGAGCAGGAAAATGGCGATCCACGCCTGGAATGCGATCCGATACGCCGGCGAACTCGTCCCGCCGGGATGTCGGGACTCCTCATCCGTGTCGGCGGTCATGGCGGTTCTCCCACGCAACGATACCATCCCGGATAGTATCGGCTTACACCAAACAATTAACACCAATCTATCCGATTTCGTTGGCGAAGTCTTCGTCCGTGAAACCGTCAGGGGCGGTTTTTCCCGAACATTGCGCCCCGTTGCGAAGTACAATCAGGGAACCGCGGTCCGGATGCGACTGTGGCTTCTCCCACGGCGGTAGCCCGACCAGCGATGGATCCGTTCACGCCCGAACAGTTGTTTCTCGCCCTTCGCGCCAGCGGGCAGTTCACCACCGACCAACTCGCCGTACTGGACGCGATCCCCGCCGAAGCGAAATCCGACCCCGTCAGCCTCGCCGACCGGCTGTGGACCGCCAAATTGCTCACCGCCTACCAGACGCGTAAGGTTCGGCTGAATCGCCTCTCGGAGATCCTCTTCGGCAATTACCTCGTCCTCGACAAGATCGGCGAAGGGGGGATGGGCAAGGTCTTCAAGGCGATCCAGTGCAAGTCCGGCAAACTCGTCGCGCTCAAGGTGGTCCGGGCGCACCTGATGGCGAACAAGACCGTCGTCGGCCGCTACCGCCGCGAAGCCGCCGCCGCCGCGAAGCTCAATCATCCCAACATCGTTTCATTGTTGGACGCCGACGAGGCCCAGGGCCGCTACTTCCTCGCCATGGAGTTCGTTTACGGTTCGGACCTGGCACGAATGGTGAAGGAGTTTGGCCCGCTACCCTTCCCGGAAGCGGCCGAATACATCCGCCAGGGCGCGCTCGGCCTTCAGCATGCGCACGAACACGACCTGATCCATCGCGACATCAAGCCCTCCAACATGCTCGTCAGCGGCGAACGCGCCCTGCCAGGCACCGACGGCGTCGCCATCGTGCGCATCCTCGACATGGGGCTGGTGCGTTCCCTCATCGAGGAGAACGATGCCGCGAACACCGAACTGACTCGCGACGGCACGGTCGTCGGCACGCCGGACTACATGGCCCCGGAACAAGCGAAAAACTCCAGCACCGTCGACCGCCGCGCCGACATCTATTCCCTCGGCTGCACGCTTTATTACCTTCTGACCGGCAAGCCCCCCTTTCCCGACGGCACGCCCATCGACAAGCTGCTCCGGCATCAACTCGATCCACCGCCAGAGATCCGCAAGCAGCGGCCCGACGTGCCGGACGAGATGATGCGGGCCATGCTGAAGATGATGGCGAAGCGGCCCGAGGACCGGCCTCAAACGGCCGGCGAAGTCGCCAAGGTCTTGGCCCAGTTCACCGCGGAAGGGCTGGCAAACGTCCCGGAGATCGTGTTGACGATGCCGGATCACGTGCCCGCCGCGGGCGCGGCGGCAGTGCCGGGCGGGGACACGGCCGCTCAGCCGGCGGTTCGGGTATTGGAAGCGGAGGTGGTCTCACGTGCCCCCGAACCGAAACCCGCGGTTCGGAAATCCGTGCGGCTTGTTCCGCGCGAAGCAGACAGCCACGACGCCGTGCCGGTCAGCCCCATCGCAACGCGGCGGAAGGGATCGTCGGGCGACAGGACGCGCAGCGCTCCCGGTTCAAGCGACGATACGCGCAGCCGGGATACCGAAGCCGAACTCGCACGCAAGAAACGGATTGCGAAGTCGCGACAGTCGAACCGGAAACGGCGTCGGGAAACGAATTGGGTCCCGATCGCGCTGGGGATGACCGGCATTGCCATCCTCGCGATCGCGGGCTGGCTGGTGTTCAAGCCCAAGCCGGAAGTCAAGGCTCCGGTCGTCGAACAGAAACCGTCCGAACCGCCACCCCCCGTCCCGGTCGCCTCACTGCCGCCCGCCTGGATCAACCTTCCGGAACAGACGGCCGCGGCCATCGTGGTTCATCCGGGCGCGGTATGGCCGGCGGCGCGCGATCGTGTCGGCACGCGACTCCAGAAAGCCTTTGAGAACCTCGCGACCAAATTCCAGTTCGATGCCCGCGCCGGCGAACGCTACACGATCGCATTAGGCCCGGGGCGATCGACTTCCTTCGCGGCGACCGTGGAAGGAGAGCATCTTGATGCGGCCTGGCGTGCGCGACTCGACAAGTGGCCCGACATGAAATCGGAAGCCCTCGGCGAGGGCCGCAAGCTGAAATTCGGCCCCGACACATCGAGAATCCGTGGACTCGTATCCCCGTCGCGGCGCGGCTACACGCTCGCGAACGACGAGCCGTTTCTCCTCGACTTGGCCCGGCGCACCGCCAACCGCAAGCCGAAACTGGCCGAGGATTTCCTCGCGGCCCTGCCCGATCCCGCCGATCCCGATCGGCCGGCGTTCACCTTCGTCGCCTCCGGCGATTGGAACATACCGGACGGACTTTCTCTCGCGGAACTCGGTGTCGAGCGGATCGCGCTCCACGCCCGGTTCGACGGTTCCGCGTTCAAGGTCGATCTGGAGATCGCCGGCCCCACGAAGGAATCCGTCGGCGAATTCGTCAATCGCAAGCTCTGGAGCGCGATCAACGAGCCGTATCCGGGAATGAAACCGATCGCGACGGCCGTTCTGCTGAACACCGCGAACGATGGCTGGGATATGGCCGGGAAACTCCACCGCTTGAAGAAGTCCGAGACGAACGTCTGGGAGATCGCCGCATTGATGAGTTGGATCGAAAAGCTGATACCGAATTGATGGGCAATGGCCGTGGGAGGAGGCCGGGCGGCGAATGCAGCCCGGCCCGGTGCGGATCACTTCACGAGAGTCACTTCGAAGACCAGGGTGGCGTTCGGCGGGATCGTGCCGGGGATGCCGCGGGCGCCGTAGGCCATCGGTCCGGGGATCAGGAGGCGGCGCGTACCGCCGGGCTTCATGCCGGGAATCCCTTTTTGCCAGCCGGCGATGACGCCGGAGAGCGGAAAGGAGATCGGTTGGCCACGATCGACGCTGCTGTCGAACTTGGTGCCGTCGGTGAGCCAGCCGGTGTAGTGGCAGGTCACGGTCGCGCCGGCGGGCACGGCGGTGCCGCTGCCTTCGGTCACATCCCAAAGCTTGAGACCACCGCCGATGTCCTTCCACTCGGGTCCGTCGATCGTCGGAAATTGCATGGCAAATACTTTCGGTAGGGTGGGCCGCGTCGCCGTGGCCCACCGGGGATGAAGAAACTACTTCGATTCGAACAGTTCGATTCGGAAAATCAGGTCGGCCTTCGCGGGAATCGTCGGCGGGCTACCGGCTTCGCCGTAGGCCAGATTCCAGGGGATATAGAGATAGCGCACACCGCCGGGCTTCATGCCGGGGATGCCCTTCTGCCAGCCTTGAATCAGATCAGCGAGCGGGAATTCGGCCTTTTCGTCCCGCTGGACGCTCGAGTCGAACACTTTGCCGTCGAGGGTCCATCCGGTGTAATGAATCGTTACGGTCGCATCGGGCTTGGCACCATTGCCCTTGCCTTCGGTCAGGTCCCACTGCTTCAACCCCGCGACGCCGGCCACTTCCTTCCATTCCTTCGCGTCCGCCTTTGGCACGTTGTGCGCTTCGAACAGTTCAATCTCGAAGATCAAATCGGCCTTCGCGGGAATGCGTGGCGGCCGGCCTTCTTCGCCGTAGGCGAGCTTCCACGGAATGTGAAGACGACGCACGCCGCCGGGCTTCATGCCGGGAATCCCCTTCTGCCAGCCCGGGATCAGCCGCGAGAGTGGGAAGGTCGCTTTCTTCTCGCGAGTGACGCTGCTGTCGAACACCGCGCCATCGGTGAACCACCCGGTGTAGTGGATGGTGACGAGGGCATTCGCCGTGGTCGCCTCGCCCTTGCCTTCCTTCACGTCCCAGAACTTCAGGCCATCGGCGTCCTTGAGTTCCTTCCACTCCTTGGCATCGAGGGGCGGGAGTTTCGGGGCGATCTTTTTGTCTTCGGCCGCGGCCACGCCGGCGATCAGCATCGCGGAGCACGCCAGTAGAACACGGAGCATCGAGAAACCTCTCGGAGGGATCGACGGTTATCGGGCGGAGATCAGTTTGATTTCGAAGATCAGGTCGGCGCGGGGTGGAATGCCGGGGCGGCCGTTTTCGCCATAGGCCATCGGGAACGGGATGTAGAGTCGGCGAATGCCACCCGGTTTCATGCCCGGAACCCCTTTCATCCATCCTTCGATCAACCCGCCGGCGAGTGACGCGGAGAACGCCTGGCCGCGATCGGGTTTGAGCTTCGCGCGGCTGCTGTCGAACAGGGTGCCGTTGAGCAACCATCCCGCGTAGTGCATCGTCACGTCGGCTCCCGGCCGGCACGGCTCCCCATCGCCCTCCTTCACGTCCCATATTTTGAGGCCGTTGCCGATGTCCTTCCATTCGGGCGCATCGGCCGGCGGGGCGCTGTCGACCATGCCGTCGTCATTCTCGGCCGGACCGGCCGTCGATCGCAGCGCCTGGGGGCCTCGTTTTGTCGGATCTTGCTTGGGTTCGTCCTTGTCCCCCTGCATGCCGATCAGGAGACCGATGATCACGAGGGCTACCGAGATCGCGAGGGCGGGAACGACGATCTTCATCATCTGTTCCTTGTTGGGCCGATCGCTCATGGATAGACTGCTCCGCGTATATGGTTCGTTCCATTGTAGCCGCGCGGGGGCGAGTGTCCTCCGGGAGCGGTTCATCTTCCGGGGAACCCGCCGTGCGCATCGCCATGTCCATCACCGTGATCGCGTTGTCCGTTTCGATGGCGCGAGCGGACGAGAAGGCCGCCGAGGCCGCATTCCAGAAAGCGGTCGCCCACGCCGCGAAGCGCGAGCACGACAAGGCCGTTGAAGCGTTCACCGAATCGATCAAGGCCGACGGCAATACGCCCCTCGTCTTCGACCGCCGCGGCGACTCGTACCTGAAGCTCGGGAAGTTCAGCGAAGCCATCGCGGACTTCGATGTCTACCTGAAAGCCAATCCCAAGCTTGAGCCGGAACATTGGCGGCGCGGCATCGCGTATTACTACGCCGGCAAGCACAAGGAAGGCGTCAAACAGTTCGAGACCCACAAGACCGTGAACCCGCAGGACGTGGAGAACGCGGTTTGGCACTATCTCTGCAACGTCAAGGTGATCGGCAAGGAGAAAGCCGCGAAGGAGTTGATCGACGTGACGAAGGATCCCCGGGTGCCGATGGCGGAGATCCAGAAACTGTTCGCCGGCAAGCTGAAGGCGGAGGACGTGATGGCCGCCGCCAACAAGGTGGACGAGAAGTCCGAAGCCGGGAAGGAAGCTCGCTTCTATGGCCACCTCTACGTCGCGCTCTGGTACGAATCCGAGGGGAACGACAAGAAGGTGGTCGAACACCTGACGCCGGCCGTGGAGAAGTACGTCATCAGCCACTACATGTGGGACGTCGCCAAGGTGCACCTCGCGTGGACGAAGGGAAAGACGAAGTAACGGCGGAGCCGTGGAGGGGGAGCGCACCCATGTCGACCGGCGATCCGTTCCCGTCACTACCGGTCGATTTCGGCCGCTTTCGCATCGTCAGCCTGCTGGGCCGGGGCGGGATGGGGGCCGTTTACCTGGCCGAGGACCTGCGGCTCGGCCGACGCAAGATCGCGCTGAAGATCCCGACGCGATTCACGGGCGAAGAACAGACCAAGCGATTCCTTCGCGAGGCGCGCGCCGCCGCGATCCTCGATCACCCGCACATCTGCCCGGTCTACGACATCGGCGACGAGGGGGACCGCCCGTATCTGGCGATGAAATTCCTCGCCGGGCGAACGCTCTCCCGCGAAGTCTCCCCGCGGAAGCCTTGGGACGAATCGCGGGCGATCCGCATCGTGGCCACCATCGCGCGGGCGTTGCACTATGCCCACGAGCAGGGGGTGATTCATCGCGATCTCAAACCGGCGAACGTCATCCTGACCGACGATGATTCCCCGATCGTCATGGATTTCGGCCTGGCGAAACTCGAAGGTGCAACGACGCTCACCTACCACGGTGCGATCTTCGGAACTCCTGCGTACATGTCCATTGAACAGGCCCGCGGCGAACTCCACGAAATCGGCCCTTGGTCGGATGTCTATTCGCTCGGCGTGACGCTGTTTGAACTTCTGACAGGTCGGACGCCATTCGTGGGCACACCCGTCAACATCATCGCACAATTGCTGGCCGATCCGGCACCGAACATCCGCAGCCTGCGCGTCGACGTGAGCGATACCGTCGAGGAGATTCTCGCCCGCGCGATGGCGAAGCATTCCGCCGATCGCTACGCCACCATGCACGAGTTCGCGGAGGACCTCGATTCCTGTCTGTTCCGACCCTCCGGCGGTCCGACACCGCCGTTTCGGCGAGCGGCGGTGCCACCGCCGGTCTCGCGGGAACCTGGCGATCGGATGATCCTCGCGCTGCCGGATAAGTCCGCGATGCCGTTCTCGTGGTGCCCGCGCGGCCAGTTCATGATGGGGGCGAGCGCGAACGACTACGATGGCGAAGCCGATGAGCGTCCCCAACATCCCGTCGCGTTCGGTGCCGGTTTCTTTCTCGCGTCCCATCCCGTCACGCGTTCGCAGTTCGCCCGATTCGCCGACGAAACCGGTTACGCCACTGACGCCGAACGGGGTGCCGGGGCGTTCTGTTTTCGCGATGGCGAATGGCGGCTTGACCGCGAGATCAACTGGCGATGGCCGGGTTTCCGACAACCGGACGACCACCCGGTCGTCGCGGTGAGCTGGTACGATGCCCAGCGCTACCTCGACTGGCTCAACGACGTCCGGCCCGGCCACGGGTTCCGCCTGCCGACCGAAGCGGAATGGGAATACGCCTGCCGCGCCGGCACGACGTGGCGCTATATCTCCGGCAACGCGCCATCCGGGATGACGGCGCACTCCAACGTCGCGGCCCCCGCCCGGCGTGCGGCACCGACGCCGACATTCGCCGACGATTACGTCTTCACTTCGGCCGTCGCCCGCTTCGCCCCCAACGAGTGGGGTCTGTACGACATGGTGGGCAATGTCTGGGAGTGGTGCGCGGACTGGTATGATCCGGCTTACTACGCCCGCTCCCCGCGTGTCGATCCGGTCAACGACGAGTCCGGCACGCACCGGGTCTGCCGCGGGGGATCGGGGTCGAACAACGCCGTCGTCTGCCGTTCGTCGTACCGCAACCGCTACGAACCCGAACGGGCGGTCAACATCCTTGGCTTCCGCATCGCGTTCCGCAGCGCATAACACGGCATCGGAGAATTCTCGCGGCAACCGCAAAGCCAGGCGGAATTTCCATTCTTTCTTGACAACCGCCCGAAATCCATTTCGAATCGGCCCGCGTATCGTTACCATCTGACTCACCAATCGCTCCATTGATTCCCCCGGTTCGTCCACCATCTCTTTCCTACAAGGATGACCGCATGCGCACCCGCAGGTCCGCGCTCCGCCGCACCCGTCTGGCCATCGAGCACCTCGAAGACCGTACCACCCCCGCCGGATTTGCCGACCCTTTCGCCGCGAATCTGGCCATCGTCGAATCCCCGGCCGACCGCATCAACGTCGTCACCGCGCTCGGCGAATCCGCCGCCTCGATCCTCTCCGCACCGTTCGCCTCCGAGGTCCGCCACGTCGGCTTCGGCATCTATTCCATCACGCTCGACACCGGCATCGCGTCCGGCGAAGCGATCACCTATTACTCCGGCATTCCCGGCGTCGTCGCGGCCGAACCGGATTACACGATCCAGCTTCAACGCACGCCGAACGACCCCTCGTATCCGAGCCTCTACGGAATGGCGAAGATTAACGCGCCGGCCGCGTGGGACACCACGACCGGTTCCGGCAACTTCGTTGTCGCCGTCATCGACAGCGGCGTCGACTACAACCACCCGGACCTCGCCGCCAACATGTGGCGGAACCCGGGCGAGATCAACGGCGACGGCATTGACAACGACGGCAACGGCATCGTCGACGACTACTTCGGCGCGAACTTCATCGGCGCGAACTCCGGCAACCCGTTCGACGACAACGGCCACGGCACCCACGTCGCTGGCACCATCGGCGCTGTCGGCAACAACGGCGTCGGCGTCGCCGGGGTGAACTGGGGCGTCAAGATCATGGCGCTCAAGTTCCTCTCGTCCACGGGCAGCGGTTCCACCAGCGACGCCGTCGAGGCGCTCAACTACGCGGTGGCGCGCGGCGCGAGGGTGTCGAACAACAGCTGGGGCGGCGGCGGGTACAGCAGCACACTTTTCAACGCCATCCAGGCCGCTCAAGCGAAGGGGCATATCTTCGTCGCCGCCGCCGGGAACGAAAACGTCAACATCGATGTCACGCCCAGCTATCCGGCCAGCTACGCCCTCGCGAACGTCGTCGCCGTCGCGTCGACAACGAGTACCGACGCGCGCTCGAGCTTCTCGAATTTCGGTGCGACCACCGTCGACATCGCCGCGCCGGGGTCGAGCATCCTCAGCACGACGCCGAACAACACCTACAGCACCTTCAGCGGCACGTCGATGGCCGCGCCGCACGTCGCCGGTGCCATCGCCCTGTACTGGGACGCCAACCCGAACAAGACGGCGACGGAAGTAATCGACTTGCTGAAATCCACAGCCGATACGGTGTCGGGGCTTACGTCAGTCGTGCAGGGCGGCAAGCGGCTCAACGTCGGTGCGCTGATCGCCACGACATCGCCCCCACCGCCCCCGCCGCCCGCGGACCTCGCCGGCGCCCGCGTCACCGCGGGAACCTTTAACGGCACGACGACCTTGACCGGCGCACGGCTGACTTTCAGTGAAGCGATCAATCCGACGACCTTCACGACCGGCGACATCGTGAGTTTCACGGGGCCAAGCGGCGCGCTCACCGTCACCGGCGTCGCCCCCGTGGCGGGCACGAACGGCACGCAGTTCGACCTGACCTTCGCCACGCAAACCGTCGGAGGTGTCTACACGCTCGTGCTCGGCCCGGACATCCGCGACCTCGCCGGCAACCCGATGGACCAGAACGCCAACGGCGTCAACGGCGAGAACCCCGGCGACCGATTCACGCTCACCCGTACGCTCGCGACGCCGACGACACAGACCTTCTCGGCCGGCGGGCTGCCGCTCGCGATCCGCGACCTCTCCACCACCACCGCGAAACTGGCGATCAATCAGGACATCACGATCGCGGACGTGAACGTGCGGTTCAGCATCTCGCACACCTACGACAGCGATCTCGTAATCCGACTCGTCGGTCCGGGCGGGCAGTCGGCCACTCTCGTGAACCGGCGCGGCGGGAGCGCGAACAACTTCAACGCGACGACCATCGACGACGAATCGGCCACGTCGATCGCCAACGGAGCGGCCCCGTTTTCCGGCACCTACCGGCCGGAAACGACGCTGACCACCTTCGACGGCCTCAACGCCCGCGGCACCTGGTCGCTTACCGTTCAGGACACGGCCCGGCAGGACACCGGCAGCCTGACGGCGTTCTCGCTGATCGTGACCGGCACCAACGGCATGCAGCGGGTGGTGATGTTCGGGATGCGCGATGGCGAGGCGATCTCCGGAGAGGCCTTGCCCGCCATGGCGCTGATGTTCGCATTCGAAGGGGAAGCCCCGATCGAACTGATACCGGCTCCAGCGCAATTGAGCGAACCGGCCGAGTTCGAAGAATCGGCCGCGCCGGTGGCCGCCGAAACGGTCGAGGTCGAGTGGTGCGATCCTGTACCGGCGATGGCAGTATGGGTCGGCGAAGGAATCGACGGCGGGGCGTGGTGAAACGCGGGCGGGTCGGCGAGGAGCCTCGGTCCGTCCCGCCCTACTTCTTCGGTTCGCGCAGCGGCGCGGAGAAGATGTCGAGTCCCTTCAAACGGTCGAAAAGCTTGGCGTCGTCGTCGGGTGTCATTTTCCGCAATGGCGTGCGCACAGGACCACAATCCAAGCCGATCATGGCCATGATCGCCTTGCCGGCGCGAAGGCCGCCAAAGTCGATGAGCGCCCGCACGAGTTGCGCGCTGGCGAATTGATGGCGGCGAGCGGCGTCGAGGTCGCCCGCGCGGAGCGCATCCAACATGCGGTGATAGGTCGGCGCGGCGTAGTTGTAGGTGCTGCCCACCGCGCCGGTCGCCCCCAGCACGACGGCCGCGAGCAGATACTCGTCCACGCCGAACATCGCTTCGTATTTCCCGCCTTCGAGTTGAATGCACTCCTGCAGCGAGAGCAAGTCCGGGTTCGAGAACTTGACGCCGGCGAAGTTCGGGATCCGTTTGATGGCACGACGAAGCACGTCGGCAGTCGGCATCAGAACGCCGGTCGTGGAGGGGATGTCGTAATAGTAGAACGGCAACGACGGCGCGGCGGAGGCCACTTCGGCCAGGTATTCGACCAGTTCCGCAGGGCCGGTGGGCCGGAAGTAATAGGGAGCCGTCACGGCGACGCCCGCGGCACCGATTGTGGCGGCATGGGCGGCCAGTTCGCACGCCTCCGCGGCGCTCGTATGTCCGGCGTGCACGATGATCTTCAGCGGACCGGCAGCGGCCATCCAAGCCTCGGCGACGGCCTTTCGTTCCGTCTGGGTTAGCGACGCGCTTTCGCCGGTGGTGCCGCAGACGAACGCACCGCCCACGCGCGAATCGCGTAGGGCGGCGGCCTGGTCGGGAATGCGGGCGAGGTTCAAGGAGCCGTCGGCGTGGAACGGCGTGAACGGGGCCGCGATCAGCCCCGCGAAGCGCGAACTCATGGGCGTCAGTCTTTCAGTTTCCAGAGGCGAATGGTTCCATCACGTCCGCCGGTCAGTAGGTGTTTGCCGTCGGCCGTAAAGTGAACCGTGTGGACCGTTCCCTGATGGCGCGATAGCGTGAGGATCGGCGCGGCTTTCTCGCTGCTGCCATCCAACGGTAGCTTTTCAATGTTCCAGATCTTCACAAGACCGTCCTGTCCGGCAGTGGCCAGAACCTTTCCGCAGCAGGCAAAGGCGATGGACCAGATTCCTTCTTCATGGGCGTCTTTGATCGCTCCGATTTTTTTTCCGGTGGAGGTATTCCAGAGCATGATGCTGTGGTCCCAACTCGCCGTCGCCAAAATCTCGTCGTCGGGCGAAAACGCCACGCTGTAGACCGGCCCTTCGTGACCACGCAGATTGTGGACTGCACGTTTGTCGGTCTTGAGTTCGACCGATTCGTCGATGTTCCACAAGACCGCGGTCTTGTTGGAACTGGCCGACGCCACAAGCGGCTTCTCGTGTGCGAACGCCACGGCGTTGATCACACCCTTGTGCATGAAGTCGAAGACCGGGACTTTGGGGTCCGCAAGTTTCCACAAGCGGACCGCGCCGACCCGGTCGCCGGTCACGACTTTGTCGAGAGAGCGGTTCAGGGCCGCCGAGCGGACCGAACGCTCGTTGTTGATAGTACGAACAGGCTGTCCGGAGCTGATGTTCCAGTATTTAACGGTTCCATCGTCGCTGGACGTGATCAGCATGCCGCCGTCTTCGGAGAGGTCCACCGACCAGACCGTGCCTTCATGTGCGGGAAAACTGGTGACGGTGCCACCGTTGCCGACATCCCAAATGACGACCTGTCCGTCTTCGAGACCGGCGACAATGGTCTTCCCGTCGCGCGATGAAGAGATCGACCAGACCGGCCCCGTCAGACGCGAGGTCATCGCGAGTTCTTTGTGACCGGGATCGGATTGGGGAGCAGAACCTCGGGGTAGAACAGCCCAGGCTCCGAATGCGCCGAGTCCGACACCGAGGAGGAAGATCGCCGCCAGCGCGGCGAACAACCGGCGGGACGATCCTCGGCGCGTCAGGCCGCGGATCATCCGCGAGGGCTGGATCGGGCAAGCTTCCACTTTCTCCTGGGAAAGCCCCTTGATGCATTCCCACTTGGCGTTCAGGTCGGCCGCGAGATCCGAGGCCTTCTGGTAGCGCTTGGAAGGATCTTTTTCAAGAAGCTTGTCGATGATGTCTTCGAACCATTCGGGCACATCGGGCACGGCCACGTGTAGCGGTTCGTGGTGTTCATCGGTCAGACGGCGCAGGACCATGAGCGGCGTCTTGGCGTCGAACGCGGGCTTGCCCGTGAGCGATTCGTAGAGGACCGAACCAAGGCTGAAGAGGTCCGAGCGGACATCGACGGTTTCGCCGCGAGCCTGCTCCGGTGCCATGTAAAGGGGCGTACCGGCAACGAAGCCGGTCCGGGTGAGCTTGGCGTCCTCTTCGGCGCGGGCCAGACCGAAGTCCGTGAGTTTGACCTTGTTCGTAGCGTCTTCGATGAGGATGTTCGCGGGCTTGATGTCGCGGTGGATGAGGGAGTGTTCATGGGCGGCGGCGAGGCCGGCGGCGGCCTGCATGCCGATCTGCACGACTTCCGGCACGGAGAGCTTGCCGCTCTCCTTGAGCTTCGATTCCAGCGTCTTGCCCTTCACCAACTGCATGACGATGTAGGGCACGCCGGCGGTCTCGCCGCTGACCTGGTGAACCGCAACGATGTTTTCGTGCGCGACCTTCGCTGCGGCCTGCGCCTCGCGGCAGAATCGCTCCCGCGCCACCGACTGCTTGGAAAGCCCCGGATCGAGAACCTTGACCGCGACCTCACGCTTCAGCGAGGCATCCACCGCGCGAAGGACAACGCCCATTCCACCCCGACCGACCTCCTCGATGACCTCGAACGGGCCGATCTTGCCGATGCGGCCCGGGGTGGTGGTCGGTTCGAGGAAGTCGAGATTCCGGTCGGCGGGTTGCGGCGGCAGCGTGTCGCCGTCGGAATCGACGTGGGTGCCGGTGATGCTGACTTCGACCTGGCTAATCGCGCTCCAGTACGCGGATTCCTTGGGAACGGGCGGGCGCTTGAGTTCCTTCATGCAGCCCGTAAAGAGCTTGTCGCCGTCGGACGCGATCTCTTCGAGCCGAGCCTGACATTCGGGGCAGCCGCAGAGGTGATCGCAGAGTACGCCTTGCCGGGCGTCGGTGAGGTGGCCGCGCACCAGCCGGCGCAACTCCTCGTCGTTCGGGCAGGCGGTCTCGGTTCCGGTTTCGACAGCCATGGTCATTCACTCCGGCGGCGCGGCGGCGGCGATCCTCACCACTGCTCGGCCTCGGCTTCGAGTTTCTGCACTTCGTCCCGCAGGCGGGCGATAACGCGGCTCTTGGCCACATACACCGCCCCGGTCGACATTTTCAACTCCGAACCCACTTCCTGCGGACTGCGGCCGTCCACGGCCGTGCCCCAAAACGCCTTCCACGTCGAGTCTTGAAATTCACCCTTCACCCGGTCCATCGCCTTCGCGGAAAGTTGCCGGCGGTATTCGAGTTCCCAGTTGTCGGTATCACCGTTGCGGTCGGGGATGCTGTCGAGGCGGTCCTGGGCAGCCGAGTCGCCGACAGCCTTGGGGCGATTCCGTTGACCGTTCAGAAAATTGTAAACCTTGTTCCGCGTGACGGTGTAGAGCCAGCCGCGGAATGTCCCTCGTTTCGGGTCGTACTCCATCTTGTTGGCATTGCGGGCCACGCTGCGGAGCACTTCCTGCATCAGGTCCGCCGCGTCGGCGTCCTGCAGGCCGCGATTCCGGGCGAAGCCGTACACGACCGGCCCGTAGAGGTGCAGGAACTCCCGCCAAGCCTCCTCGTCCCGACCGTCCCGGATTCGGGCGAGCAGCGTCGCGCGCGTTAACGGCGGCTCGGCCATGCGTGTCCCTAGTCGATACCGTCCTGGTGTGGCCATCTAACACGGACAATCCCGTCCGCGATGGTATGTGGGGCATTCTAGGCGGAAAGCCCGACGGGGGACACGACCACACACTCAGGAAATCGCGACGACGATTTTCCCGAAATGCCCCGCCGCTTCCAGATGATCGAATGCGGTGGATGCCGAGTCGAAAGGGACGACACGGTCGATCGCCGGGCGGATTCGAAATCGCTCGATGAATGCCGCCAGCCCGAGGAAGTGCTCGCGCGAGCCGACATAAATGCCGGTGAGCGTGGCATTCTTGGCAACCGCGGGAAAAAGGCTCTCGGTCGGTGGCCCGAAGCCGGTCAATACGCCGACCAGCGCGACGTGCCCCCCGGCCGCGACCGATGCGAGCGACTTCGCCAGCGTGCCACCGCCGCCAACCTCGACGACGTGGTCGACGCCGCGTTTCGCCGTTAAGCGGAGGATCTCCTTGTCCCAATCGGGACAGGTCCGGTAATTGATCGTGTGCGCCGCGCCGAGTTTCGTCGCCCGCTCGAGTTTCGCGTCACTGCCGGAGGTCACATACATGGGGCAACCCATCGCGACGCCGATTTGGAGCGCGAAGACCGAGACGCCGCCCGTTCCGAGTACGAGGATCGACTCGCCCGGTTTCAGCTGGCCGCGGACGGCAAGCGACTGCCACGCTGTCACGCCTGCGCACGGTAGTGACGCGGCTTCTTCGTACGAGAGATGCTCGGGAATCGGCACCAGCGCATCGGCCGGCACCGCGACGAGTTCCGCGAGCATACCGTCGCAGCCCGGCCCGCCGAGCGCCGTGGCGTGATGCGCCATCGCGAATCGGCCCGCGGTCCAGCCCGTGAAGAAGTTCGGCATCACCCGGTCGCCGACGGTCACGGTCGTCACGCCCGGTCCGACGGCGACGATTTCGCCCGCGCCATCCGAGAGCGGAATCCGACCCGCGACATCGCGACCGGCGAGATTCTTCAACTGAATGAGATCCCGATAATTGAGCGACGCCGCACGCACGCGCACCACGACCTGTCCCGGCCCCGGTATCGGATCCGGCCGCGTCGTCGGCACGATGCGATAGGCGTCGCCATCCTTCGCGTACTCGTAACAGCGCATCAAATGGCCTCGATGAGTTCGACCTTCGGATAGCGGACTTTGGCGAGGCCTGCGTAGGCATCGTCGGCGGCTCGATAGCCGACCGTTGCGAGCACAACGCTGTGATATCCCTTCGCCGGCAAACCGAGGACTTCGTCATATTTGTTGGGTTGAAACCCTTCCATCGGGCAAGCGTCGACGCCCAGCATCGCGGCGGTGCTGAGGAAGACGCCCAGGGCGATGAACAACTGGCGCGACATCCACTCGCGCACCTGTTCCGGCGTCGATCGCGTCAGCGAGCCGATCATCATGTTCTTGTATCCCTCCAGCGCCGTGGACGGAATACCCCGGGTCGATGCGCTGAACGCGACAAGTTTTTCCGCGTCGGCCGCGCCGACGTTCGCCTTCACGGCGAACACGATCAGATGCGACGCGTCCACGACCTGCTTCTGGCCCCAGGTGAACGGCAGGAGTTTCTCGCGAGTCGCCGGATCGACGACGTTGAAGAATTTCCAGGGCTGAAGGCCGTAGGACGATGGAGTGAGAACCAGCGAATCTTCGAGCCGGGTCCAGGTCTCCGGGTCGATTCGTTTCGAAGGATCGAATTTCTTGCAGGCGTATCGCCAGCGGAGTTGCGCCATCACGTCTTCGGCATTCGGAACGGGCATCGGTTCATCATCCTCGAATGGGTGGCACGCCGGACAAACCAGTTCAGGAAGACCGACTGGTGAACATGCCAATCATGGTAGGCGGATTATGGCCGCTGTCGCCACCAACCATAAAGTCCCACCATGAAAGCCATCCAACTGGAAAAGCCCGAATCGTTCCGAGTCATCGACGTGCCGGAACCCCCCGCACCCGGCCCCGGCGACGCCGTCGTGCGCATTCACCGTGTCGGCATCTGCGGCACCGATTTCTCCGGCTACCTCGGCAAGATGCCGTTCTTCAGCTACCCGCGCATCCCGGGCCACGAACTCGGCGTCGAAGTCGTCGCAGTAGGTGCGGGCGTGGCGAATGTGAAGCCCGGCGACCGCTGCAGCATCGAGCCGTACATCAACTGCCAGAAGTGTTATTCCTGCGTGCGCGGTCACACGAACTGCTGCATGCACCATCAGACGCTCGGCGTCCACTGCGACGGCGGCCTGCAACGGCTCTTCACCATCCCCGCCCGCAAACTGCACGTCAGCACGAAGCTAACCTACGACCAGCTCGCCCTCGTCGAGACGCTCGGTATCGGCTGCCACGCCGTCAACCGCGCCGCCCCGAAGCCGAGCGAGACGATCCTCGTCATCGGCGCCGGCCCCATCGGCCTGAGCGCCATCGTGTTCGCAAAGCTTTCCGGCGCCCGGACGATCGTGCTGGACATCAACGAACAGCGATTGGCCTTCTGCCGGGAACGAATGGGGATCGAACACACCGTCCGCGCCGACGGCACGGAGTTAAAGCGCATCGAGGACTTGACCGGCGGCAACTGGGCCGACGTCGTGATCGACGCGACCGGTAGCAATAAGTCGATGGTGAACGCGATGAACTACGTCGCCTTCGCCGGCAAGCTGGTGTTCGTCGGCATCACGAATCAGGAGATCGCCTTCATGCAGCCGTTGATGCACCGGCGCGAGATGAGCTTCCTCGCCAGCCGGAACGCCCTGACGGCGGAGTTCACGCAGATCATCCGGCAAATCGAAGACGGGATGATCGATACGAAGCCCTGGATCACGCACCACGCCGGGTTCGACGAGATGATCGAGTTGTTCCCGAAATGGATGAAGCCCGAGACGGGCGTCATCAAGGCCGTCGTGGAGATCGACTGACTTCATTTTTCATTATGCATTGGTCCGATTACGTACGGACCAATGCATAATGAAAAATGCAAAACTCAATCCATGAGTCAAAGAATGAAATCCGCCGTCACGGTCAGTCTCGTTCCCGAAGCGAAGGCGGGGCCGTTCGTTTTCCACGACGACCTCCCGGCCGCATGCCGGACGGCGAAAGAACTCGGTTTCGATGCGATCGAGCTGTTCGCCCCTGGGCCGGATGCGGTGCCGGCAAACGAGTTGCAAACCATCCTCGGCGACCACGGGCTGGGGCTTGCCGCCGTCGGCACGGGGGCGGGTTGGGTGCGGCACAAGCTGACGCTCTCGCACCCCTCCGCGGGCGAACGCCGCAAGGCGGTCGACTTCGTGAAGTCGATGATGGACTACGGTGCGGCGTTCGGTGCCCCGGCCATCATTGGTTCGATGCAGGGCCGCTGGGGCGACGGAATGGATCGCGAAACGGGAATGGCGAATCTCATTGAATCGTTGCGCACCCTTGCCGATCGTCCGCTCCTCTACGAACCGCTGAACCGGTACGAGACGAACTTCGCCACGCGATTGGAGGACGGCGTTCGACTGCTGGAGTTGGTGAAACGCGATTCGCTCAAACTGCTTGCCGACCTGTTCCACATGAACATCGAGGAGACGAATCTGGCGGAAGCCCTCCGCGCCGCCGGGCCGCACATCGGGCACGTCCACCTCGCCGACTCGAACCGCCGCCCGGCCGGGTTCGGCCACACGAATTTCGCGCCGATCGCGGCGGCGTTAACGGAGATCGGCTACGCCGGCTACGTCTCGGCCGAGGCGTTCCCTTACCCGGATTCCCGCGGCGCGGCCGAGGCCACCCTCCACGCGTTCCGCCATCACTTCTGCGCGAATCGCTGACCCTTCGATTTGGACTTGGTCGGTACCGGGATCGCATCCGGCGGAGCCTTCAGAGATTCGAGAAACTTCACAATCGCTGTCTGATCGCCGGCGGCGAGCTTCAGGTATTTTGCGGTGACCCCTTTCGCGTCGCCCATGTGCGCCGCGATAGCGGCGGCGAGCGTCGGGGCGCGACCGTCGTGCAGGTACGGCGCGGAGTCGGCTACGCCCCAGAGCGGCGGCGTCTTCCATTGCTGCGGTTCGGCCACGTGGCTCGGCCGTGCGAACTCCGTCGGCGGCTCCGGACCGTACCGGTCGAAGGTACCGCTCGGGTTCGGATCTTCCAAAGCGTACAGCAAGAAGTCGGAGTAGACCCCCTTCACGCCGCCGAGGTCCGGAACGTGGCACTTCGCGCAGCCGATCTCGCGGAACAGTTGCTTGCCGTGCTCCGATTCCGTCGTGGACACCTCGATCGGCTTCGGCAGCGTATCCACGAACGCGAGAAGGTTGCGGAACTGCGCCTTGTCCAGGTCAGGCGGCGCATCGGCGGCGTCCGGCTTGTGGAGCGGCTTCGCTTGACGGCTGTACGGAGTGCCGAGGCCGAGTTCGTTCGCACAGGCCCCCGCGACGAAATCGTGCAACGACGCCATGTTTCCCTTCCACCCGAAGCGGCCGATCCGACCGTCGTCGGTGATCGGAATGCGGCCGACGGGCACGTGGTCGAAATCGAGTTTCAACTCGCGAAGCATGATCGACGCGCTGCGATCGCGATGGTTGGCGCGGATCGCCTTCTCGGAGATGCGATCGATCCAGCCGATGCCGAAGAGCGCGGTGGATTGCACGTCATGAGTGCGCACGGGGTCGAAGGGGGGCGGAGGTGGCGGAGGCCCTGAGACGTAGCCACAATGCCCCGGGGGCGGGGGAGGCGGGGGAGGCGGCGGCGGGAACTTGACCGTGGGATGTTGAAGCTGAAGCAGTTTGATCGTTTCGCGGTCCGCCGATGTCACGGCGAAGTCGTGGAGGACGCCGGTCTTGTAATCGGACACTCCCGGTCGGGGTAGAATTTCGAAGTGGGTGGCGTTGTGGCCGACTTCGCCTCCGCCGCCGACGCCGCCCTGGAAGTGGCAGAAGACGCAGGACTTGGCGTTGAAGACCGGGCCAAGCCCATCGCCGTGGGCGAGCGGATCGTTGGCGGCCCATTCGTGTTCGAAGAGTTCGCGGCCGGCGGCCTTTTCGGCGGCGGAGGCACTCGGCCCCCACCAGACCGGCAGGCCGTCCGACAGGAACTGCCAATAGCCCACGGCGAGCGCAACGGCGAGGATCGACCCGCCGAAGACGCGGCGCTGGGACTGGAGCGAAAGCCGGGGACGCTCCTTGCGTGCCATGTTGGAACTCCGGGACATGTGATTCGATCCTAACCGGCGGCCCGGCATGGGACAAGCGCGAAGCGCGAGTTGACCTTGGCGCGGATCGCCCGGCACGGCACAGTACGGGGAAGGAAATCGTCACCCGCAGGAGGATACACCCGTGCGCAACCTTTTGGCCCTGATCGGCCTCATCATCGTCGTGTTCTTCACCGTCGGCTACTTCCGCGGCTGGTACACGTTCAACATGTCCACGGGAACCGATGGCAAAACGAACGTGAACATCGGCGTGGACCGGAACAAGGTCGGCACTGACCTCCAGGAAGGCGTGAACAAGGCCGGCGAAACGATCGACAAGCTCAAGACGAAGCCGACGACCGATCCGCAGGTTCAACCGGCGGCGGGGGTTCAGCCGCCGGCCGCGAGCCTGCCCGGCCCGATCGGCAAGTAGTACACCGCGAACGGGACGAGCGCGAGGCCGGCCTGCACGAGCGCCATCGCGGCGACGCCGGCCTCCGTCCCGTAGTGCATCTGGTTGAACAGATCCAGCGCCGCCACGGGCCATTGCGGCGGCACCACCAGCTTGCCCGCACCCACCTCGCCCAGCGCGAGCGCCGCCACGGCCGCCGCCGCCAGACCCATCGCGCCCGCCGTTTGGGGCCGACCGACCATCTTCCACGCATCGGCCCCGTCGAGCACCGCCAGTTCGAACAACCCCTTTGGTATCGACCGGATCGCCGGCAGGAGAATCGCCACGGCCACCGGAAAAGACCGGATCGCCGACGCCCACATCCCCGGCAACGGTGATGGCTGGTCATACAGCAGCGACCGCAGCGGCGGGAAACCCGGCTTGAAGCCAATTCCGGCGAGCACCCCTTCTTCGAGAAATAGCAGCAGGTCGATGCACTCCTTCAGTCCGAGGCCGACGATCGGCGCGGGGGCGAAAGCGAGGACCACGGCGGCCGCAACGAGCAAGCCGGAGCGATCGCGCAGGCTCCAGCAAAGGCGAGCCGCGAGCCACGCCGTCGCGAGGCCGGTGGCGAGGGCCGCGAGGAGATTCGCCGGGTAGGTCGAACCCGAGACGAGGAACGTACGACGCAGTTGCAACGCAAGGTTCGCGAGGCTCCAACCATCGGCGGTTAGCCCGGCTTTCCCGACCAGCGCCGCCAGCGGCACGAGTACGACCAGGCCGACGAGCGCGTACGCCAACCCCGCGCCGGGTACGGGCAGTCCTCGGCGCTCGATCGCAGTCGATTCCGGTGGCCAGAACCGCCGTTCGATCCGCCGCGCGATCAGGGTCGCGCCCCAACCCGCCAGCAGCCAGACCGGTACGGTCGCGGCGACGGCGGCGCCGACCCCGGCCGGATCGCCGACGATCCGCGCGTAGGTCTCCTCCGCGAAAGTGCGCACCATCATGGTGTCGGTGACGGCGATTTCGGTGGCGGTCTGCGCCGCGATCCATCCGCCGCCGACCGCGAGGGCGAGCGCGAGCCGCGGCGCGAGCACGCGGCGCAGGACGAACCGCGGTCCACCTTCAAGCAAGGCCTGATCCTCGAGCGCCGGATCGGCCATACGCAGGCTCGCCATCGCGATCGCCGCGACCCACGGCACCGCCGCCCAGCCGTGCACCCACGCCGCCGGAAGCAAGCCCTCGTTCCACGGCCGCCACGCGATCGTTCCCGGCCCCGCTGTAAGCGGCGGCAGCCACGAGCCGAGCACGACCTGCCACGCGACCGCCTGCACGGCAAGCGGCACGAAGAGCATCGCGAGCAAGGCGAACTTCAACAGCCGGCGGCCGCGCAGATCGCTCCGCTCCAAAACGAGGCCGAGCCAGCCTCCGATGGGCACGGCAACGATCATCGCGAGGAGCGCGAGCGCGAGGCTGTTGCCCGCGAGCGCCGCAAGCCGGTCGATCTCGAATCCGATGCGCCACGCTCCGGGGGCGCGGAACGCCTCCCGCAGCGCGCACCCGATCGGCGCGAGCAGGACGCCAACGAAAAAAGCCCGGGGAACGATGTCCCCGGGCTTGAAGGATCGCCGCATCGATCACGCCTTCCGGCTTACGCCTTCTCTTCGAGCATGTCCCAACCCTTGCGGTACTCGTACTTGATGTACTGGGCCGCGTCCTTGTTCCCCTTGCACTCGAGCGTTTCGGCGTTGAATTCGAACGCCTGACCGGTGCGGATGGCGACGTTGCCGAGCACGAACGCACCGGCGAGGTAACCGGCGTAGTCGAAGTTCGAAAGGGCGTGGTCCGGCTTGCCGGCCTTGATCGCCTCGACCCATTCCTTCTTGTTGTTCAGGTCGAAGTCGCCGCTCCAGGCCTTGAACTTCTCGGGGGTCTTCGTGTTGATCCCCTTGAACGCCTCTTCGGGGCCGAAGAACACTTCCGCGCCGTAGTCGCTCGGCGAGTAGATGTAGCCCTTCTCGCCGATGATGATGCTGCCGCTGTTCACGAGGGCCTTCTTGCGCTTCTCGTCGGTGTCGATGGCGAGCGCCTTCTTGACCCATTCTTCGGGCGGCTGGAGCTTCTTGCCGTCCTTGTCCTTGCCTTCGTACCAGTGGACGGTGACGGGCGGCAGATCCCCGCGGGCGGGGAACTCGAGGACGACGTGGGCCGAGCTGGGGCAGGTTTCGTCGTTGACGTCGGTGGCGGTCGCGGAGACCTTCACGGGCATCTGGAGTTTGCAGGCCATGAAGGCCATGTTGGCGGTGTGGCAGGCCATGTCGCCGATGGCGCCGGTGCCGAAGGTCCACCAGCCGCGCCAGTTGAAGTCGTGATAACAGCCGCGCTTGCCCTTGCTGGGGCCGTGGGCGTAAGGCCGTTCCGGCGCCGGCCCGAGGTACGATTGCCAGTCGAGGTAGGCGGGCGCGTCGACCGGTTCGTATCGCTTCATCACGGTCGGGGCTTGCGGCCACACGGGGCGGTTCGTCCAGACGTGGACTTCCTTGACGTGGCCGAGCGTGCCATTGTGGACGAGCTCGACGGCGCGGCGGAGGCCCTGCAGCGTGGTGCCCTGGTTGCCCATCTGGGTGCAGACGCCGTTCGCCTTCGCGACCTTGCGGAGCAGGTCGTTTTCGAACACGGTGCGGGCGAGGGGCTTCTGGACGTACACGTGCTTCTTGGCCCGCATCGCCATCGCCGCCGGCAGGGCGTGCATGTGGTCGGGCGTGCTGATGGTGAACGCGTCCACGGTCTTCATGAACTCCGCATCGTCGAAGAGCTTGCGGAAGTCCTGGACGGCCTTCGCCATCGGCCACTTCTTCTGCTTGTTGCCGAGGTAGTCCTTGTCGACGTCGCACAGGCCGACGACTTCCATGAGGCTACCGGCGTGGTCGATGTCGCTGGAGCCTTTACCCCCGACGCCGATGCCCGCGACGCGGAGCCGGTCGTTGGCGCCATACGCCTTCGTGACGGAGAACGCCGGACCGGTGAACAGGTAGCCGAGGCTGCCGGCCGTGCCGAGTTGCACGAATCGTCGACGATTCAATCGTGTGCTCATGGATGGAGTTCCGGAGAGGACAAGTGAAAGTACGGGTGGGCACCGGCGAACCGGTGTGGGACAGTGTAGACAGGCCACGGACAAACCGCAACCGTCCGAATCACTTCGCGGGCAGTTCCAGTGCGATCAGGTTCTTCTCGTCGCGCAGGTAGACGACGCCGTTCACAATCGCCGGGTGTGCCCAGGTCACGCCGCACACCTTCGATCGCGCCAGTTCCTTGTATTCCTTATCGCTCGGTTCGAACAACGAGAGATAGCCGTTGTCGTCCAGCATCAGCAACCGGTCGTCGCCGGTGCGGATCAGCGCCGCGTGATAGCGGCCGACCTTTTCCTTCTCCCACTTCACTTCGCCGGTCGCGATCTCGACGCAGCGCAGCGTGACGGTCGGGTTCGTCAGCGTCGCGGCGCCGTTGATCATGAACAGGTATTTCCCGACCGCGACGGGAGTCGAGAAGTAGCAGGTCAGCTTCGGCTTGCTCCAGACCTTTTCCGGAGCGATCTTTCCGTCTTTTTCCACCAGTTTGAGGGCCACGCTGCCGGCGGTCACGGAACTGCCGATGAGCAACCCGTCCGCGAGGACGGGTGCGGTCGAGCTTTCGTTGAGCAGGTCCTTGAAGCCGAGAGACCATTCCTTCTCGCCTTTCGCGTCGAGGCCGACGAGGTTCGCCCCGGTGAGGAAGACCAGTTTCTGCCGGTCGCCTTCGCCGTAGACGAGCGGCGTGGAGTAGCTGGCGGCGTCGTCCGTGGCCTTCCACTTCACGTTGCCGTTCGCGACATCGAAGCCGACGATGCCGCGCCCCTTCCCCCCCACCATGACGACGACGGTGTCGCCGACGACCGTCGGGGAGGTCGAGACGCCGAAGAAGAGGTTTTTCGTCTGGAACTGTTTGAGGGTCTCGACCTTCCAGAGAACCTTGCCGGTTTTGGCGTCCCACGCGGCGAGGATGCCGGTGCTGCCGAGCGTGAAGACCTTCCCGTCGGCGACGGCGGGCGTGCCGCGCGGGCCTTTGCCGAACGGCGGCGTGTACGCCTCGCGTTCGTAACCCTTGCCCCACTTCAACTCGCCGGTCTTCGCGTCGTACGCCGCCAGCGCATCCGCGTTCTCCCCGTCGGGCTGGTAGAAGGCGTACACGAGACCATCGGCGATCACCGGCGAGGCGTGCGCGTGGCCGACCGGCTTCTTCCACAGCACCTTCGGCGAGCCGATCCACGGCGCGACCGTCTCCTTCGTAGTGCTGTCGCGTTTCGGGCCGAGGAACTGCGGCCAGTCGGCGCGTAGAGATTCGGCGGAGATCAAAACCGCGACCGATACCAGGAACGAACGCATGGAGAACCTCACGCGAGGAGGGGCAACGACCGCCGCGACGACGGCGCGGGGGCGGGCGGCTCCGCTTCATTCAGGAATACGTGCAGCGGCGCGTAACGCCATCCGCTACCGAATTCGTCCGCCAGCGATTTCATCTTCGCGATCGCGGCCTCCGTCAGCGGGCCTTGTTGATCCTGGAACGCGGGATCGCAGAAGTAGATGCGGCAGCCCAGCGGCCGATGCGCCCGCGCCGTGCAATGGTTGTCGACCTGGAACGGACAGCCGTCCCGCGTCACGGGCTTCTCGTACGGCAGGCCCGCCTCCAGCAGGATCTCCGCTTCGAACTGACTCAGAAACAGCGTATGCCCGTACTCCGTGAACCGGCAGCAACGCCCCGAGGCATCGCACTTCGGCGCCGCCGCGGCGATCGCCGCGTCGACCTCCGCGTAGATCGTCCGCAATCGCTCCCGCAGATCCGCGTTCATTCCGTCAATATAAGTGCCCGTATGAAACTCTGCATCAGTCAGACCTGCACGCTCGCCACGCCGTTCGCCGAAGACATCGCCGGCCTCGCCGACGGCGGCTGCCGTTCCGTCGAAGTCTGGCTCACCAAACTCGAACAGCATCTCGCCACCGAGTCGGTCGAGTCGACGAAACGGCTCCTCGCCGATCGCGGCGTCGAACTGGTTGCCGCCGCATACCACGGCGGGTTGCTGCTCTCGCAGGGCGAAGCCCGCCGCCTCGCCTTCGACCATTTCCAGCGCCGGCTCGAACTCTGCCAGCAGTTCGGCATCCCCACGCTCCTCCTCGCCGCCGACTTCCAGCGCCAGCCGGACCAGACCGACCTCGGCCGTGCGATCGTCTCCCTCGCTCAGGCGGCCCAATGGGCCGCCGGGTTCGATGTGCGCCTCGGCCTCGAATTCCGCGGTTCCGACGCCTTCTGCACCAACCTCGAAACGGCGTTGCTGCTCGTCGAACAATCCGGCGAGCCGAACGTTGGCGTATGCCTCGACGCGTTCCACTACCACAAGGGGCCGAGTAAACCCGAGGACCTGGAACGCCTGACGACCGCGAACCTCGCGCATGTCCAACTTTGTGATGTGCCCGGTGTGCCACGCGAGTTCATGACCGACGGCGATCGCGTCTTCCCCGGCGAGGGGGACTTTCGCCTCACACCGATCGTGGACACCCTCAAGCGGATCGGCTACACGGCAGCCGTCTCGCTGGAATTGATGAATCCGATGATTCGACAATCGAAGCCGTCGCAAGTCGCGGAGCTGGGGATGACGGCGCTGAAACGTACAATCTCGGAATGAAAGCCCAATCGATCCGCCGCACCTTCGTCACCGACTTCGACGGCACCCTCACGCGGCAGGACTTCTACAACCTCTTCCTCGAACAACTTTATCCCGCCGACGCGCCGGACCAGTGGGCCGCGTTCTGCGCAGGCAAGATCACACACTTCGAGTGCCTGCGGAACATCTACGCGCACGTCCCCGTCGGCGAGGAAGGCCTCGAACGATTCCTTGAACAGATCGAACTGCCGCCGAACTTTCCGACCCTCCTCGCGTCGCTGCACACCGTCGGCTGGGAGGTGGTGATCGCTTCGGCCGGCAGCCGGTGGTACATCGAGCGGCTGTTGGCGCGGGAACGGGTCTCGCTTCCAGTGCACACGAATCACGGCCGGATCGTCGACGGCCGGCTGGTCATGGAACTGCCCACGGATTCCCCGTTCGTCCACCCGCACGCCGGCATCGACAAGGCCGCCGTCGTACGCCATTACCTGGATCGCGGCCACGAGGTCGCGTTCGCCGGCGACGGCATCACCGACATCCCGCCGGCGCTGCTCGTCCCGCCGCACCGGCGCTTCGCCACCGGCTACCTCGCGGCCCGTTTGACGGAGCGCGGCGAGCGCTTTTCTCGTTTCGAAGATTGGTCCGAGATCGTAACCGAATTGCTGAAATGAAGAAGCCCGCGGTCGAACGACCGCGGGCCTGCACTTCGTTCACATCGATCAATAGCGGAAGATCAGCTCGATGCCGCCCGTGAACAGGTCCGGGTCGCCTTCGAACGGCCGGCTTTCGGAGTTGTAGTCGTACCGGACGAACGGACGCAGGATCGCCCAATCGTTCGGCGTGACGTTCAGGCTCCAGGTGGCCGCCGTATAAAGGCCGGAGAATCCGGTACGGACGCCCTTCGTGTCTTCGAAGAGTTCCACGCGGAGGTTGCTCGCAACCTTATCGCTGATCTTGTACTGGAAGTAGTTCGCGAAACCGTACCAGTGGGCCGAACCGACGCCCGCGAAGTTGTCGGCGTGGCTGAACGTCGCGTCGAGCACGTAGGTCAGCTTGTCGCTGACGTTGTACGTGAACAGCATGTTGTAGCTGTTGAAGTGCGTGAAATTCTCGCTCGCGAGGACTTCGTGCGTACCGATGACGGAGTTGAACGCGATGCTTCCCTTGCCGTCCTTGGGAGCGTACTTGATCCCGCCGACGTAGGTGGCGCGGGCGGCCGGGTCGATCCAGACATCGCTACCCGTGACAACGCCACTGTAAGTGGAAACGTTTTCATTCCACTGCGTGGTGATCATCGCACCGGTGTGCGTGAACGGGTTGTACTGGAAGTTGTAGGACTTCGAGACGAGCGGCGTGTTCGGCGCGTCGATCACTTCGTAGCCGATGAGCGTACCCCAGCGGCCGACGCGGACGGTGCTGCCTTCGCCGCCGAGGTTCGGCAGGAAGACTTCGCCGTAGTGGTACACGAGGTCGAAGCCGTAGTTGCGGGCGTCCGCGACCTGGTCGGAGAACAAACCCCGCGGCAGCGTGAACTGGTAGTCCCGGCCGTAGAATCCGGACAGGTTGTAGCCGAACTGCCGTTCCTTCTTGCTGGTGTCGATCGACTTGACCGCTTGCAGCCAGACCTGGTTGAGCTGGAAGTCGTTGGCGAAGTCGTTGAAGAACACCGGGTTGTTCAAGCGGCTGGTGCTGCTGGCGGTGTAGTTCATCGCCGCCCAGCCCGAGATGACCACGCCGCGGTCATCGAGGCACTGGCCGAAGCGCGAGCCTTCGAGCAACTTCTGCACGAAGTACTTGGTGGCTTCTTCCTCCGGTTCCGCGGCGCACGTGGCGCACTCCGCGGCCGGGGCGGCGGCGGGTGCCGCCATCGGGGCCGTCATTGGGGCGGCCATCGGCTTCGGCATGGGCATGGGCATCGGGGCCGGGGCTTGTCCGGCCGCCAGCCACGAGCCGAGCAGCATCGTGGTAATCATGTGTGTCATCCTGACTGAGAGGAGGGACCTTCGTGGGCGAACCGCCCAGACCGGGACATCCGTTCGTCCGGCTTACCCCCTTTTTCGGACGGAACCCGCGAAAACGAGCAGATTGATACCATGGGAATATCGGCAACCTGCGGAACACCGCCGCTAACCCCGGCACAAATTACCATCGGACCGCATTCGATTTCGTCGTGCGTTACGATTGGGCACGATCTGCAGGGCCGATAAGCACGCAAATGCCGGCAGAACCAGAACATCCGGCAGGGTTCCGCTTGTACCTGCCGCGCCAGCCGCGTAGCCTGAATGAGAGGATTCAGGAGGCTTTTCGTGCGGTTGACGCTTTTCCTGCCGCATCTCGCCGTGACCGGCGGGTTGGGGGTGCATTGCCGGTGCCTGCTCGACGCCCTGCTGCGCACCGCCCATGCCGACGACCGCCTGACCGTGCTCGCTCCGGCCGATCCGAAACAACTCTTCCCGAATTCCGGCCTCGACGACGGCGCCCGGCCGCTTCTGACCCATCCTCGCGTCGCGTTCGTTCCGGTCGAATGGCCGACCGACCACCCGCTCTCGCTGCCGCTCGACCGGCCACTCGCTTCCGCCGTCCGCGATTCCCGACCCGATATCGTCTACGCCTCCTACTACACCGGTTTCGCCGACCCGCCCGCCCCGCAGGTCGTCACCTTCCACGATGCCGGTTTCCTCGACTTCCCCCACGTCTTCGGCGACACCGCCAGGCAACGCCGCGAGACCCTCGCGACCGTCGTCCCACGGATCGCCACGCTCCACTGTATCTCGGCCGACGCCCGCGAACGGATCTGCCGGTTGCTGCCCTTCGACCCCGCGAAAACCGCCGTCGTCTGGCATGGACTCGCCGATTCCCCGCAAGACCTTGCAACGGCCCGCAACCTGTCGAACGAGCCGCTCTGGAGCGAAGGCGATCGGATCGCCGAGTGGGGCGATTATCTTTTCTCGCCGGTCGGGGCTGCCACCGGTTTCAACCGCGTCCGCAAGAACCTGCCGATCGCCATCGAGGCCTTCCGCGAGTTGGAAGGAACGCACCCGAGGGTGAAATTGATCGTCGCCAGCACGGGTGTCTTGAACGAACGGATGTTGGGCGAGTTGCTGCCGGCACGCGAATGGGCCGGCGGGGGGATCGTGGCCGGCGCGTGGCGCAGCGCCGACGACCGGATCCGCGTGCTGCCGAACCTTGATCGTGCCCCATTCCTGCGCGCGATGGCGCATGCTCGCGCCGTCGTCTACCCCTCGCGGTACGAAGGGTTCGGCTTCCCGGCGATCGAGGCGATGGCGCTGGGCGTCCCGCTGCTTGCCAGCCGCGCGACCAGTATTCCCGAAGTCGCCGGCGATGCGGGCTTGCTCGTGAATCCCGATCGATCCGACGAATTCCATGACGGAATGCGGGAGCTACTTTCGAACGAATCGCTGCGTGAAGACCTGATCCGTCGAGGCCGGGATCGCGTCATGCACTTCACGCTCGAACGGATGGGCCAAGGGATGTGGAACCTGTTCCGGCAGGTTCTCGAGTGACGCAGGCGTCACTGTCCGTGGGCCTGCTTCGCCTCCACCTTCACGATCGCTTCCTGCTTCAGGATTTCGTCCTTCTCGTCCAGATCGTCGTCTTCGATCACGCTGTTGTCGACGTAGATGTCGGCGTTGCGAGTCGCGTAGTCCGGGCCGAGCACGTCCAGCACCGTCGGCCGCGTCTTCGGTTGGCTCTTCGGCAGGAAGTACCCCTCGACAACGACCGCTTCTTCGGCGTACTCCGGATAGTCCATCAGGAAATCGTGCAGCGCCTTCAGTCGATAGTGCGGCACCGTTGCGTACATGTGGTGCGGCAGGTGGTACTCCTGCCCCATCGGGAAGACGGCGAAGTTGATGAACCGGCCGACGAGGAACGTGCGGGTGTTCGTGAGCCAGCTGCGGTCGGCGTTGCCGTGCTGCACGATCTGCCGGAGGATCATGAAGAACGCGTACGACGTGAAGAGCGGCAACAGCCAGAGAAGGTAGTAGTAGAGCCATGCCGGGGCGCCGGTGTGGTGGGTGAGGTTCGCGATGATGGCGAAGACGAGTGTGATGTGGCCGAGGCGCAGCATCGTCATGTAGCGCAGGGGGATGACGGGGTGCAGCCGGCTCTGGTTGAACTTCTCCGCCGGCATGCGCCAAAAGATCGCACAGACGGCGAGCCAGAGCGCGACGGGCACGACGGCGAGCAGCAGCGCGTCGCCGTGCAGGACGAGGCCGACGAGCGAAGCGAAGAGCGTGACGATGTACCCCACGCCGACGAGCACGGCGGCCTTCGATTGCTTCCCCTTCTTCGCGTACGGGTTCTTGTCGGTGCCCGTCGCGTTGTACTGCGCCCGCACCCGCATGAAGCGGATCAGGTTCGGAATCCACAGCTGTTTGACCAAGGTCCACAGGAACTGCTTTTTGCCGACCGGGAACTTGAGCCAGTGGCCGCTGGTCTGGAGTTGCGAGACGTCCGGGTCGCGGTCGGGGTCGTTGACGAACTGGTGGTGCGCGAGGTGCTGGAGGCGATACAGGTGCGTGGCCCCGTAGATCGGGAACATTGCGAACCAGTCCGAAGCCAGGTCGTTGAGTCGGCGGTTCTTGAAGAGGATATGGTGGACGCCCTCGTGCGCGAGGCCGCCAAGCTGGTGCTGGCCGGCACCGACGAAGACGATGGCGACGAGAGCGATCGGAATGCCCCACAGCCACGACAGATCGTTCAGCCGCAGGTACTCGAAGCCGGCGACGGCGCCACCGATGACGATCGCGAAGTAGAGATAGGTCCGCAGGATATACCACCAGTTCACGACGTTGTCCGTGCGCCGGAGTTCCTGGAGCCTGGCTTTCAGTTCCGGGTCGGAGAGCGTGCGAACGGAGGTCGTGGTCGCCGTGGCCATCGGTGCCTAGTTCTCGCGATAGAGTTTGGTCACGTTGCGGGCGATCAGCCAGTTCACGAATCGCGGTGCGAGCCGATTCATGGTCAGGATTTTCTTCGCTTCGATGCCGAGGACGATTTCCCGTTTGCTCCGCCGGATCGCATCGACGGTGCGTGCCGCGACGTACTCGACGGTCATCCCCTTGTCGTACGGGATCGTCGCCTTGCCGTCGCTGCGAAGGAGATTCCGATTCAAATCGCTTTTGGTTAGCCCCGGTACGATGGTAATGACATCGATATCGTAGCGGGCCATTTCGCCGCGCAGCGCTTCGGTCATGCCGACGAGGGCGAATTTGCTCGCGCTGTACTCCGGCCACGCCGGCATGCCGCGTCGGGCGCACATCGACGTCAGGTTGCAGATCGCGGGGTCGTTCCCGTTAGTCAGATGCGGTACAGCCAGCCGGATCAGTTCGACCGGTGCGAAGAAGTTGACTTCCATCACCGTGCGGTTGATCGCCTCGGTGGACGCGGCGAAGTGGCCCCACGCGCCGACGCCCGCGACGTTTACGAGCAAGTCCAGCCCGCCGAACCGCGCGACCGTCTCGCGGATCAGGTTTTCCCGATCGGCCGGCTTCGTCACGTCGGTTGGTACGGCGAGCGCGTCGCCGCCGATCGCGCCAACCACTTCGGCCAGTTTGTCCGCCGACCGCGCCGCCAGCGCGACCTTCACGCCCGCCTTCGCCAGCTCGACTGCGATCGCCCGGCCGATGCCGCCCGACGCACCGGTCACGATCGCCCGTTTTCCGTGAAGATTCCGCGACATACCCGCTCCTCGCTCTCCAGTTGTTTTATCGCATCGCCCTCCCGCCCCGGACCACGACCGGCCATCGATCCGCCAACTCGGATTCCCCCCTCCCTTCCCGACCGGCGCAACCGGCGCGGTTGGACTTTTCGAGTCGACGCGAAACCGATTATTCTCAACCCATGCACTGGCTGTTGATCGGGTACATGTTCCTGTTCATCGACCGGCCGTTCGAGGTCTGGCCCTGGCTCGGCGACCTCCACGTCGAGCGCGTCTACATGCTGCTCACGTTTGCCGTCTGGATGGTTGCGCCCGGCAAACGCTTCCTCACGAATATCCAGCAAGCCGCCTACGCCTCTCTCGCTCTTGCCGTCCTCTTCGCCTGGATCGCCAGTCCGTGGAACGAACAGGGGCAGCCGGTCGTCGAGGACTGGCTCAAGATCGTCGTCTTCTACGTCCTGCTCACCACGACAGTGAACGACGAACGGAAGCTGAAAATCGTGGTCGTCGGCTTCGTCGCGGTCATGGGCCTGTACTTGGCGCACTCGTTCCGTGAATACCTCGGGGGCCGACATACCTACCGCATGGGCATCGCCCGCATGATCGGCGTCGACAAGACGCTCGGCGACCCGAACAGCTTCGGCGCGAGCATCGTCTTCGTCCTGCCGTTCATCCCGGCGTTCTGGCGTGCCGGCGTCGGAGGCCGACCGGGCAAGTTCCTGCTTCTCGCCTTCGCCGGTCTCTGCGCGCTCTGCATCCTGCTCACCGGCTCGCGTTCGTCACTGCTTGGCATGATCGTCTGGGGTCTGATGCTGCTTGTACGCGTTCGCCGGGCCTGGCTCTGGGCGCTCGTTGCCGCCGCCCTCGCGCCCGTCGCCTTCCTCGCCCTGCCGGAGTCGCTCCAGAATCGCTTCGAAACGATCGTGAACCCCGAAGCCGGCCCCGAATCCGCCCGCGAATCGGGCGAAGGGCGCATCGAAGGCTTCTTCAAGGGGCTGGAACTCTGGAGTTCCTCCCCGCTCACCGGCGTCGGCCCCGGCGCCTGGCGGCCCGCCACGAAAAGCAAAATCGAATCGCACAACCTCTACGGCCAGCTCGTCGGCGAGACGGGTCTCGTCGGCCTCGGCGCGTTCGTCCTGCTCCTCGGAAGCTACGTCGCCAATCTCCGCCGCGTCCGCCAATACCGCGACCCGGAGTACCCTGGCGATTTCCTCACGCAGCTCGGCTCCGCCATCGGCACCAGCGTCGTCCTGCTGCTCGTGATGGGGATGTTCGGCCACAATCTCTTCCGCTTCACCTGGCTCTGGTACGGCGGCTTCCTCATCATCGCGGTCCACTGCCTGCGGCAGCGCTCGGCCCCGGTCGACGAAGAGCCAATCGATCTGGTACCGGCGATGGTGGCCGGGTGGCGCATCGACGCGCCGTCGGATCTTCCGCGGCCCCGGCTGCGGCCGGAGACCGCGTCCTTGCTCGGCGCACCACCGCGCTGACTTGAGTCCATTTCCCCGCTTTCGCGAGTTTAATTCCGAACCAACCGGCGCGATCGGCGCTTTCGTTGAAGATACTCGAACATTCCGGCCGATAGGAGAACGACGCTTCGGAGACCGCCATGCGCGCCGTCGGACTCATCCTGCTGGCCGCCGCCTCGCTGGCGCAAACCGGCTGCGGAATTCTGTGGGCACACAAACACGCCGAAGTGACGGCCGTCTCGCTCAACGCGTGCGATCCGCACTGCGGCAAGGATGCCGGCATTCCGTTCTACCTGCCCAAGCCGTTGCTGGTCGTCTCGAAGAACTTCCGCAACATCGAAGAGGCCCGCACCGGCCTGACCGACTCCGCGCCGATCCCCCAAGCCTTCGATGACCAGTCGAAATACGCCGACCTGAACGCCCGCACGAACTTCGCGGGGTTGCAATCGCCCGCCGCCCCGTCCGATGGCGGCGGAGCCCCCGGCGGGGGATCGACCTCCGGCACGCCCGGCACGGCCTCGAAGTCCGAACCGCGCCTCCACTCCGCGAACGGCGCCCCGCTCAGCCCCGGCGTCGCGCCGGTCGACGGCCTTTCGCCCGCGACCTTCTACACCTACCAGGTCGTCTTCGTCCCCGACATGACGCAGAAGTACGGCCTGCGGATCAAGGGTGGGCCCGGCGAAATCCGCGCCGCCATGAACCTCGTCAACGGCTGGCAGTTCACCGGCCTCGGGCCGTTCTACCTCAAGGACTCGTCGACCGCGCAGAACGTGCTCGCGAGCGGCATCTCGGCGCGGCTCGGCGGTCAGGCCGCCGCCGACGTCCTGAACGCCTCCGCCAACCTCGCCAAGGCCTTCCCGGCCGCGCCCGGTGGCGGCGGCACGAGCGCCCCGATCGACGCCAGCCACCCCGCCGTCGCGAAGATGGGCCAGACGCTCGCCGCCCTGCCACTCAACTGCACGCCGTGCAAGATCGAAAACTTCGCCGAGATTCACGTTTACGAGCCACACCTCACGCCCGACGGGCGCATGGAATGGTGCGAGATCGTGAACCTGAAATTCGACCGCGACTACCTCGGCGCCGCCGCGCCCGGAGTCCTCGTCGTGCCCGCCGACAAGCCGATGGAACAACCCAAAGGACAGACGCCACCGCCCGGCGGTACGTCGTCAGCGGACCTGGAGAAACTCAACGGCGTGAACAGCGAAGTCGGCAAGGCCGCGCTCTCCGCCGTCTTCGGTATCGGCCTCGGTGGACCGTCCGCTCCGCCCGGCGGGGGCACGTCGGGAGCGATCGGCGCACCGGCGGCTGGTAGCGTCAACCAGATCCAGGTCGATTGCGATGGCGGCGAATCGTGCCACAAAGGGAGATCGTTCAGCCTCTTCAGCTTCCACCGTGAAAAAAAGGCACCGGCGCCGCGCCCCACGATCGTCACGCGCAGCGTGACACTCCCGGCCGCGGGCGTAACCACATCCGCCCCCGCGCCGGGTGGACAGTTGCAACCGCCGCCGAAAACCAAGACGAACGAACAAGCTCCGCCGCCCGGCGGCACAGGCGACGAGTGAAACCGTACCGGTTCTCCCGATCGCGCCGGTCGCGGCGAGGTCGGATTCCTTCTCATTTCTCGATTTCCCCGACCTCGATTCCCTTCGTCGGATCGCGACGGTAAAACCACCGTACACCGATCCGTTCGACGGCGGTCATGGCCAACAAACACGACTTCCCGAACATCTGCGGCTTGCTCTGGTCCAGTGGCAACGGCCAGCGCGTCGGTACCGGCTTTCTCATCGGTCCCCGGCATGTCCTCACCGTTGGCCACAACCTCTTCGACCCGAAAGTGAATCCGTACCCGCACTGGTCGCAGAACGTCTTCGCGTATTTTCCCGGCTCCGGCCCGGATGTCGGTCCGGTCATCGTCCCTGCGACCGCCATCGACGTTCACCCGCGCTGGAAACCCGACTCCTTCACGAGTCTCGGCCATCTCTCCGCCTACGATTTCGGCATGGTGGTGCTGCGGGATGCACCCGCCTTGCGGCCGTTTTCGCTCGAGGAACCGGAGGACCCGCCGCGCCTCGCGGTCGTCGGTTACCCGAAGGCGGCCTCCTCCGGCGGACTCTTCCAGTGGATCGGCGCGTTCAACCAAGGCGTCGTCGCCTGCCCCGACCCGGCCTACGCCTACCGGCTCTACTACCCGCCGATGTACCTGCCGCCGACCGCGATCGAAGGGATGAGCGGCGGCCCGGCCTATCGCATCGACGAGAACGGCATGCCGATCCGCGACGCGAACGGGCGCGTCCTCGCGGTCGGCGTGCAATCGTCCTGGGTCGGCTTCGCGAACGGACCGCTGGCGAGCGCCGTCGCGATCTACGACGATGGAATCCGGCCCGTCATCCGGGCCTGGCTCGAATTGTGAGGACTGCGAACATGGATCCGAAACCCGCGCTTCCCGGCGTCGCTTGCGCCCCGCGCCTCGACTGTGCCATTCCCATCCGTCCGACGGCCAACGAACCGGCGGGCATACCGCCTCAGATGGCCGGATTCGAGCGCACGAACTCGGATGAAACGGCAATCCTCGCCATCTTGCGCGTGCTGCATGAATCGGGCGAGCCTCGCGTGCTCAGCGGGGTGGAGCGGGCGTTCGTGCTTGCGGGGCGGACGCTGTTCGCGGAATTGGTGGACGTGTGCGACCGGATGCTGGAGCGGACGCGGGCGGCGCAGGCGGCGCCGTTGAGTCCACCGCCGAAGCCGAAGACGAAACGGACGACAGTGAAGGAACCGCCGGCGCAATGATAGGCCCGCGGCGATGCCGCGGGCCCTCTCCGACATCGGATCGCGTTAGCGACGCGCCATCAGGCGGCTGAACAGCCCGGTGCGCGCGGTGCGAGTGCGGCCGGTGGTGGTCGTGGTCGTTGCGGTCATGACCGGTGCCGTTTCCGTGGTGGTCGCGGCGGTGGTGGTCGCCGGCTTGGTCGATTCGGTTTTGGTTTCGGTGGTCGTCATCGGGGCGACGTAGCTGGCGGTCACGACCGGGGCGGCCGTGGTGCGGGTGCGGCGGAGGCCGAAGCGGCGGGTGCGCTCGGTGCTCACCGGGGTCGATTGGGTGACGACGGTCGTCGGGAGCGTCGTCGGGGCCGTAGCGGCCGGGGTGGTGGTGGGCTTGGCGGCCGGGGTTTCGGCCGAAGCGGTGCCGGCGAACCCGGCGAAAGCGAGGGCCCCGAGGGCCAGCGTGCGACGTGCGAACATGCTGCATCTCCTACGCAGTAGAATCCATCCCCGGAATCGGCGGCACGCAAGAGCGGCCCCCGCCGCCCGACCCGCGCTCCACGCGGGCCATGCCGGCCGTCCGTACCGATAATGTTCGCATCGACGGGCGAAAGATCAAGTCTCCGGGGAAAAAAGTTCCCTACTTCGGCGTCCACTTCAGGTGCTTGTCCAGGAACGCGAACGTCCCCTTCCCGTGGATCTCGTGGCCACCGACGAAGAACTCCAGCTCCGTGCGGTCGCCGATCTTCAAGCGGTTTTCGTAGAGGTAACGGACCTTCGCGAACTCGTAGGCGATCATCTCGTCGATGCCGACGCCGTCGTCGTGGCCGCGCTCGACCATGAACGGCCGCGGCGCGATCAGGTTCGCCATCTCGGCATAGTTATAGGTGTGCCCGAGGTTGAACTCGAGCATGTCGTACTCCTTCGTGAACATGTAGCTCATCGGCAGCTCGGTGCTCACGATCTTGCCGATCCACTCGTTGAAGTCACCGGAGCAGATGCTCAAGCAGTAGCGTTTCTCGACGGCGGGCACGCGCATGGCGGTCTTGCCGCCGTAGCTGAGGCCGTAGAACGCGATGCGCTTCGGGTCGACGTTCGGCTGCGTCTCGAGCAAGTCGATGATCCGCTGGTGCTGCCGGATGATGAAGCTGAAGAGCGAGAGCTTGAGCGGGTTCGCCTTGCGCATGATCTGGCGGAAGTAGTTGTCGAAGATGTACGGGTTCTGCGGCGCGAAGACGATGTACCCGCGGTCGGCGAGTTGGGCCGCGAACGAGTTGTAGTATTTGGTGCGCTGCTTCGGATCGCAGACGTCGGTCGGCCGTCCTTCGAGGCCGTGCTGGCAGACGACGACGGGCCGCTTCTCGCCGGGCTTCAGGTCCTTCGGCAGCAGCACGATGCCGTAGGCGAAGACGTCGTCGTAGACGTCGAGCATGATTTCGTGGCCGGTCCATTTCGGCGTGTCGTAGATCGGCCTCGAGCGCGGGTTCAGCGGCATCGTCGGCTCCGGCAGCTTGCCGATGGCTTCCTCGTGGAAGTGGTTGCGGTACGGCTCGCAGGACTGTTCCCACTTCTCGGGCGAGGATGCGTCAGCTTTTTTCCAGTAGTCCTTGCGGACCGGCTCGGAGTGTCGCCAGAGGTTTTGAGTGAAGGCGACGAGTTGGTCGAACTGCCGCTTGTGGCGGGGTTCGACGTGGTCGAGATTAATTTCAGTGGGTGCGAGGTCAATGGTCGGTTGCGGACCCAACTTGAGGAGCGGTAGGAAGACGTTGTATTCGACGAATTTCTTCCGGTCGTTCCGCAACGGATGACCGGGATCGGCTTCGATTCCAACGAGTTTTCCGGGAGCCGCGTGAAACAACCCCTGGCCCGTCCGTGGTCCGGGCCAGGTCGGTTCCAACGCTCCGTTGTAACCGGTCAGGCTCCGGCCGGCGAAGTAGCCGTCGGCGGTGAATGGACGACTCGCCGACACAAGGTCCCAGACATTCCGATCGATCGGCTGATCAATCAGCTTGGGATCGAATGTCCGGACGATTTCTTGTTGCACGTCCGTGACGGCAATTCGCTCGTCGATCGCGCCGGCATAGCGGGCGATGAGACGGCCTTCGCCATAGCCAACGACGCCGATCTTGAGCTTGGCATCCTGCTTCTCGAACCAGTCCACGGCCGCGAGAACCTTTTGCACTTCGTATCCCGTCAGCGTCCGCCCCATCTCGTAGGCCATGCGGTGGATGAATTCCCGGTGCGGTATGTTCGTGCGACGGCCGAGCCGGGCGTTGCCCGAGTATTTATCGTCGCGATCGATCAGCGTCGGGATGAGCACTCGGCATCCGTAATGGGCGCATCGGAATCCAAAGTCGTCCCCCTTCGCAAGCCCGGCTACTTCCTCGGGGCTTTGGCCCGCATGGGGAATGGCGATGAGATTTGCCTTCGGCTTGCCTTTCGGCTCAATCAACAATCCTTCGGACTCAATGCCGTTCAAGACGGCCCATCGAACCGCGTGGATCTTGCATCCTTCCCGTTCCGCTAAAAGCGAAGGCTTATCCGGACCACCGACGTACTCGAGCTTCGTGGGCACTCGCGGATCGACTACGCCGAGGATGTACTTCAAACGTTCGCGGTCTGGCCTAGCGGCGTTTTCCCTCTTTGTCGCCGCCTCCAACTCGCGATCGAGGTATTTGTGAATGCCGTCGACCATCCGCTTCGCGAGGTCGCCCTCGGTTGTCAGCGGCTTGGTGTTCGGCAGTGGATCGGCGGAGGCGGAACGGACGAGAACGCAAGCGAAGAGCAATCCAAAGAATCGCATGGGAGATGCCTCGGGAGAGGAGGGTGGACTTGGCGGGCGGAGGGTTCGTCATTTTGCATTTTTCATTCTCCATTTGGCATTGGTCCAAACAACTCTGGACCAATGCCAAATGGAGAATGAAAAATGCAAAATAGAAAATCAGAACAGCTCCATCACTGGCTCAGCATCGACCACGCGCACCGGGATCCCGTCGGGGCCGGGGATTGTCGTCGCATTCGAAATGCCCAGGGCGTGGTAGATCGTCGCAACCAGCTCGGAACAATGCACCGGCCGGTCTTTCGGCTCGCCGGCGATCGCGTCCGATTCGCCGATGATGCGGCCGCCCCGCGTGCCGCCGCCGGCGACGATGGCCGTCCAGCAATTCGCCCAGTGGTCGCGGCCGCCGTGGCAGTTCAGCTTCGGCGTCCGGCCGAACTCGCCGACCGCAACGACGAGCGTGTCATCCAATCGGCCGCTAGCATCGAGATCGTGGATCAGCGACGAGAAGGCCGCGTCGAAGGTCGGGGCAACCGTCCGCGAATAATCCGCGAGTGAAGTGCGGAGTGAGCCCGGCGACGCGTGGCAGTCCCACGACGCGGAGTCAAACACCGTCGAGAACATGTTTACGGTCACGAATCGTCCGCGATCCTTCGTCACACTCCGCATCGCCTGAAGGCAGTTCTGACCGAAGCCAGTCATCGTGTATCGCTCATCGCGCGCGTCGGAATGAAACGTCCGCAGCCAGTCGGCAGGAGATTCGTTGCTGAAGTTGCGGCCGGTGCCGGCTTCCTGGAATTCGACACGGTCGGCAAGGAAGCCGGGTTCGAAACCTTTCGCGAGATCGAGTCCGGTTTCCACGATCGTATTCGGCGACACGTAATGCCGAGTGTTTCCGCGTTCCGTCTTGCTGCCGCGAAGGAAGTTCATCACGTTCCCGACGCTCGGCCACGCTTCGCCATCACCAAAACGCCGGCCGGTGTTCAGCAACTGGAAGCCGTTCTCGTGAATCGGAGCGTACTCGTGGTGCATCGAGCGGATGAGCGAGAACTTGTCGGCCATCGCCGCCATCTTCGGGAAGAGTTCCGAGACGTGCATCCCCGGCACGGCGGTGCGGATCGGTGCGAACGGGCCGCGCACGTCGCTCGGAGCCTCTGGCTTCGGGTCCCATGTGTCAAGCTGGCTCGGGCCGCCTGTGAGCATGAGAAAGATGCAACTCTTCGCTTGGCCCGGTGAAGCAGCCGGAACGGAACCGCCGACGGCCACGGCGGCCCCGGCGACGGCGGAGGCCTTGAAGAAGTCGCGACGGGTGATCGGAGCATTCATGAGGAGATTCCCGGCTGATGGGTTGGCTCCCGCCAATCATAGTGGCAAGGAGCCATCGATTGAAAGCGATTTCCGTTCCGTCGGGCAATTGGGCAGGAGAGACACCGTCTTCCGAAGTCCGGCTTCGACTTCGGAAGACCACGGCCCGCGACGACTTCCGAAGTCGAAGCCGGACTTCGGAAGTCGAGAACCATTCGCGATTCAGTATCCGCTCGCCTTCCCGTTCAATCGTTTGTCGGCAGCACCTTGAAAGAGCCCCGTCATCGGATCGATGCGGATCGTGTGGGCATCCCCCTGCCGCGACTCGGTCACCGTGTGGCCCATCGCCTTCAACTTGACGACGAGGTCCGCACTCGTCGACGATTTCTCGATGCTGATCCGGTCCGGGAACCACTGGTGATGCTGCCGCGGTGCATCGACGGCGGCCGTCGGCGTCATGTCGTAGTCGAGCGTGTTCACGAGCACGCAGAGGACCGTGTTGATGATCGTCCGCCCGCCGGGGCTGCCAGTCACGAGGTACGGCTTGCCACCCTTGCGCACGATCGTCGGCGTCATCGAACTGAGCATCCGTTTGCCGGGGGCGACGAGGTTCGCGTCCGTGCCGATCTTCCCTGCGCGGGTCGTTGTGCCGGGAATCGGGTTGAAGTCGGTCATCTCGTTGTTCAGGATGAAGCCCGCGCCTCGCACGACGATCCGACTGCCAAAGTTCATTTCCAGCGTGTAGGTGTTCGAGACGCAGAGGCCGTTCTTGTCGACGATCGAGAAGTGAGTGGTGTTGCCGCCCATCTCGGTGATTGGGATGGTGCCCGCAAGCGATTCGCTTTTCGTGGCTCTCCCCATGTCGATCGTCATGGCCAGTTTTTTCGCGTACTCCTTCGAAGTGAGGTGCTCGGGAATCGTCGTGAAGTCGGGGTCGCCGAGGAACTCGGCCCGATCACGGAAGGCGCGACGCTGCACTTCGGCGAGCAAGTGGACCGTCTCGGGCGAATGACGCGGGTGTTTGCTCACGTTGAACTGTTCGAGGATGTTCAGCGATTCGAGGATCGCGGTGCCGCCGGAACTCGGCGGCGGGGCCGCGACGATCTCATAGCCGCGATAGGTGCCTAAGAGCGGTTTGCGTTCCTTGGCGGCGTATTTGGCGAGGTCGGATTTGCGAATGAGGCCGCCCTCGGCTTTCATCTCGGCTTCGAGTTGCTCGGCCGGCGGACCGGTGTAGAACCAGTCGGCCCCGTGTTCGGCGATGCCGGCGAGCGTCTTCGCGAGTTCGGGTTGCTTCAGCGTGTCGCCGGCCTCCCACTCGCGGCCGAAGATGCGCCGAAACTCGGCGTTCGTCGTCTTCGGATCTTTCAGCACATCATTGATCCGCTTGGCGAGCGGCGTGTCGACAGGAAAGCCGGCCGCGAGTTTCACTGCGGGTGCGAGCAGGTCCTTCCACGGCTTCGTGCCGAACCGCTTGTGGGCGAGTTCCATACCCCGCACGGTCCCCGGAACGCCGGCGGACTGGTGCGAGCGGAAATCGATTTTACCGTCGGCGAACATCGTCTTTGTGGCGAGCGCCGGCGCAGCCTCGCGGTAGTCGAAGAAGGTCGCTTCGGTGCCGTTCGCGACGAGCATGAAGCCGCCACCGCCGATGTTCCCCGCCTCCGGCCAGGTGACCGCCTCGGCGAACGCGACCGCAATCGCCGCGTCCACCGCGTTCCCGCCGGATTTCAAAACGCCGACGCCGACGTCCGCCGCGATCGGGCAGACGCAGACGACCATGCCATTCTTCCCCTCGACAGGCGCGCGGGGAGATTGTGCGGCGAGGGGAAGGGATGCAAACGCCAGTAGAAGGATGGCTGCTACAAACAAAGTCGGGCCGAATCGCGGCGCGGGGTTTTGTCCCCTCCCCCCTTGAGGGGGAGGGTTAGGGTGGGGGGTACGGTGGACCGTCAACTTGAGCATTCGTGCCAGCCACCCCCCACCCCGGCCCTCCCCCTCAAGGGGGGAGGGGGAAAAATCCGGATCCATGATCGAGGTCTGTTGGATTGGCATGGCAGTTACCCCGCGCGCAGCGCCGCGGAGTCGCGGACGCCGAGGTTCTCGTAGATCGTCCGCGTCGCGTCGGACTTGTTCAGCGTGTAGAAGTGGATGCCGCGGACGTTGTTGTCCAGCAGGTCCCGGCACTGTTCCGTGGCCCAGTGGATGCCGACGCGGCTGACCGCTTCGTCGTTTTCACAGCGTCCCACGGCCTTTAGCAGCCGGGCCGGGATGCGTGCGCCGAGTGCCAGTTCGGCCATGCGCGTCATCCCCGCCTTGCTCGTAATCGGCATGATGCCGACGACGATCGGCACCTTGATCCCGGCCAGGTCGCACCGCTCGCGAAAATCGTAGAAGTCCCGGTTCTCGAAAAAGAGTTGCGTGCAGATGTAGTCGGCCCCGGCATCGACCTTCTTCTTCAGGTAATCCATTTCTTGGAGCCGGTTCGGGCAGCCGGGGTGCCCTTCTGGGAAGCCGGCGACGCCGATGCCGAAGCCGCGTGCGTCCGGCACGTTCGGCCGCGAACGGATGAACTCGACGAGTTGATTCGCGTACTGGAAGCCGTCCTTCGACCGGTCGTAGTTTGCGATCGTCTTCGGCGGATCGCCGCCCAACGCGAGCACGTTTTCGATGCCCGACGAGGCGTAGCGGTCCAGGATCGCGGCCATCTCCTCCTTCGAGTGGCAGACGCACGTCAGGTGCGACACGGCCGTGAGGTTCGTCTCCTTCTGGATGCGCACGACAAGGTCGTGCGTGCGGTCGCGCGTCGAGCCGCCGGCACCGTAGGTGACGGAGACGAACGACGGGGCGAGCGATTGCAGCGAGGCGATGTTGACGAAGAGTTCCTCCCACGCCGCGTCGGTCTTCGGCGGGAAGAACTCGAAGCTGAAGGTCGTCTTGTGGTCGCGGAAGATGTCTCGAATGTGCATCGCGTCGGGTACCCGTGTCAGTTCGGTCTCAGGAGCGTCGGCAATCGCGGAAGGTTCGGCGCCGACAATCGCACGCCGGTCGCGCGTTCGCGGGGGCCGGCGGAAGTCTTCACTGTCGGTTCGCGGCCGAGCGCGTCGAAGCCGTACACGGCCGCGCCGCCATCCCATTCCAGCACGAGTTCGGCATCGCCGGACTTCAGGCTCAGGCTCGCCGTCAGCGGTTCGCCCGGCGCGAACCAGGGCTTGCCGTCGTGGCCGTCCGGCGCGAACCGGTGGACGGTCGCCGTCGCGGTCACCGTCGGCTCGCCGACGGAGCGGAACGGCAACTCCCGCGTGGTTGCATTAGGGAGCCGGACGCGAATGGCGAGCGGGCCGCGCGGGATGGGGCGGCGTTCTCGCAAATCGTTCGGCACCGTCAGTTCCAATGTCGACAGATCCGACTCGAAGGCGTCCTTCCGGAGGAACGCGATCGCCTCCTCGACCGGATCGCCCGGCGCGAACTCGCCCCAAGTACCGATTGTCTGCAACAACCGACCCCACGCCTTCGCGTCCGGCTCGTCGAACCATTTCGCGGCGGTCGCCCACGCCTCGCGGCTCTCGCTGCCAAGCCGGGCACGGACGACGGCGCGGACGTGCTTTGCCCCGGCCTCGTGGGCTAGCTGAAGCCGACGCTGCAACTCGGACCGCGACGGATCGGGGAATTGCGAAACGGTCTCCTTCATGCGCGGCAACTTCGCCAGCACGGCCGCGCCCAACGCAGACGATGCCGCGCGATCGACGACTTCAGGGAAGACCAGTACAGGCTCGGGCGCGCCGGTCAGGCCGAGAGCGTCGGCCAGATCGCGCATCGCGGCGACGCGTGCGAGCGTATCTTGCCAGTCGGCGCGGGCCTGATCGACCCGATCGAATTCCAAGGCGACGGCGAAACGGAGCGGCGCGCCGCGGGGGATCGCGAGTTTGACAGAGCCGGGCATCGCATCGTTCGCGTCGTATGGCGGCGCGGCGGCGTCCGCAAGCAGACGCCCGGCCGAGGCGCGCCAGCCGCCATCGAGTTGCGCCGCCACGAGCAGCGCCGTGCCGCGGCGGATCAGCCCGCGATACCAATCGTGCATCGTGCCCTGCACGGTCCGAAGCATCGCCGCGTCCGTGAGCCACTTTCGATACAGCCGCACCGCCGCCGTCTCGGCCCAGTCCTCAGCGTATTCGGTCGGCGGTTTCAAGGTGCCGGCCAGTTCCGAGTCGAGCGCGTCCAGTTCCTTCAGGGTGCGTGCCTCGGCCGGGCCGATCCGGGGCGGGTGGAATCGCTCGCGATACTCCTTGTAGGCGTCGTTCTCCGCCAGTCGCTGGACAACGAATCGTCGGAGTTCGTCGGGTAGCGAATCGAATCCCGACTCGCTGCGGATCGCGGCCAGTTCCCGCCGATTCCGTTCGAGCCGCGCGTCCGCGAGTCGCGACGCCGGCGGCCCTTCGCGTTCCCGATAGGCGCGCACGCGGTTCCCCAGCCGGTCTTCGTCAAGCCCTGGAGCAAGGGCGAAGAGCGCCGCCAGCGCGAGCGCCATCGCGCCAACGATCGATCCGGCCCCGGCCAACGTCCAGCGCAGTCGGCGGTGCGATTCATCCGATCGACGAAGGTGCGCGGTGGCCGCCGCAAGGCATTCGTCCCGCAGTTCCTCCACGCCGAAGGGCGCGTCGAGCGCGGCGAAGCGCGGGTCCGCGGGGAACCGGAGCGCCGTCGCCGCGATATGGACCTCCACGCTGCCGAACGCGAACGGCTCGACGCCGAGACCGGCGAGGTAGTCTTCGAACGCGGTTCGCACCGATCGCTTCTTCGCCTCCACGCGGCGGAACCAGTCGTCGGGGCCGTCGCCGGGGCGGGCGAGCCGATCGCATTTCGTCAGCGTGAGGAAGACGGGCAATCCGCCGACGTCGCGATTCCGACGCCGGGCACCTTCGAAGCCGTCGAGAAAGGCGGCGAAGGATTGGAACAGGCCGAGGGTGGAGTCGTCGGTCGCGGATGCATCGATCGCGAGGACCACCGCGTTCGCCCCGCGCACCGCGAGGGCCGTGCGATCGTCCCGTTCGATCCGGTTCGGGTCGTCGATGAGTTCCTTGGCGACGGGGCTGTCGACGTCGCAGAGCACCGTACCGTCGGGCAGCGTCCGGCAGAGTTCGGTTTTCGTTTCGTCGCCGTATTTGGAGAGCGGAAAGGGCGCTTCCGGGTCGGCAAAGGCGTGTAGAAGTCCGGTTTTGCCGGTGATCGGCAGGCCGAAGAACACGATTCGCGGCGCGGGGGGCATGGCGCGTCAGGGCGCCTCGGCCGGGAAGGTGACGGTGAGACCCGCGACCTCGCCGGCCCAACGCGCCAGTTGAGCGATCGCGGGGTGATCCCGCGGCAGGGCGTTTTGCACGGGGAAGCGGATCTCAAGGCCCACCGATTTCGCCGTCGCGTCCTTCTTCCTTTGAATCGCCGACTTGGCGTCGGCGAACGCGAGCGGCGCGGGGTCGTCGTCCACCACGTAGAACTTCTGGTCCTTCACGTCCGTGCCGCCGAGGACGAGCACGCGGACGCGCACCTCGACGGGCGGGGCCACCTTCGCCGCCACGGCTTTCGGGTCGGTCGATTCGGCGTTCGACGCCGGGCCGGGCGAGGCCGTGCCCGTACCCGCCCCGTCGCCCGTGCCGTCGCCGCTGCCGCCCCCGCCGCCGAAGAGCATCATCGCCACGAGGATGGCGAGGATCAGCCCGCCAAGCAGGCGACAGACGCGGTGCAGCAACTCCGGGGACTTGCGTTTGAGGAGGTATTTGTCGAACAACCAGCCGAGCAGTGCGACAAGGACATAGCCGACGAGAAACGCGCCGACGGTCGCGAGGGCGCCTTCGATCAACTTCGCGAGCCGGAGCGTGTTGAGGAACGCGACGAGGATCATGCGTGCCGGCCCCACGACGAATGTACCGTTGATCTAACCGCCGCGTCGGAAAACGAACAGCCGCCGCTATTCCACGAAGACGAATTCCTTGGCATTGAAGAGGGCGTGCGCGAATTCCGCCAGAGCGCGCGGTTCACCAATCGATTTCGCCTGCTCGCGGACGAACTCTTCCGCGGCCGTCCGTTCCTCGACCGTCGCGAGCCGCGAGAATGCCTGTCGGTACATCCGGTCGATCCGTTCTTTGGCGGGCAGTCGCGACATCGCCTTCGCCCAGCGGTCGGCCTCGCCGAGGACGAACGGATTGTTGAGCATCACGAGCGCCTGCGCCGGCACGTTCGACACCGACCGCCGGCCGATGGCCGTGAACGGAGTCGGGAAGTCGAACGCGGAGAAGAACGGGTTGATGAAGTTCCGGCGGACCTGCAAGTAGAGGCTCCTGGCACCGCCGCCGTCGACGGGGCCGCTTTCTCCGGGCCGACCGCGGCCGATGGAGAATTCCGTGAGGTGTGGAGGCACGCCGGGCCGACCGGGTACGCCGCGACCATCGGACGTGGACAATCGACCGGAGACGGCCAGCATCGCATCGCGGATCGCCTCGGCCTCTAGACGCTTCACGTTCGCCCGGTGCAGCAGCTTATTCTGCGGGTCGGCAGTCGCCGCCTTCGCGGCCGTGTCCGGGTGTGGGGTTGCCGACTGGCGGTAGGTCTCGCTCAGCAGGATGCGCCGATGGAGATTCCTCACGTTCCAGCCGTCGCGGACGAACTCGGCCGCGAGCGCATCGAGAAGTTCCGGGTGCGTCGGCTCCTGGCCGAGCTTGCCGAAGTCGTCCGGCGTGGGAACGAGGCCGACGCCGAAGTAGTGCTGCCAGACGCGGTTCACGAAGACGCGCGCGACGAGCGGGTTCTTCGGATCGACGAGGGCCTCCGCCAGTTCCTTGCGCCCGCTGCCGGTTTTCGGAGGTTTCGGTTTCCCTTCGGTCAGCGCTTCGAGAAACCGCCGTTCGACCTCCGGGCCGAGCGTCTTCGGGTTGCCGCGGATGAAGACCCGCTCGTTCCGGGGCGTGCCCTCGACCATCGCAGGGGCGCGGAGAAGCGAGGTTTGTGCGAGCTTGAACTCCAGGTCCGCGATCGCAGGGTCGTCCTTCGGGATCGCCGGCGGCGGATCGCACGATTCCTTCGGCGCGGGTGCCGGCGGCGCATCGCCGAAGCGAAGCTCGCGCAGTGCGGCGTAGCCTCCGTGGTCGATCAGTTCGAGGTAGCACGCCTGACCCTGCCACATCTTCAGATCGAAGACGACCCAGCGGAATTCGTCGCCGTGTTCGACCGTTCTTTTCAGTTCGCCGTAGATCGGACTTTGAATCAGTTGCAGATTGTTGAGGATGAGTCTTAGATCGGAAGATTTCCCCGCGACGCGCACGGCGAGGTAGCGCGAACCGATCGTGTACGTCGGCGAGCGAAGCGTACCGGAGAGGTTCATCGACTCGCGGCCACTGTGCGGGTAGCCGACCTTCGCATCGAACGCCGGGCCGTCGACGAACCAGGTCTTGCGCCAGTCGCCGCTGAAATCCTCGGTCGCGCCGTCGATCTTCGCCGCGGGCTTCGGATCGGGAAGTTTCCGCTTCTCGCGCAGCTCCTTCCGAACCGCGTTCACCTTCTCGCGGTCGCCGATCCACTCGTGGCTGTAGCGCGAGCTGCCGAGGATGCCGTAGAGGGCGTAGTAGTCGGCCGTCGAGATCGGGTCGAACTTGTGGTCGTGGCAGCGGGCGCAGGAGATGGTAAGGCCGAGGAAGGTCTTGCCGAAGACGTCGATCATGTTGTCGAAGCGGTCGGCTTCGTTTTGGCGCACGTCCACCGGCGAGTGCACCGCCTCACCGAGGTGCCAGAAACCGGTGGCGATGAGCGATTGGTTCTCCGAACTCCCGTTGATGAAGCGAGGCGGGTAGAGGTCGCCGGCGACCTGCTCGCGCACGAACCAGTCGTAGGGGAGGTTGTCATTGATCGCCTGCACGACGTAGTCGCGGTAGCGCCAGGCGTTGGGGATTTCGAAGTCGAACTCGTGGCCGCGCGTCTCGGCGTAGCGGGCGAGGTCGAGCCAGTGCCGCGCCCAGCGCACGCCATGGTCGTGCGACTTCAGCAAGCGATCCACGACGACTTCGTAGTTCTCGATCTGGAACTCCGCGAGGTCCTCCGGCGTCGGCGGCAAACCGGTCACGTCGAAGTAAAGCCTTCGCAGGAGTTTCTCGGGGGCGGCCGGCGGCGCGGGTTTCAGCCCGCCGGCTTCAAGTCTGAGGCGGATCGCGCGGTCGATGTCCGCGTTGCCGGGCACGATCGGCTGGAACGACCAATGCTTCGCCGCGCGGCCATGCAAGTCGAAAGTCTTTTCGACCGTCTTCGTTCCGTCGTCGGGCCACGGTGCCCCACCCACGATCCATTTCGTGAAGACCGCGATTTCGGCGTCCGGCAGTTTGCCGTTCTCCGGCATCTTCACGTCGCCGTCGTACCGGATCACCGCCAGAAACTTACTCGCCTCCGGCTTTGCCTTGTGCACGAGCGGCCCCGTGTCCCCGCCGGCGAGGAACCCCGCTTTCGTCGACAGGTCCAAACCGCCCTTCGCCTTCTTCGCCGAGTGGCACTTCTGGCAACGTTCGACGAGCAGGGGCCGAACGGTTTTCTCGAAGTAATCGGTGTCGATTTTCGGCTCGGCGGCGATCGCACGCGGGCCCGACAACAACAGAAGGGATAGCACCAGCGAACGCATGCGCGACCTCGGAACGGGTCCGGCGGGAGTGGGGAAATTATACATTCAAATGACAGAGACCGACAGTGAGCAAAGGGAACAACCGTGCGCATCCAGATCGAGACCATCGAATCGCAGCCGTTTGGCGAGAACTCGTATCTCGTTTGGATCGAGGGACGCGCCGACGCGTTCGTGATCGACCCCGGCTTCGAACCAGAACTCATCCTTGAACAGATCGAAACCCGCGGCCTGACACTCGCCGCCATCGTGAACACGCACGGCCACCTGGACCACATCGCCGGGAATGCCGCGATCAAGGCCGCGTTTCCGGACGCCCCCATTCTCATCGGCATCGGCGAGAAAGACTGGCTGACCGACGCGAACCTCAACCGCAGCGCGTTCTACGGCATGCCGGTGGTCAGCCCGCCGGCGGACCGCACCGTCATCGACGGCGAGACGATCGAAATCGCCGGCATCCCCATGCTTGTGCGCGAGATTCCCGGCCACTCCCCGGGGCACGTCGTTTACATCCTGATCGAGACAAAGCCAACGATGGTGCTCGGCGGGGACGTGCTCTTTCGCGGTAGCATCGGCCGGACCGATTTCCCCGGCGGAAGCTTCGAGGTGTTGGAAAAGGGCATCCACGAGAAGCTCTGGCCGTTGCCGGACAACACGGTGGTCTATCCCGGCCACGGCCCCGTCACGACTATCGGCCACGAAAAGCGGACGAATCCGTTCGTCGGCAATGGCTGACAACACCGGATAGGTGGCAAACGATCCGCTGGAAACGCGGCCATTGGTCGCTGCGGCAATTTGGAACCATTCCGCGTAAAATATGTGGAAGCATTCCCAGAATGGCGACCGGGAGACGGTCAGCTGGAGAACATCATGCGATTCGGACTTGGCCTCCTTGTCCTGGGGTTCGTCGGATCAGCCGGTCGGGCCGCCGAAGTCGACTTTGCACGCGATGTGTTGCCGATCCTCTCCGAAAACTGCTTCCACTGCCACGGGCCGGACGAAGGCGCGCGTAAGGCCGGCCTGCGCCTCGACACAAAGGAGGGTGCCTTCAAGAAGAAGCGCGAGCGGACGATGATCGTGCCGGGGAGGAGCGCCGAAAGCGAGGTGATCGCCCGCGTGGCCAGCGCCGACCCGGAGGCCGTGATGCCACCGCCGGACTCGAACCGGAAGCTGACGGCCAAGCAGATCGCCACACTCAAGCGATGGGTGGACGACGGAGCGAAGTGGGGCCAGCACTGGGCATACGCCCCACTGCCGAAAATGGTGCCGGTGCCCAACCCGGAGCCACTCAACCCGGATCGCGAGCGACGGGCGCTCCACCCCATCGATGCGTTCATTCGCGCACGATTGCAAAAGGAAGGTTTGAAACCTTCCCCCGAAGCCCCGAAATCCACTTGGCTCCGGCGCGTCACCCTCGATCTCACCGGCCTTCCGCCGACCATCGCCGAGATCGACGCCTTCGAGAAGGATTCCTCTCCGAACGCCCACGAGAAGGTGGTGGATCGCCTCCTCGCTTCCCCGCGCTACGGCGAGCGCATGGCTGCCGACTGGCTCGACGCCGCCCGTTACGCCGACACCCACGGCTACCAGTCCGACCGTTTCCGCGCCATGTGGCCCTACCGCGATTGGGTCATCAAGGCCTTCAACGCCAACCAACCCTACGACCGCTTCGCCCTCGAGCAGCTCGCCGGCGACCTGCTACCGAACGCCACCAAGGACCAGCGACTCGCCACGGCGTTCAACCGCCTCCACATGCAGAACGAGGAGGGGGGCGTGGTCGAGGAGGAGTTCCGCGTAGCCTACGTCGTCGATCGCGTCACCACTTTCGGCACGGCCTTCCTCGCGCAGACCTTCGAGTGCAGTCGCTGCCACGACCACAAGTACGACCCGATCACGCAGAAGGACTTCTATCGCCTCTTCGCGTTCTTCCAGAACATCGACGAAAGCGGCCAGACGAGCTACTTCACGAACTCGATGCCGGTACCGACGCTATTGTTGAGCACGGACGAGCAGGACAAGACGATCGCGGAATTGTGGAAAGCCGTTTTGGCGAAGGAAGCGGAGTTGAAGGTGGCGCGGGACGCGGCGCGGGACGATTTCCGTAGTAAGACGGACGCGCCGAAGCCACCTTCGACACCGACCGGCCTCGTCGCGCATTTCCCTTTCGACGAACTCGCCGGCAACAAGTCCCCCAACGCGGTGAGTACAAAGCAATCCGCCAACGGCCACGACGGCCCGAAACTTGTCGACGGCAAGTTGGGCAAGGCGGTCGAACTCAACGGCGAGAGTGGTTTCGACATCCCCGGCGTCGGCCATTTCTCGCGCAGCGATCCGTTCACGATCTCCCTTTGGCTGAAGTCGTCGAAGCACCAGCCGCGCGCCGTTGTGTTGCACCACAGTAAGGCGCCGATCGACGCTGGCAGCCGCGGGTATGAACTGCTTCTGGAGAACGGCAAGGTCGCGTTCGGCATGCACCACATGTGGCCCGGCAACTCGCTGAAGGTCGCGACGAAGCAACCGATCGCCGTGAACGCGTGGACGCACGTCGCCATCGCCTACGATGGTTCCAGCCGCGCGAGCGGACTTGCGGTCTACGTGAACGGAGCGAAAGCCGAGTGCGACATCGTCCGCGACGGGCTGCGCAAGGACATCACCTACGAGGGCGGCGAGCCGAGCCTGCAGGTCGGCTACCGGTTCCGCGACAACGGCTTCAAGGGCGGCGCCATAGACGAGCTACGCATCAACGATCGCGACTTGACGAAATACGATATTGCGATGCTCGCGGGTGAAAAATCAAAGGACATGAGTGAAGCCACCGAATCGCATCTGGCTATCGCAGAGGACGTGGTGAAAGCAACCGCCGCGCTGCGCGAGGCCCGGAAAGCACACGCGAACTTCGTGAACCCGATCCCCGAAGCAATGGTCATGCAGGAGATGCCCGCGCCGAAGCCGGCGTTCGTGCTCAAGCGCGGCGCTTACGACCAACCCGGCGAACCGGTGACGGCCGACGCGCCCGCGGCCCTGCCGCCGTTCCCCGCCGACCTCCCGCGCAACCGCCTCGGACTCGCTCGCTGGCTCACCCACCCCGACCACCCGCTCTTTGCCCGCGTTGCCGTCAACCGCCTCTGGCAACAGATGTTCGGCACCGGACTCGTCGAGACCAGTGACAACTTCGGCACCACCGGCACCCCTCCCACCCACCCCGAACTCCTCGACTGGCTCGCCCGCGACTTCAGCCGGGATTGGGACATGAAACGAGTCCTGAAACAGATTGCCTTGAGTGCCACCTATCGTCAAACATCCAAGCCCGCGCCGGAGGCGACCGCGAAGGATCCGTACAACCACTTGCTCGCCCGCGCCCCCGCCCGCCGGCTCAGCGCCGAAATGCTGCGCGACCAGGCCCTCTTCGTTTCCGGATTACTGATTGAGAAACAGGGCGGGCCGAGCGTCTACCCGTACCAGCCCGAGGGACTCTGGAACGAGGCGATGGGCCGGCCGCACTACCCGCAATCGAAGGGGGCGGACCTGCACCGCCGCAGCCTCTACACGGTCTGGAAGCGCACCGCCCCGCACCCGCAGATGACGACCTTCGACGCCGCCGACCGCAGCAACTGCGCCGTGAAGCGCCAGGCCACGAGTACGCCCCTGCAGGCGCTCGCACTGCTCAACGATCCGCAGTTCGTGGAGGCGGCGCGCTTCCTCGGCCAGCGCATGCTAAAGGAAGGCGGCGCGACGATCGAGGCTCAGATTGCGTGGGCGTTCCGCACGGCGACGGGCCGCGTGGCGAACGAGCGGGAAGCGGCCGTGTTGAAATCGCTCTACGACGAGCAACGCGCCGAGTACGCGAATGACAAGGCCGCCGCGGCGAAGCTGCTCGCCGTCGGCGAGACGAAGGCCGCCCCGAAGCTCGATCCGGTGGAACTCGCCGCGGCGACGCAGCTCGCGCTCGCCATCTTGAACCACGACGCGGCCGTGAACCGGCGATAAAGCCCCGACTTCCGAAGTCCGGCTTCGACTTCGGAAGTCGTAACGGCGTGGTCGGTTTGTTCGAGTACGGAATCGGTCTTTGGAAAGAGGTCATCGGCCGCACGCATTCGACTTCCGAAGTCGAAGCCGGACTTCGGAAGTCGGGTGGTCAGCCGATCTCAACCCACCCACTTGCCGTCGACGGACTCGTACTTCACCAGTTCGCTCGGCGCGAACCAGAGCGCGATCTCGAGGGCTGCGTTCTCGGCGCTGTCGCTGCCGTGGACGAGGTTGTTCTGCACGCTCAGGGCGAAGTCGCCGCGGATCGTGCCGGGCGGGGCCTTCGCGCCGTCCGTCAGGCCCATCAGATTCCGCCCGACGACCACCGCCTCGCGGCCTTCCCACACCATCGCCACCGTCGGGCCGCTCGTCAGGAACGCCAGCAGCGATTCGTAGAACGGCTTGCCCTTGTGGACGGCGTAGTGCTTCTCGGCCAGCTCGCGCGGGGCCTGCACCAGCTTCAAACCGGCGAGGCGGAGGCCCTTGCGTTCGAACCGGCCGATGATCTCGCCAGCGAGCCGCCGCTGCACGGCGTCGGGCTTGAGGAGAATGAGCGTCTGCTGCGACATGGTGTGATGCCTTGGTGGGGGATCGGTTCGGTTATGGTGGGAAAAGGCGAATCGTGCGCCAAGTCGGAAACGGAATAAAGTTTAGCGGCGAGGCGGAGTCTTCGGAGCCGAGCGCGTCGCGATGCCCCCGCGCTCGGCTCCGAAGACTCCGCCTCGCGGCTAAACGTCAGTCACTTTTTCATGACCTCCGGAATCCCCTCGATCGTGAAATAGAACCCGTGCGGGTTGTTCCCGTTCGCGATCTTCAAGAGGAACGTATTCGTTCCCTTCTTCAGCTTCAGCTTAACGGTGTTCTGCCCCGGCGCGGCGGCGCGCGTGTTTTCGTCCTTCAGCACCTTCACGCCGTTCACGTACAGGATCGCGCCGTCGTCGGTGCCGAGCAGGATCGTCGCCTCGACCTCCTCCGGCGATTCGATCGCACGGTAGGCGAACGACACGGAATTGTTCGCCTTCGTTCCGTGAAGCGCGGCCAGATCGACGTAGCCGTTCGCTCCGGGTCGGACTTGCGTCCACGCCTTGCCGTCGTACTTCGCGCTCGCGTCGAAGCCCTTTTCGGGGCCGTACTGCGTGTCGAGGCCGGCATTGCCGTTCGGCGAGGCGAACGGGCCGATCACCATCCACGAATCCGGCGTCAGCGATGGCGTCTGCAGTTTCGTCATGTACTCGACCACGTCGACCAGTTCGTCCTCGGTCAGCGTCGCGACCAATCCTTCCGGCATGATCGAGGTCAGCGACTTCTTCCGCTCCGTCCCCTTCGCCGGGAAGGCGTAGTCCTTGCCGTTCGCATCCCGCACGGTGATCGTCGTTTCCGTCTCGCCAACGACGAGGCCGGTGATGCTCTGGCCGTCCTCGCCCGTCAGCGTCCAGCTCAGGTACTGGTCGGCGATCGCCTTGCTCGGCGTCAGCAGCGAATCGTAGAGGTTCTCCTTGCTCGCCTTCTTGCCGATCATGCTGAGGTCCGGCCCGATCTGCCCGCCCTGGCCGCGGACCATGTGGCACTTCAAACACTGGACTTCCGAATTGATGCTCTTCGCGAGGATTGCCTTGCCGTTGTCGGCGCTGCCGGTTCGCTTCACGAGTTCGGCGATCGGCGGCAGTTTCTTCGGGTCGAGCTTGCCGGGGGCGGGGAAGAGGATCATCGCCTTGTTGCGCTCGCCGGCGAACGGGCTGTTGCGAAGCAGCCGGCCGGTGGATGCGACGAACTCTGCGGGGAACTTCTGGTCTTCCTGCAACTTCAAGAGCCAGCCCGTGCCGGCGCGCGTGCCGGCGAGACCATCCACGGCGATGCGCCGGACTTCGAGGGCCACGCCGCTCTTCGTGACGAGCGTTTGCAGACTTGCGAGGGCGGCCTTCGCGTTCTCCGAATCGCCGCGCCCGGTGATCTGCGCGGCCATCGAGCGGATCGATTCGTGTTGGATCGCCTCCGGCTTGCCGAAGACGATACCGGCATCAAGCAGTTCGATCACCTTGCGATGGTTCAGCTTGCCGAGCGTGCGGACCGCCTCGATGCGGACCGGTTCGGGAATCTCACTGTTGCCGATCAGTTCGCCGATGGCGTCGATGGCACCCGTGTAGCCGGACGCGGCGACGAGTTGCAGGCCGACGGAGACGTTCTTCGTGTCCTTGAGCAGCCCGTTCACGGCCGACTTCAGCTCGTCGCTCTTCGCGAGGGCGTTCCACTTCGTCGGCAGGAACAGCCGCAGGTTCTCGACCGCCCGGCTCTTCACCTCGGCCGGCTGGTCGCCCTTGAGGAGGCCGAGCATCGTCTTGCCGGCGGCGGGGTCGTCGTTCACGGCGAGGATGTCCACGATGCGGGCTTTCTGTGCCGCCGTCAGCTTCGCGTCGGCCATCAGCCGTTCCATCTTCGGCAGCATCGACTTCGGCCGCAGTTCCCACACGAGGTCCGCGACCTTGTCGTTCCATTCGGGGAAGTGCTTCTCGAAATCGGCGAGGATCTTGTCCCGCCGCTCCGGGTCGGTGCCGCAGGCGATGTTGAGCGCGGCGCGATAGAAGTGGTCCTGGCCATCGTAGAGTTTGGCGAGTGAGTAGAAGTAGGGTCGGATCAAATCAGCGTCGGCTTGGCGAAGTGAAATCAAGAATTCATTTCTGAACGATACCTGTCGCATATCGATGTTTCCAAAAAGTGGATTGTCTTTGCCGTATTGAGTCCATTTCAACATCTCATCTAGCTGGACGTTCGCAATTGCAGCTCTGATGGCGGCTGTCGCCAAGTTGTTTTCGAGATCCTTCTCGATCATGCTCTTCAACAGTTCTTGGCCTTCTTTCCAACCCATGATCGCAACAATGCCCTGAATGACTTTCGCCCTCTCCGAGTAGGATCGCGCAAGGCGGAAGTTGTTCATCAGCACGTCACGTCGTTGCTCCTCCCATATGCTTTGTTTCAACAAGCCGAATGCGAGATACCGAGTGGAAAGATTCGGACTATTGAAGAGATTGCGCAGCGTATCATCGGCGGTCAATTTGCCTTCTACATATGGCACCTTGTACCCCGTGTGCCCCGTCGGCGTCAGCCGGTAGATGCGGCCCCTTGTCCAGTCGCCCATGCCGTGGCCGCCGACGCCGGGGTCGTACCAGTCGCTCACGAACACGCTGCCGTCCGGGGCCACGCAGACGTCGCTCGGGCGGAACCAGTTGTCCGTGCTCGTCAGCATGTCGATCTTGTCCAGTTCGTAGCCGGCGCCCTTCGGCTTGCGCTGGAAGTAGCGGATCTCGCGCGGCCCCGCGTCGGCGTGGATCAGGTCGCCCCGGTACTTCTCCGGCAGGAGCGTCCCCTCGTAGAAGCAGATGCCCGTCGGCGAGCCGAAGCCGGTGCGCATCGCCTTGTGGACGATGCCGGGCTGCTCCTCGTGCCAGTGGGTCTGGCCGGGTCCGCGCGGTCCGTAGCCGTAGTTGCCGCCGGGCATGACGAAGCAGATGCGCGTCTGCTGGTTGCCGTCGTCGTCGTTGTCGGAGAGCCAGATTTCGCCGAAGGAGTCGACGCAGGCCTCGTAGTTGTTGCGGAAGTTGTGGGCGATCAGCTCGACGTGGTTGCCGTCGAGGTCGCAGCGCCAGACGGTGCCCTTCTGGATGGTCGTGGTGTTGCTGACGAACTTCGGCCCTTTGCCATCCTTCGATTGCAGGCCGGTGACGCCGGAGTCGCCAACGGTGAAGTAGAGCTTGCCGTCCGGACCCACAGTTAATCCATGGACGCCGTGGTCGTGGTCGAAGCCGCCGAAGCCGGTGAGGAACTTCGTCGGCGGTCCGTCGGCCTTGAGATCGCCGTCCTTGTCCCAGAATTCGAGGATGTCCGGCGACTGCGCGACGAGGACGCGGAGCGATTTCGAATTCGCTTGCGGTAGCACCAACACGCTGAGAGGGCCGTAGAGTTCCTGGCCCTGGTAGAAAACGGTCGATTCGTCCGCCTTGCCGTCGCCGTCCTTGTCGGTGAGGACGACGATTCGATCGCCCTCCTCGCGGAGGATCGGCCGGTTGAAGTTCTTGCGCCGGTAGTTCACGGCCTCCGCCACCCAGACGCGGCCGAGGTGGTCGACATCGATGCTCGTCGGATTAATCAGCATTGGCTCGGCAGCGAACAGCTCGACCTGCAAGCCGTCGCCGGCCTTCATGGAGGCGAGCGCCTTGTCCGGCGGAAGCTGGGCGGCGGCGAGCGATGTGAACGCAAGCAGAGCAACAAGCGCGAAGAGGGAGCGCGGCATGGCGGAGAGGCTCCGGAGACGGAGAATCGGCGGAAACGATACGGGGACAGTGTAACGGAATGCTTCGCGAAAGTTTAGCGTTCAATCCGGTTGACCGGCCGTACGCCGGCATCTACGATTGCGGTTCCCGCACCCGCGAACGAGCACGATGTTCGACACGACTTCCATCCCCACTGTCCGCCGGTCGCGCTGGCCGCTCGAACGCCGCTGGACGGCGGCGCGGCTGCCGGTGCATTCGATGGTGGATCGGAAATCGGACCCGGCGCTACCGGCGTTCGACTTCACCGGCGCGATGCGCACGCTCTGCCGGGACATCGTCGAACGCTGCCCGACGTTTGCCACGCTCGACCTCGACCGCGTGCTCATCACGTTCACCCCGTGTCGGAATCGCAGTAAGTTCGGCACGCACGCCCGCGTCACGCCGATGCGATTCCAGAATGGCGCCCAGACAAAGCGCCGACGGAACATTCTCTACGGCGTGCAGCGGTACTACGTCGACGATCGCGAGATGCTCTACCTGATGAGCTTCAGTCTGCCGCGGTTCCTCGACAATCCGTTCGAAGAGAAGATCAGCACCGTCTTCCACGAACTGTTCCACATTAGCCCGGCGTTCGATGGCGACATCCGCCGGCTGCCAGGCCGCTGCCACGCCCACTCGCACTCGAAGGCGGCGTACGACCGCCACATGCTCGAACTCGTGCGGCCGTACCTCGCCGACCATCCGCGGCCGGAGGTGTACGAACCATTCCGCTTCCGGACGACCGATCTATTCCATCGCTATTCGCGGCTCACTGGGACGGTGGTGCCGCGGCCGAAACTGGTGCCGCTGGCGTGGTAGCGCACGTCGGCGTCCGCTGGTTCCACGGCATCTTCGCCATGAGCATCCCCATGGCACAGGAGTCGGTGATGCCGGCGAACGCCAGGCCCGCGCCGACGAACATCGAAATCCCGACGAGATAGGGGTGAACCGCCAGCGCGAGCACACCGCCGAGCACGACGAGCACGCCGGCCGTGATGCGCACCTGCCGCTCGATCGACATGGCTTTCTTCCCGCGCACGACCGGCAACCCCGCCGCCTCCCAGGCACTCGTGCCGCCCTCGACATTCACGACGTTGGCGATCCCCGACGCCAGCAACTTTTCGCAGGCCATCTTCCCACGCCCGCCGGATTTGCAGATGACAAACACGCACGTTTTTCCCGCGAACGACTTCGGGTCCAAACGGTCCAACGGCACGTTGCGTGCGTAGGTCGCGTGGACCTCGCCGAACTCCGCCGGCGTGCGCACGTCGATGATCTCCACCGTCTCCTTCGCGCACCGTTCCGCCAGTTCCCGCGGGGCGATTGTTGAAACGCTCATGACAATCTCCTTGTGATTCAAGCCTCGTTGGCCGCTTTCCAAGTCTTGAAGGATCCCGCGAGATTCCGGCAGCGAAAGCCGTGCTGCATCAACACACGACAGGCGTTGTAGGATCGCTGCCCGCTCGCGCAGTGGGCGAGAATCAGATTTTCCTTGGGTAGCTCTCCGAGTCGATCGCGGAGCTGTGCCAGCGGAATGCCGAGCGAACCGGGGATGACGCCGCCGTCGCGTTCCTTGGCATCGCGCACGTCCAGCACCACGGCACCCGCCGCGATCAGCCCAGGCACCTCGTGCCACTGGGCGACGGCCACGTCGCCGGCGAGGACGTTCTGCGCCGCCATGCCCGCGAGATTCACCGGATCCTTGGCGGAGCCGAACGGCGGGGCGTAGCACAGTTCCAGGTCCGCGAGATCGTGGACGGTCATGCCGGCCTTGATGGCGGTCGCGATCACGTCGATCCGCTTGTCGACGCCGTCCTCGCCCACGGCCTGCGCCCCGAGGATCTTGCCGTCGCCGGTAGCAAAAAGCACCTTGAGCGCGATCGGCTTCGCCCCCGGATAGTAGCCCGCGTGGCTGTTCGGGTGCAGGTGGACGACTTCGAACGGTATGCCGGCCTTTTTCAGCAACGTTTCGTTCGCCCCGGTGACGGCGGCCACCTGATCGAAGACTCGCACGATGGCGGTGCCGATGGTCGATTCGTAGCGAGAAGCCCGGCCGCAGATGTTGTCCGCGACGGTGCGACCCTGGCGGTTCGCGGGGCCGCCCAGCGGAATGAGCATCGGCTGGCCCGTGACGCCGTGCGTCACTTCGATCGCGTCGCCGATGGCCCAGACGTGCGGGTCGGAGGTTCGCAAGGCTTCATCGACGGCGATGCCGCCGGTCGGGCCGATCTTCAGCCCCGCGTCGGCGGCGAGCTTCGCCTCCGGCTTCACGCCGACGCCGACGATGACCAGGTCGGCCGGCAGCCGCGTGCCGTCCGCCAACACCGCAATGGACGCCGCCGCGTCGCCGGCCTCGAACCGCACGACCGACTGACCGAGCCGCAGCGACACGCCGTGCTTGCGAATCTCCCGATGGATGATCGCCGCCATCTCCGGATCGAACGGCTTGAGCACTTGCGAACCGTATTCGACGACGGAGACCGCTAGCCCGCGCCGATGCAACTGCTCGGCCGTCTCCAAGCCGATGAATCCGCCGCCGAGGATGAGCGCCGTCTTCGCGTTCTTCGTTCGAATCCAGTCGTCGGTCCGTTCGAGGTCGGGAATGGTCCGCAGCGGGAAATGCCCGGCCCGATCGATCCCGGGGATGTTCGGTACGACAGGCGACGCACCCGTCGAGAGGATCAGGTCGTCGTACTTCTCCGCACGAATCTGCCCTGTAGCGAGGTCGCGAACGTCGATTTCCTGGGCAACGGGTCGTACCGCGATCACCTCGTGCCGGGCGTGGACGCCGAGTCGGAAGACGGCCGCGAGGCGTTCGGGGGTCTGGACGATGAGCTTGCCCTTGTCCGCGATCTCGCCGCCGAGCTGGTAGGGCAGGCCGCAGTTGGCGAAGGAGACGTACGGCCCGCGTTCGAAGATGGCGATCTCGGCGAATTCGTCGAGCCGCCGGAGGCGGGTGGCGGCGGACATGCCGCCGGCGACGCCGCCCACGATGAGAATCCGACGTGCCATGATTCTTCTCCCGCGCCGGCGTGCTATGATAGTCGTGTTATACTCAATTACTATATTGCCAAACAGCGATATATTCAACGGGAAGCGGAATGGCCGCCCTCAAGCCCGATCAACTCGACGCCGTCGCCCGCGTCTTCCGCGTGCTCGCCGAGCCGACGCGCCTCGCCATCCTCCAGGAACTCCGGCGCAAACCGCGCACGGTCAATGAACTGGTCGAGTCGCTGGGGGCCAAGCAGGCGAATGTGTCGAAGCAACTCGGCATCCTGTTCGACGCCGGGCTGCTCGACCGCGAGCGGTCGGGGAACTGCGTGGTCTATTCGATTCGCGAGCCGGCGATCTTCGAATTGTGCGAGATCGTCTGCGGCAAACTCCAGCGAGACGCCAGAAGGCAATACGCCACCTTCGCCGGCAAGCCGCGTCGTTGATTACTTCGCCCGTTCGGCCATCTCGTCCAGGACTTGCTTCGCCGGCCAGCCGTTGGTGTGGCCCTTTCGCATCGCAATCTCGATGACGCCGTCGAACGCCGGATTGGCGAGCTTCGCCGTCGCCGCCTTCAACCGGTGCACGGCGTTGTTGAGGAAATAGTCGTCCGCGTCGCCGACCCAGATGCGCACCTTCCCGCCGGCGAGCTTCGGGCCGAGCGTGGGCCAGTTCGCTTCCATGTACTTCCGCAGGTCGTACTTCCCCCAGTGGGCGACCACCGACTTGTCGATCGCGCCGGTCTCGCCATCCCAGAGCGGCTTCGGCAGTCCGTCCGCGCCGCGCGGGCCGTAGGTCGCGTTCCAGCTCGCCCAGTCGAGGCCGCTCAATTCCCAGCGACCGCCCCGACCGAGGACGCGCTCGAGGTGGCACTCATGGCGGACGGAATAGACCGTGTCGCCGTCGAGGGTGCGCTTCGCCGGTCGCTCGAAACCGAAGCGGTTGACGTAGGCGTTCGCGTCCCGGTCGATGTCGATCAGCTCGAAGGCGCGGAAGTCCACGCTATCGGGGCACTGCGACCAGCAGCCGTTGAAGGTATCCGGATAAAAGAGCTGCAGGGCGAGCGAGACCCAGCCGCCGGTCGAGCCACCCGTGGTGAAGCGCGTCTTGGGCGTGCCGATGCACCGATACGCCTTCTCAACGGCCGGGATCACTTCCTGCACGAGTGCGTCGCCGTAGGGTCCGTTGTTCGCCGAGTTCACCTGGTACGGATCGCCGAACGGCCCGGCGCCGTCGAGCAGGATTTGAACAAAGCGATCGTCGGGCCGCATCCGCCGGGCGCTCGTGTAGCGCGTGCCGAAGCCGCCGATCTGGACGACGAGCGGGTACTTCTTTGTTTCCTTCGTGAAGTTCGTCGGCAGCACGACGGCAAAGCGATAAACCATCGGCCGGCCGTGGAAGTCCGAGAGCAGCTTCGAGGGCATTTGCACATAGAGATGCGTGCTCGTGTCCTTTGGTACCTCCTCGGCGATCGCCTTTGTGAGCTGGATCTTGACCGTCGCCTCGGCTGCCGGATCGTGCGTGAACGCCACGAGATTGCTCGTCAGGTTCCCTGGCGCGCCGGGCACGCTGAGATCGCGATTGATTACGTAGATCGCTTGAACGGAGTACTCGCCCTTCGGAAGCTTCGCGAGGTCGTCCTTCGGAAAAGTCATCGCCGTTCCGTCCACCGTCACCGTCGTATCGGCGGCGAATTTCGGAACGTCCACGCCGAGCATCGGCAGCGCGAACGGATCTGTCGACGTGAACGAGGGCGTCCGCCCCTTCGGCGCGAGGCCGACGAGCAGACGGCCGGATTGTTCGGTGGCGAGTTTCGGATCGACACTAACTTGGAAGCGGAGACCGGCGGCGGATACCGGACTCGTACCCACGACGACTAAGGCGATGGCAACGAATCGGTTCATGAAAAATCCGATACGAAAATCGGGCGAGGCCCGCGGACGAACGTCCGCGGGCAGTGGCCTACACATCCCCCAGCAACTGCGGCACCTTCTCGCGCAACAGTTCGATCTCCCGGTGTGATTCGCCGAGGTACGCAAGCAGTCGCAGGTCGTCCCGACCGACCGTGCCTCCGCCGAAAAGCCACGCCCGCACGCGCAGCAACTTGTAGAGCTTCACGAGCTTCCGATCGCTGATGAAGATCTTGTCCTCGCGTACCAGCGTCTTCACGAGTCGCTGGAACTCGCGAAAGACGTCGTCCGGGAAGAAGAGCTGCCGGTCGGTGACCTCGTCGCCATTCTTGTCCGTCGATCGCCGGGCGAACAGGAGCGTCAGGTAGCGGTTCGCCTTCAGGAAGTCGGCGAGCGACGCGTGCCCCTCCACCCACGGTTTCCGGTTCAGCCCCTTGTCCGCCTCGCCGCGCAGTCCCGCATCGATCAGTTCCGCGAAGTGCGTCTCCTGTACCGGCCAGCTCATCGCCTTCAAGACGAACCGGTCCTTCAGCGCCGCCAGTTCTCCCTGCTCCGGAATTTCGTTCGTCGCCGCGAAGAGCACGCGCAGCGGCACCGCCTCCGGCTTGCCTTCCTGGTAGAACTTCTTCTCGTTGATGATGGTCAGCAGGATGTTCAGGATCGCCGAATTCGACTTGAAGATCTCGTCGAGGAAGACCAGCGTCGCCGTCGGCAGCTTGCCTTCCTTTTTGCGGATGTATCGCCCGTCGCGCAGTTCCTTGATGTCGATAGCGCCGATAATCTCGCTCGGCTCCGTGAAGCGCGTCAGCATGTACTCGAAATAATCCTCTTCCGCGAGGCCGAGCGCGTCCTTGAACTTGAGCACAAGGTCCGACTTCGCCGTGCCGGGCGGCCCGACGAGCAGCAGCGGTTCCTGGGCCACGGCCGCAATCGTCATCAGGTCGATCAGTTCCTGTTTCTGGATCAAGAATCGACCCAGCGATTGCCGGAAACGGCCGATCCGCTTGCGCAGTTCGTCCGCCTCGGCCTGGAGGTCCGCGAGCGTCAGGTCGTCGATGGTCGGCATGGTTTTCCGTCAATCCTCGTCGTCGTATTCGTCGTCCTGGCGCTTCGATTTCTTCCGCCCCTTCCAGGGCCGCGAGCAAATCAGCGTACCGGGTTCGTCCCAGATGATCGAACAACAGACGTAATTCTGGGTCAATCGCTTCTTCGGGAGGTCGTCCCGGTAAATGTAAACGTGGCAGAGGTAGATGTTCGGTCGATCGGTGAACGATTTCGGCAGCTTGGTTCTCTTCCCCTCCACATACGCTTCGTCGGTCACAAGGCTCGAAACGAACTCCTCATCGTCGTCGTCGCAGTCCTCCCCCTTCAACGACATGATGTCCGAAGCCAGCTCGGTCATGTACTCCTCATCGTCGGCCGATTTCGGATCGGGGGAAATCAACACCACGGCGGGATAGTCCTGAATGCCTTTTTCAAAGAGGTTGTTGTTGGCCTGCACCAGCCAGCCGATCACTGGCTCCCCGTTCTCGAGGGTGTACTTCCGGGCGTTCGACATCTTGATATTGAGCACGACGATCAGGATGACGGCCACGACCGTCAACCCGATGCAAACCCAGCCCCAGATCGGCACGGCGTCCCCTCCCCGTTAGAGCGCAGCCACCACCGCGTCGCCCATGTCGGTCGTCGTCGCCTTCCCACCCAGGTCGGGAGTCTTCACGCGGCCGTCCTTGAGGACTTCCGCTACGGACTCGCGAAGCATGCGTGCCCCACGCGCGAGGCCAAGGTGGTCCAACATCAGCGCCGCCGAGAGGATCGCCGCCAGCGGGTTCGCGATCCCTTTCCCGGCGATGTCGGGCGCCGAACCGTGGACCGGTTCGAACATGCTGGGGTATTGCTTCGTCGGGTTGATGTTCGCGCTGGATGCCAAGCCAATGCTGCCCGTGACGGCGGCGGCGAGGTCGGTCAGGATGTCCCCGAAGAGATTACTCGCGACGATCACGTCGAACGTCTCGGGCTTGCGCACGAGATCCATCGCGGCGGCGTCCACCAGCAGCGGGGCCGACTCCACATCCGGGTAGTCCTTGCGGACGACGGCGAACACCTCGTCCCACAGGCCCATGCTGAAGACCTGCGCGTTGGACTTCGTGATGCTCGTCAGCTTCTTCCGCCGCTTCCGTGCCCCTTCGAACGCCGCTCGCAGGATACGCTCGCACCCCTTGCGGGTGAAGACGCCCGTCTGCACCGCGATCTCTTGTTCCATGCCGACGTAGAGTTGCCCGCCGACCGGGGCGTACTCGCCCTCGGTGTTCTCACGGTAGACGACAATGTCGATATCGCCGGGCTTCTTGCCCGCGAGGGGGCACGGGACGCCGTGGTACAGGATGCTCGGCCGTAGATTCACATACTGATCGAACTTCCGCCGCATCGGCAGGAGGAGTTCGTTCACCGTGATCCGGTCCGGCACGTCCGGGCTGCCGACCGCGCCGAACAGGATGGCCTCGTGCTTCGCGAGGATCTCCCAGCCGTCGACGGGCATCATCCGGCCATGCTGCTTGTAATAGTTCGTCGACCAGGGGAGAACGTTGAACTTAAGTTCGGCATTGTCGAACTTGACGGCGGCCTTCTGCGCCGCCCGCATCGCATGGTCGATGACCTCCGGCCCGATGCCGTCCCCGCCAATCACCGCGATCGAATGAACCGCCATTGCAGCCGTCCTCAGGTGTCGGTATATCGCCCAGCTTGCCCGATCCGCAGGGTCGTTACGTCGGGAACGATCCCGCGCTGGCACGGGAAACAAACCCGCCGAAACACTCAAGTCGGCTGGATTCCCGAACGGGCACCGGGAAGAATTTAGGGATTCGTGTCCGAGAGTTCAGGGGACCGCCGCCGCGATGTCCATTCGCCGCCAATGCCGGGTCTGGTTCTGCGGGCTGGCGGTTCTCGCCGGCCTCGGTTCCGGATGTCGCCTGTTCAAGGGCGAGGGCGGTAGCAACGGCACGCGCGATCCGCTCTTCGGACGCGATCGCATCCCCGCCACCGATCTACCAACGACCGGCCGCGAGAACGCCCGCGGCCGACCCGATCCGCTGCTCGTGCCTCCGGGCAAAGACGATGATCGACTCTCCTCCGACCTGCCGGCCGGCGATCGCCGCGATCCGTTCCGCACCGGACCGAATACGACCGCTGCCGGCCTCGCCCGGGGAAAATCCGATCCGCTGATGTCGGTCCGCGCCGACGAACCGATCGACGACCGACGGCCGCGCGGGGGACCGGTCTATCTCCAGGACACGCGTAACGCCTCCACGCTCGAACGCACCATCGACGAACTGAAGCGGCTCGGCGTGACCGTCGGCGAACCGCTCCGCGAAGGCGATGAATTCATCTTGCGGGGCGAGCGGGTCGATCAGTCGATCCGCCGGCGCTACGAGGGCGCGGGGCGTTCGGCGGCCGCTGCCGCACAGGACCTCCTCGAGCAGGTCCGCTCCGAAGGCTCCCGCTGACTCTCACTTCGCGTTCGGCTCGACTTCCCGGATCGCGTGTTCCTGATCGACGGCAAGCCCTTGCAGCGTCCGTTGACCGCCGTGGGACCATTTCACCGTCAGTTTTCCGACCGCCGTCGCATCGCCAAGCCCGAAATCGACGCGTGGATCGCTCGTGGAGAGATAGCTTCCGCCTCCTTTGACGAACCGGGTGAGCGTGCGACCGTTCACCTCGAGCGAGACGGTCGTTCCGACGAGATCGCGCCGATCCTTTCCGACCAACTTCAACCGCAACCAGTGCCGGCCCTTCGCGTGCGAATCCCCGGCAATATTGCGCAGGACGGCGGCCGGTTCGTTCTGGTGAACCACGACGAGGTCGGGCCAGCCGTCGTCGTCGAGGTCGGCGATGGCGAGTCCGCGCCCGGGGCGGAGCAAGCGGAAGTATTCCCCACCCAGGCCCGGCACCTCTCGGAACTGTCGCCGGCTCTCGTGCTCCTCGTTCCGCAGCAAGAGCGGCCGTTGGCGGTGCGTGGAACCGGTGGGCCGCAACAGCACGTGCCCGTTCGCGATCGCGAGATCTTCCCAGCCATCGCGGTCGAAGTCGGCGAACGAGACGCCGAAGCCGACGTAGGATCGACCGATTCGGCCAAGGCCGGCGGCCTGGGACACGTGCCGGAACCGCCGACCGTCGAGATTGCGATACAGCGCGTGGATTTCGCCCTGGAAGTTGGTGACGACCACGGAGGGCCGCCCTGTGCCGTCATAGTCGGCCGCGTCGACGCCCATGCTGCCGTTGTAGAGGCCGTTGTCGTCGGTCGCGACGCCGGCGAGTTTGCCGACTTCCTCGAAGCGAAAGCCGCCTCGATTGAGGTACAGGAAGTTGTCGGAGGCGTCGTTGGCGACGTAGACGTCCGGCCGGCCGTCGGCGTTGAGGTCCGTGATCAGCGCGCCGAGTCCTTTGCCGTCGGGGCGCAACGGTACCGAAGCGGTCCGGTCCTCGAAGGTTCCATTGCCGATGTTGCGGTAGATCCGGTGTTGCAGCGGTTGAAACCGTTGCGGGGCGCAGACGTCGCGTTCGCCGGTGCCGGGGCAATGGGGATCGTTCGAGAAGGTCCAGTCGAGGTAGTGGCAAACGTAGAGATCGGGGAATCCGTCGCCGTCGAAATCGGCCCACGCCGCCGCCGTCGGCCAGCGATCGGATGGCAACTTCGCCGAGGCCGAGACATCGACGAATCCCCGTCCGCCATCGCGGCCCGGAACATTGCGCAGCAGCGCGAGCCGGTTCCACCCCGTGACGAGAAGGTCGGGAAACCCGTCGCGATCGTAGTCGGCGACGGCGAAGCCGTGGGTGTAGAAATCCGTGGCCGTGCCGAAGCCTGTCCGCTCCGTCACATCCTCGAACTTCCAGTCGCCGAGATTGCGGTAGAGCTTGCCGGGCCGGCCGCGAATCATTTTCCCGTCGAGCGAGCCGCCGCCGGTGAAGGCGAGGTCGAGGCGTCCGTCGCCATCGAAGTCGAACGCCGCAACGCCGCCGCCGAGCGACTCCAGAATCGTCGCGAGTTTGGCATCCTCGCCATTGCGGTAGGTGGATGCGATGCCGGTGCGAGCGGTGACGTCGACGAACCAGTCGGGACCGGTCGGGAGTTCGTCCGTGGGGGCAGGCGCCGGTCCGCTCGGCGGATTGGACTTCAGGAGAAACCATCCGACCGCTCCGGCCGTGAGGGTGAGTACAACGACGGCGGCAAGTAGTCCTCGGTATCGCGTCACGGTTTCGTCCCGGTGGACGGAAGGTTTCGAAACAGTTCGGCGTCGAGTGCCGTCAATCGTTCGATCCATTTCCGCGCATCGGCCTCGCGTCCGAGATCGCGCAGGCACCGGACCATTTGCACGTGGGCATCCCGGTCGCGGGGCGCCCGTTCCAGAGCGAAGACGAGGTCCGCCTCGGCGTCCGCCGCGCGACCTTGCTCGAGCGCGATTCGCGCCGCCTCGACACGGACCGGCACGAACTCGCCTCGCTCCCGTTTCAATTCCGCCACCTTCGCCGCGGCGCGGTCCAATTCCCCCAACTGACGGAGACAACGAACAAAGCCCAATCTGACCTCGAACGAACGATAGGCTTTGTTCAACAGCTCCTCGTAGTGGGGTCTGGCTTCCGCCGGCGACTCTCGCGAAAGGATTTCCGCAAGCGCGAACCGGGCGTCGTCGGACCGGGGATCCATCGCGAGCGAGGCCCGATAGTCGGCGATGGCGGCCGGTACGTCGGCTTGCATCTCCAGGCTTCGCCCGCGCAGGGCCGTCGCGTAGGCCCGGTCGGCGACGGGAGGATCGCGCTTCAACCACAGTTCGATCGCTTCACGGGCGCGTACGGGCTGCCCGGCCGCCAGGAATCCCCGCGACAGGGCTTCGATCATCAACGCCGTGGAGGGATGGTCCGGATGGTCCGCACAGAACTTCAAGGCACCGGAGGCGCCATCCAGCGAGCCGGCCTGCGAGCCGCGCAGGCGGCGTTCAAGACGGATTTCCTCGCTCGATCCCCCCAACGATTCGTACCGCTTCAAGTGGCGGTCGGCGGCGTCGAAATCGTCGAGCCGACGCGCGGTTCGGGCGGCATCGAGTTCGGCCTCGGAATCGGTGGGCTCGCGCAGGAGGTGATCGTTCAGCAAGGCGTACGCTGTCGCGAGGTCGCGAGCCTGCAAGGCATCCCGAATCGAGTCCAGGCGTCGAAATCGCTGGATGGAAGGAACCGCCAACCCGCCGAGCAGGACGACCGCGCCGAGGACCGATCCGAAGACGATTCTGCGAGACAGTCGTCGAGCCATGGCGAGCGGGTTGGGGTGAAAGTCCGGCCGTCGGTGGAAGTCCGACGAAGCAATTACTTGGCGGTAACGCCAAGATCGATCTCGTTGGTACCTTCCACGATTTCCTTGACGGTTTTCGACTCGGTATTGTACCGGGCGGGGATGATGTTCTCTTCGATCTTCTGGTTGTCATACTCCGGCCCGGTCATGCCGGTCTTCGGCATGGCCACCGTTTTGTAGGACATGATGCGAATGGTCTTCGGTCCAACGGTGACCTGCCCTTCATAGACGCCATTCTTGATGTCGAGGATGATCGGTGGCGTGCCATCGGTGCCCTCGAAGGCGATTTTGCCGGACGCGAGCGGGCTGGCGTCGATGTTGATCTTCCCTTTCACCGTGGCCATTTTGGGGGCCGGCGGGCCGCCGCAGCCAACGATAACCGTCAATAGGGCCACGTGGGCCAATCCGGACAGGAACTTGCGCATGCGAATGATCCGTGTGGTTCGAAGGGGTGAAAAAAGCGGGCCGCGAAGACACGAGGTCTGCGCGGCCACTGGTTGGAACTCATATCGGTCAGTTCAGATCCGACGGCGTTCCGCCATCGTCCCGTGTGGAGATCTGACCGAGCGTTTGCAGTTGCAGCGAATCGCGCAGGAACCGCACGCTGCCGTCGCCGAACAACCCGATGACGCCGCCGCTGTGTGCGGAGTTCAGCGGGACGTTGTGGCTGGCATTGTCACAAATGCCCGTCGTTCCGCAGTTGCCCGGCGCGTTCTGCCAACCTCGCTTCTGATTGATCTGATAGCGAACGGTCGTCGTATTGAACGCGCGATTGTCGGAGCCAGCCGTCGTGCTGTTCACCTGGAAGGTGGTCCCCCAACCGATGGTCCAACCGTGCGGCCCAGCGGCATTCCACGCTTGCTTGGAGTTATCAAGCGTGTACATGAAATCGCCTTGCTCGCTGATGTACATCGTGTTGCTCAAGCCGTCCGTGATGCTTGCGAAAGTGAGCTTCATGTTCGAGGGCATCGGTCCACCACCGCCGATGATGCCGCCGGAGCAGCAACCCGCGGCGGTGCCGGGCGTACGGTAGCGGATTTCGTTGTAAAGCGTGGTCGGGATGACGCCATTGGTCGCACCCGCGATGGCGACATAGGTCGGCATCATCATCTGGCCCGCCGTTCCACCGGGAACGGAGCTGGTGGTCGTTTCCGGCAGCGGCGACGATGGGCAACGATAGATCGGGATCTTCACGTTGTTGTAGCGGGCACCATTGGCCGTGTTGCCGTAGCCCGTGCCACCGCCGATCGTCAGTTGACCATAAAGCGCGTTCTGCTCGATGAACGGCAGGATGTAGATCATCCAGGACGCGCCCCAGTTCGACGCGGCCGGACCCCATGGCGGCTGGTCCTGCGTCGTGCCGGGAACCTGATACCCGTTCGAGTCGTGGTACGAGTGCAGGGCGAGACCAATCTGCTTGAGGTTGTTCGTGCACTTTGCACGAGCGGCCGCTTCGCGCACCTTTTGCACGGCCGGCAACAGCAGACCGATCAGGATCGCGATGATCGCGATCACGACGAGGAGTTCGATCAGCGTGAACCCCTTTCGTCGATTTGGAGTGAGAGAGGACATCAGGGTACCTACGAAGAATAGAAAAGGAAATCGCGGGCGAGAAGAAATGGAACTCCGAGCCCGCAGGTACAACGTTATCACATTCCGAGCCGTCGCGTCTAACAGAAAATCCCCAAGACTCATCGTTCTGCCATTCCACAGCGCATGACCAACGACACGATCTCGCCACTTGCTGCGTCGAACTTTCCGACCATGAAGCCACTTTGATCGACCATGCGGACTGTCCGCCCACGACTGCCGAGCTATCGTAGTCCGCACGCCACTCGCCCCATCGTGACGATCCGTTCCAGGAGGGACGCGGATGACGTTGCCGTATGCGAACCCGGTCCGAATGCTGATGGAATTGCTGGATCCGTTTCGGCCTGCGATCCACGATTACGTGCATGATTCCCAGGGGCTTGGCGCCGTGACCGGCCTGCTGACCACCATTCCGCCGGAACTCGGCGACCGGATCGGTCACGCGTGGTCCGGCCTCGTCCGCGCCGTTCCGGATGGCGAACTCCGACAACTCGTGTCCCACGAAGACCGGCTTCTGCTCGATCTGGTGGTTTCGATGTCGGACGATCGCCGTTCCTTCTCGCCCTCCGCCGGAGCCGACCGTGTCTGACGGATTCACGCACTTCGATGCCGCCGGCGCGGCCCGCATGGTGGACGTTGGCGGCAAGCCCGAAACCGAGCGATCCGCGACGGCAACCGCCCTCGTGCGCATGGATCCTGCCACCCGCGCGAAGATCCAGGCCGGCACGGCGTCTAAGAAGGGCGACGTCCTCGCCGTCGCCCGCATCGCCGGCATCCAGGCCGCCAAGAAGACCGGCGATCTCATCCCCCTGTGCCACCCGCTCGCGCTCACGTCGGTTTCGGTGGATTTTTCCTGGCCGGACGATCCCGCCCTGCTCGCCATTACGGCGACGGCGCGGATTTTCGGCCGCACCGGTGTTGAAATGGAGGCCCTGACTGCGGTTACCGTGGCAGCCCTGACGATCTACGACATGTGCAAGGCCGTGGATCGCGGGATGACCATCGAGCGCGTGCGGTTGGAAGCGAAGTCGGGCGGCCAGTCCGGCGACTTCCGACGCGGCGCCGAGTAGCCCGGAACCGCCATGACTGCCGTTCGTCCGGCCAAGCCCGCCGGGAAACTTCCCGCGCTCCCCTTCGCCCCGATCCTCGCGGACCTCGACGCCGCCGACGCGATCTTCGATGCCGCCCTCGATTCTTACCGCACACCGTTCGCCACGCTCGTCGAGCACTTGAAGCACTATCGCGGCAAGCGGCTCCGCCCTGCGATTCTCCTGCTCGCCGCGAAGGCGAACGGCCCCGTGAACGAACGCCATCACATCCTCGCCGCCTCGTTGGAGATGATCCACACGGCCACGCTCGTGCACGACGACGTGCTCGACGAAGCCGCCGTCCGCCGCCACGCCAGCACCATCAACGCCCAATGGGGGAACAAGATCAGCATCCTGCTGGGGGACATGCTGTTCTCGCAGGCGTTCCTTCTGGCCAGCCGCGTCGATCGTCGGGCCTGCGAATGGATCGGCGAATCGACCACGCGAGTCTGTGCCGGCGAGTTGCGGCAGGTGAGCGAACGCGGGAACCTGCACCTGACGGAAGCCGACTACTTCGCCATCGTCGACGGCAAGACCGCCGCGCTGACCGAAGTCGCCGGCCGGCTCGGAGCGCTGTATGCCGGTGCCACCGAATACGTCGCCGACAAACTCGCCTGCTACGGCCGGCACCTCGGCATCGCATTCCAGATCGCCGACGACATCCTCGACCTCGCCGGCGACGAGACGAAAACCGGCAAGACGCTCGGCACCGACCTCGACGAACGCAAGCTCACGCTGCCCCTGATCCACTGCTTGGCCCGGCACCCCGACCCGGAAACCGTACGCGACGCGATCACGCGCGGCGACCGGAAGGTGATCCAGACCGCGATCGCGCGAACCGGAGCGATCGACAGTGCCGCGATAGTGGCTGCGGACCACGCCAAGCGGTCACGGTCGGAACTCGACTGTCTGCCGCCGGGCGAGTGCCGGAGCATACTGGAATCATTGACCGAGTGGGCCATGCGACGGGAGACGTAAACCTTTCATGGTCGCTATTGACACATCAAGGATCCGACGCTACTTGGCCGAAGGGGGTATCGAAGCGGGTTGGGGGGAACGATCATGTCGATGGCCATGCTGGGCCTGCGCCACCGGGTGCGCGGAGCGATCCGACAATTGCCGGGCGTACAAAGACTCCTCGATTTTTCCCGGCGGAGTCGGCCGGTCCTCAGCGACGCCGAGTATGGCCAATTCCACGATTCCGGCCATCTGATTTTTGACCCCGGCATCCCGGAGCGGGACCTCGACGCCGCCATCGCGGAACTCGCGGACCACCCGGACATGAAGTCGAACTTGCACCACGGGAGCCGGGTCTTCGACGGTTGGAAAATCAGCCGCGCGGTCCGATCCATCGCGCTCGCTCCACGCGTGCTTCGCGCGCTCCGGCAGCTTTATGGCCGAAAGCCCCGTCCGTTCCAGACCCTCAACTTCCCCATCGGAACCGAACAGCGCGTCCATTCGGATGTGATCCACTTCGCCTCCGATCCGCCAACCTACATGTGCGGCGTCTGGGTGGCACTCGAAGACATCGACCGCGGCAACGGCGCACTCGTCTACTACCCCGGAAGCCACCGTCTCCCCGTCGTCACGATGGAGGACGTGGCCCCCGGCCCCGGCCCGTCTCACTACCCGCTCTACGAAGACTACATCGAGAAAATCGTCCGGGATCGCAAACTTGAACCAAGCTATGCGATCCTGAAGAAGGGGCAGGCACTGATCTGGGCCTCGAACCTGCTGCACGGCGGCGGCACGCACATCGACAAAACGCGCACCCGGCACAGCCAGGTGACGCACTATTTCTTCGAAGGTTGCCAGTATTATCAGCCGCTATCCAGTTACGGTGGTTATCGACATTTGAAGATCGATGAATGGATCCGGTAGCGGGAGCGGGCGACTCGAACGATCGGTCAACTCGTGCCACGTGCCTATCTTGAATCCATGACGCGATTCTCGAACGAATGCGCCCGTGCGCGGGCCGCGCAGGCCGCGTGGTCGCAACGGCCGATCCGCGAACGATTAAGTCCGATCCGCGAATTCCGCTATCGGCTCGTCGAGTCGGCCGCTGCGCTGTGTTCGGCGGCACAGGCCGACGTGAAGCGCTCGCCGGACGAACTCGTCGCCACCGACCTCGTGCCGACGGCGTCGGCCGCCAAATTCCTCGAACGCCGCGCCGCGAGTATCCTCGCCCCGCGCCGTGTCGGCGATCGCCCGCTCTGGCTCTGGGGCTGCCGCGACACGGTCCACCGCCGCCCGCGCGGCGTCGTCGGCCTCATCGGCACCTGGAACTATCCTGTCTTCCTGAACGCCGTGCCGATCCTCCACGCCCTGGCCGCCGGAAACGCCGTACTCTGGAAGCCAAGCGAACTCGCCCCGCGTTCGGCCGAAATCCTGCACGAACTGTTCCTTCACGCCGACTTCCCTCCAGACCTGATCCAAAGGCTCCCCGCAACGCGCGACGCCGGACCGGCGCTGGTCGAATCCGCCATCGACTTCCTCCACTTCACCGGCTCCGAACCCGTCGGCCGTGCCATCGCCCGCCGCCTCGGCGAACGATTAATCCCCTCCACGCTCGAGCTTTCCGGCTGTGATGCGATGTTCGTGCTGAAGGACGCCGACCTCGATCTCGCCGCGAAGCTCGCCCGCTACGGATCGACCTTGAATCACGGTCAGACCTGCATGGCCGTGCGCCGCGTCCTCGTGGCACGTCCGGCGTTCGCGGCATTCCTCGAGCGACTTCGCTCGCTCTTATCACCGGATCGGCCCGACCTCGCGATGCCGGGCGAAGCGGACCACCGTGAACGGTTGCTCGCGGCAGCGAAGGCCGCCGGTTGCGAAGTCATCGAAGGAAATCCGACCGTCATCGTAAACGCGAACGGCGAACGGAACCTCGCGGCGAATCGCGAGGCGCTTTTCGCACCGCTGCTGACCGTCACGCCGTTCGATTCCCTCGACGAGGCGCTCGAGCGGGACGGTGAAACAAAGTTGAAGCTGACCGCGTCCATCATCACTTCCGATACCGAAGCGGCTCGAATCCTCGCGGCCCGGCTCCCGGTCGGATGCATCACGATCAACGACGTGATCGTTCCCACGGCCCACCCGGGCACACCGTTCGGCGGCCGCGGCGCCAGCGGTTGGGGTTCGACACAAGGGATGGAAGGGCTGCTCGAAATGACCGTGCCGCAGGTGATCACCAACCGATCCGGCAAGTTTCGCCCTCACGCCGAATCCGGCAGTTCCGGCGACGTGCCACGCGGCTACCTCAGGCTTGTCCACGGCCGAGGATTCCGCGAGCGGTGGCGCGGATTCCGCCAACTCCTCGCCGGCCTCCGCGCGGGTCGCACGAGCTAACGCGAAACGGAATTCTGGCATCGGCCGACCGTTCGCGTTACACTGGCGGAACGTCGCACCGGGAATCCGCCATGAGCCGCACCGTTTCGAACTCCGAACGCCGCGTCAGCCCACGCTACGAACCTGCCATCGCCACCACCTGCCGGATTGCCCCGCAGGCGGATTACAAGAAACCGGTGAACGGACTCGTCTGGAACGTCTCGGCGACGGGATTGAGCATGCTGACCGCAACGCACCTGCGGCCCGGAGACGAACTCGCCGCGACCCTCGAGGCGGAACTGGCGGGGGTGATGGTGAGCATCGGCCTCAAGGTCGTCCACGTCACGCCCGTGACGAACGGCGATTGCCTCATCGGCGCCCGCTTCGCCACGCCGCTCGGCGACGAGATCCTCAAGCTCCTCGTCACCCCGCCGCGTTGATCCGGCCTACTTCAACAGCGAATCCGGCTTCTCCCGGAACTGCCGCAAGACTGCCGACGAGATCGTGAACACGTCGTCCTTGCGGGCACTCGTCCAGCCGTAGTAGTTCGCGCCGCCGTCCGTTTCCTTCGCGAAGTGCCAGGACACGATCGACTTGTCCTCCATCTCCATGTGGACTTCGAGGTTGTTGTCCGCCGCCTGAAGGTCGAACCCCATCTCGGGCTTGAACCCGCCGGCGTAGAGCGCCACCGCGCGCGGTGCCGACAGCGACGCCAGCAGCACCTCCAGCCGCGCCGGATCCGGCGCGCGCTTCTCGTCGGCCGGTTCCGTCAGTTTCCACCCGTCGCCGGCACGCTCGAATCGGTACTTCGTCGGCTTCTTCAACGCCTGCTTCCAGCCGATGAGCGAGATCGCCTTGATCTTCTTCGGGTCAATCGTGCACACCAGTCGGTCGCGCAAATCGTCGGTCTGGAATCGCTCCGCGATCGCCTTCGGGATCGCGCGGACGACCGGCTTCGCGTCGACGCGCAGGTACACGCCGGTCTTGTCCTCGGTCTCGCCGCCGAACTCGTAGACGCGCGCCGGTTCCTTGTCGGTGTCGAACGCAATCGTCACGGTCGACTTCGCCGCCGCGCCAACACCGAACTTCGCCAAGTCCGCATCCGTGGCGTTCTCGGCCGCGATCCGCGTCGGCACCATGATCGCCGCGAGATTCAGGAGTTCCCCCACCTTGCCGGCGTCCGCCGTCTGGCCCTTCAGCTTCTCGGGCGTGGTGAACTTCCACTGGTCCGCGTGCGCCTTGCCGTCGCTGGAAATCGCGATCGTCTCGGCGCCGCGTTTCAGCGTCAGCGTCTTCACCGCGTTCGTTGGGAACGACTTCAACTTCGGGTCGAGGAACGCGAGGCGGTCCTTCTTCACGGAGAGCAGCAGGTTCTCCGGGACCTTCATGTCGGTGCGAATGCCATCGGCCGTGGTGCGCCGCACGAACACGCTGTCGCCGTCCTTCTTGCCGAAGACGAGCGTCAGCGACGGCGCGCCTTTGAGCTTCGCCTCGGCGGGCAGCTTATCGGGGTCTGCCGGGGCACCGGTCTCCAGCCCGTTGTACCAGAGCTGCACCTCGACTTGCTTTTCGGCGAAGGCGGCGTCGTTCGGCGCCGCCAGCACTTCCTTCGCGATGCGGGGCTTCGCCAGCGCGGTCACGAGGTCCTGCGCCGCCAGGCCCGCCGTCGGCGGGTCGTTCGGGCCGCCGTAGAGCGTCCAGCGGGCGTCCGCCGTGGTCGGGATGCGCCGCAGCTTCGCGGTGGAATTCCCAACGATCAGGTCCATCGCGTCCACGGAGAACTGTTTGGCATCGGGAATCAGCGAGCGGTCCCGCAGGTCGCTCGGATCGGTCGCCACCTTCGCGAACGCCGCGATGCGTTCCGGCGTGGCGGTCGCTTTCGCCACGATCGAATCGGTCGCCAGCTTGCAGTAGAACTTGTCCGACTTGTCGTCGACACGCTTGCCGACGAGCAGCACCTCGGCCGGGCCGTCCTTCGGCTTCACCTCGATGCGGATCACGTCCTTGTCGTTGGCGGCGAGGCCGTACTTTTCCACCGATTCGGGATTCTCAAGGAAGTCGTCGGGCGCGAGCACCTGCAGCGCCGTGAGCGCCGACACGAGCGGGCGGACGCCGGTGAACGCGGCCGGCGGCGCCTGCGGGTCGCCGGCGGTGTCCGCGAGGCCGAACGCCGGCGTGGCAAAGGTCCACTCGCCGGTGGCAGCGTTGCGGACGAGTTTCGTCGACTTGTCCCCCTTCGCGATCGTGATCGACTCCGTCTCGGTGCCGAGGTCCTGCGAGCCGAGGAAGAACGCCTTCTGGCGATAGTCGCCGATCCACTTGGCCTTCTGCGACGACTTACCCGCTGCGCCGGCGGCGTCGGGGCGGAACAGACCATCGATATCCGACCGCAGCACCGCGACGGGCACGTCGGGCCGGTCACCGGTGGTCACGAACGTCACGGCGTTCCGGCCGATCGTCGTGTCGCCCAGGTTCAACGTCGCGCTCTTCGTGCCGGACTTCAACGTCACGCGGAGGCCCGGTTTGTCCAGCCCGTGAGCCGATTTGCTCGGCGTCACATCCGGCGACGGCACCGGCTTGAGCATCATCAGGTCCGTGATGATCTTCTTCACGGAAAGCGCGTCCGCCTTGCTCCGCCCCGGCTCCACGATATCCCACCGGTCCTTGCCGGTGCGCGTGAAGGCGATCTTCTCCTCGCCCGGCTCGGCGCGCACGATCTCCACGCCGTCGATCTCGTCCTCTTTCACGCCTGCGAGCGGGCGCAGGAGCAGCTCCCCCGCGGCCGGGGAATCGTCGAGCAGCGTGGACACCAGCAGCCCGCCGATGGCGAGCAGCAGCACGGCGAGGAGGATCCAGGCCATTTTGAAATTCATCGCGAACTCCGCCGATCTCGAATGGAACTACTTCCGCCGGATGACCCAGACGCCGGCGGAGAGGCCGACGATGCCGAGCACCGCCAGGCCGAAGGGGAGGAACAACAGCCGCATCCGATCCATCTTCGCCTGGGGCGTGTAGAAGCCGAACTGCTTGCTCGCCACGTCCACGACGGGCCGGTCGCGCAGCCAGTCGATGCTCGCGTGCACCAGCTTGAAGCCCATGTTTTCCTTCTGTAGCGCGGCGGAGGCGTCGTTGAACAGTTCGCCGTTGCCGACGACCACCATCCGCGGCGTATTCCCCTCGCTGACGACGGCGGCGAGCACCACCGGGTCCGCGGACATCTTCTTTTTCTGGGCCGTGTCGCGCGGGTTTACCTTGTATTGCGCCATCAGCTTCTTGAAGGTCGCGTCGGTGTCCACCTGCGCGTCCGGTTCCTGCCACGTGAACAACTCGCCGCCGAGAGTTTGCACGAGCGCCGTCGCCTGGATCGCGGGGTTCGGGTTGGGGAGAATCTCGATGGCGCGAGCGTTGGGCATCGGCACCGGGCGGCCCTGCCGCGCCGGCGGCAGCGACCCCGCCACCGGATGCCCGCTCGCCTGCAATTCCGGAGACGCCAGCCCGATCACCAGTTCCGCCGGGAACTGCTCGTTCGGCCGGTTGAACAGGAACCCCGGCGCGAGCTGGACGTTGAACGTCTTCAGCAACTCATCCAGCCCCGTCGAGATCACCGCGTCCCCGCGCGGGGTGCCGTGCGGGCCGGCCAGCACGATCAGTTTCCCCTTCTTCCCGTTCTTTTCCACAGTCATGAACTTCGTCAATTCTTCGGCCAGTTCCTTCGGCAGCGGCAGAGTCGGGTCCGCCACCACGATCACCGCCGCGTCCTCCGGCAGCTTCGGCGTCTTCGAGTCGAACGGCAGCGGCTGCACGTTCAGGTTCTGCTTCTCCAGGAACGTCTTTAGCTCGCCGATCGATCGCTCCTTCGCCGGGCGCTGCCCGCCGGTCGGCCCGAGCGAAAGCTCGCCGTTCCCCTGCGTGAAGTAGACGGTCGATTTGTTCTTCCCTTCCGAGAGGAAGAGCAGCTCGCGGACGAACCGGGACTCGCCCTCGTAAAAGACGCGCGGCGGCCCTTCGCCCATCTCGCCTTCGCTGCGAATCAGCTCCGTATCGCGGATGGATGAATACCGTGTCTCGTCCTCGCCGAGCGCCACGATCATCGCGACGTTGCTGTAATCGACACTCGGGAACTTCGCCCGGAGTTTCTGGAACTCGGCGGCGCTCATGCCGCGGCCGGGCGTGCGGACGACGAACTTCGACGGGTTCAGGTCCTGGCACGCCTGCAGCAGCACCTGCGTCTCGGCGGAGCCTTGGTCGCTGGGCGTTCCGAAGTTGTAGACGGTGACCTTCTCGGCGAGGTTGCGGACGTACTCCTCGGTGGAGGGGGCGATCGAGTAGTAGCCGCTGGCGGTGGTGTCGAGGCGTTGCGGGACGCGCAGGGCGACGAAGCCGTTGAGGACGACGAGCGCGGCGAAGAGGAGAACGCCGGTGACGGCGAAGTTGGTGCCGTAGACGAGGCGGCGAATAACTTGATCATGACGCTCGTATTGTCGAGCGGGCTGAGCAACAACAAACGCCAATGCGCTTCCTGCGAGGAACAGGATGGCGGGTACTAGAATGCGCCAAAGTTCTTTAGTTTTAGTGTCCTTTTTTGTAAGCCAGTTAGTCAGTAGTTGATATTCGTCGATCAAGTACCACGTCGCGATACCCATCATCAACAGGCCGGAGAGCAACCCGAGAATAACTAGAACTATTACGCTAAATCGCTCGTGCTTTTCGATCTCGGATGTTTCATCCTGCAATTGATACCACGTAAATAGTCCTAACAGTCCGCCGAGTCGCCTCGAAGCATAACGATGTGTCGCATCTACGGCATTCGGTTCATTTTCTGAAATTGACTTTCTTGTGAAGAAAGCTCCTAGCAAGCACTTCATTGCCCCAAAAGCGCTCAGCACGAGCGTGACGACGTAGCTCGGCCGGTTCTCGTCGATCGAGACGATCTCCTTCGGCGGCGCGTCGGGGTTGGCCGGATCTTTCTCGGTGGCAGCGGGGCCGACCTTGAAGACCTTGTAGCCGCACCACGCCGCCGGAACGACCCAGAGCGCCGCGAGGACGAACAGGATCGCCGCCACGTTCAGGGGTTTCGCCGTCATCGGTTCCGTCGGTGCCGAATCCATTTCATCCCCACTTGCGCGTTTCGAGCGACTTCACCGTCAGGAACAGCCAGAAGACCGCCAGCGAGCCGTGCAGCACGAGGTCGCGCACGGGGAGTTGGCCGCCGGCGGCCGTCTCCCACGTCGTCCAGTACGAGCCGATTGCTAAGGCGTTCATCAGTTCGCGGATGAAGCCTTCGCCGACGCGGGCGAAGTACGAATTCCAGTAGAGCGCCAGCATCAGGAGCATCGCCATGAACGTGAGCACGGCGGCGATGATCTGGTTTTTCGTGAGGCTGGAGAAGAACAGGCCCATCGCGATGAAGCCGAAGCCGGTGACGCCGATGGCGATGTACAGGCCGAGCAGCGGGCGGTAGTCGAACGGCGCGCCGCCTTCGAATCGCAGGCCGAGCAGGTACAGCCCCATCGGCACCCACGTGAGCATGTAGAAGAACCACGAGCCGAAGAACTTGCTGAGCACGATCTGCCATTCGTTCACCGGCGCGGTGATAAGGACTTCCATGGTGCCGCTGCGGCGCTCCTCGCTGAAGAGCCGCATGGTGAGGGCGGGGACGAGGAAGATGACGGCAATGGGGCCGATGAACGTGCCGGGGACGAACGCCTGCAGGATCGGTTCGGGGAACGAGCGGGCACCGGTTGCGCCGGTTCGGACGACGAGGCTGAGGAACAGCCAGTAGCCAACGAACTGAATGACGGCCATGCCGAGCAGGACGATGTAGGCGATGGGGGAGTAGAAGTAGCCGGCGAGTTCGCGGCGGGTCATGGCGACGAACGGGCTGTCGGAGACGATCCCGACGGAGACGGCGAGGTAGACGAGTCCGAGCGCGGCGAGCAGGAGACCGTTGGGGACGAAGAACGGCTTGGGGGATTCGAGGGCGACCGGGGTCGTAGCGGCGACGACGAAGACGGCGGCGAATCCGAGGCCGACGACGGCGAAGCCGGCGCGGAGCCAGCCGGGCCAGTTCTTATTGCGAGCGCCCCAACCACCGAGGCCGGCGAAGACGAGGACGATGCCGGCCCGCGCCAGCACCTTCCAGGTGTCGAACGACTGGTAGGCGTTCTTCAGTGCCTGCGGCCCCTCGAAGAGCACGGTCGGGAACACGGATCGTCCGAAGGCGTAGAGGAGCGCCCCGGCGCCGAGCAGGCCGAGCATCGAGGCGACAAGGTGTCCGGGACCGTCGGCGGTTTCGACGAGTGAGAGGAACGCGGCGAGGAACCCGAGGCCGAGGATGCCCATGAGGATGCCGGGGCCGACGAGCGTGTCGGGTTTGGCGATGCCGAAGCCGACGGCGCCGATGGAGAGCGTGCCGCCGACGGCGAGGAGCGCCGTGAGCCCGTACCGCAGCACGTTGGAATCTGTTTCGTGGCGGAGCGGGGTGACGAGGAAGATCAGGCCGAGGAAGCCGAAGAGCGGGGACCACGGGAGGAAATGGTAGCCGGGCTGTTTATCCTTCACGTCGCCGAAGAGCGGGCCGGGGACGATGGCGGAGACGATCGCAAGGAGGACGAGGCCGGCGCCGAAGAAGAGGTACGCGCGGCGGATCTCGAGGGAAGAATCGCGGAGGGCGTGGTAGAACATCGCGACGAGGCCGAACGCCGCGAGCAGGTAGCCGGCGCCGGCCGTGAGCACGCGCGGGCCGAACTGGTTCGCCACCACGACGATCGCGCCGAGCGCGGCGAGGCCCATGCCGGTCAGCCCGACCAACTGCGTGGCGCCCATCTCGTCGGCCCGCACGTTCGACGGGGCCACTTCCACCGGCCGCTCTTCGCTCATGGATTCCTCGTGCGATTCATTCGCCCCGGAGCGCGGTGCGCATGTAGATGTCTTCCAGTTTCTCGCGCCGCAGTTCCAGCTTTCGCAGGGCGTGCCCGGCTTTGTGGATCGCCCCGGCGACCGCGCCGCGCACATCGTGCCCCGGTTCGGCGAGGATCTCGAACGCGCTCCAGCCGTCCGCCGGCGCGTCCGCGCGCAGGTCCTTCACTTCCAACACGCCCTTCACGCCCAGCACCACCGGCCGCACCTGGTCGGCCGAGCCGTGCGCCTCCACCACGACCGTCGGCACGCTCGCCGCGATCTGCGAGAGCAGCCCGTCGAACTTGATGCGCCCGCGGTGGATAATGATGACGCGGTCGCACACCTTCTCCACGTCCGGCAGGTGGTGGCTGCTGAAGAGCACCGTGTGCTGGCCGCCGAGTTCCTTGACGGTCTTGAGCGTCTCCTCCTGCTGTACCGGGTCGAGGCCTGAGAGCGGTTCGTCGAGGATGAGCACGGGCGGATCGGCGAGGAGCGTATCCGCGAGGCCGACGCGCTGGCGATAGCCCTTCGAGAGCGTGCCGAGCGTCCGGCGGCGGACTTCCTTGATGCGGCAGCGTTCGAGACAGTAGTCGATGCGCTTCGGCCGACCGGTGCGCTCGACGCCCTTGATCTTCGCGCGGTACTGGAGATACTCCTCCACGCGCATTTCGGGGTAGAGCGGCACGCTTTCGGGCAGGTAGCCGAGGTTCCGGCGGACGTCGTCGGACTGGTACATGACGTCGTAGCCGGCGACGCGGGCGAAGCCGGAGCTGGCGGGCATGAAGGTGGTGAGCACCCGCATGGTGGTGGACTTGCCGGCACCGTTGTTGCCGAGGAAGCCGACGAGTTCGCCGCGGCCGACTTCGAAGTTGATCCGGTCCACCGCGACGACGGGGCCGTAGTTCTTGACGAGGTCTTGAACCTGAATGGCGGGCTGAACCATCGGGGGTGTATCCATCGCCCGGGGGAGGGACTCCTGTGCGACGGTATGTTAGGGCGGGCGCGCGCGGTGACAAGCGGAAGCGACCGGCGGTTACGGGTTCTCCCACGAGATGACGACGCGCGAGAGCGGCCCCGTGACGCGCAGGCGGAGCATCGGGATCGGATCGTACGGGTCGGGATCGCGTTCGATCGAAATCACGCCCGGCCCCGCCCGCAGCCCGGCCTGATAATGCAAGCTTAAGCCGACCACCTTCACCGGCACCGGACCGCCGTCCGGGTTCGGCGCATCCACCGGCACCACGTCCGTCAGCACGATTTTGCGCCGGTCGGCGTGGTCCCAGTTCGCCGAACCGACGAGAACGAAACTCCGCGGGCGATCGAGTTCGAACAGGCGCACGTCGCCGCCGTCCTTGTAGCGGGCGACCTCGCGCGCGAACGTAACGCGCTGCCAGCGATCGCGCGCGGCGGGGGATCGTGCCACGACCCAGCCGACGTTGTAGCGGCGGGCGAACTCCTCCAGTTCGGCGTCGGTCCAGTCGACGAGCCGGCGGCCGTTGAGGGTGTCGCCGCGCAGCCGGCAGAAGGCGTGCTCGAACTTTGCGTCCGGGTCCAGCCCGCCGAGGTAGGCGCGCTGCGTAAGCCACGGTAGGAGCGCGGTCCAGTTCCAGCCGGCCTCGCCGGTAGGCGTTTCCTCCATGAGGATGCGTGCCGCGGGGGTTGTGCGTTCGCCGAGGCCGCGAACCAGTTCTTGCTGATCGGCCGAGAGGCCAAGCGCGAGCGGCTCGATGCGCAGGTTCAGGGGCTTGCGGGCGGGGTCAACCGCCGGCCCGCCCCAGCCGAACGCGAGGACCGCGCCGACGGCACCGAGCGCCAGCGCCGTTTCGATCTTGGATTTCCGCCCCCACGCGGCGAACCAACCGGCGGCGGGGATGGTGGCGAGCGCGACGACGAGCGCGGCGGCGCGGTCGGCTTCGCCGTTGCTCAGCGGGGACCAGACCGTGCCGAGCCGCGCGATGAAGAACGCGAACGAGGCCGTCAGGAGGAACAGCGCCGCGACGCCGCGACGGCCCTCGCGCAGCCAGCGGACGCAGCCGAGGAAGCCGACGGCGACGAGCGGCCAGCCGAACGGCGCGGGGCCGAGGAGTTTGGCGTGGCCGGCCCACGAATCGACGACCGCGCCCCACGTCGGCAGCGGGGCGATGTCGTCCACGGAGGGCTGCCGCAGCCACCAGAACTTGCTCCAATCCCACAGCCAGTTCAGATTGGGCAGCAAGCCGAAGAGGATGGTGCCGAAGAGGCCCAGATGCCACGCCAGTCCGTGCCGCGGTGCGGCGGCGAGATAGTACAGGCCGACGATCGGAGCGAGGCCGATCCAGACGACCGGGTGCCCGAACCAGCCGACGAGCGAAGCGAACGCGACGACGCACCACGCGGTGAGGCCGGGATCGCGCTGGTATCGCGCCAGCCACGCGACGAAACAGACCGACGCCAGACCGGCAATCAGAAAGTCCAGGTGCCCGTCGTCCAGCAGGTCTCGGACCGTGGGCGACCACCAGACGGCGCAACCGAGCGCGGCGGCGAGGGTGGAGCCGGCGACCGTCAGACCGGCCCCGCGCGCCGCGAGCGCGAAGACGAACGGAACCAGGATGCAACCCCAAAAGAGTCCAAGCTTATAGGCACGCGGCCCGGCGTCGGCCGGGAACAGCGCCAGCAACAACTCCACCGGCCGGCAGCCGCCGTCAAAGACGGGCGTCTTCGGATAGCCCGCCTGAAAATTGGGATCGTAACACGAGGTGCCCGCCCGCTGACGCAGCGTGTCCGCCCCCAGCATTCCGTGATAGAAATGCAGCGGATGCCGGCCCGCGACGACCGGACGATCGTCCCGCAGGCCCACCGGTCCGCCGAACAACTGGTACGCCAGCCCGGCCTGACCGATCGCCAGAGCCACGATCGCCAGCAACCAGATCGGTTTCTCCCGAAATCCCGGTGGTTCTTCCATGTCCGGGAAAGTAGCGTGAACCGGCCCGATCCCGCAAGTGCGGTACGGTTCGGGAAAAACCCGCGCGAACCGGCGCAAGCAACGGTAAGACGGGCGTTCCCCCGTTGAGTCTGCAACCTCCGTGCGAGCATTGACCATGAACCCGGCCGCGAAGTTTGCCCAGCCGACCCTGGCGGATCTGACCGCCCGCTTCGTCTCCCGGCCCGTGAGCGAAGTCGGCGACGCCGCGGTGACACCGCACGAAATGCCCGCGAGTTTTGCGACCGACCCGCGTACCGCCTGGAGCGAAGCCACGGCGGTCCTCGCTGGCCTGGGCGACGGGGCGAAGCCCGGCCCGATGCCGACCGATTGGGCCGCTTGCGTGCGCCAGTCCACCGACGCCGATTTCCTGCCGATGGCGCTCGGAAATTTCCCCCAACAGGTCCGCGACGTCTCGATCCTGCTCCAGAAGAAACCCATTCCCGCAACCGCGGAACCACTTGGCTGGACGGCGAAAGACACGATCCTCGCGGCCGCGGCGGCCCGCGTGGCCCGGCGGTTCGACGAAGCCGATCGACTCCTGAACGAAGCCGAAGGTGTCTCCGAATCGTTGCTCGCCAACGAGCGAGCCGCGCTCGCCTGGTCGCGTGGCGACCGGAAGCAGGCCGAAGCCATCTGGGCCGCGCTGCCCGCGAGCGGACCGGTCCACTTCAATCGTGGAGTCGCGGCGCTCGCCGCCGGTCGCTCCACCGATGCGGCGGCCTCCTTCGCCGAGGCCGCAAAACTTCTGCCCGAAACGAGCGGCTGGCACCACTTGGCCAATTTGTATCGCGCCCTCGCCCGGTAAATGTCCGAAAGACCGGCGCGTCCGACATGCTTGAATGAAAATCCGGCGCGGAATATTGTTCCCAATCGCTTCCCGTGTTATTGTCGATTGTCCCGCCGTGTGGCCGATTTGGTGACTGGGCGACGCTGAAGAGGTCCGCGGCGGGACACTTTTCACTTCCGACGACTGCGAAATCACGACGTCCGAAATCACGATACCCCGAAAGAACGACAGCACGAAATCGGATCGGCTTTTCGGTTTCGGCCTTTCGTCTTTTCAAGATCTCGACCCTTTCTTCATTGCAAACTTTTCATGAAGTTCCGGCCTTCCGCCACCGCTGGATGCTTGCGAACCGTCCGCTCCGCCGGGTAGAATGTTCATCCAGTCGATGAACCTTTCCCCACGCACCGGCGTCGTTCTGAACGGCGCGGCGACCGCTGCGCCAACGGCAAAGGAGGGACGGCTGCCATGCACGCGGCTTCGTACACGGCCCTGGATTCCAGCGTTCTGGTCCTGAACAAGATGTTCATGGCCGTGCACGTCATTTCGGTTCGACGGGCGTTCTGCCTGCTCTGCAAGGACGATGCGGAAGTCATCTGCACCGACGACGGCGCGTACACGTCCTACGACTTCGCCTCGTGGCTGGAGGTCAGCGCCGCCAAGGCCGCCTTCGAGCGCGGCGAGGAGGACGACTGGGTGCGCACTCCGACGGCCGACATCCGCGCGCCCCGCGTGATCCGGCTCCTGGAGTACGACCGCGTGCCGAAGCAGACGGTGAAGTTCAACCGTCGGAACATCTTCGCCCGGGACCACAACCAGTGCCAGTTCTGCGGGAAGAAGTTCCCGACGAGCGAGCTGTCGCTGGACCACGTGATCCCGCGGAGCCAGGGCGGCGGCACGTCGTGGGAGAACATCGTGTGCGCCTGCGTGGACTGCAACGTCCGCAAGGGCGGCCGCACGCCGCGGCAGGCGAACATGACGCTGATCCGCAAGCCGGAGAAGCCGAAGCGCAGCCCGGTCCTGCACGCGAAGCTGTCGCAGAAGAAGTACCGCTCCTGGCAGTCGTTCCTCGATAACGCCTACTGGAGCGTGGAGTTGAAGTGAGACGTGTGAGGCCGGCGAGGGAACTCGCCGGCCCTTTTTAACATGAAAGACAACAATATTTGGTTCAGTGTCAGCATCAGTTACGAATACACTTTGCTGCCCCTCACTTCCCCTTCACGTCGAAGCAGAGCAGCACGTCCATGTCGCGGATGTAGAAACCGCCGTTGGCGACGACGGGATGGGGCCAGCCGGTCGTCTTCGTCTTGAGGGGCTGCTTGAAACGGGAGATCTCCTTGTACTCTTTCGGGTCGGGTTGGACGAGCGCGATGTCGCCGGAGTTGTAGCCGCGGATGTAGAGCAAGCCGTCGGCGAAGCAGATCGAGGCGGGGCCGACGGAGTTGTCCTTCCAGAGGATCTTGCCGGTGGCGAAGTCGGCGCAGAACAGGCCGGTGCCGGCGGTGGCGTAGAGGTGGCCGTCGTGCAGGATGGCGCCGCCGAGGCTGGGGGCAAGGGCCTTGTCGAAGTAGAGTTCCTTGGCTTCGACGCCCGTACCGGCCGCAGTCAGTTCGAGGGTCGCGCCGCCCGTGCGGGAACCGGCGATGAAGACTTTGTTGCCAGAAACGACCGGCGTGAGGATGCTCGCGCCCGGGTCCTGCGTGCGGCTGTGCTTCCAGAGGAATTCGCCGGTCTTGGCGTCGCAGCCGACGAGCGACTTGCGCAGGTACTGCACGTATTGCTTCCGGCCGCCGCCTTCGACGGTCATGATCGAGGCGTACTCGGCGAGGTCGCCGCCGGGCACGGCGCACTTCCAGATCACCTTGCCGTCGGCCTTGTTCAGCTTGGCGAGCGTGGCCGTCGATCCGCCGGGCGTGCAGACGACGGCATCGCCGTCGATCAGCACCGATTCGGTGTAGGCCCACATGCCGACCTTGCCCTCGAAGTCTTTCTTGAAGTTGACGTGCCAGACGACGTCGCCCTTGGTGGTGAGGCAGTTCAGTTCGCCGTCGGAGGCGAGGCTGTAGAGACGGTCGCCGTCGACGGTGATGGACGCGCGGGTACCGGGGTATTGGGGGCCTTCGTTCTTGCCGACGGTGCCAATCTTGGTGGACCAGATTTCCTCGCCGGTGGCTTCCTTGAGGGCGACGGCGTACTCCTCCATCCCCTTTGTGGTCTGGATGTAGACGACGCCCTTCACGACGGTCGGCGAGGAGTAGCCGGTGCCGAGGTCGGTGCGTTTCCAGCGGAGGGGCGGGCCGTCCTTGGGCCATTCCTTGAGGAGGCCGGTCTCGGCCGATTTGCCGGTGCGCTCGGGGCCGCGCCACTGGGGCCAGTCGGTGGCATAGGAGGGAACGGCGACGGCGAGCAATAGGAGGGAAGCGAGCGTGCGATTCATGGCGACCTCGAAGAGTTTGGTCTTGCAATCATACCGACGGCGAGGGAGTGAGGAAACGAAAACGACGGCCACGAAAAGGCACAAGAAGGCACAAAAAGAAGAGAAAGAGAAGAATGAATCGGTTCATTTTTTGTGTCTTTTCGTGCCTCTTCGTGGCCGAATTCTCTTTCCATTCCCACGTCGAATATGCGAAGATGACGGTCCTGCCTGACGGCCGATCCGCGATCATTCCTACCTGCCGGTATGCCCATGCCGTTACCCGATTGGTTTGCCCGCCGGTCCGAAGGTGCGTGGAACCGCCGCGAGTTCGCGCGGCTCGCGTCCGCCTCGGTGCTGGGAATGTCGCTGCCATCGGCGTTGGCGGCGACTGCGAGGAACGCGGCCGCGAAGAACGTGCTCGTCATTCTCGAGCAGGGCGGCCTGTCGCACCTCGACACCTGGGACCCGAAGCCCGAAGCCGTGGCCGAGCACCGCAGCCCATTCAAGCCGATCGCGACGAATGTGCCGGGCATCCGGTTCACGGAACTGCTCCCACACACCGCGCGCATCGCGGACAAGATCGCCGTCGTGCGATCGATGCACCACGAGCGCGGCGGGGCGGATGCGCACCCGAACGGCACGCAGTACGTCCTTTCCGGTTCGCACCCGTCGAACCCCGGCCCGACCATGCCGGACCTCGGCTCGACCGTGTCGCACGTCCTCGGTAGTCGCGCACGGCACCTGCCGCCGTACGTCATGGTGCCCGGCAACCACGAGCAGGCGGCCGAAACGCGCACGGGGTTCCTGCCCGCTTCCACGCGCGTCTTCAAGACCGGCGGCCGCGACCTCTCCGACCCGAAGTGGAAACTCGACGGCCTGCGCCCGCGCGCGGAGTTCGAAGGAAGCCGGCTGCAACTCCGCCACGATCTGCGCGGCTCGCTCGAATCGGCGTCGAGCGACAGCCACGGTATGAACCGCTTCTACGATCAGGCGTTCGACATGCTGACGTCGCCGAAGGTGGCGGAGGCATTCGACCTGAACCGCGAATCGCCGGCGACCCGGGAGAAGTACGGCGCGGGCCACCGCGGCGCGTGCTACCTGCTGGGCCGCAAGCTCGTCGAAGCCGGTGTTCGGTTCGTCACGGTCGACGTGCGCTGGCCGCTGACGAAGGAGACGCCCGGCGGCACGAACATGAACTGGGACCACCACGACCTGATTTACACCGATGGCTGCTGCGGCACGGTGCGCGACAAGGCTGGCGGCGAAGGACGCTACGGCATCGGCCACTGGGTAATGATGGGCAGCACCGACCGCGCCTTCGCCGCCCTCGTGGACGACCTCGACCAGCGCGGCCTGCTCGCCGAAACGCTCGTCTGCTTCGTCACGGAGTTCGGCCGCACGCCCAGACTCAACAAGTTCCAGGGCCGCGACCACTGGACGAAGGCGTATTCCATCGCGTTCGCCGGCGCCGGCGTCCGCGGCGGGCAGGTGATCGGCAAGACCGAAAAGGACGGCGGCCACGTGCAGGACAGCCCGCACACGCCAGAAGACTACGCCGCGACGATCTACGAAAAACTCGGCATCGACCGCACTCAGCCGCTGTACACCGCGAGCAATCGCCCCGTGTATTTCGGCCAGGACGGCAAGCCGATCCCGGAACTGATCTAGTTGTTTGTTGCCAGTTGTTAGTTCGTAGTTGAACCCTGACAACTGAAAACTAACAACTAACAACTAAAAACTGGCAGACCCATGATCTCCCTCCGCGATCCCGTCTCCCGCCGCGATTTCCTCCGCGTCGCGCCGTTCCTGTTCGCTGGCACCGCGACCGCCGGCTCACCGCTCGCCACGGCCAATCGACCCGTCACCGACAAGTCCGTCATCTTTCTCTTCCTCCACGGCGGCCCGTCGCAGATCGAGACGTTCGACCCGAAGATGGACGCGCCCGACACCATCCGCTCCGCGACCGGCGAGGTGAAGACGGCAATCCCCGGCATCACATTCGGCGGCACGTTCCCCAAGCTCGCGGCGCTCGCGGATCGCTTCTCCGTCGTGCGCTCGTTCGTCACCGGCGACGGCAACCACGACATCAAGCCGATCGTCGGCAAGGACAGCTTCGGCGCGAACCTCGGTTCGGCGTACGCCTCGGTCGCCGGGTCGAACCATCCCGCGAACGGGCTGCCGCTGAACGTCGCGCTCTTCCCGCAGGCGGTCGATCCCAACGCGCAGCCGTTTCAGAAAGGGTTCGGGAACTTCCTGGCGGCGGGTCCGTTCGGGATGGCGAACGCGCCGTTCGCGGCCGGCGGCGAGGGGACGTTCCAGAAGAACCTCGCGCTCAACGTGCCGCAGTCCCGGCTCGACGACCGCAAGGCGCTCCTGAGCGCGATCGACGGCGCGAAGCTCGCCTTCGACGAATCCGCGCACGCCATGGACTCCACGCGACAGAAGGCGTTCTCCGTCTTGCTCGGCGGCGTCGGGGATGCCTTCGATCTGCGGCGCGAGGACCCGAAGACGATCGCGAAGTACGACACCGCCCCGCTCGTGCCGGTCGAGAAGATCAACAAGAAGTGGAACAACCACAAGTTCTACGCCGACAACGTGCGCACGCTCGGCAAACTGCTGCTGCTGGCCCGACGGCTGTGCGAGCGCGGCGCCGGGTTCGTGACCGTCACCACGAACTTCGTCTGGGACATGCACGCCGACGCGAACAACGCAACCATGACCGAAGGCATGAGCTACATGGCCCCACCGCTCGACCACGCGCTCGCGGCGTTCCTGGAAGACACGCGGCAGCGCGGGCTGGACGAGAAGATCCTGCTCGTGGCCTGCGGCGAGATGGGCCGCACGCCGACGATCAACAAGAACGGCGGCCGCGATCACTGGGGCAACCTCGCGCCGCTGTTGCTCGCGGGCGGCGGTCTGAAGATGGGCCAGGTGATCGGCCGCAGCGATGCGAAGGGCGGCTCGCCGAACTCCGACCCCGTGCGCATGAAAAACCTGATCGCGACGATCCAGCATTCGCTCTTCGACGTCGGGCAACTGCGCGTCGCCCGCGGCGTCTCGCGCGAGGTGCTGCAACTGATCGACGCCGACCAGATCGCGGGGCTGTAAGCCGGGAAACGGTGGCAATTACTTTGTTCACCGGCCCTCGGGCTTGAAATCGAAGCGCCGAGGCGTGCCGCCCTTCATGAAGCCGATCGAAGCGGTCAGCGTGCCCGTATCCGATAGTTCATACGCGATGCGCTGCGGGGAGTCGTGGCGCGGGTTCTCGAACACGGCGCGCGTCTTGTTCAATTCTGTCAGTACGAACTCGGTCGGCGTGCGGCCGCCGGGCTGCGCGATGTACCCCAGCCCGCCGTCTCGCTCGACGACGCGCAGGAACTCGAACCCGACCATCTTCCCGCGCGAAACCGTGCGCGACACGGCGAGCATCGACCCGCCGAGCGGCGGGCTCCAACGCTCCTCGAACGTCGTCGCCGCACCCTCGCCCCGCGAACCCACCCACGCGCCGGCGAGCCACGCCAGGTCGTTGATCGCGGCCTTGGCCGGCTTGGGCAGCGGGATGTCCTTCGGCTGGCGGAACAGGCACACCGATTCCGCCCCCGCGGGCGGATCGACCGCCACGCTCACGAGCATCCCCTCGGCCGAGACGCGCATCGTCCACCGGATCAACCCCTTGGCCGCGACCGCCCCCTCGCGCACGGGTGCGCTCTCGTATGTGTACGCGCCGTCCTTCCATCCGCCCTTGTAGCGAGAAGTCCCGTATGGCCGGACGACATCGGTCGGCTGGCCGTCGAGTGGCATGCGGATCTCGCCGTCGCTGCGCACCAGCACGACCGCATCCTTCTCGACGCGCAGCTTGATCCGCGGCCCCGTGTTGGGCGATTGCTTCTCGGCGGGCCGGCCCTTGGTGCGATCCTCCACGTACACCCACTCGCCATCGATCGCGCGCACCCCGTCCGGCGCCGCCGGCTGGCTCGACGCCGCGCAAATGGTTGTGAGTAGCGCGAACGCCGTCGCCAAAGAGACGCGGTTGGACATGGTGCTGTTCCCTTTCGAGTCCTGAACCCTAACGGGATCGGGCATCGCGGCGGCAATCGAACAACCCGAACGCCGGTCCGCCACAGGCTACCGGGAATCACTTCGGGATGCCGTAAGATTGCCGGCAAGCGCGACAATACCACTGGTCCACGAACCCGCCGCACGCCTCCCCGCGATCATTCCGACCGCTCCAGTGGCTCGTGCCTTGGTGCTCACCGATCGCTCCACAGTGCGGGCAATGATTTCGATTCTCGTACGCGCGACGGATCTCGGCTTCGCACTCCACGCAATACATGTGGTTGTTGGCACTCCGGGGGCGCCGCTGCTTGCATTGAAAACAGATTTCGCCCGCACCACCAAAGAGCCAACTCAGGAACCGCCCCATCCGTGGCCCTCCACCACCCAAAGTTTTCATGCATGTTGGGGTCGTCGACGACGCTTGTCGATGTCGCCCGTTTCGGTCGACGCTCCCCATTCTCGCCGTCGATCTTGGCAAGTTCAACGAGGAAATGTCCCGCCGGACGCCGCACCAAACGGGACATCGCTTCGCGATGAGCCAGCCGCCTGGAATGGCCCGTGCGTGGGGAACGCAAGAGCATCGGGACCGGCCTGCGTGAGTGCAGGCCAGCCGTCATCGGGCACCGCAGCGTCCGTGGCCGCGTGAGTCCGAATCCGTGTTGGGTGCCGTCGCCGGTCGGTCATCGCGACCGATTCGAACGGACACCGAGGCGATCGATCGCCACAAGCCGTTGGGTCTGCGAGAACGCTCTGCCCCCAACCGGACACGCTGATCGCTGCCGCGATGAGCCGTGCGTGGGTTAATTATTCTCTTGACTTGGAAAACCTAATCCGGGTTCGGCGTCGGGCGACAACCCCGCAGCCAGGAATGCGGTGAACGACGGGGCCATCTCGTGGATGCCGCCGAAGTTGTGGTCCTCGACCAGCACCCGCCCGGACGACAGCTCGATGCCGAACGGGTTGCCGGCCCCGTCCCAGCCGATGATGAACACCCCACGCATCCTCCAGAACTCGCTGTCCGCCCGGAACTGGCGGTGCGAGTCTGGCAGTTCGGGCAACCCGTCGATCCACTCCCCATCGCCGCCGACCCGCCCGCCGCAGACGGCTAGATACTCGCGGAATGCCGGCGGGATCAGCCCGAACTCGGCCTCGAACGCCTGCAACTCGGACTCGGCGGCCGGCTGGTGGCGGTCCTCCTCGGGGCAGGCGTGCCTCGCCGCGAGTAGTGCTTGCCGCAACCGCTCGTCCACCCGGAAGCCCTCCGCCGCCGAACGAGATCGCTCACCAGCGGCACGGCTTTGCGGGGCGTCTGGTGCAGCACCTGGTTCTGCGTGCCTTTACTCGGACTGTGGGCTGAGACGGACGCCCATTGCGGTACCGTCGACCTTCTCCATCAGCCACAGCGACATTCCGGCCCGTGTCAATCCCTCGGGCGGATTCTCGCCCCGTCGATTGACGTATCGTGAAAGCCGATCCTGGGCGGACTGCAGTGCCGTTAGCAACTCCGGCAACGGTAAGCCGCGGGGCGAATGGAACAAGTCAGTACGCCAGCCGTCGGCCCGCTCGTAGACGACGGCAACAGTCTCGTCGCTGTAGGACACCTCGGCGGAAGTGAATCCATCATCGACGACACCAGCCACTTGTATCTGGAAAGCCTCGCCCACACGTGCTCTCTTTCTTCGCAGAACGACCAAGCTCAGCAGCGGCGGGGGCCGAGTGAGCTATGAATCCCAGAAACGCTACATGCCCCCGCCGTCTGCTGCAGCGCCTGGTTCGGCGTGCATTTGTCATCGCGGGGCCAGCCCCGCGAGTGCGACGAGCAGATCCGCGAACTCCCCGAACGTGTCGCCCCACTCCGGGTCGTCGCGGACGGCCACATGATACTGGCCCCGCTCAGCGGCCTCCAGCACATAGCTGGTGCCGTCCAGCACGTCGTCCCCGTCGGCGGGCGGGCCGAGTGTCCAGAACCGCAGCCACTCCCAGAGCTCGGCGACCCGGTCGGCGTCCGTGCCGACGATGACCCGGTCCTCGCGGCGGGCCAGCTTGCCGAGGTCGACCCCGGACTCCTCGCCGTCCAGCTCCCGCGCCAGCAGTCGCCACGCCAGGCCGGACCGCTCGGCCCGGACGGAGCAGGCCGGGGACCAAGTGGGCAGGCACAGCAGGCGGACGACGAGCGGCTGGTCCGGCCCGGCCGGGTGCAGCGGCGGCTCGCCCAGCCGCCCCAGGGCGTCGGCGTACCACTCGGCCCGGTGCCGGTGCAGGTCGGGCCGGGGGTCGAGGCTGCCGGCCGGGAAGTACCGCCGCCAGCCGTCGCTCACCGCAAGCCCTCCGCCGCCGAACGAGTTAGCTCACCAGCGGCCCGGCCTTGCGGGGCGTCTGGTGCAGCACCTGGTTCGGTGTCTTTATTCGACAAGCACAATGTTGTCGTAATCCTCTTCCGACGTTGTAAACTCGCAGGGCTGATCTACAAGAATGTTGGCCACTTCTCGATCATCTTCTGTTGTTGCAATGACACCGAGCTTGTCTTTGCACGCGCCGCTCAGAATGCGGACGCGTTTTCCTGCGCAAAACTTCGGAGATTGAGTCATGACTTCTTCACCGAACGACACAGCTCACCTGCCCGGCCGGGGACACCCACGACCCGAAGGGACTCCAAGTGAGCTGCGGGAAACAGGTCAGCCGGCCGGGTCAGGTGCAGCGCCTGGTTCGGCCTCGGCCTCCTCGACCTCGGGGCGCTCGGGCCACAGCCGCAGTTGCTGCCGCAGCGACGCGACCGCCGACGCGAGGTCCAGAGCCGCCACCGGGAACTCGACCTGTGTGCCGCTGGCCTCGGCCCACGGCGGACGCGACTCGGCGGCGAACCCCACCCGGAGCACGCGGGCCGCGCCCGCGCCGGCGATCTCGAAGCTGAGGTTCGGCTCGGTGAACCCGCACCAGGGCTCGGGTTCGGTGCCCGCCGCGACCGCCTCCAGCCAGTCGGCGAGCCGGGCGACATCGTGCGTCTCCAGGCTCGGGTGCCGGAACCGCCAGTCGCCCCGCGGGTGCCGGACGCGGCCCTCGACGAACAGCCAGTTGGCGCTGCCGACGGTGTCGTCCGGGAACTCGTAGCCGGTGACCCGCAGCTCGAACGCCACGTCGCCGGCCGCGAATGTCGCGGCGAAGCGGTGGCGTTCCTCGGCGGTCAGATTGTCGTCGGCTCCGCTCACCCCGGCTGCGCCTCTCTGAGCCGAACAGGTGCTTAGATTGCGCCTCGCGCAAGATAAGCACGGATGATCTCATCGCCGGGAACGCCCCGGCGAACAGGCTTAATCCAATAACCTGTCGCATCTTGCGACACGACGCCGATTGAGCTCGCCGCGCAAGATAAGCGAATAAGCGCCCCTTGCGCTACAGATCGTCCAGCGGACTCTTCACGCCCACGCCCTTGTTCATCACGTGCAGATACACCATCGTCGTTTCGACGCTGGCATGGCCCAACAGTTCCTGCAACGTCCGGATATCGTATCCAACTTCCAACAAGTGCGTTGCGAAACTGTGGCGGAGGCTGTGCGTCGTCGCGCGCTTGCCAATGCCGGACGAGCGAACCGCCGCCGTGAACATACGACTCACGGAGGCTTCGTGGGCGTGGTGCCGGCAGAGGATTCCCGTGCCGGGCTGGGCCGAGAGCTTCGAGGACGGAAAGACGTATTGCCAGTGCCAGAGGGTCGAAGCTTCGGGCGATTTCCGATGGAAGGCGAACGGCAGGTCGGCGCGGCCGTGACCGGCGGCGAGGTCGGACTCGTGGAGCGCCTTCACGCGCTGGAGGTGGGCGTGCAGGTCGGGAATCAGCGCCTCGGGCAGCATCGTGATGCGGTCGTTGCCGCCCTTGCCGTGGCGGACGACGGTTTGGCGGCGGTCGAAGTCGAGGTCCTTGATTCGCAAGGAAAGCGCTTCGAGCAGTCGCAGTCCGGTGCCGTATTGCAACCGGGCGATCAGGCGATAGGTGCCGTCGAGGGACGCGATGACGCGGCGGACTTCGTCGCGGGAGAGCACGACGGGCAACCGCTTCGGGCGATCGACACGGATTAGGGGGCCGAGGTCGCCGGGTTCGATTTCGAGGACGGCGCGATAGAGGAAGATCAAGGCGCAGAGGGCTTGCGTCTGAGTGGAGGCGGCGACCTGACCGTCGGTGGCAAGGTGTGTGAGGAAGACGTTGATTTCCGGAGCGCCCATTTCGGCGGGGTGGCGTTTGTCGTGAAAGAGGATGAAGCGTTTGGCCCAGTTGTGGTAGCAGTCTTCGGTGCGGTGCGAAAACTGGCGGACGCGGCAGGCGGCGCGGAGGCGGTCGAGCAGTTTGGGCTGCCGGGTGAGTGCCGGTGCTGGCGGCGCGGCGATCATGTCTGTGATCGTAGCCGGTTGCGGCGGGGGGAGTCAAAGGAAATGAGGCGGCTCTGCCCGCGGACGGTCGTCCGCGGGCTTCGTCGGAAGATGTGAACGGGACATTCTGGGTCCGCTCAGAATGAATGGGTCCGTCGGAGGGTGGCGCGGAGGCGGCGGACCCACCGGGCGGGTTCTTGTCCCGCCCGGCGCTTACTTCTCGTCCTTGCCCCAGACGCAGACGCCGAAGCCGTTGAGGTCGAGGTCCTCGGCCTTTTCCTCGTCCTCGGCCGGTCCGCCGCGGTCCATGGAGAGGCGGAGAAAGAGCCAGAAGGCGGCCTTCTCGCCCTTGTGGTCGTAGCCGTTGGCGTCGACGTCGGCTTCGATGAGCCAGCGCCAGGCGCGCTTCTCGTTGTTGGCGTCGACGCCCTCCTCCTGCCAGCCCTTGAGCACGCGGGACATGTTCTGCACGGCCTGCTTCCACGCCTTCGCCTCGGAGATGTGCAGGCGCACCTCGTCCGGCTCGCGTTCGAGCTTCCCGTTGGGCAGGCCCACCACGGATTCGAACAGCTTGTGCTCGATCGCCGAGCAGCGCCAGGGCGACCAGAGGTAGAACGTCACGCCGGGCGTTTCCATCGTCAGCCCGAACAGGTCAACCAGCATCGGTGTCTCGCATTTCTCACGGGTGTCGGTAATCGCAATCTAGCCGGGAAACGCCGGGGGACAATCCGCCGGGGTCGAGAGAATCCGTAGAGTGAACTTTCGACTGTTTTTCGCTCATCGCACGTTGACGCCCCGGGGAGAATTCCGTCCGTGGAGATGCAAGGACGCCCGCGCTACGTACCGGCCCGGCTCGCCGCGATGATGTTCCTGCAGTATGCGGGGCTGGCGGCGTGGGTGGTGCCGTTGTCGGGGTGGCTGCGCACGCCGGCGGAGGACGGCGGCCTCGGCTTCGCGCCGATGCAACTGACGCTGATCTACGTGACGATCGCGCTCGGCGGCCTGATCGCGCCGTTCATGACCGGCCTGCTCGCCGACCGCTACTTCTCGTCGGAGAAGTTGATTTCCGTCCTGCACATACTGATGACGGGGCTGATGATCGTCTGCGGCCGGCTGGTGGCGAAGTATTCGGGGGCGGGCGCGAATCCGTCCGAGGCGTGCCCGCGGCTGTTCGGGGTGCTGCTCGCGTATTCGATCGCGTGCATCATCGCCATCACCGTGGGGAACGCGATGGCGATGCGCACGCTGGCGCACCCGCACCGGCAATTCGGCCTGGTGCGGCTCGTGGGCACGCTCGGCTGGATCGTCGCCTGCGTCCTGCTTGAATTTCTCTTCAGTCCGCACTCCTCCGATCTCTTCGACTTCGCCGCGGGCTGGCACGTGCTGCTCGGCGTGTATGCGCGGTGGTTGCCGCATACGCCGCCGAAAGGGCGCGGCCGGCCGATCCGGGAAGTGATGGGCCTGCCGGCGGCGAAATTGTTCCGCGATCCGTCGTTCATCATCTTCGCCGTCGTCGCGTTTTTCACACAAATGATGCAGCAGTTTTACACCGTCTATGCGTATCCGTTCGCGATGGACTTGGGCATGCCGCGGCCGGGGACGATGCTGGGCATCGCGCAGATCATCGAGATGGGCTGCATGGCGGCGATGCCGTTCATCGTCGCGCGGCTCGGCCTGAAAGCGACGATGACCCTCGGCCTGCTCGCGTGGGTGCTGCGGAACGCCGTGATGGCCACGGGGCATCTGCCGACGGTCATCGGCCTCGCCTTGCCGCTGCATGGTGTCAGTTACACGCTCTTCACCATCGTCGCTTCGTTGTACATCGACCGCGAGGCCCCGCCCCACCTGCGCGCCGGCGCGCAGGCGCTGCTCACGTTCGTGTCCGGCGGGCCGGGTACGCTGTTGGGCTTCTTCCTCAGCGGCCAGGTTGTCGCCGCGTACACCACCGGCGGGGACCGCACCGACTGGACTGCCGTCTGGATCATCCCGTTCATCGGCTGTTCGCTGGCCATGGCGCTGTTCCTCTGGCTGTTCCACGAACCGAAACACCCCCAGCCCGACATGGGTGAGCCGACTCCCGAGTTGCGCCCGGAGAATCCGTAAATGGCCCGGTTTTTCAAGTATAAATCGACGGCGGACCTGATTGCGGAGAACGAGCGGCTGGGCCTCGATCTCCGATTCTCGGACGACCTCGCGCCGCTGTTCGAACCGTTACGGATCGGTGAACGGAACGTCGGCAACCGCTGGTGCATCCATCCGATGGAAGGCTGCGACGGCGAACCCGACGGCACGCCCGGCGAACTGACGTTCCGCCGCTACCGGCGCTTCGGCTCCGGCGGCGCGAAACTGATCTGGGGCGAGGCCTGCGCCGTCAGCGAGAGCGGGAAAGCCAACCCGCGGCAAATTTCGTTGAACGAACAAACGCGCGACGCGTTCGCGATGCTCGTCGACGAAACACGCAGGGCGCACCGCGAGTCGGTCGGCGACGACGCGGACCTGCTCTTCGGCCTGCAACTGACGCATTCGGGCCGCTACAGCTACCCGAACCCGCTAATCGCCACGCACGATCCGCTGCTCGTCGGCCGGTACAAGGTCACGAAAGATACGCCGCTCCTGACGGACGATGAACTCAGGCGATTGGTGGACGACTATGTCGCCGCGGCGAAGCTCGCCGTCGCGGTCGGCTTCGACTTCGTCGACGTGAAGCAGTGCCATCGATACTTGCTCAACGAGCTGCTCGGCGCGCGGAACCGACCGGGTCCGTATGGTGGATCGTTCGAGAATCGCACCCGGCTCGCGCGTGAAATCTTACAGGCGATCGCGGCCATCCTTCCCAAGCATGTGCTGCTCGCAACGCGGATGAACGCGTTCGATAGCATCCCGTTCAACCCCGGTTCGGATGGCGACGGCAAGCCGGTGGACTGGTCCGTACCGCTGGCCAACGGCTGGGGGATGAGCGAGACCGACCCCTTCACGCCGGACCTCGCGGAGCCGATCCGCTGGGTTCAGGAGATGCGAACGCTTGGCGTTCGATTGGTGAACGTCGCGCTCGGCAACCCCTACGCACAGCCGCACTTCGGCCGGCCGTTCGAATACCCGCCGCCCGACGGCTACGAATCGCCGGAGCATCCGCTCGTCGGCGTCGATCGCCACTTCCGGTGCGCCGATGCGATCCAGCGCGCGAACCCCGGCCTGGCCGTGGTCGGCACCGGCTACAGCTACTTGCAGGAGTTCTTCCCGCAGGCCGGGGCCGCCAACCTTCGCGATGGCCGCATCACGTTCGTCGGAATCGGCCGGGCGTCGCTCGCCCAACCCGACTGGGTGCTGCAACTGCTCCGCAACGGCAAGATGGACCGCAAGCGCGTTTGCCGGACGTTCAGCTACTGCACGGCCCTCATGCGCGAGAAGAACCACCCGCTGGGCCAGTACCCGACCGGCTGCCCGCCGTTCGACAAGGAAGCCTATGGCGAGGTCTGGAAGGAAGTGCAGGAACTCAGGAAGAAAGCCTGACGACGCGACCGCCGGGGCGCAGGAATCGCTGGAGTTCCAAGCTGGAAACCGTCGTCGCCACACCATCGAAGAAATTCGGTGTTTGCGTGGAAAGATCGGTTTGCCGGGAGTGGAGAAACGTGACCCGGCCCCGTTCCGGTGAACGCTTGAAGTCGACCAGATGTTCGAAATCGGTCATTTGCGACGAGACGAAGACCAATTCCGCATCGCTCGAATCGAGCATGCGACGTGCCAGTTCGCCCAGCCCCGCACCGATGAAGAGCCACCGTTCGCCGGTGCCAACGATCAACGGCCGATGATCCCCTTCGGGTCGGATGCGGCGATCCGAGCCGATCGTTCGCGAATGCATCGGTCCGCCTCGCTGGGCCACTCCGGCTTTCTTCGGCCGGCAGCACGTTCCAAGTGAAATCGATCCTGTAAGATAGGCCCGAATTCCGCCTCGATCGTTCCACCTGCGAGTCCGATTCATGCGACCCAACCCGGTCAAGCGCCTCCTCAAGTCCGGTCAGCCCGCCGTCGGCACCTGGCTCTCGCTCGCCAGCATCACCGCCGCCCGTTTCCTCGCCCGCAGCGGCTTGAACTGGCTCTGCGTGGATATCGAACACTCCCTCGCCGGCATCGAAACCTCCTCGCACATCTTCGGCGCCGTCGCCGACGCCGGAGGTGTTGCCTTCGCCCGCGTCCCCGCCGGCAAGCACGACCACATCAAGCGCGTGCTGGACAACGGCGCCCACGGCGTCATCGTGCCGATGGTCTGTTCGCGCAAGGAAGCCGAAGAGTGCGTCGCCGCGTGCCTCTATCCGCCGCGCGGGACTCGCAGCGTCGGCGGCAGCGTCCACGCCTTGAACTGGGGGGCCACTCCCACGGATTACTACGCGAAGGCGGACGACGAGATCGCGGTGATCCTGCAGTGCGAGCACATCGATGCCGTGCGGAAATTCGATGAGATCTACTCCGTGAAGGGCATCGACGCCGTGTTCGTCGGGCCGAACGATCTCGCCGCGACCATGCGTGCCCCTGATGGCACACCGCCGTCGCCGGAGGCTTTCAAACAAGCCCTCGCGGATATTCTCGCCGCCGGCAAGCGCATCGGCGTGCCCGTTGGCATCCACACCTTCAGCGTCGCGGATGCCCAGATGCGCATCGCCGAGGGCTGGCAGTTCATTGCCGTCAGCAGCGAACTGAAATTCATGACCGACGGCGCCAAGGCGGTCGTCGACGGCCTGGGATTAAAGGGCGGCGGCGACCTCGCGAAGTATTGACCGCTGGATTTTCCCGATTCATCGGCTAAGATTTCCGGACCGTATCGGAGTTGTCCGTGTCGTATCGCGTCGCCGTCGTCGTATCCGCCCAGCCGGCCGTTGTCGCCGCCGCCGTCGCACGCACGCCCTGATCCGGGACCCGTATTCGCAAACCACGAACGGCCCCGGAGACTTCTCCGGGGCCGTTTTGTTTTCCTCGAAAGGACCGCCATGGCCTCGGAAATGCCATTGTCCTGTCGTGCCCGCCGCACGACGGATTCGCCCATTAGCTACTTCATCCAAAAAGCCGTCGAAACGCCCGGCTTGATCTCCCTCGCCGCAGGGCTTGTCGACGAATCCGCCTTTCCCAGCCAGGAAATCGCTTCCGTTGTCGCCGACATGATGGCCGATCCCAAGGCGGCCAAGGCGGCTCTGCAATATGGTTCCACGCTCGGCTACGCCCCGCTGCGACAACGGGTACTCGACCACGTCTGCGCCAGCGACGGCATCCGGCCCGGCGTGAACGCCGCAACGGTCGCGAACGTCGTCCTCACCACCGGTTCGCAACAGATGCTCTACATCCTCTGCGAGCTCCTTCTCGATCCCGGCGATATCGTCATCGCCGAGGCACCGTCCTATTTCGTCTTCCACGACTGCCTGAAATCGAGCGGTGCCCGCGTCCTGACGGTACCGATGGACCGTGGTGGAATGTGCTTGAATTCCTTGGAAATACTACTGGAAACCCTGGAACGTTCGGGCGAGATCCATCGGCTGAAGATGATCTACACCGTGGACTATTTTCAGAACCCGACCGGTATCACGCTCGCCGCGGACCGACGGCCCAAACTCGTCGAACTGGCAAAGCGGTTCAGCAAGCACCACCGCATTCTGATCCTCGAAGACGCCGCCTATCGCGAACTGCGTTACGATGGCGATGACGTGCCCAGCGTCAAGCGATTCGACGCGACCAACGAATTCGTGATCTACACGAGTACCTTCTCGAAACCATGTGCGCCGGGCCTGAAAACCGGGTACTCGATCGTCCCGACCGACCTGATGCGGCCGATCGGCAACTTGAAAGGCAGCCACGACTTCGGGTCGTCCAACTTCTGTCAGCACATCCTGAATCGACTGCTGGAAACGGGAACGTTCCAGCGACATGTCGAAGTGCTTCGCGGCGTTTATCGTCGAAAACGGGATGCCATGGTGGCCGCGCTGGCGGAGCAGTTCGCCGATTGGCCGGAGGTATCCTGGACCCGAGCCGATGGCGGGTTCTACAGCTGGCTTACGTTCCCGGACCGGATCGAAACCGGACAGGAAAGCGAACTGGTCCGACGATCCGTGCGGGAAGGCGTGCTGTTCATACCGGGTGAGTTGGCTCACGTGCCGAGTGTGGACGGTGCTCTCCCGAAGAACCAGATCCGCCTCTGTTTCGGCGTGGAAGAGCCGGCTCAGATTGTCGAAGGGATCCGCCGGCTTCGCCGTGCCTGCCGTGGAATGGAGTCCGTCGCGCGGTCGGAATGAAAAAAAACGAAAAGTGATCGATCGGAGAATTCGCCTGAATTCCAAGGGAATTATGCAACGAGTCGGCATCGGATTTGCGCGAGTTTCCGCCCCCGGCTTGACGCTGGGGCTTCTCCGCTTAGAATTTGGCTACCGAGGGACGCAAAGCATATGGCTGCAAACATTCCCGCGAACATGATTGCGGAACACGCAATCCATCAGGAGTAGCTCTCACCGGATACCGTTGCCGGAAGAGAGCCAAACCCGAAAGGTTTGGCTTTTGCATTTAACGGACGGCTGGATCGGGAGCGAAGCACGCGGGTATAGCTCAGTTGGCTAGAGCGCAGCTCTGATAAAGCTGAGGTCCTTGGTTCGAATCCAAGTACCCGCACTCTATGCGAGCAATACGGTCGGTGGCGAAAAGCGGGGGAGTAGCTCAACTGGTAGAGCACCTGCTTTGCAAGCAGGGGGTCAGGGGTTCGAATCCCCTCTTCTCCACAAACGGGAAAGGCAATTGTCCCTGTCGCGAAAAAAAAAATCGCGATGAATGGTTGACGAAAGCCGGATGAGACAGTAAGAATTCAGTCCGCTCGAATGTGTAAGTCCAAGTCTGCTAAAGACTTGGGGTCCATTCGGGCGAAGTGATAGGGGTGGCGGCGTAAGTCGTTGTCCTGGTGGAGGGTGATAAGCCCGAAGCCGAAACGTCGATCTTTGACAACTTGGTGAGCACGAAGTCGCATCGCGATAAGGTCGGCGGGCAACCGTCGGTCAAGTCGCAATGATCAACGATAATTCGAGCACGAGCCTTAGAAAGCGAACGAGTTTTAATCGTCGCTCCCAATCGTTACCCAACGAGTGGGAGTAATAGCTGGACAAAGGCAAGCTTCTCCGCTGAGTGGTGACACGAGGCGAGGGGGTGAGCAATGTGGCCAAGCTATTAAGGGCGTGTGGGGGATGTCTTGGTGCTAGAAGGCGAAAGGGCGTGGAAGACTGCGAAAAGTCCGGAGGAGCTGTCAAACGAGCTTTGATTCCGGAATTCCCGAGCAAACCCAGGGAACTGAAACATCTCATTACCTGGAGGAAGAGAAAGAAACCTCGATTCCGTCAGTAGCGGCGAGCGAACGCGGAGAAGCCCAAACCGGAGAGGCTTGCCTTTCCGGGGTTGTAGGACTGCGTCGGACCCGAATCGATAACCGAACGGCGTGGAATCGCCGGCCACAGAGGGTGAAAGCCCCGTACGTGACATCGGTGGAGGCCTAGCAGGATTCCTGAGTACGACTCAACACGTGAAAGTGAGTCCGAATCGGCGGGGACCATCCCGCAAGGCTAAATACTCTCTAGCAACCGATAGCGAAAAGTAGCGCGAGCGAAAGATGGGAAGAACCCCGATAAGGGGAGGATACTGAACCTGAAACCACATGCCTACAAGCGGTCGGAGGGCTACGGGGCAACCCAAGCCTGACGGCGTGCCTTTTGCATAATGATCCGACGACTTATCGTCACCGGCAAGGTTAAGCGCCTCTGGCGCGTAGCCGAAGGGAAACCGAGTCTTAACGGGCGTCCAGTCGGGGGCGGTAGACGCGAAACCACGTGATCTACGCATGGCCAGGATGAAGTGGGGGTAACACCTCATGGAAGACCGAACACACGAGTGTTGAAAAACTTGGTGATGAGCTGTGTGGAGGATTGAAAGTATCATCAAACGTGGAGATAGCTCGTTCTCTCCGAAATAACTTTAGGGTTAACGTTCGACTAGTTGGCACTGGGGGTAGAGCGACTGATTTCGAATGGGGGCCTACCCGGCTACCCATCGAAGCCAAACTCCGAATACCAGTGTACCAAGGTCGGGCAGCTAGACTGTGGGGGATAAGCTTCATAGTCGAGAGGGGAACAACCCAGATCACCTGCTAAGGTCCCCAAGTCATGCTCAGTGCGAAAGGAAGTTGAATCCCTGAGACAGCCAGGATGTTGGCTTAGAAGCAGCCACCATTTAAAAAGTGCGTAATAGCTTACTGGTCGAGGGGTTCTGCGCCGATAATGAACGGGACTCAAGCATGACACCGAAGCAGTGGGTACAGCAATGTACGGTAGGAGAGCGTTGCAGTTGCGGTGAAGGTGTACGGACAACGGGCACTGGAGCGGCTGCAAGTGATTATGTCGGAATGAGTAGACGATAAAACGGGTGAGAATCCCGTTCGCCGCAAACCTAAGGTTTCCTGGGGAAGGTAAATCCGCCCAGGGTTAGCCGGTACCTAACGCAAGGCCGAAAGGCGTAGCGGATGGACAGCAGGTTAATATTCCTGCGCTCGTCGTGCATTATGGGACGCTGGTCTCAAGTCCGGTAGGCTTAGTAGATTGCCTCAGGGCGTTTAAGATCCCGATACGGATGAGAGAACAGCCAAGAAAACCGCACGACAACCGTACTAAAACCGACACAGGTAGGTGAGATGAATATTCTAAGGCGCTCGAGAGAACTCTCGTGAAGGAACTCTGCAAATTAAATCCGTAACTTCGGGAAAAGGATTGCCCCACTCCGGTGGGGTCGCAGTGAAAAGGTTCTAGCGACTGTTTACTAAAAACACAGGTCTGTGCGAACACGTAAGTGGCGGTATACAGACTGACGCCTGCCCGGTGCTGGTAAGTTAAGGAAGAGGGTTAGCCGTAAGGTGAAGCTCGCAACCGAAGCTCCAGTAAACGGCGGCCGTAACTATGACGGTCCTAAGGTAGCGAAGTTCCTTGTCGGGTAAGTTCCGACCTGCATGAATGGCGTAACGACTGGAACACTGTCTCCACGAGAGACTCGGTGAAATTGTAGTTGTCGTGAAGATGCGACATACCCGCAGCTAGACGGAAAGACCCCGTGAACCTTAACTGTAGCTTGGTATTGGGTTTAGACCCAACATGCGTAGCGTAGGTGGGAGACTGAGAAACGAGACTTTCGGGTCTTGGTGAGTCGTCGATGAAACACCACCCTTGTTGTGTTTGAATTCTAACAACGACCCGTGAATCCGGGCGTCGGACAGTGCTAAGTGGGCAGTTTGATTGGGGCGATCTCCTCCTAAAAGGTAACGGAGGAGTGCAAAGGTACCCTCAGCCCGGTTGGCAATCGGGCAGCGAGCGTAAACGTAGAAGGGTGCTTGACTGCGAGCCTGATAAGGCGAGCAGGGACGAAAGTCGGCGTTAGTGATCCGGTGGTCCCGAATGGAAGGGCCATCGCTCAACAGATAAAAGGTACTCCGGGGATAACAGGCTTATCTCCTCTGAGCGTTCATAGCGGCGAGGAGGTTTGGCACCTCGATGTCGGCTCATCACATCCTGGGGGTGGAGAAGCTCCCAAGGGTTCGGCTGTTCGCCGATGAAAGTGGTACGTGAGCTGGGTTTAGACCGTCGTGAGACAGGTCGGTCCCTATCTGCTGTGGGCGTAGGAAATTTGCGGGGCTTTCTCCCTAGTACGAGAGGACTGGGAGGGACGCACCTCTGGTGTGCCAGTTATGACGCTCGTCGTATCGCTGGGTAGCCACGTGCGGAATGGATAAACGCTGAAAGCATATAAGCGTGAAACTTCCCCCTAGATCAGATTTCCACATAAGACTCCTGGAAGACTACCAGGTCGATAGGCCGGGTGTACAAGTGCAGCAATGCACTCAGCTAACCGGTACTAACAGTCAACCGTTTGGCCACATTGTTCTCTTTCTCGCTCGTGTCCCTCGAATTCCGCTGATAGCGACTCCGTGCTCCCCAAGTTGCAATGATACATTCGCGACTTGCCGGTGATATTACCCAAAGTGGTGAACCCGTTCCCATTCCGAACACGGCCGTAAAACCTTTGGGGCCGATGGTAGTCCGTCTAGGGCGAGAGTAGGTCATTGCCGGCATAATCTTAAAGCCCCCGAACTTCGGTTCGGGGGCTTTTTTCATTCCGCTCCCTATCATTTCCATCTCCCGAGCGGTGCACTCCAATGAAATCTCTTGCCATCATTTTCACTCTCCTGTCGAGCGTTTCGTGCCGTCCCGCGCAGCCGCTCGAAACTCCGCCCGTCGCCGCGAACGCCAAACCGATCGATCCCGCGGCGTTTGATCGTGCAAAACCGAGCCGCACGGGGGACGATTGGCCTCAATTCCTGGGCCCGACTTCGGACAATGTCTCCGCTGAAAAAGGAATTCTCACCGAGTGGCCCCGTTCCGGTCTCAAGATCCTCTGGCAAACGGGACTCGGTACCGGTTACGCACCGCCTACCGTCGTCGGTGGCAAACTTCTGCACTTCGACGCCTTTGATTCCATGGCCCGACTCACCTGTCGCAATGCCGAGACCGGCGAGGAAATCTGGAAATACGATTACGCCTTCGAGTACGACGACCAGTACGGGTACGATAACGGACCCCGTTGTTGTCCGGTCGTCCACGACGGGCGGGTGTACATTCATGGGGTCGAGGGACTGATCCACGCGATCGATTTCAACTCCGGTGACAAGCTCTGGGCCTACGACACGCGAGCCCGGCATCGGTTCCACCAGAATTTTTTCGGCGTCGGCAGTACGCCGATCGTGGAGGGCGATCTCCTTCTCATTGCGGTCGGTGGCAGTCCGAAGGGACCGCGGCCGGCGGATTTCCTGGACGCCAAACCGAATGGATCCGGAATCGTCGCGCTCGATCGGAAAACCGGAGAGCAAAAGTACGCCGCCCTCGATGAACTCGCGAGTTACTCCAGTCCGATGGTCGCCACGATTCACGGCAAGCGCGTGGGTTTGTATTTTGCCCGCGCCGGCCTCGTCGCCTTCGACCCGAAGACCGGGAAACAGTACTTCCGATTCCCGTGGCGCTCGAAACTCCTCGAGAGCGTGAACGCTTCGAATCCGCTCGTCATCGGAGACACGATCCTCGTCACGGAATGCTACGGCCCCGGTTCGGTCTGCCTCAAGGTGAAGCCGGACCTGAGTGGCGTCACGGAAGTTTGGAGTGACAAGGAGAAGGATCGCGAGGATCGTTCGCTCGCCTGCCACTGGAACACGCCGATCCATCACGATGGATTCGTCTACGGTTCCAGCGGGCGCCACGAGAACGAGGGCGACATTCGTTGCATCTCCTTGGCGACGGGGGAAGTCGCCTGGCGGGAGAAGCGGACAACCCGCTGCTCGTTCCTGAAGGTCGATGGTCACATTCTGAGCCTCGGCGAACGTGGCGAGCTTCGTCTGTTCAAACTGGACGGAAAAAAGTTCGACGAGGTCGCCCGCATGGAGACGGACCTGCTGGCACCTTGCTGGGCGCCGCCGGTGTTGAGTCGCGGTCTGCTCTACGTTCGCGGCAAGGATCGATTGTTGTGCCTGGAATTGATTCCCAAGAAGTGAATCGCGAATCCGTACCGCTATACTCAGCTACTATGGCCCTTCACGCACCCGAAGTCGTCCGGCGTAGCCTCGATCCGTTTTTCGACGCGGTATCATCGGTCGTCGTGGGTCAAAAGGCGCTGGTTGAGCGGCTAACGATCGCGCTGCTGACGGACGGGCACGTGCTGATCGAGGGGCTGCCGGGTCTCGCCAAGACGTTGGCGGCGCGCACGGTCGCCCGCGCGTTGCGGTTGGACTATCGCCGAATCCAGTTCACGCCCGACCTGTTGCCCGCGGACGTCATCGGCACGCAGATCTACAACCCGCGCACGGGCGAATTTTCCGTCAAGCGCGGACCGGTCTTCGCCAATGTCGTCCTGGCCGACGAAATCAACCGCGCCCCGGCGAAGGTGCAATCGGCTCTTCTGGAGGCCATGCAGGAACGTCGCGTCACGATCGGGGACGAGACATTCGCGCTGCCGAAACCGTTCTTCGTGCTGGCGACTCAGAACCCGATCGAGCAGGAAGGGACGTATCCGCTGCCCGAGGCCCAGGTCGACCGGTTCATGATGAAGGTGCTGATGGATTATCCCAGCGCGGCGGAAGAGCTGGCCGTGCTGGATCGCATGGGCGGAGTGGATGCGGTCACGGAGATTGAACCGGTGATCGAGCCGCAGGTCTTGGCGGACGCCCGCGCGGCCGTGGATGCCACGTTCGTCGATGACAAAATCAAGAAGTATTTGGTGGACTTGGTGAGAGCGACCCGCACGCCGGCCGAGTACGGCATCGAGATCGCGGGACTGCTGCAGATCGGAGCGAGTCCCCGAGCGACTCTGGCGCTGGTGCGCGCGGCGAAAGGTCGTGCATTCCTGGACGGCCGCGGCTACGTGGTTCCAGACGACGTGAAGCGGATGGCGCCGGACGTGCTGCGGCATCGGGTGTTGCTTTCGTACGAAGCCGAAGCGGAAGAACTCAAGCCGGACGCGATCATCCGAAAGATTCTGGATGGTTTGCCGGTACCGTAAGAGCGGGCGCCGGCGCAATTTCACGACGGGTGTGCGTTCCAGGATGGTTCTCGCGACAGGGAGGTAGACCGATGCCGCGCTTCGATCTGAAATCGTTCCTGCAACTCGAAGATCGATCGACTCCGGCCGCCGTCGGCGGACTGGATTTCTCCTTCAATTTCACCGGCCTTTCCGAGATCGCCTTCGACATCGGCGGATCGAAGCTCGATCTCGGTGCCGCGGTCGCGATCCAACCGGACGGCAAGATCGTCGTCGTCGGATCGGCGCAGAGCGGCGCGACGGACGTCGACTTCGCCATCGCCCGCTTGAATCCCGACGGCACGCTGGACGCGACGTTCGGCAGCAACGGCCTGCGCACGGTCGGGATCGATCTGAGTACACCGTTCGTGGATCGCGCCACGGCGGTGGCAATCGACTCCGTCGGACGGATTGTCGTGGCGGGAACCGCACAGGCCGGGGCGGGGACCGACACCGATTTCGCGGTGATCCGATTGTTGCCGAACGGCGATCTGGATGCGGAGTTCGACGCCGACGGCCGGCAGACGATCGCGTTCGACGTGGCCGGCGGCACGCTTGAGGACCGCGCCGCCGGCGTGGCGATCGACGCTCAGGATCGCATCATCATTGCCGGGACGGTGGCTGCGGCCGACGCGGGCGATTTCGACTTCGGCGTCGCCCGATTGCTCGTGAATGGCGCGCCGGATACGACTTTCAATTCCACCGGTCGCGTTCAAGTCGGATTCGACCTTGGCGGGGCGAACGCGGACACGGCGTCCGCAGTCGCGATCGATTCGCAGGGCCGGATCGTCGTCGCCGGCACCGTGCAAATCAGCAACTTCGGCGATACCGACTTCGGCGTGATCCGATTGCTCGATAACGGCACCTTGGACGGCGGATTTTCCGACGATGGCCGCGCGACCGCCGAGTTCGACCTCGGCGGCACGAACGCCGACACGGCCGCGTCGCTGGCGTTGGATGCGCAAGACCGCGTTGTCGTTGTCGGTAGCGTCGCGGTGGGCAACACCGGTGATATCGATGTCGGGGTCGTTCGATTCCTCGCCAACGGCGTCCTGGATCCGAACTTCGACACGGACGGCAAGATCGCCATCGGCTTCGACCTCGGCGGCGGCATGCAGGACAAGGGCGTCGGCGTGGCGATCGAACCGCGCACCGGCGACATCGTGATCGCCGCGACCGTGGATACGATTTCCGTCGGCGACACCGACTACGGCATCGCACGCCTGACGACGGATGGCAGCCTCGATCCGAGCTTCAACGGGAGCGGCCGCGCGACCGTCGCCTTCGATCGCGGCGGCGCGAACGCGGACACGTCCGCGGGGATCGCACTCGATGCGGCTGGCCGAATTGTCGTCGTCGGAACCATCGATACTGCGACAGCGAACGATCGCGACATCGGCGTCGCGCGGTTGATCGGAAACGTCGGCCTCGCGTCACAACTGGTCGTGGGTGGTTTGACGAACGGTACCGTCGGATCCTTCGGAGTAGTCCCGGGCGGATATTCCGCGCTGGGCAATTTCATCGGCCCGTCCTCAACCGCCGTCACGCGACCAGCCGTCGCGGACCTGAATGGCGATGGCTTGGCGGACCTCGTGCTTGGGGCCGGCCCCGGGGGCGGGTCGCGCGTCCGGATTTTCCTGGGCGACGGCACCGGGAAAGGCTTCCAGTCCTCCCTCGAGTTCGACGCCTTCGAGGGGAACTTCAACGGCGGCGTCTTCGTCGCGGCCGGGGATGTCGATGGCGATGGCCGGGCCGAGTTCGTCGTCAGCCCCGACGTCGGCGGCGGACCGCGGGCCTCGGTCTTCTCATTGAGCGATCATAACCAGCTCGTAAAGCGAGCCGATTTCTTCGGCATCGACGATCCGAACTTCCGGGGCGGTGCCCGCGTCGCGCTCGGGGACATCGACGGCGATGGCCGGGCGGATCTCGTGGTCGGAGCCGGGTTCCTGGGCGGGCCGCGCATCGCGATCTTTGCCGGGGCGACGCTGTTCAATCCGGGGCCGAGCGGTTCGCCGCCGAAACTGACCGGGGACTTCTTCGCGTTCCCCGGTACGGACGCGATCACGTTGAGGAACGGCGTATTCGTGACGGTCGGCGACCTGGACGGCGACGGTCGCGCCGACCTGATCTTCGGGGGCGGACCGGGCGGGGGGCCGCGCGTCTTCGCCCTCAGCGGAGCATTGATCGCAGCGGGCCAGTTGGACCAGGCCTATGCGAACCCCGTCGCGAATTTCTTCGTGGCGAACGATTCGCTGTCGCGCGGGGGCGTACGTCTGACCGTCAAGGACATCGACGGTGACGACCGCGCGGACCTGATCGCGGCGAGCGGGGACAACCTGCCGAGCCGCGTGCGGGTCTATCGCGGGAGCACGGTGCCGCAGCCGAACGGCGTGGAACCGCCGGCATTGCAGGAGTTCGACCCGTTCGGCCTCGTCCTGGCGAACGGTGTGTTCGTGGGGTGATCGTGAGACGAACGATACCGAAATCCTCCCTCTCCCCCGGCTACGCGGGGGAGAGGGCCGGGGTGAGGGGGCGAGAGCATTTGAGATCACGATGAAGGTCTCGCAAGTGCAAGACCCCCTCACCCTATCCCTCTCCCCCGCAAAGCCGGGAGAGAGGGGACAGGATTTTGTGATCGTGGAACTTGGGGTGAACAAAAAAGCCCTCCCGAAATCGGGAGGGCTTCTCGGAATTGTTTCGGCCACTCACTTCTTCGCCAGTTCGGCCTCGATCGCCTTCGCGAGCGTTTCCGATTCCGGCGCGACCTTCGATTCGTAGCGGCCCACGACTTCACCCTTGCGATTCACGAGGAACTTCTCGAAGTTCCACTTGATGTCGCCGGCGAACTTCGAGTTCGTGTCCTTCGAGGTGAGGAACTTGTAGAGCGGGCAGATGCCATCGCCCTTGACGACGACCTTCGAGAGCATGGGGAAGGTGACGCTGTACTTGGAGCTGCAGAACTTCTGGATCTCCTCGTCGGTGCCGGGTTCCTGTGAGCCGAACTCGTTGGCGGGGACGCCGATGATGACGAGGCCGTCGGCTTCGTGCTTCTTGTAGAGGGCCTGCAGGCCGGTGTACTGTTTGGTGTAGCCGCACTTGCTGGCGACGTTGACGAAGAGGACGACCTTGCCTTTGTACTGGGCGAGGTCGACGTCTTTGCCGTCGATGCCCTTCATGGTGAACCCGAGCGGACCGGACACGGCTTTGCCTCCCTTGGTATCGGCCGCATGGCCGGCGGCCAGGGCGAACGCGAGAACGGATGCGAGAGCGAGGAAACGCATGGGAACCTCCGAAAGTTGGGGACCACATTATTTTAGGGAGAAAGTCGCTCGCGGTGCCAGCCATCGCCGCGCTTTCGGAAACGCAAGCGGTCGTGGAGGCGGCTCGGGCGGCCCTGCCAGAACTCGAAGGCGTCCGGGAGCAGCCGGTAGCCGCCCCAGTGCGGCGGGCGCGGGACGGCGCCATCGGGGTACTTCGCCAGCAGTTCGGCTTGCTGGCGTTCGAGGACCTCGCGGCCGGTGATGACTTCGCTTTGTTCCGAGGCCCACGCCCCGAGTCGGCTGCCGAGCGGGCGGGAGTGGTAGTAGTCGTCGGATTCCTGTTCGGTGACTTTTTCGATCAGACCCTCGATGCGCACTTGGCGTTCGAGTTCGTCCCAGAGGAAGACGACGGCGGCGTAGGGATTCGCGGTCAGCTCGCGCGCTTTGCGGCTGGTATAGTTCGTGAAGAACGTCAGCCCGTGGTCGATGCCCTTGAGGAGGACGATCCGATTCGCGGGCCGACCATCGGGGCCGACGGTGGCGAGCGCCATGGCGTTCGGTTCGGGAAGCTTGGCGGTGAGCGCCGTCTCGAACCAGCGTCGGAAGAGCGCGAACGGGTCGTCGCCGGCGTCGGCTTCCGTCAGACCGGCCTGCGTGTAATCCCGCCGGAGATCGGCGATCGAGACGTTGGACATCGTGGTTCTCGTAAGGCGTGGGTACCCTTCCATTTTAATGATGGCGATAATGAGTCGTAGAAAATGCAGGATCGAAGGAACGACGCGCGGGGAGGTTTTCGGGGGTGGAATTCGGTCGTGATCGTCCGTGACCCCTCTCCCGAGCGAATCGGGCCGATGTGACTATTTGACGTAAGTCGTTATGGGGCTATGGCGCTTCCGGAAATGGGGCGTCGTTCCGCCGGAGGGTGGCGCGGTGACGGCGGAAAGACGATCGAGGCGCCGCAGGAATTCCAGCGGCGAGTGGACGGTGATCGTCGAAGCGAGAAAACCGATGTGGAGGAAACATGCCTGCCGAACGCGCCCTGGCTCTGGTGATCCGCGGTACCGACTGGAGCGAAACCAGCCGGATCGCCACGCTCTGGACGCGCGAGTTCGGCAAGGTCCGGGCACTGGCGAAGGGTGGCCGGCGTTTGAAGTCGACGTTCGAGGTCGCGTTCGACCTGCTTTCCGTCGTCGAGGTGATGTTCCTGCGCAAGGCCCATGGCGGGCTGGATCTCCTGACGGAAGCGACACTGCGCGAGCGGTTCCCGCACCTGCGCACCGACCTGCGGGCGCTGTATTGCGGCTATTATTTCGCGGAACTCCTCGCCGACGGCACATTTGATTACGATCCGCACCCGGAGTTGTTCGACGCGACATTGGACGCATTGCGGTCGCTCGCGGACCCGGCCGGAGACCGTGCGGCGACGGCGAGCGCATTTGAGCTTGTGTGGTTGGGGGAGCTTGGTTATAGGCCGCGGTTCGAGGAGTGCGCCGGGTGCGGTTCGGCCGTACCGGCGGAGGTCCGCGTGTCGTTCAGCGTCGCCGCGGGCGGCATCGTCTGCGCGGCCTGCGCGGGGGCGTTCGCCGATCGGCGCTGGCTGAGCGTCGAGGGGCGGTCGGCACTGCGGAACTTGTCGGCGGGCCGGCGGGAACTGCCCGCCGCCGTGCGGACGGAAGTGCGGCAACTCCTCGGGCACAAGGTGAGTTCGATCCTGGGACGACGGCCGAAAATGCTGGCGTACCTGGACGGAGCCGGATGAACCCGAAGGAACGGGAGACCAGGCGTGAAGAGTTCGATCGCTCGTTTCCTGCCGTTCGTCGCCTGCGCGGCTGCGCTCGGGTCCGGCTGCACGACCGTGAAGAGTTTGAAGCAAAAGGCGCAAGAATCGACGCGCGGCCTTGTCTCGAAGTCCTACGACGATCCGCAAGCCAACGAACGGATGGCCGCGGCCGAGAAGCAATACGAGGCCGGTGAATACACGAAGGTGCGCGGGACCTTCCGGGAACTGGCGGACAACCAACTCAATCCCGCACTACTCTCCGAGAAGGCGCGGTTCCTCGAAGCCGAATGCTTCCGGCAGCAGGGCAAATATCCCGACGCGGTGGACACGTACCACAAGATGCTCATGGAACATCCGACCGGCGCGTACCGGGAGCGGGCGTGCAACGAGATGTTCAAGATCGCCGACTACTGGCTGGACGACACGCGGGCGGAAATCCAGGCGGAGCAGGACGGCGAAAACATCTTCCTTCATCGATCGAAGCGGTTGCTGAAATTTGACAAGACGAAGCCGACGATGGACCGCGAAGGCCGGGCGCTCCAGACACTCGAAAACGTTCACCTGAACGACATCACCGGCCCGACGGCTGACAAAGCGCTCTTCTGGTGCGGGTTCGTGAACTTCTACCGCGGCAACTTCGTCGAGGCGGATCACTACTTCAGCACGCTCATCGAGTTCCACAAGGACAGCGCGTTGCGGCCGAAGGCGACGGAACTGGCGATCATCAGCAAGAACAACAGCACGGGCGGCGCGGTGTACGACGGTCAGAAGGCATCCGAGGCGCTGCAACTGGTGAACCACGCCGAGGCGAGCATGCCGGAGTTCTCGGATACGGAGAAGCGGGATTTCCTGACGCGGCAGAAACTCGCCATCCGTGCCCAGCAGGCCGAGAAGGACTTCAAGACGGCCGAATACCACGAACAGACGAAACACCCCGGCAGCGCGTACTTCTGCTACGAGATCGTGCGTCGGCGATATCCGGGGACGAAGTATTCGGATTTGGCAACGCAGCGGATGGAGGCGATCCGGGCGCAGGCGGAGGCCGACGCCGGGAAGCCGAAGACCGTCGGTCCGGTGACGGCGGCGATCCAGGGGATCGAATCGGTGCTCGGTGGCGCGCCGGCCATCACGGGCACGCCCGGCGCGTTGCCGGCGAGCATCGCGACTCCCGGAGCGCCCCGCCCATGACAGCTCGAACCGCCACCGTCGTGTTGGTTCTCGCTCTTGCGGCCGGTTGCCAATCGGGGCGGGACTTCACGCTCTTCGGATACTCGACGAAGCCGCTGCACGATGAGAACATCCGCACGGTCTACGTTCCGGTGTTCAAGAACGTCGCTTTTCAGACGACTGCGAACCGCGAGTTGGAAGTGGACATTACCCGCGCGGTGGTTCGAGAGATTGAGCAACGGACGCGGATGAAAGTGGTGTCGGACCGCGAGCGAGCCGATACGGAATTACTCGGTACGCTCGTGGCCCTGCGCAAGGGCGTGGTGAACCAGAACCAGCAGAACCTGACGCGGGAAGCGGAACTCACGGCGACGGTGAATCTGGTTTGGCGGGACCTGCGCGATGGCCGTGTACTCTCGAATCGCCGTTCGGCCGCACAACCGGAGCCGGCGGTGCCGTTCGATCCGAGCCTGCCGCCGGCGGAACCCGTGGCCGTCCCGGAGAAGGCGATACCGGCACAGGTAGTAGCCGTCGGCCGCGTCGTGCCGGAACTCGGTGAAACGAATGCCACGGCGAACCAGTCGATTGCGAATCAGTTGGCCCGGCAGATCGTGAACATGATGGAATCGAACTGGTAAATCCGTCACGATCGGCACGTCGAACCGGACCGGATTCCCTTCGCTCAATCCCGCGATCATTTTTTTCGGCATCTCCCGTGCGGTCGCACCCGTTTCGCGATACCATCGACGGTGGCACCCTTTGGAGCAACCCCCCGCCATGCGTTCCCTCGCGCTCGGTCTGGTCTTCGCCGTCGCCTCGATTTCACTTTCGCAAACACCGTCCAAGCGGCCTTTGAAACATTCGGACTACGACATCTGGAATTCCGCGTCGCAGGTCGAACTGTCGCCCAACGGTCAATGGCTCGTGTATAACCTGATGCCGCCGGAAGGCGACGGCGCGACGATCGTGAGGAGTCTGACCGGTCCTGCGGAATACAAGTTCGCCATGGGCCGCGCTGGCGAGGGGATGACGGCGCTGGCGGGTGGGGCGCGCTTCCTGCCGGACGGCCAGCGGCTTGCGCTGCCGCTGGTGCCGACCAAGGCGGAGCAGGACAAGGCCAAGGCCGCGAAGGCGACGGTCGGCCCGGAACTCGCCATCGTGGACCTCGCGAACGGCAAGATCGTCGAGCGGATCGGGAAGCTGAAGTCGTTCGCCGTCGTCGAAAAGACGAACTTCCTGTTGATGCATCGGGAGCCGAAGAAGAGCGACACCGGCGCGACCGGCGCGGTGGTCGGCGGTGCCGCATTCACGCAACCCGGCGCAACGCCGGCGGCTCAACCCGCAACTCCTGGAACAGGTTCGCCGACCGGTGGTGTTCGTCGGCCCGGTGGTATTCCTGGATCCGGTCGCCCCGGCGGGCGTCCCGCGACGGCGCCGCCATCCGAATCTACCGCCTCACAGACTCCGACCGCGCCCATTGGCAGCGACCTCGTCATTCGCAACCTCGCCGACGGTACGGAGACGTCGTTCGCCGACGTTCAGGGCTACGAGGCGACACGAGACGGCAAACTCATTCTGATTCAAAAAGTCTCGAAGACCGACGCGGACAACGGCCTCTTCGCCATCGCGCCCGGCTCGAAGTCGCTCACGACGATTCGTTCGGGCACGGGCAGGTACGCGCGCGACACGTGGGACCGCAAGCAGGAACGACTCGCGTTCTTCCACGAGGAACCGGCCCCGGAAACGAAGCCGAACGAACCGAAACCGGTTGTGAGACCGCGAGTCTACCTTTGGGATCGCAACTCGAAGTCGCCGGCGGCGGAAATCCTGAACGGCACGATCGCGGGCCTGCCGGCGGGCATGATGCTCGCCGAACGCGGCGGCCTCCGCTTCAGCGATGATGGATTGAAACTCGCGCTTGGCACGATGAAGATCCCCGAACCGCGCACGCCGGCCCCGCCCACCGCGCCGGCCGACCGCGTCGACCTCGACCTCTGGCACTGGAAGGACGAACTGATCCAGCCGATGCAGAAGTCCCCTCGTGGGGAAGCCGAGCGGAACCGCACCAGTTCGGCCGTCTACTTCTTCGACACGAAGACGTTCCGCCAGCTCGGCGACGAGAACCTGAGCGTCTCCGTGCCCGGCTTCGGCGACTGGACCCTCGCAAGCAACGACAAGCCGTACCGCCACCTGACCGGCTACGGCGCCTCGCTCGCGGATTACGCCCTGCTCAATATCCGCACCGGCGAAACGAAGCCGGTTTATACGGCTCACGAAGGGATTCCGTTGGCCTCGCCGAAGGGCCGTTATCGACTTCACTTCGATGGCAAGGATTGGCAGTCGCTGTCCGTGCCGGATGGCAAGAGGGTGAACCTGACGGCGAAGCTGCCGGTAAAGTTCTTCGACGAGGAGTTCGATCAACCGATGAAGTCGTCGGCCTACGGCATCGTCGCCTGGGCGAACGACGAGAAACACGTGCTCTTGGCGGACCGCTACGACATCTGGAAGATCGCGCTCGATGGAACGGCTGCGGAGAACCTGACAAAGATTGGCCGCGAGCAAAAGATCCGGTTCAACCTGATTTCGTACCCGAACCTGGACGAGGAGCCGCAGTATGGCCTCGACCTGTCAAAGCCATACCTGCTGCTTGCGACGAACCTATCGACCTACGACACCGGCTATTTCCGCCTCGAGCCGGGATCGAAGCCAAAGCTGCTCGTGATGGGAGGTCGTTCGTATGGTCGACCCGTGAAGGCGCGAAAGGCCGACACGCTACTGTTCACCGTGAGTTCGTTCAACGACGTGCCGGATTACCATGTGGCCGATCCGTCGTTCCGCGAGGTGCGCCGCGTGACGGACATCAATCCGCGCAAGCGCGAGTTCAACTGGGGCAAGGCCGAGTTGGTGAACTACAAGAGCGCCGATGGAGTGGAACTCTCCGGCGTGCTCATCAAGCCGGAGGACTTCGACCCGCAGAAGAAGTACCCGATGATCGTGTACATCTACGAGCGGCTGTCGGATGAGTTGCATCGGTTTCAACTGCCATCGGCGGGGACGAGCATCAATCCGACGTACTACGCGAGCAATGGTTATCTCGTATTCAAGCCGGACATCGCGTACACAGTGGGTTCGCCGGGGCAGAGCGCGTTGAAGTGCGTGTTGCCGGCGATCCAGGCCGTTGTGGACAAGGGCTATGTGAACGAGGCGGCGATCGGCATCCAGGGGCACTCGTGGGGCGGCTATCAGATCGCCTACATGGTCACGCAGACGAACCGATTCAAGGCAGCCGCAAGCGGGGCACCCGTGACGAACATGGTGAGCGCGTACGGCGGCATCCGCTGGGGCACCGGCCTGCCGCGCCAGTTCCAGTACGAACGGACGCAGAGCCGCATCGGGCAGACGCTCTGGGACGCGCCGATGAAATTCATCGAGAACTCGCCGATCTTCATGGCGGACCGGGTGAAGACGCCGCTGATGATCCTGCACAACGACCAGGACGACGCCGTGCCGTGGTACCAGGGGATCGAGTACTACCTCGCCCTGCGTCGGCTCGGCAAGGAGTGCTACCTGTTCAACTACAACGGCGAGTTCCACGGCCTACGGAAGAAGTCGACGCAGCGCGACTACACGCTCCGGATGCAGCAGTTCTTCGACCATCACCTCAAGGGCGCCCCGATGCCGGAGTGGATGGCGAAGGGGATTCCGTTCGCGGAACGGGAACAGGAAAAGAATCAGTGGAAGAGCCTGTTCAAACCCGAAGCGAAGTAGTCGCGGAATTCTGATAGAACGACGGTTATGGCCGACTCCGTCGTACCGCCTGCCTCTGATCCGCCTCCGTCGCGCACCGCTCGCGGAACGCGACGGGGCTTCTGGTTTCGGCTCGCGCTGGGTCTACTCGCGATTGGCTCGATTACCGCATGGCGATACACGCTCACGCGGCCGAACTACCGTTATCGGAAAGCCAACGAAGCGATTACCCAAAAAGACTGGGATGGGGTGCGCTGGTATGCCGAACGGTTGGCCGCCGCGGGGCGCGACGATCTCGCCATGCTCGCACTCGCCGAAATGGAATTGCAACGGGGTGAACCGCTCGCGGCGGCGGAGCGGCTGGCGCGATTTCCGGATACGGGCGATCGCGCGGCGGCCGCGGTGATGGTCGGTCGGGCCATGATGGGCCTGCATCGCCCGCGCGACGCGGGTGCCGCGTTCCGGCTGGCACTCGAACTTCGCCCCGATTCGATCGAAGCGCGGCGCGGAGCGGCCCAACTCGCGTACAACATCGGCCAACTCGACACCGCCGTCGCACATCTCGAGCAACTCCTGGTTCTCGATGCCGTCGACGGAAAGCCGGCGAAGCTGCTCGGCGACATTCAATCGGACCTCGGACGCCACGACGAAGCGATCGCGGCGTATCGGGAATCGCTGGTACGGGAACTTCCGGTCGTGGTGCGTCGCGAGGCCGAGCGCTCACTCGCCAACAGCCTCGGCAAACGGGGTCGTTTCGATGAACTGCTTGCCTTGTGGATGGATTCTAACGCGGCCGGGGCGTCGAACGATGCCGAATGGAGCGCCCTGCGAGGCGAAGCGTATCGCGGTACGGGATCGCCCGAGGATGCCCGTCGGATCGTTGACTCCGCGTTGAAATCATTCCCTCCCACCTCTCGATTGCTGGCGTTGCGAGGTCAGTTGGAACTGGACTCCGGCGATGTCCGCGCGGCCGTGAAATCGTTGGAAGCCGCCGTCGCGCTGGCCCCGGCCGATTATCCGATGCGTTTGGCGCTCTCGCAGGCTTACGCCGCCGACGGGCGCAAGGACGACGCCGATCGGGCGGCGAGGAAGGCCGAAGAATTGCGATTGGACCTGGAACTGATCACCAAGCTGACGGGCGAGGCGGAACAGAAGCCCTGGGACGCGCCTGTCCGCCGTCAGCTCGCCGATGTGTGCGAACGGATGGGCAACACGGCCATGGCCCGGCAGTGGCGCGAACTGGCGGACCAATTATCCCGCTGATTCATTTCGATCGTGGCGTCGGCGCCGCTTCGCGGAATTCGCGGACGATGGCGGCAAAGTCCGGGAGGCCTCGCACGGCGAGCAGATCCGGGTCGGCTTGGATCGCGCTCAACCAGCCGAATCCGCGATCCAACTCGGCCAATCGATCGAGCGCCGTTTCGGCGAGTTCGAGCGAGAGCCGTTTTTGTTCATCGAGCCCGATGTCCTCGTCCCGCGTGGCGAGGATGGCGGCGCGGCCGTGCAGGCAGGCGGTTTCATAGCGGATCGCATCCGGCCACAAACCAATCGCTTCGATGCGCTTCGCGACAACTTCGACCTGATCGTAGCGGTGGAGTTCCGCGAGCAGATCGGCGTAGGTGCGGATATAGGCGCGCACTGCGGTCCAGAGGTTCGCGTCGGACGGGCTGACTCCCGGTGCCTTCGCGGCCGTCTCGATCTGGATCCAGGCCTCGCCGAGTTCGGTTTCGGCCGGCACCTTCTCACCGCGAAGGAGCAGGATCGTGGCGAGTTCAACGCGGAAGTATCCGAGATCATTGCGGTGGCGCGGGTTGTTGGGCCGTTCGGTCACGAGTTTCTCGGCGAACGCGATCGCCTCGCGGGCCTTGCGTTCGGCAGCCGGGAGATCATCCTGCTCGCGGTGGTTGATAGCGGCGGCGTGCGCGGCCCGGCCACGAAGTTGCGTGGTGAAGGAATTCGTACCAAAGCGTCGCTCGAAATCGTCCAGTACGATCGCGAGCGAGCCGATTGCATCGGTGGAAGCCTTGAATCGCCCGGCGGCCTGTTCGGCGACCGCGAGATTCAAGTGCGACGTGGCGAGTTGCTGGCGATACCCCACGTCGGCCGGATAAAGGTTCACCAGTTGCGACCAGTTGCGGACGGCATCGTCGGCATGGCGCGCCGCAGCGCTGCGTGCCGCGAGCTTGGCGATCGGGCCGGAGGCTTTGTCCTTGATCCGCCGGCCGACCGGCCGTTGCGCGACGGTGACGCCGCCCGCCGTCGGCCGGGTGTCCGCGGCGCCGGCCAGCAGGTTATCGATGTCCGCGAGCTGGACGAGAAATACGGCCGAGGTGGGATCGTTCCGCAACAGCCGGGCCATGATCTCGCGCGCCTGATTGGCGTTTTCGAGTGCTTCCAGGCGGCGGCCATCCGATTGGCAGACCATGGCGATCTGGCGGAGGCTTTGCGCGACGCGGAATTCATATTCCGGTTCGGTCGGGACGAGTTCGAGAAGCGTGCGGCGATTCGCTAGGGCGTTCCGGAACCAGTCTTCGGCCTCGGCGGCATTGCCCCGAAGGTAGAGCACGAGGCCGAGGCGGTCTTCCGCCTGCCCGAGTCGGTGCCAGCTCTCCGGCTTGGGCGTCCGATTCGCCTTCAAGTCCTCGTCGATCAACTCAAAGAACAACTGCCGCGCTGCGCGAAAGTGATCTTCGGCTTCCGGCAGGACGCCGCGCGCCATGCGCTGGATGCCGGTATAGAGCCGGATCTCGCCCCGGAGTTGCCGCCACGCCGGGGAGGTTTCCCCTCGCGAGAGATCGAGGGCATGCCCGTACGCCGATTCCGCCTCGGCATGGTTGCCGAGCTTGAACTGCAGCCGGCCGACACGGAAATAGGCCCCCGCCACGAAATACTGTGAATCCTCGGTCGAGGACGCCTCCTGGATGAAGCGATGGTACATGCCGACTACGCTTTCGAGGAATTGCTTCTGCTTGCCGGTGGCCGCGTGCTGGCTCGTCAGGATTTCGCCGATCGCGTCGTCGGTGAGTGCGAGAAGGGCGATCCGGGCATCCTCACGGCTGCGCTCCGCCAGGGTCCGCGCGGCGCGCACCTTTCGCTCTTCTTCCTGGAGTTTGCGATAGGATTCGCGAACCTTGGCCTCTTCATCCTGAAGGAGATCGTAAGCGTCGTCCTTTTGTTTCTTGGCAAGATTGGTGCGCTGGCGCTCGGCATCGACTTGCAGAATGCCGATCGTGAGCGCGATGAGGGCGGTCACGAGCACGGCGGCGGAGCCGAATACGAGGTTCCGATGTCGGCGCGCCCATCGAGCGGCGCGCACGCTCCACGGCTCGCGGTGGATGTCGATCGGTTCGTCCGCCATCCAACGCTCGACATCGTGCGCGAGGTCGAGGGCGGTCGGGTAGCGGTCGGCGGCCCGCAGCGCCATTGCCTTGCGGCAGATCGCGACGAGCGCCGCGGGGACGTTGGGTTTGTGGTCGTGGATCGGCGTCGGTTCGCCGCGCCGCACGCGTTCGAGGATCTCCAGGGAATCGCCGCGGAAGGGAGCTTTGCCCGCCAGGATGGCATAGAGGGTGGCTCCGAGGCTGTAGATGTCGGCGGCGGGGCCAACGTCGTCCCAGCGGCCGTCCGCCTGTTCGGGTGCCATGAACGCCGGCGTACCCATCGCTTTGCCGACTTCCGTGAGTTCGCTGTCGTACGAGACGGCCGGCGTGCCGTGGGTGGAGGGAGGGGCCACCTGCACGCCGGTGCGGGTCGCGTCGTTGTCGGGGGTCGACGCCATCGGTTCCGAAACGGCCTGCGTGCGCATCATCGAGCGAGACTGTGTCGCGCCCGAAATCGAGGTGGTGCGCTCCAGTGCCAAGGCAGGGATGACTGAAGTGGTCTCCACTCGTTTGGCCTTCATATCCTTCGCCAATCCCCAGTCCACGACGAGCGTTTCGCCGTAGGCGCCGAGCATGACGTTCGCGGGTTTCAAGTCCCGGTGCAGGATGCCGCGACTGTGGGCGAACGCGATCGTGTTGCAAACGTCCACGAACCGTTTGAGCAGTTGTCGCAAAGCCAGCGCCCGCTCGCGCGGATCGCGGTCCGGTTTGTCGGCAGCGTGGAACGACTTGACGGCGTCTTGCAGGCTCTGGCCGGAAATGAACCGCATGGCATAGTACGGTCGGCCGTCGGCATGCAGGTTCAGGCCGTACACCGGCACGATCCCGGGGTGTTCGAGTTTCCCCGTGACGCGTGCTTCGAGAAGGAAACGAGCGGCGACCCCGCGGTCGTAGGCGAATCGCGGTTGGATCTCCTTGAGCGCCACCTGGCGATCCAGTTCGCGATCCAATGCGATCGACACCTGACCCATGCCGCCCTTCGCCAGTTCGTCCAGCACTTCATAGCGGCCACCCACGGGTGTCGGTGTTGGCGACGGCGCGCCCGGCAGGCGGAACGAGGTGGGACCGGTGACGTTCCCGGTGCCGACGATCGTGCCTGTGGGACCGTCAACAAACGGTTGCGAAACTTCGGCGGGAAAGCTCGCGGTTGCCGCTTCGGCAGGCACGGAATCGAGATTCGGTGGCAGTGCCGTGGGAGCGTGCAGTTCGACATCGAGGACGGAAACGGGATTTTCGAAGTTGGCCGGCGACGTGAGGCCCGTGGGCGCGACCGGCGGAGCGGATTGTTGCGGCAGCGTTCCGGTATCGCCGGTGAGGTCGCCGTCCAACGAGTCGCGGGACGAGTGATTGGCCATGAGAACAGCATCCCAGATCGACGGGGCCACGGCAAGCATTCTACGGGTTCCGGCCCGGCTTCGCTTGTTCCCCGAGTATTCGAAAACCGCGTGAAATCCGCAAGGTTCTCGGCTTTCCGATTCAACCAGCTTTGCCGGATCGTCCGATATTCACCGATACGACGATCCCGGAAGGAGCTGACCATGTCGCGGACCCTCTCGAAGTGGACCTGCGCGCTGTTGACCGCGACGGCATGGGGCCTGCCGGCGACGGCTCAGGAATCGGCACCGATCGATCCAGATTCGGAAATCCTCCAGACGCAGGCCCCCGCCACACCCCAGCCGCGCCCGGCCCAGGGCACTCCTTCGACTCCAGCCTCGCCGCCGCCGCGGATCACGCAACCGGCTACGCCACGCCCCGGCGTCCGCACCCCCGCGACGACCGGCAGCGGTTTCAACCTCGGGCTGGCTTCGTCCGGCACGGCCGCGCGCGGGATCGAACTCCCCACCATGTACGGCGATTTTGGTGGTCTCTTCGGCTTCTCGCCGTTCACCGTCGCCACGCTGCCGGGCGGCCAGCGCCTTACGATCGCGCCGGGCCAATCCGCACGTCTTCCCGCCGGCACCACCTTCAACCGCGACGTCACCGGTTTCGCTGTGGTCACCAGCAATTCGATCGTTCCGCTTCCCGATGTGCCGCTCCCGCCCGGATTCCGCGAGAAGCTCGGCCAGCGGGAGACCGCGGTCAATACGCGTTTGACCAGCGGCTCGACATCCGCCACCGACATTCTCGTCACCGGTCAGGACCCCCAGAGCCATTCCGGCGGCCTGCCCGTCAACACGCTGCGCGGCGGGTACAAGATCGGCGAGAACGAAAGCCCGCGGCCAACCGACCGCGTCTACGTCACCTACAACTTCTTCAACGATGTCAACCCGACGCTGCGTGTCCCCGGTCTGTCCGTGTTGAATGTCCACCGTCAGACGTTCGGCATCGAAAAGACCTTCCTCGATGGCGACGCCTCCATCGGCCTGCGTATGCCGCTCCTGCAACTCACCGGACCGAATGACCTCTCTCGTTCGTCCGTCGGCGACCTCAGCATGATCCTGAAGTTCGCCTGGATCAACGAACCGCTGGAAGTCGCGAACGACGGCTCGTTCATCGGCGGCGACGTGCTCTCGACCGGCCTCGTGCTCACCGTGCCCACCGGCGGATCCGCCGCGTTCTCCGCGCTCCAGCCCGAAATCCACCCGACGGTGATCCAGCCGTTCGTCGGCGGCATTCGGATCTTCGGCCGCGCCTACACGCAGTTTTTCTCGTCGGTCGCGGTTCCCACCGACGACCGAGATACGACGTTTCTGTTCAACAGCCTCCAATTCGGCTACCAGATGTATTGGAACCCGGACGCGCGCTGGGTGCGATCCATCACGCCGCTCGTCGAGCTTCACGTCAATACGCCGTTGAACAATCGCGGGCTCTACAAGCTGCCGATCGGCCAGGCGGATGTGGTCGGCTTCACGGGCGGGGCGACGTTCGCGATCGGTTCGCGGTCGTTCCTGAATATCGGGGCGAACACGCCGATGACCGGTCCGCGACCCTACGCCATGGAGGCGATGGCGCATTTGAATGTGAATTATTGATCGATCAGGCGGCGCGGGACGCGGGGCGGTCCGGGGCGTTCTCGGCGGCGAATCGCACCAGCTTCTCCCAGGCGTCGCCGGGGCAGGGGAACTGTTCGATCAGATGGGCCAGGTCGCGTGCCAGTTCCGCCGCATCGGCGTAGGGCCGATCGATCGCGACGACGTCGCCCATCGAAGGTTCCGCGCCGATCTCCAGTCGTCGGATGACCGTGGTAAGTTCGGCGGGGAACGGTTTAGGCCGCGCGCCGCGCCGCCGCGCCGCCAATTGCGACCAGCCGAACGCGGTGCGGCCCAGCGCCCGGAGATCGCCGGCCGGTGTGGGATCCACGGCATGCGGCGCGCCGGCCAGCCAGTAGGGCTCGCCGAATCCCTGGACCTTCAACGTGCCATCCGTCGAGAGCACGAAGGAATCCGCGGTCAACCGGCCGTGAACGAATCCCGCGCGATGGGCGTGGAGAATCCCTTTCGCCGCGTCCGCCAGCAATCGGACCCACACACCCGGATTGGCCACGATGGGAGGCCAATCGCCCGAGACCAGCCCCGGCACCCATTCCTGAAGGGCGGCCGGTCGGCCTTGGATATCCAACACCTCAAGCGTGTTGACCAGATTGGGATGGCTGGCCTCCGCCATCGTCGCGAAGCGTTGGCGGAATTCGTCCGGGTGAACGCCGTCCTGCATTTCGGCTTCGCCGAGGTGTCGCAGGATGTACAGGCCGCGCGTCGGTCCGCCAGGTCGTGCGGGATCGAAGACCCGATAGGTCGTTTCGCGTGAGGTGACCCGCAGCCGGTCGATGACCCGCAGCCGGTCAAGCATCAACCCGTCGAGGCTGCCCGCTTCGATCAGGGCGAGTTGAAAGACCGTCAGCGCGCCGCTGGCGAGCAGGGTCTGCCGCAACGATTTGCGTTGCCGGCGGGCTTCCTCGGTCAGCGCGTCGAGCGTGTTCGCGTCCACGAGGCCGCGCGCGACTAGCAACTCGCCCAGTTGTCGATCGCCCGGCTCCGGTTCGCCGGCTTCCTCCGCGGCCGCTTCGGTCGTCTCCGTTCGCCAATCCGGCATGTCGGAGTCGTCGACGGCGCGACCGGCCGCCAGTTCCCGCAGCTTGCGGCGGTACCACTCGCGCATGTCCGCGAGGTGTCGTTCCATTTCGGTGCGTTTTTCGACCGCCAGTCGCCGCTCCGTCTCGACTTCGCGCGTACGGCGATCAAGGTCCGCGCGGATCGCCTCGATTTCCTGCACCGCCTCGTCCACGTCCGTGCCTTTGCGTTCGATCCGGTCGCGGGCGGAATCGAACTGGCCGCGCAGCTCCGCGATTTTCGATTGCCAGTCGAAGAGCTGTTGTCGGAAGCCGGCGACGGCAAGCCGATGCTCCGATCGGGCCGATTCCAGTTCCTGGGCGTGCTGGCGGACCTGCTCGGCCTCGACCCGCGCCCGACTGCGCTCCGCGTCGAGTTCCTCGCGGGATTGCTTCGCGAAGGCGTGCAACTCCGCGAGATGCCCGCGAAGGACCTCGCGCGCCGCGGCCAGTCGATCCAACGATTCCGCCGCGCCCCGTTCGAGGTCCGGTGCCTGGGCCCGCAGTTCGGCGAACTGGGCCGCGATGCGGGCATGCAGTTCGTCCGATTCCCGGCGATCGACAAGGTGCGCTTGAATGGCTTGCGTACGATCGGACTCGAACTGCTCGCGCGCCGCGGCCAGCGCCGCTCGCTCGGTCGCGACCGCTTCGCCGGCCTCCCGCAATCGGGCCACTTGCCGCTCGAGCGTCGCCTCCCGCTCCGCAAGGACGGCACCTCGCTCGTCCAATTCCCGAGTACGCGTTTCCAGATCGCGCTGGTCCCGCCGCTCGCGTTCGTCGTTGCGATTCCGCTCGGCTTCGAGGTTGTCCCGGAGTCGGGCGGCGACGGCGAGTTCCTCGGCGAGTTTCGCCCGCAATTCGTCCAACTCGCCGGACCGCCTTGCCAGTTCCTCGGATCGACGGCGCAATTGTTCCTGAAATTCCAGCCGTGCGGAATCGCCGTCGCCCAGCAGGGATTCGCGCTCCCGCACGGCCGCGCGGTCCCGCTCCAATCGTTCCTGCAGTTCCGCCGCCTGGGTCAAACGCGACTTCAAGAGCGCGACTTGCTCCGCGAATTCGGAACTGCGCTCATCCAGTTCCAGTTCGCGCCGCCGGACGCGTTCTTCGGTTTCGTGCAGTTCCTCGAGCCGACTCGCAAGCAGAGCGCTGCGCTCCGCGGCGGTCCGCAACTCGTCCGCACCCTCGTCGCGGACCTGCCCGAGTTCCGCTCGCACGCGCTCGGTTTCGCGCAGGCGGTCGTCCAGTTCGCGCCGCGCCGCCTCGAATTTCGCCCGATCGGCCGCGAGCCGTTCACCCTCGGATTCGATCTCGTCCTGGCGTCGGGCCAGAGTCGCCCGCAGCATGGCCAGCGAGGCGGCCTGCGATTCCAGCAAAGCGCCGCGCTCGGCCAGTTCGGCGTCGCGGCGATCGACCTCGGAGCGTCGGGCGTCGATACGCTCCGCCTCCATGTTCAAGCGAGCCTGTTCCGCTTCGGCGAGCCGCAGCGTCTCTTCCCATTCGCGGCTCGTTCGTTCGAGCAGGTCGTGCCGTTCGTTGACTTCCGCCGTGCGGCCGTCGATGGCGGCCACACGCCGCTCGAATTGGGCCCGCAGCCGGTCGAACCGCAGCAGATCCTCCTTGTGTTGATCCCGCTCGGCGGTGAGGGCTTCCCGCTCTGCGCGATGCTGCGCTTCGCGGCGGGTCAACTCCGCATGGCGTTCCAACAGTGCCGCATCCAGCTCTTTCAGTCGAGCGAATTGCCATTTGCGCTCGTCCTCCAGAGCTTCGCGGTCGCGCTTGGCCTCGTCCCGCAAGGCCGCCAGCATACCTTCGCGTTCGGCCAGTTCGGCGCGTGCCGCCTCGATCCGCTCCCGTTCCAAACGCAATGCGGCCAGCCGCGGCTCGGCCTCGCGCACGTCCGCCTCGAATTGCAAGCGCTGACGCGTGATCGTCTCCTCAAGACCGGCCATCCGGTCCTGAAATTCGCGATCCGCCCGTTCGCGCCGGGCCTCCAGCTCTTGCTCCAGTTCGGTTCGCCGTCGCGCAATTTCGTCCTCGAGCGCGCCGAAACGGCGATCGTATTCGTGCGCGAGTTCCCGCTCCCTCGCCGAGATCGCCGCCTCGCGCCGCAACAACTCGGCTGCCTCCGGCACGCCGCGCAGCTCGGCCTCCATCTCCATCTTGCGGCGATACCAGATCGCCCGTTCTTCATCCAGTTCGCGGGCCTGTCGTTCCAATTCCGCCCGTTGATCCGCCAGGTTCTCGGTCGGTGCCGTCGTCTCTTCAGGCTCGTCGTCGGCAAACGTCACCAGTCTTGGCCGTTGTGGTTGCGATCCTGCGAAAATCACGCGGATTTCGGCCGGGCCAGCGCGGACGACGTCGCCATCCTGCACGGACACGGGTGCGGAGCCGCCGAGCGGTTGATCGTTCAGGTAGACGGGCACGGTCGGCGAGAGCTTGCGGACGCGCAGGCCGTCGTCGGAACGGGAGAACTGGCAGACGACGGGCGGGAACTGTCGATCGGCAAGGCGTAGGTCGCAACCGATCGCGGTGCCGACGAGGAACTCGCCTTCAGCGATCGTGTAACCGCGCGCGGGGCCGTTTCCAATGCGAACGTCCAGTCGGACGCCGGCATCGTCGGGCGGCGGGGGAGCGGGCAGAAAAGCCAACATCGGTACGGTCCGCTTCCGTGCGGGCGGGGTCGGTCCCGTCGGGATTGGAACGAATCCGGGCGTTCCCCGCAAGCCCAACTGGAAATGGAGCGACCCCGGGCCAGCCGGGGTCGTCTTGGAAGTATTGAAGTTCGATCAAACGCGGGGCGGAAGGTCGGCGTCGTCGAAGCGCGGGGCGGTCGGCTGGGTGATTCGCTGCGGCGGCTTCACCGATTCCGGTTCGATGGCGGGGCGGCTCGGCGAATCGGTGTTCACTTCCTCCTCGATCCCCTTCATCCCCTTCTTGAATTCAACGATCGACTTGCCGACCGAACGGCCGATTTCCGGCAGTTTCCGGCCGAAGAGCAGCACGCCGAGCAGCACGAGCAGCAGAATTTCCTGAGGGCCGATCTGATTGAAGATACCGTACAGCATGGGAGCCTCCACGTCGGTGGGGTGGTCGCGAAACATGGTGGAGGTTGAAGGTAACCCCGCCAGAACAGGGGTGCCGCCGGGCCGGAGTGTTCGGGCCGGGCGCACGGTGGGTGCTTACTACTACTTAAGTATATCCGCGCCGGGGCGGATTGGGCAAGCGGACCGGTCGGAAAATCGGCGATCCAGCCGACCTTGACCCCGTACCTGCGTCCGGCTATCGCACACCGACTTCGCACCGGAGCGCCCGCGTGGTTCGGCTTCGTAACACGATCGTAGGTATTTCTCTGATTTTCGCTGCCGGGACCGGCTGCGTCGAACGGCGGTTCGTCGTGCAGGCGAACGTACCGGGGGCGCTCGTCTCGGTCAACAACCAGCCGGTCGGTCCCAGCCCGGCCGATATCCGCTGGGACTACACCGGCGTCTACGAGTTCCGCGCCGTCGCTCAAGGCTACGAACCGCTCGTCCAGCGCGTCCGCATCCGGCCGAAGTGGTACGAATATCCCGGCCTCGATTTCTTCTTCGAGGCGATCTGGCCGTTCCACATCGAGGACGTCCGCCGCATCGCTCTGGAGTTGCAACCATCGCAACCGGTGCGCACCGACGAGTTGCTGGACGCCGCGAACGAACTGCGCGACCGCGGCCAGAGCCTCCCGCCGGCGAAGTACGACGATCCGAAGACGAAGCGGTAGCTCAGAACTGTTCCAGGAACCGGCGATCGTTCTGCCAGAAGAGGCGGATGTCGTCGATGGCGTGCTTGAGCATCAGCATCCGCTGCGGTCCCATGCCGAATGCGAAACCGGTCACTTTGTCCGGGTCGTAACCGCCGTTGCGTAGTACCGTCGGGTGGACCATTCCCGCGCCGAGAATCTCCAGCCAGCCGGTACCCTTTGTCAGACGGTCGCGGTTCGGGTCGTCCTTCGGCCAGTCGATGTCCACTTCGATCGACGGCTCCGTGAACGGGAAGTAGCTGCTGCGGATGCGGACCTGCCGCTCCGGACCGAACATCCGGTGGGCGAAGGCCGTGATCGTGCCTTTCAGGTCCGCCATTGTCACGCCTTCGCCAATGACCAAGCCTTCCACTTGCAGGAACTGAATTTCACTGCGCGTGCTGATCGCCTCGTTGCGGTAGCACATGCCGGGCAGGATGACGCGGATCGGCTCCGGGCAACGCTCGCGCATGACGTGGATCTGCCCGGGCGACGTGTGCGTGCGGAGGATCGTTCCCGGCGAGTTCGTGAAAAAGGTATCCCACATGTCGCGGGCGGGATGGTGCGGCGGCATGTTGAGCTGTTCGAAGTTGAGATCGTCGGATTCGACTTCGCGGGAACGGTAAATCTGGAAGCCGAGGTCGCCAAAGATGCGGTAGATGTCGCGCAGGATCTGCGTGGCGGGGTGGAGCCGGCCGCGCGGGCGCACGCGGCCGGGGAGCGTGGCGTCGAGCGGGGCCTCGTTCAGGCTCGCCAGCAACGCTTTCTCTTTCGCCGCGTCAAGCGCCGTCGCGTAGGCCGACTCAAGCGCCACCTTCACTCGGTTCGCCTCTTGGCCGTAGGCGGCGCGCTCTTCCTTCGCGACCTTGCCGATACCGGCGAGCGCGGCTTTCATGAGGCCCTTGTCGCCGAAGTACTTCGTGTTCCACGCCCGCAACGCGGCCTCGTCCGTGAAGGTCGAAAGCTCCACAAGACCCGATGATTCCAGTTCGGCCAACGCATCCATCGACATGCCGATTGCTCCCAAACAGATGGCCACGAAGAGGCACGAAGAGACACAAAAAGAAGAGAAAACCCGTGCCTATTTTTGTGTCTTTTCGTGCCTTTTTGTGGCTATGATTTCTTGTTCAATTCGCTGCGAGCGTAGCGGACGGCGTCCACGTACTGCTTCGCCAGGTCGCGGATGGCATTGAAATTCCCGGTTGTCACGAGCTTCGCATCCACGAGTTGCCCGCCAACACCCAGACACACGGCCCCAGCCTTCAGATATTCGCCCGCCGTCGTCAGGTCCACGCCGCCGGTCGGCATCAGCTTCACTTGCGGCAGCGGCCCCCGCATCGCGCGGAAGAACGCCGGGCTGAGAATGTCCGCCGGGAACACCTTTACGATGTCCGCGCCGGCTTCCCATGCCGTCAGGATTTCCGTCGGCGTAAAGGCGCCGGGCATCACGAGCTTGTCGTACCGTCGAGCCATGCGGATGACATCGACGTTGACCAACGGCGAGACGAGGAACTCCGCCCCGGCCAGGATCGCGGCGCGGGCCGTCTCGGCGTCCAGCACGGTGCCGGCACCAAGCAGGACGCGGTCGCCGAGCTGCCGTTTCGCTTCGCGGATGACGCCCAGGGCGTCCGGCACCGTGAAGGTGACTTCGGCGACCGTGATGCCGCCATCCGCGATGGCCTTGAGGACGTTCACGAGCGGCCCCGGATCCGCAAAGCGGACAACCGCCACGAGGCCACACTCGATTACCCGTTGAAGATTCTGTTCGCGTGCCATGGGAGTGATTGTAGAACCTGCGGCCGTCACACGCTGCTCCGCAGACGGAGGATGGGGCGGACCAGCAGTAAGAGGATGCCGCAGGTCATTGCGGCCGCGCCGAAGAAGAGGTACTTCGGCAGTTCCCGATTGTCGTAATCGGTCGTGGGCGTCATTCCCGCCGGGACGAGGTCGAAGTGGGTCACGCCGGCGGTTGTGAATTTCGATACGTCGACTTGCTGCCCGTTCGGTTTCACGGAGACCGTCTTGTGCAGTTCAAGGATCGCATCGGTCGTTTTGCTCTCGAATACGTCCTTCACGATATCGCTGAAGCCGACGGAATGCTCGCGGTCCGGTCTCGCGCCGCCGTTCGCGATCTTCCCTTCGGCCGTCTTCACTTCGAAGTAGACCGGGCGGCCGTGCTGGAGTTCGAGCACGGTCAGTTCGCCACTGGCGACCGGAGTACGGTCCGTCACTTCCGGTGCGAGGCCGAAACTCTGCGCCGCGAGCACGACGACGAAGAAGAGCAGCGAAGCCGAGATCGCACCGACGATGTTCACGGCGTTGCTGGCGGCGATCATCTCGCCTTTCTTCTCCTTCGGGGCCTTGTGCTGGAGCAGCGTGAACAGCGGAACGATGTAGAAGCCGGTGAAGGCCCCGATGGCGACGATGCAGCAGACGAGTGTCGGGACGCGGTCGATGAAACTGGCGGCGCCGATGAGCGCGGCGATCATGCCGACGGCGCCCAGGAGCACAAGTCGCAGTTCGACTCGTTTACCGGAGAGAAAGCCGGCAGCGGGGCTGCCGAGGCCGATGCCAAGCGCCACGGTGCCGACGACGACGCTGGTCTTGAGTTCGTCCCAGCGCGGGTTCTGGGATTCTCCGAGCATGTACACGGCCGCGCGCATGAAGGCGACGACGAAGGTGAAGAACGCGATCCCCTGTGCGGCGAGTCGCAGCGCCGGGTCGGCGAAGAGCTGCTTCACGTTGCCGACGATCGGGCCGTAGACGAAGCGTGGGAACGGACGCGTCGGGTTGGCGGCGGGCATCTTCTGGATGAGGAAGCTGGCGACGGCGCCGACGATCGCAAGGCCGACGAGAATGACACCGATGACGACTTCGTTGCCGAGGAACAGGTACGAGAGCACGCCGCCGGAAACGGTGCCGAGGATGACGGCGAGGAAGGAGAGCGATTCGAGCAGGCCGTTGCCTTTTGAAAGCAGGTGTGGCGGCAGGATTTCCGGCATGACGCCGTACTTGGCCGGGACGAAGAAAGCCGAGTGCGTACCCATGAGGAAGACCGTGGCGAGGACGATCCAGGGTCCGAGCGTCGGTTCGCCGTGGCGGCCGAGGTAGAATCCGACGAGCGCGACGAGCGTGATGCCGACTTCGGCAAGTTTCCAGAAGATGAGGGCCGAGCGTTTGGGATAGCGGTCCGCCAGCCAGCCGGCGACGGTGCAGAAGATTGCCCACGGGGCGTAGAAAAGGATCGGCATCAGTGAGATGGCCGAACGTTCCGTGAGCGCCTGCGTATTGATGGCGTAGAACATCGCGGCGGCGTGGATCGCCTGGTCGTTGAAAGCCGCGAGGAATTGCGCGACGAGCAAGCCGATGAAAGTTCGATTGGCGAGCGTGCCGGTCTTCGGCGCGTCGGATGCGGGTTCGGATTCGTGCATCCGAACAGTTTATGATCGGGCGACGCTTTGGAGGCAGGAGTCAACATGTTTGGAATCGAACTTGTCTTCATGTTCGCGATGATCGCCCTGAACAGCGTGTTCGCAGCGTTCGAGATCGCGCTCGCGTCCATTTCCTTCGCCCGATTGCAATCGCTCGCGGACGCGAACCGGAAGGGTGCGAAGGCCGCCCAGTACATGAAGAAGAACCTCGAATGCAGCCTGGCGGGCATTCAACTCGGTATCACGCTGGCCGGCGCTATCGCTGCCGCCGTTGGCGGTGCCGGTGCCGAGGAAAACATCGCCCCCGCCGTGCAGGAGGCGCTCGGCGTCTCGTCCGCCACGGCCGAGGTCCTCGCCATCGCCCTCGTCGTCGCGCCGCTCACCGTCGTCACCATCATCTTTGGCGAATTGATTCCAAAGGTCTTCGCCATCCGCAACAAGGAACTCGTCTGCCTGCGGCTTTCGCCCCCGATGATGTGGTTCGTCTTCGCCGTCTGGCCGATCGTCTGGATACTCGAAAAGACCGTTACCGGATTGATGGCGCTCGGCGAACGCCGGATGAAGAAACCCAACGAGCCTGAATCGAAATCCGAGGCGGCCGAGCTTCAGGAGTTGCGCGCGAGTGTCGCCCTCGCACGCACGTCTCGCCTGATCGGGCCACAGGAGGAAAAGATCATTCTCGGCGCCGCGGCCCTTTCGCACCGGCCGATCCGCGACGCGATGCTGCCCGCCGCCGCCATTAGCATGCTCAACGCCGATGCCACGCTTTCCGACGCCCTCGTCGCCGCCCACCTGGACATGCATACGCGCTTCCCGCTCACCGAGCGACCCGGCGATGCGCAGGGGATCATTGGTTACGTGAATTTCAAGGATATCGTCGCACTCCTGCGGCTTTCGCCGACCGACCCGACCCTCCGCGCCGTCATGCGCGCCATTCCGGATCTGCCCGACGACCTGCCCGTCGCCACCGGGCTGGAACGGATGATCCGCGACCGCACGCACATCGCCCTCGTTCGCGATCAAGCCCGCACCATCCTCGGCATGATTACGCTCGAAGATATCCTGGAGGAACTCGTCGGCGATATCGAAGACGAGTTCGACCACCTGCCGATGCACGCATCCCGTTCCGGGGCCGGTTGGGTCGTTGGCGGAGGCCTCGCGCCGGCCCGCCTTCGGGAATTGTCCGGGATCGTACTGCCGACCGTTGACTCGACCGCCCCGGTGAACCATGTCAGCGACTGGGTGACGGCGCAGACCGGAGGGGCCGTGCATGGCGGCGAAGTCGTCAGCCGGGACGGCGTGCGCGTCGTGGTCCGCAAGGTCCGTCGGCAGAAAGTGCTGGAAGCGCAGGTTCAGCGAGTTTGACGGGACCGTCGCCGAATTCGATCAAGAGTTGCTATACCGAGTCGAAAAGAACCACGGGGCCAACGCATGGACGGCATCATCCTCGCGGCCGGCAAAGGTACACGCCTCCGGCCGCATACCGAGAAGACACCCAAACCGCTGCTCCCGGTGCAGGGCCGGCCGATCCTCGATTGGATCATCGGCGCGATGCCGCCAGTCGATCGACTTGTCGTCGTCGTGAACTATCTCGCAGAGCAGATCGAGGATTATTTGAAGCGCCAAACGCATGTGAAGAACTGGACCACGGTCTTCCAAGCGAAGCCGCTCGGCACGGGCGATGCGCTCATGAGTTGCAAGAGTCACGTCTGTTCGGAGAAGGTCATGGTCCTCAACGGCGACGATCTCATCGGTCGGGCGGACCTCGCGAAACTCGCCGCGGTTCCGATGGGCATCCTCGCACATTCCGTGAACGATCCGAAACACTTCGGCATTCTGTTCCGCAACCCCGATGGCACGTTGCGCGAGATCGTCGAAAAGCCGGAGGACCTGACCGCGCCGCAACTCGCGAACATCGGCGGGTACGTCTTCCCGAAGCGCGTCTTCGACATGACGCTGACCGCATCGCCGCGGGGCGAGTACGAAATCACGGAGGCCGTCGGCCGACTCGCCGCGCAGGGCGGGTTCCAGGTCGTCGAGGCGAAATACTGGCTTCCGATCGGCACGGTCGAAGCGTGGACGAACAGTCAGCATGTAGACCTCACGACGGTGAAATGAACCAAGAGGGTGCCATGCCGTTTCTCTCCCGACGGCTCGACACTGCGCAAGGCCCAGCGTTGCACGTCGCGACCGTCGGCACGGGTGCGGTGCCGATCGTGTTCCTCCATGGCGTCGGTCGGCGCGGCTCCACTTTTCAACCCCTGCTCCCGTGGCTTACAGAACACGGGCTGGTGCATCTCGTCGACCAACGAGGACACGGGAAGTCGGAGCGCGGCAAGCAATACCTCGTTGCGGATTACCTCGCCGATGCGATGGAAATACTGCCCCGGCTCGGCGATCGGCCCGCTGTGCTTTACGGTCACTCCCTCGGCGCGCTGGTCGTCGCGCTGCTTGCCGCGCAACTGCCGGAGCGGGTCCGCGCCGTCGTGCTCGAAGATCCACCCTCACCGGATTTCCTGGAGAAACTGGGGCAATCCGCATATTACTCGACCTTCGAAGCGATGTGCCGCTCAGCCGGGCAATCCGGTGTCAGCACATCGATCGTGGCCCGCCAGCTTGCGGAATCGATTATCCGTCAGCACGACGGCTCCACGGCACGGCTCGGCGATCTCCGCGATCCAGTGTCGCTGCGGTTCGCCGCCGCGTGCTTGCGCGAGGTCGATCCGGCCGTTTACGAACCGCTCCTTGCGGGTCGCTGGCTCGACGGCATCGATTGGTGGGAACGCCTTGCGCCGATTCGCTGTCCGGTCCTCCTCCTTCATGGCGACGTTTACGCCGGAGGAATGCTGCCCGCCGAAGACGCCGTCCGACTCGCGGATTGCTTGCCGGACCTGACGCGGATGCACTTGACGGGCGCCGGGCACGTCCTTCACTGGCAGCACACCGGCACCATCGCCAACCACCTGCTCGCGTTCCTCGATTCGCTCTGAGGCCCTACCATGACGAACGCCGTCGGCACCACGGTCATCTCGAACGGACAACTCGTGATCGGCACTGGCGCCGCGCCGATCCCGAACGGCTGCGTCGTCTGCGTCGATGGGAAGATTAGCTACGCCGGTCCGGCCGTCGCCGCGCCGAGGGTCGCTCCCGATGCGAATCGGATCGACGCGAACGGTGGCACGATCCTGCCCGGCCTCGTCGAGGCGCACTTCCACCCCACCTACTTCAACGTCGCGGCACTCGAAGATCTCGACATCAAGTACCCCGTCGAGTACGTCACACTGCTCGCCGCCCATAATGCGAAGCTCGCTCTCGAATGCGGCTATACGTCGGCCCGCAGCGGCGGCAGCTTGTTCAACATCGACGTCTGGCTGAAGAAGGCGATCGAGAACGACGTCTGCGTCGGCCCGCGCCTCGCGTCCAGCGGCCGGGAAATCTGCGGCGTCGGCGGCCTCATGGACTGGAACCCCGACTTCCGCAAGATCGGCATGGAAGGCCTTGTGCTGCTGGTCAACGGCGCGCAGGAGGCCCGCGCGGCGGTCCGCAAGCTCGTCAAGGACGGCGTCGAGTGGGTGAAGACCTACCCCACCGGCGACGCGGCGGCGCCGGACACGAACGACCACCACACCCTTTGCATGACGTTCGAGGAGATGCACGCCGTGGTGGCGACGGCGCACAACCACGGATTGAAGGTGACGGGCCACTGCCGGGCGACGGAGGGGATCAAGAACGCCCTCCGCGCCGGCTACGACGCCATCGAACACGGCACGTTCATGGACGACGAGGCAATGGAACTGCTGCTGACGCGGGACGTGCCGTGCGTGCCGGCGCTGTATTTCGAGCTGGCGTCGATCGAGCGCGGGCCGGAGTTCAAGATGCCGCAATCAGTGATCGACGGTCACAAGGAAACGCTCGAAGGCGGGGCCGAAAGTGCTCGCAAAATACTCAAGGCCGGCGGTCGCCTCGGCATGGGCGGCGACTATGGCTTCGCGTGGAACCCGCACGGCGACTATGCGAAGGAACTGAGCTTCTTCGTGAACTATGTCGGATTCACTCCGCTCCAGGTTCTTACCTGCGCGACGAAGACCGGTGCGGAGATCATGGGCCGCGGGGACGAATTCGGTATCCTCGAAGCTGGCAAGCTTGCGGACGTGCTGGTCGTGGATGGGGACGTGATTGCGAATATCAGACTGCTGGAGGATCGGCGGAACTTTCTTGTCGTCATGCAGGGTGGGATCGTGAAGGCCGGCCGGCTTGTGTAGGACCAACGAAAAGGGGGCCGGGCGAACCCGGACCCCACTCTAAACCGATAACCAAGATTACTTCGCCAGTTCGGCCTTCAGTTTCTTCATCTTTTCCGTCACCTTCTTACGGCGCTCGCCGTCCTTCTTCGTCACGTCCTCCATCTTGAGCGCCTTCTGAAAAGTCTCGAGGGCTTCCTTCTTCTTGCCCATCGCCAGATAGCAATCGCCGACGTGGTCCCAGATTTCGATGTGGTTGCTTTCCTCGTCGTCGCTGCCGGCGCTCTCGAGAAGGTACTTCAACGCCTCGTCGTACTTCTTCTGCTTGTAGAGCACCCAGCCGAGGCTGTCGAGATAAGCGGCATTGGACTTCTTCGCCTCGGCTTCGTCGATCTTTTTCTCCGCGAGCGCTTTCTTCCGTGCTTTCAGGTCCAGATCGATCGCCTCGCGGATCAGCTTCTCGGACTCCTCCAGGTTCTGGTCGTTGTCGCACATGATGAAGCCGAGGTCGTTCTTGAAGGTGGCGTTCTCCGGGTCCGCCTTCACGAGCTCGCGAAGAATCTTCGTGCCTTCGTCGATCTTGTTCAGGGTCACGTAGACGCCGCTGAGCGCGTACTTCGTGCCATGGACGAAGCGGTCCTTCTGTTCCTTGGGGATGTTCTCGTTGTCCTGGATCGACTCGATGACAAGGCCGTACTCCTTGATTGCTTCCTCGTATTTCTCGGCGTCGACGAGGATACGCGTCTTCATCTGGCGGTAGAGGAACAGTCCGTCGGACTTCTTGATGAGCCGGTCGAGCGTGTCGAGTACGTCCTTTGTGTCGCCCTTGCGGGAGCGGGCGAGAAGGAGTTTGCCGGCGACTTCGAAGTTGTTGAAGAACTGAAGCGTCTGGTCTCCATTGATGGCCATGACGCGCTCGGCCAGTTCGATGACCGCGTCGTTCTTCTTGCGAAACAGCAGGAAGTCGAGGTGGTCGTCGACGGCCTGAGTGATGTGTTCGCTGGACTGCAGATCGTCGATGGCAATGTCGGAGCAGGCGCGATAGAAGATCTCGGCCGAGTCGTAGTCCTTGGCGTTGTGCGCCGCTTTGGCGAGCACGAGCGTGGCGAAGTATCGGAACGGCTTCTCGTCCCCCTTCGCGGCCTTCTGGAGTTTCGCGGCCGCCTTCACGAGCTTCGGCGTGTTCACCTTGTCCTTGTTGAGCGCCTTGAGCTTCGCGTCGGCGTCCTCGCGGGTCTTGGTTTCCGAGTTCAGTTTTTTGGCCTTCTCGACAAGCTGCTCTTCGGTGAGTTCGGCGACGGGCGCTGCGGCGGCGATCGGCGCGATGGCGGCACCGGCGAGCGCGGCGGACAGGCCGAGCGACCAGATTCGAAGGCGGACGGGGGGCATGGCACGGTCCTTTCGCGGGAATGTCGAATGCGGATAGTAACGATTCTACCCGTTGGATCGGCCGTCCGCCATGCCGTTTGACGGCGTCGGGCAAGATGCGCCGAATGGGCAATTGACTCAGCGATGGCGCCTGTTCAGATCGCGGGAATTCGCGGGAAATCGCGCGGAATTTCCCCAATCTCCGTTGCCGACCTTCAAGGCTCGACTAGATTGACGCCAGCCGAACGGTTCGGCCTCTCCACCTCTCTCTTTCATGGGTAGCAAGCCATGATGACCAATGGTTTCGCCCCCGATGTCGATTTCATCGAGGAACTGAAGCTGCGACGCTGGGCGCGCGAGAACTACGTGCCCGTCGACCGCCGGGACACCGCCTGGCACCCGATTGTGCTCGAGGAGATGACCCGCAAGGACTCCGAACGCCATTCGTCCGTGCTCGCCGGCTGAGTCGCTGAAATGAATCACCAAGGCGAACCCTCCCCACGCGGGTCGGTTCGCCTTGCTCATTCCCGGTGATCGCTACCGACTTTGATGTCCCGACCGTTTTCGTCTAGCCTCGGAGTATGTGTGCCACATCGATGCTTCCATTTCCGGATACCGTGGATTCAACGGATGAACCACTGATGTCCTCAGTTCCACCGACCCGGTTCGTCGAGGTCGTATTCGACCGGCCGCTCGATCTCGCGTTCAGCTACGCGGTGTCGGACGAACTAGCCGAGCGCGTGCGCGTCGGCGGGCGCGTCGCGTGCCCGTTTGGACGCGGCGATAAACACATCGAAGGATTTGTTGTCCGTATTACCGAGACTGTTCCAGACCGGCCTGTCAAACCGATCGCGAAGGTGCTCGATGACGAACCCCTGCTGGACGAGCATCTGTTGAAGCTGACGCGCTGGATGGCGGATTATTATTTGTGCGGTTGGGGCCAGGTACTGCAGGCGGTGGTGCCAGCCGGCGTTCGCGATCGGGCCGGGACGCGCTCGGTGGCGTTCGTGGCGGCCGTGCCGTCGGAGGAGTTGCCGAATCCGCTGCCGTCGGTGACGCCGAAGCAGAAGCGGGCGCTCGAAGCCCTCCGCGCGGCGAGCGAGCCGATGGAACTGAACGCGCTCGCCCGGCAACTCGGCGGCGCCGGCGCGATCCTCGGCCTCGTATCGAAAGGTCTGATCCGCAAGTTCGCCGAGCGCGTCGAACGACCGACCGAATCGGATTCTTCTCACTCCGCACTCCGCACTCCGCACCCCGCACTTCAGCTGAACTCCGACCAGCAGCGCGCCTGGGACACGATCCAGCCCGCGCTCGCATCCGGCGGATTTCACCCGTTCCTCCTCCACGGCATCACGGGCAGCGGCAAGACCGAGATCTACCTCCGCGCCATCGAAGAAGTGGTGAAGCAAGGGAAGGAAGCGATCGTCCTCGTTCCCGAAATCAGCCTGACACCGCAAACGATCGAGCGGTTCTCCGGCCGATGCGCATCGGTGGCCGTGCTGCACTCGCACCTGACGGACGCCGAGCGTGGCCAGTATTGGCGGCGCGTGGCGACGGGGCAGGTGCAAGTGGTGGTCGGGGCACGGTCGGCCGTGTTCGCCCCGGCACGGAAACTCGGGCTGATTGTCATCGACGAGGAGCACGAGACGAGCTTCAAGCAGGAATCGACGCCGCGCTACCACGCCCGGGACGTGGCCGTGATGCGGGCGCGCTTCGCGGATGTGCCGATCCTTCTCGGCAGCGCGACGCCGAGTCTGGAGAGCTGGTACAACGCGCACCGGCCCGGCGGCTACTCGCTCGTGAGCCTGCCGAACCGCGTCGAGAACCGACCGTTGCCGAAGGTGGAGCTCATCGACCTGCGCCACGAGGCGAAGACGCCGGGCAAGCACTTCGCCATTGGGCCGACGCTCGAGAAGGCGATGCACGGCGCGCTCAAGGCCGGCGGGCAGGTGATGCTCTTCCTGAACCGCCGGGGTTTCAGCACGCACGTCCACTGCCCGAGCTGCGGCCATGTCGCCCAATGCGCCCACTGCGATCTCGCGCTCACGTTCCACCGGCACAAGTCTTCGCTCGTTTGCCACTACTGCGGCTGGGAGACCGCCCCGTTCACGAAATGCCCCGCCTGTTCGCAAGTGTCGATCCGCTACCAGGGCCTCGGCACGGAGAAGTTGCAGGAGGAGATCGAATCAAAGTTCCCGAACAGGGTCGTGCAGCGGATGGATTCCGATACGATGGGCTCGCACGGCAGCCACCGTCGGGTGCTGGACGCTTTTCGCGAGGGCAAGATCCACATCCTCCTCGGCACGCAGATGATCGCGAAGGGGCTGGACTTCCCGAACGTCACGCTCGTCGGCGTGGTGAACGCGGACACGGGCTTGCACCTGCCGGACTTCCGCGCGGCCGAGCGGACGTTCCAGTTGTTGGCGCAGGTGTCGGGCCGAGCCGGCCGCGGCGACAAGGGCGGCCGCGTGATGATCCAGACCTTCACGCCGGAGCACCCGTGCATCGCCTTGGCGACGCATCACGACTTTGTCGAGTTTTCGAAGCAGGAGTTGGGCCACCGGAAGGAGCACCTGTATCCGCCGTACCAGCGGCTCGCACGCTTGATCGTGCGGAGCGAGAACGAGAAAGCGGCCGAAGCCTACGCGGACACGCTCGCGGGCGCATTCACCGAGGCATTGAAACGCCACGTGAAGCCTGGCACGCCGCCGGTGCGCCTGCTCGGCCCGGCCGAGTGCCCGGTGTTCAAGCTGAAGGGCTATTATCGCTTCCACTTCCAGGTGCAGAGCGCCGCCTCCGGAGCGTTGCACGCGGTGCTGCGCGAGGTGCTGTCGGCGGCGAAGCCGACGTCCGGCGTGGAGTTCCAGGTAGACGTGGACCCGTATAGCATGCTGTGACGCCGTGATTTATCCGAGTATTTCCCGGATCGCATTCCCGTGGTCCACGTCCAGCCGCTTGCGGCTTGGTAACTCCAGCTTCCGCGAATCCAATCCGAGCTGTTTCAAAATGGTCGCGTGCACGTCGGTGACGTAGTGCCGGTGCTCGACGGCGTGAAAGCCGATCTCGTCGGTCTTGCCGTGGACGATGCCGCCCTTGATGCCACCGCCGGCCATCCAGACGCTGAAGCCGTAGATATGGTGGTCGCGCCCGTCGCTGCCCTGGGTCCCGGGGGTGCGGCCGAACTCGCTCGCGAAGACGACGATCGTCTCTTTCAAAAGACCGGTCCGTTTCAGGTCCTTCAGCAACCCGGCGATCGGTTTGTCGACCGCTTTGCAGTTGGTCGAGTGGTTCGCCTTCAGGCCGCCGTGCGCGTCCCATACGCCGGCACCGCCGGCACCGTGCTGCACCTGCACGAACCGCACGCCGCGCTCGACGAGCCGTCGGGCGGCGAGCATCTGTGAACCGAAATCGCGAGTCGCGGCCTCGTCGATGCCGTAGAGCTTCTTAGTCTCCTCCGTCTCCTTGGCGAAGTCGAGCACTTCGGGCAGCGACTTCTGCATCCGGAACGCGAGTTCGTAGGACTTGATACGAGCCGCGAGGGCCGCGTCGTCCGGGTGCTCGACCGCCTTCAGCTTGTTCAGTTTGTTGACCAATTCGAACCCGGCGCGCTGCTCGGCGTCGCCGAGCGCCAGCTCCGGCTTGCCGTAGTCGAGCGGGTTCTTCGGATCGACGCGCACCGGCACCGCGTCGTGGGCCGGGCCGAGGTAGTGGCCGTCCTTCAGGTTCCAATATTCGCGTTTGCCGAGGCTGACGAACTGCGGCAGGTTGTCGTTGAGCGAGCCAAGGCCGTAGTGCACCCAGGCGCCGAGCGTGGGGAATTCACCGTCGAGCATGTGCCGGCCGGAGTGGAACTGCGTCTGCGCGCCGTGGTTGTCGTCGGTGGTGTACATGGAGCGGACGACGGCGATGTCGTCGATGCACGAGCCGGTGTGTGGCAGCCAGTCGCTCACTTCGATGCCGGACTGGCCGTATTTCTTGAAGCCGACCTGGACGGGGTAGAGCAGGTTGCGTTGCTGGCCGTTGGCGTCGTTGACGACCGTCACGCGCGCGAGTTTCAGCTTCTCCGGATTTTGCGCGTCCTTGTACGGCGTCTGGGCGATGCTCTTACCCGCGTACTTCGTGAGTTCCGGCTTCGGGTCGAACGTTTCCATGTGGCTGACGCCGCCGTTCATGAACAGCCAGATGACCGACTTGGCCTTCGGTGCGAAGTGCGGATTCCCGTCGGGCGGCCGCCAGCCGTCGGCACCGAAGCCGTCGCGCGCGAGCATCGCTGAGAGCGCGAGGCCGCCGAAGCCGAGGCAGGGCGTGGTGAGGAATTGTCGGCGGTTCATAGCAATTCAGACTCGTGTAGAGGTTGGCCCAGCGTTTCGATTGGACTCTTTGTCGAGAAATCCTCGGATCGCATGAATGCTTGTCTTCCATTCACTGACGGCATCGTTCTCTTCATACACCGTGACGCGAGGGAGCAAGGGGGCAAAGTCGCCACCGATCGATAGTCGTTGCTGCACGAAACAATCGGAACCCTCTCTGAATACGATCCAAGCGAAGCGCGGGTCGTGGCGAAGAGCAATCGCCGGTTCGCCTTCTAGAAGCGCTCGGAGTCGTTTGCCCCACTCATACTCCAATTCGGCGTAGTTTTCCAAATGACACGAAAAGGTCTCGCGAAAGTCATCGACCACAATCTCACCAAGTCGCTCGCCGTCGGAGCCTCGTTGCGTCTCAGGTAGTAGTCGAATGGCAAACATTGCGCTTCGCCGATTCTTGAATTCAACGGATCGTGACGAAATCGTTGTGGTTAACCAGGGCGAGCGCCAGCCGGGCGCGGGCCGTCGCAGGGGCGAGCTTGCGGAACTCCGCGAGCGCTTCGAGGGCCGCGCTAGCTTCGGTTTGGGATGGCGTGTAACCGAGGATTCGCTCGAAGCTCTCCTTTACGAACGCGGCGTCGGTGTCGGCATTGATCTTTGCCGCGATCTTGCCGGCCATCTCCATCGCGAACCGGCTGTTCGAGAGTGCGAGCGCCTGCTGTGGCACGATGCTCTCGGTACGGCGGTAGCAGTCCAATACGTTCGCGTCGTCAAAGATCGACAGGAACTTGTCGTGCTCGTTGTGCGACTGGAAGAAGTACAGGCTGCGTCGTTTGTTCGTCGTCTGCTGATTCGGCGGCACGGCCGGGCCGCCGAGCGTGGCGTCCAGCTCGCCGGCGAGCGCGAGCAGGCTGTCGCGAACCGTCGGTGCGTCCATGCGAAGTGGGGACCGTTTCCAAAGGTAAACGTTTTCCGGATCAATCGAGCGGTTCGCTTCCGATGGCGTATCGCCGAGGCGATAGACCCGTGACGTGACGATCCGCCGGTGCAGGTGCTTGATCGACCAGCCGTGCTCCATGAAATCGACCGCGAGCCAATCGAGCAGTTCGGGATGCGTCGGCGACTGCCCTTTGCGGCCGAAATCGAAGACGTTGGCGACGAGCGGCCGGCCGAAGTGGCGGAGCCAGACGTGGTTGACGAGCACGCGCGCCGTCAGCGGGTTGTCACGGCTCGCGATCCAGTTCGCCAGCGCCGAGCGCCGGCCGGTGCTGGTCGTCGGGTACGGCTTCGCACGCGAGGCTTCGGTTTCGAGGTTCGATTCCTTCGTCTTCAAGGAACCGCGAAGCGAAGTATATGTTTCGCCCGGATTCTCCCGGGCTTTCTTCGCCTTGGCGAGGGTGTCCTGCGCGAGTTGGAGCTTGCGGGCCGGGCCGATGCGGCGGATGCCGACGGTCTTCGCGAGGTCGGCTTCGGCCTTTGCAACGGCCCGTTCGGCGCGAACGAGTTCCAATTCCTTCTCCGCCTTCGCCGAGAGTCGGGCTTTGGCTTTCGCCTCCTCCGGCGTGCCCGTCACCTTGGCCCGATCCGCCTCATAACGCGCCCGCACGGCACGCTCCGCGACTTCGCCCTCCGGCTTCGCGAGCGCCAGATGCGTCGCCAGCACGTGCTCCCGTATCTGCGGCGCGTGCGCCTCGGCCGGTAGCTTCACGGTCGAAATGGCCAGCCCGTTCGGCGCGAGGAACTTCGGCATCCCCGGCGGGATCGGCTTGTCCTTCACGGGCCGCTTGTCGTCGCCGCGTACATAAAGATATGTTGGGGCATTCGCGTTGCAGTCGAAGACACGCGGCAGGCCATCCTTCTCGAAGTCCGCCACGCCCGGCACCATGTCCGCCCGCACCTGGTATGGCTCGAAGATCGCGCGGAAACGATAGTAGTCCTCCTGCGCGATCGGGTCGTACTTGTGGTCGTGACAGCGGGCGCAGTTCCACGTCAGGCCGAGGAACGCCTTCGAGGTGTGTTCGACCGTCTCGTCGAGCCAGGTGTCGCGGTTGAAGAGAAAGTACTGCCGGGCGAGGTAGCCGGTGGCCCGCAGCTTGTTTTCGTCCGTCGGATGCAATTCGTCGGCGGCGAGCATTTCGCGCACCATCGAATCGTAGCCTTTGTCGGCGTTGAACGACTCAACGGCCCAGTCCCGCCAGTGCCACATATGCTTCTGACTGTTGCGGACCTCGGCTCCCAATCCCCACCAGTCGGAATAGCGCCAGACGTCGAGGAAATGCCGTGCCCAGCGCTCGCCGTACTGTGGTGAGGCAAGCAGCCGGTCCACTTCCTTCTCGTAGGCGTCCGGCGATTCGTCCTTCAAGAACTTGGCGATTCGTTCGGCGCTCGGCGGCAGGCCGGTGAGATCGAGATGCAGTCGGCGCAGGAGATTCCGCTTGTCGGTTTCCGGTCGCGGCTCGAGCTTCCGCTTCGCCCACTCGGCCGCGACGAACCGGTCGACCGGATGTGGATTGAACGCTGGAATCGTGACTGATGGTGGCTCGTTCTTCACCGGTTTCCGGAACGCCCAGTGATCCTGCGGCGACGGTTCAGGTTTGTCGTCGGCCGGGTACTTCGCGCCCTGTTCGATCCACGTCTTCAGCTTCGCGATCTGCTCCGCCGTCAGGGACACGCCCTCCGGCGGCATCCGGGCGCTCTCTTCCTTTTCACTCACACGTTCTAACAGCACGCTTTCGTTCGGCTTGCCCGGCGTCACGGCGTTGTGGATGCCCTTCCCGCTATCGAGGCGCAGCTCCGCCTTCTGCGCGAGCGCCCCGTGGCACGCGTAGCAGCGGTCCTTCAGGATCGGCTTGATATCGCGCAAGTAGTCCACCGGCTCGGCGGCGGACGACTTCGAAACGATCGCGAACAGAATCAGCAAAGCGACGGGTCGCATGACAACCCCAAACGGCGGGTAAGAGCATCAACCGAGATCACGAAAACTTGAAAGGACGAAAGTCCGAAAAAAAAATCAGTTTTTTCGGTCTTTTGTCCTTTCAAGTTTTCGTGATCACTTCAATCTCAGTCTATTTCTTCAATTCCAGGATCTCGACCTTGCGGAACTCCACGGGATGGCTTTCCGCCTGGAGCGAGATGTAACCCTCCGTCACGATCAAATTCTTCGGGTCCTTGATGAGTTTCTTCGCGTCGGTGTCGCGCGGGTCGAGTTGCGGCTGTTCGAACTCCAGCACGACCTCGCCGTTGATCTTCTGCTTCACGGCCCCACCGCCGTGGACCTCCACTTCCATCGTCACCCACTGGTCGCCGTGGTAGGTCTTCGATTTCGAATTGGTGCAGTGGGGCAGATGGAGCTTGCCGTTGTACACGACATTCGTTCCCGGCGTGCAGAGGTTGCCCGTGGGCCGGTTATCCTTGCCGTTGCCGCCGAGCATCTGGCCTTCGATGGACACGGGGAACTTCTGGTCCTTGTCCATCGTCTTCGGGTCCTGGCAGTGGTACATGATGCCGCTGTTGCGGATCGCCCAGCCGGGGCCGCCCTTCACCTGATCGCCGACGAAGCGATACTCGACGCGTAGCCGGTAGTGCGAGAACTTGTCCTTGTAGAAGAGGTGGCCGAAGTTCTCGTCGAACCCGGTCCACTTGTCGTACTTCACCTTCAGAATGCCGTCCTCGACGCGGAAGGTGTCGGCGTGGTTGACGCCGAGGTCGAAACCCTTGATCTTCGGCGTCCAACCGTCGAGGTTCTTGCCGTTGAAGAGCGGCTTCCAGTCTTCCTTCGGTTCGTCGGCGAAGGCGGGAGCGGTGAGAAGGAGCAACAGAGCGAGGCAGCGCACGGGAAATCCTCAGGCGGGAGAGCCGATCACTTCGACGGATTGCGAACCGGCGGCGAGCACGGTGCCGGGGTCCTGGTGGCCGCGGCGGATGTAGCCCAACGCGATGGTACCATACCGTGGTGAGCGCGTCGAGGAAGTAACGACGCCCGCGTCCTGGCCATCACGCGTCAATTTCGTTCCCGGCGGCAGGGGGTCGCCGTCGGTCTTCAACTTCAGAAAGGCGCGATTCACGAACCCGGCGCGGTCGCGGGCCATGACGATCGGCTCCTGGCCAATAAAGCAGCCTTTCGCGTAATTGACGGCGCGCTCGACGCGGGGGAGTTCCATCACGAATCGCGTCTCGTCGATGTCGGGTCCATAGGTGGGGGTGCCGGCTTCGATGCGGAGGATTTCAAAGTCCTCGGCGGTCGCAGTCGTTGCACCGGCGGCCACGAGCAGATCGGCAATGGCACCCTTCTGTTCGACCGGCACGAGGAGGTCGTATCCGGCCGTACCGAGGAGATTGCGTCGGCGGATCGACGCGGCGATGTTGCGGCCGAAGGTGCGCTCCATGTGCTGGAATTCGGCCAGGTCCGGGATGCGATCCGCAAGGGCCGCCTCCAGCGTCGCCGTTGCCGTCGGTCCGGCGAGGTGGAACTGCGCGAGCCGATCGGTCACGTCGTGCAACTCGACGGATTCGGAGATCAGGTAACGGTCGAGGTGCGCGAAGAGCTTCGCGCCGCGGCCGGGCGTAGTCTCCAGCCAGATCGCATGCTTCCCGTCGCTGAGTACGTGGTAGGCCCACGCGGCGAACAGGGTCTTCGCTTTATGGTCGAGAAAATAGGTTTCGCAGCCGCCGCCGAGCGGCAGATCGCGCAGGTCGTTGGTGCTCAGGTTCGTGAGGAACTTCGGTGCGTCCGGCCCCGAGACGAGGACCTTTCCCGTCGTCGAACGATCGACGATCGCAGTGGATTCGATGGCGGCACGGTAGCCCTCGGTCATGTCGCGTCCTCGGTGCGGACAATAGTGCGATGGGCATTCGGCAGGAACAGGATGCGATCGCCGCTTTCGAGGAATCGCTCAAGTTCACCGACATTATTGAGGGCGGTCGCGAAGAGTTCCTCGGCGCGATCCTCGTCGAGACCCGTGAGGTAGAGCCGGGCGCGGCGGGTCACGGCTGTCCAGAGGTGGCATGCCGCCCAATCGTCGGGGCGGGCGGCCGTGAGGAGTTTGCGAGCCTCGGCAGGGTCCTCGGCGCCGCGCAGGATCGCGATCCCTTCGCCTTCCAGTGCGACGGGCGGGGCGAGCAGAGCGATACGCCCCCCCTTCGCCACGGCACGGGCGGCGTTGACCGCTCCCGCCGCCAACTCGGTAAAATCGGGATCCGGAGAGACCGTCGCGACGACGGTGTCCGGCCGTTCGGGTAGGCGATGACGCCAGAGCCGATCGTGGCGGCGCAGGCCTTCCACCAGACTATTCGGCAATCCCGCAAGGACTTCCACCACCCGCGTGCCGTCGTCGATCACCTGCACGAAGAACGGCGAACCGAACAGCGCCACAACCTCTGAAACGTCAGGCGAGGGGCTGGCCTCCTTGTAGCGGAATCGACCGCGGAACGAATCGATCGTCTCGGCGTCGCTGAAGCGGGGGAAAAGGAGGTCTTCGCCGCCGGCGACGCCCGCGTCGGCGTCGAAGCGCCGCCGGCCGATCGCCACAACGAAATCCGATTCCACCAGCGTACGGTTCAGGTAAACGCGCCGTTCCGACAGGGTCGATGCCAGATACGCCAGGCGTTTCCGATCGATCGCATCGTGGACTTCGGTCTGCGCGTCGGCGTATTCGTCCGGTAGATTCGCCACCCAGTCGCCGCGTGATCCGGCGGGCAGGAGGATCGTTATCGCTCCAATCGGGATGCCCGCGGAGGCGAGATGGTCCATCACCGCGCTTGCGGCGACCGCGGCCTCCGGCACCGTCTCGTCCACAACAAGCGCCACTTTGTCTTCGGGTGTCAGCGCCCGTCGCAGCGGTTCGAAGCGGTACGGTTTCTCGAGCGCGCTGCGAATCAGATCTCCGACGCCGCCCGACGGCGCGCTCGATTCCCGGCGTGGCAACTCGACGCAACGGGCGTCTGGGATCGCCACTCGCCAAACATCTCGACCGACCGTCAGTTCGCGATTCAAACGGAACCCGCCCGAATGTGGGAAACAGTGGTCATTATACGGCGACAGGGGTGGGATTTTCGGGAATCGACTTTGCCCCGTAGCCGAGGGGGATGGCACCGGGGGGCAGTTTCGGCTGCGTCCTGCGCAGGTAGAGTTCGAGAACGATGGCAGCAAGGAAGATGCCGACGCTGATCCACTGCGAGAGCGTGAGACCGAAGCTGTAGGTCGGTTCGGTACGGATCGCTTCGTTGAGGAATCGATGCACCGAGTAGCAGAGCATGAGGACGACGATGACTTGCCCGTCGTGGCGCCGGAACGGCTGGAACGCGAGCAGGAGCAGGGTCACGAGGATCATGCTGATCGTTTCGTAGACCTGCGTGGGGAAGAACGTGACGGTGCGGGGCGTGAACGAGACCGGTACGCGCTGCCCGGCGCGTTCGACGACCAGGTCGAGCCGTTTCGCGCCAAGAGGGCCGGAGCGGACGAATTCGTAAAGTCGATCGTGAACGGCGACGACGGCCCCGATGCCGATCGCGGAGAGCCGGCCGCGCACGGCGGCGAGCACGTCCGGGTCATCAGTCTCGATGAGCAGCGCGGGGATCTTGCCAGGGCGTTCGACCGAGCGAACCGTGGCACCGGCTTCGGTCGCGCGATTGGCGGCGTCGGCGAGGGACTTGGCGGAACCTGTGACCTCGACCAGGAAGCGGTTCGGCTCGCCATTGAGTTCGACGACGCGGTCGCCGGGTTTGAGGCCGGCGCGCTCCGCGGCGCTGCCAGGTTCGACGGCGAGCACGAGGGAACGCGGATCGCGCGTGACGTAGTCGCGGGACGGGATGGAGAAGCCGACGGTCGTCTGCAATCCGTGGATTTGCGGGAGCCGTGCGTCGTCGTCCGGCGGCCAGGTGATCTGGCGCTTGGCATGCGCGGACAGGAGGGGGAACTGGCCGAGTTCCGGCGGCAGCGGCATCGGCTGGCATTCCGGGCACGCCACTTGGCCCCAGCAACAGCCGTTCAGGTAGCAGCCGATGCGCCCGATCGCCATGCCGATGGCGAGCATCGGCGCGACGGCGTCGGCGAGTTGCCAGCCGTTCACGCCCATTGGTTTGAGCACCTTCCGGCGGAACAGCCAGAAGCCGAGGAGTCCGCCGAAAATAGACCCGTAGAAGACGATGCCGCCGTCCCAGATCTTGAAGAACGCGAGGAACAGACCGAGGGGCGATTTGTCGGGGAACTGGTCCGAGAACTGCCACATGTAGACGATGCGTGCGCCGGCGAGGCCGGTGGCGAGCATGAGCATGCAGAAGTCCTGGAAGCGCTCCCACGACAGGCCGATCTTCGGCGCGCGCCAACGGCCCCAGCCGACGACAACGACGAACGCCAGCAGCAGCATCGCTCCGAAGCTGAAGAGCGGATAGCCGACGAATGGAAAATGGAAGACCACCTGATGCATGGCAGACCCGCGCGGGAGAACAACCTTCTAAAGGATACGGGCGGCCGCGGGAAGTGCTACCGGGGCCGTGGTTGGAACCGCTTCAGGAATTCGTCGCGGAACTTGGATCGGCGATCGAGCCGCCAGGGGTCCTTGCGGTCGAGGACCTCGGCGTCGGCGTCGAGGTGGTAGCGGAGTTCGTAAACGGAATCGGGCTGCGGGGCAGTGTCGAGCAGGGTGAAATTCAGCGCCGCGGCCGGCTCGCCCTCCATGTGACGCTGGAAACTCGCGGTCTGGATGAGTTTCGTCACGGGGTCGAGTTCGAGCACGATGCGCCGGAATCGCGGATTGCGGTTCAGGAAGTTCGGCCGCACGTTCGCTTCGATGCGGATCGGCTCGCCGGGTTGGCCGGAATCCTTCCGTAGCATGGTGAATCCTTCGAGGATCTCGCCGAGGGTTTGCGCGGCCCGAAGGCTCACAAAATCGCAGAGTCGCGCGAGCGGTTCGCCGACTTCGCCAGGTTCGAAGAGCAGCCCGCGCTTGCGGGAGAGCGCGAACCAGATCCGGCCTTCGGAATCCTGCCCGGCGGCGTAGTGTGGCCCGTCGCCGACGGTTTCGATCCAGAACCGCTCGCCGCGCGTCCAGACGCGGTAGGTCTTCGCGAGCGGAGGTATCTGGAGCCGGCGAAGCACGGGGATTTCGTTCTCCGTGACGAGTTGATAGAGCCGGTCGGCGGCGGCGGAATGTGCGTCCTTCGATTCACGCACGAGTTGTTCGGCGGCGGCGAGTTGTGGAGGTTGGGCCGGGTTAAAGAAGATCACGCCGGCGACGCCGGCCGCGAGCGCGCTACCGGCGGCGCCCGCCGTCCAGCGCAGCCACGCACGGCGAGACGGTTGTGCCGGGCGCACGCGAACGAACATCGCGTCGGCGTCCACGCCAGCGGCTTCGCGGTCCAGGTGGTCGCGCACGGCGCGTTCGATCGGGTCGGTCATCACGCATCCTCCCGTTCGAGGAACGGGGCGAGCATCTCCGCCAGGGCCTGCCGGGCGCGGTGGACAAGCACGCCGGCGTTGTTGGAAGTCACGTTCAGGATTTCGCCGATCTCCTGTTGCGAATGTCCGAGCGATTTCAGCTCGATCGCCGCCCGCTGCTGAACCGGCAGCTTCCGCAACGCGATCGCCACGGCCGCAGCCAGTTCGTTTCCGCTCGCCGTCTCCTCGGGCTTTGCGGTCGAACGGTCCGGCGGGTCGTCGAACGTCTCATCGTCGTCGCTCCGCACCAGCCGGAAGAATGTCCGGCGGCGGCTCTTCAGGTTCAGGCAGGCGTTCGAGATTGATGTCAGCAGCAGCTTCATCCCGTCGCGCGGCAGGTCGTACACGTCCGCCTTTGCGATCAGCCGACCGTAGCAATCCTGCACGATCTCCTCGGCGTCGTGCGGGTTCCGCAAAAGCGAACGGGCGTACGCCACCGCACGCGGCGCCGTGGCCCGTACCCACTCGTCCAGCGGATGATCGCTCACGGCCCACGCACTCGCACGACGGGAAGAACACGCTCGCGGAGAGGATATTACGCGAATTGCTCTATTCGATATCCCAATACTGGATCGGCGAACTGTTCTCCGGATACTCGCCGGCCTTGCCCTTCACGCGGCCGTTACCGCTCGAGTTCGCATTCGTCGCACTCGTGGCGATCTGCTTGCCGTCCGGATGAATGTCCACGCTGTGGCAGTTCGGCATCTTGGTGGAAACGAACGCCGGCGTTGCGGTCGGCGGTTCGAAGAGCAAGAACTTCCCCTGGCCCGGTTGGCCGCTCGTGACGGCGGCGAGGCGGCCGTCGGCGAAGACGCGCAGGTCGTGGACGATCCCCTCGTTATCGTTCGCGCCTTTCCAACTCCAGAGTGTCTTGCCGGTGGCGAAGTCGAGCGCGACGAGCAGCGGGAACGCCTGCACGAAGCCGCCGGTCTTCGGCTGACACCCGGCCGCGTAGATTGTCTTTCCGTCCGGCGAGAAAGCGAGGCAACGCACGCCGCCGACGTCCTGGATGCGGTCGAGGAGGTGGAACTCCTTTTGTTCCAACTTGCGGAGCATCTTGAGATGGGAATCCAAGACGCGAATCTGGCCGAACAGATCGCCGACGATAAGCACGCCGTCCGGCGAGTAAACGAGGGAATACAGGTCGACGCCGAACTGAGCTTCGTGGAGTTTCTTTCCATCGGCGGTCCACTCGCGGACGTATCCGTCGCGGCCACAGGTGGCGATGCGATCCTTCGCGATGGCGACGGCGCGCAGCCAGCCGTCATGGGCCGCGATCGACCAGCGGACTTTCTCGTTCGACCAGCGTACGAGCTTGCCCCACGAGTCGGCCGAGAGGAGGTCGCCGTTGGGAGAATAACTCAACGTCGTCACCCAGCCGTCGTGGCCCTTCAACTCGGTCAGCGGCTTCGCATCCGGCACGCTCCAGCGGCGCACGACGCCGTCGACGCACGCGGCCGCCAATTCCTTCCCGTCGGGGCTGAACCGGATGCGTATCACTTGGCACGGTGGCACGATCGGCTTTCCGCGTTCCTTTGGCGGTTTCATGCCAGCACCTCCTTCACCGGGTGCATCTCCTCGTGAGCGATCGGCAACGGCTGCGTCGCGTTATAGTACTTCTGCTTCTCGGGATCGACTCCGAGCGCCCGGAACCAGGTGTGGAACAGGTGGCCGATGTCGTGCGGCTCCGTCGCCACGTCGGTCCCTTTCTCGTTCGTCTTCCCGGCGACGACGCCCGGCTTGATACCACGCCCGCCCATGCACACGCTCCACGCCTCTGGCCAGTGGTCGCGGCCGAGGTGCCCGTTGATCCGCGGCGTGCGGCCGAACTCGGACATCGCGATCACCAGCACGTTGTCCAGCATTCCGCGATCGGCGAGGTCCTGGATCATGGCCGCGAAGGGCTTGTCGAACTTCGGCACGAGGCTCGCGTGGCCGTTGAAGTTGTCGCCGTGCGTGTCCCAGCCGTACGAGGTGACTTTCACGAACGTGACGCCTTCTTCGAGCAGCCGCCGAGCGAGCAGCAGGTGCCGGCCGAGGTCGTGCGAGCCGTAGCGGTCGCGGTCCTTCTCGGGGAGCTTCGAGAGATCGAACAATTCGACGCGCTTCTGGAGCTGCGCCGCCATCGCGAAGGCGTAGCTGTTCGCGTCCGTCGTGTCGGCTTTGCGTTTCTCGGCGTATCGTTTGTCGGCCAGCTCGCGGAGTTCGTTCCGCTCGGCGTCGTCGACTTCGGAAATCTCGGCGGGGCGGAGTAGATTCTCCGGCGGCTTGCCGTCGCCGAGGGCGAGCGCGCCGTACTTCGGACCGAGGAAGCCGGCGTCCTTGTAGATGAAGCCGCCGTTCATCGGCTTCACCCAGATGTAGGGCGGCAGGCCGCTGGTGCCGGGGCCGAGCCAGCGCGCCATCGCGGAGCCGAGGTAGGGGTAGACGACGCCGCGGTTCTTCGGGTCGCCGCGTTGGATGCGGTCGACGCCGGCCGAGTGCGAGTTGTCCTGCGTGCAGACGCTGCGGACGAGTGCCAATCGGTGCATCTGCTTCGCGGTCTCGGGCAACAGTTCCGAGATGTGGATGCCCGGCACGCTCGTCGGGATGGCGCGGAAGGGACCGCCGAAGATCGTGTTCGGCTTCGGATCCCAGCTTTCGAGCTGGCTGATGCCGCCGTCGAGCCAGACGAAGAGGACCTGGCGGCGCTCCTTGCGCAGCGCCTCGGCGAATGCCGGCGTGGCAAGACCGCCGAGCGCCGCCGCGCCGAGGAAGGCACGGCGATTGAGGCGATGGTCGGCGGGCGTGCAAAACGGATTAATCATGGATTTGGAAACCCAATATTGCCACAGATGGACACGGATGAAAACAGATCAAACCAAACCATTCTTCTGATCTGTTTTCATCCGTGTTTATCTGCGGATAATTCGTTCTCAGTGGTTCAACCCGAACTCGGTCGACGCCAGCAGCGCCCACGCGAGCTTGCCGATGGCGTCGGCCTTTCGGTCGTTTCGCTTCGCAAGGAAATTCGAAGCGGTCTTCGCTTCGTCGGCCGTCGGCTTCCGCGTGAGGATAGCGACGTACAACTCATTCGCGATGATCTCAGTGTTGTCAACTCGCGCCAGCCGATCCACGAGGTTCCCCGGTTTCGGTTTCAGCAATTCCAGCACGTCCTTATCGTGCAGCAAGAACAACGCCGCCTTCAGCGACGGCGCGATCTCGTCCTCCGGTTCGCGCGGCTGGTTCGCGAACGCCTTCAGGAACTTCGCCTTCAACGCGTCGCTCGGTTTCGATTCCGTGGCAGCCATCATGGCCGCTAAGAGTTGTTCGGCCGTCAGACGCTTCTCGAGGGCGAACGCGAACGATTCCGGCTTCGCGGTGCCGAGAGAAGATCGCTGATACGCCTGGGTCATCGCGATCTCGCGGACGAGCCACTGGATGTCGAACTTGTGCTCGACGAACTCCTTCGCGAGCAGTTCGAGCACGGCCGGTTGCGAGGCCGGGTTGTCCTTGTGGTGCAAGTCCAGCGGATGCACGAGGCCGCGGCCGAGGAGGAGGAACCAGACGCGATTGACGAAGTTCCGCGAGAAGTCGGCGTTCGATGCCGTCGGGAGTTGCTCCGCGAGCGCGGCGAGCGTGCGGAATTTCGGCACGCCGACGGTATTCGTCTTGCGGTCCGGTTTGATGGCGAATTCGTCGCCCTTGGCGAACTGCGGAATCTCGACCATCGCGCCGCCGGGCAGGGCGGGGGCCGTTGTCATCGGCACCTTCGTGAAGACCGAGGCGAAGGCGAGTTTGTCCAGCGTCGGCTTCTCGGCTACGCGCATCGCCTTCGCGTCGGCGAGGTAGGCGTTGCGGACAAACGCGAAGAGGCCCTGGAAGTGCTGCTGCTTGTACTCGTCCACGGTGAGATGGTCGTGGCACTCGCAGCACTGGAAATTCTTGCCGAGGAACAGCCGGCCGATGTCGCGCGTGAGGCCGGAGTAATCGACGGGGTTCTGGCCGTAATTCTCCAGCCGCTTGGCGATGAAGAAACTGGAACCATCGGTTCCATCAGCCCGCAGCATCTCCTTTGCGATCGCGTCCCACGGCTTGTTCTTCGCGAACGAGTCGGTGAGGTACTTCGTCCATTCCGGGCTGTCGCCGAGCCGTTCCATCCACATGACATGGAACAGGCTCGCCATGCGCGGCGCGTAGCTCGGCGCCGTCAGCAGTTCGTCGATCCGCTTCGTTCGCTTGTCCGGCGACCGGTCGGCGAGGAATCGTTTCGTCTCCTCGGCCGTCGGGATGGTGCCGGCGAGGTCGAGCGTGACGCGGCGAAGGAACTCGGCATCATCGGCGGGGTTCGCCGCCACAGGGATCAGGCGATTGATGCGGAGATGCAGCGGCTCGGCCGCGGGCAACGCCGGAACGAAGAGGAACAAGACCAAAATCAGGAGTGATCGAAACATGGCGTGGCGGGCGTGGGACGGCGGGATCGACCCACGCAGTTTAACCGGGACGACGTCGCGAATGAAGCGGAAACCGCCCGGCGTCCGAATCGTCTTGTGGCCGGCGGGGCGGATCGGTTAGACACGGCGTATGAGAATCGCATTTCCTATGTTCGTGCTGCTCGCGGCCGTTGGTTGCGATGGCCCGCTGAAGGTCGAGGCGCCGGAGCGTGTGCGGCCTCACGAGCGCGTCGCCAACGACCGGTATGATCCCGCTCGGTCCGGCACCATCACCGGCATCGTGCGATGGAACGGCCCGGTGCCGGTCGTCGAACCGGTGTCGGTCGTCGGCTTTCGGCTCGGGGAACCACTCGTCGCCCGGCCCCTTCCCAATCCCAACGCGCCGCGCATCGCGAACGGCGGGCTTGGCTCGGCGTTCGTGCGACTCGAAGGTGTCGATCCCCGCCGTGCCAAGCCGATGTCGCCGGTATCGGTTGAAGTCGGCCTCGATGCCGACGGGATCATGATCGCGGGAGCCGTTTCACGGCACCGCGTCCTGGGCGTGCCGCTCGGATCCGAAATCCGGCTCGTCAACCGGATCGCGGGTATCGGCGGAATTCGCGCCCGCGGGGCCGAGTTCTACTCGCATCTCTTCCCCGAAACCGATCGTGGCACAACACGCGGGGCGTCGAGGCGAGGCTGGACGACGTTCAGTAGTGCGAGCGGACAGTTTTGGGCCGTGGCCGACCTGTTTGTTGCTGAGCATCCGTATTTCGCGAATACCGATTCCGATGGCCGCTTTCGGTTCGAGGACGTGCCGGACGGGGAGTACGAACTGGTGGTCTGGCACCCGCACTGGAGAGTGGCCGGGCACGAACTCGATCCCGAATCGGGCGTGGTGGCAAGGTGGAAGTATCAACCGGCGGTCGAAATCCGAACGACGGTGCGGGTCGGGATCGGTTCGATTGCGAACGTGGCAATGGCGATGGGGCCGGCGGACTTCGAGGTCAGACCCTGAGGTCAGGCTTCGACCGTCTCGGTCGTGGCGGAGTCCCGATTCGCGCGGCGTGTCGGTTTCGGTTGATGTTTCATGTATTTCAACAGCCGGACGCCGATCACCGCGAGGACGACGAGCAGCGCCGCCATTAGCGATGCTCCGACGATGAGCACCGTTGGCACGCCACCTTTACGAGGGGCCTCGGCTGGCTTGGGTAGCTCTTTTTCCTTCGCGACGGGTACCGGTTCGGGTGCCACCACGGTCGGCATCGGTCCCGCGATTGGTTTCAACGTGGCGACGACCTTGTCGGAGTCGTCCAGCACCGCGATTTCATCCACTTCGAAGACGTAGCCGACTCGCACTGTTTCGGCGGCCAGGAGGGTACCCGCAATCCGAACGCGGTGAGATTCCTTCAGATCGGCGACAGCCGCCGCGAGCGAGACGGGAACCAAAAAGTGGATCCGGGAAGGCGGGGACTGGGAATCGACCGAAACCGCGAGTTCCGAGCCGGTGCCAAACGGCTTGGTCGTCGGCGCGAGCCAGCCGACGACTTGCAGCGATTCGCCGAGAAAGTTTGCGGGCGAGTCATTGACATCCTTGAGGGTCGGCGGTCTTTTTTTCTCGACTGGATTCGCGGCCGCCAGCATCGGCATCGTCAGGAATGCGAGTCCGAGGGCGATCACGGAACAGATTCGAAGACTCACATTCACGGCGAAACTCCCGGCCGGGCACGATGTACCCTCATCAGGAGTTAGCACATTTTTTCCGTTCGTGCGTCGGCTTAGGTGCCCGCGGGGCCGTTTTCCCGACCGGCGGCGCGATCCCGGAGGCGATCCAGTTTCCGGGTCCCGGCCTCCGCTTCCTTCTTCAAGGCGTCCAGTTCCTTCAAGCTGAGCTTACGCGCCTTGCCCTTCGGAAGGCGGTCCAGTTCGATCGGACCGATGGCGACTCGGCGGAGTTTCATGACCTTGTGGTCGAGCTTGGCAAGCATCCGTCGGATTTCGCGGTTCTTCCCTTCGGAGAGTACGATGCGAAGCCAGGTGCTGTCTCCCTGGGATTTGAGCTTGCGGACGCGTCGTGCCTTGACCTTGCCTTCGGCTAGCCAGACGCCGTCGAGGAGCTTTTGCAGATCGCCCGGTGTGGGGTGCCCGGCAACGAGGACGAGATAGGTCTTCTCGATCTCGAACTTCGGGTGCATCAGCTTGTAGGCGAGGTCGCCATCGTTGGTCATCAGCAACAGGCCTTCGCTGGCTTCGTCGAGGCGGCCGACGGTGAAGACGCGTTGTTCGATGCGCGGGATGAGGTCGGTGGCGAGCGGCCGGCCGGCGGGGTCGTGGTTCGTGCAAAGGTAGCCGACCGGCTTATGGACGACCCAGTAGACGGTCTTCTCGCCGCGGACGGGAGCGTCGTCGACGCTGATGGTGTGGCGGTCCGGTTCGAGCTTCGTGCCGAGGTCGCGGACGACGCGGCCGTCAACCTTCACGCGGCCGGCGGCGATGAGTTCGTCGCACTTGCGGCGGGAGGCGACGCCGGCGTGGGCGAGGTATTTGTTGAGGCGTTCCATGGGGGAATTGTAGAACGCGGGTGGCGAATCGAGACGGGGGCTACAATTCGCGCCCCGTTTCGTTTAGTCTGGTGGTGTCGTTCCCGCGCGAGGTCGCACCGCCATGTTCCGCCGCCCGCTCGTCCTCATTTTGATGTTCGCCTTCGCACCCGCAGTCGGCGCCCAGGATGGCCTCAAGCCCGAAGACCTCACGCGGTTGAAGGCGGCCACAGTGTTCGTGAAGGTCGGCGCGCCGCGCTCCGGGGCCGTGGCCACCGGCTCCGGCTTCCTCGCCAAAATTGAAGGCGAGATGGGCTGGATCGTCACCAATCACCACGTCGTCGATCTCTTCGATGAGGCCGACGAAGCCAAGATGCTGACCACGCCGATCGAAGTCGTCTTCGACAGCGGCACCGAAAAGGAGCGATCCTTCAAGGCGACTATTGCGGCGTTCGATCCGACGCGCGACCTGGCCACATTGAAGTTCGGGCCCGCGAAGGAACTGCCCGCACCCATCGAAATCGACGACGCGCTCGAACTGCGGGAAACGCAGGTGGTGTACATCTGCGGCTTTCCATTCGGCGGACGACTCGCCATCGGCACGAAGAACCCGGAGATCAGCATTGGGGATGCCAAGATATCGAGCTTGCGCCGCGAGGTGGCCGGCGGACCGATCGCGCGCGTGCAACTCAACGGGGCGCTGAATCCGGGGAACAGCGGCGGGCCGGTGGTGGCCGCAAACGGCAAACTTGTCGGTGTCGCGGTGACGACCATCCGCAGCGCGGGCATCGGCAACGCGATCCCGTACCACGAGACGACCTCGATGCTGCGTGGCCGGTTGGGGAACGTGACGCTCCTGCCAAAAGCGGAAGACGATGACGCGACGAAGCCGATCGCGGCGATGCTGCGGGCACGCATCGTCGATCCGTTCGGCAAGATCAAGGCTGTAACGGCGCATGTGTTGCCGGGGAATGCCGCGATGCCGATGCCCGCGCCGAACATGCCGCCGGGCGCGATCCCGGGTGCGATGAAAGTACCGCTGACCGTGGCGAACGGATACGCGGCCGCGGACGTGACCGTGCCACCGAACGCGAAGAAAAGTCTCATCGTGCAGATGGAAATCGGCTACGCGGGGGGCAAGGCGTTCACGAACGCGGTGCTGGTGACGGTCGGGCCGATGCGATCGGAGATGCCGGGACCTGGGCGCGTCAACCCCTATGGCCCGCAGAAAACGCCCGAAGGGATGCTCAAACTCGCTAGCGGAGCGTTGCTGCCGTTCCCGGTCTTTCCCGTGAAGTTCCCGACACCACAAAACTCCGAGAGTGTGAGCGTGGTGAATGCCAGCGCGGAGATGTTTGCCGGAAAATCGATTCGCATGGATGCACTGTCGACGTGTGTCGTGAACCCTGTCGATCGCGGCGAGTTCGAGTTGGCCGTCGAAACCGATTCCGACAACACGCCAACGGAAGTGCGTGTGGTGCTTCCGAAAGACCTCGCGCTGCAGATCGCGGACCTCGGCATCCCGGACCTTCCGCTCGTGGGCATCACGCTCAAGTTCCCGATCCGCGTCGCCGGCACGTTGGGCAAGCCGTCGGGCCGCGAGAAGCGCCACAGCCTCGTCGTCGATGCGATCGAATTCCTCGACGACGACGGCAAGGCGGTGGCGACCTTCAAACCTGCGACATCGCCGCCGGCACAGAAGTCGCTTGCTGCGGTCAACCGCTTTCCGGAGAAATTCGTCGGCCAGACGCTCACGGTGGATGCCTACGTGAAAGGCGCCCGCCACGCCGGCGGCACCGGGCTGGAGATCGCGAACGAGAACTTGGCGAATCCGTTGAACCTGGAGGTCTACACGTCGCGCAGCCTCGCAGGCCAGGTGGAGAGCGACATCGCCAAGGCGGACCTGCCGGCGCGGGCGAAGGTCACCCTCGAGGTAAAGGCGATCCACGGGCGCAGCAACAAAGGCGTCATCGGCATCAAGCAGATTGAAGTGCTCGACGACGACAACAAGACGACGAAGACCCTGAAGGCGTCGGCGAGCGTGGAGTATCCGCAGATCCCGGCTCCGCCAAAGCCCACGGCGCCGAAGGCGGCTCCCGCAAAGGGGGGGACGCCGGAGGAGTCGCCCAAGGCCGTCGAACCGGTCGCGACGAAACCGGAGGGCGGCATCGGCACAGCGGTGATTGTGGCGATCGTCGGCTCGGCGGTCCTTTTCGTCGTTGGCGGGTATCTCCTGCTCTCCGCACTGCGCAAGTCGAAGGGCGATGAACCAGACGGGAGTGAGGAATCAGCCCCGACGAAACGGGTCGCCAAGGCCCCGGAGCCAAAACCAAGTCGTTCGGCGAAGCCATCGCCGAAACCGCCGGCGAAACCGGGGGACGACAACCCGTTCGCGAATTTCAGCTGATCGCGATCACTTTTTTTCGTCAGCGGGAAGTCCGGCGATTTTCGCCGCGTGGGCGATGAAGTCCTGGACGGGCGGACCCATGTACTGGTTGCGCCCAATGCGGATTTCCAGCCGTGCCGTTCGAGAATCTTCGGTGGATTTCGGCCGATGGAACATGACGGACTGTGCCCGTCCGTCGTCGAGCGTGACGACCATGCGGCCGAGCCAGATGCCCCTGGGAGACTCGGCGGCAACCGGTTCGGCCTTCCGCAGCGGAGAGAGGATCGATTCGAATTCGGTCGGCGGAACCGGAAACAGTTGGTGCGGCATGCCGATGTTCGGGCCGCCATCGGGGCGTTCGATCACGAGGAGGTCGATCGAACGCACGGCCTTCACGTCGAGTTGGTCGAGGTTCGTGAAAGGCAATTCGCCGGAGGAACGAACGAGCAACGGGATTACGATCGCGGGGAAGAGCAGAATCAGCGCGGCAATGCCGATCCAGAACGGCATGCGGCGACGGTTGTTGGGTGGCGATTCGTTCACGGTCGCGTCCGATCGGTGCGGGAAATCCATTGATATCGTTGTTTTATGATTTCCGTCCTCCGTGAATGCGATCGCAAACGCCACGGGCAATTCATGAAGTCTACACGAATTCCACATCTGCAAAAGTAATCTTCTCATCAACGTCCGGCGCGCCTTGCGCCGCGCGTCGATCCTCATCCTGGAGTACTCCTTTGCGCGACGCCCTAGTTTCTCGCCGCCCCTTGCGGCGCGGCTTCACGCTCATCGAACTGCTGGTCGTCATCGCCATCATCGCGATCCTGATCGGCCTGCTGCTGCCCGCCGTCCAGAAGGTCCGCGAGGCCGCCGCCCGCAGCACCTGCACGAACAACATGAAGCAAATGGCCCTCGCCGCCCACAACGTCGAGTCCGCGAACGGCAAGCTCCCCAGCTCCGGTCAATGCGAGTCGGACGGCGGTCTTGGCACCACCTACGAAATCCACTCCTTCGGCACCCACATTCTCCCCGGCATCGAACAGGACTCCGTTTACCGCTTGTTCGACACCACCACCCAAGCCCAGAATCCGACCGGCACCGGTCCCTACGACGGTTCGAACCTCAATTCGGGGGCGGTCCTGTTCCGTGGGACCAAGGGCTTCTCGTACACCGACACACGGTTCCCGTCCGGTCAAACCGCGGCCCGCACGACCATCAAGACGTTCCTCTGCCCGAGCACCCCGATCAGCGAACGGGATCCGAACGGCTACGGCGGACTCGATTACATGGTTCCCGTGCAAACCGACATCGAAGAGGATCCGGCGGACGCAAACTTCAAGGCGCGTTGCTCCACGGCCCGTCGGCCCGTCATGGCCAAACTCGGCATGCTCACCTGCGCCGGCCGCACTTTCACCGGCGTCACCGACGGCAGCTCGAACACCATCATGATTGCCGAAGACGCGGCCCGGACTCACCCCAGCCTCGGCATTCGGACCGAATCCAACCGGGTTGTGCCCAGCCTCATCGGCAACACCGCGAACCCCGTTACGAATCCGATCAACGGCGTGACCAATGCCCGCCGCGTCGGTGCCTGGGCCGACCCCGATGCGTTCGGCAACGGTGTCTCCGGCCCGCCCGTCGGTGCGGTGGACATCACCCGCAAGACCATCAACCAATCGTCCAATCCGTTCGGTGGCCCGCCGTCCTGCCCTTGGACGACCAACAACTGCGGACCGAACGATGAAATGTTCAGCTTCCACAGCGGCGGCATCAACGTCGCCATGGGCGACGGTTCCGTCCGCTTCCTCCGCGATTCGCTCGATCCGCTCGTCGTCAAGGCCATGGTGACGGCGACCGGCGGCGAAAACGTTTCCTTCGATTGATCCGCCCGAGCTACGCTCCGACGGGCCGGCGCACTTGCGCCGGCCCTTTTCCTTCACACTCTCTGGATCATCCACAATGAATCGGATTCTCATCCTCGCGATTTCGCTGGCACTTCTGAGCGGTTGCGGCGAACCCAAAGTGAGCATGTCTGATCCCGTACCGGTTACCGGAACGGTCAAGACAGCGGACGGCAAGCCCGTGCCCAACGTGCGCGTGATGCTGTTGACCGTAAATACCCAAGCCGGGGCCAACGGCACCACCGACGCCGCTGGAAACTTCAAACTCGGGACCTACGACAACAAGGAAGGTGCAATACCCGGAAAATATCGCGTCCAACTGACCCCCATCCTGAAGGGTGACAATACGGAGACGGAAAACTCCTACAAGACACTCAAGACGCTGCCGCCGCGATTCCTGGCCGACGATAGCACTCTCGAAGTCGAAGTCGCCTCCGGAAAGCCGTTGGACATCGTGATTCCCGCGAAGTAACCCGAACGGGATCATAAAACGGTGTCATGTCGCCGGTTCCCGCCATCGTCTTCGCCGAACTGCTGGGCACGTCGCTCTGGTTCGTCGGCGCGGCGGTGGCACCCGATCTCGCGGCCGCGTGGTCCCTTTCCGACACCGGCCGCGCCGCACTTCTCTCCGCCACGCAGTTGGGCTTCATTGTCGGTACGCTCGCCAGCGCGCTCACCGGCTTCGCCGACCGCTTCCCGGCTCATCGCCTCTTTGCCGCATCCGCTGTTCTCGGCGCAGCCGCGAACGCCCTGCTGGTGATTTGCGACGGACTCCCCGCCGCGCTCGCGGTGCGCTTCGCTGTCGGGCTTTGTCTCGCGGGCATCTATCCCCTCGGCATGAAGCTCGTCGTCTCGTGGGCATCCGACCGGGCCGGCCTTGTACTCGGCTGGCTCGTCGGCGCACTCACGGTCGGCACCGCGTCCCCGTTCCTCCTGCGGGGGTTGGGCGAGGCCTGGCCCTGGGATCAGGTCGTCTGGGGCGCGTCCGCCCTGGCGCTGGCTGGTGGTGCGATCGTCATGTCCTTTGGTGAAGGGCCGCACGCGAAATCGGGAGGCCGGTTGGGATGGAGCAAGGTCGTGGCGGCGTTCCGGGTGCCGCGATTCCGCGCCTCCGCGTTCGCGTATTTCGGCCACATGTGGGAACACTATGCCTTTTGGAGCCTCGTCCCGACGCTCGTACTCGTCGCATGGCCGGAGGTCGAGGACCGTTCCCGGTTCTTCCTGACCTTCGCCGTCATCGCCGTGGGGGCAATCGGTTGCGTGGCGGGTGGCTACCTCGGCCGACGGATCGGCGGTGCGCGGGTGGCCGGCCTCGCGCTCGCCGCTTCGGCGGCGTGCTGCCTGTTGTTTCCCCTGCTCCCCGCTTCGCTCGTCGGGGGCCTGCTCGTCCTGTGGGGCTTCGCGGTCGTGGCCGACTCGCCGCAGTTCTCCGCCCTCTCGGCGGCCGCCTGCCCGCGCGACGCCATCGGCAGCGCCTTGGCCGTGCAGAACGGACTCGGTTTCGCGATCACCCTGGCGACGATTCAACTCGCCGCCGCGTTCGCACCGGACGTCGGATCGTGCATCGCCTGGCTGCTCTTGCCGGGGCCAATCATCGGATTATGGTACCTTCGCCCGCTGCTGAAGGAGAAAGGTGCGACATGACGGGACCCATCCGACCCGGCCGTTACCGGCATTTCAAGGGAGGCGAGTACGAAGTGATCGGCGTGGCGCGCCACAGCGAGACCGACGAGTACCTCGTCGTGTACCGACCCCTGCAAGGGGACGAAAGCCTTTGGGTGCGACCGCTCACGATGTTCCAGGAGAAGGTCAATTTGGGTGTGAAATCGGTCCCTCGGTTCGAGTATCTCGGCGAGCGTTAGGCTTCCAGTTGTTTTCGCAGGAGCTTGTAATCGGTCTTCCCCGTGCCGAGAACGGGGATCGCGTCCACCTTTCGCACCTCGTCCAATCGCATCACCCCGCGGAAGCCTTCCTTCAACAGAATCGCGTTCGCATCGCGAAGCGAAATCTCCTCCGTGCTGAACAGCGCGACGATCCGCCCGCCATCGCGATCGGTTCCCTCGACGGCGACGCGCGGGCCGGCATCGGCCGGGGGGTAGAGTTTGGCAAACGGCTCCTCGAGTGCCGGGAGGGAGATCATTTCACCGCCGGCCTTCAGGAACCGCTTCAATCGTCCGTGGAAAACGATGTAACCGTCCTCGTCCAGCGCCGCGAGGTCGCCGGTGACGTACCAGTGCACACCGTCGATCTCCCGAAAGGGGGATTCGCCCTCGTGGCTGAGGTAGCCGGGGAAGACGGTCGGGCCGGAGACGAGGAGCAGGCCCCGCTCGTTCGCCGGCAACGGGGTGCCCGTATCCAGATCAACGACGCAAACGCGCACGTTCGGCAGCGGCTTGCCGATGGTCCCGTGCTTCACCTTGGCGACCGGATTGACGGCCACGCAGGGGGAACACTCCGTGACGCCATACCCTTCGAGGACGGTCGCGTTCGGGGCGAGGCGCTTCGCGCGATCGAAGAGTTCGTCCGGGCATTTCTCCGCGCCGACAACGATGAGCCGAAGGGAATCGAGGTCGCCGGGTTTCACGCGGTTGAGAATGAAGCCGGCGAAGGTCGGCGTGCCGATCAGGATCGTAGGCTTGTACGCGGCCGCCTTGCGGGCGAGGGCCGACGCGTCGGTCGGGTCGGGGTGGTGGACGACCTTCGCGCCGGCGAGGATCGGGAACAGCCCGGCGATGGTGAGTCCGAAGCTGTGGAACATCGGAAGGAAGCCGAGTACCGAATCGGCGCGCGTGAGTTCCTGGGGCGGCACGGCGCCTCGCAGGTCGGCGATGATATTCCCGTGAGTCAGCGGCACCGCCTTTGGCGCCTTCTCCGAGCCGCTCGTGAACAACACGACGGCCGGTCGGTTCGGATCGGTCGGCAACCCGCCAAGCGCCATCCGACGGGCGAGCGTCGGAAGGTAGCGCAGGCGCATCATGCGGCGGAACAATCCCAGCTTGCTCATGGACGCGCGGACGTCCTCGAGGAAGACGAACTCCGTACCCGGAACCTGGATCTGCGTGCGGTCGATGAATCGCTTGGAGGTGACGACTTTCGACAGGTTCATCAGCTTGGCGGCATGTTCGAGGTTGGCCGGGCCGGTGGTCCAGTTGAGGGCGACGGGGAGCTTGCCGGCGAGGTGGATGCCGAGGAAGGCGAGGTCGGCGGCGACGGACGCGGGCAGCAGCAGGCCGAGGTTCTCGCCGGGCAGGTCGCGGAATCGCGCCGCCATCGCCGTCGCCCCGACGAAGAGCTTTTCGTAATTCACGGCCCCGGAGAGGTCGTCCGCGGCGGCGATGTCCTTCGGGTTCTTGAGGACGCGATTCACGAAGGCTTCGGAAATCGTTTCGCCGAGGATTTCCAGTGGTCGCGTGTCGGATGGCGGCGCGAACCACGCCTTGGGCGCCGGTTTGGGCGGTCCGGAGTCGAGCAAGCCTTCGGCGAGTGCCCAGAGTTGTCCGAGGCTTGTCGGTACCACGTCGCTGCTGAAGCCGGACAGTTGTTCCACCTGGAGCGCGATCTCCATCCCTTCGAGGCTGTCGAGCCCGAGGTCGGCGAACCGCGTCTCGGCCCGGTTTTCCTCCGGTGCCAGTGACCGCTTCAAATGCTCCTCGACGATGTGCGTCACCGTCTCGATCGTCTTCGGCTTTACCTTCGAGAGATCCAATTGGACTGCGCGGACCGGCGGTGGATATTCGAATTCGGTCGGACCGAAGAGGAAGTGGTACGGCACGTAAGTCGGCGTGTCTCCGCCGTCGGAGTTGAACCAGGCTTCGAGCCAGGGGTTGAGCTTCTCGCGTGTCGGTTCGGGGCGTTGCGAGGCATCAAACGCTTCGATCGTGAATGTGATCGGGCGGCGCGGCATGAAGAATACGAAGTTCGTGAGGAGTTGCCGGACGCCGCGGAAGAGCGAGGGAATGAGCTTGGGTTTGAATCCGAACGCCCAACTGAAGGAACTGCCCCAGAGGCCGCGGGTGCGGACGAGCACGAGCGTGGTGTTCGGCACGGCGCGGAGGACGTCCGAGGCGGTGCGGGCGGCGTACATGTAGTCCTTGCCGTCGCGCGAGAGGGTGCCGGATGGCCAGAGGACGACGTTGTCGCCGGCCTTCAACGCGGCGATGACCTCTTGCACGGCGCCTTCGGCGCGCTGGCGGGCCTCGGCGCTGGCTTTTTCGGTCTCCGGAACCTTGATCGCCCGGAGCAGCCACGCCAGGGGTGCCAGGAGCGGGGAACGGAAATTGGTTTCGAGCAGCATCGGGCGCATCTGAAAGATGCGCCACAGATTTGCGATGACGTTGGGCGGGTCGCTATACGCCGGGTGGCTGGGGAAGATCAGGTAGGGGCCTGGGTGCTTTAGTGCCTCTTCGGTGCCGATGACCTGGGCGCGGTAGCGCAGGCCAAGCAGGAACTGCGTGATATACGAGAAGGCGACGCGAACGAGATGCAGCATGGGGCGGCCCCGGCGGGTTCGATTCCGTTCAGCGCACGAGCGAGCGGCGCCACTCCTGGTTCAACTCTTCGACCGATTTGCCCGTGATGACGCGCCACGAATCGGCTTCGTAGCGTCCCTCGCGAAGCAGGGCATTCAATTTGTTCACGGCTTTCGGGTCGTACCGATCGGAGACGTACGCGAGGAACGCCGCCGTCGTTCGATAGCTGCCGTTGTACTGGGCGGTGTCGGGGTTCAGGCGGCCGGCCTTGCCCGGTTCGTATTTCCAGAAGCGGACATAGTCGGCGATGCCTTCGACGAGCCAGCCGGGGATGCCGCGCTGACGATAGCGCTGGACGCAGTGAGCCGTCTCGTGAATCATCGCGCCGATATCGTTCGGGTTGCGCTTGAAAAACTTCACGGAGCCGCGGATGCGCGTGCCGGCGGCCTCGGCGACGCCGTTGTAATCGGACTTGAACGCCATTCGGATCTGGGTCGGCGGGTCGTAGCCATCACTCCCCAGTTCGGTGCAGATCATCGGGTAGTGCCGTTCGCAGATGCTAATGACGTTTTCCGCCCAGGCTTTCATCTCGGGCGCATCCGCCACATCGAGCTCGAACTCGATCGGGAATCGGAAGGGTGCGACGCCCGGCGCGGTATCGATCGCGAACTCGCGGACGACCAGTGGCTTGTCCGCATCCTTGACCGCGCGCACGCGCAAGGCCCTGACTTTGTGAGTCCGAGTCGTTTTCGCTTTGCCCTTCGTGAACTCGGCGATCGGCGAAAAAGACTTCCCATCGGTCGAGGCTTCGAGGACCACGTCGGCCGTCGAAGCTTCGCCGAGTGAAACGGTCAGCGAGCGGACTTCGACGACGCGATCGAAATGAAGCGTCAGGTGGTCGCCCGACCTCGCCGGTTCCTTCGACGCGAACGCGGTCTTGGTGTCGCCGTCGAACGCGAATTGGCGGATGTTTCGGCCGTCGGTAACGAGGCTCGATTCGACCGAACACTGGACCGGGCCGAGTAATAGCGTGAACGTCAGGAGCGGAATCACGGGCACCTCGTCGATCGTTGGGTCGGAGAGGGTGCCGACTGTTGTACCGATTCGCGTGCCGTCGTCGGCTGTCCGCGGTGTCGGTCGATTGATAAACTGAGAGTTACGGTATTCCCAGTCGGTGCGGGCCATCCGCGCTATCGCAGGAGAGACGACGTGGCTTCCACGAAGATGATCGACATTCGGCGCGGCATGGTGCTGAACATGAACAATCAGCTCTGGTACTGCCTCGACCGCGACCTGAACACGCCGGGCAACTGGCGCGCGATTCTGTACCTCAAGCTCAAGAACCTGAAGACCGGCTCGATCACCGACGAACGTGTCCACCCGGACGACAAGGTCGACGTGGTGTATCTCGAAACGAAGGACTACACCTACTCGTACAAGGACGGCGAAGATTTCGTGTTCATGGATTCCGAGACGTTCGAACAAGTGACGCTGAGCGGACAGATGGTCGGCGACAAGATCAAGTACCTGCGTGAAAACGACACGGTGCAGATCACCTCGTACGACGGTAAGCCGCTGGACGTGGCGCTGCCTCAAACGGTGACGCTGAAGGTGGTGGAGACCGAGCCGGGCATCAAAGGTGCGACGGCGGCGGCGCAATACAAGTCGGCGACGCTGGAGACGGGGCTGGTCGTGCAGGTGCCTTCGTTCATCACGGAAGGCGAAATGGTGACGATCCAAACCGAAGACGGGAAGTACCTGGGCCGCTCGAAGGCGTGATCGGGATTTCAATGCTTGGAAAGCCCGCGGACGCTCGTCCGCGGGCTTCTTCGTTTTACTCGATACCGACGCCGAAGGTTGATTCGGTTCGGGCGCGGTTGGGCGCGTGTTCGCGATGTGTGCCTTGTGCGGCCGGGGCGTGAGGGCCGTGCATCCGGTAGCCGGGTGCCGACTGCTTCACCATCTCTCCGTAGCTCATCGGCACGTCGTCCAGGTCGTAGTCGTGGTCATCGTAACTACAGACATAGCCGGGGAGTTTCGCGCGTTCGCGTTCGAGATCGTACGCCTTGGCGATGGCACCCTGGATCTCTTCGCGGGCCTTGCAGTGGATCGGGTGCGCGATATCGGCGTGGAGCTTGGCGCGGCCCTCGGATTCGCGGAGGGCGCGGGCTTCGTCCAGTCGACGGCCGCAGTTGTTGCAGAACTTGGCGCGCAGGTGGTTCTTGCAGCCGCAACCGCAGCGGTCGGTGAGCTTGCGGCTGGGCATGGCGACGAACAGCCCGCGGCTGCCGTCGATGACTTTCAGATCGCGGATGACGAACGCGTTGTCGAAGGTGATGGAACAGAACGCGAGGAGGCGTTCGCGATTCTCCTCGCAGAGCTTGATGCGGACTTCCGTGATTTGCACCGGTAACTCCTTGTTGCAGGCGAGTGCGATCCGTCAGGGAGGTGAGGGGCCGGTCCGGGTCTGGCACACGTAGACGCGCGGCGGCACGGGGTCGGACACGTGGTTGGCTCGAATCGCGGTGGCGATCCGATTCGCCTCGAGGGCGTCGCGGCAGAGGGCGAACAGCGCCGATCCGCTGCCGGAGAGTTGGCAGCCGAGCGGACCGAGGGCGGCGAGTTCGCGATGGAGCGACTCGACCGCCGGAGCGACGGCGAAGGCCGGTGCCTGGAGCCGGTTGAACAGGGCACGGCCGAGGGCTTCCTTGTCGCCGGCCCGCAACGCGTCGCGGGCCGGGGTTCCGTCTACCGGATGAGCCGGCACGCTCACCCGGCCATAAATCTCCTTCGTTGACAGTCCGATCGGCGGCTTCACGATGACAACATCGAACGCCGCGCCGGACGCTACCGATTCCACGATCTCGCCGCGGCCGGTGCACCACGCTGCCGATCGGGCCAAAAAGAACGCCACATCCGAGCCGATTTCCGCTGCGACCCGAGCGAGGTCCGCAGGCGGAAGGTTCAGGCTCCACAACTCATTCAGGGCCAGCAGCGCGGTTGCCGCGTCACTGCTGCCCCCGCCAAGGCCGGCCTCGTGCGGGATCCGCTTCGTCAGGTGGATCGCCGCACCGTGTCGCGATCCCGTCGTTCGCCGCAACGCCTCCGCCGCCTTCAGGACCAGATTCCGTCCGTCCGTCGGAATCGTCGGCTCGTCGCAAGTCAGCGACAAATCCTCGGCGTCTCGGAATGTCAGTTCATCCGCCAGACCCACGGGAACCATGAGCGATTCGATCGCGTGGTAACCATCGGGCCGCTTGGCAAGGATTTCCAGTGTCAGGTTAAGCTTCGCCGGCGCCGGCCAAACCGACGGGCGGTCCAGTGCATTCATGGCCGGCGGGGAAATCCGCGACGCCCTTCCGTGGGTTGGGGGAGAGGATTGGACGGTCAGGCCAGTCCAAGTAATTCCGCGAAGCCTACCCGTCCTCAAAATTCGGGTCAAGTGGGAACTCTGGAAAAATTGTCGGAATCTTCGCCGAATCCGCACCTTCCAAGTCCCCTATGGGGCGATATACTACCCGCTATTGTTGCGACTTCCTCGAACCCAGCCGGTGAGAATCATGGCCGACGCACGCACGAACCCGACCGCCCAAGAGAAGATGAACGGGGCCGATATCCTCGTTCAGAGCCTCATCCGGCACGGGGTCGAAGTCGTCTTCGCCTATCCGGGCGGCGCGTCGATGCCGATCCACCAGTCGCTCACGCGCGTGTCAGACAAGCTGCGCACGATCCTGCCGCGGCACGAGCAGGGCGGCGGCTTCATGGCGCACGGCTACGCCCGCACCACGGGCAAGGCCGGCGTCTGCTTCAGCACGTCCGGCCCCGGCGCCACGAACTTCGTCACCTGCATCGCCGACGCGAAGATGGACAGCGTGCCGATGATCGCGATCACCGGCCAGGTGAGCACGGCCGTCCTCGGCAACGACGCGTTCCAGGAAACGCCGATGGTGGAGATCTGCCGCGGCATCACGAAGCACCACTATCTCGTCACGCGCACCGAGGACATCACGCGCGTGATGGCGGAAGCGTTCCTGATCGCCGAGAGCGGCCGGCCGGGACCGGTGCTGATCGACATGCCGAAGGATGTGCAGGTCAAGCAGATCGTGCCGGACTGGAACCCGGCGTTGAACCTGCCCGGCTACAAGCCGACCCGCCGGGCGCCACGGCAGGAGCTCGAACCGATCCTGCAGGCGATCCGCTCCAGCAAGAAGCCGATCATCTACGCCGGCGGCGGCGTGACGCACTCGAGCGCCGCCGACGCGCTCACGAAGTTCGCCATCGCCACCGGCATCCCCGTCGCGCTCACGCTCCACGGCATCGGCAACTTCCCCGCCGATCACTACCTTTGCCTGCAAATGCTCGGCATGCACGGCACCGTCTACAGCAACTACGCCGTCAACGAGGCCGACCTGCTGCTCTCCTTCGGCGTCCGCTTCGACGACCGCGTCACGGGCAAGCTCTCCGAGTTCGCCAAGCACGGCAAGATCGTGCACATCGACATCGACAAGAGCGAGATCCACAAGAACAAGCTCGCGCACATCCCGGTGCACGGCGACCTCCGCCTTGCTCTCGAGGACATCAACGCCCTGCTGAAGGAGCCGGCGCACGTCGACCTGACGAGCGGCGGGCGCTATACGGAATGGCTGCGGCAAATCGACGAATGGCGCGAAACCGAGCCGATGAAGAAGTTCGACAACGCCGGCGACGGGAAGATCTACCCGCAATACGCAATCCAGCGATTGCATGAGATCCTGAAGGCGCGCGGCCAATTGGACAAGACGATCCTCAGCACGGGTGTCGGTCAGCATCAGATGTTCGCCGCGCAGTATTTCCCGTTCACGAAGCCCCGCAAGTGGGTGACGAGCGGCGGCCTCGGCACGATGGGCTTTGGCCTGCCGGCGGCGATGGGCGCGCAGGTGGCGCACCCCGACCATCTCTGCATCGACATCGACGGCGACGGCAGCTTCCTCATGAACATCCAGGAACTCGCCTGCTGCCACACCGAGAAGATCCCGGCGAAGGTTCTGCTCCTCAACAACCAGCACCTCGGCATGGTGGTGCAGTGGGAAGACCGCTTCTTCGGCAGCAACCGGGGCCATACGTACCTTGGCGCCGGCGACGACGCCGCTCCGTTCCCCGATTTCGTGACCGTGGCGAAGGGCTTCGGCGTGCCCGCGAAGACGATCTGGGACAAGAAGGACCTGGACGCCGCACTCGTGGAGATGATCGAATCGCCGGGCGCGTTCGTGCTGGATGTACACGTGCCGCACCAAGAGCACGTGCTGCCGATGATCCCGAGCGGAATGACGGTGAAGGACATCATCAAGGCGTGAGCACCCTTTGGATCCGCATCGATGCCGCCGGGATACCGGCGGCATTTTTGTTTCGCCAGTCCCCGGCGACGGTAGAATCGATGGAAGACGAGGGGAATCGATTATGATCGCGAGCCAGGGCCTGCACAGTACCGGACCGGACGGAACGCTGACACTGTCGATCCCGCTCGGTCGACCGAACGCGGAGTACGAAGTCGTCGTCGTCGTTCATCCCAAGGCGACGACGAACGGAACAACCACGCCAGTTGTCGACGATCCATGGGCCGGCGCGAACGCCATTCGCGAGCGCCTTGCGGCCAGCGGACGAGTCTTCGGCGACAGCGTCGAACTGATCCGCGAGGATCGGGATCGATGAGCCTGCAAGTCATCGATTCCAGCGTCGCGATTAAGTGGTATGTTCCCGAACCGCACGACGCCGAGGCAATTCGATTGCGAACGGGCGGTGTTCCTTTGCACTGCCCGGACTTCCTGAAAATCGAGTTGGCGGCCATTCTTTGGAAAAAGATCCGACGGGACGGGTTGCCACGATTGGAAGCAGTCAACATTCTCGACGACTTGGCCAAGATCGCCGTTAATTGGCATCCCTCCGATCCGCTGGTTCCCGCCGCGTTCGATCTCGCGGATCGCACGAACCGCACCGTCTACGATTGCCTCTACTTGGCGCTTGCCGTGCAACTCGATGGAGTCATGGTTACCGCCGACGAGAAGTTGGCGAATCTCCCGATTCAACGACATTCCTCCGTTCCGCTGGTACGCGCCGCGTTCGATCTCGCGGATCGCTCGAATCGCACCGTCTACGATTGTCTCTACTTGGCGCTCGCCGTGTAACTCGATGGAGTCATGGTTACCGCCGACGAGAAGTTGGCGAACGCGCTTGCGACGACGGTCTGGTCCCGGCACGTCCGCAAACTACAAAGCATTCCGTAGCCGTTCGCGGTTCCCGATCATCTTCGAGTCCCCCATGCCCACCGTCCTTGTCACGCCGCGCGAAGTCGAGGCGTTCGTCCCGCGTTACCGCGATGTCATTGAAACCGCCGGATTGACGCTCGTGTTCCCACCAAAGGCGGAAGCGAACGTCCTGACCCCGGAGGAATTGCGCACGCTGCTCGTCGGCGTCGATGCCACCATCGCCGGATCGGAGCCGTACACGGCC
>JAHBXO010000039.1 GCA_019636445.1 Gemmataceae bacterium | reverse complement strand
AACGAGTTTTCACTCCTCACTCCGCACTCCGCACTCAACAACTACTCGTACCGGTACTTCACGATCCACGGATCGTCGGTCTTCTCCTGGAATGCCTTCAACTTTGCCTGCAACTCGGCAAGTGCCTTCGCGTGCTTCGGATCGTCGGCGAGATTTCGCGCCTCGTGCGGGTCGGCTTGCAGATCGTACAGTTCGTACTTCGGACGCTGGACGAAATCGCGGACGTAGCGCTGACCGTACTTCGCGTTCGGCTCGGCCCTCACGCTTTTCCACGTCGCCGATTCCTCCAGGTCCGACGCGAACGGGAACGGCAGCGGATGCGCGAGATTGTACAGCAGCTTGTACTGTCGCGTGCGGACGACTCGCATCGGGTAGTACATCGTGATCTCGTGGAACGTGTGCGACGCGTACGCTTCGTCCCAACCCTTCGACTTCGGCGCATCCAAAACCGACAGGAACGAGCGGCCGTGGAACTCGTACGGCTTCGCGTTCGCCGCCTTCTTTGGAACGGCGCGCCCCGGGATCTCCGGCCCCGCGTCGCCCCGCGCCGGCGGACCGGGCACGTCCTTCACGCCGCCGAAGTCGAGGATCGTCGGCGTGAGGTCGGCCCATGTCACCATCCCGTCGGTCGCGCCGCCGCGGGTCTTTTGGTCCGGGCTGCGGACGATCAGCGGCAGCCACATGCCGGGTTCGTACAGCGTCGTCTTCGAGCCGGGGAACGCCATGCCATTGTCGGAGAGGTAGAGGATGAGCGTGTTCTCGTATTGTCCGGCGTCCTTGAGTATTTGCACGAGTCGGCCGACGCCCTGATCGACGCGGGCGATCGACTGGTAGTATTGCGCGATCTCGGCGCGGCACGCCGGCGTGTCGGGCAGGAACGGCGGGACCGTCAGCTTCGCCGGGTCGAACGTCTCCTCGACGATCCCCTCGTACTTCGGCCCGTTGCCGAAGCGGTCCGGCTTGTGCGGATCGCTCTCGATCTTTCCGCCGCCCCGGTGCGGGTCCGCCGTCGCGAAGTAGAGGAAGAACGGTTTTTCACTCTTCGCTTCGATGAGCGGCCGGCATCGCTCCGCCATCAGGACCGGGTTCCGGTTGTTTGCCGTCAGGTACGTTTCGAACTTGTAGATCGGCTCGGGCGCGACGTGGTACTTCCCCACCTGCGCCGTGCGATAGCCCGCGCCGGCGAGCAGGACGGGTAGGCTCTTCACGGAGGGGAACGTGGCGAAGTGGTGGAAGTGGTGCTGGTGGCCGTACTGGCCGTTCAGGTGGTTCTGAAGGCCGGTGAGGATGACGGACCGGCTGGCGGAACAACTCGCCGTCGTGCAGAAGGCGAAGTCGAATCGTGTGCCGTCGGCGGCGAGCTTGTCGAGGTGCGGCGTGCGCACGTCCTTGTTGCCGTAGCAGCCGAGGTCGCGGCCGTGGTCGTCCGCCACGATCATCACGATGTTCCGCGGCCCGGCGAGGGCGAGCGAGGGTGCCAGTAAGAGAAGGAGGATGGCGAAGCGCATGGGAGAGCCTCCGGGAATGCGACTGTTATAGCGGCGGAATCCGATTGCCCCGACCCGCGACGTGCGGATAAATTACAGGTTCTCTCCGCCGGTCGGTCCTACCATGCGATTCGCCATCGTCCTGCTCTTCGTCGCCGCCTCGCTTCCCGCCGCCGAACCGCCCGGCGACTGGGCGTACAGACCCGTCGGCCGGCCCGCCGTGCCGAAGCTCGCGGCGCATCCGGTCGATGCGTTCCTGCTGGAGAAGCTCCACGCGGCGAAGCTCGACTTCGCGCCGCCGGCGTCGAAGGCCACGTTGCTCCGCCGCGTCACCTTCGACCTCACCGGCCTGCCGCCGACGCCAGACGAACTCGCCGCCTTCCTGAAAGACGACTCGGCCACCGCGTACGAAACCGTCGTGGACCGCCTGCTCGTGTCGCCCCACTTCGGCGAGCGCGCCGCGACTTGGTGGCTCGACCTCGTCCGCTATGCCGAGTCCGACGGCTTCAAGGCCGACGACTTCCGCCCCGCCGCCTGGCGCTATCGCGACTACGTGATCGCCAGTTTCAACGCCGACAAGCCTTACGACCGCTTCGTCCGCGAGCAGATCGCCGGGGACGAACTCTTCCCGAACGACCCGGCCGCGCTCGTCGCCACCGGATTCCTCCGCCATTACCCGGACGAATACAACGCGGTGAACCTCGAGCAGCGCCGGCAGGAAATCCTCAACGACGTCACCGACACGACGGCGGCTGCGTTCCTCGGAATTACGCTCGCCTGCGCCAAGTGCCACGACCACAAGACCGATCCCGTTGCGCAGGACGACTACTACCGGATGCAGGCGTTCTTCACGGGCCTCTGGCCGACCGACGTGCCACTGCAATCGCCGGAGCAGCGAATCGAACACGAACGAAAGCGCGCCGCGTGGGAGGCGAAGACAGCCGAGCTCCGCCGCGCGATGGCCGAACTCGAAGCCCCGATCCGCGACAAGGGAGCCAAGAAGGAACGCTCCCGCTTCGACGAGGATTACGCGAAGCTGATCGACATCCCGTTCGCCGAGCGCACGCCGTGGCAGAAGCAGATCGCCGCGATGGTCGAACGGCAAGTTTTTTCCGCCCGCAAGTTCAGCCCGACGCAGATGAAAGGGGATGCGAAAACGAAATGGGAGGCGCTGGCGAAACAACTCGCCGAGCACGCGAAGGACAAGCCGGCCGATCCGCCGACCGCAATGGCGATGACCGACGTCGGCCGCGACGTGCCGGCGCACCACTTGCTGAAGCGTGGCAACTGGCGGAACAAGGGCGAGGAAGTCGACCCCGGATTCATCACCTCGATCGACCGTCGCGTCGCCGAGCCGAAGCCGACGGCCGCCACCCCCGGCCGGCGCGCCGAACTCGCCAACTGGATCGCCAGCCCGGCGAATCCGCTCACGGCCCGCGTGATGGTCAACCGCGTCTGGCAGCATGTCTTCGGTCGCGGACTCGTCGAAACTGCCAGCGACTTCGGCCTCACCGGCGAAAAGCCGACGCACCCCGAACTTCTCGACTGGCTCGCCAACGACTTCACCGACCACGGCTGGAAACTGAAGCGAGTCTACCGCCTACTCGTCACCTCGAAGGCCTACCGGCAGTCGTCCACTCCGCACGCGCAGGACCCGGAGAACAAACTGCTCGGCCGATCGCCGCGGAAACGGCTTGATGGCGAGAGCCTGAGGGACGCGATGCTGGCCGCGAGCGGATTGTTGAACCACGCCGGCGGCGGGCCGAGCGTCTTCCCCGAACTGCCCGCCGAGATGAAGGGCGCGGGCGGCTGGAAGTTGTCCGAGAAGGCCGACGACCGCAATCGCCGCAGCGTCTACGTGTGCGTGAAGCGAAACCTGCGCTATCCGTTCTTCGCGCTCTTCGACGCTCCGGACCGCAACGAAACCTGCGCCCGCCGGTTCACGACCACGACGGCGCCGCAATCGCTGATGCTCGTGAACGACGGCATCGTGCTGGAGTTCGCGAAGGCTTTCGCGGCGAAGGTGCGAACGGAGGCCGGCAACGATCGAATGAAGCAAAGGGATCGCGTCTTCCTGCGGGCGCTCTCGCGATCGCCGTCCGACGCCGAGCGCACCGCGACCGACAAATTCCTGGCGACCCACCCCGGCACGAGCGAGGATGCGCTCGTCGACCTCTGCCACGCCGTGCTGAACCTGAACGAATTCCTTTACGTCGACTGAGAACGCCGCGTCACCCGGTCACGATCTCGCGCACGTCGACCACGTACACCTGGCGCTCGGGCTCATGGCAGCCGTCGAAGCAGACCTGCGTGCCGTCGCGGTTCCAGCGCGGGTGCATGTCGCAGCGGAACGGCCCCGTGAACTGTTTCGGCGAGTGGAACTGGTTCAAATCGTACCGCCGGTTCTTCTCCGGGTGATAGAGCATCAGCCATTGCAGCCGGTTCTTGTCCGGGTAGGTGTCGTTGAGGATCCATTTCCGATCGGGCGAGTAGGAACAGTGCCCATCCTGCGTCAGCACGCCGTCGCCGACAAGCGTGAGACCGTTCGTGGCCACGTCGATGAGGGCGAATTTGTTGCCGTCCTTGGGCGTCTTCACCCAGGCGAGGATGGTGGAATCGTCACGCCAGTCGAAGTGGGAGACCATGCCTGTGTCGAGGTGCAACCGCAGGTCGGTGCCGTCGGGCTTGGCGGTGAAGATGCGCGTGCTCCACGGTTTGAGGTCGACGCGCCAGCGGTGGAGGAAGACGAAGCGCGTGCCGCCGGGGTTGAACTGGAGGTGGTTCACCCAGTGGTGGGCGCCGGTGAAGCGGGCGTCGGGCTGGAATGCGGCGAGTTGCTTCAAGCTCAGGATCTGCCGGTCCTTCCCGGTGGCGAGCTCGAGGTGCCAGATGCCGAGTTGTTCGGGTGCGGGATCGTTGACGAAGCGTTCGTCGTAACTCGCGTAGCCGTAGCCGGGGCGCAAGCGATGCAGGCGGGCGAAGTCGAGAGTGACGGCCTGTTTGCCGTCGTTACTGACGGCGTATATCGGCCGCGCGAGCGTGCGAGTTTTCCCGGAATGCACGTCGCGGACGATCGCCGCCGGTTTCCCGTCCACGATCGAGTTGTAGATCACCTCGCGGTCCGGTGCGCTGCCGAGCCATTGCAGCATCGTACCCTGCTGCCAGCTCCATGCGCGCGTCGTGTCGAGCGGGATGAATTTGTCATCACCCTTCAAGTCAACCATGCCGACGGCGATGGCGTCTTTCGCGGTGGGCGGCCGGTCGCAGAATTCGCTCTCCATCGCCAGCAGGTACCGCCCGGTTTTGTCCCACGGGCACTTGTCGTAGTAACCGAACCAATGGTGCTTCGGTCCCTTCGTGACGGCCCGGGCTGGCAGTTTCGTCGTCTCGGGTTGGGCTAATGCCTTCGCCCCCACCGCCGCCGCGCCCGCAAGCGCCAACCATTCCCGTCGTGTGGGTCTTACCATGATCGGTCTCCCAAGGTTCCCTGTTCAACTATGTACGCCCCGCGAAGGGTACGGTAAGATTGTTGCGTGGCCACCGTCTACGCCCTTCGAGTCCGCTGCCTGAAACGGCACACCTGCACCGGGTGCGGCTGCGTCTATCGCGTGCGCCGCGAGATCACCGTCGAAGAGAAGGCGCGATCGGAAGAGACGGCGGCAAAGGCCGCCACGAAACGCATCCACCGGCAACTGACCACCGAACCGAACGACGTCGCCTGCCCGGACTGCGGGCAGTTCCAGCCCGATCTGGTCGGCTACCATCAGGCGAACGCGCACGGCCTCGTGACGCTCGTCAGCGTGGCGGCCGCCCTCGCCCTCGCGATCGGTGCGAACCTGTTCGGCCTCTCGAACGGCCGCACCGGCACGCTCCTCGCCGGAGTCGCCGTCCTCGCTGCCGCCGCGCATATCGTGCTCGGCAACCGCAACCCCAACGCCCACCCCGCCGACAATCGAGTCCGCTCCCGCAAGATGGAGGACGACGGCGACCTCGACGTCACCCGTGGCGGGGACCGCGAACAGATCCGCCCGCCCGTCGGCCCGTTCACGCGGTTGCACATCCTCGGTGTCTGCGGCGTCCTCCTCGCCATCGGCGGCCTGCTCGTCCCCGCCGTCGCCCGCGAACGCCCCGCCGAGGCGAACGAAGCCATTCGCGCCGCGCCCGGCGAAACGCTCGAACTCGAATTCCCCGATACCGTCGAAGTTGTCAACGGCCTCTGGCGCGGCACGCCCAAAGTCACCGTCACCAATCCCCAGGACTTCGGCAACCAGCCGCCCGAAATCGTCGCGATCTCGAACGACGCCACCTGGCCCGCCACCGTCAAGATCGACGCCGGCCGCGACCGCATCCGTCCCCGACTGTGGGCGAAGATCGCCATCCCGAACGAAGATCGACTGGCCGGAAAGACCCTCGAATTGAAGGTGGATCTGGAAGTCGCCTACCCCGGCCTCGACAACAAGATCGTCCGCGATCGACGCACGAACCTCTGGAAGGAATTAAACGTGCGCGTGTCCAACGAAACGCTCTTCGGCCGCATCTGGCAGATGCCGGCTCGCTGGGTCGGCGTCTTCTTCGGCACGCTCACCCTCGCGTTCGCCGGCCTGTTCCTCACCGCGCTCGGGCACGGGATGGCGCAACTCGCCGAACCGGTCAAGGCCGAGGTCGAGGAGATCGCCGCCGCCCGCGCCGCCGCCCGCGACGAACGCCCCGTGCCCAGCGACCCGCACGCCGCCGCCCGGCTCGAACGCCGTGCCGCCGAAGCCGAAGAAGAATCCTCCCCCGCCTGATCCCGGAGACTCCGATGCGATTCGCCGTGTTGTTCCTCGCCCCCGCACTGCTTGCCGCCGACGCGCCGAAAGCCGTGAAATTCGGCCCCCTCGCCGCCACGCCGCCCGCCGACTGGAAATCCGAAAAGCCCGCGAACCGGCTCCGTTCCCACCAATTCAAGATTGCCTCTACCATCGAGGGACTTGCCGACGCCGAAGTCATCGTCATGCCCGAATCGAAACCCAAGCCCGAGCAGGTCTTCCCCGGCTGGAAGGACCAGTTCGTTCCGCCCGACGGCAAGACCATCGACGACGTGGCGAAGGAATCGAAGGTCGAAGTGACCGGCGCAACGCTCCACATGCTCGACGTGAGCGGTACCTGGAAGTACAAGGAACGCCCCTTTGACCCGAAGTCGAAACTCGAAATGAAGCCGGAATACCGCGCGGTCTGGGCGATCGTCGCCGCGAAGGACGAAGCGACCCACGTCCGGCTGGCGGGGCCGGAAAAGGTCGTCGAAAAGCACAAGGCGGCGTTCGACGCCTGGCTCAAGTCGATCAAGTGACCGCGTCAGCCCGATCGACCGTAGAGTCCCACCAGTTCGCCTTCCTCCAGTACGTGGCCGTCCATCGCGGCGCGAACCTCGGACTTGGTCGCGCCCGAAGGCAGCCCCAGTTCGGCATCGAGCGCGTAGACGTGGAACCGGTATCGGTGCTGCCGTCCGCGCGGGGGTGCCGGTCCGCCGTAGCCGACGTAGCCGAAGTCGTTGACGCCGTGATGGCTGCCGTCGTCCAGGTCGGGATCGGCGGGGAGCGCTTCGGGCAATTCTCGCGTGACTGGCGGGAGGTCGTAGAGCAGCCAGTGGACCCAATCGCCGCGTGGGGCGTCGGGATCGTCGCAGACGATCGCGATGCTCTTGGTGCCGGGCGGTGGCGTGCCCCAGCGCAGGGGCGGGGAAACGTCCATCCCATCGCCGGTGAAGTGGCGTGGAATGATCTGCTCCGGCGCGAAGGCGGAGCTGGAAACCGGAATCGACATGAAAAGCCCTCCGGGAGAGTGGATGGGCCGACGGGGAAACCCGACGCGATCGTAACCGATGCGTCGGGAGAAAGTCAAAAGGCGATTTCACATTCCCTTCAATACTTCACACCGAAACGCAGCGGTCGGGCCGATCCGTCGCGTGGCCGTAATAGCATCGCGGCGACCACGACCAGGTGCGTCCAGAACGCGAGCGAATAGCCGGTGGTTGTACCGACGGCGTATTTCGCGTACTCCATGCCGGCCTTTACGCGTACGGTGGACTTCTTCAATTCCGTGTCGGCGGCCTTCGCTTCCTCCTCGTGCTTGCTCGTCGCGTAGTCCTTGATCGCGTTGTCGAGGCCGAGGCCCTTCCAACCCTGTGCAAGAAACAGCGCGAGCGAACCGACGCCGAGGATCAGCAGCAGATTGTGGCGCGCCGGCCAGAACCGGGTGAGCCAGACGAGCGGCCCCGGCAACGTCGTCGCCGAAACCTTGTCCGGCAGGATCCGATCGGCCCAGGCAAAGAACAGCGCGAGGATCAGCGCGAGAACATATGGCAACAGCAGCCAGCAATACCGGAGGGAATTGAGCAAGTGTTTTTCGATGTCTTCAAGTTCGGCCGGCACGATGTTCGGCGTGTGCGACGCGGCGAGGGATTCCCAGGCGTTCTGCGTGAACAACCGGTGACCGCCGGGATAGGCTCCGACCCAGGAGAAGAAGGTCAGCAGGAAGAGGAGGGTGAAGCCGAAGGCGGGCACCCACTCCACGATCCCGGGAGTGATCGCGATGCCGACTTCCCGATCGTCGCCCGGTTCGGGCGGTGGGGCGGGGGGGGCATCCTTCGCCGGGGGGGCAAGCCCTGGGGGCGGCGGCGGACGATCCGCAGGTGCCGGCGCGGCCACGCTGGGCGTGTAGTTCGCGGGCACCGGGATCTTCGAACCACACACAAGGCACGGATAATCGGTACCGGCTGCCGATTCGGGCACTTCGACGCTCTTCAGGCAGGACGGGCAGACCTGTTTCAAGGCAATTCTCCTGGGCTTTGCGGGCAATGCTACGAACTTCCCGCGGCGGATGAAGGGTGTTCGCGGACCGACTCGATTTCTTGAAAGGCGCGTCCCAGGTAGCCGAGGAGATCGCTGGCGACGAGCGCCGTTTGACCAATCTCGGCTGCGGCGAGATCGCCGGCGCGGCCGTGGACGTAGGCCGCGAGACAGGCGGCGTCGAAGGCCGGCATCCGCGCCAGAAGCGCGGCGACGAGGCCGGTGAGCACGTCTCCGCAGCCGCCGGTCGCCATGCCGGGGTTGCCCGTGGAGTTCGTATAGACGCGGTCGCCGTCGGTCACGATCGTCCGATGCCCCTTCAGCAGCAGCACGGCGTTCATGGTGCGGGCGAATTCGACGGCCAAGGGTTCGCGGTTCGCCTGAACGTACGCCGTCGACTTGCCGGTCAGCGTGGCGAACTCGCCGGGGTGCGGCGTCAGGACCAGCGGTGCCGGCCGACGCGAGAGCGGAAACCGGTTCGCCGGCAGGTTGTTCAACCCGTCCGCGTCGATCACCGTCGGCTTGGACGGGTGCCGTTCCAACAGCCGATGGACGAGGTCGACGGCCCCGGCCCGCTGGCCGAGACCCGGCCCAATGGCGAACACGTCGCAATCGGCGACGGGTTCGTTGAGATCGTCGGGCAACAGGAAACCGAAGGTCGTATAGCACGGGTTCCCGGCGGCGACGATCGGCTGGATGTCCACCGGGCACGCGACGGTGACGAGGCCCGCGCCGCCGCGCAGCGCCGCGCTACCCGTCAGGATGGCGGCGCCGCTCATGCCGGCGCTGCCCGCGACGACGAGCACGCGGCCGTAGTTTCCCTTGTGGGAATCCGGCCAGCGCGGCGGCAGTTTCGGGATCGTCGTCACGGCGGCCATTCAACCCTCCAGAAGGGCGTGAATCCCTTCGAGCACGGTTCGGTCGGTATCGGGTCGCGTCGGCGATTTCGGATGCGTGGCGTCGCAACCGATCTGGCCGCGGATCTTGAGGAACATGGCGGCGGAGTGTTTGTATGCCGGCACCGGGTCGCGGAAGGCGAAGAAGCCCAGGTACTGGAGCCGGTCGTTCAATTCATAAAAGCGCGGGTCGCCCGCCAGCCAGTAGGCATCCCGCTTCGCGAAGAGGTCCGGCGCGAAGGTGCTCAGGCCGAGGAGATAGTCGCTGCCGTACATGACCATGTCGATGGCGAGGTCGTTGCCGGTGTAGACCTTGAAGTCCGGTCGAGTGCGGTCGCGCAGGTCGATGCGGTCCCATTCGAGTTGGCGGCTCAAGGAGGAGTGCTTCGCACCGCGGCAGGCGCGAATGCCGAGCAGGCCGTGGTAGACGTCGAGCGAATAGATCTTGCCGAACGGGGCGAACATGGTTCCGAGTTCGAAGCCGATGTAGGGCGCGACGCGGCCGAGGGATTCGTAGCTGGCGATGATGGCATCGTCGGCTTGCCCGGTGAGGCCGTAGCTCTGGAAAATCACGGGCGTGCCGCCGTTGGCGACGATCGATTCCATGGCGCGGGCGTAGGCGTCGCGGTCGAAGGCGGCCCCGGGGCGATCGCCGACGAACGCGCCGGCGACGAACCGACCGCCGCCGAGCACGGACCGGGTCCTTTCCAGCGCTTCGCGCTTGGTCGCGTCGTCGATCAGGTTGCCGAAACCGGTGTCCATGTTGACGGCCGGGGCAAGTCCGGCGTCGGCGGTCCGGCGGACGTGGGCCTCGAATCCCGGCCAGTCGATGCCGCCGTCGACGCGGAAGGGGAGCAAAATGGCCGAGATCCCCTCGATCAGGCGGCGGGGTCGGATCAGGGTGAGCGGATCGAGCGTGCCGGCCATTTTGGATGGAATCTTTGTAAGGGATCGGTTAGTGTGTCGATAATATAGGTGTTGCCTGGGAGATGGTCGTTGCGTCACGCCGTCATGCTCCTGTTCGTGGTTCCGCAGGTGGTCAGCCTCCTGCTGTGCTGCTGCACGCTCGGTGCCAAGACGCCGTCGAGCGAGACGGCGATGCGAACCGCACCGATCGCCTGCGAGCTCTGCTGCCACGAACTGCCACCGAACGACACCAGCCACGACAATCTCGGCCGATCGACTCCGGGGTGTCCATGCCGACAGATGATGGTCTCTCTGCTCGTAGGCACGCCCGGCACGCTGGAGACTGCGGCCACCGTCGACCCGGCCCAGTCGGTTGATTCGATACTCGTTGATGGACCGAACTCGTTTGCCGCACCGATTCTCGCCCCGGCCCGCGTGGGCGAACTCGCATTCCATCCGCCGGACCACCGGCAGCGCTACCACCACGTCCTGCGCTGCTGAGCGAACCGCTCGCTCCGGTTTTCGTTTCCATTCATTCTTCATTCTTTTTCAAGGAATCGACTCATGTTCGCCAAAGCTCTCGCCGGTCTGGTCGTCGTCGCCGCCCTCGGCATCGGCGGTTACACGATGTACAGCAACCACGGTTGCACCGGCTGCCCGTTCTCGTCGTCCAAAACCGCCAGCACCGACTGCTGCGCGGCCCAAGCCGACTGCTGCGAAACCGCTTCCGCCTGTTGCGCAGATGGCAAGCTCGCCGCGGCCAGCTTGCCCGATTGCTGCTTCCCCGGCTCGCCCTGCTGCGAAGGGGACGACTGCTGCCTGAAGACTGGTGCCACGAAGTCGACCGCGATCTCCGCGGTGGTTGGGGTGCCGGCCACGGTTCAGTCGCTGAAGAAGTAAACGGATCCCGCAGGATTCCACGCAAGGCCGGGCGCCAGCCCGGCCTTGTTCGTTTGAGTCCGTGCCAGTGATGAATCCGACGAATCGGCTTCAAGCTTCAGGCGTCCGGCCTCCACAAAAGCATCGCTTATCGATTGGCTGGGGTCCAGAATTTGGCCGGGAGTTGATCCGCCTCGACGGGTCCGGCGGCGTAGCTCGCGAGTTGACCGTCGCGAAGGAGCAGCCAGTGCGGACCGCGGTCGGCGAGCGGTGCGGAGCACCAGGTGCGGAACTCGCCGACGACCTGATACGGTCGCACAGCGAAATTGACGTGCCCGAGCGAAGCCGACTGGCGCAATACGAAATCGCTGAAACGGGACATGGCGACGATGTCGGAACCGCTCCCGCGGGCACAACCGAGGACCAACCAAAGCCCCGATCGCAGGAACGGCTCGATGCGGCCGGGACCGGGCGAAAGCGTATCGATCGCCACGGTCGCCAGTTGGTTCATGTTCGCGAGCATGTCGGCGCGGATGCGGACATGCGCTGGCCGCTCGAGCCAACAGAGTTCGGAGATGTGCCGCTGGCCGTCCGTCACCTGGACTTCACGGATGGGCGCGAGTGGCCAGAGTTGTTCGGCATTGAAGAAGACGTAGGAATAGGACGCCTTCACGATCGAAACGAAACCACGTTCGAACTTGACGAAACAGCCCGGCAGGAGCTTCTGGAACGGCAGCAGCCACGTCTCTTTTTGATTGGCGAGGATCTTGCGGGCACGGCGCGAGAGGTCCTTGTGGCGCGGTTCGGACCGGGGTACCGTTTCGAGTTCGATCTGAACGCGAATGAATTCGGCCCATTCCTCCTGACCATGTTCCTCAAGCCAGTCCGCGAACACGAGCCGCGGTACGTCATTGGCCGGATCGGCGAGAATTCCCGCGAAGATCGCTTCGGCATCGGTCATCGGGGCGGTCCACGCGGTTCGCTGCGGGATCATCCCGCATTAAGAAAAGATACGGATACGATCAGCCCGCATCGTCGGGCGGGCGATACCACGCCATCGGTCTGGCCGGGTCCACCGTGACGAACGGCACGCCGGTCTTATCGCGGAGTTCGGTCGCCAGCGGGCTGTTGGGACGCGAACTCACGAGGATTCTTGCGCAGCGATTGCTGCGCCGCCGCAGGGTCTCGATGGCGATCGGGGCCAAGCCTGACACCGGCTGCGCCTCGGCGAGCAAAGCCAGTGCGGCACGGCCGAAGCCCTCCGTCGCGCGACCCGTCCGCGATTTGATCATCCCCGCGACGACCAAGGTCGCTTCCGGGGTCTCTTCCCCATGGCACCACGACCAGAATACCGATGCCGCCAGTTCCAGGGTTGCCTCGACGGAGTCCAGATCGGCGTCCGATGCCGCGTACGGTTCCACAACGAGCAGCAGGTCCAGCGGTTCGACGCTGTCGTATTCGCGCACCATGAGTTCGCCCTGTTTGGCCGTGGTGCGCCAGTGGATGTCCCGCGGGGAATCGCCGGGGCGGTAGGCGCGCACGCCGCGCACGTCGGCCGCCTGCGTCGATTGGCGCCGGACCGGGCGGCGGCTGAAGTTGTCACCAGCGCCGACGCGGATCAACCAGCGGCGGAGCATCGCGCCGTCGACCGTGCCAAGCCGCGGCAGAACCACGATCGTGTCCGCCGGCTCCGCCGCCACGGCGTAATTCACCAGACCGAATGGATAACCCGCGATGACCGACATCGGCGTCGTCTCGTACCGTCCGCGCCGCGTCGGGTGGAACGTCGCCGTCACGTTCCGGGATTCTCCGGGTGCCAACACCGGCACGAAGACCTCGACCCGGTGAGTCTCGGAGATTTCCATGACGGTCACGGAGGCATTATGGCGGGCGGTGTTCGTGACCGCGACGTGGCGGGCCGCCTCCGATCCGGCGAAGACCGGTTCGCCGCGGGCCCGCTGGATGCGCACGCCGTAGGCCGACCGGCGCGCCAGCCAAGCGTTGATGCCCACGAGCGCGACCATCACGTAGCCGAGCAGGATGAGCAGGTTGATGAGCTTGAAGGAGCCGGCGAGCAGCATCGCCAGCGCCGCGGCGATCCACAAGACGCCTTCGCGTGTTGGGCGCCAGCGGAAATGCGGAATTCGGAATTCGGAATTCGGAATGGAAGCGGCTGAATGACTCGATTGCGAAGACGGGGCTTCGTTGGACATGGCTTTGATTCCGCATTTCGAAATCCGCATTCCGAATTCAAATGCGGACTTTCGTCTTCGCCAGAATGTCGTTGATGATCGGCGTGGCATCGTCGCGGCCACCCTGATCCCACGCTTTGGTCATGATCCGGTGCGCGAGTACCGGCAAGGCCAGCTCTTTCACGTCTTCGGGGCGGACGTAATCTCGGCCGCTCACTTTCGCCAGGGCCTGGCACGCGCGATAGAACGCCAGCGCACCGCGAGTACTGGCCCCGAGTTTCACATCCGGGTGCGCGCGGGTCGCGTCCACGATGTCCAGCAGATACTCGGTTACCGGTTCCGTGACCTTCACGGCGCGAGTCGCCTGCTGGAGCGCCACCACGTCGGCCGGGACCAGTACGGCCGTCAGGGACTCCACCGGTTCCCCGACGCGGTGCTGGTTCAAGATGTCGCGCTCGATCGCCCGCTCCGGGTAGCCGATCTTCAACCGCAGAAGGAAACGGTCCAGTTGGCTTTCCGGCAGCGGGTACGTCCCCTCGTACTCGTAGGGGTTCTGCGTGGCGAGCACGAGGAACGGCGGGCCGAGCTTGAATGTCTCGCGGTCCACCGTCACCTGCCGTTCGCTCATGGCCTCCAGCAGCGCCGATTGCGTTCGGGGCGTCGCGCGGTTGATCTCGTCCGCGAGGACGATCTGCGACATGAGCGGGCCGGGATGGAACGTGAACGTGCCGTCTTTCTGATTGAAGATGTTCGTGCCGATGAGATCGCCGGGGAGGAGATCCGGCGTGGCCTGGATGCGGTGGAAGGTGCAGCCGAGGCTCAGCGCGAGGGCCTTCGCGAGCAGCGTCTTGCCGACGCCGGGAACGTCTTCGAGCAGGAGGTGCCCTTCCGCGAGGAGCGCGACCAAGGCGAACCGGGTGACTTCGGGTTTCCCGAGGAAGACCTTTGCGACGTTGTCCCGCAGCCGGTGGAGCAGGGCGGTCAATTCCTCGGGTGGGCGCGCGGGCGATTCGGACATGCGGTGCGGGTCCCGGGTGGAACCCTTTTTATACGACGTTCGGCCGGCGGCGGGTCGGTCCTGGGCAAGACTTTCCCTCCGAATCAGCCGGCGACGAGCCATTCGCCAAGCAGACAACTGGCTTCCTCGCTCCCCAGTTCGGCGGCGCGGTTCAACCAGTCCGCGGCCGCGCCCGGGTCCTGCGCCACGCCGCGGCCCTCCGCATGCATCCGCGCCAGTTGCACCATCGCTTCGGGTTGGGCATGTTCGGCCGCTTCAAGGAGCCACTTCACGGCCATGCCCGGATTCTCCGCCGTGCCCCAGCCGCGATCGTAGAGCACTCCGAGGTTCGTCATGCCGCCGGGGTGTCCCGCCTTCGCCAGTTCGCGGAACAGGTCGAACGCTTCGAGCGGCTTCGGTTTCACCGTCTCGCTGGCGACGAGCAACACTCCCAGATTGAGTTTCGCCGTGCGCTGCCCTTGCTTCGCGGCCACGCGGTACCAGTGGACAGCTTCGTGGTCGTTTTTGGCCAATCCCCGACCGGACTGGAAGAAGGTACCCATCGCGAACGCGGCGTCCGGAAAGCCCCGCTCGGCCGCATAGCAGATCCACCGCGCCGCCCGAATGTCGTCCCGGACCGGCTCCGGACCCTCGGCGAGGATCAGCCCGACGTTGAAGGCGGCGCACGCCTGCCCACGCCCGGCGGCCCGCTCGTACCACGCGATCGCTCGCTCGAGATTCCGGGCCACGCCCGTACCCGTTTCGAGCCGATGCCCCACCTCGAACAACGCATCGGCGTCCTTGCCCGCGTCGGCGAGCACGTGCAGGTCGGCCGGATCCATCTCCGTGTACCGGACCGGCAGGAACGGCCGCAAGCGATCGAGGCTCAGATCGCAAACGAAGGGCGAGATGGTCACGGTGGCGACTCCGTGGCGAGGGGACATTCGGCGGGATCGGTACAAACTTAGAATGGAAATCGCGGAAAGGTGTTGCGAGCGAAGGGAATGCGGCCAGTACGTTCGGAGTTCTGGCCGCAGCGAAAGTGGATTCGGATTTCCAAGTCTCCGGCCTCAAAAAATTCGGCCGGGACGAAACGGGCAGGGTCACTTCTTCGGGAACCAATCCTGGATCGCCGTCACCGTCATCGCTTTCTCGCGTAGCGCCTTGATGGCGTCGACCGCCATCGCCGCGCCGGAGAGCGTCGTGATGCAGGTGACCCGGTTCGCCACCGAGGCCGCGCGGATCTTGCCCTCGTCGGTCCGGCTGCCGTGCCCGCTCGGGGTATTGATGATGAGCTGTACTTCGCCGTTCTTCATCTTGTCGAGGATGTTCGGCCGGCCCTCCTGGATCTTCGGCAATTCCGTCACGTCGACTCCCGCGTCGCGCAGCACCGCGGCCGTGCCGCGAGTCGCCAACAACTGGAAACCCATCTTGGCGAACCCGTGGGCGATGGGAACGGCGGACTGCTTGTCCGGCCCGGCGAGGCTGATGAAGATCGTCCCCGACGTCGGCAGGTGCGCGTTCGCCGCCATCTGCGCCTTCGCGAACGCCATTGCGTAGTCGGCGTCGATCCCCATGACTTCGCCCGTCGATTTCATCTCGGGGCCGAGGATGATGTCCACGCCGGGGAACTTGTTGAACGGGAAGACCGATTCCTTCACCGAATAGTGTTTCGGCGTCACTTCCGCAGTGAAGCCAAGTTCGCCGAGCGTTTTCCCGGCCATCACGAGCGCGGCGAGGCGCGCGAGCGGCACGCCGATCGCCTTCGACACGAACGGCACCGTGCGGCTGGCACGCGGGTTCGCTTCGAGCACATAGACTTCAGGCGAACTCCCGATCCCGGTTACAGCGAACTGGATGTTCATCAGCCCTTTCACGTTGAGCGCCGTCGCCAATTTCACCGCCTGGCGCTTGATCTCGGCGATCACGTCCGCCGGCAGGCTGTACGGTGGCAGCACGCAAGCCGAGTCCCCGCTGTGGATGCCGGCCTCCTCGATGTGCTGCATTACCCCGCCGACGATCGTGGTCACGCCGTCGCTGAGGCAATCGACGTCCACCTCCGTCGCGTTCTCCAGGAACTTGTCGATCAGGATCGGCTTGCCCGGCGACACGTCGATCGCCCGGCTCATGTAGTCGGTCAGGGCCTCGTCGGAGTACACGATCTGCATCGCCCGGCCGCCGAGGACAAAGCTTGGCCGCACGAGCACCGGGTAACCGATCCGCCGCGCCTGCGTCAGCGCCTGCTGGAGGTCGACGGCCGTGCCGTTCGCCGGCTGCTTCAACTCGATCTCGTCGATCAGCTTGGCGAAGCGCTTCCGGTCTTCGGCGATGTCGATGCTCTCGACGCTCGTGCCGATGATCGGCACGCCGTGGCTTTCCAACGCCTTGGCCAGGTTCAGCGGCGTCTGACCGCCGAACTGCACGATCACGCCCTTCGGCTTCATCCGGTCGTAGATGTTCAACACGTCTTCGACGGTGAGCGGTTCGAAGAAGAGATGGGTCGACGTGTCGAAGTCGGTGCTGACCGTCTCCGGGTTCGAGTTCACCATGATGACCTCGTACCCCGCTTCGCGGAGCGCGAAGGCCGCCTGGACGCAGCAGTAGTCGAACTCGATTCCCTGTCCGATCCGGTTCGGTCCGCCGCCGAGGATCATGATCCGGTCCTTGCCCGTGGCAGGAAGAACCTCGTCTTCAAGACAGGCCACAGATTGCACAGATGAAGACCGATCAGAAGAAGAAATCTCATTCTGAATCTGTGTTGATCCGTGTCTATCTGTGGCTAAATTTCGGCTCGGAGATTCGTACGTCGAGTAGTAGTACGGCGTGTAGGCTTCGAACTCGGCGGCGCAGGTGTCGACGGATTTGAACGTCGCGACCACGCCCATCGCCTTCCGCTTCGCCCGGATCTCGGAATCGGTACCGCCCCAGAGGTTTGAAAGCTGCCGGTCCGTGAAGCCGTATTGCTTCGCCTGGAGCATCAGTTCCGGTGTCACGCGGTCGAGCGGGCCGCCGGCCTTCAGCTCGTCCTCGAACATCGTCAGGTCCCAGATGTTCTGCAGAAACCAGCGGTCGATCTTCGTGCGAGCGTGGACGTCGTCGATGCTCATGCCCGCCTTGAATGCGTAGCGGACATACCAGATTCGCTCCGCATTCGGCATCGTCAGCTTCGCGACGATCTCCTTCTCGCTGGGGGGATTATCGCTGTACCAGCGATCGCGCAGATCGCATCCGAGACCAAACCGGCCGACCTCCAGACCTCGCAGCGCCTTCTGCAAGCTCTCCTTGAAGGTCCGGCCGATCGCCATGGTCTCCCCGACCGATTTCATCTGCGTGGTCAGGGTCGGGTCGGCTTCGGGGAACTTCTCGAAGGTGAACCGCGGAATCTTGGTGACCACGTAATCAATCGTCGGTTCGAAGCTCGCCGGCGTCGTCTGCGTGATGTCGTTCTTCAATTCGTCCAGCGTGTAGCCCACGGCGAGTTTCGCCGCGATCTTCGCAATCGGGAAACCGGTCGCCTTCGACGCCAGCGCGCTCGACCGGCTCACCCGCGGGTTCATTTCGATGACGATCATCCGTCCGGTGGCCGGATCGGTGGCGAACTGGATGTTCGAACCGCCGGTCTCGACGCCGATCTCGCGGATGATGAGCTTCGCGGCGTCCCGCATCCGCTGGTATTCCTTGTCGGAAAGCGTCTGCGTCGGCGCGACCGTGATGCTGTCGCCGGTGTGGACCCCCATCGGGTCGAGGTTCTCGATACTGCAAATGATGATGACGTTGTCGGCCTTGTCCCGGATGACTTCGAGTTCGTACTCCTTCCAGCCGATGACGGATTCTTCGATGAGCACTTCCGTCGTCGGCGAGAGTTCGAGGCCGCGGGAGACGATCGCGTTGTATTCCTCGCGGTTGTAAGCGATGCCGCCGCCGGTGCCGCCCATCGTGAAGCTCGGGCGGATGACGCACGGTAGCCCCACGTCCTGGCGGGCTTCCTCGGCCTCGGTCATGGTGTGCACGACGCGGCTCTTTGGCACGTCAAGGCCGATCTTCAGCATCGCGTCCTTGAATTTCTGCCGGTCCTCCGCCTTGTCGATCACTTCCGCCTTCGCGCCGATCATCTCCACGCCGTGCTTCCGCAGCACGCCGTGCTTCCACAGGTCCATCGCCGTGTTCAGCGCCGTCTGCCCGCCGAGCGTCGGCAGCAGCACGTCCGGCTTCTCCTTCTCGATGATCTTCTCGACGACCGTCCAGTGTATCGGTTCGATGTACACCCGGTGCGCCGTCTCCGGATCGGTCATGATCGTGGCGGGGTTGGAGTTCACGAGGATGACCTCGTATCCCTCCTCGCGCAGCGCCTTGCACGCCTGGGTGCCGGAATAATCGAATTCGCAGGCTTGACCGATGATGATGGGGCCGGAACCGATGAGCAGGATCTTCTTGATGTCGGTGCGTTTGGGCATTGCCGTGGTGTGGGAGTCGGGGTGCGTAAGCCTCGCGGCGCAAACTCCCATCAAATTATGGATGCGGCCATCGCCCTCAAGGGCGCGGCGGCGCATTGTGCCGATTCTCGTTGGTTCGGCCCCCGTACGGCGGTATCCTGCCCGAATGGCCGAGGTTACGCGACTGATCGATGCGGCGGCGGCCGGAGATCGCCGCGCGGCCGGGGAACTCCTCCCGCTCGTCTACGACGAACTCCGGGCAATCGCCGCCGCGCGGATGGCACAGGAACGCCCCGGCCAGACACTCGACGCCACCGCCCTCGTTCACGAGGCCTACCTGCGGCTGATCGGCGATCAAGCCTTCGCGAACCGGGGCCACTTCTTCGCCGCCGCCGCCGAGGCGATGCGGCGCATCCTCGTGGATGCCGCCCGGCGCAAGAAGCGGGACCGCCACGGCGGCGGCCGCGAACGGGTCGAACTGCCCGACGTGCCGGCCCGTGATCCGGATGAACGGCTGCTGGCGCTCGACGACGCCCTGACGCGGCTGGCAGCCGAGGACGAACTGGCCGCCCGGGTGGTCGAGTTGCGTCATTTCGCCGGGCTGGGCCATGAGGGCGTCGCCGAAACGCTGGGAATCACGGTCTACCTGGCCCGGCAAAAGTGGACCTACGCCCGCGCCTGGCTGCGGGATGCGATGACTTCTTGAGAATGGGAATTATTTTCGACAGCTTCAGGGCCGGACGTCGCATGAGAGGGTGAACCGTGCCGGAGGTCGTGCCGTGTCCGCCAATCCGAATCCCGCCGAAGCTATTTTCCTCGCTGCCGCCGACATCGCCGATCCGGCCGGCCGCGCTGCCCTGCTGGACGAACGCTGCGCCGGCAATCCCGAACTGCGCCGGCGGATCGAACTGCTGCTGAAGGCGCACGACGCGCCGGACAGCTTGCTCGATCAACCGGTGCCGACGGCGGAGGAGTTGCCGACGCGCGCCATGCCGGTGGAGCAATCCGACACGACGCAAGCATACGGACGCACTCTCGACGATGAGGAGGAACTGGATGCGCTCGCGTTCCTCGCGCCGTCGGGGCGGCCGGATTCGCTTGGCAAGATCGGGCAATACGACGTGCTGGAAGTCCTCGGCAAAGGCGCGTTCGGCATCGTCTTCCGCGCCTTCGACGACAAGCTCCAGCGCGTCGTCGCCGTCAAGGTGCTCGCGCCGTCGCTCGCCACCACGTCCCCGGCGCGGAAACGCTTCCTGCGCGAAGCTCGCTCCTCCGCGTCAGTGCGCCACGAGCACGTCGTGCAGGTTCACGCGGTCGAGGAGCAGCCGCTGCCGCACTTGGTCATGGAGTTCGTCCCCGGCGAGACGCTGCAGCAACGGCTCGACCGTACCGGCCCGCTCGACGTGTTGGAAGTGGTGCGGATCGGCAGGCAGATCGCCGAGGGGCTGACGGCCGCGCATGCGACTGGCCTCATTCACCGCGACATCAAGCCGAGCAATATCCTCGTGGACTCCGGCCCGGCGGCGACGGTGAAGATCACCGACTTCGGCCTGGCCCGCGCCGCCGACGACGCGAGCCTGACGCGCAGCGGCGTCGTCGCCGGCACGCCGATGTACATGGCCCCGGAGCAGGCGAAGGGCGAATCGCTCGACCACCGGGCCGACCTCTTCAGCCTCGGCAGCGTGCTGTACGTGATGGCGACGGGCCGACCGCCGTTCCGGGCGAGTTCGACGTTCGCCGTGCTGAAGCGCGTGGCCGAGGACGAACCGCGCCCGATCCGCGAAATCATCCCGGAAACGCCCGACTGGCTCTGCCGGATCGTCGGCAAGCTGCACGCGAAAGACCCGGCTGAACGCTATCAATTGGCCTGCGAAGTGGCCGAAGTCTTGAGGGACTGCGAAGAGCAGATGAAGTCCGATGGACTCGTGAAGGATTGGACACGGATCCCGGCCGGCGCTGCACCCCGGCCCCGCCGGCGGCGATGGGCCGCATTCTCCGTTCCCACTTTGCTCGCGCTGGCGGCGATCGTTTGGTTCGCCTCCGGTCCGATCCGATCGCGATTCAAGGGTGTACCGGTCGATGCGAACACCGGACGGTTGATCGTCGAGGTTCGCGACCCGGGCCAGGTGTCCATCGAGATCTTCAACGAGGGCGAGCAGGTCGTCACGCGGCGATTACTGGACCATTCCCGGGGCCAGGCGTTCAACGATCTGCTGCCGTTCGGCCGGTGGCACGTCGTGGCCCGCTACGCGGGCGTGACCAGTCCGTTCCGCGAGGTATTCGAGCTAGGGCCGGAAGGGAAAACGGTCGTCGTACCGGCGTTCGCAGGGCCGCCGTCGCCGACTTCCGAACCGGCCCGCGCGGTTGCTCCGTTCGATGCCGCGCAAGCGAAGGCCCATCAGGATGCCTGGGCCAAATATCTTGGCGTGCCGGTCGAGTTCACTGACGAGTTCCATCACACATTCCGTCTGATTCCACCCGGCGAATTCGAGATGGGGACTTCGGAGAAGGACGTCGAAAAGCTGATAGCGGAATCGTTGTCCGATAAAGTCTGGGAGTGGTCCTATCCCCGTTTGCGGAGCGAATCGCCGGTCCGAAAAGTCCGCATCGAATCCGCGTTCTACATGGCGACTCACGAGACGACGGTCCGCCAGTTCCGCGATTTCGTGAAGGCCACGGGTTACAAAACGCGTGCGGAACGCGACGGCGGCGGATGGGTCTACAAGGGTCTCAATGCCGAGAGAAAACCGGACGCAGTTTGGAATTCGCCGAAGTACTTCGTCTCCGACGATGCTCCCGTCGGATACCTGGTTCGAGATGATGCGGATGCCTACTGCCGGTGGTTGTCCAGGAAGACCGGCCAGGACGTGGCCCTTCCCACCGAAGAGCGGTGGGAATATGCCTGTCGGGCCGGAACGACAACCGCGTGGTCTCACAGCCATAACCCGGACGAACTCAAACGATACGCGTGGACGTCCGACGCGATCGATAGTCCCTTGAAGACGGTTGGCCTGCGGGTGCCGAATCCGTTTGGCCTCTACGACATGCACGGCAACGTCGACGAGCTGACCCTGAACGCGGCCGGTGAGGCATTCCTGCGCGGCGGTTCGGTTTCCGAATTAGCGGTGATGGCGCGCTCGGCGAGACGTGTGCCCGTCGATGATTTTTTGCCCTACCGCGCATCCGGTTTTCGAATTGTCACGACCGGCGACTTGAAAAAGGCTGCCGCGAAGCGTGAATCGCCGACCGCGAGTGCCGATGGCTTCGCGCCGCTCTTCAACGGCAAGAACCTGACCGGCTGGAAGACGGTCGGCGGCACGCCCGCGACGTGGGCGGTCGAAAACGGCGCGATCCGTGCGGCTGGCAGCGAAGGCTACCTCGTCGGCGACCAGTCGTTCGGCGAGTTCCAGTTCAAGGCCGAAGTTCGAATCAGTCCGGACGGCAAGTGGAGCATTCTCACCCACGTGGACCCGACCGAACTGGGAATGAAGGGCAAATCGCCGCGAGGAATCGGAATCGAACTGACCGATAAGGGACCGACGAATGACGTGCAAGGACACCGGAGCATGGAGGTGAAACTCACGCGCGACGGACTACCGCTGGCCATCGGCGGCGCCAATCTCAAGCCGAACGATTGGTTCCCGATCGAGGTCACTGTCCGCGATTCGAAGATCGACGCCCGGTTCAAGGACGGATCGGTGGGCGCCTCCAATTTGAAGCCCGGTCTGGCGAGGGGGTCGATCGCCCTACACCTGGCGAAAGGCAATTCGGCCGTGGAATTCCGGGCGATGGAGATTCGGGAACTGCCGGCGACGAGCACCAGGGCCAAGCCGGATCCGGATGTCGTGAAGGCGATCAAGGCCAAACTCGCCGCCGCCGAATCCGCGCTGGCGATCGCCGAAGCGCGGTTTCGGGCCGCCGTGGCGCCGAAGACGGAGGTGCTCACTCAGCAACTGGCGGTCATCGACGTGAAGATCGATTTGGCCGAGGTCGAGAATCGCCAGGCGGATGTCGTGAATCTGGCCGAACAAGCCGTGAAGATACTCGGCGATCGGCGAGAAATGTTGGCCGCGTTGATCAAAAACGGCCGGATCCCCGCGGGCGATCTGATCGGCGCCGACGCGGCGGTCGCCGAGGCGAAACTCCGCCTGGCCCGGGCGAAATTGAAACTACCGGAGACGAAGCCTTGATCGCACGGATCGCGGTTCCCTTGCTCGCGGGCCTGCTCCTCGCGGCCGGCTGCACGAAGCCGACCGAACGCGTCGTCGTGTACTGCGCCCAGGATCGCGAGTTCGCGGAAGGCGTTTTCGCCGATTTCCACATCGAATCGAAGCTCGCGGTCGCGCCGAAGTTCGACACGGAAGCGAACAAGTCGGTCGGCATCGCGGTGGAACTGGAAGCCGAGGCGGCCCGGCCGCGGGCGGACGTCCACTGGAACAACGAGATCCTCGCCACGATCCGATTGGCGCGGAAGGGGTTGTACGAACCGTACGAATCGCCAGCGGCCGTGCCGTTCCCCGAATGGACGAAGGCGAAGGACAAGACCTGGCAGGCGTTCGCGAGCCGGGCACGGGTGTTGATCGTGAACACGAACCTCGTTCCCGAAGCCGAGCGACCGAAGTCGCTCTTCGACCTGACGAATCCCAAGTGGAAGGGCAAAGTGGCGATGGCGAAGCCGCTCTTCGGCACGACGGCGACGCAGGCGGCCTGCCTCTTCGAAGTCCTCGGCCCGGACGCGGCGAAACAATACTTGCGTGACTTGAAGACGAACGATGTGCAGATCGTGGCGGGTAACAAGCAATCCGCCGTTCAGGTGGCCGAGGGCCGCTACGCGATCGGTATGACCGACACCGACGACGCGTTGATCGAACTGAACTCCGGCAAGCCGGTGGCGATCGTCTTCCCGGATCGCGACGGGCACAAGGACCACCCGCGCATGGGCGTGCTGTACATTCCGAACACGCTCGCCGTCGTGAAGGGGGCGCCGAACCCCGACGGCGCGAAGCGGATGATCGACTACCTGTTGCGCGCCGAGACGAAGTTGGCCGAGGGGGGCGGCTACCAGATTCCGTTGAATCCGAAGGTGCGTGCGAAGCTGCCGGCGTCGCTGCTCGTGCCGAGCCAGGTGAAACCGATGGCGGTCGATTTCGAAATGGCCGCCGACCTGTGGGACGAGGTTCAGGCTTTCTTGCGGGACGAGTTCGCACGGTGACCGTATTGGTACGGCAGGAGGAAATCCGATGCGCACGATTCTGCTGCTGCTCGTTCTGACTTCGTCCGCCCGCGCCGGCGACCTTACTTCGGGTGCCGCGCAGGTGGACATCACGCCGCCGGTGGGCTGCCCGATGGCGGGGTACTATTCGCTCCGCGGCGCCGAGGGGACGCACGATCCGCTGATGGCCAAGGCGCTCGTCTTCGAGAAGGACGGCACGCGCGTCGCCCTCGTCGCGCTGGACCTGATCGGAACCACTTTCGGTATGGTCGAGGAGTCGCGCAAGGCCATCGAGGCCGCGACCGGCATCCCCGGCAAGCATGTCATGATCTCGGCGACGCACTCGCACACGGGGCCGGTGCTCTCGGATGGCAAGCCGCGGAACGCCGTGTACGGCGGGGCGCACAAACACGCCGTGGAGTTCATGGCGGGGCTGCCGGCGAAGATCGCCGAGGCGGTGAAGAAGGCCGACGCGGCGCGCAAGCCGGCGGCGATCAAACACGCCATCGGGAAGGAAGAGAACCTCGCGTTCAACCGTCGGTTCCACATGGTCGACGGCAGCGTGGGCTGGAACGCGGGGAAGAAGAACCCGAAGATCGTGCGCCCCGCCGGGCCGGTCGACCCGGCCGTGCCCGTCGTCGTCGTCGAGTCGCCCGACGGCAAGCCGCTCGCGGTCTATTCGAACTACGCGATGCACCTCGACACGGTCGGCGGCATGTATTATTCCGCCGACTACCCGCACGTCGTCGCCGACGCGCTGGCGAAGGCCAAGGGAGACGGCCTCGTGTCGCTCTTCACGATCGGCACGGCCGGGGACATCAACCACATCAACGTGAACTCGGCCGCGCCGCAGAAGGGCCAAGCGGAAGCGGCGCGCATCGGCACGCGGCTCGCCGGCGAGGTGTTGCGGACCTGGGATAAACTCGAACCGGCGGCCGTGGACGCCATCCGCGTGTCGCACGAGTCGATCGACCTGCCGCTCGCGCCCGTGACCGATACCGAAGCCGCCGCCGCGAAACAGATCTTCGAGCTGGTGCAAAAAGAGACGAAGCCCGCGCCGAAGTTTCTCGACCAGGTGCAGGCGTTCAAGGCGCTCGACGTGCTGAACCGGCTCGGCAAACCGCTCACCGTGGAAGTGCAAGTGATCTCGCTCGGCCAGGATGTCGCGTTCGTCAGCCTGCCGGGCGAGGTCTTCGTGCAACTCGGCCTCGACATCAAGGCCGGCTCGCCGTTCAAGAACACGATCATCGCCGAACTGGCGAACGGCGCCATCGGGTACATCCCGAATCGCGTGGCGTACCCGCAGGGAAATTACGAAGTCGTCTCCGCCCGCTGCGGCGTCGGCAGCGGAGAACTGCTCGTCGACTCGGCCCTGAAGCAACTCCGCACGCAGTTCAAGAAGTGATCGGGACTTCCATCGACGATCCGTGCGGATTGAGAACTACTTTTTCCGCCACACGCGATCCGGTTCGATTCCCAGATTCGCCATCGCCGGTCGGATCGCGTCATAGAACCGCTTCGCGTCGACGGGATAGCCGGCCGTCGGCGCGAGTCCGGGGACGTGCGTCTGCCAGAATTCGTTGAACTGCTTCATACCGACTTCGCGGAGGTACTTGCAGACCATCGACGCGAGCGCGACGCAGACCGAATCGCCGTCGGCCTTCGGGCGGAACACGACAGTCACGTCGCGATCGAGATTCAGGATGCGATACCGGCTCTCGGCCGGCGACTCGCGCTCGGCGACAACCCAGCCATTCGGGAATGTATCCTGCAGGAACGGTCCGTAGAAGTTTCGCCCGCCGAGCTTGTCGCAAACCACCTGAACCGGTTTCGTGTCTGGCAGGTCGGCAAGCATCAATAGCAGCAACGCCGAGACTCCCCTGGTCACGACGGCGGCCTTTGTTCCCGTCGCATCGACGATCGCGTTGAACTCCGTCGGCTCCATGAGCCGATGGCGCAGGATCGGGATGAAATCCGTCAATTCCGAGTTGCCGTCCGGAAACCCCAACGCGCGGCGAATCCCGTCGTCCAGTTTCGCCACGCCGTTCGCTCCCGCGTGGACCTTCTTCGAATCGTCGACGAGGATCCGGCCATCGTCCTTCTCGTGACAGCGCCGCACCCACGGCTTGAGTGTATCCCAGCCCGCAACGTCGTCCTCCGGCAGGCGCAGCCCCACGGCCGCCTGCACGAGCGGGCCGAGGTTCGGCCCGTAACCCGCCTCGTCGATTCCCACGACCCAGGGCATCGCTCGCCGTCTCCTATAATTCCGTCATCCGAGGAGTGATACCGATGGCGATGATGGCGACCAACATCTTCCAGAAGATCATCGACAAGCAGATCCCCGCCAAGATCGCCTACGAAGACGATCTCTGCCTCGCGTTCCACGACATCAACGCCCAGGCCCCCGTGCATGTGCTCATCATCCCGAAGAAAGTGATCCGCACGCACGCCGACCTGTCGGACGCCGACGCGGCGGTGATGGGGCACATCCACCTCGTCGCCGTGAAGCTGGCGAAGCAGCTCGGCCTCGACGCCGGCTACCGGCTCGTGATCAACTGCGAGGAGCAGTCCGGGCAGACCGTGCCGCACTTGCACCTGCACCTCATGGGCGGCCGCGCGATGGGATGGCCGCCCGGGTGAAGTGCGGAGTGCGGAGTGCGGAGTGCGGAGTGCGGAGTGAAAACCAAGACGTTTAGCGGCGAGGCGGAGGCTTTGCGCAGCCGAGCGCGGAGACGCGATGACCAAGGACATCCTGCAAGAACGCATCGCATCGGTGAACGCGCGCATCGCGGATGCTGCGGCACGCTCCGGTCGCCGGCGCGAAGACGTGACGCTCGTCGCCGTCACGAAATACTCGTCCCCTGATATCGCGGCGCTCGCCTGGGATCTTGGCCTTCGCGACTTCGGCGAGAGCCGGCCGCAGGAGCTTTGGAAGAAGCACGCCGCCCTGCCGACCGCGAACTGGCACCTCATCGGCCACCTTCAGCGCAACAAGATCGACAAGACGATTCCGTTGGTGTCGCTCGTCCATTCCGTCGATTCGGAACGCCTGCTGCTTGCGATCGACGAGTTCGGACGGAAACGAGGATCGCCGGTGCCCGTACTTCTCGAAGTGAACTGCTCGCGCGAAGAGAGCAAGGGCGGCCTTCGCCCCGAAGACATTCCGGCCATCGCGGACAAGGCGGTGGCACTGCCCGGCGTGCGCGTCGACGGCCTCATGACCATGGCCGCATTCCACGACGATCCGCAACTCTGCCGGCCGACCTTCGCCGAACTTCGCAACCTGCGCGATCAACTTCGCACTCGAACCGGCCTCCCGTTGCCGCACCTCTCGATGGGAATGAGCAACGATTTCGAAGTCGCCATCGAGGAAGGTGCCACCCTCGTGCGCGTCGGCAGCACGCTCTTCGAGGGGCTGACGTGATCAATGCCCATCCCGAAGGTGCGACGCTGGCGGTGCGGGCTCAGCCGGGCGCGAAGAAGAATGCGATCCTCGGGGTACAGGCCGGGGCGCTGAAAGTGTCCGTGACGGCACCGCCGGAAGACGGCCGCGCGAACGAGGCGCTCGTAGAGGTGTTGAAGGGGCTCCTTGGCGTGAAGCGATCACAGATCGAACTGATGTCCGGTCGGTCGAATCGCAATAAGGTCTTCCTGATCCGCGGCATCACAGCCGAGCAATTGTCGGCGAAGTTTCCCGTTTAGCCGCGAGGCGCAGGGTTTCCGGAGCCGAGCGCGGGGCCGACGCGCGACCGAATCGTTCCAGCAGCATCACGACCATCGCGTACGGCAGCAATCCCATTCCAATTGATCGCGCGAGGCTCGGCCACGTCGCTTGTGGCTCGCCGAGCGCCAGCCACACGACCAGGGGCATCACCATCGCCAGCAACGGTTTCAGCCACGCGATGAGGTAAGCGCGAACGTCCACGTTGATGAGTCGCAACGTGTAGACCAGCACGGCCAAGCAGAACAGCACGTTCGGCACCGCGACCGCGATCGCCACGCCTTCAATTCCATATCGAATGAGCACCAGCATCATGCCGACGTTCAGCGCCGCCTCCGCGAGCGCCAGTCGGGCGAACAGCTTCAACTTTCCGAGGCCGTAGAGAATCCGCGACGCGACCGACTGCGCCACGCCGAGGCTCAGCGTCGCCGCGAGGATCGCCACGGCGGGGAAGCTGCCTTCGACGAACTCCGGCCCGACCCAGCGGTGCAGGAATGGCTTGCCGAACAGCCACAATCCTGCGTTCACGGGCAGCACGAGATACAGCACCCATCGCGTCGCCGTCGTCATCAGGTTCGCGATGCCGGCCCAGTCGCCGCGGGCTTCCATCGCGCTCACGCCCGGCGTCAGCGTCGCCGTGATCGTGCGCAAGAGCGTCTTGGCGTATTCCACCAGCCGGGTCGCCGTGGCGAAGTACGTGACGGCGCCGACCGGCAGGAACAGGCCGACGACGATGGCGCCGGTCTGCACGCTGACGCGCCCCGCGAGCATCGCCAGGAACGCATCGACGCTCGACACGCGCACCTCGCGGAGCGTCGCGCGGTCCACGAGTTTTCGGCCAAAGTGCAAGCCCGGCAGGAAGCGGAACGCAAGCACGGCGAAGGCGGCGTGCTCGGCGAGATTCGCGACCGTGAAGACCACCGCGAGCGGCCAAAGACCAGTGGAGTTGTTCACCGTCCAGACGATCGCCGTCGTGCGGAGCGCAAGGAACACGATTCTCACGGCGCTTTTGGCGGCGTATCGGTCGAGGCCGTCGAGGATCGAAGGGAACGTGCTCAGGGGCAGGGTGACGGCGAGGTTCGCGAGCATGAGCAGCATGAACGGCAGTACGTCACCGGTGCCGCCGAGTTTCGCATCGAGGGCCGGTGCCAGCCAGAGGGCCACCGGTACGCCGAGCAGGAATGCCACGGCCCCCGCGCCGGAATAGAGCGCGAGGCACGACGATGCCATGCGGTTCAGCCGTTCGCGCTCGCCGACGGCGTGGTGCTTCGCCACGTGCCGCACCAGGCACGCCGCCAGGCCCATGTCCAGGAGCGTGAAGTAGGCGAGCACCGCCTCGACGACGCACCAGACGTCGTAGCGCGGCTTGCCGAGGCCGTCGATCAGGAACGGCGCGAGGAAGAAGCCTACGGCGAGCGTGGCCGCGAAGGCGAGCCAGTTCGTGCCGGCCGAGATCAGGAGCGAGCGCGAGGCCACCGGGGTCTCCGGAACGGAGACCTAGCCTAAACGGTCGCGCTGTCGCGCGTCGAGGGCGGTTTTATCCGGTGATGCGTTCGCGGAAGAGCATGGCCAGCCGGCGCGCCGCGGCCTCGTAGGCGGCTGGATCGCTCCAGGTCGCCTTCGCCGTCAGCAGGTCCGATGGAACGTCGGGGCAACTCGTCGGAGTCTCGAAGCCGAAGACCGGATCGGTCGCGAATGGTACGGTCGCGAGCGATCCGTCGAGCGCCGCCGACAGCAGGGCGCGCGTGTGGGCGAGCTTGATGCGCGAGCCGGTGCCGTTCATCCCGGTGTTCACGAGCCAGACGGGCACGCGGTGCCGTTCGAGTTTCGCCCGCAGCATCTCGCCGTAGCGTTTGGGCGGCAACGGCAGGAACGGCTTCGCGAAGCAGGTACTGAACTCCGGCGTCGGCTCCGTTATGCCCGTCTCGGTGCCGGCCACCTTTGCCGTGTAGCCGAGCAGGAACTGCTGCATCGCTTGCTCCGGCGACAAACGGGACAACGGCGGCAGCACACCGAAGGCGTCGTAGGTCAGAAAGAAGATGTTCGTCGGGTGGCCGCCACGGCCGGTCGGTTCGCAGTTCGGGATATGGTCGATCGGGTACGCGCCGCGCGTGTTCTCCGTGTACTTCTGGCTGTTGAAGTCCGGCACGTGCGTCTCGGAATCGACCGGCACGTTCTCCAGCACGCAGCCGAATCGGAGGGCGTTCCAGATTTGCGGTTCTCCCGTGGCGGAGAGCTTGATCGTCTTGGCATAGCAGCCGCCTTCGAAGTTGAAGACGCCGTCGTCGCTCCAGCCGTGCTCGTCGTCGCCGATGAGGCGTCGGTTCGGGTCGGCGGAAAGGGTGGTCTTGCCGGTGCCGCTGAGGCCGAAGAAGAGGGCGGTGTCGCCGGCGGCGCCGATGTTCGCGGAGCAGTGCATGGGGAAGACGCCGGCCTGCGGGAGCAGTCCATTGAGTACGGTGAAGATCGACTTCTTGATCTCGCCCGCGTAGTGCGTGCCGAGGACCAGCACGAGCCGCTGCGAGAAGGAAAGTGCGACGCAGACGGGCGATTTCGTGCCGTCGATGGCGGGATCGCAGCGGAAATCGCAGGCATGCAGGACGGTCCAGCCGTTCGCGGTGGCGGTGCCGGACCGACGGAAGAGGCACCGGGCGAAGAGCGCGTGCCAGGCCTTCTCGGCGACGACGCGCACGGGGATTTCGTGGGCCGGGTCGGCGCCGGCGTAGCCGTCGAAAGTGAACAGTTCGCGGTTCTGAAGGTACGCGAGCACGCGGTCGCGGAGGCGGTCGAACGCGGCCGGTTCCATCGGCTGGTTGTTGGCCCAGTCCACCTGTTCGACGAGGCCGGGTTCGCGGACGGTGTACTTGTCCTTGGGCGAACGGCCGGTGCGCTCGCCGGTAAGGGCCGCGAACGCGCCGGAAACCGTGAGGACACCCTCGCGCCGTTCGACAGCGGCCTGCGCGAGCGCCGCGGCGGGACGGTTCGCATGGATGCGGGCGTTGGCGATCACGGGCGTCCCTCCCGAACGACGAACCCCCGCGGCACGGCCATCCGGCGACGCGGGGGAGAGGTTGGAATTATAGCGATTCGGAATCACTCGCCCGCGACGACCCGGCGCCAGCGCAGCGGTACGGCCTGCCATGCAGACTGGTACGTTTCTTCGAGCGGCACTATCACGCAGCCGTTTGGTTCGAGAAACACCGGCATGTCCGGCAAGGGATCGCCCACGGCGAGATGCTTCACTTCAGCGTAGAAGTCGTCGGCCGGATCGGCCTCGTAGCTGGCGAAGGTGAGAGGTCGGGTTTTTGGTAGCTGATAGCGGGTTCCGTCCAGATCCTTGAGGAGCGCGCCGTGGATGCCGCGTGGATCCCGCCGGGTCGGATGTAGAGGATCGAGAATCAACAGATGGACTCCCTGCGCCAGCAATCGCCCGATTTTCTCGACGAGATCGCGAAAGGCCATGCGTCCGCTCTTGTTCCCTGGCGAAACGATTTCGATCATGGCCACGACCCGGTCACCCGTCACATGACGGATCGAGATCACGTTTTTCTTCTTTCGATATGCATCGAGATCGGTCTTGTATTTCTGAGCGGTCTCCGGCCGGGACATCAGCGCCGTGGCAGTACCCCCAGTGGGATCCGCATGATCCTCCTCTTGTGCTTCGAGCGTCAATACATCGGGTACTCGACGCCGACCGTCTCCACGAATCGTCGCCTGCTCGATCAAAGCGTAATAACGAGACGGAAGCATTCCGGCGTTGAGGCGCTCCATGATCCGTCCCGACCAGATCTGATGAAAATGGTGGAAGATCCCCGCGTCCACTTTCGTCCAATCGTGCATCGGCATAATCGGCCTCCCCGGCATCGCTCTCGCATTCTACCGCGCCGTTTCGACCGATTGCCATCCCGCGCCGTGCCGCGCCGCGGTACAATGCCGGTTCCTTCGATCGGGACGCGCAGCCTATGACGGACTTCACGACCAGCCGCGGCCGGCCGCTGCCGCTCGGGGTCAGCCCCACGCCCGATGGCGCGAACTTCGTCCTCCTCTGCCGCCACGGAACCGATGTCCGCCTGCTCATCCTACCGCCCCACGGCGGCTCCAAACCGATCGCCGAATACGTCCTCGACAGCCGCAAGAACCGCACCGGCGACCACTGGCATATCCGCGTCCACGGCCTGCCCGACACCTTCTGCTACGGCTGGAAAGTCGACGGCCCCGCCGGCCTCAAACACCGCTTCGACCCCAGCCGCATCCTGCTGGACCCCGCCGCCACGTTGATCTCCGGGGCCGAGACCTGGGCCAATACCTGCGAAATCGACCCCGAACGCACCAGCCGCCGCAGCCTCTACCATCGGACCCGCGAATACGACTGGGAAGACGACGCCCCGCCGCTGACGCCCCACGAAGACAGCATCATCTACGAACTCCACGTCCGCGGCTTCACCTGCGATCCGTCCTCGGAAGTCGTCCATCCCGGCACCTTCGCCGGCCTCGCCGAAAAGATCGACTACCTCAAATGGCTCGGCGTCACCGCCGTCGAATTGCTGCCCATTCACGAATTCGACGAGTGCGACTGCCCGTTCTTCAACCCGAAGACCGGCGAGAAAATGACGAACTTCTGGGGCTACAACAGCATCGCCTTCGCGGCGCCGAAGGCCGCCTACGCCGCCAGTTCCAAGACCCACGGCCAGATCCACGAGTTCCGAGACATGGTGAAGGCCTTTCACAAGGCCGGCATCGAAGTCATCCTCGACGTCGTCTTCAACCACACCGGCGAAGGCGACGACCGCGGCCGAACCTTCAGCTTCCGCGGCCTCGACAACGAACTCTACTACCTCCTCGACGATCACGGCCGGTACCTGAATTTCTCCGGCTGCGGCAACACCGTCAACTGCAACCACCCCGTGGTCCGCGACCTGCTCATGACCGCCCTGCGCTACTGGGGCGGGTCGATGCACGTCGACGGCTTCCGCTTCGATCTCGCCAGCATCCTCGGCCGCGACCGCCGCGGCAACGTCCTCGTCGATCCGCCGGTCATCGAGATGATCGCCGAGGACGGCGTCCTCGCGGACACCAAACTGATCGCCGAACCGTGGGACGCCGCCGGGCTTTACCAGGTTGGCGGGTTCCCCTTCGGCCGCCGCTGGAGCGAATGGAACGGCCGCTACCGCGACGATGTCCGCCGGTTCTGGCGTGGCGAATCGGGAATGGCCGGCGCCCTCGCGTCCCGACTCTGCGGCAGCGCCGATATCTACCAGTGGAGCGGACGGCTGCCCAAGCATTCCGTCAACTTCATCACCGCCCACGACGGCTTCACGCTCAACGACCTCTACTGCTACAACGGCAAGCACAACGAACTCAACGGCGAACAGAACCGCGACGGATCCAACGAGAACTACTCCTGGAACTGCGGCGTGGAAGGCCCCACGGACAACCCGGAGATCAACCGCCTCCGCCAACGATTGGCCAAGAACATGATGGCTACGCTCCTGCTCTCGCAGGGGGTGCCGATGATTCTCTCCGGCGACGAATTCCTCCGCACCCAGCAGGGGAACAACAACGCCTGGTGCCACGACAACGAAATCAGCTGGGTCGATTGGAAGCTCGCCGAGGCGAACAAGGACTTCCTGCGCTTCGTCCGTGAGATGATCTGGTTCCGCCGCCGGCACCCGGCGCTCCGTCGCCGGCACTTCTTCCGCGGGACCATTGATCCGAGCGAATGGGGCGGTCAACATGCCGGACCGTTCCCGACCGGCGGACCGGTTCGCCCCGGCGAAGCCGGCCGCATGGACGACAGCGGCCGCGTCAAGGCGTCCTCCACGTTGCGCCGCCCGCGCGTCCCGGCCTTGCCGAACGACGATCAACCGCTCCACGACATCGTCTGGCACGGCGTGGAACCATTCGAACCCGACTTCGGACAATATTCCCGCACGCTGGCGTACACCATCGACGGCCGATTCACCGGTCGCGAAGGCGAGGCGGACTACGATCCCGATGTCGACTTCTACGTCGCGATGAACGCGCACCACGAATCGGTGCGGTTCCGGGTTCCGCCCGCCCCGTCGGGCCGCGCCTGGCGACGCGCCATCGACACCGGTGCCGAATCGCCGCGCGATTTCCTCGCCGAGGGCGAGCGCCCCGCCGTCCATCCCGGGATGTATTTGTCACTGTTGCCGTTCTCGGTCGTCGTGCTGGTCAGCACTCGCTGATCAGTCTCGATTCTGCTTAACGACGATTCTTTCGCCGCGACGCGAATTCATTTGCGAGGTTGAAACATTTTGCCGAGTTTTCCGACTCGGCTCTTGCGTCGGAGATCCGCGAACCGGTATGAAAACATCAGAATCTAACCGAACGCCAACGGACAAATGGACTGTTCGCCCTTGGGCGCTCGGGACTGCTCGATGGGATCGACCCGTGAATGGATCGCAGGCCGAGTCGTCGGTTCGCCGCCCCCTAGTGCTCGTCGTGGACGACGAGGACATGATCCGTTCGCTGATTCGATCGGTCCTGGAGGCGAACGGTTACCGCGTCATCGAAGCGGAAAGCGCCCAGAGCGCACTCGATCGGACGGATATCGACTTCGGCGCGATCGACCTGATCATCACCGATGTGCGGATGCCGGGGCTATCCGGACCGGAATTCGCGCGGGTGTTGCGCGCTCGACGACCCGAGCTTCCGATCGTGTTCGTATCGGGTTATTCGGGCGATGCGCCGGTGCACGCGGATCCGTCGGCAATCACGGAGTTCCTCGCGAAACCCTTTCCGCTGCCCCATTTGATCGCGGCCGTGCGGCGAATATCGGCCGCCGAGCCGGTCGAAGTGTGACTTCTGATTGACGTGCCGTACATTGATGGCGTCGTTCTTCGTGGAACCGCCATGTATCCTCTCCGGCCCGAATACCTGCTCGCCAACGTCGCCGAAATCCCTTCCCCGGCGCTGGTGTTTCATCCGGCGCTGATCGCCGCGAACATCCGCAAGGCGATCGACGCCGCCGGCGGACCGGATCGCCTTCGGCCGCACGTGAAGACCCACAAGACGGCCGAGATCGTCCAGATGCAACTCGTCGCCGGTGTCCGCAAGCACAAATGCGCGACGATTGCCGAAGCCGAGATGCTCGCCGCCGCCGGCGCGCCGGACGTGCTTGTCTCTTACGCCCTGATCGGCCCGAACGTCGCGCGGCTCGTGAAGCTCATCGAGAAATTCCCCGGCACGGCGTTTTCGTCCATCGTCGACCACCCGATCCAACTCGATCAACTATCCAAGGCGCTCGCCGCCGCGAACCGGACCATCGACGTGCTCATCGACCTGAACGTCGGCATGAACCGCACCGGGATCGTCCCCGGCCCCGCGGCCGACGAACTGTATGCGAAGATCGCCGCCAGCCCCGGCGTGCGGCCCGGCGGCATCCACGCCTACGATGGCCACAACAACGCCGAGGCCCTCGCCGACCGCCACGCCGTCGCTCGCGCGTCCCTCGACATCGTGCTGGCCATGCGGGACCGTCACGAACGCGCCGGCCGGCCCGTGCCCCGCATCATCAGCGGCGGCACCCCCGGCTTCCCCGGCTACGCCGGCGTCCGCGACATTCCCGGCCTCGAATGTTCCCCCGGCACGTACGTCCTCCACGACCTCGGCTACGGTTCGAAATACCCCGACCTCGGCGTCGTCCCCGCGGCTGTGCTCGTCACGCGCGTCGTCAGCCGGCCGACGCCCAACCGCGTCACGCTCGACCTCGGCAACAAGTCCGTCGCCGCCGACCCGCCGCTCGCCAAACGAGTCTATCTTCTCGACTTCCCGGACTACACAATCGTGATGCACAGCGAGGAGCATCTCGTCGTGGAGACCGACGGCGCCGATCGGTACGTTCCTGGCGACGTCGTCTACGCGATCCCGTCGCACGTCTGCCCGACGGTTGCGTTGCACCGCGAGGCCCTCGTCGCCGAGAACAACCGTGTCGTCGGCCGTTGGACCATCGCCGCGCGGGATCGGTTCCTCAGCGTCTGAGCGCGATCCACCCACCAGGCATCCGGAGTCGGCATGGGCTTCTTCAGCGGCCGTGTCTCGTTCATTCGCTTCAAGGTCAACGGCCCCCGGCCGGGGCACTTCGACGAAGACCACCTGGATCGACTCTCCAGCCGCGCCGCCGGGCGCTCGCGCCTCGCCGCCGCCGACGGCATCGAAGTCGGTTGGGCCGCCGGCGACCACGTTCTCGACACCGAGTTCGACCTCGCCAAGAACATCGTCAACGACACGCTCACCTTCGACCTGCGCATCGACACCGACAAGCTCCCGAACGACCTGCTGAAGGCGTACGCCGCCGTCGAGCTGAAGGCTTTGGCCGCCAACAACCCGAGCGGGTTCGCGAGCGCCCGGCAGAAGCGCGAAGCGAAGGAGGCCGCGCGCGACCGGCTCGAAGCCGAAGCGAAGGACGGGCGATTCCGCAAGCGGAAGTGCATCCCGGCGATCTGGGACGCGCGGACGAACGAGGTCTACTTCGGTGCCACCGCGCTCACGAATGTCGAGCGATTCGCCGCCCTCTTCCAACAGTCGTTCGGCCACGACCTCGAAGCGATGACCGCCGGTGGGCGGGCGCACTTCCTGGCGGAACTCCACGGCCGCACGCGCAACGTTGAGGACGCCTCGCCCTCGGCGTTCATCCCCGACCTTTCCACCCCTGATGTCGCCTGGATCGCGGACGAGGCCAGCCGGGACTTCCTCGGCAATGAATTCCTGCTCTGGCTCTGGTGGCACACGGAAATGGTGTCCGACACGCTGACGCTCGCGGACAAGTCCGAGGCGGCGGTGATGATCGCGCGTTCGCTGACGCTCGAGTGCCCGCGCGGGGCGACGGGCAGTGGCACGATCGCGCACGAGGGGCCGACGCGCTTGCCGGAGGCGAAACGCGCCGTGCAGGCGGGCAAGCTGCCGCGCAAGGCGGGGCTGACGGTCGTGCGGCACGACGAGCAGTACGAGTTCGCATTGCACGCCGAGACTCTGGCGGTCGGATCGGCGAAGCTGCCGGCCGTGCCGGAGGATATCACCGAAGCGCGGGCGAAGTTGGAGACGCGCGCGGATCAGGTGCGAAGCCTCGCCGAGACCGTGGACCTGCTCTACGATGCGTTCGGTAGCGTGCGGCACTCGAACGAGTGGTCGAAGACGTTGCCGATGATGCAGAAATGGCTGGCGCGCGAGGAACGACGCCCCGGCTGATGCGGTCAGATCACGTACTGCAAACCCTGCCCCGCCTGGGCGAGGGCGGCCAGTTTGGTCTTTTGCAGGATTTCCTGTCGGCTCTGCTGGATGGTCTTCCAGACGTCCTTGAGTGCCAGCGCCATCGGCGAGGCGGTGCCGTCGGTGCGGCCAGTGGGGCGGTTGCCGTTCGCCGTCGGTTCGGCGCGGTCGATCACGTCGAGAATGTCGGCGAGGGAAATGTCTTCTGGCGATCGACCCAGGTGATATCCCCCGGCGGCGCCGCGCGTGCTGCTGACCAGACCGGCGCCCTTGAGTTGCAACAGGATCTGCACGAGGAATCGCTGCGGAATGCCGTGCGCCTCGGTGATGTCCACGAGTCGTACGGGGCGCGCGTCGCCGTGCCGGATCGCCAACTCCAGCATCGCCAGACACGCGTACTCGGCCTTCGCGGAAAATTGCATGGTCGTTTCCGAAATCACATGGAGATCACAAAACCCCGAAAGCTGGAAAACACGAATGAAATCCAGTCGTTCAAAATCGGGATTTCGTATTTTCGAGGCTTCGTGATCTCGTTTTCCGACTCAAATCCCCTCCCCGTCCTTCACCTCAATCACGTGAAGGCCGCACTCCTTCTTGACTTTCCCGGCCCAGCGACCCGCGCGGTCGTCCTCGCCCGGTTGCACGGCCCGCGTACACGGCCAGCAACCGATGCTGGGGTAGTCCTGGTCGTGAAGCGGGTTGTAGGGTACGTCGTGCTTGTGGATGAAGCCCCATACGTCTTTCTTCGTCCAGTTCAGCAGGGGATTCACTTTCACCACGTTGAACTTGGCATCCCATTGCACCACGCTCGCGTTCGACGCGCGGTTCTCGGTCTGATCCTTGCGAATCGCCGAGATCCACGATCGCGGATCGTAATCCGCCATGGCCTTCCGCAATGGCAAAACCTTGCGATCGTGGCAGCACTGGTCCGGCCGGTGCGAGTAGAGCGGTCCGCCGTGCTCGGCTTCGTATTCCGCCACGGTCAGTTCCGGCCGAATGTAGATCACTTCGATGCCATAACGAACCTTGATCCGTTCGCGAAGCTCGAGCGTCTCCGGGAACTGATAACCGGTATCGAGGTTGATGACCGTGACGGCCGGTTCGATCTCGGCGAGCATGTGCAGGATGCAGCAACCCTCCGCGCCGAACGCAGTGGCCATGAGCAGGCGCGGGTGGAATTCCCGAACCGCCCAGCGGAGAACATCTTGGGGCGACGCCGCCGCGAGATCCCGCGCGGCCGCGAGGATCGCGGCATCGGACATTCGTTCCGCCGTCATCGCTCGTGCTTCCTCTTACCGGATAATCTTTATCGTCATTCTAAGGTTTAAGTCAAGAGCAAAAGGAATCGTGCGATCAGTCGGGTACGTTAGGGGGCTGTCAGAGGGACGGTCGGATTAAGCCAAGTCGAGTCGATCGTGCCAGTGGCGGGGACGGCGACGGGAATGGGTGACGGTCAGGATCACGGCTTCGGCGGGTCGGACGATGTAGATGGCGCGGTAATCGAAGCGGTCGAAGATCGCGTTTCGGATTTCCAAATTCGGAACGCCGTCATCGACCAACGAGTAGAATTGGGGAAAACGTTCGACCGTTTCAAGGATGCGAAGGTAGGAGTCCACGAAGAGGCAGCCCCATCCCGATCGTTCGGCTTCATAATACCTAGCGGCGCGGTGAAGATCGTCTTCCACGGCATCGAGTGCGTGAACCTTCACTAAGGGTACTCCTCGAGCAATTTGGCGCGGACTCGCTCGGCCGATTCCTTCGCGTCCACCGTCTTGTATCGTCTGCTCAGGAACCCTTCGACGCGATCGGCGATCAGAGCCTGGATCTCCTTGCGATACAACTCGAGGTCGTCCGGCGCGTCGACGGACTGCGTCAGAAGATCGGCGAGCCTGCGCTTCGCGCCGTCGGGCAGCGCCAGCACGCGTTCGAGCAAGTCCACGGGAATCTCGGCTTCGAGCGTCGCATTCATGGGTTTTGTCCTCCGACCATGCCGTTGAATGGTAGCCGACCGGTGCGCCGCCCGCAATCGGGGCTTACTCCTTCGTCATCGTCTCGTCGAGGTTCAACAGTACCCGCCCCACCGTCACCCACGCGGCCAGTTGCGCCGGGGTCGCGCCGTTCGGCAGCTTGCGGGCGTCTTCCGGCTTCGACACCGCCACCGCCCACGGGTCGGCCTTCGGATCGGAATACTTCGCCACGTTTTTCGTCAGCAAGTCCAGCAGGATCGCCGTCTCGGCTTCGCTCGGTGAGCGTGCCGTGCAGAGCCGGAAGGCGAAGGCGATCCGTTCGCGGTCGGTCTCGCCGCCGTCCTTCAGGATGCGCAGGCCGAACGCCTGGGAAGCCTCGACGAAGATCGGCTCGTTCATGGCTGTAAGCGCCTGGATCGGCGTGTTCGAGCGCGAGCGCTTCACGCAGGCGAAGTCCCCGGTCGGCGAGTCGAACGCCTGCAGGGCCGGGTACGGGATGCTGCGGAAGCGGAAGACGTACAGGCTGCGGCGGTAGCGGTCGGGGCCGACGCTTTCGGGCCAGACCTTCGGGCCGTAGCTCGCCGGCGGCTGCGTGAGGAACTGCGGGATTGGCGGATAGACGCTCGGCCCGCCGACCTTCGGGTTCAGCAGGCCGCTGACGGAGAGGGCGATGTCGCGGACCAGTTCGCCGTCGACGCGGAAGCGGGGCCCGCGCGCCAGCAGCCGGTTCGCCGGATCCTTCGCGGCGAGTTCGGGGGAGACCTTCGACGTTTGCTGATAGGTGGCCGACGTCACGATCAGCTTGTGAAGGCGCTTGACTGCCCACGGACGGTCGTCCGTGGGCTTCGCCCCGGTGATAGTGGGTTGCATGAATTCGACGGCGAGCCAATCCAACAGCTCGGGATGGCTGGGCGGGTCGGCCATTTTGCCGAAGTCCTCCGGCGTGGCGACGATGCCGGTGCCGAAGTAGGCTTGCCAGACGCGGTTGACGAAGGCGCGCGCCGTCGTCGGAGCGTTCCGATCCGTCATCCACTTCGCGAGGCCGACCCGATTCGGCGGCAGGTCGGCGGCGGGGGCGTTCAGGAACGTCGGCAATCCGATCGAGGTCTTCTCACCGGGCTTGAGGAAGTCGCCGCGCTTCAGGACGAACGTCGGTCGTTCTTCGGTCCGCTCGGTGTAAACCAGTTGCGACGTACCGGCCGGGTGCTCCTTCCAGATCGCTTCGATCTTCGCGTTCGCGTCCTTCCACTCCGGCACGGTCGATCGAAACACCGAAAAGTCGTTGGCGGTGCCGTAGAGCGGATCGGCGGTCGGGTTCGGCGCGTCGGTCACGCTCAGGCGGAAGCGGCCGAGGTTGTTGTTCTGGTTGTCGTCGCTGTTCCAACCGCCGTGGTTCTGCACGAGCCGGATGGTGATCTTTGCGTTCTCCGGCAGGTCGACCGGCTTCTCGAAGACGAAGACCGCGTTTCGGGGGACGTTGCTGCGCCCACCGCCGATGTCCGGCGACCAGGCCGTGTCGTTGTTCCCGTCGATGGCGAAGGCGATCGGCCCGGTGATCCGGTTCCGTTTCGAGCGGTTGTCGAAGATCGGGTCGAGCGGCTTCTCGGCCCCGTTCGCATCGGCCGTGGCGGAGGCGATCTTCACGGCCTTGCCGTTCACTTCGAGCTTGAACTCGGTGAGGGCGAACAGGCCGAAGATGGATCGCCCCGGCCCGCCGCGCGGCAGGTTCGGGTCGTTCAGCAGTTCAAGGCGAGCCGCCGTGAGCGTCTTCAACTTCGTTGGGCCGGAAAAGTCGGTGGTGTGCTGCGTCGGTGCGTAGCCGCTGGCGAAGATCGATCCGTCGGCAAGCAGCGTGTGCTTCTGTCCGCCGCTGGTGTCGAGACTCGGTCGGATCACATCCCACGCCGGCCGGGCCAGCTTCGCCTTCCACGCGGCCAGCTTCTTCTCCCAGTCCGGCGTCTTGTGCTTCAGGTCCGCTTCGATCTGCTTGATCTTCTGGAAGATCTCGCTGCGCTTCATCTGCTCGTCGGGCGTGTAGACCGTCACGTTCGCTTCGTGCGAGTTGTTCAGGTACGCGAAGAGCTTGTAGTACTCCGCCTGCGTCAGCGGATCGTACTTGTGCGTGTGGCACTGGGCGCATTGGATCGTCAGGCCGAGCATTCCTTTTCCGACGGCGTCCATGCGATCGAACATCGCCTCCATGCGGAACTGCTCGGGGTCGATGCCGCCCTCCTCGTTGATCATGCTGTTCCGCAGGAAGCCGGTCGCGACGATCTGGTCCTGCGTCGCGTTCGGGAGCAGATCGCCGGCGAGCTGTTCGAGCAGGAACTGGTTGTAAGGCAGATCCTTGTTGAAGGCGTTGATGACGTAGTCGCGGTAGAAGTGGACGAATCGCGGCTTGTCCTTCTCGTAGCCGTCGCTGTCGGCGTAGCGGGCCGCGTCCAGCCAGAGCCGGCCCCAGCGCTCACCATAATGTGGCGACGCGAGCAACTCATCCACGACCTTCGCGTAGGCGTTCGGCGACGCGTCGGAGAGGAACGCGTCCACCTGCTTCGGCGTCGGCGGCAGGCCGACGAGGTCGAGATACAAGCGGCGGATCAGCGTCGCTTTGTCCGCCGCCGGCGAAGGCTTCAACCCTTCCGTCGCCAACTTCGCGAGTACGAATGCATCGATGGGATGCGACGCGTTCTTGGGAACGGCCGGCCGTTTCGGACTCTCAAACGCCCAGTGCTTCGCGCTCGTCTCGTTTGCCAACGAATCGGGCCAGACGGCGCCCCCGTCGATCCACTTCTTGATGATCTCGATCTTCTCTTTCGCCAACGGCTTCTTCGGCGGCATCACCGTTTCGTCGTCCGTGCTCGCGATGCGCCGAAACAGTTCGCTCTCGGCCGCCTTCCCCGGCACGATGCCGGCCTTCTTCGATTCGCCCCCCTGTTTCGCCCGGCTGCGCACGTCGATGCGGAAGTCGGCCGTGCCCTTCTTCGCATCGTGGCAGCGATGGCAGCTCTCCTTGAGAATCGGGAGGACGTGCTTCTCGAAGCTGATCGCGTTCGGGTCTCCGTCGGCGTACGCGACGAGCGGAATGACCGCGAGGACAAGAAGTGCGATGAACCGAGACATCGGAATTGTTCCACGGGAAGGTCAGGTCATCTTATCGAACCGTTCGGTTCGTATCCTGCTCCCATGTTCCCCTCCAAACTCTTCCGTCATTGCCCCCGCTGCAGTGCGGCACTGGAACGGCCCGGCACGGTGCCGCTCGCCTGCGGCTGCGGGTTCACGCTCTACTTCAACCCCGCCATCGGAGCCGCATCGTTCGTGCGCCGCGCCGACGGGCGATACCTGTTCGTTCGCCGCGCACGCGATCCCGGGAAAGGGCTGCTCACCGTGCCCGGCGGCTTTGTCGACATCGGCGAGACGGCCGAGGTTGCGGTAAGGCGGGAAGTCTTCGAAGAGGTCGGCGTCGAACTGACAAACCTGCGGTACGTCTGTTCGCTGACCAATGAATACCCCTACAAGGGCGTGACGTATCCCGTCTGCGATTTCATGTTCCACGCCGACGCCGTGGACCCCGACGCGGCCCATGCCGGCGACGGCACGGCTTCGTTCGAGTGGCGCCGGCTCGACGACCTCGACCCGGCCGAACTCGCCTTCCCAAGCGTGCGGCGCGGGCGCGAACTGCTGCTGGCGAACCCGCCTGACCGACTTTTCGCTTGACATTCTGCCGCCGAAACGCCACGGTGTTAGATAGTCGACTCCTGCCTCGGCGGTGCGGACAGTCTGGGTTCGCGCGGCCATGCCTTCCCTCCACCAGACTTCGGGGCCGTCCGCATGGGCTCCCTTCGGTTTCGCATCGGAGCGTTCGCGCTTCTGATTCTGGTGTCTCCGTCGATGGGATCCGAGCCGCCGCTGCGCGAACGGATCGATCGCCACATCGCCGCCGGACTACCGAACTACGATGCCATCGCAGCTCCGATCGCCAACGATTCCGAGTTTCTCCGCCGCGTCACGCTGGACCTGACCGGGCGGATTCCCTCCGCGACCGAGGCCCGGGCCTTTCTCGCCGATTCGTCCGCCGACAAGCGCGCAAAGCTCGTCGACGCCTTGCTCGCCAGCCCCGAATACGCCCGACGGATGCAGGAAGTCTTCGACGTGTTGCTGATGGATCGCCGTCGCGATTCGAAGGTGCCGCGGGCCGAGTGGGAGAAGTTCCTGCGTTCCTCCTTCGCCGCGAACGTACCGTACGACGATCTCGTCCGGGACATTCTTTCCAGCGACGGCGCCGATCCGAAGACGCGCCCGGCTGCCAAGTTCCTCCTCGATCGCGATCTCGACCCGACGATCGTGACGCGGGACATCGGCCGGCTCTTCCTCGGCCGCAACCTCCAGTGCGCCCAGTGCCACGACCACCCGCTCGTCGACGACTACAAGCAAGAGCACTACTACGGCATCCAGGCGTTCTTCAACCGGGCTTTCCTCTATCCGAAGCCGGATGATCCGAAGGCGGTCATCGCCGAGAAGGCCGAGGGGGAAGTGAACTTCATCTCCGTCTTCGACCCGAAGAAGGTTCAGAAGACAACGTCGCCGGCGGTGCCGGGCTGGAAGCCGATCGGCGACCCAAAACTGGAAAAGGGGAAGGAATACAAGGTCGCTCCGAAGAAGGACGTGAAGCCCGTCCCGGCGTACAGCCGGCTGGCACAGCTCGCGACGGCGATCACGGCCGATGAGAACATCGCCTTCCGCCGCACGGCGGCAAACCGGTTCTGGACGATCATGATGGGCCGGGGACTCGTGCAGCCGCTCGACTTCGACCACTCCGCCAACCCAGCTTCGCACCCGGCGCTTTTCGAGATGCTGGCCGAGGAGTTCGAGAAGAAGAACTACGACGTCAAAGGGCTGCTCCGCGAGATCGCGATGAGCAAGACCTACCAGCGATCGAGCGAACCGACCGTGGCCGGGAAGGACCTGGCCGAGGACCGCTACGCGACGGCGATCCTGAAGCCGCTCTCGCCCGAACAACTCGGTTACGCGACGATGCAGGCGACGGGGCTGACCGACGTTTATCGCACCGAACTGGCGAAGAAGTATTCCGAAGAGGCGCTGCACGCGAAGCTGGCGTCGAACCTGGGGCCGTTCCGCAGCCTGTATGGCACCCGCGCCGGCGAACCGGAAGAAGGCTTCGCGTCGACCCTCGACCAGACGCTGTTCGTCAAGCACGGCGGGCATATCCGCAACCTGATCGCCCCGCGGACGGGCAGCCTCGTGGAGCGCACCGCGAAACTGACGGAGCCGAGCCGCGTGGCGGAGGAGTTGTACCTGACGGTCTACACGCGGTTGCCGAGCGACGAGGAGCGGAAGGACATCGAGGATGCGCTGCGGGGTTCGGCGAACCGCACAGCCACGCTCGGCGATATCGTCTGGGCGATGCTCGCGAGCGCGGAGTTCCGATTCAATCATTGATTGTTTAGCGGCGACGCGGAGGCTTTGCGCAGCGGAGCGCGTCACCTTCGCGAGAATCGAGTCTCGATTTCGCCGACGTGACGCGCTCGGCTCCGAAGACTCCGCCTCGCGGCTAAACGGGGTGGTTCGATTTCATTCGAGGTTCCCGATGAACAACTGCAACTACGCCTGCGGCACGGCCGACCACACCGTCAACCGGCGTCTGTTCCTCGGCGGTGCGGCGGCGGGCCTCGCCGGATTCGCCGGCATGACCACTCCTGCGGCGGCGCGGGAGCTGAAGTCCGCGCAGAAGCGGATGCTCGTCATTTTCCTCAGTGGCGGCGTCAGCCAACTGGAGACGTGGGACCCGAAGCCGAATACCGACACCGGCGGTCCGTTCCGTGCCATCCCGACCAGTGTTCCGGGGATCCACATTTCGGAACTGCTGCCGGAAGCCGCGAAGCGGATGCACCTGCTGACGCTGGTGCGCGGCATCAACACGAAGGAAGACGAGCACGGCCGCGGCGCCACGATCATGCTTACGGGCCGGCGCACGGAGCCGGGGCTGGTGTATCCGCATGTCGGCGCGGTCGCGGCCAAGCTGCTGACCGACAAGGACGCCGAACTGCCCGGGCACATCCAGATCACGCCGCGCGGCGGTGGTGGTTTCAACAAGGAAGACGCCGCGTTCCTCGGCCCGAAGTTCGCCTCGGTCACGCTCGGCGATGGCAAGCCGCCCGCCGACCTGCTCCGCCCCGCCGCGATCACCACCGACGCCGAGCGCGAAGCCTTCCGCAAGAAGCTGAACGACCGCTTCGCCAAGTCCCGCCGCTCGGCGCAGACGGAAGCGTACACCGAGTCGTACGAACAGGCCGCGAAGGTTGTCTCGCGGGCCGACGCCTTCGACGCCAGCCGCGAGGACCCGAAGGCCGCGGACCGCTACGGCCGGCACGACTTCGGCCGGCACATGCTGCTGGCCCGCCGGCTGCTCGAACAGGGCGTCACCTTTGTAAAGGTGTCGCACACGAACTACGACACGCACCACGAGAACTTCGACTTCCACATCGAACAACTCGGCGAGTTCGACCGCCCCTTCGCGATGCTGCTCGACGACCTGAAGGAACGCGGCCTGCTGGAGTCGACGCTCGTCGTGGTGATGAGCGAGTTCGGCCGCACGCCGCGGATCAACGACCGCTACGGTCGCGACCACTGGTCGAAGGCGTGGTCGGTGGCGATGGCCGGTTGCGGGCTGAAGGCCGGCGCCGTCGTCGGCAAGACGAACGCGAACGGCACCGCCGTCACGGACCGCGAGGTGAACGGCGGCCACCTGTTCCACACCTATTTCCGCGCCCTCGGCATGGATCCGACGAAGAATTTCTATCCCGCCGGCCGCCCCGTGCCGATCGCCGACCCGAAAGCCGCCGCGATCCACGAGATCCTGTCGTGAGCCGTATAACGGTCGGTTTTCCATTTTGCATTTCTCATTCTCCATTTTGCATTGGTTCGGTCATGTTTGGACCAATCCAAAATGGAGAATGAGAAATGCAAAATGTAAGAATCCATTCGGTGATGAAACATGGCCATCGAAATCGCGAAGACGCGCCTCCTGATGGATTTGAAGCACGGTCGACCACTCGTCGGCTGCCGGTTCGATCCGTCGGGGCGATACCTCTTCGCGAGCTCCGAAGATGACACGATCGTGCGCTTCGACCTGCTGACGCGGGAGAAGGTCGCGCTGGTCGGGCATTCCAGCTGGGTGCGCGGGATGGCGTTCGTCTCGAAGCCGACGCTCGTGCCGGCCGCGTCGATCCCCGCTCTGGCCGTTCATGGCGGTCTCGGAGCGGTTCGGATGCCGGAACCGTTCACGCTTCTCTCCGGCGATTATCATGGGAATCTGCTTTGGTGGCACGGCACCGAGGCCGCACCGAAGCCGTTCCGCACCGTCGCGGCGCACGCCGGCTGGATTCGCGCCGTCGCCGTCAGCCCCGATCGGTCCACCGTCGCCACCTGTGGCAACGACCAACTCGTCAAGCTCTGGAGTGCCGCCGACGGCCGGCCGCTCGCCACCCTCGAAGGACACACCTCACACGTCTACAACGTCGCGTTCCACCCGTCCGGTACGCGGCTTGTCTCGGCCGACCTCAAAGGGAACATCAAAGACTGGGACTTGTCATCCGGCAAGCCCGTCCGCGAGCTCGATGCGAAGGTCTTCCACAAGTACGACTCCGGATTCTGGGCCGACATCGGCGGTATTCGCGGCATCGCCTTCAACAGCGCCGGTACCCAACTCGCTTGCATCGGCATCACGAACGTCTCGAACGCCTTCGCCGGCGTCGGCAATCCGCTCGTCGTCCTCTTCGATTGGGCCGAGGGAAAGCCGAAGCTCCTCAAGCCGAAGGATGCCTTCCAGGGCACCGGCTGGGGCGTGAACTTCCTGACGGACGGCACCATAGTCGGTGCTGGCGGTGGCGGGCAGGGACGCATCTGGTTCTGGAACCCGGCCGACGCGGCGAACACGCACACCGTCACCGTGCCGACGAACGCCCGCGACATGACCCTGCATCCCGACGGCACCGCCCTCGCCATCGCCGGCGCGAACGGGACCTGCCTCGTTTATTCCATGACACAGGCACCGGCTGCTACACCAAAGAAATGATGGCCACGAAAAGGCACGAAGAGACACAAAAAGTAAGATCGGGTCTTCACTTCTTTTTGTGTCTCTTCGTGCCTTTTCGTGGCCATCGGTTTTCACTTCGACTTAAGCAAAGGCCCGAGCACTTCGGCGAACGCTTCCGCCTGCCGCAGGAAACCGAGGTCGGTCGGGTGCGAGCTGTCGACGGTCCCCTCGCCGTCGTCGCCCATGAGCTTGTCGCCGGGGATGTAAAAGAGGTTCTTGTCCCCGGCGGCGACGAGTTTGTCGAAGGCCGCCTTGTTCGCCGCACGCCCCTCGGCGTTTCGTTTCGCCACGCCCGGAATCGCCGGCGCGTTCGTGTAGGTGCGGTCTTCCACGAGTACGATCGGCGTCGTCGGCTTCGCCTTCCGCAGCGCCAGCACGAACGGCTCCGTGCGCTCGGCCACCTGCGCCGGCGATAGGTTCGGAATGCAATCGAGCACGTAGACGGCCGCGTCGATCTCGGCGAGGAGATTCGCGACCGGCAAGTCGAGTGTGCCGTTGCCGGAGAAACCAAGGTTGATCATGGGGCGGTCGAACTTCCGGCCGAGGATCGAGGTGTGGACCATCCCGGGCCGGGAGGCGCACCCGCCCTGCGTGATCGACGTACCGTAGAAGACGACCGGCTTCGCGCGGTCGGCCGGGTACGGGTCGGCTTTCTTCAAGTTGAGATTCTTCGGAATACCGATCTCGACGGACGACACGCCGTTGTAAAGCGGAAGGTAGAGCAGGAATTCCTTCTCGCCGGCAAAGAGTCCGCTGACGAGCTGCGTCGTCGTCGTCTCGCCCGAAGGCCGGCCGTTCCCGATCCATTGCCAGCGTCCTTTCAGCTTCACGTACAAGTCGAGGCCGCTGACGCCGGTCGCGGGCATGTGCGGCATGGCGAGGTTCTTGTTCGTGACCGTCCACTTCGCCTGGATGGCGGTAGTCTCCGAGAGGAAGCGCACGCACAAGCCGGTCGAGTGCCGGCTCAGTCCCCAGACCGGCGGCCGCACGGTCTTTTCCGCCTTCGCCGGGAAGCGGTCGAACGGTGCCTTCACGTCCGTCCACCCTTGCCCTTCGATGCCGAGCGCGCGGATGTCGTACCACGCGGTGCCGCCGTCGACGCGCGCCGTGGACGCATCGAGCGCCGGGCCTGCGGCCGCAAGTGGGGAGGAACAAATCGCAAGGAACAGGAGCGTGCGCATGGGGGAAATCCGAGGCGTGCGGGATGCCATCACGCTAGCGATAACCGGCGTGGCGGGCAGGGCAATCTGTAGCGGTTGTTCCAGCGGTGCCGGAGGGCCGTGTGCGCCGGGCGAACCATCCGGTGCAGTCAAACCGGCCGCGCCGCCGATCTCCCGAGGGTCCGCGCGCATCGCCGCGCCCCTTGGGAATCGACCATGCCTGCGCACTCCGTCCGTCCGCGTCCGGCGATCTTCCGCGCGCTGGGCACGGCCGACCCGCCGGCGAACGTCGAGGTTGATGGCGAAACCTTCCACCGCGACGAAATCTTCAAACACGATTCTTGGGCCGCCACCGCCTTGTACTCGAACGGTCGCCGGCGGATCGTCTGCAAGTTCAACCGCATGCAACCCGTTGGTTGGTTCGCGACGGATTGGATCGGCCGCCGGCTCGCGGCGCGCGAACGCGCCGCCCTCGAACGCCTCGCGGACCTGCCCAACGTCCCGAACGCCCTCGGCGACGTGCGCGTCGACGGCCGCATCTGGCGCACCGCCGTCGCGCGCGCCCATGTCGCCGGCCATCCGCTCGGCAAGGGCGAGCGCGTCGGGCCGGCGTTCTTCCCGACCCTCGAAGCCACCCTCGCCACGATGCACGATCGCGGCCTCGCCTACGTCGATCTCCACAAGCGCGAGAACATCATCGTCGGCGACGATGGGCGACCCCATCTCATCGACTTCCAGATCGGCTTCGACGCCGCCCACCGCCGCGTCCGCCACTGGCCCGGTGCCGCCTGGCTCTTCACCATCCTCTGCCGGTCCGACCTCTATCACCTCGCGAAGCACCTCGCGAAGCATGACCCCGTTCGCGGCGGCGAAGCCGCCCGCACGCTGAAACGCCAGCGGCCCTGGTGGATCCGCGCCCACCGCTTCGCCGCCGTCCCGCTCCGCGAGGCGCGCCGGCGATTGCTGAAGACGCTCGGCGTGCGCAGCGGTGCGGGTCGCGTGGAATCGGAACTCTTCGTCGAGGACGGCCTGCGCGTCGTGCCCGCCCGGCGCGCCGCCTGAGCGTTGAGGAATCCATAGAATTGGCAAATCGGGTTGACGGCGGGACAATTTAGGATATCATTGTCTTAAATTAACCCGCCGAGGGTTTCCCATGACCCGCTTCGCGATTCTTCTTCTCCCCGCCTTCGTCTCGCTGTCGGCTTCCGCCGCCGATCTCGACCGGCCGCCGATCCGCTACTCGACCGCGCCCGACCGGAACCCCGTCAGCGTGCTTCGCGAGTCGATCCAGTCCGGGAAGCGACTCGCGCACGATCCGGAGTTCGGCCATCTCAAGGCCGTCCTGAAGGCCTTGGACGTGCCGGCGTCGTCGCAAACGCTCGTCTTCTCGCGGACCAGTCTCCAGCGCTCCCGCATCGGCCCGAAGACGCCCCGCGCCATCTACTTCAACGACGAAGTGACCGTCGGCTTCTGCCGCCACGGTGACGTTCTCGAACTCGCGGCCGCCGACCCGAACCTCGGCACCGTCTTCTACACGATGGACCAGGACCCGAAGAAGAAGGGTGCGATCGAGCGGCAGACCGAGAACTGCCTGATCTGCCACGGGTCTTCGAGCAACCAGGGGTTCCCCGGGCACCTCATTCGATCCGTCTCGCCGGGGCGCAGCGGCGATCCGGTGCTCTCGCTCGGGACGAAGCGCGTGGACCATTCGACCCCGTTCGAGGATCGCTGGGGCGGCTGGTTCGTCACCGGGACGAGCGGCAAGCAGGACCACCTCGGGAACCAGATGGTCGGCGGCTGGCCGGGCTTGGACGAGAAGGCGCCGAACGCGAATGTGGTCGATCTGAAACCCTACTTCACGGTGGCGAACTACCTGACGCCCCACAGCGACCTTGTGGCGCTGATGGTACTCGAACATCAGGGCGAGGCGCACAACCGGATCGCGCGGGCGAACATGCTGACGCGGCTGGCGCTGCACGAACAAGACGAACTGAACAAGGCCTTGAAGGAACCCGCCGGCACGCGGAGCGAAGGGATCACGCGGCGCATCCATTGGGCGTGCGAGCCGTTGGTGCAGTACCTGCTGTTCCACGAGGAGGCGAAACTGACCGAACCGGTCGCGGGCACGTCGGACTTCGCGAAGGAGTTCGCGGCGCGCGGGCCGTTCGATGCAAACAAGCGATCACTGCGCGAGTTCGACCTGAAGACGCGGATGTTCCGTTACCCGCTGAGCTATACGATCTATTCGAAGCTCTTCGACGGCCTGCACCCGGAGGCGAAGGAACGCGTCTACCTGCGGCTCTGGGAGGTGCTGAGCGGCAAGGACGACTCGAAGGAGTTCGCGCACCTGACCGCCGCGGACCG